>NZ_FOPS01000022.1 GCF_900113545.1 Neisseria elongata subsp. elongata | reverse complement strand
TCGGGTATCCGGGGAGAATTAAGGGGGTATTTGAGTAGAATCAGTGGATATTTGAAACAAAAACAGCCAAAAATCTTTAATTAGATTTCGGCTGTCGGGGAAAAAGGAATTTTGCAAAGGTCTCGGCCTTTTTTTCTCAAAAATCTTATCATATAAACAATAAAATGCTATATAATAACAGCCTTTCGAAATATGATGAGAAACTAAAATGACACAAACCACACTCAAACCCATCGTTTTATCTATTCTTTTAATCAGCACCCCCATCCTCTCCCAAGCGCATGAAACCGAGCAGTCGGTTGACTTGGAAGAGGTTACCGTCGTCGGTAAAAGCCGTCCGCGCGCCACTTCGGGGCTGCTGCACACTTCGACTGCCTCCGACAAAATCATCGCCGGCGATACTTTGCGGCAAAAATCCGTCAATCTCGGCGACGCGCTCAACGGCGTGCCGGGCGTCCATGCTTCACAATACGGCGGCGGCGCGTCCGCGCCTGTGATACGCGGGCAGACGGGCAGACGGATTAAAGTGTTGAACCATCACGGGGAAACGGGCGACATGGCGGATTTTTCGCCCGACCATGCCCTGATGGTGGACACCGCCTTGTCGCAACAGGTTGAAATCCTGCGCGGGCCGGTAACGCTGTTGTACAGCTCGGGCAATGTGGCGGGCTTGGTGGATGTTGCCGACGGAAAAATCCCCGAAAAAATGCCTGAAAACGGCGTATCGGGCGAACTGGGGCTGCGTTTGAGCAGTGGCAATTTGGAAAAACTCACGTCCGGCGGCATCAATGTCGGACTGGGTAAAAACTTCGTGTTGCACACGGAAGGGCTGTACCGCAAATCAGGCGACTACGCCGTACCGCGTTACCGTAAGGAAGAAGGTCGTCTGAAACGCCTGCCCGACAGCCATGCCGATTCGCAAACAGGCAGCATCGGGCTGTCTTGGGTGGGCGAGAAAGGCTTTATCGGCGCGGCGTACAGCGACCGTCGTGACCGCTACGGTCTGCCTGCGCACAGTCACCTCTACGACGACTGCCACGCCGACATCATCTGGCAGAAGAGTTTGATTAACAAACGCTATTTGCAGCTTTATCCGCACCTGTTGACCGAAGAAGACATCGATTACGACAATCCGGGCTTGAGCTGTGGCTTCCACGACGACGATAATGCACACGCGCACGCCCACAGCGGCAGACCGTGGATAGATCTGCGCAACAAACGCTACGAAATCCGCGCCGAATGGAAGCAGCCGCTCCCCGGTTTCGAAGCCCTGCGCGTGCATTTGAACCGCAACGACTACCGCCACGACGAAAAAGCGGGCGATGCGGTAGAAAACTTCTTTAAAAACAAAACGCAAAACGCCCGTATCGAATTGCGCCACCTGCCCATAGGTCGTCTGAAAGGCAGTTGGGGCGTGCAATACCTCACCCAAAAATCCAGCGCGCTTTCCGCCATTCCCGAAACCGTCCAACAGCCGATGTTGATCGACAACGATGTGCATCATTACAGCTTTTTCGGCGTAGAACAGGCAAATTGGGACAATTTCTCGCTTGAAGGCGGCGTACGCGTGGAAAAACAAAAAGCCGCCATTCAGTACGACAAGGCATTGATTGATCGGGAAAACTACTACAACCAACCCTTGCCCGACCTCGGCGCGCACCGCCAAACCGCCCGCTCGTTCGCGCTTTCCGGCAACTGGTATTTCACGCCACAACACAAACTCAGCCTGACCGCCTCCCATCAAGAACGCCTGCCGTCAACGCAAGAGTTGTACGCACACGGCAAACACGTTGCCACCAACACCTTTGAAGTCGGCAACAAACACCTCAACAAAGAGCGTTCCAACAATATCGAACTCGCGCTGGGCTACGAAGGCGACCGCTGGCAATACAATCTGGCACTCTACCGCAACCGTTTCGGCAACTACATTTACGCCCAAACCTTAAACGACGGACGTGGCCCCAAATCCATCGAAGACGACAGCGAAATGAAGCTCGTGCGCTACAACCAATCCGGCGCCGACTTCTACGGCGCGGAAGGCGAAATCTACTTCAAACCGACACCGCGCTACCGCATCGGCGTTTCCGGCGACTATGTACGAGGCCGTCTGAAAAACCTGCCTTCCCTACCCGGCAGGGAAGATGCTTACGGTAACCGTCCTTTCATCGCACAGGACGACCAAAACGCGCCTCGCGTTCCGGCTGCGCGCCTCGGCTTCCACCTGAAAGCCTCGCTGACCGACCGTATCGATGCCAATTTGGACTACTACCGCGTGTTCGCCCAAAACAAACTCGCCCGCTACGAAACACGCACGCCCGGACACCATATGCTCAACCTCGGCGCAAACTACCGCCGCAATACGCGCTATGGCGAGTGGAATTGGTATGTCAAAGCCGACAATCTGCTCAACCAATCCGTTTACGCCCATAGCAGCTTCCTCTCTGATACGCCGCAAATGGGCCGCAGCTTTACCGGCGGCGTGAACGTGAAGTTTTAAAATCGGACAGGCAGAGACCTTTGCAAAATTCCTTTTTCCCCAACAGCCGAAA
>NZ_FOPS01000014.1 GCF_900113545.1 Neisseria elongata subsp. elongata | reverse complement strand
ATCACCGGCGCGGTCGCGTCGATTTCGCCTTTGTCTTGGGCGGTGCTGCTGTTGCCAGCTGCGTCGCTCACGCTCGCGTCAACGGTGTACACGCCGTCTGCCAAGGCACCCGGTACTTCAACTTGGTAGTCGCCGTTGGCGTCGGTTTGGGCGGTGACGGTCTGGCTTGCGCCTTGGGCATCGGTCACCACCAGGGTCACGGTGCTGCCCGCAGGTACGCCTTCAACGTGGCCTTTGATCAGCGGAGTGTTGTCTGTGCTGACGCCGTCCGGTGCGTCTACGGTAATCACCGGCGCAGTTGTGTCAACAGAACCAGGATCTTGTGCTACTGCCTGATTTTGCGCAGGATCAATTACCACAGCATCAACAGTATAATTGCCATCTGGTAATGCTGCCGGCACCTCAACTGAATAATTGCCTTCCTCATCTACTGGCACACGAATTGTTTGCTGATTTCCTTTGCTATCAGTTACAACAAGCGTCACTATAGAACCTTGAGACGCATTCGTCGTGCCTGTAATAATGGGGGTGTTATCAGTAGTATTATCAGGAGCATCAACCGTAATTGTAAGGGGTTCAATGACAGAACCAGGATCACTAACAGCAGCACGTTGTCCGTTGTCAGAATTAACAACAACAGCTGAAGCAGTATAATCACCCACAGCCAACGGATTAGGCATCCGAACCGCAAATTTACCTTCCTCATCAACCGGTATCGTCACTTCTTGGACATCACCATTGGCATCCTTAACAGTGACAGTTACCATGCTACCTGGCACGGCCGTCGTTGTACCTGAGATAACAGGAGATTTATCAGTTGTTAAATCAGGAGCATTCAAACTAACAGTAAGTGCCTGATTAGTATCCCCTCCTCCTTTGGAGGCAGAAGCAGCCCCCCCTATTGCTGCCAATGATGCGGCACCAGCAGCTCCCCACAAAGGACTCAACGCTCCAGCTGCGATAAGCTCACCACCCAGTGCCTGACCTGCTGCAACATCCTCGGCCAGCATTGTCACAGCTTCCTCTTGCATTGTACTTTCCGGAACATAAGGGTACATACTGCCATTTTCATGCTGCCCTACCAATATACTTCCACTTTCCGCCGCAGCAGCATCAGCATAATATCCCTCAATAATTAAATCCGGATTAGATATATCCGTCCCTTCAAATGCGATTTCCAAATTATCGCCAACGCGTTTAGTCATAATATTCTCAGGACCAAACCCTGTCGCATCATCAATAAATTGATAATTAACTTTATTTTGCGCCGGAATACGGAGCGCTTGACCACCAGCCGTCTTAAACTGCATTGTCTCAATAGTTGATTTAGAATTATTGATATTTAATGTAATATTTTTAGACATTATTTTCACCTATTTATTAAATGTTTTATTACTACTGACTTATTTTCCCAAACCATGCACAACAATTTCTACACGACGATTTGGCTGATCACATTCCTGCCGATCTTTTGCATTATTCGGGTACTTAACACGACAGTTAGAAATTACCAACTCCCGAGCCCCCTTACCCTCAAGTAATATCAAATGGGAAGAAACACCATTTTCCTCCAATACTTGTTTTACCGTAGCTGCCCTTTGATAAGATAATTTATCGTTATAATCATGCCGACCTTCCGGATCTGTATGACCTATCACAGAAATACCACCAATCTGTCCTGCATTTTGCTGAATCTCTTGAGCAATGGTGGCAATCTCCTCCTTACCTTTTTGCAACATATCTTGATACGACGACTTATTAAAATAAAACAGCGCGGATGCCTCCAACGTATATTTCTTCATAACAAAAGAGGAGCAATCTTGATTTGCAGATACCCTAGACAAAGTATGATTCTGGCGCTTTACTCCCTTCATTTCGCTTTCCGCCTGCTCTGGAGAAACAGCTTCTAACTCAGGGTGTCCATTCTCATTTTTAACAACCCTAAAAAATGAGACAGCCCCTTCAGGAAGATTATAGTAATTCCCTTTACTCGCCTTCTCTAAATAAGCCTTATCCCACTTAGTAAATTCAGCAAAAAAACGTTGATTTTTGGCGCATACAATTTCTTGACGGTAGGCATTAGGCTGCAATGAACCCATATATTGGTTATTTGTATATATATTTACAGTAGGTCCATCAAGTGCATCCGCCTGACGATAAAATACAACCGATGCCCTATCTGCCGGCACATCCGTGTTGTATCCGCCATCTACAACATCAATCCATCTTTCCCTTTGACCACTGGTAGAACAACCTGCCAAGATTACAGATAAAACCAGCAGGCTAATTTTATTACACGTTTTCATTCACCCATAAACTCCAGTTTATACAATTTAAATTGCTAAATTTAAGTGACAAACCACCAACAGAATTTAAAATATCATGCCATACAAATATGGCGCAGTAATAAAAAACAACCGCCAGTGGAATAAATTATCAAATTCAACCTACTGACCATAACTCAAAAGTAATAGGCGCAGTTAGATTTACTTTATCCTACATGATATACGAATTTACACTCCGTTTACCCTTGGTGGAATTAAACGGCAGTTTATTACAGACAAACGGTTATTCCGCAAAATTCTTCGTAATATTATTACCATATTATTCAACCTCCAGACTCAACAATCGAAATCCCTGTTATCTGACAGATTTTTTGTTTTCATTTAGAATACCCCGCTTTTCTCCCCGTCCTTATCCCATGCGCCTGACCCACATCAAACTCTCCGGCTTCAAATCTTTTACCGACCCGACCACGATTCATGTGCCGGGGCAGCTTGTTGCGGTTATCGGGCCGAACGGCTGCGGCAAGTCGAATGTGATTGACGCGGTGCGCTGGGTGTTGGGCGAGGCTTCGGCTAAGCAGCTTCGCGGCGAGAGTATGCAGGACGTGATTTTTAACGGTGCGGCGACGCGCCGTCCTGCGCCGAGGGCTTCGGTGGAGCTGGTGTTTGACAACAGCGACCACAGTTTGCAGGGGGCGTGGGGACAGTATGCCGAGGTGAGCATCAAGCGGCAGTTGACGCGTCAGGGTGAATCGACTTATTTCATCAACAATCAGACTGTGCGCCGCCGCGACATTACTGATTTGTTTCTGGGTACGGGCGTGGGCGCGCGCGGTTATGCCGTTATCGAGCAGGGAATGATTTCGCGCATCATCGAAGCGCGGCCGGAGGAGTTGCGCGCCTATATCGAGGAGGCGGCGGGTGTGTCCAAATATAAGGAACGCCGCAAGGAGACGGAAGGTCGTCTGAAAGACACGCGCGAGCATTTGCAGCGTTTGGGCGATTTGCAGAACGAGTTGGCGCGTCAGGTGGAAAAGCTGGAGAAACAGGCGGAAACCGCCGAACGCTACAAATCCCTGACTGCGCAGTTGAACCAACAACAGGATTTGCTCGATTACGCCCAATGGCAGCAATCGCTTGCCGCCGCCGACAAGGCGACCGCGCAGCATCAGTCTTTGCAGGCGCAGCAGGACGAAACCGCCGCGCAGGTTCAGGAGTTAAATGAAGAAGTGCACGCCTTGCAGACCGCCGAACAATCGCAGCAGCAGGCGGTGCATGAATTGAGCAACAAACGCGGCGTGTTGCGCGAGCAGATTGCCCGTTTGGAAGAACAAATCCGCCATCAGCAAAACCTGCACCAACGCATCGAACGCGACAAACAGGCGGCGCAGGCGCAGATGCAGCGCATCCATCAGGAGCAGCAGCAAATCCGCGTGCAGCTTGAGGAAAACGAGTTGCAGGCCGAAGAAAAGCAAACCGAGTTGGCAGAATGGGCGATGCAGGTTGCCGAACACGAAGAGCGTCTGCCCGAATTGGAAGAAGCCCAAGCCACGCTCAACGCCGCCTTCCAAACCCAGCAGGACGAGGCAAACCGCATCCGCCGCGAACTGGCGTTGAAACAGCAGCAGCTTGCCCATGCCGAACAAACCGTTGCCAAGCACGAAGAGCGCAAAGGTCGTCTGAAACAGGAAAACCAAGCCCTGAACCTGCCCGACGAAGCGGAAACCGCCGCCGCGCAGGAAGCCGCCGCCTTGTTGCAAAGCCAGCAAGAGCATTACGAAGAACAAATCATCGCCGCCGAAGAAGCCTTACACGCCGCCCGCGAGGCATTTCAGACGGCCTCGAGCCGCTTCCAAAGCCTGAAGCAGCAACACATCACCTTGCAGGCGCAGCAGCAGGCGTTATCGCAAATCCTGTCGCAACAGCAGGAAACCGCCGACTTCTGGCAGGCAACCGACCACGCCGCCGCGCCGCAACTGTGGCAACACATCACCGCCCCCGCCGAGTGGCAACACGCCTTGTCCGTCATCCTGGCCGAACGCCTGCACGCCCGCGCCGTGCCACACGGCTTTGTCCCGCCCGCGCCGTTGCCGCAAGGGCAGGCGGCATGGCTTTCAGACGACCTCTCCGGCGGCATCAAAAAATCCCTGCCCGTACAGGCATTGCTGAACCAAATCCAAACGCAGCCGCCGTTTCAGACGGCATTGCACCACTGGCTCGACGGCGTATTGTGCGCGCCCGATTTGAGCTACGCCTTCGCTCATCAAAGCGATTTGGGCGCACACCAAATCTGGCTCACGCCCGAAGGCCATCAGGTCGACAAAGTCAGCGTCCTGCTCTATGCCAAACCCGCGCAGGAAAGCCTGATTGCCCAAAAAGCGCGCCTCGACGGCATCGCGTCCGAACTGGAAAACCTCGCTCCCGAACTCTCCGCCGCCGAAGCCGCGTTCAAACAGGCGGAGGCTACCGTGCGCTCGTCCGAAGTGCAGCACAAAAACCTGATGCAGCAGCAACAGCAGCACACGCGCCAATACAGCCAAGCGCAGCAACGCGCCGCCGAACTTCTGGCGCGCACCAACCAAGGGCAAATCCGCCGCGAACACATCGAGCGCGAACTGGCGCAGTTGGCGGAAGAACAGACCGTGTTGCAACACACGTCCGACGGGCTTTCAGACGACATTGTTACTTTGCAGGAAGCCGCCGCCGAACTCGAACACCAGCAGCAAACTACCGCACACAGCCGCCAAGAGCAGCAAGGCCGTCTGAAACAGGCGCAGCTTGCCCTGCTGGAAGCCAACCGCCAATACGGGCTGGCCGAAGTCGCCGTCCACAAACTCAACCAGCAAAAACAAAACTGCCAACAGCAAATCGTCCGGCTCGAACAGCAAACCCTGGACTGGCAAGAACGCCAGCAAGAGCTTGCCCTCGCCTATGAAACCGAGTTCCAAAACGACGAGCAGCACATCAAGCTCGACGAGCTGACCGAAGCCGTGCACACGCTGGACGAAGAATACATCGCCGTGCAGGAAAAACTCGCGCAGATTCAGGAGCAGGGCAGGGAGCAATACGCCCGCGTACAAGCCCTGCAAACCAAGCTGCCGCAGCTTCAGGCCGCCACCCAAACCGCCCTGTTGCAGCAGCAGGAAGCCCTGATCAACGCCAAACGCTACCATCAAAACCTGACCGAACGCGCCGCCGATTTGGACGCGCTCGAAGCGTTGGCGAAAGAATCGCCGAAAGTATTGAACAGTAGCATCGGCAGCCTCACCCAGCAAATCGAAGCCCTCGGCGCCGTCAACCTCGCCGCCCTGCAAGAACTCGAAGAAGCGCGCGAACGCGACGGCTACTACCGCAGCCAGAGCGAAGACGTGCAGGCAGCCATTACCCTTTTGGAAGAAGCCATCGCCCAAATCGACGACAAAACCAAAGCGCGCTTCAAAGAAACCTTCGATGCCGTCAACGGCAAAGTCCAAACCTTCTTCCCCACCCTGTTCGGCGGCGGCGAAGCCACCCTCAAAATGATAGGCGACGACCTCCTGACCGCCGGCGTGTCCATCATGGCGCGCCCGCCCGGCAAGAAAAACAGCACCATCCACCTCCTCTCCGGCGGCGAAAAAGCCCTCACCGCCATGAGCCTCGTGTTCGCCCTGTTCAGCCTCAATCCCGCCCCCTTCTGCCTTCTGGACGAAGTCGACGCCCCGCTGGACGACGCCAACACCTCGCGTTTCTGCAACCTGGTCAAAGAAATGTCGGCGCAAACCCAGTTCCTCTACATCTCCCACAACCGCCTGACCATGGAAATGGCAGAGCAGCTCGTCGGCGTAACCATGCAGGAAAAAGGCGTATCGCGCGTCGTCGCCGTAGACATCAAACAGGCGTTGGAAATGGCGGAACCGGCCTGACAGGGTTTTCCGGCACACAAAAGGCCGTCTGAATCTTTCAGACGGCCTTTTTTCAGATATTTACACTGCGGATTTAATCGTCGTCGTAATCGTCCCAATCATCGTAATCATCGTCCCAGTCGCGGTGTTTGCGATGATAGTGGTGT
Organism: Neisseria elongata subsp. elongata; assembly: GCF_900113545.1. Taxonomy (GTDB): domain Bacteria; phylum Pseudomonadota; class Gammaproteobacteria; order Burkholderiales; family Neisseriaceae; genus Neisseria; species Neisseria elongata. The sequence continues at coordinate 37,481 of NZ_FOPS01000014.1, read as the reverse complement.
TGACAGTATTGTCTGCGTTGTTTTTGCAATACGAACGCCCCGAAGCCGGAATGCGGTTTCGGGGCGGTGTTTTTTTTTCAGACGGCCTATAAGGCTGGGGCGGCTTATTGATCGACGAACGCGCGTTCAATCAGGAAATCGCCGCGCACGCCGACTTTGGGCGATTCGACCAGGCCGAAATCGTTCAATACGCGGCGTGTGTCTTTCAACATGGCGGGACTGCCGCACAGCATGGCGCGGTCGTCCTGCGGGTTGATTTTGGGCAGGCCGATGTCTTCAAACATCTTGCCGCTTTCCATCAGGTCGGTCAGGCGGCCGTGGTGTTCGTAGTCTTCGCGGGAAACGATGGGGTAGTAAATCAGTTTTTCACGGATCATTTCGCCCAGGTATTCGTCGTTCGGCAATTCTTTGGTGAAACGGTCGTAATAGGCCAAATCTTTTTTGTACCGCACGCCGTGCACCAAAATCACTTTTTCAAACATGTCGTAGATTTCAGGGTCTTTGGTAACAGCCAGGAAGGGGGCGATGCCTGTACCTGTGGAAAGCAGGTAGAGGTGTTTGCCGGGATTGAGGTCGCCGGCCACCAGTGTGCCGGTGGGCTTTTTGCTGATGAGGACTTCGTCGCCGACTTTGAGGTGTTGCAGGCGGCTGGTCAGCGGGCCGTCCTGCACTTTGATGCTGAAAAATTCGAGGTGTTCTTCGTAGTTCGCGCTGGCGACGCTGTATGCGCGCATCAGCGGTTTGCCGTCCACCATCAGGCCGACCATGACGAACTGGCCGTTTTCAAAACGCAGGGATTCGTCGCGGGTGCAGGTGAAGGTGAAATAGGCGTCCGTCCAGTGGTGTACGGACAGGACTTTTTGGATGTTGTAGGCTGCCATTTTGGGTTTCCTGTAAATAAGGTTAATCGGTTGGAAGGGTATTTGAGGCCGTCTGAAAGACAGTTTGCGGAAAATCGGTTTTCAGACGGCCTTTGTCTGTCGGCCGAAGTCAGGCTTCGGCGGCGGCGTTGCCGCTTTTTTTGCGTTTGCGCGGGCGGCGGCGTTTTTTCGTGCCTTCGTTCGGGTTTTGCGGGGCGGCGGCGGTCATGGCGGCGCGTTCGGTTTCGTCGGCATGTTGGAATGTCGTCCACCAGTCGGCCAGTTCGCGGGCGGCTTGGCCGAGCTGGGCGCGCAGCATGAGGAAGTCGTAGGCGGCGCGGAACCGTGCCTGCGCCAGTAGGCGGTGCGGCCGTGCGCCGCGGCGGTTGTCGAACTGGGGCTGCAATACCCAGATTTCGCGCATGGTGGCGGCGTATTTTTGCGGCACGCCCCAGCCTTTTTCCATGGTTTCGCGCAGTTCGGCAATGGCTTCCGTCAGGGCGGGGGCGGCTTTTTCGCCGCGTTCCATGCGTTTTTGCCAATAGCCGTTGAGCGGTTCCCACATCAGGGCGGCGAGGACGAAGCCGACGGAAACGGATTTGTCGGCGCGCAGGCGTTCGTCGGTGCTTTTCAGGGAGGCGGTTACCATGTTCGGCCTGCCGCCGCGCGATGCCTGCTGCAATGCGTCGAGCAGCGGGTGGATGGGGGTGTCTATGCCCAATGTGTGAAACTGGTCGAGGCAGCGGCGGGCGTAGCCTGAAAAGAGGAGTTTCATGATTTCGTCAAACAGGCGGGCGGGCGGCTCTTCTTTCAGACGGCCTGCGTATTTGGCAATCGGTGCGGCGGTGCGTTCTTCCACCGTAAAGCCGAGTTTGCCCGCCAGTCGAACGGCGCGCAGGATGCGGACGGGGTCTTCCTGATAGCGTTCGGCCGGGTCGCCTATCATCACCAGCCTGCGGGCTTTGACATCTTCGACGCCGTTGTGGAAATCGATGATTTCGCCTTTCACAGGGTCGAAATAGAGGGCGTTGCAGGTAAAGTCGCGCCGCCCCGCGTCTTCGGCCAGCGTGCCGTAGGTGTTGTCCTTCATAATCCGACCCTGCTCGTTCTGCACTGCCTTGCCGCCGCCTCGGAAGGTGGTAACTTCGATGGTTTCGGGCCCCACCATGACGTGGACGATGCGGAAGCGGCGGCCGATGATGCGGCTGCGGCGGAAGACGGCGCGGACTTCTTCGGGCGTGGCGTTGGTGGCGACGTCGAAGTCTTTCGGTTCCGCGCCGATCAGGAGGTCGCGCACTGCGCCGCCGACCACATAGGCTTCATAGCCGGCCTGTTGCAGGCGTGAGACGACTTTTTCGGCGGCGAAGCTGATGTGGTCGGCGGTAAAGCCGTGCCGCTCTAACGGCAGGACGGTTTTGACGGCTTCGGCGGCGGGTTTGCCCGCCACTTTGCGCCAGAGTTTTTTCAGCATAGGGATTCCGTGAAGCAGGCCGTCTGAAACACTGCTTCGGCGGGAAACGCGGCGGCAAGGCCAAACCGCGGCTCAAGCCGGGAAGCGGGGTTTCCATACGCCGGAAACGCCGGAACGCCGACGGGCGGCGCGGTCGTTTTTCCGAATAAAACCTTTGCCCAATCTTGTGCGCACACAATGTTCGGCAAAGGTTTCAGACGGCCTTTGTTGAAAATAGGCCGCATTATACCTGCTGCATGACGGGAATTGAAACAGGCCGTCTGAAAACCGCGCCCGCGCAGAAGGCGCAGCAACCTTGCCCACCCCGAACTGCGCCCCGCTGCGGATGCTTCGTTTTCAGACGGCCTTGGCCTATAATGCGCGCCTCGCTGCGGACGCTGCGTTTCATGCTTTTCCCGCCATCGGCAGGGCTGCAATCCGCCGTCCGCCGGCTTCATTTTAACTTTCGCGACAACCGCGCCTGTTGCGGAAGCCCCGTTTGGGCATACGCAGCAGGCGGGGTTTTCAGACGGCCTGTCCGCAACCGTTATGGATATAAAGATTTGAAAAATGGATAAAACCAATCATGCCCTTCTGCCGCAGCGTTTGGCGGTGTTCAGCCTGTCGGCCTTGATTGCGCTGTGCCTGGCCTGGGAATTGTGGTTCGCGCCGTTGCGCGAGGGCGGCTCCTGGCTGGCTTTGAAGGCTTTGCCCTTATGCCTGCCGCTGGCGGGGGTGTTGAAAGGCCGCGTATATACGTTTCAGTGGTCGTGCATGATGATTCTGCTGTATTTCGCCGAGGCGGTGATGCGTTTGTTCGACCATACGCCCGCCGGACGGTGGTGTGCGGCGGGGGCGGTGGTGCTCAGTTTGCTGTATTTCGTTTCCTGCCTGCTGTATGTGAAACGGATTCGGGAGCGTACTCATGCGTGATGATTTTTCCCTGACCAACAAGGGCGGCGCGTGGGCGTTTGCTTGGCTGTTGTCCGCCTTTTTCCTGATTGCGGCGGTGCCGTTTTTATCGATTTTGCGCGTCGGCCCTTTGAGCAGTTTTTATTTGGAAAGCGGTTCGCTGGTGTTCGCGCTGCTGTTGGTGCTGCTGACTTTCGCCACAGGCCGTCTAAATGTATTGCCGCCGCGCGGAACGGTGTATTTCCTCTTGCTGGCGGCCTTTTGGCATGTACAGGCGCGGGTGATGGGGCTGGATTATCTAGGCATGAGCGATATGGCGGCCTGGGCGTTCGTCGTGCTGTCGCTGGCGGCATGGGCCTGCCGGGGTTGGGTAGCCTCGCTGGGGCAGGAACGGGTTACCGCCGCGCTGGCCTGGGTTTTGCTGATCGGCGGCTGCCTGCAGGCGGCGGTGGCGGTGATGCAGTATGCGGGCTGGACAAGCCATTTCACGGGTTATCTGGCCTTGGGGGCGAAAAACAATATTACCGGCCAGCTCGGCCAGCGCAATCATTTGGGGCATTACCTGATGTGGGGCCTGCTTTCAGCGGCGTGGTTGTGGTCGCAACGCCGCCTGCATGCCCTGCTCGGCGCGGCGGCGGTGCTGTTCCTGTCGGGTACTATGGGGCTGGTCAATTCGCGCACGATTTTGCTGTATGTGGCCGCCGTCGGCCTGCTGGCCTTGTTTTGGCGGTGGCGGCAGGGGCGCGGAGGCAACCGCCTGCTGTTGATTACTTTGTTTGCGCTGGGCATGGTGGTGGCGGTGCAGTTTTCGCTGAACGCCGTCTTGGGCTGGCTGGGCATCAGTCAGGTGGAAACCGCCTTGCAGCGGATAGAGGGCAGCTCTTTCGCCATGTCCGCCCGCGACCTCGAATGGCGCAACGCCTGGCGCGTGTTCCGAGATGCGCCGCTGTGGGGGCACGGCTGGGACAGCTATCCCCTTCAGGGCTTCCTTGCCGGCAGTTTTCCCAACGGTTTCAGCCCCAACGGCATCAGCGTGTTGTTTACCCATTCGCACAACATCGTTTTGCAGCTGTTGTCCGAAATGGGGCTGGTCGGCACGCTGCTGGTATTCGGCGGCGCGCTGTGGGTGATATGGCCGTATTTCAGACGGCCTGCTTCCGCCGAAAGCATGCTGCCGCTCGCGCTGATGACCGTCAGCCTGTGCCACAGCATGTTGGAATACCCGCTGTGGTACATCTATTTCCTAACCGCCTTTGCCGTCATGATGAGCATCACGCCGTCTGAAACCCGCATTCGGACGGGCTACGGCATCAAAGCCATGCTGCCCGCCGCCTCCGCCTTCCTCATCATCTGCGGCATCGTCAAACTCGGCTTCGTTTACAACGATTTGGTGAAATTCGACCACCATGTAAAAACCGACACCGCCGAAGAAGTTGTCCGCAAAGTTGCCGGATTGGAACGCATCGCGCGTACCGAACCACTACTGGCCTACTACGCCGACCTCTCGCTGACCCGACGCGGCACGCCCTTCGACCCGGAAATCCGCCCCTGGGCGGCCGAAGCGTCCAAACGCGCTCTGCGGCACCGCCCCTACGCCACCGCCTATCAATACGCCCTCTACGAATACCGCGAGGGCAATACCGAAAAAGCGGCCGAATGGCTGGAAAAACTCTATCACTACTACCCTTCTTCGCTGAACTATTACGCGAAGCAAATCCACGCCTCGCCGTATTTCAAAAACCTCTACCCCGACCTCTACCGAGCCTGCGAGGCCTATCAGAAACTCAAACCGCGCACCGAAAGCTGCCCGAGGCCTGAAGCGCAGTAGGCGCAATCCAAAATCGAGGCCGTCTGAAAACCTGCGATACGGGTTTTCAGACGGCCTCTTTGTCAAACCGACGGCCCAAGATTTATTGACCGCCGGTTTTCAAGCGGATTTTGGCTAAAAAGCGGCAAATTCAAAGCGGAAACCGCAGTAAGGTCGGACACCTCGAATTTGCCGCTTTTATTAGTGAACGGATGCGGAAACCGCAGCGGCCAACTCACAAACCCTATCCCAGCGACACCATTTCAATCTGCTGCAAACTGCGCCCCAAAAAGCGTTCGCCTATGGTTTGGAAACGCAGCGGGATATCGCTGACGTAGAAACGGTAGTCGGCAGTCTGCCCCGTACCGTCGTTAAGCAGCCCTTCGGCCTGCAAGGCCCGGGCGGCAGCTTCGGCAGTGGTCAGTGCCGAATCGACCAGTTGCAAATGCGGCGCCTCCTGCTGCAAAAGCGGCTTGAGCAGCGGATAGTGGGTGCAGCCCAACACCAGCGTGTCCACGTCTTCGGCCAACAGCGGCTTCAAATATTCCCGCGCGGTCAGGCGGGTAACTTCGTGATCCAGCCAACCCTCCTCCACCAACGGCACGAATAGCGGACAGGCCTGCGATTGCACGCGCGCGGCGGGATTACGGCGGTGGATTTCGCGCGCGTAGGCGTTGCTGTTTACCGTAGTGTTGGTGGCAATCACGCCGATGTGGTTGTTGCGCGTGGTGGCCAACGCCGCCTGCGCCCCAGCACTGATTACGTCCAAAACCGGCATATTGCCCGCCATCTGCCGTACTTTATGCCCGGCCACGGCCGCGATGGTGTTACAGGCGATGACAAGTGCCTTTACGTCGTGTTCGAGCATGAAGCCGACGATTTGGGCGGTAAAGGTTTCGATGGTCGCCCGCGACTTCACGCCGTAGGGCACGCGGGCGGTGTCGCCGAAATAAACAATGTTTTCCAGCGGCAGGCGTTCCATCAGGGCGCGCACGTTGGTCAGGCCGCCGACACCGGAATCAAAAACGCCGATGGGGCGTTGGTTGGGTGTATTCATAACAATCAGCCGAAAGAGGCCGTCTGAAAAAAGAAAACGCGCATTCTATACCAAACCGCTTCCGCGCCTAAACGCCTTTCACGCCGTTTGCCTGCCGCTTGTCGGGAAATACGGGTATTTTTGCCGTTTCTGCCGTTTCAAAGGTTTGCAAGGGCGGCGGTTTGACGCATAATCCGTGCTTTTTTCAGGTCAGGCCGACATGTCCGTTTCCCACACGCCCGTTTTCCTGCCGGATGAAACCGCCACCGCCGCTTTCGCGGCCGCGTTTTCAGACGGCCTCTCCGCACCGCTGACGGTTTGGCTCGAAGGCGGATTGGGCGCGGGCAAAACCACCTTTACCCGCAGCCTGCTGCGCGCGCTCGGTTTTGAAGGAGCGGTCAAAAGCCCCACCTACGCCATCGTCGAATCCTACCCCCTGCCCCGCTTTACCCTGCACCACTTCGACCTCTACCGCTTCTCCGCGCCGGAGGAATGGGAAGACGCGGGGCTGGACGATTTGACCGGCGGCAACACCGTCTGCCTGATAGAGTGGCCGCAAAAAGGCGGAAACTTCACCCCGCCCGCCGACCTGACACTCACCCTGACGCATTGCGCCAACGGCCGCAATGCCGCCCTATCCGCACAAACCGAAAACGGCCAAAGAAGTTTAGAAGCATGGATAAAAAATTTACCCGTCGCCAAATAGTCCGCAGCGCCGCCGCAGGCCTGCTGTTTACCGTTACACCGGCCGCTTTTGCCAAAGCCGCCCCGCAGTTTGTCGCCGTCCGTATCTGGCCGGCCAACGCCTACAGCCGCATCACGCTGGAATCGACGGAAAAGCTGCAATACAACTACTTCACCCTCGACAACCCGCGCCGCCTCGTACTCGACCTCAAAGGCGTGCAGCTTAATGAAGTTTTGCAGAGCATCAACAGCAAAGTCCAACGCAGCGACCCCTATATCGGCATCATCCGCGTCGGTCAAAACACCGCCGACACCGTACGCATCGTCATCGACCTGAAAACCGACGTCAATCCGCAGCTTTTCACCCTCGCGCCCGTGGCCACCTTCAAACACCGCCTAGTGGCCGACCTCTACCCGATGCACGCCCAAGATGCCAACGACCCGCTGATGGCACTGTTGGAAGACTACTCGAAAGGCAAAATCAGCAACCAAGGCACAGGCAGCAGCACCCCGCCGGTACAGCCGCCCCCCGAAGTACCGAAGCCGCCGAAAACGACCAAAACGCCGGACGATACCCCGCCCCCCCCACCGGCCGACCGCAGACATAGCCGCCAGCCGGTTATCGTGCTCGACCCCGGCCACGGCGGCGAAGACCCCGGTGCCATCGGCAAGAGCGGCCTGCGCGAGAAGGACGTCGTCCTTTCCATTGCGCGCGAAACCAAAAAACGCATGGAAGGCATGGGCTACAAAGTCTATATGACACGCAACGAAGACGTATTCATCCCGCTGGGCGTACGCGTGGCCAAAGCGCGCAAACTGAACGCCGACCTCTTCATCTCCATCCACGCCGACGCATTCACCAGCCCCAGCGCGCGCGGCACCGGCGTTTATACCCTCAGCACCAAAGGCGCCAGTAGTGCTGCGGCCAAATTCCTCGCGCAAACGCAAAACAATGCCGATGCCATCGGCGGCGTCAAAACCGGCGGCAACAAAGACATCGACAGCACCATCCTCGACATGACCCAAACCGTTACCAACAAAGACAGCGCGATTTTGGGCAAAAAAGTGCTGAACGAATTGGGCAAATACAACAAGTTGCACAAAGGCGACATCGATCAGGCCAACTTCGCCGTCCTGCGCGCGCCCGACATCCCGTCCATCCTCGTGGAAACCGCCTTCCTCTCCAATCCGGAAGAAGAGCGCAAACTCAGCGGCATGGTCTTCCGCCGCCAGTGCGCCGACGCGATTACCGCCGGCGTACGCTCCTACCTCGCCGGAGCCGTATTGGCCAGACGTTAAACATCAACGGACAACAGGCCGTCTGAAAATCCTCTTTCAGACGGCCTGTATTTTTTCCAGCCTTCCGTTACAATAACGCCCCGCCTTATCCTTACTGAGAAAGAAATCATCATGCAAAATAAAATCCTCTCCCAAATCACCCGCACAATCAGCCGTTTCCTGCTGGTTATCGGCAGCATCGCCGCACTTGCCGCCTGCGGCAATCCGCAGCAATCCGACTTAATCTCCATTGCCGGCGCATTGAAAGATGCCGGATTCCACCCGAATCTGGAAGCCGAATACCGGCAACGCATCAGCCAAGCGAAGAATGAAGAAGATGTCCGCGGCGTTTTGCGCGATCAGCTCGCCCTTACAGAAAAAGTTGCCCCCAAACTCAAAGCCCTCAAACTGAAAAGCGACGAAGGCCGCTCCATCCAAAACAAACTGGCCGGAGGTTTTGAAAAAATGGGCAACGGCTTGAGAACCGCAATCAATGCCGACTTCAACAGCCAAAGTACAATGCTGTCCGCCCAAAACGATATGCGTGCGGGCGGCCAGGATATTTTAGCCGGCATGCAGGAATTCGCCACAGTGGCCAAAACGCATGGCCTGAACCTCGACGAAACCTTATTCCAGGACAAGATACAAGGTTTGAAGAACAGCTTGAAATAACCCCGTGCCACTATCAAAAAGGCCGTCTGAAAACTGTTCCAAGCAGTTTTCAGACGGCCTTTCCGCATTATCCGGCAAATCAGCGGCAACGGATTAACCAATATTCGTCCAAACGGCGAACCGCAGAACATTGAAACCCAATAAAGCCGATTGGGCAGACGTTTCCGATATTTTAGAAATTACTGCCTTTCGGTTCGGATAAAACAACGCCACCCAACAGCCCGACCAACCTGCGCCGGCGCAACATTGCCGCACGGCCGCCATCATTTCCCACCGCCCGCAACAGTTTCGACAAACACGCCCTGAACGTCATTCTCGGCCAAAGCCGCCGACACAGCCTCGCGCGCCGCCCGTTCCGCATCATCGTGCAAACTACGCCGAACATAATCCAAATGGGCTTCTGCCGCCCGTTGCGCCGCCGATGCATCCTGCCTCTCAATGGCGCGGAAAATCGCCTCATGCTGTTCCGACAACTGCGCGTAACGGTCGGCGGCAAACATATTGGCCAAATTACGCCGCGTATGCCCCTTCAGCAAACGCAACAAACTCTCCGACAGGCGCGTGAACATCACATTATGTGCCGATTCCGCCACAACCTGATGAAACGCCGCATCGGCCGCCGCCTGCCGTTCCGAATCATGCTGCCCGTAAGCCGACTCCAGCTCCGCAAGCCAATAGCGCAGACGCTGCAAATCCGCTTCCGTCCGCCGCTGCGCCGCCAAACCTGCAAGCAAACCCTCCACACTGCGGCGGAAATCCAATACCTCGTCGGCCATATCGTGCCTGCCGGCCACCTCCTCCCAACCGAGTTGCAAAGCCTGACTCACCCGCGCGGAAACATAATGTCCGTCCCCCTGCCGCGCATAAAGCATCCCGCGCGCCGACAAAATCCGCAAAGCCGCCCTCACCGACTGGCGCGACACACCGAACTCTTCAGCCAACTGCCGTTCAGGAGGCAGCTTCCGGCCCACCGGATAAATATTCTGCAAAATCCGTTCCTCAAGAATATCGGCAATCTGTGTACCGACACACTGTCTGCCGACCGTTTTTTCTTTCTGCATCACACCCTCCTCCGCTTATGGCCGCCCGACAGATTTTTCAGACGGCCTAATTGTCGTCAATTTTACTTAATTCACCGCAAAACCTTATTTTTTATCAGGTTAAAAATATAAAAAACCACATGCCACTTGACCGCTTACATAAGATTACTTAAAGTAACCCTACTCCAATAAAATTGGTCTGACCAATTTACCAAAACACAAACCAAAAGCCAAACCATGAACACAAATACCGAACCCACTGTCGGCAGCAAACCTGCCGATGTGTATTTTTTCGGCACATGCCTGCTGGACATTTTCATGCCCGAAGCGGGTATGGATGCGATTACGCTGATCGAGCAGCAAGGCATCCGCGTGCATTTCCCGATGGCGCAAAGCTGCTGCGGCCAACCCGCCTTCACATCGGGGCATCCGAAAGAAGCCTTTGAAATCGCCAAAGCCCAACTGGACCTGTTCCCCGAAAACTGGCCGATAGTCGTGCCTTCCGGTTCCTGCGGCGGCATGATGAAACACCACTGGCCGGACGTATTCAAAGGCAGCCGGTATGAATCGCAAGCGCAAAAAGTGGCCGACCGCGTGGTCGAATTCACCCACTTCCTGCTGGATATCGGCTATACGCCCGAAGACAAAGGCGACAACATCAAAGTGGCCGTTCACACCTCCTGCGGCGCACGGCGCGAAATGGGCGTGCACATCACAGGTTGGAAACTGATAGACAGCCTGAAAAACGTCGAACGCGTGGTACACGACCATGAAAGCGAATGCTGCGGCTTCGGCGGCACATTCTCCGTCAAGCAGCCTGACATTTCGGGCGCGATGGTGGCCGACAAAGTAGCCTCCTTAAAAGCAACCGAAGCGGTAGAAATCGTCAGTGCCGATGCGGGCTGCATGATGAATATCGGCGGCAAAATCGCCAAAGACGAACCCTGCATGCCCAAACCCAAACACATTGCCACCTTCTTGTTGGAACGCACGGGAGGCAAAGCATGAGCGCACGCGACAACATCCTGGCCAAACTGAGAAAGGCCAACGCCTACCCGATGATCGAACCAAAGGTGGACGAATACTACCGCGAAACCTCGCAGGAATGGGACAGCGAAACCGAACGCCTGAAACACTGGGCGAAAACCATGCGGGCGGTCAAAACTGAAATCTACTGGGTAACACCCGAAACCTGGCCGCAAACCATGGTGCGCGTAGCCGGAGAAAAAGGATTGAAAAACATCCTGCTGCCCCTGAAGACCGAGCACGGCCAAACCGCCGAACGTGCTTTTCAGACGGCCTCGGATATCGAAGTCAAATCCTTCGACAAACCGATTGAAGATTGGAAAGACAGTTACTTTGCCGACATCGACGCAGGCTTTACCTCCGCCCGCTGCGGCATCGCCCTCACCGGCACGCTGGTGTTGTGGCCGGACGTTGAAGAGCCGCGCAGCCAAAGCCTGGTTCCGCCGGTACACTTCTGCCTGTTTGATGCGGCAAAAATGTACAACACCTTCCACCACGCCATGAGCGGGGAAAAAATGGCCGACGGTATGCCGACCAACGTCGTATTGGTATCCGGCCCGTCAAAAACCGCAGACATCCAACTGACCCTGGCCTACGGCGCGCACGGCCCGCGCGATTTGGTGGTACTCGCACTCGTACCGCCCCACATCAACCCGGCAGACCTGGAGGACGCGGCATGAGTACGCAAACCATACATTTCCATCCGAAACCGGAAACCTTCAAACAAAACGCGAAAGACGCCCTGTCCGACAAACCCCTGCGCAAAAGCCTGCGCACGGCCATGGACATGCTGATGACCAAACGCAAGGCCGTATTGTCGGACGAAGAAGAACTGCAATTATTGCGTACCCTTTGCGAACACATCCGTCAACGTTCCCTGTCCCGCCTGCCCGACTTATTGGAGCAGCTGGAAGAAAACCTGACCCGTTTGGGCGTGAAAGTGCACTGGGCGGAAACGCCTACGGAAGCCTGCGAAATCATTCACGGCATCGTCAGCGCCCACAACGGCAAACTGATGGTCAAAGGCAAATCTATGGTCAGCGAGGAAATCGAGCTGAACCATTATTTGGCCGACAACGGCGTGAAAGCGGTGGAAAGCGATTTGGGCGAATTCATCGTTCAAATGGCGGGTGAAAAACCCACCCACATCGTGATGCCCGCGATTCACAAAACCAAAGAGCAAGTCAGCGAACTGTTCCACCAAAACCTCGGTACACCGCTGACCGACGACGTAGATCAACTGACCGGCTTCGCCCGCCAAGCCCTGCGCGACGTATACCGCACGGCAGATGTCGGCCTGAGCGGCGTAAATTTCGCCGTCGCCGAAACGGGAACGCTGTGCCTGGTCGAAAACGAGGGCAACGGCCGCCTGAGCACCACCGTGCCGCCCGTGCATATCGCGATTACCGGCATTGAAAAAGTCGTGGCCAAGCTGTCGGACGTTCCGCCTTTGTACAGCCTGCTGCCGCGTTCGGCCATCGGTCAGAACATTACGACCTATTTCAACATGATTACCGGCCCGCGCCGCAGCGGCGAACTCGACGGCCCGCAGGAAATGCACTTGGTGCTGCTGGACAACGGCCGCAGTCAGGCCTATGCCGAAGAGCAAATGCGCCGTACCCTGCAATGTATCCGTTGCGGCGCGTGCATGAACCACTGCCCGGTTTACACCCGCATCGGCGGCGCGGCCTACGGCACGACCTACCCCGGCCCCATCGGCGAAATTATCTCTCCGCACCTGTTGGGCTTGGACGCCACTCGTGACTTACCGACCGCCTGCACCATGTGCGGCGCGTGTGACGAAGTTTGTCCGGTAAGAATTCCGATTACCGCTCAAATGCGCCGCCTGCGCGAAGAAGCCCAACGCTCGCCCGACGAAAAAGTGGCACACCCGATACGCGGGCAAGGCGCATCGCATACTTTGGCCGAAACGCTGGCTTGGCGTACGTATAACGGCATTTTCAGCGGCAAAAAGGCCTATCGTGCCTTCGGCTGGGCGGCCACCACATTCCGTATGCTGACACCGGGCAAACAATTGGGCTGGACAGATCACCGCAAACCGATGAAGCCCGCCGCGAAAACGCTGCACGAACTGATTAAGGAAAAGCAGCAACGTTAAGCAAATAGGGCAACAGGCCGTCTGAAAACACTTTCAGACGGCCTGTTTAGAAAGTCCCTTTGCTTCATTCATACATTAAATTTAATTTGCCATATTTTTCAAACGGCCTGTTATCCGCAATAGGCCGTCTGAAAACGGTTCATACGAACCGTTTGGGTTTCAGACGGCCTGTCCGAAGAGGGCAGACAAATACGATAAGGCTGCGCCGTGCCGTATCCGCCGTCCGAAAAGCAGCCGCACGACACCGGTCAGAGGCCGCACAGCGCATATCGACTGCGATATGAAATTAACAACAACTTGTCCGCAAAGGATATTTTTATGCCTTTATTTTTAAGCATCTTCCCCATCGTGCTGCTGATTTGGCTGATGGTGAAGAAAAACAGCGTTCCATCCTATATCGCACTACCCGTTACGGCGGTACTGATTTACATCATTCAGATGTTTTATTTCAACAGTCCGACATTGGCACTCAACGCCAACGTTGCCGCCGGCCTTGTCGCCACCCTCACACCGATCACCGTGATTTTCGGCGCCATCATGTTCAACCGCATGATGGAAACCACCGGCTGTATCGACACTATCCGCAAATGGCTGGCCAATATCAGCCCCAACCCCGTTGCCCAGCTGATGATTATCGGCTGGTCGTTTGCCTTCATGATTGAAGGCGCATCAGGCTTCGGCACACCCGCCGCCATTGCCGCCCCCATCCTGATGAGCCTGGGTTTCAACCCCTTGCGCGTCGCCATCTTTACCTTGGTGATGAACTCCGTACCGGTATCGTTCGGCGCGGTCGGCACACCGACATGGTTCGGCTTCGGCCAACTGAATTTGAGCCACGACGAAATCATGGCCATCGGCAAACAAACCGGCATTATCCACTTTGTCGCCGGCTTCATTATTCCGCTGATCGGCCTGAGCTTCATCACATCATGGCAGGAAATCCGTAAAAACATCGGCTTCATCTACATCGCCATCCTCTCATGCACCATCCCTTATGTCATCTTGGCACAGGTAAACGAGGAATTCCCATCGCTGGTGGCGGGTGCCATCGGCCTGTTGATTTCCGTATTCGCCGCCAACCACGGCATCGGCCTGAGCAAAGAATACCCGAAAGACCCGAATGCGGAAAAACCGTCCTTCGGCGCAGTGGCCAAAGCACTGGCACCGCTGGGTATGCTGATCGGCATGCTGGTGGTAACGCGCATCAAACAAATCGGCCTGAAAGGATTGATGACCAGCACCGAGCCTTGGTTCTCCTTCTCACTGCCCGGCTTGTCCGAGATTACGGTTACCGAATCGCTGACCATCATCTTCGGCAACATCTTCGGCTCCGGCGTGGCGGAAAAATACCAAACCTTGTACGTTCCCGCGTGGATTCCGTTCGTGATTACCGTCTGGATCTGTATCGTGCTGTACAAAACCAAATTTAAAGATGCCTGGACTTTCTACGTCGCCACTTTTAACCAAACCAAAAAACCGCTGTTGGCCCTGATGGGTGCGCTGATTATGGTGAAACTGATGCTGGTCGGCGGCGACAACTCGATGGTGAAAATCATCGGCCGCGAATTTGCTTCCGTTGCCGGACAACACTGGGTGTACTTCTCATCCTATCTGGGTGCGATCGGCGCATTCTTCTCAGGTTCCAACACCGTATCTAACCTGACCTTCGGCTCGATTCAGCAACAGATTGCTCTCGACACAGGTCTGTCGGTTACACTGATTCTGGCCTTGCAATCGGTTGGCGGCGCCATGGGCAACATGGTCTGCATCAACAACATCATCGCCGTGTGCTCGGTATTGGACGTCAAAAATTCGGAAGGCGCGATTATCAAGAAAACCGTGGTTCCGATGTTCCTCTACGGCATTATCGCCGCACTGATGGCCGTATTGATTATCCCGCTGCTGCCGTTGTAATACCATAAGCAGATAAGGCAAAAGGCCGTCTGAAACCCTGCAAAGGAGTTTTCAGACGGCCTTTTCGATTACCACAATAGGACAACTTAAAGTTCATCCGCAAAACGGCTGTAGCCGCTCGTCAGCCTTTCCGGCATCATAGGAAAAGCAACCCACAATAGGCAGGCAATCTTTGCCGCATATTGCCCGTCCGATCTTCAACCTTGACTCCCAACCTTTCAGACGGCCTCCCGCAACACGGAAAAATTGAAACGCAAAACAGGAAGGTAATCGCAGGCAAACCGGGCAGTAAAAAGGCCGTCCTCCCTACTGGTAATAGCCAAACTCTCCACCCTCAAACCGCATTCGTCATCGCCGTCCTCGGCACAAACGGCGGCATATTGCCGCAACCAGTGTTCGAACACGGAAACATCGGTACAACCCTCAAATTCAAGCCGCACTTCTTTTCCGCCCGGGTAATACACCGGATACAGCAACACATCCAAGCTGAACACCCTGCCCGCCAATGCCGCTTTCAACAGCACGGCATCGTGATAAACATATTCGGTTTCCATTTTTCCAATCCACCAAAAAGGCCGTCTGAAAACATCGGCTTTCAGACGGCCTCCATCTTGCGTCAACCCGTCAAACCGTGCCTTGCGCCTTCATTTTTTCTTCGCCGAACTCCAGCTTGCTCAAAGCGGCCAGATAGGCTTTGGCCGTGGCGGCCAAAACGTCGGTATCCGCGCCCTGCCCGTTGACGACGCGGTTGCCGCGCGCCAGACGCACGCTGGTTTCGCCTTGACTTTCCGTGCCCTGCGTTACCGCGTTCACAGAATAAATCTGCAAGGTCGCACCGCTTTGCGCCACGCTTTCAATCGCTTTGAAAATCGCATCGACGGGGCCGGAACCGGTGGCGGATGCGCGTTTTTCTTCGCCCTTGATGCTGAACACAATGTCGGCGCGTGGCTCTTCGCCGGTTTCGGTGCTGATTTTTTGGGAGATGAATTTGTAGCTCTCGGCGTTCAGGCTGCCCATTTCGTCGGACACCAGCGCGTGCAGGTCTTCATCGAAGATTTCCCGTTTTTTGTCGGCAAGTTCTTTGAAGCGGGCAAACGCGGCATTCAATGCTTCTTCGCTTTCCAATTCGATGCCCAATTCGGCCAATTTGCTGCGGAACGCGCTGCGGCCGGATAACTTGCCCAAGGTCAGGCGGTTGGTGGCCCAGCCGACCGATTCGGCAGTCATGATTTCATAAGTTTCGGGGTGTTTCAGCACGCCGTCCTGATGGATGCCCGATTCGTGCGCGAAGGCGTTTGCGCCGACCACCGCCTTGTTGGGCTGCACGGGATAGCCGGTAATGGTGGACACCAGTTTCGATGCCGGCACGATTTGCGTGGTGTCGATGCCCGTTTCCAAGCCAAACAAATCGTGGCGTACTTTCAACGCCATCACAATTTCTTCCAAGCTGGCATTGCCCGCGCGTTCGCCCAAACCGTTGATGGTGCATTCCACCTGGCGCACGCCTGCCTGAACGGCAGCCAGCGAGTTGGCAACCGCCATGCCCAAATCGTTGTGGCAGTGTGTGGACCAGATGACCTTATCGCTGTTGGGCACGCTTTTGATGATATTGCTGATACGCTCGTACCAAACGGAAGGGATGGAGTAGCCGACGGTATCGGGAATATTGATGGTGGTTGCGCCCGCCTCAATCACCGCCGTAAAAATTTTAGCCAAAAAGTCCAAATCGGAACGCACCGCGTCTTCGGCGGAAAACTCTACATCATCCGTATATTCTTTGGCGATTTTCACCGCTTTCACCGCCGCATCAATTACCTGCTGCGGCTTCATTTTCAGCTTGTACTCCATATGGATGGGGCTGGTGGCGATAAAGGTGTGGATGCGTTTTTTCGGCGCGGGGGAAACGGCTTCGCCCGCCTTGCGGACATCGTTTTCAACGGCACGCGCCAACGAGCAGACGGTGGCGTTGGTGATGATTTTGGCAATCGCGTTCACCGATTCGAAATCTCCCGGGCTGGCGGCGGCAAAACCCGCTTCAATCACGTCCACGCCCATTTTTTCCAACTGGCGGGCAATACGGATTTTCTCTTCTTTAGTCATGGATGCGCCAGGCGACTGTTCGCCGTCGCGCATGGTGGTGTCGAATATAATGACACGGTTGTTTTGGCTGGTGGTCATGGTGTTTTTCTCCAAGGTGGTTTGCTGCTGCATAAAGGCGTTCAAATCCAACGGCCGCCCCTGCGCTTCGGCCAGCGCGGTCAGCTTTTGCAGTTGCGCCAAAGGCAGCGAACCGCGCGTGCGCCATTTATAGATGGCAGCCGTGCTGGCGGCATTTTGCGGGTCTTGCTGCTTCAAGGCTTCGGCCAGAGCGTTTACACCGCCGAAATAGGCAATTAAGCGGTCGATATTCAGTTGCATATTTTGTCCAATCGTCATCGGGCATTTTCTTCAAAGAAGCGGCGATTATACTTTTTTTAGACATTTTAGCAATGAATTTTTTAAAAACATGCCAAAAATCCCATTTCAAAATTAAAATTTAAGACTTTTTGTCTAATTTTAGGCAGTAGTTTTCAGGGAAAAAACGCAAACATTTTTTCAAATCAATCTGTTAAAATATACCCCTTTTATTTACGAGTTACGAGTACCACCATGCCTGTTGCCGCCGTCGAACAAATCAACCGCCTGCTGCCGCAAACCCAATGCCGCGAATGCGGTTACGACGGCTGCCTGCCCTATGCGCGCGCGTTGGCGGCAGGAGAAGCGGCAGTCAATTTGTGCGCCCCCGGCGGGGAAGCCGTGATGCTGGACATCGCCGGCCTGTTGGGCAAACCGCCGGTTGCGCCCGCCAAAACCCAAGCCAAAGCACTGGCATGGATAGACGAATCGGCCTGCATAGGCTGCACCGCCTGCATCCGCGCCTGCCCGGTTGATGCGATTATGGGCGCGTCGAAGCTGATGCACACGGTGATTGCCGAAGAATGTACCGGCTGCGGCCTGTGTGTCGCCCCCTGCCCCGTCGATTGCATCCACATGCTGCCGAACGGTGCCGACTATTTGCCGCAATCACGCAGCCTGTCGGGCGGGGAAACCGCGCCGCGCTTTGCCGCCGCCGCCCATGCGCAAGCGCGTTTCGAACGGCACGAAAGCCGCAAAGCGCGTGAAGACGCGGAGAGAAAAGCCTACTATGCCGAACGGGAAGCTGCCACCCGCCGCGCCGCCGCAGCGGCTGTTCCGACCGCGCCGTCCGCCGTGCAGCCGTCGGCCAAACCCGCCTTCAACCCCGCCGACCTGATTGCGCAGGCCATGGCGCGCGCCAACGCCCAGCAAACCCAACGCAGCGTACCGTCCAACCGCGAACATTTCAAACAGGCGCAAATCAAGGCGGCTCAGGAAAAGGCAACCTTCCGCCGCTACCAGCGCGACGCGCAATACGGCAACGAAACGGAAAAAGCCGCCGCCATCGAGTGGCTGCGGCAATACAAAGCGGCGCAGGAGCAGGCAGACGAAATCTGAATACGTCCAAAGGCCGTCTGAAAACTGATTTTCGGTTTTCAGACGGCCTTTAATCTATATCTGATGAATACTATACGCTTTACCTGTTGATTCACCCTCAATTTTCCTGAAAACTCATCGCCCGCTTCATTGAACCTATCGGTGCAGTCCAAGATTTTTGCGGCTTTCACGGCCTGCATCCCTCAAGCACGGACAACAAGCATGAAACAAAAAAAGACGGCGCGGCAAGGCCGCCCGTCCGATACGGTTGAGGCCGTCTGAAAACACCAAAACGGTTTTTCAGACGGCCTTTTGATTATACGGCTGCCGCCGTGTTGTGCTCAAAATCCAACACGGCTTCTTCCTTCTCCGCATCCCAATCCAGCCGCACGAAACCGCCCTCGGCCAGCCGTCCGAACAGCAATTCGTCGGCCAGCGCGCGGCGCAGTTTATCCTGAATCAGGCGGCGCATCGGGCGCGCGCCCATTTGCGGGTCGAAGCCTTTTTCGGCCAGATAGGCGCGCAGGGCGGGGGTGAACTCGGCCTCCACCTTTTTCGCCAAAAGCTGCTGTTCGAGTTGCAGCAGGAATTTATCGACGATGCGGGTGATGACTGTGCCGTCCAGCGGTGCGAAGGGGATGATTGCGTCCAGGCGGTTGCGGAATTCGGGCGTGAAGGTTTTGTTTACCGCCTGCATCTCGTCGCCGCGCTCATGCCGCCCGGTAAAGCCGAAGCTCGGGCGGCTCAGGCTTTCCGCACCGGCATTGGTGGTCATAATCAGCACCACGTTGCGGAAATCCGCGCTTTTGCCGTTGTTGTCGGTCAGCCTGCCCGCGTCCATGACCTGCAGCAGGATGTTGAAGATGTCGGGGTGGGCTTTTTCGATTTCGTCCAAAAGTAAAACGCAGTGCGGCTGCTTATTGACCGCTTCGGTCAACAGGCCGCCCTGTTCGAAGCCGACGTAGCCCGGCGGTGCGCCGATGAGGCGGGAAACGGCGTGGCGTTCCATGTATTCGGACATGTCGAAACGTTGCAGCGGCACGCCCAGCGAGAAGGCCAGTTGTCGGGCGACTTCGGTTTTACCCACGCCGGTGGGGCCGGAGAACAAGAAGCTGCCTATCGGCCGATCTGGCGAACCCAAGCCCGAACGGGACATTTTTACCGCCGATGCGAGCGCGTCTATGGCGGCATCTTGGCCGAACACCATGTTTTTCAGGTCGCGCGCCAGATATTTCAGCACTTGTTTGTCGTCGTGGGAAACGGTTTTTTCCGGAATACGGGCAACTTTGGCGATAACGGCTTCGATTTGGGCTTTACCGATGACTTTTTTCTGTTTGGATTTGGGCAGGATTTTCTGCGCCGCACCTGCTTCATCAACGATGTCTATGGCTTTGTCGGGCAGGAAGCGTTCGTTTATGTAGCGGGCGGAGAGCTCGGCCGCCGCTTCGAGTGCGCCGTTGGTGTAGCGCACGTCGTGGAAGTTTTCAAACACGGGCTTCAGGCCGCGCAGGATTTCGACGGTTTCGGCCACGCTGGGTTCGGCGATGTCGATTTTTTGAAAACGGCGGCTCAGGGCATGGTCTTTGGCGAAGATGGTGCGGTGTTCGTCGTAAGTGGTCGCGCCGATACAGCGCAGCGCACCTTTGGCCAGCGCGGGTTTGAGCAGGTTGGACGCGTCCATCGTGCCGCCGCTGGTGCTGCCCGCGCCGATAATGGTGTGGATTTCGTCGATAAAGAGTATCGCGCCGTCCACTTTTTCCAAGGCTTTGACCACGGCCTTCACACGCGCTTCGAAGTCACCGCGGTATTTTGTCCCCGCCAGCAGCGCGCCCATATCGAGCAGGAAGACGGTGTGCCCGGCCAGCACTTCGGGCACGTCGCCGCGGACGATTTGGTATGCCAGGCCTTCAGCCAGCGCGGTTTTGCCCACGCCCGCCTCGCCCACCAAAAGCGGATTGTTTTTGCGGCGGCGGCACAATACCTGTACCAGCCTCTCCATTTCGTTTTTTCGGCCGATTAACGGATCGATGCGTCCGGCCTGCGCCTCGGCATTGAGGTTGACGGTATATTTCGTCAATGCATCGCCTCCGGCTGCGGCATTTTCTTCCTCTCCGCTTTCAGACGGCCTCTCCGCGCCGTCGTCTCCCGCGTCGCCATGCGCCAGATAACGCAGGATTTCGACGCGGCTGACAGATTGCAGTTGGAGGAAATAAACGGCCGGACAGTCTTTCTCGCTCATCAGCGCCACCAGCACGTCCACCGGCCGCACTTCGCGTTTTTCCACCGACTGCGCGTGAACAATCGCCCGCTGCATCACACGTTGGAAACCGAGTGTGGGCTGGGTTTCCACCTTATCCATCAGATTGGGCGGCAGCGTGGGCGTGTTGTCCTGAATGCTGCTGACCAGCTGGCCGGACAGGACATCCAAGTCCACATGCAAGGCTTCCAGCACCTGCTGCACGTCGTCCGACTGCTCCATCAATGCCAGCAGGAGCTGTTCCAAAGTAATCAGCTCGAAACTGCGCGCGCGGGCATCGGCATAAAGTTCTTGCAAAATCCGTTCCATCGCATCCGAAATCATGAAACCTCCTCCAAAATACATTTCAACGGAAATCCGGTGTCTTCGGCGCGGTGGTGTACCTGCATCTGCTTGGTCTGCGCGATATCGCGGGTATAGACGCCGCACAAGCCCTTGCCTTCATGATGCACCAGCAGCATCACCGCCACCGCCCTGTCTTCGGGCAGCCGGAATACTTCGGTTAAAACCTCCACCACAAAATCCATGGTGGTGTAGTCGTCGTTGAGTAGGAAAACGCCGTATTTGCGCGGCGGGCGAAGTTGCAGCGCGCTGCCGCCTTCGGCCTGTTGGTGTTGTGTTCCCATGATGTTCTTTTTTCTGTCGCGATTCGGAAGCCGCCTATATTTTGTCTGCTTAGGCGTTTTTCAATCTTTTCAGACGGCCTCTTCAGCCTATAAATAGGAATGGTTATACTTTATCACAAATCATCAGAGGCCGTCTGAAAATCACCCGATCCATCCTATCCCCCTTACACCCGCTTTTAATCTGCTAAAATCCCGCTTTTACAACCCACCACGGCAGCCCGAAAAATTTTCCGGCTGCCGCAAGCCATTGTCCCTACGCCATGACCTACCCTATCCCAAAACCCCGTGAAAAATCCCGTTGGCTCAATCTTTCGCAAGGCTCGCTGCCGCTGGCTTTGGCGCGTTATCTGCCGCATAAGCGGCTCAAAGTCGTGCTGACCCAAGATGCGGAACAGGCATTGCGCCTTCAGACTGCATGGCGTTTTTTCCGCCCGCACGATACGGCGGTGTTCCTGCCGGACTGGGAAACGCTGCCTTACGAGCGTTTTTCGCCGCATCAGGATTTGGTGTCGGAGCGGCTCTCGGCGTTGTGGCAGATTAAAAGCGGCACGGCGGACGTGTTGTTCGTGCCGGTTGCCACGGCAATGCAGAAGCTGCCGCCCGTGCCGTTTCTGGCGGGGCGCACGTTTTGGCTGAAAACGGGGCAGACTCTGGATATAGGTCGTCTGAAAAGCGATTTGGTGGATGCGGGCTACAACCATGTTTCCCATGTTGTCGCGGCAGGCGAGTTTGCCGTGCGCGGCGGCATTGTGGATTTATTCCCGATGGGCAGCGAAATGCCGTACCGCATCGATTTGTTCGACGATGAAATCGACAGCATCAAAACCTTTGACACCGACACACAGCGCACCATCTCCCCCGTTTCCGAAATCCGCCTGCTGCCGGCGCACGAGTTCCCCACCGACAGCGAGGCACAAAAAATCTTCCGCAGCCGCTTCCGCGAGGAAGTCGATGGCAATCCGAACGATGCCGCCGTGTACAAAGCCGTCAGCAACGGCCACTTCGGCGCGGGCGTGGAATATTACCTGCCGCTGTTTTTTGAAAACGAGCTGGAAACGCTGTTTGACTATATCGGTGACGATGCGCTGTTTGTTTCATTGGGCGACGTTCACGCCGAGGCAAACCGCTTTTGGAGCGACGTCAAATCGCGTTACGCCATGGCGCAGGGCGATGAAACCTATCCGCCTTTGCTTCCACAGCATTTGTATCTCTCTGCCGATGTGTTCGCAGGTCGTCTGAAAAACTACGGACAAGTGCTGCCCGATGTTTCCGGCAAGGAACACATCCTGCCCGACCTTGCCGTCAACCGCCAATCCGACGAACCTTTGCAGGCATTGAAGGATTTTCAGACGACCTTTGACGGGCGGATTTTGCTGTGCGCCGAAAGTTTGGGACGGCGCGAAACCATGCTCGGCTTCTTGCAGCAAAACGGTTTGAAGGCCAAACCTGTGTCCGACTGGCAGGGCTTTTTATCGGCACACGAGCCGCTGATGATTACGGTCGCGCCGTTGGCATACGGATTCAAACTGGGCGGGCTGCAATCTCCGAACCAACAGCAACCTACTCCCGACTCCGAGGGAGAAGGTTGGGGAGAAGGCAAAACGGTTACCGACCAAACCAAATTTTCCGCAGCCGCAACAAACCCTCTCCCTAGCCCTCTCCCGCAGGAGAGGGAACAGAATGTCGCTGCCATTTCAGACGACCTGAAAACTGAAAGCAGCCTACCCCCCATCGAAAATAGTCTGCATGGGCAAATCCGACAGCAACCTGCTCCCTCCCCCGTGGGGGAGGGTTGGGGAGAAGGCAAAGCGGTTGCCACCCAAACCAAATTTTCCGCAGCCACAACAAACCCTCTCCCACAGGAGAGGGAACAGAATGCAGCCGCCATTTCAGACGACCTAAAAACCAAAAGCAGCCTGTACCCCGTCGAAAGTAGTCTGTACGGGCAAACCCGACAGCAACCTGCCCCCTCCCCCGTGGGGGAGGGTTGGGGAGAGGGCAAAGCGGTTGCCGACCAAAGTGCCATCGCCGTCATCACCGAATCCGAGCTCTACCAATACGTCGCCCGTTCGCGCGTCCACAACCGCCGCAAGAAACACGCCGCCGTTTCAGACGGCCTGTTACGCGACCTTGCCGAAATCAACATCGGCGACCCCGTCGTTCACGAAGAACACGGCATCGGGCGGTATATGGGCTTGGTAACGATGGATTTGGGCGGCGAAACCAACGAAATGATGTTGCTCGAATACGCGGGCGAAGCGCAGCTTTATGTACCTGTTTCGCAACTGCATTTAATCAGCCGCTACTCCGGCCAGGCGCATGAAAACGTCGCCCTGCACAAGCTCGGCAGCGGTGCGTGGAACAAGGCGAAACGCAAAGCCGCCGAAAAAGCACGCGACACCGCCGCAGAGTTGCTCAACCTCTACGCCCAGCGCGCCGCCCAATCGGGACACAAGTTTGAAATCAACGAGTTGGACTATCAGGCGTTTGCCGATGGCTTCGGCTATGAAGAAACCGAAGACCAGGCCGCCGCCATCGCCGCCGTGATTAAAGACCTAACGCAGGCGAAGCCGATGGACCGCCTTGTTTGCGGCGATGTCGGCTTCGGCAAAACCGAAGTCGCCCTGCGCGCCGCGTTTGTGGCGGTGATGGGCGGCAAACAGGTCGCCGTACTCGCCCCGACCACGCTTTTGGTCGAGCAGCACGCGCAAAACTTCGCCGACCGCTTCGCCGATTTCCCTGTGAAAGTCGCCAGCCTTTCGCGTTTCAACAACAGCAAAGCCACCAAAGCCGCGCTGGAAGGCATGGCGGACGGCACGGTCGATATCGTTATCGGCACGCACAAATTGGTGCAGGATGACATCAAATTCAAAAACTTAGGTTTAGTGATTATCGATGAAGAACACCGCTTCGGCGTGCGCCAGAAAGAGCAGCTCAAACGCCTGCGCGCCAATGTCGATATCCTCACCATGACCGCCACACCGATTCCGCGCACCCTCAGCATGGCGCTCGAAGGCCTGCGCGACTTCTCGCTGATTACCACCGCGCCCAGCCGCCGCCTTGCCGTCAAAACTTTTGTCAAACCCTTCAGCGAAGGCAGCGTGCGCGAAGCCGTGTTGCGCGAACTCAAACGCGGCGGGCAGGTATTTTTCCTGCACAATGAAGTGGATACCATCGAAAACATGCGCGAGCGGCTGGAAACCCTCCTGCCCGAAGCCCGCATCGGCGTGGCGCACGGACAACTGCGCGAGCGCGAGCTGGAACAAGTCATGCGCGACTTTTTGCAGCAACGATTCAACGTGTTGCTCTGTTCCACCATCATCGAAACCGGCATCGACATCCCCAACGCCAACACCATCATCATCAACCGCGCCGACAAATTCGGGCTGGCGCAACTGCACCAGCTTCGCGGGCGCGTCGGCCGCAGCCACCACCAAGCCTACGCCTACCTGCTCACGCCCGAATACATCACCAAAGACGCAGAAAAACGCCTCGACGCCATTGCGGCAGCAGACGAACTCGGCGCAGGTTTCACCCTCGCCATGCAGGATTTGGAAATCCGCGGCGCAGGCGAAATCCTCGGCGAAGGGCAATCCGGCGAAATGATACAGGTCGGCTTCACGCTCTACACCGAAATGCTCAAACAAGCCGTGCGCGACCTCAAAAAAGGCCGCCAGCCCGACCTCGACGCACCGTTGGGCATCACCACCGAAATCAAACTGCACAGCCCCGCCCTGCTGCCCGAAAGCTACTGCCCCGACATCCACGAACGGCTCGTCCTCTACAAACGCCTCGCCGTCTGCGAAACCGTGCAGCAAATCAACGCGATACACGAAGAACTCGTCGACCGCTTCGGCCTGCCAGAACAACCCGTCAAAACCCTCATCGAAAGCCACCACCTGCGGCTCGCCGCAAAAGAATTGGGCATAGACGCCATCGACGCGACCAGCGAAGCCGTCACCGTTACCTTCGGCAAACACCACCAAATCGACCCGACAGAAATCATCCTGCTGATTCAAACAGATAAAAAATACCGGCTGGCTGGGGCGGATAAGCTGAAGTTTACGGCTCAGATGGAGGATGTGGAGACGCGGATTAAGACGGTGAAAAGTGTCGTAAAGACTTTGAAAGAAAGAGTGATAGCAAAGTAGAGGATAGTGAAAAAAGGCCGTCTGAAACGATTTTTCAGCTTTCAGACGACCCTTTATAAAGACGATATGGAATATAAACGCAATTAATCTTGTCAAATTTTCTAACCGCGTGCGTCCCAAACGTTCACTATAAATAGACTTCATGTAGGCTATGGCTTGCTTAAACGCTCCCGTCATCGCAATTTATTGTTATTTCACCGATAATATCGGGTTATAATTTAACATTTAGATTAAATTTATTTAGACAAACAATTATTTGGAGACAATAAAATGCTAGATGAAAAAAATAAGCTAATTTTTCAAACTTGTTTATTGCTGGTTCGTCATATTATAAATTTAGTTGAACATGAAAAGAGTACAGGAATACGAATAGGTTATCATAGCCGAATATTCGATTCTTTATTACACCCACAAGAGTATTTTATTTCTTTAGGGAAATCAGAAAAACTATTAGATGGTGTTCAGGGTCGTATTGAGCACGTTGTCCCTTGTGCGTATATAGTTGAAAAGCTTGAAGAGTTAATTAAGAACAAAAATATACACAAGAAGAATTGGCGCATGCATTACAGAAAAATTGGAAGGTAGCACATATTACGAAAGAAGAAGCAAAGTTTATGGACTTCAATTTAAAACTCAAATCCACCATGCCCAAAGATTGGGATTTTATGACAGGAAGGCCTGAAATTAGATTGGAAGCAGCAGGAATCAGATTAGTCCCTAACAATCCACATTAAACAACACACGCTCATATTTACGTTGTTTATTTCAAGTGGCACACGATAGCAAGCCGTAGCCCGCATTAAACCTGCAGGCAGGGTGTGCGCGGCACGCACGCGGGCTTTAAGTGTAAATACAGAAGCAGTATAAAAAGGTCGTCTGAAAATACCAAAAATGTCAGATTCGAGTACCGAATCTACGGCTGCTTTAATGTACCTATCAATGTAATCTGTTTTAAGCCTAAGAGATTTATTGGGGAAAATATCCAACAGATCGTTCCTCAATGACTCAAATTAAAACGAAGCAGTTCTGCAGCTTCATGCTTAGGCTGTTCCAACATCGCCTGCATTGCATCGATTGTAAAACGGCACATTAAAGCCTGCTCTTCAGCCGTATATTGCTTTATTTCATCCTCATTGTCGTTATTGATTAACGCCAACTCCTGTTCACTATATTTCGTCCGTAAAATCTGATGTACTTTATCTTGTGTTTGCGCTATTTCAGTTTCGTCCGGCATTTTTCGATGAATATCGGCAGATTGCAAAGCACGTACTCTGGCTTGTTTAATAGGGACAAGATACGGCTTTATCTGTTTTGAAAAAAGCAAAACATCAGGAGCTAAATGCGGGTAATCCAAATAAAAGCAATTTGTCGTATCCTTTTCGTGAAGAAGTTGGGTGCGCAACTGCATATCTTCCCGAAACACAGCAATTAAGCTGTCATCATCCGCATACGGCAGTTTTTTCAATGCAATATCAATTATATTTGAAAGAAAAAAATCTAAGTCTTGTTTAGAATTATTTGACTTCATAAATTTTTCAGTTTGCGCCACAATTTGGGCATAATCCTGTGGAAACTTATCTTTGAAAATTAAGAAGATTATTTGATTTCCCGAATCTTCCATCATCAATTCCTCCGCTGTATGCGTCGGACGCAGAGTTTTGCTTGCAAAATGGTAAACAGGATTCAAGCCAAGAAACAGAAAGAATAAAATAGGTACGCCCAAAAATTTTGCCAGCCTGCTTTTACAATATTTTTTCACACAGATATAAGTTAACCATACTGATAATAATAGGCAAAATAGAAAAAGAATATAAGGCATTATATTGCACCCTTAATAAACAGCGAAATTTGGATATTGGAGGAATGAATATCTAGATACCGAGTCATTTATACTGAGCACAGACAAGCATAACGGGGTGTCACACCTGAATGCGATACCCTACAACATAGTCTGGCAAAATTTTTAGACTGCCTCCCGCATTATACATACCTATGGTAGCAAGTATGTCTTACGGTGTTGCCATGGTACTTAGATTTTTAGGGTTAATGCACACTAACCCATCTTTAAATAAACCTTACAAATTAGTTGATAATTATTTTTAATTCAATAATTATTGGTATTGTAGCAAAAGCACCATATTTTACAAAATAAAAATTAAAATCTTTAGGAATATGATTTATTGATGATTTACCCAATATAATAGCCCAAATCAATTTATTACTTTCTAAGTTTTTAGTAATAAGCATTTCCCAGATAGAGTTTATTTTTTGGTATTTTTTACATATTTTGTAAGCGAAATACCAATATGCAGCAACCCACGATAGGGTAAGTAATAAAATTAATAATTCTGATGTATTCATCTTTAAGCTTAAAACCTCATATTATTAAATATATAATTAGGATGCGGATCATTTAAATCTATTATCGGCGGTAATTAAATTCTCTTCGGCAAGTATCGTGGTTGGGCTTTAAAAAATAAATTATTTTATCAAATTGTTATATTAAAACCACACTAAAAAACGATACAAATTCCTACCTGGCCTAGAAATTATGCGCCATAACTAAAATTGCCATTCTATCGCTCCGATTCAACATGATTAGAAGCTAATATTTCAGGCCGTCTGAAAAATGTAGGAAACAGCCATAAATTTAACTTAAACACTTCCGGCTACGACAAAACAACCGAATCATTTGAATGAAAAGCAAAAAATATCCCCGTTTCCCCCGTCTGAAAGAAGAAACAGTCCGCATCAAACGCGTGCTTCCACTCAGCCCCGCTTATTGCGGCAATGTCGCCCACCTGATCCGTCTGTACCTACGGATTTGCCGCAATCCCTATCTGCATCTGCCGCGCGTACACGCCAACCGTACGCCATGGCATTTTATCGAACTGGACGGTCATTTTTACTTGGATTTGGGTCTGGATTTACCCGCAGGCCAAAGAGAATGGGGCTTTACGCTTCAAACCTGCCAACTGCCCGCTTGCCTGCAAGAGGGAGATGGGGAGGCTGAAGAGCATTTCTGCGACATTCTCAAGGCAATGTTGATGATGTTTTATCTACCCGTATTTGCGCTCAAGCAGTCTCAGTCCTGCGTATGCAACAAAACCGTGCTGCTGCCTGAGGCCGCCAATCCTCCACAAGACGATGAACAGCGCACCGATTTGATTCAAAATTTGTTTTTTAACAGCCATATAATGGATGCGCGCCGCAGGTTGATACAAGAAGGGGGAATTCTGTATTTTACGTTAGACGAAACCGCCCCCGTCAAACGCCGCCCATTGCGCAAATTGATAGATGAAATAAACATTCAGCCTCAAACAAGCGAACCGGAGCGGCAAAAAATACAAACCGTTATGGCGTTTTATCGGGAAATGGCCGATTTCCTGCAATCCGGCCTGCCCAAAAAACTGCCTGAATATTAAGGCCGTCTGAAACGTTTTTCCGGCTTTTAGACGACCTTTTATCAAATGATGCGGAATATCACTTATCTAACCTTCTAACCTCGTACCTACCTCATCAAGTTTTGGGCAGACTACGACTTGTATCGTTTGTTGATTTTTATAATTGCCAAAATTTCCAATAATCCCGTCCTTCAATTTTCCAATAACAAAATTCATCTGGTATTAAATACCCAAAATCCATCGCCTTTGAAAACCAACCGTCATAAATATAATCTTCATGACATCTGTCCCAATCCATATGTAAGTACACTTCAGTGTCAAAATTGACATAGAATAAAGGCAGCCTCGAGGAAATCTGATTGATTTTTAAGAAATCACTTTGCTGGCCAGAGTCTGAGATAGGATCATTGTACGACAGCTTGTTCTCGACAACGGAATATAACCTTACCGCTTCATCAGAAGTAAACCCCTGAAACATCAGTTCCTTCAATTCATCCTTTTTTAATTCAATGACTGAATCTGATTGAAGATAGCTTTCAAAATTGTCCTTAGTTAACTGCCAGATACCATTACGGTAATTTTTATAATCATAATTATATTGTTCTTTAGTTATAATTCCTTCTCTTAGGTAAATATCAAAAGATATTTTTGCGTTTAATTCAAAATTTTCCTTATAATCAATCAAATAATATATCTTTTTCTTATGGACAAAAATAGATATACACTGAATGTACTCAAAGATGTTATCTAATAATTCAGATTTAAATTTCTCAATCTTTTCCATATTTGCCAAATTCCTTAATAACTTTTATCTTCAGCAAGCCGTAGCCTGCATGAAATCTGCAGGCAGAGTGTGCGCGGTACGCACGCACGCGAGCTTGAGTTTAATAAAAAAGGTCATCTGAAACAATTTTCCGACTTTCAGACGGCCTATCCAACCGAAAAACCATGCTATTTCGAATAGCACGGCAATGTAAGTCATGAGTCTGACGAATTGCCCGTCCTGCGCGCCTACTGCTCGCGCAACCATCCCGTCTTTCGCGCAGCACTTTGCACCACAGGCCTGACCAACGGTTGATTACCGTGCGCCATTCGGGTGATGAACACTGAATTTGTTCGGCGTGTTCCAAGCCTGCATGAAGCGTGTCTGACTTTAAATTACCTCACCTTGCCGTAATCAGTTCAGGCCGTCTGAAAATTTGTTTTCAGACGGCCTGAATGGCACATGTGCAGTCGATAAGGCCTGCCGTTCTATGTTTGGCGGTTTCAGACGGCCTTTCGCCTACAAAATATCGCAGGTGCCGTCCACTTCGCAGTTGGCGCGGCGGTAGAGGCGGATAAGGCGTTCGGTGGACGCGTCGTGCGGCTGCGGCGGGATTTCGCCCGTCAGTTCGGCCAGAATGGTTTTGGCCAACTGTTTGCCCAGCTCCACGCCCCATTGATCGAAGCTGTTGATGCCCCATACCACGCCCTGCACGAAAACTTTGTGTTCGTATAAGGCAATCAGGCTGCCCATGTTGCGCGGGTCGATTTTGTCGAGCAGCAGGATATTGGTCGGGCGGTTGCCGCTGAATGTTTTGTGCGGTACGAGTTTTTCGATTTTTTCGCCGTCCATACCCTGCGCTTGCAATTCCATGCGCACTTCTTCCGCCGTTTTGCCGCGCATAAAGGCTTCGGCCTGGGCGAAAACGTTGGACAACAGGATTTCGTGATGGCCGGGCAGGTTGCTGCGTTTTTCCAGGCTGGCAATCAGGTCTATGGGGGTAATGTGGGTGCCTTGGTGCAGCAGTTGGAAGAAGGCGTGCTGGCCGTTGATGCCGGTTTCGCCCCAGATGATGGGCCCGGTATCCGTACCGACGGGTGTGCCGTCGCAGGCCGTCTGTTTGCCGTTGCTTTCCATGTCGAGCTGCTGGATGAATCGGGGCAGGTGGTGCAGGTGTTGGTCGTAAGGGGCGATGACGTGGCTGCCGCCGCCGAGATAGTTGATGTACCAAATGCCTATCATGCCGAGCAAGACGGGCATATTTTGTTCGAAGGGGGCGTTGATGAAGTGCTGATCCATCAGGTGTGCGCCTTCGAGCATTTCGATGAAGTTTTCTTCGCCCAGGTAAATCATGATGGGCAGGCCGATGGCCGACCACAGGCTGTAGCGGCCGCCCACCCAATTCCAAAACTCAAACATATTGACCGTGTCTATGCCGAAGGCGGATACGGCTTCTTTGTTGGTGGAAACGGCAACGAAGTGTTTGGCGATATCTTCTTCGCGTCCGGCTCGCAAAAACCAGTCGCGGGCGGTGTGGGCGTTGGTCAGGGTTTCCTGCGTGGTGAAGGTTTTGGATGCGATGATGAACAGGGTAGTTTCGGGGCGGACTTGTTCCAAAACGTCGCGCAGTTGCGTGCCGTCCACGTTGGAAACGAAGTGCATGTTCAGACGCGGGTGGCCGTAGGTTTGCAGGGCGGTGCACATCATCAGCGGACCTTGGTCGGAACCACCGATGCCGATATTGACGATGTCGGTGATGGCTTGCCCGGTATAGCCCGTCCAATCGCCGTTGCGGACGGCATGGGAAAACTGCCCCATATGCCGGAGTACGGAATTGACTTTGGGCATGACGTTTTCGCCGTCCACATAAATCGGCGTGTCGGCGCGGTTGCGCAGGGCGATGTGCAGGGCGGCGCGGTTTTCGGTGTTGTTGATTTTCTCTCCGGCAAACATGGCGCGCATTTTTTCCGGCAAACCGCTTTCGCGTGCCAACTCGAACAGGCCGTTCAAAGTTTGGCCGGTGATGCGGTTTTTGGCGTAGTCGAGCGTCAGGCCGCCGACTTCGAGCCAGTAGCGGCGGGCGCGGTCGGGGTCTTGGGCGAAAAGGTCGCGCATGTGCACGCTTTTCATTTCTTCATAATGCGGCCACAGTTGCCGCCATGCGGGCAGTTCGGACAGGTGTTTCATGATGTTCCTTGAGTGTGGGCGGTTCGGGTGTTTTCAGACGGCCTGCGCCGTTTATTCTTTGGTTTTGGTTTCGACATGCCGCCTGCGCAGGCTGCGTTTGCCTTTTTCCAGTTGCAGGCTGGCGGTTTCGCCCAGCCGCAGTGCGAGGCCGATGGCTAAAATGTCGATGACGGCCAGTTGCAGCAGGCGTGAAACCATGGGGGTGTATTGGCCGCTGTCTTCGTGCGAAAACACGTTTAACACGCAGTCGGCCAGATGCGCCAGCGGCGAGCCCATGCGCGTGATGGCGATGACGGCGGCACCGTTTTCCTTGGCCGTGCTGACCGCGTCGAGCAACTCGATGGACGCGCCGGAATTGGACACCACCACCACCACGTCCTGATCGCTCAGCACGGATGCCGCCATCAGTTGGATGTGCGGGTCGGAATAGGCCACGGTGGACATGCCGAAGCGAAAGAATTTGTGCTGCGCGTCCTGCGCCACAATGCCCGAATTGCCCACGCCGTAAAACTCGATGCGGCGGGCATGGGTCAGCATGGCGATGGCGTTTTCCAGTTCGGCTTCGTGCAGGAAGCGGCGCGCGCCCAGCAAGGCGGCGGCGGTGTTGCCCAACACTTTTTCCATCACGCCGCCCATGTCGTCGTCGGCATTCAGTTCTTCGTGTACAAACGGCATCCCTTCGCTGCCCAATCCGGCCGACAGGGCGAGTTTGAATTCCGGCAGGCCTTTATAGCCCAGCGTGCGGCAGAAACGGATAACGGTGGGCTGGCTGACGGTGGCGCGTTCGGCAATTTCGGCCACGGCGGCATGGACGAACCATTTCGGCTCGGCCAGGGCGCATTCGGCCACTTTGCGTTCCGCACCCGACAAGTCGTTCAAGGCTTGGCTGATTTTATCCAACATATTTTTCTCCTTATTTTGCTTTTTGATTTTCAGACGGCCTCCCGTCATACGGTGAGGCCGTCTGAAAACACAGTTTGCCGTTTCCTTACGACCCGAGTTTGCCCGCCAAAGCCGCCGCCGCGCCGGTGATGCCGGGGAATTCGGCCTGCACGATGTACACGGGGATTTCGGCCAAATAGGCGGAAAAACGGCCTTTGTCTTCAAACCGGCGGCGGAAGGGCGAGGTTTTGAAATACGGGATGAAACGCGGAACGATGCCGCCGCACAGGTACACGCCGCCGCGCGCGCCCAGAGTCAGGGCCAAGTCGGCCGCAGCCGTACCCAGCGCGGCACAGAAAATATCCAACGCGCGGCCGCACAGCGGCGAATCGCCGCGCAAGGCGGAGGCGGTGATTTCGGCGGCGGTTTGCGGCCTGCCGCCCGTTTCCTGCCTCAGGGCTTCGTGTATCAGTTCCAAACCCATGCCGCTGATCAGGCGTTCTGCCGACACATGGCCGAATTTTTTCCGCGCATAACGCCACACTTCGGCTTCTTCCTCGTTACCCGGCGCAAAGCTGACGTGGCCGCCCTCCCCCGCCAGCGGGATATAGCCGCCGCGCCCGTCAGGAATCAGCCCGCTGACACCCAGCCCCGTGCCCGCGCCCAAAACCGCTTTGGGCGCATCTTTTGCCGCCTCGCCGCCGCCGACCTGTATCAGCTGGTCGTCGGACAACAGGGTAACGGCCAAAGCCTGCGCGGTGAAGTCGTTCATCAGCAGCAGGGTATCCAAGCCCAAGGCGCGGCGGGTGTCGCGGATGGAAAAATTCCAATGGTGGTTGGTCATCTGCACATGGTCGCCGGTAACGGGGTTGGCAATCGCCACCGCCGCGTGCTTCACCTCGGGTTTGCCCATGCGGACAAGGTACTCCGCCACCGCATCGACGATGCCCGCATAATCTTTACATGCCAGCACTTGCACCTGCTCGAAATGCTGCGGCGCGGTTTCCAGTGCGAAACGCGCGTTCGTGCCACCGATGTCGGCAATCAGGCGCGGCCAGAGGCCGTCTGAAAAATCAGTCCGCATAATACACTCCGCATTCTCCGGCCATCTGCAGCACTTTGCCGACGGGATAGGTTTCGGGTTCGCCGATTGCGCGTTCGTAAACCGCTTTTTTCTCCGCCCCGCCTATGGCCAGGTAGAGGTGCGGCACGCGGGCGATTTCCGCCGCCGTCAAGCTGATGCGGCCGTGAGGCGCGGTAACAGGCTCGGTGTACATCAAAGGCTGCGCGCAGTCGGGCGACATGGCCGCGGCCAACTGCGGCGACTGCGGAAACAGCGAGGCGGTATGGCCGTCCGCACCCATGCCCAACACCAGCACGTCGGGGCGGCAGTAATGCGCGGATGCCGCGCGCACTGTGCGTTCGGGCTGCAAATCGGCCGCATCGTCTTCAATCAGGGGAATCCACCGTGCGGCGGCGGCGCGGTTTTGCAGCAGGTTTTGCCGCACCAGCGCGGTATTGCTGTCGGCATGATCGGTCGGGACGACGCGCTCGTCCGCCAGTGTAACGCCCACCTTACCCCAGTCCAAATCCGATTGCGACAGGGCGTGGAAAAAGGCAACGGGCGAACGTCCGCCCGACACAGCCAATACTGCTTCGCCGCGTTGTTCGAGCGTTCGGCGCAAATCCTGCGCCACCGCTTCTGCCAAGGCCAGGGCGGCCTGCTGCGCGGAAGGGAAGGAATGGAATCGTATGGTCATGGGTGTTCCTTGTGCGACGGCTCAGGCCGTCTGAAAACTGGTTTTCCTGCAAAGCAGAAGCATTATGATTAAAACCCCGGATCCGGCCGTGCCTTTCAGACGGCCTGAGGGAAAACAATATATTGCGGCGGCACGCTTTCGGTCAGCCATACGCCGTTGTCGGCCAGATAGAATTTGTGGCCAGCGGCCGTCATGGCGGCGGTGTCGATGCGCAAAACAACGGGTTTGCCGTGGCGCGCGCCGACTTTGACCGCAGTCTCCTCATCGGCAGAAAGGTGGACGTAGTGGCGGCTCGCACCGTGCAGCCCCTGCCCGCGTATGGACGAAAGCGATTTTTCCGCCGTGCCGTGGTACAGCACGGCGGGCGGTTCGGCAGCTTGGTGTTCTATTTGCACCTGTTGCATGGAATGTCCCTGCGCGGCACGGATGCGGCTGCCGTCTTCGGAAACGGTGAACCGTTTTTTGTCGTTGGTTTCCACAACTTCCATCAGCACTTCGCGCGTGATGCAAAGGCCGGTGCGGTTGTGGAGATTGGCTTTTGCCAACAGCTCGTCTATGTCCGCCCAACCGTTTTTATCGAGTGTCAGGCCGATTTGCTCGGGACGGTGGCGCAAAATCAGGCTGAAGAATTTGCTGACCGATTTACGCTGCTGTTCGTTTAATTCGTTGTTTTGCATTATTTTATTCCATGCACACCGTTTTCAGACGGCCTCGGGAGCAGCAAAGCCGCCGCCACCCCTGCCACCGCCGACAAAGGAGGAATGGTTGTTATCACGAGTATGACAGACCACGGCTGATCGACTGCCAACGCCGCGGCATTCACAACGACAAGCCACATGATGATCACAATCAGTGCTGCCGCCGCAGCCAATATCACCGACAACAATATCCCGGCCGCAGTGTACCGAAGCTTGAAGAGTTTGGCTGCCGCGGCATACAGCAAGGCGGTCGGCAATGTAAAAGCCATAGACTGCATACACAGTTCGAAAGCGAATGACAGCATTTTCATGCCGAAGCCGCTTTTTGCATCCAAATAACCGATAACCAGGCCAAATCCCGCCGCAACCGCGCCAACTATTAACGGCAGCATGACGGCAGGTTTCCAATATGACGAAATTTTGATTTGATCCATACGGTTCTCTGCATCTGTTTTCAGACGGCCTGATGATTGAAACAGGCCGTCTGAAACTTCAGTCCTGCTCTTCCAGCCACAAATCGCCGTTTTCGGCCAGCATGGCGCGGGCGGCTTCCACCCCGTGGCTGCCGGCGGGATAAAGGTGCGGCGGCACGGGCGATGCCGCCCAATGTTCCAACACAGGGGTCAGCCATGCCCAGGCGGCTTCGAGTTCGTCGCGGCGGTTGAACAGGTTCAGACGGCCGTCTATCACTTCGCGCAACAGGAGTTCGTAGGCTTCGGCACGGCGGCCTGCCGCGGCCTGCGCCAAATCCAACACCATTTCGGCGGGTACGGTACGGTCGCTGCCGACAGCCTTGACGGCCAGCCGCACGCGCACGGTTTCCTGCGGCTGCAGGCTGATGACGATGCGGTTCGGTACGGCGGCATAGAGTTTGCCGTCGTCGGGCTGCGGTTTGAAATTCAGCACGATTTCGGCCGTCCTGCCTGCCAGCCGTTTGCCGGTACGCAGGTAAAACGGCACGCCCGCCCAGCGCGGATTGTCGATTTCGGCTTTGATGGCGACATAGGTTTCGGTGCGGCTGCCGGCGGGGACTTTGTGTTCCTGCGTGTAGCCGTTCAAGCCGGCCGACGGGGCGTATTGGCCGCGTATGGCCTGCTTGTCGATGTCGTTCAGCGGTTTGAGCGATTGGATGACTTTGAGTTTTTCGTCGCGCACGTCGTCGGCCGCCAGTGATTTGGGGCGTTCCATGGCGGTAAAGCACAGCATTTGCACGATGTGGTTCTGCACCATGTCGCGCAACGCGCCGGTGATGTCGTAAAACTCGCCGCGCCCTTCCACGCCCAGCGTTTCGGCAATGGTAATCTGCACGGATTGGATGTAATCCTTATTCCACAAGGATTCGAACAGGCTGTTGCCGAAGCGCAGCGGCAACAGGTTTTGCAGGCCTTCTTTGCCTAAGTAGTGGTCGATGCGGTAGATTTGGTTTTCTTGGAAATAGGCCGCCACGTCTTCGTTGATTTTGCGGCAGGAAGCCAAATCCGTGCCAAGCGGTTTTTCCAGCACGATGCGGACTTTGGACGAATTCAGGCCTGCGGCGGCCAGTTTTTCGCAGGCGGGGGCGAAAAATTTGGGCGCGGTGGAAAGGTAGACGACTACGGCGTCGGTGTCGGGGCGTTGGTTCACTTTGTCGGCCAGCGCAGAAAAATCGGCCGCTTCGGCCACGTCCAGCGACAGGTAGTCTATGTGTTGTTCAAACTGCGCCCATGCCGCATCTTCGATGTTTTTGATGTGGATTTTGCTGTCGCGCCCCACTTTGGCCAAAAATTCTTCGCGGCTGAATTTGCTGCGGCTCACACCCAAGATGCGCCCCTGCGGATGCAGCAGTCCGGCCGCATGCGCCTGATACAGGGCGGGCAGCAGTTTGCGCATGGCCAAATCGCCGGTTGCTCCGAATAAGACCAAATCGAAATTTGTCTGCGGTTTCATTTTTTTCCTTATATTGATGCGGAAAAGGCCGTCTGAAAACGTGCCGCACGGTAAAAACGTAGCAATGCTACACGCGGCTACATGATTTGTCTACGACCCGCCGTATAACGGATAGAGACCTTTGCAAAATCCCCCCAAAATCCCCTAAATTCCCATCAAGACATTTAGGGGATTTCTCATGAGCACCTTCTTCCAGCAAACCGCACAAGCCATGATTGCCAAACACATCGACCGCTTCCCACTATTGAAGTTGGATCAGGTGATTGATTGGCAACCGATCGAGCAATACCTGAATCGTCAAAGAACCCGTTACCTTAGAGACCACCGCGGCCGTCCCGCCTATTCCCTGTTGTCTATGTTCAAAGCCGTCCTGCTCGGCCAATGGCACAGCCTCTCCGATCCCGAACTCGAACACAGCCTCATCACCCGCATCGATTTCAACCTGTTTTGCCGTTTCGACGAGTTGAGCATCCCCGATTACAGCACCTTATGCCGCTATCGCAACTGGCTGGCGCAAGACGACACCCTGTCCGAATT
>NZ_FOPS01000021.1 GCF_900113545.1 Neisseria elongata subsp. elongata | reverse complement strand
TGCTCTTTAACAAACAGATTACCGATAAGTGTGAGTGCTTAGGCCTCACACTGTTTAGAAGACAGACAAGATGATGTTTTGAACATTATTCTGTCGGTTTCTTTGAAGCAGACCAGAAGTTATAAGTTAGAGATTGAACATAAGAGTTTGATCCTGGCTCAGATTGAACGCTGGCGGCATGCTTTACACATGCAAGTCGGACGGCAGCGGGGTAGTGCTTGCACTACTGCCGGCGAGTGGCGAACGGGTGAGTAATATATTGGAACGTACCGAGTAATGGGGGATAACCAATCGAAAGATTGGCTAATACCGCATACGCTCTGAGGAGGAAAGCAGGGGACCTTCGGGCCTTGCGTTATTCGAGCGGCCAATATCTGATTAGCTAGTTGGTGGGGTAAAGGCCTACCAAGGCGATGATCAGTAGCGGGTCTGAGAGGATGATCCGCCACACTGGGACTGAGACACGGCCCAGACTCCTACGGGAGGCAGCAGTGGGGAATTTTGGACAATGGGCGCAAGCCTGATCCAGCCATGCCGCGTGTCTGAAGAAGGCCTTCGGGTTGTAAAGGACTTTTGTTAGGGAAGAAAAAGGAGCGGTTAATACCCGTTTCTGCTGACGGTACCTAAAGAATAAGCACCGGCTAACTACGTGCCAGCAGCCGCGGTAATACGTAGGGTGCGAGCGTTAATCGGAATTACTGGGCGTAAAGCGAGCGCAGACGGTTACTTAAGCAGGATGTGAAATCCCCGGGCTCAACCTGGGAACTGCGTTCTGAACTGGGTAGCTAGAGTATGTCAGAGGGGGGTAGAATTCCACGTGTAGCAGTGAAATGCGTAGAGATGTGGAGGAATACCGATGGCGAAGGCAGCCCCCTGGGATAATACTGACGTTCATGCTCGAAAGCGTGGGTAGCAAACAGGATTAGATACCCTGGTAGTCCACGCCCTAAACGATGTCGATTAGCTGTTGGGCAGCTTGACTGCTTAGTAGCGTAGCTAACGCGTGAAATCGACCGCCTGGGGAGTACGGTCGCAAGATTAAAACTCAAAGGAATTGACGGGGACCCGCACAAGCGGTGGATGATGTGGATTAATTCGATGCAACGCGAAGAACCTTACCTGGTCTTGACATGTACGGAACCTTTCAGAGACGGAAGGGTGCCTTCGGGAGCCGTAACACAGGTGCTGCATGGCTGTCGTCAGCTCGTGTCGTGAGATGTTGGGTTAAGTCCCGCAACGAGCGCAACCCTTGTCATTAGTTGCCATCATTCAGTTGGGCACTCTAATGAGACTGCCGGTGACAAACCGGAGGAAGGTGGGGATGACGTCAAGTCCTCATGGCCCTTATGACCAGGGCTTCACACGTCATACAATGGTCGGTACAAAGGGTAGCCAAGCCGCGAGGCGGAGCCAATCTCATAAAACCGATCGTAGTCCGGATTGCACTCTGCAACTCGAGTGCATGAAGTCGGAATCGCTAGTAATCGCAGGTCAGCATACTGCGGTGAATACGTTCCCGGGTCTTGTACACACCGCCCGTCACACCATGGGAGTGGGGGATACCAGAAGTAGGTAGGGTAACCGCAAGGAGCCCGCTTACCACGGTATGCTTCATGACTGGGGTGAAGTCGTAACAAGGTAGCCGTAGGGGAACCTGCGGCTGGATCACCTCCTTTCTAGAGAAAAGGGGTTTAGGTACTCACACTTATCGGTAATCGAAGATGCAGCACAAAGGGTTTGTAGCTCAGGTGGTTAGAGCACACGCTTGATAAGCGTGGGGTCGTAGGTTCAAGTCCTACCAGACCCACCATGCAGACCGCAAGGCAAAGAAGGCTGATTAGGCCGGAGGCCGAGGTACTGGGGGCATAGCTCAGTTGGTAGAGCACCTGCTTTGCAAGCAGGGGGTCATCGGTTCGATCCCGTTTGCCTCCACCAAATAATTTACAAATTAAAACAGGTTGTATGAGAGTACAGCTTCTTTTAATTTGCAAAGTAAATAGCAATGTTGAATGCATCGATCTTTAACAAATTGGAAAGCCGAAATCAACAAACAAAGACAATGTGTCTGTTTTTGATAATTGACCGATCACAAACGGTGAATTGTCTCCTAAATAGGAAAAGAAAAACAGGTACAGTATTTGGGTGATGATTGTATCGACTTAATCCCGAAAGACAAAAGGCGGGATTAAGACACAACAAGCAGTAAGCTTTATCAGAGTAGGAAATTCAAGTCTGATATTCTAGTCAACGGAATACCAGGCAAAGTCAGAGAAGTTCTTGAAATGATAGAGTCAAGTGAATAAGTGCATCAGGTGGATGCCTTGGCGATGATAGGCGACGAAGGACGTGTAAGCCTGCGAAAAGCGTGGGGGAGCTGGCAATAAAGCTATGATCCCGCGATGTCCGAATGGGGAAACCCACTGCATTCTGTGCAGTATCCTAAGTTGAATACATAGACTTAGAGAAGCGAACCCGGAGAACTGAACCATCTAAGTACCCGGAGGAAAAGAAATCAACCGAGATTCCGCAAGTAGTGGCGAGCGAACGCGGAGGAGCCTGTACGTAATAGCTGTTGAGATAGAAGAACAAGCTGGGAAGCTTGACCATAGTGGGTGATAGTCCTGTATTCGAAATCTCAATAGTGGTACTAAGCGTACGAAAAGTAGGGCGGGACACGTGAAATCCTGTCTGAATATGGGGGGACCATCCTCCAAGGCTAAATACTCATCATCGACCGATAGTGAACCAGTACCGTGAGGGAAAGGCGAAAAGAACCCCGGGAGGGGAGTGAAATAGAACCTGAAACCTGATGCATACAAACAGTGGGAGCGCCTTTATGGTGTGACTGCGTACCTTTTGTATAATGGGTCAACGACTTACATTCAGTAGCGAGCTTAACCGGATAGGGGAGGCGTAGGGAAACCGAGTCTTAATAGGGCGATGAGTTGCTGGGTGTAGACCCGAAACCGAGTGATCTATCCATGGCCAGGTTGAAGGTGCCGTAACAGGTACTGGAGGACCGAACCCACGCATGTTGCAAAATGCGGGGATGAGCTGTGGATAGGGGTGAAAGGCTAAACAAACTCGGAGATAGCTGGTTCTCCCCGAAAACTATTTAGGTAGTGCCTCGAGCAAGACACTGATGGGGGTAAAGCACTGTTATGGCTAGGGGGTTATTGCAACTTACCAACCCATGGCAAACTCAGAATACCATCAAGTGGTTCCTCGGGAGACAGACAGCGGGTGCTAACGTCCGTTGTCAAGAGGGAAACAACCCAGACCGCCAGCTAAGGTCCCAAATGATAGATTAAGTGGTAAACGAAGTGGGAAGGCCCAGACAGCCAGGATGTTGGCTTAGAAGCAGCCATCATTTAAAGAAAGCGTAATAGCTCACTGGTCGAGTCGTCCTGCGCGGAAGATGTAACGGGGCTCAAATCTATAACCGAAGCTGCGGATGCTAGTTTACTGGCATGGTAGGGGAGCGTTCTGTAGGCCGATGAAGGTGCATTGTAAAGTGTGCTGGAGGTATCAGAAGTGCGAATGTTGACATGAGTAGCGATAAAGCGGGTGAAAAGCCCGCTCGCCGAAAGCCCAAGGTTTCCTACGCAACGTTCATCGGCGTAGGGTGAGTCGGCCCCTAAGGCGAGGCAGAAATGCGTAGTCGATGGGAAACAGGTTAATATTCCTGTACTTGATTCAAATGCGATGTGGGGACGGAGAAGGTTAGGTTAGCAAGCTGTTGGAATAGCTTGTTTAAGCCGGTAGGTGGAAGACTTAGGCAAATCCGGGTCTTCTTAACACCGAGAAGTGACGACGAATGTCTACGGACATGAAGTAACCGATACCACGCTTCCAGGAAAAGCCACTAAGCTTCAGTTTGAATCGAACCGTACCGCAAACCGACACAGGTGGGCAGGATGAGAATTCTAAGGCGCTTGAGAGAACTCGGGAGAAGGAACTCGGCAAATTGATACCGTAACTTCGGGAGAAGGTATGCCCTCTAAGGTTAAGGACTTGCTCCGTAAGCCCTGGAGGGTCGCAGAGAATAGGTGGCTGCGACTGTTTATTAAAAACACAGCACTCTGCTAACACGAAAGTGGACGTATAGGGTGTGACGCCTGCCCGGTGCTGGAAGGTTAATTGAAGATGTGAGAGCATCGGATCGAAGCCCCAGTAAACGGCGGCCGTAACTATAACGGTCCTAAGGTAGCGAAATTCCTTGTCGGGTAAGTTCCGACCCGCACGAATGGCGTAACGATGGCCACACTGTCTCCTCCCGAGACTCAGCGAAGTTGAAGTGGTTGTGAAGATGCAATCTACCCGCTGCTAGACGGAAAGACCCCGTGAACCTTTACTGTAGCTTTGCATTGGACTTTGAAGTCACTTGTGTAGGATAGGTGGGAGGCTTAGAAGCAGAGACGCCAGTCTCTGTGGAGCCGTCCTTGAAATACCACCCTGGTGTCTTTGAGGTTCTAACCCAGACCCGTAATCCGGGTCGGGGACCGTGCATGGTAGGCAGTTTGACTGGGGCGGTCTCCTCCCAAAGAGTAACGGAGGAGTTCGAAGGTTACCTAGGTCCGGTCGGAAATCGGACTGATAGTGCAATGGCAAAAGGTAGCTTAACTGCGAGACCGACAAGTCGAGCAGGTGCGAAAGCAGGACATAGTGATCCGGTGGTTCTGTATGGAAGGGCCATCGCTCAACGGATAAAAGGTACTCCGGGGATAACAGGCTGATTCCGCCCAAGAGTTCATATCGACGGCGGAGTTTGGCACCTCGATGTCGGCTCATCACATCCTGGGGCTGTAGTCGGTCCCAAGGGTATGGCTGTTCGCCATTTAAAGTGGTACGTGAGCTGGGTTTAAAACGTCGTGAGACAGTTTGGTCCCTATCTGCAGTGGGCGTTGGAAGTTTGACGGGGGCTGCTCCTAGTACGAGAGGACCGGAGTGGACGAACCTCTGGTGTACCGGTTGTCACGCCAGTGGCATTGCCGGGTAGCTAAGTTCGGAAGAGATAAGCGCTGAAAGCATCTAAGCGCGAAACTCGCCTGAAGATGAGACTTCCCTTGCGGTTTAACCGCACTAAAGAGTCGTTCGAGACCAGGACGTTGATAGGTGGGGTGTGGAAGCGCGGTAACGTGTGAAGCTAACCCATACTAATTGCTCGTGAGGCTTGACTCTATCATTTGAAGAACTTCAAATATAAAGGCTTACTGACTGATTCAGTCATTACCTATCATTGATTATCGGCTTTACCGATTTGTACAGTTTACGTTTGGCGGCCATAGCGAGTTGGTCCCACGCCTTCCCATCCCGAACAGGACCGTGAAACGACTCAGCGCCGATGATAGTGTGGTTCTTCCATGCGAAAGTAGGTCACTGCCAAACACTTATTTCGAAGCCCTGATGATTTATTCGTCAGGGCTTCTCTCTTTCATACGTGTTTTTTGCCCTATCTAATATAGACAGGTTGCTGAAGAAGGTTATGACGGTTTGATTCTTCGGATGGGAATTTGTTTCGGTGGTGTGGCCAATGTGTTGCCAGGTATTTGTTTTTTATTTATGATTCGGCATTATCTTGCAATTTTGGCTGGATAATTAGGTGTGATTTGGCGTTTGATTCAAGAAAGGAGCAGGTATGAAAAAGGCTTTGTTCGGTTTGTTGTCTTATGCGGTTACGGCTTTGGCTTTGGCGGCCGTCAATATCA
The DNA here is from genome assembly GCF_900113545.1 of Neisseria elongata subsp. elongata. Taxonomy (GTDB): domain Bacteria; phylum Pseudomonadota; class Gammaproteobacteria; order Burkholderiales; family Neisseriaceae; genus Neisseria; species Neisseria elongata. The sequence continues at coordinate 292 of NZ_FOPS01000021.1, read as the reverse complement.
ATACGGCCACGGTTGAGGAGTTGAAGGCTTTGCCCGGGATCGGTCCGGCAAAGGCTCAGGCAATTGTGGATTACCGCAAGGAAAACGGTCATTTCAAATCGGTGGAGGATTTGAAGAAGGTGAAGGGTATCGGTGAGGGTATCTTCGGTAAGTTGAAGGATGAGGCAACGGTCGGTACTGCTGCGCCGGCTAAAACGGCCAAACCCGCAGCAGTGAAACCTGCCGCTCAACCCGCAGCAGGGAAAAATGCGGCTAAGTAGGGATGGCCGATTCGCTTCGGAAGAAAGGCCGC
>NZ_FOPS01000020.1 GCF_900113545.1 Neisseria elongata subsp. elongata | reverse complement strand
TTAGCATTATCTACGACAACGGTATAGACCCGTCCGTTGCGTTTCAGAATGCCAAAGACAACCACTTTTCCTGCCGCGCCGTGACCACGTCTGCCTTTACGCCGTCCGCCAAAATAGCTTTCGTCCAACTCGACAGGGCCCTCAAAAACCTCATCGGCAGCCAAGGCCAAATGATGGCTGATGACCATACGGATTTTACGGTAGAACAGTGCTGCCGAATTGGGATGGATACCCAAAATATCGGCAGCGGAACGGGCGGTGACTTGGAGTACAAAAAATTCAAGTAGTTTCTTTTGAACTCTCTTGCTTAATTTACAACTGGTTATCTGCATTTTCGTAGCCCAGCATAACTGCTAATCTACGTCAGCCCCTTCTTGTTTGCTGGTCGGGCGGAATGCGGGGTTGTTCGATATGGCTTTCTGCACCGGTGCGGATATGCTGTTGATGAACCTGGAGCATAGCTCCGGCATACATCACAGCCGTTGCCGGCGGTGATTGTGGCACAGATACCGTTTGCACCAATAGACCTCTTGCGAAAATATTCATCCCATCGCATTAACCAGTCCTGCAATCAGATTTACCCTTAACCCGAACCGTTTCCGCCTGTTGCGGTAAGGCAGCGACAAGATTTTGAATATCTTCAGCTTCCTGTTGATGTGCTCGATGACGGTTCTGAGTTTGCCTAACCTCCTGTTCGCCTCTTTATCCTGTTTGTTCAGCGGATGATGTTTGGATTTCTTTTTCGGGGTCTGTAATCCGGTTTTAGCCAATCCTTGATAACCCTTATCCGCAATGACTATTTTGTAGGGATAAAGCTCTGCAAGGTGCCTCTTGGCTAAACGCATGTCATACTGAGCATCCATCCCCGTCCGGATACTGATGATTTTTTCAGTTTCTCTGCAGTATATGACCTGGATTTTAACCGTGTGTCGCTTTTTCTTGCCGCTGTAATACTGCCGCTGTTTTTTTGGGACGTTCCATCGGGCTTTCGGTAACGTCAATGATGACCGTTTGATCGCCCGGATTCTTGTGGTTTGGCAGGGAAAAGCGTTTGCAACGGATGAGGGCGTTCTCGGTTTTACGGATGGTGCGGCAGACATTACTTTCGGAAAGGCCGTAGATAGCGGCCAATTCGAGTTGGGTATGGTAATGGCGCAGATAACTTAGGGTAAGCAGCAGTTGGTCTGCCAAACCGAGCGTATGCGGCCTGCCCGACTTGACCTTCCGGCTTTCTGCTTCTGTGGTGACTTGCAGCATTTCATGAAAAAGGACGGGCGTTACACCTGTGAGCCGTTTGAATTCCCTATTGCTTCTTTGGATTAGGTTTTCGTATTTCATTTGGAAATTGTAAATCTTCAGGATACTTTCGCAAGAGGTCTAATGTGCCGATTTGATTTCGTTGGTAGCCAATGGATCAGCTACAGATAACGTCTAATGGTGCCGGCATCGGCGTACTGGGTATGATGTCTGCCACATGGTTGGCTACGGTACAACCAAAATTTATGAGGGCATGAAAACGGCACTTTTCCAAAGGGGCGGAAAGATGGCAGAATTACATATTGGCTGGAGAGCGAAATCCAGCGTTGGATTCTTGAAACCGCAGAAGCCGCCAGCAAAAATTAAAGCGGGTATAAAAGCGGGCATTAAGAGTAATAATTAAAAAATATAATATTATAAATCAACAATATATCTAAATTATGATTTTGTTTATCGATAATTACGACAGTTTTACCTACAACATCGTCCAATATTTTGCCGAACTCGGTCAGGAAGTCGTCGTCCGGCGCAACGACGATATCACGCTTGAAGAAATCGAAGCCCTGAAACCGCAGTATCTCGTTATCGGGCCGGGTCCTTGTTCGCCCAAGGAAGCAGGCATTTCCGTTGCCGCCATGCGCCATTTTGCCGGCAGGCTGCCGATTATGGGCGTGTGCCTCGGCCATCAGACGATAGGCGAAGCGTTCGGCGGGGATGTGGTGCGGGCAAAAACGCTGATGCACGGCAAAGTATCGCCCGTGTTCCATTTAAACAAGGGCATGTTTAAAGATTTGCCCAATCCCGTTACCTGTACGCGTTATCACAGCCTCGTCATTGCCCGCGATACGCTGCCCGATTGTCTGGAAGTAACCGCATGGACGGAAGATCAGGAAATCATGGGCGTGCGGCACAAAGAATATGCTATCGAAGGCGTTCAGTTCCATCCGGAAGCCCTGCTGACCGAACACGGGCACGAAATGCTGGATAATTTCCTGCGCGAATTTCGTGATTTTCGCGCTTAACCCCTGTTCCGTTTTGAGGCCGTCTGAAAAATGAATTATGCCTTGGATGCGCTTTGGTGGCGTTTGACCGATTCCGATGTCCGCGCGCTGGCCGCCGTGCTGACCGCTCCCGCGTTGTGGCACAGCGGCAGCGAACTGCCCGTGGCCGCATTGCTCGGGGAACGCGGTTTCCGTTTTCTGCTGGAATTGGACGGCAGTCCCAAACCCCTGCACAGCCATTTGGCGCAGGAAACGCCGTTCGGCGGCAGACTGGGCCTTTATGCCGAAAGCCTGCTGGCTTTTTGGTTGCAACACGCGCCGCACTGCCGTCTTTTAGCCCGCAACCTGACGGTTTCAGACGGCCCCAACACTTTGGGTGCGCTGGATTTCGTTGCCGAAATCGGCAGCCGCCTTTACCACATTGAGCTGTGTTGCAAATATTACGGCACGGATAAAGCCGCAATGGATGGCTTGTGCGGACTCAATCCTCACGACCGTTGGCCGGACAAGGCGGACAAATTGACGCGCCAACTCGCTTTGGCGCACAGTGAGGCAGGCGTGCGGGCATTGGCGGCGGCAGGCATAGGCCATACGGCAGCTTTGCACAGCGCGAGTATTGTGCGCGGGATGCTGTTCGCACCTTCAGAAGCACGGTTGCTCGAACCTTTGAATCCCTATGGCTGGCACGGTGTTTTTCTGCACGAATGGCCGTCTGAAAGCCCTTGGGGGGATGAGTGCCGCTATTATCCGCTGCCGCGTACCGCTTATCTGGCACCGGCACGGGTGGCGGAAGAGAAAATCTTGCCGTGGGAAGAAATCTGTACTTTAGGCGGCGGATTGGTTGCTGTGCTGCAACGCCGGCCGGACGGAATGTGGCATGAGTCGGAACGGGTAATGAAGCGGTAAAAGAGGCCGGATGCGGCCGGCAGATGTGTTTGCGTCGCCGTTATCGTGCCATCAAACCGAAAGCATTGCGGTTTCGTCCGGCTTTGTCGCGATTCCGGTTCAAATTGAATTTTCTATGGCGAAAGGCCGTCTGAAAAGTATCCGCCCTCACGTGGCAAATACTTTTCAGACGGCCTTTTATCGTCAAATTACTGTGGCATTTATTTGCCCAATGCGCCCAATACTTCGGCTTTCACGGCTTCTACCGGCTGAGTGCCGTCAACTTTGATGTATTTCGGCGCGTGTTCGCCTTCCAGCTTGCTGTAAAAATCGACCAGCACTTCGGTTTGCTCGTGGTACACGGCAAGGCGTTTTTTGACGGTTTCTTCTTTGTCGTCGTCGCGCTGAATCAAATCTTCGCCGGTTACGTCGTCTTTGCCTTCGACTTTGGGCGGATTGTAGGTAACGTGGTAGGTGCGGCCCGAAGCCAAGTGCACGCGGCGGCCGCTCATGCGGTCGACAATCACGCTGTCGGGTACGTCGATTTCAACCACCGCGTCCAAATCCACACCCGCTTCAACCATCGCTTCGGCTTGTGCCAGCGTGCGCGGGAAACCGTCGAACAGGAAACCGTTTTTGCAGTCGTCTTGCGCGATGCGTTCTTTCACCATGCCGATGATGATGTCGTCGCGCACCAAGCCGCCTTCGTCAATGATTTTTTTCGCTTCCAAACCCAGCGGCGTACCTGCTTTAATCGCAGCGCGGAGCATGTCGCCGGTAGAAATTTGCGGGATGCCGAACGCAGCGGTGATGAATTGTGCCTGAGTGCCTTTGCCCGCGCCCGGCGCGCCTAACAATAATACTTTCATGGAAGTGTCCTTTTTGTGGAATGTTAAGGGTCTGTAATCGTATTTAGCGAATCTTAATACTTTAGAGGCCGTCTGAAAAGCATGGTTTTTCAGACGGCCTGTTAATCGAAAATCACCAAATAAATCAAACAACAAAAAAACAGTTCATGGGCAGGGACAATATTTTTCACCATGATTCCGGTTTTTTATCTTGTTATCAAACAGTTAAACACATACACTGCGGGCATTCGCAAACAAAAAACAAAACAGGCCATGACTTCCCCAAGCAAAAAACTCAGCTTTGAATTTTTCCCCACTCGCACGCCCGAAGGCCGCGCCAAGCAGGTGATTACGCGCAAACAGTTGCGCCAGTTTTCCCCGGAATTCTTTTCCTGCACGTCCGGCGCGGGCGGTTCGACTAGGGACGGCACGATGCAGACCATTGGCGATATTTTGGCCGAAGGCACGGCCGCCGCGCCGCACCTGCCCTGTATCGGTATGACGGCGGCGGAAATCCGCGAACTTTTGGATACCTATAAAGAAATGGGCGTGCGCCACATTGTCGCCCTGCGCGGCGATATTCCGTCCGGCATGGGCGCGGGCACCAGCGGGCTGCGTTATGCCAACGAATTGGTGGAACTGATTAAAAACGAATACGGCAGCCATTTCCATATCGAAATCGCCGCCTATCCCGAATATCATCCTCAGGCGCGTAGTGCGGAGGACGACCTCAACCATTTCGTCCGTAAAGCCAAAGCGGGCGCGGATTCGGCAATTACCCAATATTTTTACAACGCGGATGCTTATTTCCGCTTCCTCGACGATGTGCGCGGGCGCGGGGTGGATATTCCGATTATCCCCGGCATCATGCCGATTGCCAGTTTTTCCAAACTGGTTCGCTTTTCTGATACCTGCGGTGCGGAAATCCCGCGCTGGCTGCGCCTGAAGTTGCAGTCTTATGCCGACGACAGTGCCGCCATCAAGGCTTTGGCTTTGGACGTGGTAACTGAAATGTGCGAACGCCTGTTGCGCGAAGGTGCGCCAAGCCTGCATTTCTATACGCTCAATCAGGCCGGTTTGGTGTCAACCATCTGCCAGCGTTTGGGTTATTGATTACCGGATAAATCAATAAAGGCCGTCTGAAAATACCGGATTCGGGAAAGGTGTTTTCAGACGGCCTTTTACCGTATGCGGCGGGATGGCGTTTGCCTGCCCCGCCTCGGATGTTTACAGCGGCCAGTGCAGCGACGGATGGCTTTCCAAGATGGTTTTGAATTGCTGCTGGATGCGGAGGATGGCGTTTTCGTTGTCGGCTTCAAAACGCAGCACCAGAACCGGCGTGGTATTGGATGCACGCATCAGGCCGAAGCCGTCTGAAAATTCCACGCGCAGGCCGTCTATGGTGATGACTTCTTCCGCACCGTCGAATCGGGCGGTGGCGGCCAGTTTGGCGATAAGCTCGTGGCCGTTTTCGCCTTCCGGCAGGTCGATGTTCAGTTCGGGCGTGGAAATGCTTTGCGGCAGGCTGTTGAGGATGGCCGAAGGATTGCTGCTGCGCGAGAGGATTTCCAGCATCCGGCAACCCGCATACATGCCGTCGTCGAAGCCGAACCAGCGTTCTTTGAAGAAGGTGTGCCCGCTCATTTCCCCGGCCAAAAGTGCGCCTTCGCGTTTCATGGCGGCTTTGATGAAGCTGTGGCCGGTTTTACCCATCAGCGGCTGTCCGCCGTGCTGTCGTATCCATGGGGCGAGCAAGCGGGTGGATTTGACATCGAAAATCACTTTGCCGTTCGGGTTGCGGCTGAGCACGTCTTGGGCGAACAGCATCAGTTGGCGGTCGGGATAGATGATGTTGCCGTCTTTGGTGACCACGCCCAAACGGTCGCCGTCGCCGTCGAAGGCCAGGCCGATTTCGGCATCGCCGTTTTGCAGGGCGCGGATTAAGTCTTGCAGGTTTTCCGGTTTGGCAGGGTCGGGATGATGGTTGGGGAAGTGGCCGTCCACATTGCAAAACAGTTCTTCCACTTCGAAGCCCAGGGCGCGGTAGAGGCGGCCCGCATATGCACCTGCGACGCCGTTGCCCGCGTCGATGACGATTTTCATCGGACGTGCCGGTTGTATGTGGGCGGTGATGGCGGCTTCATAGGCAGGATAGATGTCTTGTACGGCCACGCTGCCTTTGCCGTCGATGAATTGTTCCTGACGGATGGATGCTAGCAGTTCCTGTATCGCTTCTCCGGCCAGTGTTTCGCCGCCCAGCATCATTTTGAAGCCGTTGTAGTCGGGCGGGTTGTGGCTGCCGGTAATCATCATGCCGCTGCCGCCGCATTCTTTCACGGCGGCAAAATACAGCATGGGGGTGGCTACCATGCCGATGTCGGTTACGTCCATGCCGCTGTCGGTCAATCCGCGAATCAGGCTTTCCGATAGGGTGGGGCCGCTCAAGCGTCCGTCGCGGCCGACGGCGACGGCGCGGATGTTTTGCGCGGCGGCACGGGCGGCAAAGGCGCGGCCTATCAGGTAGGCGGCTTCTTCGGTAAGCGTTTTGCCGACGATGCCTCGGATGTCGTAGGCTTTGAAGATTTCGGGGGCGATTTGTGCCATGGGTCTTTCCTGTTTTGACGGGTTGTAAATGTTTTCAGACGGCCTGTGGTGTGACAGAGGCCGTCTGAAAATGGGAAGGAGCGGTTAGCTGCCTTGCAGTTTGATGTTTTGTCCCGGTTTGATGTTGCTGCTGTTGTTGTTCCAGCGGCGGACATCGTTGACGTTTACGTTGAAACGGCGGGCGATGTCGGTCAAAGTGTCGCCTTGCCGTACGGTGTAGGAAACCGGTTGCACGGAGGCTTTGGCGGTTTGTTTGCCTTTGGCTGCCGCGACTTTCAGAATTTGGCCGGTGTGGATGGTGTTGCCTTTGATGTTGTTGCTTGCAATCAGGTCGGCCACATTCATGTCATAGCGTTTGGCGATATTGAACAGGGTGTCGCCGCTGCCGACTTTGTGGGTGGTCGGAGTACCGCTGTTTTTCGCTGCGGCCAAAGCGCGTGCTTCGGCTGCCTGTTTTTGCTGTTTGGCCCGTTCGGCGGCCAATTTGGCTTGGCGGCTGCGCTCGGCGGCTTCTTGTGCCGCCTGTTCGTTTTTAAGCTGGATCGCGCCGCTGTCGGCAACGGTAACGGTGTCGCTGTTTTCGGACAGGCCTGATTCTTGAACGAAGGTCATCAGCAGTTCGTTATTGCCGCCGTCTGCCACGGCTGCCGTAGCCGGTTGCGGGGCGTTTTGGCTTGCGGATGCGGAGGCCAGTTGCCGTATGCGGTCTTCAACTTCGTCGGTAGACGGGGCTGCGGGTGCGGCGGCAACAGGCTGATTGGTTACAGTCGGTGCGGCGGCCTGGGCGGTTTGCTTGGTAAAGTCAACGGCAGCGGTTTGCACAGGCGGACGCAAGGTATCAGGTGCGGGCTGTGCGGCTGAGGCCGTCTGAATATCGACTGTTTGACGGCTTGGTTTGAATGTTGTCTCCGTAACGGCAATGTTCAGGTTGGGAACGGTTTGGAGTTTGTTGTCGTTCGGATTGATATCGGCATCCAAGGCGGCGAAATTGGCCGGAACGGCTGCAGGGCTGCCGCTGAATCTGTTTTTCGCAATCAGGAGGCTGCGGCCGGCGGCAACGCTTTCTTTGCTCAGGCCGTTCAGGCGTTTGAGTTCGGCAGTGCTCATGCCTGTTTCGGCGGCGATGGATGAGAGCGTGGTGTCGGCATAAGGTGTGTAAACATCCCATGACAGTAGGCTGGCGCGGTCGGCTTTTTTGTAGTTGCGCTCGAAGGTGGCGATTGCCGTGGCGGGGAGAAGCAGTTTGCGGCCGGTTTTCGGAATGTAGACAGGTGATTTGAATGCCGGATTGAGCGCGTCGAATTCAGCCTGGCTGATGTTGGCCAAACGGACGGCCGCGCTCAGGTCGATTGGTTGGTCGATGTCGACGGCTTTGAAAAAAGGCTTGTTGTCGAGGTCGGCGAAGCTCATGCCGAAGTATTCGGGGTTATTGACGATGTTGCGCACCGCCAAGAGTTTCGGTACGTAGTTGCGGGTTTCGTTCGGCATGCGCAGGTTTTCGTAGACCGGCTCCAAGCCTTGGGCTCGGGCGCGGTTTACGGCGCGGCCGACATTGCCTTCGCCCCAGTTGTAGGCGGCCAGCGCCAGCGACCAGTCGCCGAACAGGCCGTGCAGGTATTGGAGGTAGTTCAGTGCGGCATCGGTGGCGGCATAAATGTCGTGGCGGCCGTCATACAGAGGGGTTTGCTCCAAGCCGTAGTGGCGGCCGGTAGCGGGCATGAACTGCCAGAGGCCGGATGCGCCGACGTGCGATTTGGCTTTAGTAACGTACGCGCTTTCGATGAAGGGCAGCAGGGCGATTTCCGCCGGCATGTTGCGTTTGGCCACTTCGTTGCTGATGTGGTACATGTAGGGGCGGCTGCGTTCGATGGTGCGCTTGAAATATGCCGACGAGGAAACAAACTTGCTTTCATGGCGGCGTACCAGATCGGGATTGACTTCCGACATGCGGAACTCGCCGCGCAGATGTGCCCAAACGCTGTTGTGGCCGGATTTTATTTTGCCGTGGTCGAGGGCGATGGTGTTGGTGCGCATCATCGCCATGCCGATTTGATTTTTGGTATAGGTTTGTCCGAAGGCGGGAGCGGAGAAGAAAGATAAGCCCGTAATGGCTGCGACAAGTGTTTTTATATGGGTCATGATGTTCGGCAAATCAGAGTCAAATCAGCCCCCGATGGTAACGCTTCGGGGTTGAATACGTCAAGGATGGAGAAGTGTAAAAATTTTCAATATATTAAGTTTCTATATATGCTGTTGTCTTGATGTGCGTCAAGTAATGTTTGGGAGTAGAATGACCGTTTGTCGGTTTGAGCGACCGAAAGGCGGGAGGCGATATGGACGGAAATGTTTGGTTTGAGCGCGGCCGGGTCGGTTTGTTCGCCGCCGCCTGCGAGCGTGAGTTTTTCCGTGATGCGTTGCGGGATGTGTATTTTCAGACGGCCTTGCAGCTGGGTTTGCCGCAATGGGATTTGACGGAAGGGGCGGCTGTGCGTGCCGGGCGGGATTGCATGATGGCGGCGGAGGCATTGCCGTTTGCGGCGGAAAGTATGGATTTGCTGTTGCTGCCTCATGCTTTGGATGACGGGGAATCTTGCGGGGCGGTAGCGGATGAGGCATACCGCGTATTGGCGGCGGAAGGGCGTTTGGTGTTGAGCGGTTTCAATCCGCATTCGGTGTGGCGGCTGCTTTACCGTATCGAACGCAAACCGTTTCCCTGCGAAAGCGGCGGTTTGCCGTTCGGCCGTCTGAAAGAAGCGTTTGAGGCGGCGGGTTTTGTGTTTGAACGGACGGAATGGCTGGCAGGCTGGCCTTTGCATGATGTGGCGGATGGAGGCGGACGGCAGGTGCACGGATGGCCTGCAACCGCGCTGGTGTATGGGGCGGTGTTGTCCAAACGTCAGGCGGGCATCAGGCCGCTGGACGACGATTATCCGAATGTGGTGGACGGACTGGCGTTTGGTATGTGAAGAAAAACGGCGGGCAGTGAGTCTGCCTGTTGGCCTGTTTTGTGGCGGTGTTGCCGTGCGTCGGGCTGAAAGGGTAGTCGTGAAGTAACGGACTGATTTTTTCCGTTCTGTTATCAGTTTATTTTGATGAAATATCAGGAGTTGTTTGTGTCTGGGTGGCCGCAATCCCCACCATTTATCACTTGACAGTAGCCTGCCTGAGATTACGCAGCTAATGCGAAAATTTCTGCTGTCAGACGTGGTTATCTTATACAATCAATTAGATAAAAGCAAGCCATGAAGTTATCTGTCCCTCCCAATAAAAGATATTATCCTGAAATCGATACAGCCCAATCTCTGCGTAGAGGCGGCCTACTGCAAAAGCTTGAAAAACTGTGGGATGTCTTGGCTTGGATTTCAATAGTAACGGCCTGATGCCTTTGATGGGTTTCAGGCCGTTTTTGTTTGCACGGCTGATGTTTCGGCTTGGAGGCCGTCTGATATATGCTTACTTTGTTTTCAGACGGCCTTCAGTTCATCAGCAGGCCGAGCAGGCCGGAGGAGGCGACGGCGATTATGACTGTGGGCAGCATGGGGAGGCGGCAGGCTGCAAGGAGGGTGATGGCGGCGGCAATCAGTTCGTGCGGTTTGTCGGAGGCAAAGTAGGGGGCGATGACCGAAACGAGCACGCAGCCGGGGGCGGCATCCATGACTTTGGCAGCCCGTTTGCTCAAAGTGCGGTTGCGGAGGGCGAAGAAGCCGATCAGGCGGGTGCCGTAGGTAACGGACAGCATGCCGAGGATGACCAATATTGAATCGAATGAAATCATGCGTCGCTCCCGCCCGTTATGTAGGCACACAATAAACCGGCGGCGGCTCCGGCGGGGACGTACCACGCGCCTTTGAACAGCAGGTAGGCGGCGATTGCCGTTATCAGGCTCACGAGCCAGGGCAGGGCGGGTTTCCAGCCTTTCCACATGCCGCGCAGCAGGACGAGGAATACGGCGGGAAAGGCCATGCCGAAGCCCCAGTTGTCGATGTTGCCCAAGTAGGGGCCGATGACGGTGCCGAGTGCGGAGGAGGCTACCCAGATGGTGTAAAGGGTGGCGCAGATGCCGGCGTAGTAGGGCAGGCTGAACAGGGGCAGGCCGGCTTCTTTGCGTTTGCGGATGTCGGCCATGGACATCGCCCAGCTTTCGTCGGTCATGAAAAACAAGGCGGGTAGGATTTTTTTCATCGGCAGGTGTCTGATATACGGCGTGAGTGCCGCACCCATCAGGATGTGGCGGATGTTGATCATGAAGGTAACGCCGATAATCAGCAGGATGGGCAGGGGCCGCGCCCAGAGGCCGACGGCGGCAAATTCGGAGCCGCCGGCAAAGTTCAGTCCGGTCATCATGGCCATTTCGAGCGCGCTCATGCCTTTGTTCCCGCCCTGTATGCCCAAAATCAGGGCAAAGGGCAGCAGGCCGATGATGACCGGCAGGGTGTCGAGTATGCCTCGGAGGAATTCCGAACGCGGCGATGGAAGTTGCGGTGTGTTCATATCGGGTAAAACGGTGGTTGGAAGGTTGGGGCCGTCTGAAAAACAGGGTTTACGCCGTTTCAGACGGCCTGTGTGTAAATTACAGGCAAAGATACTAAAGCTAAAACAGGTGGTTTTCCAGCGACACGCTGTGGTCGAAACCGCGCTGTGTAAAGATTTCACGCGGTACGTTGTCGGCATGGGCGAAATTGTAGGTATGCTGCGTGTAGTAAGTGTCATCGAATCCGCAGGCGCGTTCGTTGATGCGGAGTTGTGCGGTTTGCCCTTTCGCTAAGGCAAACAGTTTCCTGCGTACCTGCCGTCTGCCGCGTTGGTCGGTGAAATAAATGTCGATACGGTCGGCTTGCCGGGCAAACTCGAAACCGCCGTTCAATTTCACCGGTAGGGCCTGCCAGATTTTACATTCGGGTTGGCCGGCGAGAAAAACGGCGGTTCCGTCCTCGGAACAGGATTCCTGATGGTGTTGGCTGTGGCAGCCGTATTCGCAGTCCAAAACGGTGTCCGGCAGGGGCAGGGCGTGCGGCAGGCGGTTGCGTATGCCTGCCAACGGGGCGGCATGGCTGAGTTTTGTCCAGCAGACGGAGAGGATTTGCAGGATAAACATTGGAACTTATTTTGTCGCTTGGTTTGGGTTTTCAGACGGCCTGAAGGCGAAATTGCCATGTTGCCGTTTAAAACGGCCGTTCAAAATATGCTTGGTGCGTGTATGGGCCGTTGTGGCGGCGCAATCCGTTGTTTGCAGTGCCGCGTCTTGGTAGGGCAGGCTGTCTGCGTTTTGTCCATCTTGGTTATTCGGCAGACGGTTTTTCAGACGGCCTGAGGGTGTTTTCGGACGTTTTCAGGCGGGAGACGGCGGCTTCGAATTCGGGCAGGCAGCGCGGGTCGAGATAGGGCTTCAGCATGCTGAGGTTGCGGATGACGCCCAACCGTTTCGAGTCTTCGGGCAGTTTGTGGCGGCCACGGACGGAGCCGTGGAAGTCGAACCAGTATTTGGTCACAATCCACATGTTCAGCGCGAGGTTTTGCAGGTCTTCCTTATCGGCGCGGAGCAGGCCGACGGAGGCCAGGTGTTCGAGGTAGTGCAGCACCACGGGCGAGGCTTTGGCGCGTGTGAATTCGTTGTATTCGCCCAAAAGCTCGGAGCTGCGGGAAAGCAGGGCGTTCATGTCGCTGAACAGGAAGCGGTATGCCCACATGATGTCGAAAATGCCGTCCAAATAGTCCACCACGTCGGACAGGGTTTGCGGCGCGTCGGCTTCGCGTATCCAGGCCATCATGCGGCTGCTGTAACGGCGGTGGAGCTGGATGATGATTTCGTCTTTGCCGCGGAAGTGGTAGTAGAGGTTGCCGGGGCTGATGCCGAGGTGGGAGGCGATGTGGTTGGTGGTGGTGTTGCGTTCGCTTTCTTCGTTGAACAGTTTCAATGCGGCATCGAGGATGCGGTTGTAGGTGTTGGGGCGAGTTTCTTTGTTCATGGCGTGCTTTCGGTGCAGGGCGTGGAGGGCTGTGTGTTTCAGACGGCCTTTTCGGGTTCGGTGCCGCTGCGTTCAATCAATCGGTTTGGGTACGGGCTTTGTGCAGCGGCCGGATGGCTTCCAGTCTGGCACGGCGGACGGCTTCCGGAATGTCTGCCGGATGTTTGCAGGCGGCGGCGATGGCGGCGGTGTCGGTTTGGGCGGCGGCTTCCAAAAGGGCGAGCCAGTGGGCGCGTTGGGGGTAGGGTGCGTTTTCCCGCCCCAGCCGCCCTTGTATATCGGCCTGGCAGACGTCTAAGGCCGTCCGAAAGCGTTCGGGGCGGCGGAATGCGTCTGTTTTTTGTAACACATTCAATGCGGTAGAGGTTTTGAGCGTGAATACGTTGTGCAGGACGATGTGCCAGCGGCAGACCAGTTTGGCCAGTTCGGCACATTGTTTCGGTACGCGCCAGCGGCGGTTTACTGTTTGCACGGGGGCAATGCCGGCAAGGTCGTGGCCGTGGTGTTTGGGCAGGAGGTCGGGCGGGGTCAGGGCTTTGCCCAGGTCGTGCAGCAGGGCGGCGTAGCGGGCGGGCAGGCCGAGGTTCATGTCGGCGGCGCGCTGTAAAACCATCAGGGTGTGGAGGCCGCAGTCGATTTCGGGGTGGTGGGCGGCGGGTTGCGGGATGCCGAACAGGGCGTCGATTTCGGGCAGCAGCACTTTCAACGCGCCGCATTCGCGCAGGATTTCAAACATACGGCGCGGCTGTTTCTCCATCAGCCCTTTGGCCAGCTCCTGCCAGACGCGCTCGGCCACCAAGGCGTCGGCCTCGCCCGCTTCCACCATTTGGCGCATCAGGCACATGGTTTCTCCCGCCACTTCGAAGCCGTAACGGGCGGCGAAGCGGGCGGTGCGCAGGATGCGGACGGGGTCTTCGGCAAAGGCGGGGGAGACGTGGCGCAGGATTTTGCGGCGCAGGTCGGCCTCGCCGCCGAAGGGGTCGATGATGAGGCCGTCTGAAGACTGCGCGATGGCGTTGATGGTCAGGTCGCGCCGCATCAGGTCTTGTTCGAGGGTAACGTCTTTGTCGGCATGGAAGGCGAATCCGGTGTAGCCTTTGGCGGTTTTCCGTTCGGTGCGCGCCAGTGCGTATTCTTCGTGGCTGTCGGGGTGGAGGAAGACGGGAAAGTCTTTGCCGACGGGCAGGAAACCTTGCGCCAGCATGGTTTCGGCATCGGCACCGACGACGACCCAGTCGCGGTCGCGGACGGGCAGGCCCAGTAGTGAATCGCGGACTGCGCCGCCGACGAGGTAGGTTTGCATGATGTGTAGGTGTGTGCGGGAAAGCGGCAGATTATACGCAAAAGGTTGATGCTTCGGATGCTTTGTTGTTCAGACGGCCTCAATGGGTGAGGCCGTCTGAAAGGGCGGGGAGGCGGTATGCGGTTTTTAGACGGCCTGCAGGTGGGGTGTTTTGTCAGGGTTTTTTCGGTGCGTTGATTAAAATCCGGGTGTTGTGCGAGGCCCACAGGAGTTTCACCGTGTGGCGCAGGCGGGTTTGGATGATGCTGTAATGCAGGTCGGGCAGTTGCTTCAGGTAACGGGCGTCGCCGTATTTGCGGTGGCTCTGCATCAGGCGTTCCAGCCAGGCTTTCGGGTCGCGCCTGCGCAGGGCTTCCTGTTCGACAAACAGCCGGCGCAAATTGTCGGATTCGGTTTTGCTGATGTTTTCCGGCATTTGCTCCAGTATGTGCAATGCGGCCTGTACCAGTTGGTTGGCACGGGCGGGGTCGGTGTTAAAGCTCAATTCGCTTTCGATGCGGTTGAGGTGCGGCAGCGGGCGGACGCTGAATTGCAGGCTGTACACGCCTTGCTCGCGGTCGCGCAGGGCGGCTTTCAGGCGGGCGGTAGCCAGGTTGGCCAGCAGGGGGATTTGTTCCGATGTTTCGGGCGTCCAGTTGTAAAACGGCTGCCACGAACGGATGAGTACGTCGCTGCGTGCAGAATCGTTTTCATGTATGCGGACGGTACGGTTGCCGGAAGCCGGTGTCAGGTGCGTATGGGCCGCAGGACGGCGAGGGATGGAGGCGAGGTATTGTTCCAGCATCGGCTTGATGCGTTCGGGCTGCTGGCTGCTGACCAGATAGTAGTTGGTCCGGGTGGTCCCCAGACGCTGCCATTGCCGCAAAAGTTCGTTGCGGTCGAATGTGGCGACGGTTTGTGCATCGGGTTCGCTATATTCGGCACGGCCGTAATAGAGGAGTGCGGCCGCAACATCTTTGCGGCCGGTAGGCGATTGCCGGCGGACGGACAGGCGCTGGGCGGCATTTTGCAGATGGCCTTTCCAGCGTTCGTTGAATTCGGGCTGGATGTAGTAGGCGCGGTACAGGCGGAGCAGTTCGCCCAGCCGGACGTAAGGGACGTCGCCGCTGACGCTTTGGCTGTGGCTGTCGAGGCGGTAATTCAAGCCCAGTCCGTGCAGCCTGCTCCATTGCTGCCATTTGTCGGGCATTTGCTGCCAGAGCAGTTCGGCGGCCAGTTTGGCCTGCAGGGGATTGAGCGTGCTCTGCATATAGCCGCCTTCGGACAGTGCTTGGAAATAGACACGGTCGCCGGCGCTGGGGTGTTGCAGGATGACGGCCTGGTCGCCGTTTCCGAGTTGGTAATAGGCGACTTTATTGGGATGGTCGAAGCGGCTGTTGAGAACTTGGCCGGGGATGGGGGCATAAAACGGCGAACCGTCGGCAGAAGGGCGGTTTTGCGGCAGTAGCGGCATTGCGCCGTCGTCTGGTCGAACGGTTTTTTTCGCCGCTGAGGAGAGTTTGTTTTTCTTTTCCCGGCGGTTCGGCTGCGATGTTGCGGTTTGTGCCGGATGCAGTGCCGAAGCAGCGAATTGTTCGAAGCGGCTGCTGTCGGGCAGTTCGGGTTTCCGGTTGCCGGGCGCGCGGGCGACGGCCAGTTTGTCGTCCGCATCCAGCCATTCGCGGATGCGCCGGTTCACTGCTTTGCTGTCGATGCGGTAAAGCTGTTGGCGCACGGTTTTGTTGTATTCGGCACGGTTTTGCCAGCTTTGTTGTCTGAAAATGCCGCGGTCGGCATCTTGCAGTGCGGCAGTGAGGTTCTGCGGTAGAACCGACGTTGCAGAAATCGGGGTGTTTTGGGCAAAACGGCGGCGGTAAGTGGCAATTTCTTCTTCGGTTGCCGGCTCGGCCAAGATGCTGCGGCGCAGGTTCAGCAAGGTATGGATGGCGTTGCGGTGACCGTCGGGAGTAGTTACGGCAGAGATGCTGACCGAACCGGTTTGCCGCGCCAAATTGCCGCTGTGCAGCGAAAGGGAAAGGATGGCTGGCGGCAGGGTTTGTTTTTTCAGACGGCTTTCGATGATGTAGGCGGCGAAGTTGTCCAGTAGCCGTTGGTATTCGCCTTCGCCGTCGGCTCGGCGTGAGGACGGGTTGCGGAAGCGGAAGACGAGGTCCAGGCTGCTGTCTCCGTTTTCCGCATCCTGAACCGTTGCGCTGCGCCAGCCGTTTTGCAGCGGTGGTTCGCATTCGATGCCGCAACGGGCCGGCAGCGTGATGCGTTGGAGGTCGCCCAGCCGTTTTGTCAGTTCGCGCTGTACGGTTTGCGGGTCAATGTCTCCTGTAATCAGGATGACGGCATTGTTCGGGGCATACCATTTGTTGTGGAATCGGCTGAGTTGTCCGGCTTCCGCCGTACGGATGGCGGTTTCGCCGCCGATGGGCGGATAACGGCCGTGGCGCGAGCCTTGCAGCAGCGGGGCGTTGCGCTTCAGTGTGAGGCGGTTTTCAGCGTTTTGGCGGTTCCGCCATTCGTTGAGGACGGTTTTTTGCTCGATTTGCCAGTCGGAAGGCTTGAATTGGCGCGGCCGCAGGATTTCGGCGGCTATGGTCAGGCTGTCTTCTAGTTCGCGGTTGCCGCGCGGGGGGAGGAGGAGATAGCGGGTATAGTCGTATGTGGTTTGGGCATTAAAATGACGCCCCATCTGCCAGCTCCGAGCACTCAGCTGTGAGGCGATTCCCTGCGGATAGGCAGGGCTGCTGCGGAAATTCATGTGCTCGACCATGTGCGCCATGCCTTCTTCTCCGTTTTCTTCGTCTGCCGCGCCCACTTCTACCTGTAATTGCACGGCCAGGCGGCCGTTATGCTCCCCCGTAGGCAGAATATGGTAACGCAGGCCGTTGTTCAGACGGCCTTGAAGATAGTCTGCCGCAGCGGCGTGGATGCTGATGCACGCGGTTAGGCACAAAAAAAAGAATCGGTGGAGGTTCATAAAATATGGTTTCAGGCGGCTTCCGAAGCTTGGCATTATGCCTGTTTCATGGCGGTTTGGGAAACGGCGGAACGATGCCTGATTTCCCAGCATTGATGGATTTTCTTGTTGCGGAAATCGTCGGGAACGGATTGTTTGGAAATGTCTTTGACGGCGTATTGTTCCGATACCGAATTGTCCAAGATGAAGCTGCGCAAGTTGTTGGAGAAGTACAAAATGCCGTCTGAAGCGAGCAGGTTCATCGCGCCGTCAATCAGTTTTTTGTGGTCGCGTTGGATGTCGAGGATGTCGAGCATCTTTTTGCTGTTGGAGAAGCTGGGCGAATCCATGACGATAAGGTCGAATTGTTTGCCTTCGGCGACGGCGTTTTGCAGGTATTGGAACACGTCGGCACGGACGATTTGGTGTTGTTCGGGGCTGATGCCGTTGAGTTCGAAATTGCGTTTCGCCCAATCGAGATAAGTGTTGGACAAATCGACGGTTTCGCTGGACGCTGCGCCGCCGGTGGCGGCATAGACGGTGAAGCTGCCGGTGTAGGAAAACAGGTTGAGGAAGCGTTTGCCCGCTGCGGTTTCGCCGACTTTTTTGCGCGTGTTGCGGTGGTCGAGGAAGAGGCCGGTGTCGAGGTATTTGTCGAGGTTGACCCAAAACTTGCGGCCGTTTTCGGTAATGACGAAATCGTCGCCGGTTTTGCCGGTTTTCTCGTATTGCTGCAGGCCTTTTTGGCGTTCGCGGCGTTTGAGGTGGATTTGTTCGGGCGCAAAACCGGTAACGAAGGCGACGGCTTCCAATACTTCGGCAAGCCACGCTTCGTATTCTTCGGGCTGCATCAGCCAGCCGGTATCGTATTCCTGAAGGTGGATTTGGTCGCCGTAAACATCGACGGCGAAGGGGAATTGTGGGATGTCGCGGTCGTAAATGCGCCAGGCTTCGATGCCGTTGCGTTTCGCCCATTTCATGAGGTGTTTGATGTTTTTGCCCATGCGGTTGGCGAAGGGTGTGATGTCGGTCATGGTTTCAGACGGCCTGAATAAGTATTGGGAAGGGTTTGGATTTTAACGCACTTGATGCCTTTTTGCTTGACCGTTGTCTATAAAATCGATATTATCCGCCGTTCGCCTTTTTATACGAAGCCATCGTCTTCCAACCTAAACCGCCGTTTCGGGCGCGTTTCTTTTATTGCTTGCTGATTTGCCAAGCCTTTCTGTGCAGGTTGTCGTCGATGTTAACCACAAGCAAGATGCTTGCGACAACCCTGTAACTTCACATTTCCCGTATCGTTACTTTCCTTTGCTTCAGGTCGTCTGAAAACCGTTCAGGCGTGCGCGTTGTTGTCTCTTTAGGATAGCCATGTCTATTAAATTTGCCGATTTGAACCTTGATAAAAACATTTTGTCCGCCGTACGCAGCGAGGGTTACGAAAGCCCGACGCCGATTCAGGCGCAAGCCATTCCGTTTGCTTTGGAAGGCCGCGACATCATGGCTTCGGCGCAAACCGGCTCCGGCAAAACCGCCGCCTTCCTGCTGCCGACTTTGCAGCGGCTGACCAAACGCAGCGAAAAACCGGGCAAAGGCCCGCGCGCGTTGGTGTTGACGCCGACCCGCGAATTGGCGGCGCAAGTCGAGAAAAACGCGCTGGCGTACGCCAAAAATATGCGTTGGTTCCGCACCGTCAGCATCGTCGGCGGCGCATCGTTCGGCTACCAAACCCGCGCCCTGAGCAAACCGGTTGACCTGATTGTCGCTACACCGGGCCGTCTGATGGATTTGATGCAAAGCGGCAAAGTCGATTTCGCCCGCTTGGAAGTGCTGATTTTGGACGAAGCCGACCGTATGCTGGACATGGGTTTTATCGACGACATCGAAACCATCGTCGAAGCGACTCCGAGCGACCGTCAGACTTTATTGTTCTCCGCCACTTGGGACGGCGCGGTCGGCAAACTCGCGCGCAAACTGACGAAAAACCCTGAAATCATCGAAGTCGAGCGCGTGGACGACCAAGGCAAAATCGAAGAGCAGTTGCTGTACTGCGACGATATGCGCCACAAAAACCGCCTGCTTGACCACATCCTGCGCGATGCCAACATCGACCAATGCGTGATTTTCACGTCCACCAAAGCCATGACCGAAGTCATCGCCGATGATTTGTACGAAAAAGGTTTCGCCGCCAACTGCCTGCACGGCGACATGCCGCAAGGCTGGCGCAACCGCACGCTGATGGATTTGCGCAAAGGCCGCTGCAAAATTTTGGTTGCCACCGACGTTGCCGCACGCGGTATCGACGTGCCGACCATTACCCACGTTATCAACTACGACCTGCCGAAACAGGCGGAAGACTACGTTCACCGCATTGGCCGTACCGGACGGGCAGGGCGCACGGGTATTGCGATTACCTTCGCCGAAGTAAACGAATACGTCAAAGTACACAAAATCGAAAAATACATCGGCCGTAAATTGCCTGAGCTGACCATCGAAGGCATGGAACCGACCCGCAAGCGCAAATCCGCAGGCGGCAAGCCGAAAGGCAAAGGCGGTTGGGGCGATAGAAAATCCGGCGGCTGGCACGGTGATAAGAAACCTGGCAAAGAAGGCTTCGGCGGCAAATCGCGCGGCGAAGGTTTCAAAAAAGAAGGATTTAAGAAAAAAGATGGGTTTAAAGATAAAGCAAAAAATGGCATGAGCAAATCGCGTTAGAAAAGCTGATATCACATACAAGAGCGGACAGGAATGTCCGCTTTTTTAGATGAAATCTTTGTGGCAATCCTATTTATAAATGAGAAAATATATTTTTATCATTTAGTTGTATATAAAAATGGTTAAACAGAAACTTGGAAAAATGTTCAAATAAAGGGCTAATTTTTATTGGGGCTGTACTAGATTAGCCCTAAATTTCACACCAATCCTGCAAGATTTTTAGCTGCCGGGATGGTGTGCCGAAGTTAAATCGAAATTCGCATTCTTTCAAGAACAGCGGGAAAGATTTGCGATCAATTCCGTTGTATTTGCGCAAGACGCGTTTTGCCTGATTCCAAAAATTCTCAATGCCGTTAATGTGGTTCTGACGGTCTGCAAATTCCTTGGAATGGTTGATGCGGTGATGGGTAAAACCACTCACGTCCAACTTGTCGTAGCTGCTCAGACTATCGGTATAAACAATACTGTCCGGCATGATTTTCTTTTTGATGACAGGGAGTAACGTTTCAGACTTAGCATTATCTACGACAACGGTATAGACCCGTCCGTTGCATTTCAGGATGTCAAAGACAACCACTTTTCCTGCCGCACCGCGACCACGTCTGCCTTTACGCCGTCCGCCGAAATAGCTTTCGTCCAGCTCGACAGGGCCCTCAAAAACCTCATCGGCAACCAAGGCCAAATGATGGCTGATGACCATACGGATTTTACGGTAGAACAGTGCTGCCGAATTGGGATGGATACCCAAAATATCGGCGGCAGAACGGGCGGTAACTTGGAGTACAAAAAAACGGATCAGTTATTTCTGCACTTTTTTCTTTAATTTGCAGTGTGTTATCTTCATATTTCGAGGGTAACATATCTGCTAATCTAGTACAGCCCCAAAAACAAACCGCTTATCCATACAGCTATACCTATAAGCGGTTTTTGATTCCACTGTTAGTTAGATTCAGATAGTAGACCCTTAGTTGACGGAATTTTTCCTGTCATGCGCTCATCAAATTCCACTGCCATGCGTAGTGCGCGCCCAAATGCCTTGAATACCGTCTCAGCCTGATGGTGTGCATTGGTACCGCTTAAATTATCAATATGCAACGTTATCATCGCGTGATTGACGACACCATGAAAGAATTCTTCAAATAAATCAACATCGAATTTACCTATCCAAGCACGGCTGAATGCTAAGTTATACACCAAGCCGGGACGGCCGGATAAATCCAATACCACGCGGCTCAAAGCCTCATCTAGTGGCACATAAGAGTGACCGTAGCGGCGTACTCCCATTTTATCGCCCAAAGCCTGTTTCAGTGCTTGGCCGAAAACGATGCCGATATCTTCTACGGTATGATGATCATCGATATGGAGATCGCCTTTGCAAGTAACGTCCAAATCAATCATTCCATGACGGGCGATTTGGTCAAGCATATGCTCTAGAAACGGCACACCCGTATCAAATCGTCCTTGCCCGCTACCATCTAGGTTGATAATAATGGTAATTTGTGTTTCTTTAGTGTCGCGGGTCACGCTCACTATTCGGTCGCCGTTATTGGTTGCCAGGCTATGTGTAGAATCTGCCGTTTGTTTGTTACCAAAAGCAGGTTGTGTTTCATCACGATGACGTCTATCCATCCAGCCCTTTGGTTTTTTCATGCCTTGCTCTAGTTTGGTTGCTAAAACGCTGGAAATACCACGCCCGCCTTCCTCATTTTTTTCCAACCGCGCACGCAACTGATGTAAAGACGCAGGATTGGTATAACCGCAGGCGCGGGACAGTTTGGATACATTCCCCGCTTCTTTAATGAGGCGGAAGAAATTTTCAGTACGGATTGCTTTTTTGTCCATATATTTCATTTGTTAAATAAATGTTGAAAAACATTTAGAACCTGTTGGTTCTGCTCAAAAGTGCCTACTGTCAAACGCAGGCATTGGTCTAACAAAGGATGTGAACCATGTAAATTTTTGATCAGGATGTTACTGTCTTTTAATGCCTTAAAAACCAGTTCCGCATCAGGTACTCGAATCGTTAGGAAATTTGCCTCACTAGCAAACACTTTTACTTCAGGCAGTAGTGATAGAGCCTCAGATAAACGGCTTCTTTCCCGTTTCAAGATATTGATTTGCTCCTCGACCCATCCATAATGGCGCAGGGCAAACTTAGCTGCGGTTAGACTTAACTGATTCATATTGTAAGGAGGAACAATTTTCTCCAACTCATTCATCAGGATTGGATGGCTGCATGCATAGCCCAACCTCAATCCGGCAAAACCGATTTTACTTAAAGTACGCATCACAACTAACTTTTCCACATTGCCCGCATAAGGCAAAAAACTATCAAGGCTAAATGAGCCGTAAGCCTCATCTATTACAATGACTCCAGGTGCAGCATCAATTATTTCCTGCACATCCTCGTGCCTAAAAGGCACGCCGGTAGGGTTATTCGGATAAGCAATAAAAATTAGCGCAGGTTGATGAGTTTTTATTGCAGATAAAATGGCAGGTAAATTCAAGGTAAAGTCGTCATTAAGGGGGACTCCGATATACTCCAACCCAAATAATACCGCATTGCGCCGATACATCACAAAGCTTGGTTCTACAGACAATATTTTGGCATTCGGCTTTGCCAGCAACATCGTGATTAGTTGGATTAGTTCATCCGAACCGTTGCCCAAAACAATTTGTGCCTGTTTGGGGATTTGAAATGTTTCCCTTAATAATTGCTGCAACCCGCTTGTGGCCGGATTGGGATAGCGGTTAATTTCCGCTACTGCCAGCGCGCAAGCTAACTCTTTTTGCATATCTTCCGGAAATCCGCAGGGCAATTCCATTGCATCCAACTTAATGCAGGAATCAGGTATATCTGCTACCGCATAAGCAGACATTTCCTGTATTTCATCTCGAATTAAAGTGGACATTGAATTCATTATTCTATTCCCATTATATAAAGGAAGCCGTCTGAAAAAGAATATATCTAAGCTATACTGATTTGCAGTGTATCACAAAAGTATTATGGGCTGTGCCAGTTATCTAGCGCAGCCCATAATACTTAATATGTCTTTTTATAAAATTAATCTAACATACTTATTTCATTATATAATCATTAAAAACAAAATATGTTAAAAATTAAAATATTAACTTCAGAAATAACTAAATATTATTTACTTAACAATAATTTGAGCCAAAAAATAGCCCAGCGAAGTAAAAATAATTACAAATAAAACAATCAATGCGAGAGAGATAATTACCCTCTTATTATAAAATACAGACTGCCAACTGTTCAAAATGCCTAGCTCTTTCAACAATTCGGTTTCTAATTCATTGCGAATTTGTTTACGTATTCTTTTTTCCTCCGCTTGACGCTCACGTAACATACGATAAGCCAGTTCATGCTGTTTTCGATGTTCGAAAGCTATTCGCTCCTGCCATTCAATACGCTTTCGATAAATATAGGCTTCAGTCGCAGTCCGTAAATGTAATTGACATGTCGGACACTGTGTTGTATCAGGATCTTCAAAAATAGTAAAGCACACAGGACACTGGGGAACAGGAGAAGAAGCATTATCAACGTGATCGTTGTTATCTTCATCGGGCATTAATTCCAACGAAACACGGATAATGACATCCAATCCCAAATAACCAAAGTAATGTTGGGCATTCAGCCGTTCTTCATTAGTGCATCGCTCGACCATCAGAGCTTGTCTATTTTCCTCCAATGCCAAAATAACTTCTTCAGCCTCTTCTGAGGCTAAATTTTGTCTGATATTTTCATTTACTTGGTCTTGGTTAATGCCCGGGGGATAGGAGATATAGACATCAAAATATTGTTGTAATGGTTGCTGATTTTTCATTAGCGCATCCGAATTAAAATGAACTCTTTGATACTCAAAGAGTCACACAATAGATGGTCACATTATAGATTATTTGAATGCATTGCGTTTTAAAATTTACCCAAAGGTACGAAAAGAAGATTTGTGGTAAAGTTACATTACTATATCCAAGAAAATAATATTAAAAAGATCAAGTATTAAACACAATCAAAATTCTAATATGGCATTCTCCGCAAAAACATTCATGCACGGCAACTTTCTTTAAGGGGCTGACGTAGATTAGCCCTAAATTCCACACCAATCCCGCAGAATTTTAAGCTGTTGAGACGGTGTGCCGAAGTTAAACCGAAATTCACATTCTTTCAAGAACAGCGGGAAAGATTTGCGATTGATTCCGTTGTATTTTCGCAAGACGCGTTTTGCCTGATTCCAAAAATTCTCAATGCCGTTAATGTAGTTTTGACGGTCTGTAAATTCCTTGGAAT
>NZ_FOPS01000019.1 GCF_900113545.1 Neisseria elongata subsp. elongata | reverse complement strand
CCACCGCAACCGTCCGCTGACGGAAGTGCAAACCAAACGCAACCGATATTTGTCGAAGACCCGTTATGTGATCGAACAAAGCTTCGGTACGCTGCACCGTAAATTCCGCTACGCCCGGGCAGCCTACTTCGGACTGATTAAAGTGAGTGCGCAAAGCCATCTGAAGGCGATGTGTTTGAACCTTTTGAAAGCCGCCAACAGGCTAAGTGCGCCTGTTGCTGCCTAAAAGGCGGCCGGATGCCTGATTATCGGGTATCCGGGGAGAATTAAGGGGGTATTTGAGTAGAATCAGTGGATATTTGAAACAAAAACAGCCAAAAATCTTTAATTAGATTTCGGCTGTTGGGGAAAAAGGAATTTTGCAAAGGTCTCGGATAATTTGTTGCGGCACAACACGCGCGGCACAGTCGGCAGTATAATATGTTGCAAAACTACACAACAAGGCCGAACACCATGACCGCCATCCACCCGCAGCTTGCCGCCGTTACCGAGCGCATCATCGAACGCAGCCGCGCCACCCGACAAACCTACTTAAACCGCATCAAAGCCTACGAACGGCAGGGGCGCGTGGAACGCGACCGTTTAGGCTGTTCCAATCTGGCGCACGGCTATGCGTCGATGCCCAAAACCGTCAAAATCCAAATGCAGCAGCCCAGCGTGCCGAACTTGGGCATCATCACGTCCTACAACGACATGGTTTCCGCCCACCAGCCGTTCAAAGATTTCCCCGACCTGATTAAAGACGAAGCGCAAAAACACGGCGCGACGGCACAAGTGGCCGGCGGCACGCCCGCGATGTGCGACGGCATCACCCAAGGCTACGAAGGCATGGAGCTTTCACTGTTTTCGCGCGACGTGATTGCGATGAGTACCGCCATCGGCCTGTCGCACCAAATGTTTGACGGCGCGCTGCTGATGGGCGTGTGTGACAAAATCGTCCCCGGCCTGATGATAGGCGCGTTGAGCTGCGGCCACATCCCCGCAATCTTCGTGCCCGCGGGCCCGATGACCAGCGGCATCGGCAACAAGGAAAAAGCCCGCACCCGCCAGCGTTTCGCCGAAGGAAAAGTCGGGCGCGACGCGCTGCTTGAAAGCGAAATGGGTTCGTACCACAGCCCCGGCACCTGCACGTTTTACGGCACGGCCAATTCCAATCAGATGATGATGGAAATGATGGGCGTGCACCTGCCCGCCGCCGCCTTTTTCAACCCGCACACGCCGATGCGCGAAGCCCTGACCCGCGCCGCCGCCGCCCGCCTTTCAGACGGCATCAAAAACCGCAGCATTAAGCCCATAGGCGAAATGCTGTCCGAAAAATCGTTTGTCAACGCAATCATCGGCCTAATGGCCACGGGCGGCTCGACCAACCACACCATGCATTTGGTGGCCATGGCGCGCGCGGCAGGCATCATACTCAACTGGGACGACTTCGACGACATCTCCGCCATCGTCCCGCTGCTCATCCGCGTTTACCCCAACGGCCAGGCGGACGTGAACCATTTTGCCGCGGCGGGTGGGCTGCCCTTCGTCATCCGCGAACTGCTGGACGCGGGTTTGCTGCACGACGACGTGGACACGGTGGTCGGCCGCGGCATGGGGGCTTACACACAAGAGCCGTTTTTAATCGAAGGCCGTCTGAAATGGCAGGACGCGGTAGCCGAAAGCCGCGACACCGAAGTCCTGCGCCCCGCATCCGCGCCCTTCTCGCCCGACGGCGGCCTGCGCGTGATGAAAGGCAACATCGGGCGCGGCGTGATAAAAGTCTCCGCCGTGAAAGACCACTGCCGCATCATCGAAGCCCCCGCCATCGTGTTCGACGACCAAAAAGAAGTGCTGGCCGCCTTCGAACGCGGCGAACTGGAACGCGATTTCGTCTGCGTCGTCCGCTTCCAAGGCCCGCGCGCCAACGGCATGCCCGAACTGCACAAACTCACGCCGCCCCTGGCCATCCTGCAGGACAGGGGCTTCCAGGTCGCGCTGGTAACCGACGGGCGCATGTCGGGCGCGTCAGGCAAAGTCCCCGCCGCCATCCACATGTCGCCCGAAACCCTGCTCGGCGGTGGCATAGGCAAAATCCGCACCGGCGACATCATCCGTTTCAACTCGCACACCGGCGAACTGACCGCACTGGTGGACGAAGCCGAATGGAACGGGCGCGAAACCGCCACCGCCGATTTGAGCTGCAACCGGCACGGCATCGGCCGCGAACTTTTCGCCGGTTTCCGCAGCATCACCGGCAGCGCGGAAACGGGCGCAATGAGCTTGGGCGGGGATTTCGGCTGAACGTTTCAGACGGCCTGCCGCAACGCAGAGGCCGTCTGAAAACATCACCCCGCACCTCCGCAAACCGAAATAAATACATCCGACACAACCGTGGGCGGCATCGGAACATGCCTCGGCAAACCGCAGACCGTCTGAAAAACACATCCGCCGCCCGCACCAACCGATAAGGAAAACGAAATGACACCGCGCGAAATCCTGACCGCCGGCCCCGTCGTCCCCGTCATCGCCATCGACGACCCGCAAACCGCGGTCGGATTGGCTCAGGCACTGCTGGACGGCGGCATCCGCGTACTCGAAATCACCCTGCGCACGCCCGCCGCCATAGAGGCCATCCGCCGCATCAAACGCGAAGTACCGGCCGCCGTCGTCGGCGCGGGCACCGTTATCAACGCCGCCCAACTCAAAGCCGTAACCGAAGCGGGCGCAATGTTCGCCATCAGCCCCGGCATCAATACGCCCTTCGCCCAAGCGGCGGCGGCAGCCGACATCCCCGTCATCCCCGGCGTTTCCGGCGCGGGCGAACTCATGCTGGCACTCGAATACGGCTTCGGCACCGTCAAACTCTTTCCGGCCGAAGCCGTCGGCGGCATCAAAATGCTCAAAGCCCTGCACGGCCCCTTCCCCCAAGTGCGCTTCTGCCCCACCGGCGGCATAGTCCCTGCCGCCGCGCCCGACTATCTGGCGCAGCCGAACGTACTCTGCGTCGGCGGTTCGTGGCTCACCCCCGCGCAACTGGTCGCCGAAAAAAACTGGCGCGCCATTACCGAACTGGCCGAACAGTCCGCCCGACTGAAGCCCGCACCCCACCGATAAGGAGAAAACCATGAACCGCCTGCTCTTCCTGCTGCCGGCCGCCGCACTCGCCGCCTGCCAAAGCCCCGCACCGGCCACGGGCGAAAGGCCGTCTGAAACCACCGGCAACCTGATTATCGGCTACGACCCCGCCGTGGGCATCGAACCGCTGCTGGCCGCCGCATCCGACTACCGCGCCGAAATCCTGCACCGCTACACAATCATCAACGCCGTCGCCGTCAAACCGCCGGCAAACACCGACCCGCAACAGGCCGTGCGCCATTTCAAAACGGTACGCGGCGTATTGTCGGTGGAACCCGACCGCGTCATGCAGCTGCACCCGCAGCAATAAAACAGGCCGTCTGAAAACCCGTTCGGATTGTTCAGACGGCCTCTTTAATGGTTAACAAACCATTTCCGGCAGCGGTTTACTCCGTGGCTTCTGGAGCGGGCGCGCTGCGTACGTTTTGGCTTTTTTCCTTATGTTTGATCAGAGCGCGGTCCAACTTGTCCATCAAAATATCGATGGCGGCATACATATCCGGCTCGATGGTTTCAACGTGCAGGTCTTTGCCGGACAAATGGGCATCCACCTCGGCTTTGTGCTCCAATTTGTCTACCGAAAGGGTTACGGTTACGGAAATCAGGTTGCCCGCATGGCGGTTGATGCGCTCCAGCTTGCCGGCAACGTATTGTTTGATGGCTTCGGTTACATCGAAATTCAAACCGGTGATTTTCAAGTTCATAGTCCTACTCCTTACGGTGGGTTGGCAAGGCCGTCTGAAAACCCGTTCGGATTGTTCGGACGGCATGAAAACTAGATCCTGCGTTGGTGTGCCGGCGCGATGTTGAGGCTTTCGCGGTATTTCGCCACGGTGCGGCGGGCGATGTCTATGCCCTGCCGTTTCAACAGCTGCGCCAGTGCTTCATCGGAATGCGGTTTGTGTTTGTCTTCGTTTTCTATCAGTTGGGCCAGCATGGCTTTGACCGCGCTTTGGCTCGTCCCCTCCTGACCGTCTTCGGCATTGACTGCCTGGCTGAAGAAGTAGCGTAGCGCAAACAGTCCGCGCGGGCAAGACAAATATTTGTTGTTGGCGGCGCGGGAAACGGTACTTTCGGCCAGCCCCAATTCGGCGGCGGCATCCTTCATCAGCATGGGCACCAAGCCGATTTCGCCGAAGATGAAAAAGTCTTCCTGCCGCGCGACGATGTATTCGGCCAGGCGGATGACGGTGTTTTTCCGCAGCTCGAGGCTGTCGATTTTCTGCCGCGCCTCCTGTATTTTTTCGCGCCAAACTTCGTCTATGCCTTCGTCTTTCAATGCGTCGGCCAATTCTTCGTTCATTGCCAGCTGCGGCCAGGCCTGTTCATTGCCCGCCACTTCCCACCGCCCGTCTTCGCCCTCGCGCACCCAGACATCGGGCCGGATGAAGGCCGTCGGTTCGGCCGAGGCGAAACCGTAGGCGGGATAAGGGTTCAGCCCGGCAATCAGCTCGAGTGCGGCTTCGATGATGTCGGCGGTGTAGTCCGGCAGGGCTTTTTTGAATTTTTCCATTTTTTGCGTTTTGCTGCGGTTGAGGTCGTCGAGGAAACGGCTGACGATTTGTCCCGCGCACTGCCGCGAGGGGCTGGCGGGCAGGCGTTGCAGTTGCAGCATCAGGGATTCGCGCAAATCGGCCGCGCCCACGCCGGGCGGGTCGAAGTTTTGCAGCCGGTCGAGCGCGTCCTGCATATCGTCTTCGTCCAACATCCATTCCAGCGGGGTGTTGTCGATGATTTCTTCTAGGCTGTCGGTCAGGTAGCCTTGTTCGTCCAGCGAGTCGATGAGTATGTGCACGCGGGCGCCTTCTTGTTCGCTCAGCGGGTGTTCGCACACTTGGTTGTGCAGGTAGCGCTTGAAATCCTCTTCGTCGGCGATGGTCGCCCAAACGTCTTCGGCATCTTCGCCGCCGATTTGGTTGCGGCTGGAAACGGCGGCCGACAGTCGGGTCGGTTCGAAACGGCCGTCTTCCGCCGGTTCGCGCCGCTCCAACAGCGGATTGTCCTGAAGCCAGTCGTCCACTTCGCGCTCCAGTTCGAGGCCGGACATCTGCAAGACGCGCAGCGATTGTTGCAAGCCCTGGTTGAGCTGCTGGGTTTGCCTGAGTTTTAATCCGAGTAATGTCATGTTGTTTTTGTGTATTTGCTTTTGTGTTATCGGTCAGGCCGTCTGAAAATGATTGTTCGCGCCCTCACGCATCTTTTCAGACGGCTTGTCAGTAATTGAAGTTTTCGCCGAGGTAAACGGCACGGACCTGTTCGTTGTTTACCAAGTCTTCGGGTTTGCCCGAAGCCAGCACCGCGCCGTCGCTGATGATGTATGCCCGGTCGCAGATGCTGAGGGTTTCGCGCACGTTGTGGTCGGTAATCAGTACGCCGATGCCGCGCGATTTGAGGAAGCCGATGATTTTCTGAATGTCGATGACGGCAATCGGATCGACGCCCGCAAACGGTTCGTCCAACAGGATGAAGCGGGGCTGCATGGCCAGCACGCGGGCGATTTCCACCCGCCGCCGTTCGCCGCCGGACAGCGACGGCGCGGGGTTGTCCCGCAGGCGTTCGATGTTGAGGTCGGCTAACAGGCGTTCCAGTTCGCCGTCGATGCGTTTTTTGTCTTTGATGCTGATTTCGAGGATGGCGCGGATGTTCTGCTCCACCGTCATTTTGCGGAAAATCGACGCTTCCTGCGGCAGGTAGCCCAAGCCCAGCCGGGCGCGTTCGTGTATCGGCATATGGCGCAGCTCCTGCCCGTCGAGCATAATGCTGCCGTTGTCGGCGGCAATTAGGCCGACTATCATGTAAAAGCTGGTGGTTTTGCCCGCCCCGTTGGGGCCGAGCAGGCCGACGACCTCGCCGCTTTCGATGTCAAGCGAAAAATCTTTCACCACTTGGCGTTTTTTGAAGGTTTTTTGCAGGTTGCGCGCGACAAGGCGGCTGGTCTTTTCCGGAATCATGCTTGTTTTTTGAGAATATGACACAGGGTCATTGTACTTTGTTTTCAGGCCGTCTGAAACCGCAAAACCGCTCGCGGCGGCTGCAGAATGCGGGCTGCCGGACGAAAGGATTTGTTTATGGACATCAACCGGCGCGGTTTCCTGTTTTTGGCCGCAGGCGGCCTGCTGCTGCTCAACGGCTGCGGCAGGAAAGCCACCCGTCCCGCCCTGCCGCGCGGCAGCCGCGTTTTGGCTTTGGGCGATTCGCTGACGGCGGGTTTCGGCGCGTCTGCCGGCGGGGATTATCCGCGCCGTTTGGCCGACATCACCGGCTGGCAGGTGATTAACGGCGGTGTGTCGGGCGACACGTCCGCCCAAGCCCTTGCCCGCCTGCCCGGGCTGCTGCAGCCGAAACCCGGCCTCGCACTGGTGTGCATCGGCGGCAATGATTTCCTGCGCCGCATCGGCGAGGACGAAACCCGCGCCAACATCGGCCGCATCCTGCAAACCCTTCAGACGGCCTCCGTACCCGCCGTTTTGGTGGCGGAGCCGCATTTCACCATCGGCGCGCTGGTCGGCAGTTTGAGCGACCATCCGCTGTACGGCGATTTGGCGGAAACCTACCGCGTGCCGCTGCTGGACAGCGCGTGGTCGGAAATCCTCGGGAAAAGGGAGCTGCATTCCGACCAAATCCACGCCAACGACGAAGGCTACCGCCTGTTTGCCGAAAAAGCGGCCGATTTTTTGCGCCGACAGGGATTCTTCCGACCGTAGCCGCTATGTTCCAATCTATAGTGGATTAAAATGAAAAATTTCCGCCATCGCCATTCCCGCGTAGGCGGGAATGGCGATATGGCATCCTTCTTTGGATGTACCGTATCTTTAAATTTAATCCGCTGTCAAACGGCAAAAGGCCGTCTGAAAACCCGCAGCGGTTTTTCAGACGGCCTTTTCTAGTGGATGTTTCTAGCGGTGCGACGCCATATTGTCGCGGTGGATGAGTTCGTCTTCGTGGGCGTAGCCTAATTTTTCGGCGATGCGCTCGGACGGGGTTTGCAGGATTTTGGCGGTTTCGCCGCTGCTGTAATTGGTGAGGCCGCGGGCGATTTCTTTACCGTCGGTATCGAGGATGGCGACGAGTTCGCCGCGGTGGAAATGTCCGTCCGCGCGGATGCAGCCGACGGGCAGCAGGCTGGCGTGTTGTTCGGTCAGGGCTTTTACCGCGCCGCTGTCGACGGTCAGGCTGCCTGCGGTTTGGACGTGTCCGAGCAGCCATTGTTTGCGGGCGGCGACGCGGCTGTGTGCGCTGGTAAAGAGCGTGCCTATACTTTCGCCTTGTTTGAGGCGGACAAGGACGTCGGGTTCGCCGCCCCATGCGACGACGGTGGCGGCTCCGCTGAGTGCGGCGCGTTTGGCGGCGGTCACTTTGGTGTACATGCCGCCGGTGCCGACGCTGCTGCCCGCACCGCCCGCCATGCTTTCGAGGTCGGGATGGTCGGCTGCTATGGTCAGAATCAGTTTGGCTTGCGGATTTTTGCGCGGGTCGCTGTCGTACAGGCCTTTTTGGTCGGTCAAAAGGACGAGTGCGTCGGCTTCGATGAGGTTGGTCACGAGCGCGCCGAGGGTGTCGTTATCGCCGAGTTTGATTTCGTCGGTGGTAACGGTGTCGTTTTCGTTGATGACGGGGACGATGCCTTTGGACAGCAGGGTTTGCAGGGTGCTGCGGGCGTTGAGGTAGCGGGTGCGGTTGCTCAAATCGTCGTGGGTGAGCAGGATTTGGGCGGTGCGGATGCCGTGCGGTGCGAACGCGTTTTCGTAGGCTTGGGCGATGCCGGTTTGCCCGACGGCGGCGGCGGCTTGCAGTTCGTTGATGGCGGTGGGGCGTTTGCTCCAGCCCAGCCGTTTGATGCCTTCGGCGATGGCGCCGCTGGAAACGAGGACGGTTTGCACGCCTTGTTTGCCCAGTTCGGCGATTTGTGCCGCCCAGCGGTCGAGTGCGGCTTGGTCTATGCCTTTGCCGCCTGCGGTAACGAGGCTGGAGCCGACTTTGACGACGAGGAGTCCGACTTGGGACAGGTTGTTGATGCTCATGGTTTCTCCTTTTATATTAAGTTATTGTTTATATCGGGTTATTGTTTGTCGCGCTCCTGCCAGAAATACCGCCAGACAAAGCCGGGGAAGGCGGCCACGAGAAAGAGGCAGACGGTTACGGCGTAAAACTCCCAATCCTGCGGATGGACGCTTCCCGCACGGCTTTCCAGCAGGTAAGCGAGCGCGGCGGTCAGCGCGAAGCCTGCGGCCAGTTCGATTAAGTGGTGGCCGATGTGTTTGCGCGCCATCGGCTTGACGGCGAACAGGCGGGTGGTCAGGAACGGCAGGTTGGCGAAGATGACGGCCAACAGCAGCAGTGTGTACATGGGTGCGGTCATGGTGTGCTTTCTTGTAGTGAAGATGGTTTCAGACGGCCTTTATGGTTCTGCATCATACTGGAGGCCGTCTGAACATGTTTTCGGACGGACGGTGCGGCTTTTCAGACGGCCACAGCGTTATTTCGGGCAGGCTTCTCGCCGTTTCACGTCCCACCAATTGTCAATATGGCACTGCGCCTTTGCCGAGTAACGGATGCCTTCCATTTGATCGCGCTTATTCAGGTAGCCGTTTCGGTCGGTATCGAGCCTGCGGAAACTTTCGCGGGTAATGGGAAAAGATACAGCCAACCCTTCAGGTACCCTGCCAATGGCCAGAAATTCTTTCAGGCTGACTTTATTGTCGTGGTTTTTATCGGCCTCTCTGATGAAGGTTTCCGAAGGGTCCGCTACGTCCAGCGCATAGGAAGAGGCGACACTGCAACACAGTGCAAAAACAAATAATAAGTTTTTTTTCATTATCTTTTCTTCCGAATGGTGTCCGGCACTGCTTGAGGCCGTCTGAAAAACAGGTGCAGGTTTTTTTATAGTCAATTCAAATGAAAACCGTCCATATCGATATTGGCTTACGCAAAGCGTTTTCTACCCCGGGCGGGAATGGCCGTGCGGGTATTTCTTATTCCAATTTGCCATACCCTACCGAGGCTTGGCTTTCAGACGGCCTCCTTCGTTATTTTACCCGCAAAATCCACGGTTTCGCGACAAGCGGCCGTTACGCCGTCCGGCTTCAGGCAAACGGCGGCACGGCATAACCCGCCTGCCGCAGCAGTTCGCAGGTTTCGTATGCGGGCAGGCCCATCACGCCGGTGAAACTGCCCGACAGTTCGCGCACGAAAATGCCGCCCAAACCCTGTATGCCGTATGCGCCCGCCTTGTCCAGCGGTTCGCGGCTGCGGATGTAGGCGGCGGTTTCGGCTTCGGTCAGCGGTTTGAAGGCAACGTGGTTGGTATTCAGGGCATGAAAGATGCGGCCTTGGTAGTGCAGGCAGACGGCGGTATACACCTGATGGCTGCGGCCGGAAAGGGCGAGCAGCATTTCGCGCGCGTGTTCGGGCGATTCGGGCTTACCCAGTATCTTGCCGTCCAGCGCGACGGTGGTGTCGGCGGCAATGACGGGGGCGGCGGGTTCGGGTTTGCCCGCCGCCTGCCAAACGGCAAGCGCGGCGGTGTTTTTTTCGGCGGCCAACCGTTGCACATAGTCTGCGGCATCTTCTTGCGGCAACGGGGTTTCGTCTATATCGGCGGCAATGCGTTCGATACGGTAGCCCAGGTTTTGCAGGATTTCGCGGCGGCGCGGGCTGGCGGACGCGAGATAAAGCAGCGGCGCGGTCATTTTTTGCCTTGTCCTTTCACGGAGGCGCGTTGCAGGACATCCAGCCAGCGGGTCGGCAGGATGCGTTTGAGATACCAAAAGGCAACCGTCGGCACGGTAACGAGATAACGGGCTTTGGGGCGGCGGTCGGTCAGGGCGCGTATGCAGACGGCGGCACATTCCTGCGCGCTCAGTGTAAACGGAACGGCCGCGCCTTCGGCCTGCAGGCGGTTAAGCTGGCGGCGGTAACTTTCGGCGTGGACGCTGTTTTCATAGTCGATGTGCCGCCTGAATTTAATCAGGGCGTTGGCGCGGAAACGGGTGGCGACGGGGCCGGGCTCGACCAGGCTGACGTGTATGTCTGTGCCGTGCAGTTCGTGGCGTAAGGTGTCGCACATGCCTTCCAAGGCGAATTTGCTGCTGTTGTACGCGCCGCGCCAAGGCATGGCGGCAAAGCCCAAAATGCTGCTGTTGACCAGGATGCGGCCGTGCCCCTGCCGTCTGAAAACGCGCATGGCGGCATTCAGGCACTCCCACGCGCCGAAAACATTGGTTTCAAACTGTTCGCGCAGGGCTTGGCGCGGAACGTCTTCCACCGCGCCGACCTGCCCGTAGCCCGCATTGGAAAAGAAGGCGTCGAGCGTGCCGCCCGTTTGGCTCAAAATGCCGTCGAAGGCCGTCTGAATGCTGCCGCCGTCGTCCACATCCAATTGCAGGGCATACGCGAAGCCTTCCCGGCGCAAACGTTCGGCATCTTCCGCACGGCGGCAGGACGCGAACACCTGCCAACCCATTTGCTGCAGCATTTTGGCGGTTTCATAACCTATGCCGCTGGAACAGCCGGTAATGAGGATAGATGGCATGGAGTAGTTTCCTTTCTTGACCTTTAACGCCTTCTTCTAAAGTTTCAACCCATAACTTTTTGCATTATAAAGAAATTTCCCAACAAAAATTTTTTGGAGAATATGATTTTGTTTATAGTATCTACCCCTGCTGCCGATATGGCCGACTGCGGTTCACAATGCCGCAAACAAGACTTTTTACCGCGAAAACGCGGATTCTACCACCCGGCGGGCATGCCTGCCGACAAGGAATATGGGAATAGCTACGACGCGCTTAAACAGGGCAGTTACAGGGTTTGAAATATCCACTTCCAATACAACCTGCAATTGGGGCCGGTGGCCAACAAACCGACAAACAAACGTTACTACGCAAACCAATACAGCCGTCGCTCAAACAGTGGCAACCTCTACGGCAAACCGCGCAATGCCGTATTCAATCTGAAATGGAAGATGCAACCGCCTGACAAAATAAGGCCGTCTGAAAACCCGTTTTCACAGTTTTCAGACGGCCTTCAGGCTTTGCACGGCCAATTCAACCAAGAAACTCCCCATGTCATCATTAGCTCACGCAAATCCGCTTCGTCATTCCCCCTACGCTGGAATGACGAGGCAAACTTGCATAACCTCATAATCATATGGAAAACTCCCATTTTGAATTTCCAACACCCCAAGAAACCGTCATGAACCCCCAAGAACTCGACACCCTAGACCTAAACGAAACCCTTGCCGAAATCCTGCAGGCCCACGGTTATGCCTGCCAAACGCGGGGCGACAAAATCCTGCCCGATTTCACCGTGCCCGTGCAGCTTGAAACCTGGGCGTTTCCGCGCGAACACGCCAACGGCGCGGTGGTGAGCCGTTTCGATGTCGGCATCACCCTGCCCGACGGGCGCGAACTCTACGAATGCTGCGGCGACATCGGCGAGAATTTGGAAGAAGCCGTCTCGCGCAACCTGCACAGCTTCTGCACCAACAGCCTGCACGTTTTGCTGGACGCATTCAACCCCGGCGAAAACCATTGCCCGCACGAAATCTGGACAGCCCGCAACGGCAACCGTTTCCAAGCCATATTGGGCGACTGGACAACGAAAAAACTGGGCGGAGACACCGACGGCAGCAATGAGGAAACCATCGGCAACATCATCCCCGAAGCGTTGGAAAGTACGCTGCAATCCCTCATCTGCCATCAAAACCTCACAGCGCAATACCATCTAATCCGCTTCTTCTACGCCCAATCGGGCAACGAAACAACGAACGTGGAATTTATGATTGACAACCAAGACGATGCCGCCGACGAAGAAAAACAGCTGGCAGACCTCCCTTGGCCGCACCGGGAAGCCTTTTATAGCGTACGCCGCTGCATCATGCTCAAACCCTTGGATTCGGCATAAGCTACCCGAAACCGTACAGCCCAACCCGTCTGCTAGATTTCAGGCCGTCTGAAAACTTGAAAGCAGCCTGCCCCTCCGACATCAAAGGAAACATCATGTCCTTCCACAACCACGAACACAACCACTCCCACGCCCACAGCACCAACACCCGCATCCTGTGCGTATCGCTGGCCGTGATTGCCGGCTTCATGCTGGTGGAAGCCGCGGCAGGCTGGCTCAGCGGCAGCCTCGCGCTCTTGTCGGACGCGGGGCACATGTTTTCCGATGCCGCCTCACTCGCCCTCGCCCTGTTCGCCTTCAAATGGGCGGAAAAGGCTGCCAACTCGCAGAAAAGCTACGGCTATCAGCGTGTGGAAATCCTGGCCGCCGCGCTCAACGGCCTCACGCTGGTGGTGATGGCGGCATGGATTTTGGTCGAAGCCGTTGTCCGCGCCTTCA
This sequence comes from Neisseria elongata subsp. elongata, assembly GCF_900113545.1. GTDB lineage: Bacteria > Pseudomonadota > Gammaproteobacteria > Burkholderiales > Neisseriaceae > Neisseria > Neisseria elongata. Next base: position 13,081 of record NZ_FOPS01000019.1, on the reverse strand, counting down.
AACCCGTACCCGTGGCGGGCGGCGCGATGCTGGCGGTGGCCGTACTCGGGCTCTTGGTAAACCTGTTTGTCGCTTGGTATATGCTGCGCGGCGAGAAGGACAATCTGAATATGCGCGGTGCGTTTTTGCATGTGGTGGGCGATTTGCTCGGCTCTGTTGCCGCAGTGGCAGCCGGCCTGCTGATACAGCTTTACGGCTGGAGCTGGGCGGACTTGGCGGCCAGCGCGGTGGTGGCGCTGCTCATCGGCAAAAGCGGCTGGGGCGTGCTGGCAGGCAGCCTGCACATCCTGATGGAAGGTGCGCCCAAAGGCACGGATTTGGTAAAAATTGCCGAAGACATTCAGAAAATCAACGGCATATTGGGCGTTCACGACTTGCACGCCTGGACGATTACCAGCAAAAAACACGCCATGTCCTGCCATGTGATCGTGCACAGCGGCCTGACCGTGGCGGAGGCAGACGCGCTGGTCAAACAGGTGCAGGACGTGGTGCAGGCGCACGGCATCGGCCATATCACCGTGCAAACCGAACCGGCAGACTCCGATACGACATGCGTTCAGGCATGCGAACAAGTTTCGCGCGGATGCGGGCACGCACATGACTGAAAATGCGGCAACACAGCCGAATCCGATCAAACAGGCCGTCTGAAAGCGGGGAAATGCTTTTCAGACGGCCTGTTTATTTGTTTGACCGTTCGGCCCTTTATGCCCTGCCCTCCCGTGAGGCAAAACAGACGGGATGCGGCGCAATCCGGTTTGGCGGACAAAAGGCAGGCCGCAAGAGGTAAAAAGGCCGTCTGAAAACCGTTTAAGCAGTTTCAGACGGCCTCCAAACAAAGCAGGTGCCTTATTTAAAACTTCCAATCTAATTTCAGGCTGACCGTACGCGGTTCGCCATAAAAGTTGTTCATACCCCGCGTGCGGTTGGCATTGTTCTCAAAATAAGTACGGTCGGCGAGGTTGGTACCGATGAGGTTGAGTTTGGCATGCGGGCCGAATTCATATTGCACGAAGCCGTCAATCAGGCCATATCCGCCCTGTTTGACGTTATAGAGGCTTTTGGTTTTGCTTTGTGCGGATACGCCGCCCCCTACGGTCAGCTTGGTGCGGGGGATGCGGTAGGAGGTCCCCAGCCGGAATATCTGTACGGGGGTATGACCGCTGAAATTGAAGGCATCGTCGGCACGTTTGGTATTGGCTATTTGCCGGGCGTTTACTTCATCTTCGTTTTTAAATTTGCTTTTGTTGTATGTATAACCGGCAAAAATTTTCCAATTGTCGGTCATCTCGCCTGCCAATTCAAACTCAAAACCTTTGCTGCGGACGCTGCCCGCCGGACGGGCGATGGTCTGCCATTGCCCCTGGCCGTTGCTGCCGCGGATGTAGCCGAAATCGACAATCGTGCGGTTTTTCTGATCAAGGACGAAAATTGCCAGCGAACTGTTCAGACGGCCTTTCAAAAAGCTGCCTTTCCAGCCGATTTCGTAGTTGGTGCCGGTAAGCGGCGGCAGGAGTTGTTTGCTGCTGACATCCACTTCATCCTGTTGTTTGAAAATCTTGGTGTAGCTGGCATAAAGGCTTTGCTGCGGGGTGAAGTCATAGGTAATGCCGGCATAAGGGGTGAATTTGTGCCCCTTCATGCGCGCGGTGTAGTGGTCGGCATCGGCAGCCAGCGAGGATTGGTTTTGGAAGGCGGATGCGGGGTCGCCGTTGCGCACGCTCATATCTTTCGATTGTGAGGACTTGTAGCGGGTGTAATGCATGCCGCCTAAAAGATGCAGTCTGTCGGTAGCGTTGAAGCGGGTGCTGACCGTAACGGCATGGGTTTCGTTTTTGTTGATGTAGCGGGAATAGTTGTATGCGGCCTTGGCTGCCGAAGGGTCGGTCTGCCCGGCGACGGCCACGGTGGCGTTTTCACACCCCCTGCGTTTGAACCAAACGTTACCCCTGTCATTGTATTTATCCCAATCCGGTTCGGCCAGTTCGTTGCCTGTCATGCCGAGCGGCGACATTTGGAAAGGTATGGCTTCACATACGCCCGCCCCCGGATTGGAAGTTTTGACACGGTAGTTTCGATCGAAGATTTCCAAATAGTCTGACTGGATATTTTCGTTATTATAGGTATAGCCGGTGTAAAAATCGTGGCTGCGGCCGAGGAGGCTGTATTTACCCGAAAGGTCAAGTTTGAAACCGTATTGGACATCTTTCTTTTTATGCCGCATGGTGCTGGCATTAAATTGAATGTGGTCGGTATCGCGCTTTCTTTTGGCCAAATTGTAGTTGAACATGCTATAAGCGTAGCTGTAATCGACAATACCCATTTTGCTCAGTTCTTCGGCGATATAACTGTCTTCGGTATACCATGCCCAGGGGTTTGCAGCTTCGGCTTTGGCTTTAGCCGCTTCATAGGCATTGCGGTCGAATTGTGTGGCGCGGTATTGCGTTTTGGCCTGTTCGTATGCCTCTCTGTCTTTTCGCTTCTCTTCGGCCAGTATCCGTCTGACTTCGTCATCAGGCGTGTCATACGGTACGATGGTGCCGTTAGGCAGGATGGCTCCCGTGGCGGGGCTGCCCGCTATGCCGGCAGTGTGTTCGTTGCGCAGGAAGAACTGTCCGACTTTGGCATCCGAACGGTTTTTTGTATAGGACGCTTCGGCATTGAGCCGCCAACCATTGTCGAAATCGTATTTGAAGCCGGAAAAAAGATTGGTTTTATCGGCACGCAAACGCGACCAATCCATACCAAGGTAGGTGTTTCGCGGCAGCCTGACGGGATTATTGCAGTTGTTTTCGAAAACGCTGTATGCCTTAGGGTTTTCGCATGGCAGCATCACTCCTGCAAAATCAGGAACTTCTTTGCTTTTCTGATGCATGCCGCCGAAAGTGAGAATGCCGTGATCGCCGATATCGGTTTCTACAATGCCGTAGAGCATATTCTTTTTGCCCCACATTTTGTCTTTGAACGATTTATGGTCATCGTATACGCCGACTAATCGGCCACGCACGCTCTGTTCTTTGTTAAGACTGCCGGAAACGTCAAGCATCAGGCGTTTGCTGCCTCGCTGGTCGGTGGAAATCTCCCCCGTATGTTTAAAGGCAGAAGTCGGCCGTTTTCTAATGAGGTTGATGGTGCCGCCCGGTTCAGAGTTGGACTGCGTCAGGCCGGTTGCACCGCGTACAACTTCGATATGGTCGTAAACTGCTAAGTCGGTACTGGGAGAAACATCAATTCTTGCGGTATAGCCGGAGCGTCCGGCCACATTGGTGGTGATGCTGTCTTCGCCGATTTGATCCACATAAAAACCGCGTGATAAAAACCGTGTTTGCAAGCCCGAATCACGTACAACGTTTACTCCCGTGGTATTTCTCATCGCCTCTTCAAGTGTATGGATGGCTTTGTCGTCAAGTTGCTGGCGGGTAATGACGCTCACAGACTGCGGGGTGTCTTTGCCTGAAATTCTCAGGCCCGTGGCGGTGGACATGCTGCCTATGGTATAGGATTTACTTTGTTCGGTTTTGTCGTTCCGCCGCGTGGCAGTAACGGTTACGCTTTCGAGCGACCCGCCTTCCGATACGGGTGGCTCGGCCGTATCGGCAAAAGTATTTTGATAACAGGCTAACAACATAATCGGTAATATTTTTTGCTTCAAATTCGGAGTCATTTTTTCTGCTCTAAACAAATCAAGTTATTTAACGTTAAGAAGACATACAACATCATGTTAAAAAATTAAAATTTAATTATCCTAAATAATAATTGATTTTAATTTTTATTTGAAAATGTAAATTCTAATAGATTTTTTTACTAATTTAAATAATAAGAACCATTTTTATCCTATCCAATCATTTAATCGACTGAATTTTTTATTAAATTAAAAATATAAAATTCCGGATGCAAAAAAAGCCTTTACCGAAGTAAAGGCCGTCTGAAAAGTACGGGGGATTTTTGTATCTAATCGCATGAAAGGCAAAGGCTGATAATGCCTTATCGATTCCGCCGGAGCGTTTGATGTTTCCAAACGGCTTGCAAAGAAAGTGCCGTCTGCATACATCAACAAGAGGCCGTCTGAAAAAATGGGAGGTCTAATGGATTTCCTGCCCTGCCGTCCATACCAAATCACAGATGCCGTCCGTCGGCGCGAAGGCGGTTGGGGCGGCAAGCAGGATGCGGCGCAATTCGGTTTGGTTGCCGCTGTCGCAGGCAGCCGAAAGTTGCACCAGCAGGTTTTCCAGTTGCGGCCAAGGAAGCATGGTTTCGCTGGCAGTCAGGATGCGGGGGTGGCCTGTCGGAACGGCGTTGTCGCCGATAATCAGTTCTTCGTACAGCTTTTCGCCCGGACGCAGGCCGGTGATGCGGATTTCGATGTCGCCTTTGGGATTGGCCGCGTCTTTTACGTCCAAGCCGCTCAGCCGTATCATCTGCCGCGCCAGGTCGATGATTTTTACCGATTCGCCCATGTCCAAAACAAATACGTCGCCGCCTTTGCCCATCGCGCCCGCCTGTATCACCAGCTGGGCGGCTTCGGGGATGGTCATAAAGTAGCGGGTGATGTCGGGATGGGTAAGCGTAACGGGCCCGCCGGCGGCGATTTGCTGCTCGAAGGCTGGAACGACCGAACCGGACGAACCCAATACGTTGCCGAAGCGCACCATGCAGAAGCGGGTTTGGCAGCCCGTTTCCGCCGCCAAGGCCTGCAAGACGAGTTCGGCCATTCGTTTGCTCGCGCCCATAGTGTTGGTGGGGCGCACGGCTTTGTCGGTGGAAATTAAGACGAAGGTCGCCACGCCGCATTCTTGTGCCGCACGGGCGCAGGCCAGTGTGCCGAAAACGTTGTTGCGTATGCCTTCTATGGTGTTGAGCGCGACCAAGGGGACGTGTTTGTAGGCGGCGGCGTGGTAGATGGTTTCCACGCCGAACGCCTGCATGACGTTTTTCAGACGGCCTTTGTCCTGCACAGAACCCAAAAGCGGCAAAATTTCAATATTGCCGCCCTGTTGCCGCGCCAAATCCTGCAATTCTCGTTCGATGGTGTAGAGCGAATATTCTGACAGTTCGAACAACACCAGCTTCGCCGGACGGCGGCCGACAATCTGGCGGCACAGTTCCGAACCGATGGAACCGCCCGCGCCCGTTACCATCACCGTTTTACCTTCGATGTCGCGCGCCATCAGTTCGACCATCGGCTCGACCGGCTCGCGTCCCAACAGGTCGGCCACCGAAATTTTCTTCAATACGCCGATGTGGATGCGGCCATCCACCAAATCCTTCATGCCCGGAATCGCCAGCACTTCGCACGGGTAGGCTTCAAGGTTTTGCAGGATTTCCCGCCGCCTTTCCGCACCCGCGCTGGGTATGGCCAGCAGGATTTTCTTCACGCCGTAGCGCGCAATCAAATCGGCGGTTTCAGACGGCCTGAACACGGGCAGATCGCCGACGATGGTATGTTGCAGTCGCGGATTGTCGTCCACAAAGGCCACGGCGCGGTATTCGTTCACCTGCTTCATCGCTTCAATCAGCTGCCGCCCCGACTGTCCCGCGCCGTACACGATGACGGGCGCGGCGGCATTGCGTTCGCTGCGTTCGGCCAAAATCAGCCGCAACAGCAGACGCGAACCGGCAATCAGCACCACCATCAAGAAGAAGAACACCACCGGCAAAGCCAGGCGCAGTTGTTTTTCAAACAACAAGACGCTGAAGAAAAACAGCAGCATGGATGCGAAACTGCCGAACAGCGCAACCGCCAAAATCCGCAGGCTGATGTAGCGCGTTACGGCGCGGTACAGCCCCAACCGGACAAACAGCAAGACTGTAAACACCGTTGTGGCCGCCAAAGCCTGCCAGTTGGCGGGGTCGTACCATTCGTGGTCGTAATCGGCTTTCAGGCTTTGGGTGAACCAGAAGGCGCAGAAAATCAACACCGTGTCGTGGATGACGAACAGAATTTTTTTGGTACGGCGCGGCAGGGCGAGCAAGGTTTCGAGCATCATGAATGGGCAATCGGCTGCCGCGTACGTTAAAACGGCAGGCCGTCTGAAAACGGTAAAAGGCCGCTATTATAAAGCCGTCGGCCGCAACCGTCGGTTTTTGCCGCCGGAGAATGCGGCAGGATGGGCGGTTTTGCAACAGGCCGTCTGAAAAAACGGTTCAGGGTGAAATCAAGCAAGACAGGACGGTTCGACTGCCTTCGCCGCATGGTTTTCAGGATGTAAAAGGAAGGAGTAAGCAAGAAGATGACGGGCAAACCGCCGAAGTTCCTAGGAAGAAGGTCGGTTGGGCGGGCAAACGAAAAGTGCGGATAACAGGATGAAGGTAAAAACCGTTGCAAAGAATAAATGGTTCACTGGTACGTCAGCAAAAACAAAAAAGGCCGTCTGAAAACTTTCAGACGGCCTGATGTTATCTAGACAAGGCGGTTAGTTTTTAGCTTTGCCAAAACCGAATACGGTTTTAGTAGCCTGCCATGCGAAGCAGCATGCACCACCGATAAAGATCAAGTCAGACAGGGTACGGATCCAGCGCAGAGTTTCCAGCAGGTCTTGCTGCAGGAAGTTTTCGCTGCGGGCATACCACAAACCGGTCGAGATGCTGGCGGCAGCCTGAATCGCACCAATCGGCAGCAAGCTGGTGGCAATCATGCCGACCAAACCGCCGTTCAGCAGCCAGAAACCCCAAGTCATCAGTTTGTCGTTGAAATGTTCTTCCGGTTTCAAGTACAGGGCAACCAGCAATACGAAGCCCAGAGCCAAGAAGCCGTACACACCGAACAAGGCCGCGTGTGCGTGAACCGCAGTAGTGTTCAAACCTTGGATGTAGAACAGGGAAATCGGCGGGTTGATCAAGAAGCCGAACACACCGGCACCGATCATGTTCCAGAAGGCTACGGCAACGAAGCACATCAACGGCCAACGCAAACGTTTTGCCCAAGGAGCAGCGTTTTGATAAGACCAGTGTTCGTATGCTTCACGGCCCAACAGAATCAGCGGCACAACTTCCAAAGCGGAGAAGCAGGCACCGATGGCCATAGAAGCTGAAGTCGAACCGGAGAAGTACAAGTGGTGCAGCGTACCCGGGATACCGCCCAACATAAAGATGGCGGCAGCGGCCAAAGTAGCGGCAGTGGCAGTATTGCGGCGGACAAAGCCCATGTTGTAGAAGATGAAGGCGAAGGATGCGGTTGCAAACACTTCGAAGAAACCTTCTACCCACAGGTGAACCACCCACCAACGCCAGTATTCCATTACCGCAATCGGAGAATGCTCGCCGTAGAACAGGCCGGGCGCATAGAACACACCCACACCGAACATGGAAGCCACAAAAATGGCCAACAGGTTTTTATCGGTATTTTTCTCTTTAAACGCAGTAAAGGTACAGCGAACCATCAGGAACAGCCACAGCAACAGGCCGACCATCAACAACAATTGCCAGAAACGGCCCAAGTCCAGGAACTCATAACCTTGGTGGCCGAACCAAAAGTTCATGGCCGCAGGCATATTGTCGCTCAAGGCAAGGAAGTTGCCGCCGTAAGAACCCAATACCACGATAAACAGCGCGATATACAGGAAGTTCACGCCTGCACGTTGGAATTTCGGATCTTTACCGCCGTTGATAATCGGAGCCAGGAACAGACCGGCAGTCAGGAAGCCTGTGGCAATCCAGAAAATTGCGGACTGAATGTGCCAAGTACGTGCCAAGGCATAAGGCAGCCAATCAGAGAAGTTGATACCGTAGAAATGCTGGCCTTCAATGGTGTAGTGAGCAGTCAAACCGCCCAGCAGCACCTGTGCCACAAACAGCGCGACAGTCAGGAATACATATTTGCCCAAAGCTTTCTGCGACGGAGTCAGCTGGATTTTAGACAGCGGATCTTCTGCAGGAGGTTGCACCTCTTCATGTTTGGTCAGGAAAGAGTAACCCCACAACAATAAGCCGATACCGCTCAACAACAGAACGATACTGGTGAATGACCACATATAGTTTTCAGTAGTCGGCACGTTGTTGATTAACGGCTCGTGCGGCCAGTTGTTGGTGTAGGTAAACTCTTTATCCGGGCGGTTGGTCGATGCAGACCAAGCTGTCCAGAAGAAGAAGTTAGTCAATTTTTTACGCGCCTCTTCGCTTGGCAATGTATTGTTTTTCATTGCAAAGTTATCACGCGTTTGAACCATGTCGGGATCATTGCCGTACAACTTGATGTAATACGGCGCAACCGCCTCAATGGCTTTTTGACGGGTTTCGCTGATGACAACCGTTCCGTCTTCTTTCACTCTGGACTGGTTACGGTATTCGTCAGCCAATTGCGTACGCAAAGTCGCCTGTTGTGCAACATCCAATTGTTCGTAGTTTTTGCCGAATTGAGCCTGTGCAGTGAAGTCCAACCAGGCAACCAATTCGCGGTGCAGCCAGTCGGCAGTCCAGTCCGGAGCCTGATAAGCACCGTGACCCAAGATAGAGCCGACCTCCATACCGCCGGTAGACTGCCAAGCCGATTGGCCGGCCAAAATATCGTCCTTGGTCATCAATACCTGACCGGACGCCGTTACAACTTTTTCGGGATATGGCGGAGCTTTTTTATAAACCTCCGAACCCATATAACCCAGGATGGTAAAGCAGACTGCCAGCACTGCAAACAGCAGATACCAGAGCTTCTTATATTGTCCCATAATAAAACTCCTTGGGTGGTTGTGTTAAAATTCATGAAATATGAATGTTAAAAATTGTAGCACGACTAACACGGGAAATAAAGCAATCTGCCTGAAACATCTGTGGCAGTTGACCAACATCATACAAGCAGAGAACAATGTAAATTCGTGCACAATTCTAAATATAAGCGCAAAATAAATCGATTTCTTATATTTTAAGCCCTAGTTATGTTATGTTGAAACATGTAAAGCTAACGAAATAAAATGTTAATGCCGCCTATTTGATTTATATCAAATAAATGTTAAGATAGGTAATCCATAATGCCATTACTTAATTTGTAAACGTAACCCAGTAAAAGGAAAGTACCTTATGAAACGCCAAACTTTAGCTGCTCTGATTACTTCAGCGTTTGTTTTAGCGGCCTGTAACGGTCAACAACAAGCGGCACAAAAACCTGCAGCACAAGAAACTCCGGTTGCAGCTTCTTCTACCCCGGCTACTTCCGGTGCAGCTTCTCAAACTGCCGAAGCCGATGTTCCGGTTGATCAGCTGCCTGTTATCGATGCGGTCGTGACTCACGCTCCGGAAGTTCCACCTGCAGTTAACCGTGATCACGCCGCTTTGGTTAAAGTAAAAATGGAAACCATCGAAAAAACCATGAAAATGGCTGATGGTGTTGATTACACTTACTGGACATTCAACGGTGACGTTCCAGGTCAAATGATTCGTGTGCGCGAAGGTGACACCGTGGAAGTAGAATTCTCCAACAACCCAAATTCTACTGTACCGCATAACGTCGATTTCCATGCCTCTACAGGTCAAGGTGGTGGTGCCGCCGCTACATTTACAGCACCGGGCCGCACTTCTACTTTCCGCTGGAAAGCACTGCAATCTGGCCTGTACATCTATCACTGTGCTGTTGCCCCAGTAGGCATGCACATTGGTAACGGTATGTATGGTTTGGTTTTGGTTGAACCTAAAGAAGGTCTGCCCAAAGTAGATAAAGAGTTCTACATCGTTCAAGGTGACTTCTACACCAAAGGAAAATACGGCGAACCCGGTTTGCAACCGTTTGACATGGACAAAGCCATCCGTGAAGATGCAGATTACGTAGTATTTAACGGTCACGTTGGTGCCATTGCCGGCGATAACGCGCTGAAAGCCAAAGTAGGTGAAACCGTACGTATGTACGTAGGTAACGGTGGTCCGAACTTGGTGTCTTCTTTCCACGTTATTGGCGAAATCTTCGACAAAGTATATGTTGAAGGCGGCAAACTGATTAACGAAAACGTACAAAGCACCCTGATTCCTGCAGGTGGCGCAGCTATTATCGAATTCAAAGTTGACATTCCTGGCAGCTTTACCATCGTTGACCACTCTATCTTCCGTGCATTTAACAAAGGTGCTTTGGGTCAATTGGTTGTAGAAGGTGAAGATCATCCGGAAGTAATGACCAAACGACTGAGCGATGAAGCCTATAAAGGTACTGGCGCAGCAGCAGGTGCAGCTTCTGGTGCTTCAGCTTCTGGTGCTTCAGCTCCTGCAGCACCAGCCTCCTCAGCCTCAGGTTCTTCCAATCCTTATGGCGGTGAAGAAGGTCATTAATAGTTAATTTGGTTTTATAGAACCAATTATTAGGCATCTATATTCTTGGATGAAAGGCCGTCTGAAAACATTCATATGATTCAGACAAACCAAAATTCAGGTAGTATAGATGCCTTTTTTCAATTATTCTAAGTATACTTTTTTGAGATAAAACAATTTATTGCAAGATTAGTGCAGCTAAAATAATAAAATACTAATTTAATTGAGGAGCAAAAAATGAAATCTACCTTATTAACCCTCATTGTCGGCTGTCTACTCCTTTCTGCTTGTAACGATCAAAGTCAAACCAACACCCAGCAGACAACTGCAGAAACTCCAAAAAATACAAACGTATCTGCTGTTACTGAACAGCCTGCCGTTACACCTAAACAAGCAAGTGAACCCCAAGTTGATGAGAGACTAAAGGCAGGGAAAGACATTTACGATAAACGATGCAAAGCCTGTCATGGTGCAGACGGAATGGGGGCAAACGACTCACTGCCTCCGCTTGCTAAATCAGACTATTTTTCGGAAGATAAAATGCAATTGGTAGCCTCTATCGCCAAAGGCATACGCGGACAAATTACCGTCAACGGAAAGACATACGATGGCATCATGCCCGCCCTGCCTATGAAAGACGAAGAGCTTGCAGCAGTTTCTACCTATGTATTAAATATGTTTGACAACAAAGGTGGGGAAATTACTGTTGAAGAAATTGCCGCCTTCCGAGCAGGGAAATAATCTTTCTCTCTCGACAGGACACATGTAAATCATCCAACATGAGGAAATTATGAAAAACTCTATTTTTTATACATTATTACTTACAAGCGCAGCATTATCTTCAGCGACAGATATGGCAGACATTAGCGGTGGCACCTACCGACCGCTTTACTTGGCCGCTGATGCCCCACTAACTAAAGTGTCTTCTTATAAATTAGACAAACTACCTGTAACTAATGCACAATTCTTTGAATTCGTAAAGAAAAATCCACAGTGGCAACGTGGAAAACTCAGCAGCAAACAGGGTGACAAACATTATCTCTCACACTGGATTAAAGATGGTAACGGTTTTGCTCCAAAAAAAGAAGACTTGAACAAACCAGTTGTATTTATTTCATGGTTTGCAGCCAATGCTTATTGTACTGCCCAAGGTAAGCACCTACCCACTATCAACCAGTGGGAATATGCCGGACAAGCATCCGAACTCAAGCCAAACGGGGCTAATGAAAAAGCTTATAAAGACACCATCCTTAACTGGTATGCACAAGGCAGTCGACAGGGTTTGCGTGATGTAGGCCGTATGAAACCCAATTATTGGGGCATCTACGATATGCACGGCCTAATTTGGGAATGGACTGAAGATTTCAACAGCAGTCTGTTAAACTCCGGAGGAGTAGATAGTGCCATGTTCTGTAGTGGTGCAGCAGCAGGAGCTACTGATCCTACAAACTACGCAGCGTTCCTACGCTATGGTTTCCGTACAAGCCTACAGTCAAAATTTTCAGTGCATAACCTAGGCTTCCGCTGCGCACAATAAAAATTAGCGACTGAAAGGCCGTCTGAAAATATTCCACTAAAAAAGCATTAGTTTCTTCAAATACTCTTACCGAAATTTAGGAATAGAAAATAAAAAGGGAATGATAAATTTATCTTAATCAATACCTAAGATAATTCCCCCCTATTCCTTCATTTCACAGAAAAGTTAGGCTGCCTTAGATAACTATGGCAGCCTAACTCAAAAAAGCCGAATAGCTAACACTACTCGGCTTTCATTTATTTCAATATTTATTGAACTTTAATTTCTACATCAACACCAGCTGGCAAGTCCAGTTTCATCAGTGCGTCGGTAGTTTTGTCAGTCCAGTCCACGATATCCATTAGGCGCAAGTGGGTGCGGATTTCCAATTGTTCACGAGAAGTTTTATTCACGTGTGGAGAACGCAGAATGTTGAAACGCTCGATTTTAGTCGGCAACGGAATCGGACCTTTTACAACGGCGCCGGTACGTTTTGCAGTTTCAACGATTTCTTGAGCAGAACGGTCAATCAGGCTGTAATCATAAGCTTTCAGGCGGATACGGATTTTTTGGTTTGCCATTTATCGATATCCTTCAATTAAGCGATGATAGAAGAAACCACGCCCGCACCTACGGTACGACCGCCTTCGCGAATCGCAAAGCGCAGACCTTCTTCCATAGCGATAGGTGCAATCAGTTCTACAGTGATGGCCACGTTCTCACCAGGCATAACCATTTCTACACCTTCTTCCAAAGTAACCGCACCGGTTACGTCGGTAGTACGGAAGTAGAATTGTGGACGGTAGTTAGCGAAGAACGGAGTATGACGACCACCCTCTTCTTTGCTCAATACGTAAACTTCTGCTTTGAATTTGGTGTGAGGAGTGATGGTACCCGGTTTAGCCAATACTTGACCGCGTTCCACTTCTTCACGTTTGGTACCGCGCAGCAATACGCCTACGTTGTCACCTGCTTGACCTTCGTCCAGCAGTTTGCGGAACATTTCAACACCGGTACAAGTGGTTTTTTGGGTTTCTTTCAGACCTACGATTTCGATCTCGTCACCGACGTGGATGATACCGCGCTCTACACGACCGGTTACTACTGTACCACGGCCGGAGATAGAGAATACGTCTTCGATAGGCAACAGGAACGGTTTGTCCACGGCACGCTCAGGTGTCGGGATGTAGCTGTCCAATGCAGCAGCCAGTTCGAAGATTTTTTCTTCGTAAGCTGCGTCGCCTTCCAAGGCTTTCAGTGCGGAACCTTGTACGATCGGGCAGTCGTCGCCTGGGAAGTCGTAGCTTGACAGCAAGTCACGGATTTCCATTTCAACCAGTTCCA
>NZ_FOPS01000018.1 GCF_900113545.1 Neisseria elongata subsp. elongata | reverse complement strand
CGGCAAAACAGGTTGAAATCGATGCGGGTGATGAGGCTGTGTTCGAGTTCGGGATCGGAGAGGCTGTGCCATTGGCCGAGCAGGACGGCTTTGAACATAGACAACAGGGAATAGGCGGGACGGCCGCGGTGGTCTCTAAGGTAACGGGTTCTTTGACGATTCAGGTATTGCTCGATCGGTTGCCAATCAATCACCTGATCCAACTTCAATAGTGGGAAGCGGTCGATGTGTTTGGCAATCATGGCTTGTGCGGTTTGTTGGAAGAAGGTGCTCATGAGAAATCCCCTAAATGTCTTGGTGGGAATTTAGGGGATTTGGGGGGGGATTTTGCAAAGGTCTCAATACGCAAATAGGCCGTCTGAAAAACCAACATCCGGTTTTCAGACGGCCTATTTCATGACTCATGCGGCAGGGAGGGAAACCCGCCCCCCTATACCGTTAATCCGCTTCCAAAACCACTTTCATGGCTTGGTTTTCGGCGGCATGTTTGAACACGTCGTAGGCTTTTTCCAATTTGCTGAATTTGAAGCGGTGGGTCAGCATTTTGGTGTAATCGACGGAGCTGCTGGAAATTGCCTTCATCAGCATTTCGGTGGTATTGGCGTTTACTAAACCGGTTGTGATGGCGAGGTTTTTAATCCACAGTTTTTCCAGTTTGAAATCAACGGATTGACCATGCACGCCGACGACGGCGATATGACCGCCCGGTTTGACGATGTCTTGACACATATTCCATGTAGCGGGAATGCCGACGGCTTCGATCGCGCAGTCCACGCCGTCTTCGCCGACGATGGCGAAAACTTGTTTGGAGACATCGACTGAAGCGGGGCTGATGGTATGGGTTGCGCCCAACTCTTTCGCCAGTTTCAAACGGTTTTCGTCCATATCGCAAACGATGATGGCGGCGGGGCTGTACAGTTGGGCGGTCAACAAGGCGGACATACCGACAGGGCCTGCGCCTGCGATGAATACGGTGTCGCCGGGTTTGACATCGCCGTATTGCACGCCGATTTCGTGGGCGGTCGGCAAGGCGTCGCTCAACAGCAGGGCGACTTCTTCGTTGACGTTGTCGGGCAGCGGAACAAGGCTGTTGTCGGCATAAGGCGTACGGACGTATTCGGCTTGCGTGCCGTCGATCATGTAGCCCAAAATCCAGCCGCCGTTGCGGCAGTGTGAATAGAGTTGGATTTTACAGTTGTCGCAAGTACAGCATTTGCTGACGCATGAAATAATGACTTTATCGCCGACTTTGATGTTTTTTACAGCCTCGCCGACTTCTTCTACAATACCGATGTCTTCATGACCGAGAATACGGCCGTCGGCGACTTCGGGGTTTTTGCCTTTCCAAATACCCAAATCGGTACCGCAAATCGTGGTTTTGACGATTTTCACCACCGCGTCGGTCGGATCGGTAATCTGCGGACGGGGTTTTTCTTCAAAACGGATGTCGTTTGCGCCGTGATAAACCATTGCTTTCATGATGTTTCCTTTCACAAAAAGAGAGGGTAAATACAGATTGCCACTCTTCGCTATATATTACTCTTAACACCCTTTGTCAATTTATTTAAGTTTTTCAAAATGTTATATTGCATCGATTTAAACGGATGTAAAAAGACCGTCTGAAAACCCGACTCCGTTCCGTAGGAACCCAAGTTTTCAGACGGCCTTTTTATTCTGCCTATTTCACGCTTTATTTTTTCCGCCGCGCAATTCTTTCGGCAGCACAAAGACGATGCTTTCTTCCGCGCCCTCGCCTTCGCGTAAAATATCGTGCCCCCAGTCTGTCAGCACGGTAATCACTTCCTGCACCAGCACTTCGGGAGCGGATGCGCCGGCGGTGATGCCGACCTGTTTTTTGCCCTCAAACCATTCCGGCCGCAGATAAGAGGCGTTATCCACCATATAAGCCTCCACGCCACGCTGCGCCGCCACTTCGCGCAGGCGGTTGCTGTTGGATGAATTGGGCGAGCCGACCACAATCACGATGTCGCATTCCTCCGCCAAATCCTTCACCGCCTTTTGACGGTTGGTGGTGGCATAGCAAATGTCTTCCTTGTGCGGATTTTTGATGTTGGGAAAACGCGCGTTCAATACGGCGATGATGTCTTTGGTTTCGTCCACCGACAGCGTGGTTTGGCTGACGTAGGCGAGGCGGTCGGGATGGTCGGGCATTACCTGTTCGGCATCTTCCACGGTTTCCACCAGCAGCATCCGCCCTTCGGGAAGCTGCCCCATCGTGCCTTCCACTTCCACATGGCCTTTGTGGCCTATCATGATGATTTGGTAGCCTTGCGTATCAAGCCGCGCCACTTCTTTGTGCACTTTGGTTACCAGCGGGCAGGTGGCGTCGAATACGCGGAAACCGCGCGCGGCAGCCTCTTCCTGTACGGCCTTCGATACGCCGTGGGCGGAATAAATCAGCGTCGCGCCGGGCGGCACGTCGGCCAAATTCTCGATAAAAACCGCGCCTTTTTCGCGCAGGTTGTCCACCACGAATTTGTTGTGCACTACTTCGTGCCGCACATAAATCGGTGCGCCGAATTCCTCCAGTGCGCGCTCGACGATGCTGATGGCGCGGTCCACGCCCGCACAGAAGCCGCGCGGATTGGCCAGCATAATGGTTTTGCCGCTCATTATTGTTCCCGCCCTTCCGCCGTTTCTTTTTCAGACGGCCTTTTGTTGATGAACCCGTCGATAACCAGCAATACCGCGCCGACGCAGATAAAGCTGTCAGCCACATTGAAGGCGGGATACGCCCAGCCTTCGCCATAGAACAGCAGGAAATCCACCACTTTACCGTGGATGAAGCGGTCGATGACGTTGCCGACCGCCCCGCCGATTACCATCACCGCGCCCCACGAACCCCAAGGGTCGAATTCGTTTTTCCGCACGGCGTTAACCAGCCAGAGGCACACGATTGCCGCCAGCACGATGAAGAAATATTTCTGCCAGCCGCCGGCGGTGGCGAGAAAGCTGAAGGCCGCCCCGGTGTTGTAAACCAAGGTCAAATCGAAAAAGCCGGGAATGATGCCCAAACGCTCGTAATCTTCGAATTTTGCCAAAACGGCGGATTTGGTGATTTGGTCGAGAATGACCGCGCCGACGGCCAGCAGCCAGTAGCGCAATTTGGAAGGGTTTGTAGAGGACATATTACGGTTTGCCGCCGAAAGGTTTTCAGACGGCCTTTCAATCAAAGTTGCCAAAGTCGGGCATTTTAACCGATATTGGGCGGCAGGCCGTCTGAAAAAACGGTTTCTGCCGGCAGAAAGGCATTCCGGCGTGTCCGAAACGGTTTTTCAGACGGCCTTAGAATGCGTTTTTCAGCCATACTGCCGCGCCGCCAAACGGCCGGGACATAGGGAAACGGGACGGCCGCGGTTTACCGTCCGCCTTCATGCTGCCGCACCAGGGCGCGGACGATGTGGCGGTTGGGATGCAGTGCCTCGCGCAGGCGGCGGGAGAGCGGGTCGGGCAGGCCGAGGATGCGGGCGGCAATGCTTTCGGCACACCACGGCGCGGTAGCCAGCCCGCGGCTGCCGTGCGCGCTGTTTACCCACACATTCGGCAGGTAGGGGCAGGAGTCAGACAGCGGATAGTTTTTATCGTGCGCCAGCTTGGCATACACCCCGCGCATGGCGGCATAATCGGCCACCGGCCCGACGGTCGGCAGATGGTCGGGGCTGTCGCAACGCACGGCGGCGTGTCCGCTTACCGTCGGCGCGGCGGTCAGTTCGGCCGCCAGTTGCGGGTGCAGCCTGGCGAGTTCCTGCCGGTTGTATTCCGCCTCGCTGTCGCGCCAGTCGCCGCAGGCATCGTGTGGCACGAAACTCGCGCCGTAGCAGTGCCGCCCTTCCCATGCGGGGCTGATGTAGCTGGCGGCCGACAGGGCGGTTTTCAGACGGCCTGTGTAGGCGGTGGCGGCGGCAAGGTTGGTTTGGCCGCGTATCAGCTGCCACGGCAGGGCGGCAAGCGGCGGCTGTTGCGGCGAGGCTGCCCCGGCGCAGTATACGATGTGGTCGGCAGACAGGGTGTGCTGCGGCGTATCCAGCCGCCAATGCGGGGCGCAGTATTGTGCCGACAGCAACGGTTGCCCTTCATACAGACGAATATTCGGGTGGGCGAGTAAGGCGCGGACGAGTGCGGGCGGGTGCAGCCACGCGCCCTGCGGCCAGTAGAGGCCGTCTGAAGACAGGTCGATGCCCGCCAGTTCGGAGGCTTCGGCCGCACTGATGCCGCGGTAAAGGTGGGCGTGCCAATCTTGGGCGGCGAGGCGGCGGTTGCGTTTTTCTTCGGCGGGGCTGTGGTTGAGGTGGAGTACGCCGCAGGGCTGCCAGCCGCCGTCGGGCAGCAGGCGGTCGAGCAGGCGGCGGCTGTGGCCGTAGCCGCCGAGCAGCAGTTCGGTCTGTTCGGTATCGTGGGCGGAAATTTTGGCATACAGCAGGCCTTGACGGTTGCCGCTGGCGGCATGGGCTGCGGTGCGCGCTTCCAATACGCTGACCCGCACGCCGCGTTCCGCCAATGCGCGGGCAGTAGCCGCCCCAGCAATGCCCGCACCGATGACGGCGACGTGTTCGGACAGTGTGCCGTTTCGGTTTTCAGACGGCCTGAACCAAGGTTTTTGTGCGGCGGTAGGGCTTTGCGGGCGTGCTTCCGTCTGCCATTCGAGGCCGTCTGAAAAATAGTCGGACAGGCAGTCGGCAGCGGCGGGCGGCATCAGCCAGAGCTCCGCACCTTGCGGCAGCAGGCCGTGCAGGATGTTGGCGGCGGCAAATTGCAGGCAGGCGGATTGTTGCGGCCAGTGTTGCAGGAAACGGCGTTCCGCCTCGTCGGGCTGTTCTGACGGTTCGAAGCGGGGGATGCGTTTTTCGGGCAGGCAGACGGCAAGGCGGCGGTTGTGCGCGGCGGCGGCAAGCAGTTCGCGCAAGGGCGGGATGTCGTTCCAGACGGCGGTTTGCATGGTGGGACTCGGTTGGGAAAGGGGGAAAGCAAAAAGGCCGTCTGAAAAGGGGAGCGTGTTCGAACCCTGTTTTCAGACGGCCTTCCTATTGCGGCAATGCGTTATTTTTCGACGAATTGGCCGTATGCCATGATGCGGTCGAAACGGCGGTCGAGCAGGTCGGACAGCGGCATGTCTTGGGCGATGCGGAGCTGTTCGGCCAGCACTTCGCGCAGACGCTGCATCAGTTCGCCGTGATTTCGGTGTGCGCCGCCCAACGGCTCTTCGATGACTTTGTCCACCAGATTCAGTTTTTGCAGGCGGTCGGCGGTAATGCCCAAGGCGGCGGCGGCATCTGCGGCCTTTTCCGCCGTTTTCCACAAAATCGAGGCGCAGCCTTCGGGCGAAATCACGGAATAAGTGGAATATTGCAGCATATTGACAAAGTCGCCCACGGCAATCGCCAGCGCGCCGCCGGAACCTCCTTCGCCGATGATGGTGCAGATGACGGGCACTTTCAGCTTGGTCAGTTCGTACAGGTTTTTGCCGATGGCTTCGGATTGGTTGCGCTCTTCCGCACCGATGCCGGGATAGGCTCCGGGCGTATCGACGAAGGTCAGTACGGGCAGGCGGAATTTTTCCGCCAGATGCATCAGGCGCAGGGCTTTGCGGTAGCCTTCGGGGCGCGGCATGCCGAAGTTGCGGCGGATTTTTTCTTTGGTGTCGCGGCCTTTCTGGTGGCCGATGACGACGACGCTTTGGCCGTTAAACCGCGCCAAACCGCCGACGATGGCGTAATCGTCGGCATAGTGGCGGTCGCCGTGCAATTCTTGGAAATCGGTGCAGAGCGCGGAGATGTAGTCCAAAGTATAGGGACGCTGCGGATGGCGGGAAACTTGGGAAACTTGTGCAGGCGTGAGCTTGGCGTAGATGGATTTGGTCAGCTCGTTGCTTTTTTTCTGCAGGCGTTCGATTTCATCGCTGATGTCCACGGCGGATTCGCCTTGGACGAAACGCAGTTCTTCGATTTTTTTGGTCAATTCGGCAATCGGCTGCTCGAAATCAAGAAAGACGGGTTTCATGCTGAACGTTCTCGCTGAAGAATAAATATTTGCGCGGAATGATACGCTAATCCGCGCCGCTTGGCGAAAAAACGTGAAATTTACGCGATAAACGGTAGGCGGGCAAGCAGAATATTGTGCCGTTCGGCAACGGTCCGACATCCGGACGCGCCGTCCGTGTTACACTCGCGCCTTTAGAATGACAAAGGGCAAATCATGGAAGACGGGCAAACAATGCGGCTCGACAAATGGCTGTGGGCCGCCCGTTTTTTCAAAACCCGCGCCTTGGCGCAGAAACACATCGAACTCGGCCGCGTGCTGGTCAATGGCGCGAAAGTGAAAAACAGTAAAAATATCGCGGCGGGCGATGTGCTGCATCTCACGCTCAATTCGCTGCCATACGAAATTACCGTACAGGCGTTGAACCACCAACGCCGCCCCGCTCCCGAAGCGCGGCTTCTGTACCGTGAAAACGAAGAAGTGGCCGCAAAGCGCGAACAGCAGAAGCTGCTCGATCAGGCATCCCGCATCAGTGCGGCCTACCCCGAAGGCCGTCCGACCAAGCGCGACCGCCGTCAAATCGAGAAGCTGAAACGGGGCGAATGGTAAAGGCCGTCTGAAAATACGTTTCGGATTGTTTTCGGAGTCCGTATTTACAGTCGGCACGGATAAGCCCGGTGCAGTTCCCGCATGGCAGGCGTGACCGAATAGCACGAAAGACATTGCAAAGATTACGGAGGCGGTTTTCAGACGGCCTCACACATCTCCGCACACCAAACATCAATCAATAAACTATCGAAAAGGAACAAATTTATGCGTTGGCAGGGACGTGAACAAAGCTCTAACATTGAAGACCGCCGAGGAAGCGGCGGCGGTGGAGGCGGCGGCGGGATGGGCATTATCGGCATCATCGTCGTGCTGGTAGGCGCGTACTACGGCGTCGATTTGTCCGGCCTGGCCGGCGGAGCGCAGCAGCTGAGCGGCGGAGCACAGCAAACCGTCGTGGAAAGCAAGCAGGAAGCACAGCTGAGGGAATTGGCGGGCGTAGTGTTGGCCGATACGGAAAAAACCTGGGCCAATTACTTTGCCAAACGCAATGCTCGCTATACGCCCACCACTCTGGTACTGTATACCGGCGGCACACGCACCGCCTGCGGTATGGGTCAGGCGGCAATGGGGCCGTTTTACTGCCCTGCCGATAAAAAGGTTTACCTCGATTTATCGTTCTACGAAGAAATGCGCACCAAACTCGGTGCGGCAGGCGACACGGCTTTCGGCTACGTCATCGCGCATGAAGTCGGCCACCATGTGCAAAACCTGCTGGGCATCCTGCCGCAAGTGCATCAGATGCAGCAACAGGCCGGTAAAACCGAAGCTAATAAATTATCGGTAAAACTCGAACTGCAGGCCGACTGCTTCGCCGGAATTTGGGCGAAAGACGCGCAGCGGCAGGACTTGCTGGAAGAAGGCGACATAGAGGAAGCAATCAATGCGGCCGAGGCCGTAGGCGACGACACCCTGCAAAAACGCAGTCAGGGTTATGCCGTGCCCGACAGCTTTACCCACGGCAGCTCAGCGCAGCGCATGTATTGGTTCAAACGCGGCTTTGAAAGCGGCGATATCAACCGCTGCAACACTTTTGACAATTAAACAGCTACCATCCTAAATGGAAGGCCGTCTGAAAAACGATTTTCAGACGGCCTTCTATAAAATAAAGGGAATACCCAATTAGGCATTCCCTTTTGTTGTGTAGTCCTATCAGAATTTACCGCCGGATTCATTCACCATATAAACAACGGCTGCTTTCACTTCGTCGTCGCTCAATTCGGTATTTCCGCCTTTGGCCGGCATCATGCCTTTGTCTTGGAAACCTTCGAGAGCATGCTTGAACAAGGTTTCTTTGCCTTTTTTGATGCGCGGAGCCCATTCGTCTTTATGAGTCAGACGCGGCGTATTCGGAATAGCCGAATTGGCACCGTGACAACCAAAGCACAATCCGTCAAACACTTTCTTACCGTCTGCCGCTGCAGCAGGTGCCGCCGCTTCGGCGGGTTTGCCTGCAGCAGCCTCAACCGGTTTGTCGGCAGCAGGTACAGAAGCAGCAGTTTCTTTTGCTGCAGCTTCAGACGCAGCTTTTGCTGCAGCTTCGGCATCTGCCTTTTTCTTCTCGGCTGCCGCAGCTTCGGCAGCAGCCGCAGCTTTCGAGCCTAATACATTTTCAGTATCGGTTTTCTGTGCCTTGCCGTCTTTATGCGACAAACCCCAAACATAAGCGGTCAAAAGATGGATTTTGTCTTTATCCAAGAAACCTTCCCATGCCGGCATTTGATTATGGCGGCCATTGGTAATGGTTTCAATAATGGCTTTTTGAGTACCACCCCACAACCATACGTCGTCAGTCAGATTCGGGCCGGAACCACGAACACCTTGGCCTTTGTCGCCATGGCAGGCAAAACAGTTTGCAGGCGGGCCGTTAAACAGTTCTTTACCGCGTTCTGCACGAACTGCATCATATTGTTCCGCAGGTTTGGACAACGACATGACATAGTGTGCAACATCCTTAACACGCTCTTCACCCAATTTCGGACCCCATGAATCCATTACACCAGTACGGCCTTTAACAATGGTTTCATGAATTTTTTCCGGTGTGCCGCCAAACAACCAATCGGAATCGGTTAGGTTCGGGAAACCGCGCGCACCTTTGGCATCCGAGCCGTGACACTGGATACAATAAGTATCAAACAGGTTTTTACCTATTTTTTGTGCTGCAGGATCTTTGGCAACTTGCTCGACCGGCATTTTGGCATATTTGTCGTAAAGCGGTTTGTAGCTCTGTTCGGCCTGCGCCACTTCTTCGCGATATTGCTCAATACTGGTCCATTTTTTACCGCCGAACCCGATACCGCCAAAATCGCCTAAGCCGGGATACATCACCAAATAGCCGATACCGAACAGCCAAGTCCCGATGTACAGGAAGAACCACCAGCGCGGCATGGGATTGTTGTATTCTTCAATACCATCCCAGTTATGCCCTGTGGTATTGACATCTTCCCCTTTTTTAAGCGGTTTGACCTTGTTTTGTGACAGCAAAAGCCATATCAGGCCGATAAAGCTCAATAGGACGATGCCGATGATGTAATAGTTCCAGAAATCACTGGTGAAATGTGAAGTTGTGTTCATTGTTTTAGCTCCGTGGCCACAGTTTATCGGGCGGCACTGTTATTATCATTATCATCATGTGCAGTATCGTCATCTTCAATGATACTGCGGGATGCTTCATCGTAATTTGATTTGTTTCGTTTGTTCATCACGACATACAGCACCAACATGAAGCAGATAAACACTAATACTGTAAACAGACTACGCGCCCAATTAACGTCCATGATGTTACCTTACGTTTTTCAATGCCAAGCCCAATCCTTGCAGATAAGCGATTACCGCATCTAATTCGGATTTATCTTTCAGCATTTCTGGTGCTTTGGCAATTTCTTCATCAGTGTAGGGCGTGCCGAGCGTTTGCAGCCCTTTCATGTGCGCCACGACTTGGTCAGGATCAACCTTGTTACGTGCCAGCCATGGGAAAGCAGGCATATTAGACTCTGGCACGACATCACGGGGGTTGAGCAAGTGGATGCGGTGCCATTCGTCTGAATAGCGGCCGCCTACACGTGCCAAATCAGGCCCTGTACGTTTGGAACCCCATTGGAACGGACGGTCATAAACCGATTCACCGGCAACGGAGTAGTGGCCGTAACGCTCTGTCTCTGCACGGAACGGACGAATCATTTGCGAGTGGCAGTTGTAACAACCTTCACGCACATAAATATCACGTCCCGCCACCTGCAGCGCATTGTAGGGTTTTACCCCTTCAATCGGCTGAGTAACAGCAGGTGAGAAAAACAGAGGTACGACTTCAATCAGCAAACCCACGCTAACCACCAGCAGGGTAAACACGATAAGTATGCCTACTTTTTCTTCGACTAATTGTTGTAATTTCATTTTGGTAGCCCGTCTTTTTGTTTAGTGATGTTGCGCTTCAGATATGGCGGGAATTTCAGCTTCAACCGGTTTACCGTTGGCAATAGTACGGTAAGTGTTGTAAGCCATAATAAGCATACCGCTCAAATATAACAGGCCGCCTGAAAAACGAATTGCATAATACAGTTTGCTTTCCTTCACACTTTCAACGAAAGAGTAAGTCAATGTACCGTCGGGATTCATTTCACGCCACATCAGACCTTGCATCACACCTGCGATCCACATGGAGGCGATATACAGAACCACACCGATGGTCGCGATCCAAAAATGGGCATCAATCAATTTAGTACTATACATTTCTTTTTGACCGAACAATCGTGGAATCATATAGTAAATCGAACCGATGGTTACAAAACCTACCCAACCCAACGCACCGGCATGCACATGGCCGACAGTCCAATCAGTATAGTGGCTCAAAGCATTGACGGTTTTAATCGACATCATCGGACCTTCAAAGGTAGACATACCATAGAACGACAAAGATACGATCAAGAATTTCAGAATAGGGTCGGTACGCAATTTATGCCATGCACCGGACAAGGTCATAATACCGTTGATCATGCCGCCCCAAGACGGTGCAAACAGAATCAGAGAAAGCACCATGCCGACAGATTGAGTCCAATCCGGCAAAGCGGTGTAGTGAAGATGGTGAGGACCTGCCCACATATAGGTAAAAATCAAGGCCCAGAAGTGAACGACAGACAAGCGGTAAGAATAAACCGGACGGCCTGCCTGTTTCGGCACATAGTAATACATCATACCCAAGAAACCGGCAGTTAAGAAGAAGCCCACGGCATTATGGCCATACCACCACTGAACCATCGCATCAATTGCGCCCGCATAAATCGGATACGATTTCATCAATCCGACAGGCAGGCTGAGGTTGTTCACGATGTGTAGCAAGGCAACAGCCAAAATAAAGCCGCCATAGAACCAGTTAGCAACATAAATGTGTTTGACCTTACGTTTAGCAATTGTTCCAAAGAAAACAACCGCATAGGCCACCCACACCAATGCAATCAAAATATCTATCGGCCACTCCAGCTCGGCATATTCCTTACCTTGCGTGTAACCCAATGGGAAGCTGATGGCTGCAGCTAAAATAACAGCCTGCCATCCCCAAAAGGTAAACGCTGCCAGCCAGCCGCCAAACAGGCGTGCATTACAAGTACGTTGCACCACATAATATGATGTACCGATCAAACCGCAGCCGCCAAAGGCGAAAATTACAGCATTGGTGTGCAGCGGGCGGATCCGTCCGAAGTGAAACCACGGACCAATCTCAGACAGATTGAGTGAGGGTAAAAACAACTGGGCAGCAGCAATCACGCCGACCAGCATACCCACCACCCCCCAAACTACAGTCATAACAGCGAACTGCCGCACTACTTTGTAGTTATAAGTTTGCGCTTCCATGAAAGTCTCCATTAAACACGGAAAATAAATAGCTGCTTTAGCGGGCATCCGTTGCCGGTTCCCGCGAAAGCCGTTTCCATCAATTTGCTCCGACTGCCGCATCAAACCACTCGACAGCCGTTTTACCGAA
Organism: Neisseria elongata subsp. elongata; assembly: GCF_900113545.1. Lineage (GTDB taxonomy): Bacteria > Pseudomonadota > Gammaproteobacteria > Burkholderiales > Neisseriaceae > Neisseria > Neisseria elongata. Next base: position 16,751 of record NZ_FOPS01000018.1, on the reverse strand, counting down.
CGAGCATTGGGAATATCTTGGCAGACTGCCTTTCGGCTGCCATAATGGCAACATCAACCAGAAATATGGACTCTTGTCAAGAAAATCCATTTTCTTTACACTAAATTCCCATACACTTTACAAGGTTATAGATTTTAACTAATTTATGATTTGACACCAACCAAATAATTCTTAACATTGCTTTATTGCATCAAGCCGATAAATTTTTATCATGATTACCTATACCCTAACTCCCGACCCAAAAGCCCATCAATGGCATATTACCCTTAAATTTCAAAATCCTTCAAACTCTTCAGCCGTTCTCAAACTACCAAACTGGGTACCCGGCAGTTACTTGATTCGCGACTTTTCCCGCCACATCATTACAATAAGTGCAGAATGCGACGGACAACCTGCCGCCTTATCGCAAACAGCAAAAAACATCTGGCAGACCAGCCCAAAATCCGGACATTGGGTAATCCGATATACCGCCTACGCCTTCGATTTATCGGTTCGCGGCTCATTCTTAGACACCAATCGCGGTTTTTTCGACGGCAGCTGCCTGTTTTTCTCCATAGAAGACCGCCTGAAAGACACCCACAGCCTAAGCTTCAACGACCTCCCTAAGGAATGGCGCATCGCAACCAGCATGCCGACGACAGGCTCAAATACTTTTCAGACGACCTCCTACCACGATTTAATCGACCACCCTGTCGAACTGGGCAACATCGAATTTCTCGATTTCGAAGCCAGCGGCATACCGCACCGCATCGCCTTAAGCGGCCACTATCCCGATTTCGACCGCGACCGCCTCGTGTCAGACATCCGCAAAATCTGCGAAACCGAACTGGCAATGCTCCCCTCCCCTGCCCCGTTCACGCATTACCTCTTTCTGCTCCACGTCGGCGACAACATCTACGGCGGACTGGAACACATCAGCAGCACCGCCCTGCTCGCCGACCGCCACAGCCTGCCGCCGCACGGCATGACCGACGCCAACGACGCCTACACCCAACTGCTCGGACTGTTCTCACACGAATACTTCCACGCTTGGAATGTCAAATCCATCAAACCCGCCGCCTTCGCCCCCTACGACCTCGACCGCGAAAACTACACCGAGCAGCTTTGGGCATTTGAAGGCATCACCTCCTACTACGACGACCTCTTCCTCGCCCGAAGCCACACCATCGCCCCCGAAGCCTACCTGCGCCTGCTCGCCCAAAGCATCACCCGCGTGCAGCAAACCAAAGGCCGTCTGAAACAAAGCCTTGCCGAATCAAGCTTCACCGCTTGGAACAAATTCTACAAACAAGACGAAAACAGCCCCAACGCTATCGTCAGCTACTACCAAAAAGGCGCGCTAGCCGCCCTCTGCCTCGACCTCGCCATCCGCAGCAAAAGCAGCGGGCGGCACACCCTCGACAGCGTCATGCAGCAACACTACCGCGATTGGCTGGATACCCGACAAGGCATTCCCGAAAGACAATGGCAAGCCCGTTGCCAAGCGTTTACCAGTCTGGACCTCGAAGACTTTTTTCAGACGACCCTCTATACCACTGCCGACCTGCCCCTTGCCGAACTCCTCGCCACCATAGGTATCGGACTGCAATGGCAGGCACAACCGCGCAGCCACGGCGGCGCATTCCTGCCCGAACCGCCAACCGAAACGCCCGCCCCCGCGCCCGACTTCGGCGCAAGGTTCAAACAAAGCAGCGACCACGCCACCCTGACCCACGTCTTCAACGGCGGCAGCGCGGAAAACGCCGCCCTCTGCCCGCAGGACAAAATCATCGCCATCGACGGCTATGCCTGCACCGACCTTGCCGCACAGTGGGCACAACTCCCCATCGGCTATACCGCCCGCCTCCACTACTTCCGCACCGGCATCCTGTACGTCGCCGACATCACCGTCCAAGCCGCCGAAGCCGATACCGCCGTCCTCTACATTACCGACCGCGAATTATTTGAAAACTGGCTTTATAATGACCGAGCCTAATTTTCAGACGACCTCAAATACCGGATCGAGGTCGTCTGAAACATCCACACCGAAAGAAACAGCCATGAAAAGAATCCTTATCGGCATCACCGCCCTGTTACTCAGTTTGCACGCCACAGCCGCCCCCAAATCAGATTCGGCAATCAAGGTAGGAAAAGAAATTGCCGTCTTCTACAAAAATCCCTCTGCCGAACGCGCTGCCTCTTTTATGGACCAGCTTGTCAAAGCCGATCTCATGCGCGAAACCACCCTTGCATGGGGGACGCAAGCGCTACAAAAATATCCCCAAGGCAGTACCATTTGGTGTGACAACATCCAAACTTATCAAGGCGACGCCCTAACCTTTGCCGCCTACACCCTCGCCCTGACAGGCACGTCTCAAGCCCAAACCTGTCTCGACAGCCTGACATTAAATACCGAGCTTAAAAACAATCTCAAGGAAAACAAAAGCTTACATCCGCTTCAAGAACCCATCATCTCCCCTGCATCACTGGATTTTCATTGGGTAACTTATTTTGCCACCGGCAATCCGAAAGCGGTCGAGCGTATCGTTGACTACATCATCAAAGCCCAAACGGCTGCCGCCCAACGCCCTGACCATGTAGACCTCACACTTGCCGCTGCCATTTGGTCGACCCGATCCAACATGGAACAAGATACAGCCATTGACAGCATTGTCCGCAAATACATACAAAAACAGTCCGAAGCCAATAAAAAACGATTGGAACAAGCCCTGTTAGCTCCTCAAGACGACTAAAATCAATCCATCTTCAAACGTAGAAAAGGAAAACCCATGTCTATCCAAAAACTTGCCAACAACCTCTACATCGCCCCGCAGCTGACCGAAGCAGACGTACAAGAAGCCGCCAAACTCGGCATCCAAACCGTCATCTGCAACCGTCCCGACGGTGAAGAAGAAAACCAACCCTCGTTCAAACAAGTCGAAAGCTGGCTTGAAGCCGCAGGTATTAGCGAACACCACCATCAGCCCGTCGTCGCACCCGCCATCAACGCCGCCGATGTCGCCGCTTTCCAAAACCTGCTCGAAAGCGTTCCCCAACCCGTCCTCGCCTACTGCCGCACCGGCACCCGCTGCTCCCTGCTCTGGGGCTATCATCAGGTGCAAAACGGTGCAAGCGTCGCCGAAGTCGTCGCTGCCGCCCAACAAGCAGGCGTCAATCTGAGCAACTTTGAAGCCCGCCTGCAACAAGCATTCGAACACGGCTTAAATTGAGCCAGGCCAATATAATGAAGGCCGTCTGAAAACTATTTTTCAGACGGCCTATCTATAAATAACCTCATTATAATTCATTTTACAACAATGAATTATAATGAGCGTAAGCATCATCCATATTATCAAACTTATGCAAACGCCCGGCTTCCAACACCATTGCATTATCGCAATACTGTTTCATCGCGCTGTGGCTATGTGAAACCAAAATAATTGATCTGTCTTTACGCCGTTCAAACAATTCATACTTACATTTTTCTGAAAAACGCGAATCACCGACAGCAATGACCTCATCAATCAAATAACAGTCAAACTCCACTGCCAAGGATAAAGCAAAAGCCAAACGCGCCTTCATCCCTGAAGAATAGCGTTTCACAGGTTCATATAAATACTGTCCCAATTCGGAAAATGTTTGTGTAAAATCAGTTACATAACCAATATCTACATTATAAATCCGACAAATAAAGCGCAGATTATCCATACCCGTCAAACTACCCTGAAAGGCACCGGAAAACGCCAACGGCCAAGAAATACTCATCGTGCGCTTGATTTCGCCCGAAGTCGGAGCCTCAACGCCGCTAATCAGCCGGATAAGTGTTGATTTACCCGCGCCATTCCGCCCTAAGATACCGATTTTCTCCCCCTTTTTCAGCTTAAAATCAATATCCTGCAAAACCATTCGCCAACCTTGCCGCGTTTGGTAACGTTTAGAGACATGCTCAACGGAAATCATTGCGGCTCAACCCCTTTACTGACTTTAGCCACCATAGCCAAACCAAATAACAACAATACCAAATTGCATAGCACGACAAACCACGGATTGCCATACGTTGTTACGCTACTGCCGAAATAACCGGCACGGAACATCTCTGTGCCATGCACCATAGGAATCATCAAAACATAATGCTGCAAATTTTGAGGCAAATGATGCACAAAGAAAAACACACCGGAAAGCGGCATCATCACAAAACTGAGCGTACTCCATACCTTGCTAAATGGTTCAAACTGAACTGCAATCGAGCAAATCACCAAACCCAACCCAACGGCAAACATTGCCATCAACAACCAAGCCAACAGCATATAAAAAATGTCGGCCGGCATTTCAATCCAACGCACTGCAATCAAAACGGCCATAATCGCAATTTGGGCAATAGTTGCCCCTGCAATTTCTAGCAGCATCCGTGCAAAAATTGTATCCAATACACGAACATTACGGTGATACAGCAGGCTGGTATTAGCCGAAATCGCACCCATCGCACGATTGGAAGCATTGCGCCACATCATCATCATCGGATAACCGGTGATGGTAAAAGCCACAATATTTAAAGTAGAAACACTATTTGCCCTAAAAAATTTCCACATCAGCACCATCACCAACGTCATCAACAGCGGCTCTACAAATAACCATAAAAAGCCAATATTGTTGCGCCCGTATCGGGTAATGATTTCACGCATCAACAAAGCACCGAGCACCCGCTTTTGGATGACCAGCGATTCCCAAAATGATGTTTTATGCAACTCTTTCATCAATTTTTATGCTCGCGTATGCTTGCCGTCAATAAAGTGCCAATGCCGTAAACAATCAGGCCGATAACAAAAGTAGCAATAATATTGTAAATGCGCTTGGGCTCATGAGCTAAGTCGGGTAAATTTGGCTGTGAAATGACTTCCAAATAAAGCTGCTGGCGGTCAGCTTCAGCTTTGGCACTTTCCAACGATGTCATGGCCGCTGCCAATTGTTTTTCCGCCAACTCATTTTCCAAAAAAACCCGCTGATATTCAGCTGCATGGTTAGATAGCGAATTTTCCCCGCCGCCGGAAATAGCCTTCATTTGTTGGGAAATTTCCCTCCTTAAACTTTTCTCTCGGGCAAGCAATCCAGGAATTTGCGGATTTTCAGGAGTAACCGCTTTCACCTGATCCAGCTGAGTTCTAATTACAATTAACTCGTCCTGCAATTTGGAAATCAAACTCATCTGAACTTCAGATTGCGCCTTTAAGTCAAAAATACCATTTGTAATTCGAAATTTAGTCAGCTGCGCGGAAGCCTCTTTTACTTTCTCTTCAGCAGAAGCAACGGCATCTTCAGCATATTGAATCGTATCCTTGCGGGCACGCTCATTAAGCTGGTTAATCAATATTTCCCCTTGTTTTAACAAGGCTGCATTGATTTGCCTGGATTCGCCTGCATCAAATGACGTTACATTCAAATTTGAAATACCGGATATGGAATCAAAATGAATAGAAACTTTATCCCGATAGTATTGATAAAACGCTTCATCTTCGCCACGCAAACCAAATCCGTTAAACCGACTGAAAATATCACCCTTGGTCTCGTAAAACTTACGCACAGGCATCCGCTTCTGCAATTCATCCAAAGACGAACGAGACTGCATGTACTCTTGAACCGTATAAATATCGTCTTGGGAACGGGAAAAACCGGATCCCTGCAGAATCGCACCCAAACCGTTGAAAGAAGATTGGCTCTTGGGCGATCTCACCACAAAACTAGCCTGCGAAGTAAATTGATCGGATGCAATCAAACCAAAATACAATACCGAACAAACCGTAGGCAGGATAACTGAAACCCATAACAGCAAATTAACCTTCCGAAAAAGCTTTTTTTTACTTTTTCCTGATTTTTTATGCTGGGTCACTTCAGTTTTTACTTCACCCTCAACAGCATCTGGCTTTTTTTCAGCAGACATAATCAAAATACCTAGTTAGTGGGTAAGGTTATTAATGCTGTTCGCACCACTTACCACTGGAGAAAACACAAACGACAGAAATTTTCGGACTTCAGCCAAAGGTGCATTCGAAACATACACAATATCTTTGTCTTTAATTGGGAAACGTTGCATCCAAAATAAAGAATTCGCATCCGATAGATTTAACCTATAAACCACTGGAATTGTAGCCTCACTACTATATCCCCGACTGACCCATTTGCCTTGCCTTTCAGCCGGAAGCTCTGCCAACGGCGTATAACGGAAAACGAAAACTCCGCGTGCATCTGCACGAAAATCTTGTAATCCGCTCATACGGCCAACAGCTTCAGCCAAAGACAATCCTTTTACAGAAAAACCTATTTGTTGGGTCCGACCAACCGCACCCATAGAGGTAAAGCTATGTGGATTTGTAATCATCGTAACAACATCGCCACGCTGCAATAAAATATTTTGGCGCGGATTAGCCACCAAATCCTCAAGAGCCACTGTCTTAACCTGGTTACCCCGAGTAAGCTGTACATTCGTATCTTGAACATTTGCCGTAGAACCACCTACCGCAGCTACTGCATCAAGCACGCGCTCACCTGCTGTCGTTAACGGCATACGCACACTATTACCGGCACGAATAACCGATACCGTAGCCGCATTATTTTGCACCAAACGCACCACAACTTGAGGTTGATTAGCCATTTTTTTCAGACGGCCTCTAATGACCTCCTGAACCTGAGCTGGCGTTTTCCCTACAACTTTGATATTTCCAATAAACGGAACCGAAATTGTACCGGCGGCACTCACCATCTGCTCGGGCAATTTTGTTTGCTGGGCATTGCCCGAGCCAATAGAGGATAGAGCCCCACCGAACAATACCGCGGGCGGAGCCTCCCAAATTGCAATATCCAGCACATCACCGACATTGATTAAACCTGGAAATGCGTAACCTTGATCAATTTGTACAAAAGATTGATTGACTCGAGCTTGATACAAACTCATAGACACAATATCATTAATTTCAATTAACTCTATTGAAGGGGTATGTACATGATCATTTTTCTGCTCAAGCTCAATAATTTTTTTTGTACTTGGGCCTACTGCAGGTAACCAGCTACAAGCAGACAATACAACACAGAAAAAAAAATAGCAGACAAGCTCTGGAAAATATTTTTTTGAAATCATTAGTTATCCTATATAATTATAACCCCAGTAATTCACAACACCCAAAACTACGATTATAGCGAAACAACCAGCAATTTTGGGGAATATCCGTACTTAAACCATATAACATATGAAAAAAATTAAGAAATTTTTTAAAAGCCCTGGAATATTTATGAGGGACTACTTTAATAACCGATACCCATTTTTCAATATTGAACAATGTATAGAGGAGCCTAATGAAGCTATAATATTCGAACATACCATAAATATGGCCTCGATGGAAAACCATCTATATACTGATACTTCAGGTATAGATGTAGTATTTACTTGGGTGGACAATAACGATTTAAAATGGAGAGAAAAGTATCAAGCTCATCTTTCCAACTCAGACACAACAAAATTTGCACTTTATAGCCAGGATAGCGCCCGTTTTGAAAATCACAATGAATTGTATTATTCATTATATAGCGTAGAAAATTTTTTACCTTGGGCGAGAAAAATTTATATTGTCACTGATAATCAAACTCCCTCATGGTTTAAACAATCAGAACACCCTAAAGTGACTATTATTGATCACACGGCAATCATTGATAGTCAATATCTACCCACATTTAATTCACATGTAATTGAAGCTCATTTACATAATATTCCTGATTTAAGCGAACAGTTCATTTATTTTAACGACGACGTATTCGTTGCTCGAGTATTGCCTCAAGAACATTTTTTTCACCCAAATGGAATTGCATCAATCTTTATTGCAGATAAAAAAATCTCTACCATGCTAGAAAAAGGAGTTATCACACCTACACTTAAAGCTTCTTTAAATAGCATTAACCTATTAAAAAATCATTACAATAACATATCAATCAATAAACCGTTAGTACATACCTATGTACCTTTATTTAAATCAGCTTTTCGAAAAGCTTGGCGGTTATACAATGAGCAAATCATTAATTTTCTCCCTAATAAATTCCGCACCAATGCAGATTTAAATCTAGCAACTTTCCTTATACCATGGTTAATGTATTTAGAAGGTAGATCTACTCCTTCATGGGAAATATGCTATTATTTTAATATACGGTCAGCTAACGCCTTAACGCAATATCGCAAACTTTTACAAAAAAAAGGTACTAAATTTGCACCGCATTCTATTTGTGCCAATGATTTCAATAGTAAACAGCAATTCCATAATTATCAAAATTATTTAGCAATAATGCTTAAGGAATATTATTCGCTTTAATTAAAATTTCTATTTGATAAAATGAACAGAAAATTTAGAAAACTTCTTCGAGATCCTAAATTATTTTTTAGGGATATGTATAACAAGAGAAGTATACAGATCAAAAAATATTTACTGGTAAAATACAACGGTACGCAACAATATACAGTTGTTTCTGCTGTGTATAATGTTGAAAAATATCTAAATGATTACTTCTCTAGCCTGACGAAACAAAGTCTGAATTTCAAAAAACATATCCAACTGATTTTGGTGGATGACGGCTCGACCGACCGTTCGGCAGAAATTATCAAACAATGGCAAGCTAAATTTCCAAAAAATATCCATTATTTTTACCAAGAAAACGGCGGTCAGGCTTCGGCTCGCAATTTAGGTTTGCAACATGTTGAAACCGAATGGGTAACATTTATAGACCCAGATGATTTTGTTTCTCCTGATTACTTCTATAAAACAGATACTTTCTTAAGTAACGATACCAACATTAGCATAGTAGGTTGCCCATTAGTATTCTACTTTGAAGATAAAGACATGGTGAAAGATACACACCCCTTAAAATATCGTTTTGCTAAAGGGGATGTTGTCTTTCCATTATCTAATCTAAAAGATCACCTGCAATTATCTGCAAGTACTGCTTTTTTCAAAATTGATAATATCCGTAATGCACATATTTATTTTGATGAGGCGATGAAACCTAGCTTTGAAGATGCAAAATTTGTTACTGATTATATTCTAAATACTGATGCCTCAACTAATGCTGCTTTTCTATCAAAAATCAGTTATTTTTATCGAAAACGTTCTGATGGCTCGTCCACATTAGATGGAGCATGGAATAATCCATTACTATTTTCTAGGGTAATTGAAAAAGGCTGTATTGAAATTTTGAAAACAGCCAAAATGAAATTTGGAAAAGTCCCTGAGCATATTCAAAGAATCGTCCTATACCATATCATCTGGTATTTTGGTCGTATTGTAAACAAACCTGCAGCATTGTCACACCTAAGTGAAGAGCAAAAAAAACATTTCGTTGCCTTATTACATGAAATGTTTTCATATATTGATGAAGCAACAATTCTTCGCTTTAATTTAGCAGGGACATGGTTTTTCCAAAAAGTAGCTCTGCTCGGTTTATTTAAAAATACGGCACCTAAGAATCAAATTGCTTATATTGAAGATTTTGATTTGAAAAAGAAACAGATTTTGGTGAAATATTTTTCAAATTTTCCAATTGTTGAACAATGGGTAATCAATGGTAAGGAAATATTCCCTAAATACCAAAAAGAAGTTGTCTATGACTTTTTAGGCAGTTTATACACTAAAGAATACCGCACATGGCTTCCTTGTCACGACATGGGCGATTTAGAAATTTTTTTAGCCGGTAAAAGAGCCAAATTAACATTCTCAGGAAAACAATTTGACAAACTACCAATCGAAGCGGTATTCACTTCATTCAAACAAAAATCCACGGTTAAATCGAATGACTGGATTTTAATGGATAGGGACAATCAGGCCGATGATAATGCAGAACACTTATATCGTTATATTAGTGAAAATCATCCAGAACAAGATATTTATTTTGCCCTGAAAAAAACCTCCTCTGATTGGAAAAGACTCGAACAAGATGGGTTTAATTTGCTTGAATTTGGCTCATCTGCATTTGAGAGTAAATTAAAAGACTGCGCAAAAATCATCAGTAGTCATGTTGATGGATATATCACACATTATTTCAAAGATAATTCCCTATTAGATAAAGACTACGTCTTTTTACAACATGGCATTACGAAAGATGATTTATCAGGTTGGTTAAATACCAAAAAAATTGCTTGTTTCGTTACAGCGACAAATCCAGAATACCATTCTATTGTGGACAACACGACTGCTTATAAATTTGGTAAAAAAGAAGTTAAACTGACAGGTTTCCCTCGTTATGACCATTTACTTATCAATAACAATACTGAATCTAAACAGATTTTAATTATGCCAACATGGCGTAGCTCTATTGTAGGCACATATATTTCAGGTACAGAACGAACAAGAAACCCTAATTTCATGAAAACTAACTATGCCAAACATTGGCATGGTTTCATGAATCACGCCATATTGAAAGAACTGAATGATCAAGGTTATCAAATCGTCTTTGCACCACATCCAAGTATTCAGGAATACATGGATGAGTTCACTGTGCCTGACTTTATTAAAATCTATAGCTATTCAGAAGGTAACATCCAATCCGTCTTCCAAAATACTAGCATCTTAATTACAGACTATTCATCTGTTGCATTTGATGTAGCCTACTTGAATAAAGCTATTTTGTATTATCAATTTGATTATGATGAAGTATTCTCCAGTGGAAATCACACCTATCAAAAAGGTTATTTTGACTATAACCGAGATGGTTTTGGTGCAGTTGCTTATAATGAAACAGAACTTCTGGCAGCATTAAAAGATCTAGTAGAAAACCAAGCTAAAGTACCGGATTTGTATCAAACACGCATCGATAAGACATTCCAATTTAGGGATTCGAATAATTGTGAGCGTGTCTATCAGTCTATTACAGCACTTGACCAACCTGACACTACAGATAATCTGCCTATTATTCAGAATATGATTACCCAAGCTGAGAAACTTTATGCATGGGACTTGGCAGCAACCCGTATCCAAACTCTGCTTGATACAGGTCGTCTGAATGCGGAAGAAACAGCTGATTATCGCCATCGTTATCTGAACGCTTTATTTGAGAGCAACCAGTTTGACACTTTGCAAAACCTGTTACCTGATTATCCTGATACCGCTGATTACTGGCATGCGAAAATGGACTTATATATCGGTAATGCTGTCAAAGGGGCGGAATTTTTTGCTGAAAACGAGCATATAGGAACGCGAAATGATTTACTTATCTCATTGCTTGCAGCCTCGTTTCACCAAGCAAAAAGACCGTCTGAAAAACTGTTTGCCCGGATAGGTACAGACTTACCCAACTCATATCAACCTTTGTTGACCGTAGCACAAAAGCTATCGGAGCAGAATTATTTTGTAGCATTGGCTTTACTGAAAACGTATATTGATAGCTTGGACGATCGTGAAAAAGGCTATCTCAAACCCGAGCTATTGGCTTCTTACCTCTGCATGAAACTTGGTAACTTACAAGGCGCGCATCAATTTTTGGTTGCTTTTGAAAACCATACTCAAAATGATCCAAGTTGCCGTATCGCGATTGCAAGACTGGCAAAATTACGCGGTGATTCTGAAAAACTATTTACCCAGCTTAACCGTGCCTTTGAAGAAAATCTGCTCTTAATTCCTGAAGATTTAACAGTCGATTATCTAAAAAAAATGTACGCTACCGGCAACACTGACGGCGAAGGATATCTATTGGCTCAACTGCGCCAAAAATATCCTGAGAATCCGTCTTTAGCCTTGTATGAAGCTGAAAAACTTGCCCAAAACCAAGATTGGGAGTCTGTCACCAAAATATTGGCTGGTTTTGTACAAGCCTCACCGGAAACGATGTATCTTTATACAACTGCTTTATGCCGTCTGAAAAACTATCAGGCAGCACAACGTTATTTTGACAGTCTCTCTCTACAAGACACAGCAGCATATTGGAAACTGGCAGCTGAAATAGCCGAAGCGAAAGGTGACAAGGCATTACAGGCTGAGTGTCTGAAAAAACAATTGGCTTGTTTAGAGTAATCTCTGTCTTATCTTAAAAAAGGCCGTCTGAAAACTTTTATGTTTTCAGACGGCCTTTACTGTTAAATTCACTAATCAAGGTCTACTGTTGAATTGATATAGGTAACATGATTCATTTCTGCCAAATCCTTACCTTCATCTATATCTGTATATAAAACATTATTGCGTTCCCAAAATACATCTTTGCGTATGACTTTAGCCGGCACGCCTGCAATAACGCAGTTATTAGGAAAATGTTTTTTCACTACCGAAAATGCACCAACAATACTACCGCTACCAATCTTTGCACCACCCCAAATTGTTGCGCCATAGGCTACCCACACTCTGTCTCCAATGGTAACGTCTTTAGAAACATTTAAACGTTTTCCAGTATGAACATCATAAATCGGGTGTGCATCATCAGTACGGATTTGATTATTAGTGGCAAACATACAATCTTCACCAATGGACAAGGTTGTATGTTCGGCAACAGTAATATAAACCGGATTGGTACTGGTAGTTTTACTGCCGATGTTAATCGTACAGCCTACTCCCAAACACCATTGGCCTTGCATAGAAACATTTTCTCCAATATAGACTTTGCTGTCCTTGCCTAAAAATTCCAAAAATACATTACGCAAGTTTGCATTAGGGTGGATAACAACTTCATTCCCACCTCCTCCTAGAAATTGGAAATGACAGTTTCGCAGATTATCAGGTGCAGTAATTTTATTTCCGGAGGTGTCGATATAATTACCCGACATCACCTCTTTTTTGCGGCTGTTAACTACTGGCCGTTCAGAAAAATATTGTTCCGCACGTTCGGCCAATTTGATAAATACCGCACAGGTTTGGGCAAAATCCAAAGTACTGACATCATAAATGTATACATTATCCCCATCCTGCTTAGATAAGCTGAAGTTTGGAAACATTTCTCCGATATTATTTATTCCACTTTTATCACGATAAAACAGAAAAATCTTCTGCCAAACTAAATTCAGACTGACTGAAAATGGCGTTTCACGGTCAGATTTAAAATTGCAGTACACATTCTGCTGATAATAAATATCAACAGACGTATTTTTTAATTTGATGGTTTTGAGAATTTGCTGTTGAAATTCTTCGGTCGTTTTGCCTTCCATTGTATTCCCCAAATATTACAAATATGATTTAAATGGCTAAAAAAATAGACAGTAAATTTTGAACTTACTGTCTATTTTACCCTGCATTTAGTTGAGATTAATGTCCGAATCAGTGATATGGATGTCCAACAGCAAATTATTGATAATGGTATTGGACAAAAATACTGTATTTCCTGAAAAATCTATGTGCTTTTGAATTTTTTCAAAATCAAATTCACATAATACAATTGTAGGCAATGCTTCTTTCAGCTCTTTAATATCCGGATAAAACTCTGATACTTTAGCCGATGAAATGACCACTTGATTTTCAAGGTTATGATCAATTACATCTGGTAGCTTTTTGAAAGTCTCCAAAATCGGCGTACGGATAGAGTGCAGATACAATGGATCTTTGCCACCATAGTATTTATGGTTGCCCAAAAATGGGTCGATTGCAAAGGTTTTGTACCCACCAATTAAGCCGTGATATACCGCTCCTGTACCGCCTGATGATGCACCGCAAATGACTACGTTTTTCTTATCTACGTCATAAATACTCATTAGGCTCTTAATGAAACGCTGGATATTGTCTTCAATATTTTCATCAAACTTTGTATTCAAACCATGACTGCCAAACGCGTCTGATACATCAGCCATACGGATAATATAAGTATTTGGCATAATACTGTTGCTGATAAATGGAAATGGGTGACTATAATAACGGTCAACCATATTCTCATTGCTCTTATTGGTATAAGAGAACAACACCAATAGGTTTTTCTTGTTGGCATTCAGTACTTTTGGCGCTTCAACAGTATAAATAACATTTTCCAACTCATGGAAAGAGTCTGGGAAATAAGCCAAAAGATCTTTATAACTGTGCTTGTTCACACGACGGAACACACTTACACCCATTTTGTGTTCAACAGCTAAAAAGCCTCTATTATTTAGCTCATAAACATAATCACTTAGACCATGATTCCGAGCATAACTTAGAAAAAACTCATTACTGTCGCCTTTAACACCAATGTATTCAATTTCTGGTTTATCCAAGTACTCGGCTAAATTAATGTCTTTATCTCTTTCCACATTCAGAATGTAGCACAGTTCGCTGCCAAGATAAATGGAAGTAACTTCTAAAATCTCACTAAATTTATCCTCAATTTTTGCCCAATCAGCTTCAGCGAATTTAAAAGACAATGTTGTTTTTTCTTGATTAACCGATTGCGGGTAACTTTCATAGACTTCTGAAATATATTTCAAAAATTTTGGAAAACCAGAAATTTGAGAAACCTTGCTCTTATTACGCTCAATAAAGTTAAAGGTTTGACCTAATGTTGAATAGCTGACACTGACAAAATAGTCATTCAACAAAAAGTCAAACACTATACTTTGATTGTCATAAATCCAAGCAGAAACCTTTTGAGAATCAATCTTGGCTTTTCGTAAGATGTTTTGCTGAATTTGATATAAATCCATTTTATAAACCCTGTTGATATTTTTCCAACAATGCTTTTTTGTCGGTTTTGTGGTTGGTGCTAACTGGAATTTCATCAATCTTGATAAATTCAGACGGCATCATATAAGACGGCAGATTTTTTGCTAAAGCTTCCTTGATAATCGTGGATTCGGTTGCCTCTTTTGAGGTGTAAAAACATACCAGCCGTAATACTGTGCCAGTATCGCGTTTTAATGCGATGACTGCTGCATTTTCAAATCCAAATTGTTTTAAATCTAAAATTTTTTCTTCTATTTCAGATAATTCAATCCTGTAGCCGTTTAATTTAATCTGTTCGTCCCTGCGTCCCAATACATAAAATACATTGTCTTTTACAAAGCCATAATCGCCTGTTTTGTATGTTCTGGTTTCATCGTCGTGAATAATAAGGCGTTTGGTATTTTCGACTTCATTATTCAAATAACCGCGCATAACATGGATACCGCTAATCCAAATTTCCTCATCGACAATGTTCAAATCTGAATTTAAGACTGCATAGCCGACCGGCAATTCTTCTTCAGCCTCCAGCATTTCTCGGGTAATATCGATGTAAGTAGTTGCCACTGTTGCTTCAGTAGGGCCGTAGGTATTAATAATTCTTGCTTGAGGGAATTTTTGGAAAATCATTTTGACAACCGGTTTTCCTAATTTTTCTCCACAAAAAAGAAATTCTTTCAAACTTGGAATATTTTGCTGATTCAATTTGGGATTGAGCAATTGCTGCATGGCAAACGATGGGGTTGAAACCCATGTCGAAATCTGTTGCGTTGCTAAGAAATCCGTCCAAGTGCTTGAATTGGCGATGTCTTCACGGCTGTTTAATACTATGCATCCACCGTAAGCAAGATTACCAAATACTTCATACATAGATAAATCGAATGCAAACGGCGCTTGATTCATAAAGATGTTGGGTTTGGCCAAATTAAGTTGCATTGTCATCCATTTCATTAGGTTGAATACTGCTTCCCTGCCGATTTGGACACCTTTAGGCTGCCCAGTAGTGCCTGAAGTAAACATGATGTAGGCCAGATCTCGTTCGCTCAGTTCGTGTTCTTCGTCGTTTTTCTTCTCGAACGAATCATTTTCCGCACGGTAAACGTATTGTGCCTTGGATAAATTACAGATATGTTCCAAGCGCTTTTCAGGATAGATACTGTCTACCGGAATAAAAGGAATTTTATTTAACAAGCAGGCGTATATAGCTATAACAAAATTTATTTGTTTATGGCCGTGCACAATTAAAGGGATATTTTTGTTGATATTGGCAATTTTTTTATATTTGTTAAGAAACTCATCCATCCGTTTGAGTAGTTGCTCCCATGAGCAATTTTCTTGGGAGTTGGCAATGGCGATACCTGATGTGTTGTTGAACAGATATGCTAAATAATCTTCCAAGGAAGAAAAATCTGTTATGCTTTTCATATTTTTCTTATCCTTTGTAGTTTCGCTCTACAAATTCAATGATGTTGGATGTATTTGCAAATATATTCACTACTTGTTCGAATGGAATTTCAACATTGAATTTTTCTTGGATGGACAACATCAAATCCATTGCACTGATCGAATCAATTAAACCCGATGCAAGTAGTTCTTCATGTTCGGATACTTGTTTTTGGGCGGCTTTTGAGACAAGAGCTAATACTTCTTTTGAAATTGACATTTTGAATATCCTTGAGAATAAAGAGACTATCCTGGATAACCAGGATAATTCCTATTTTACTAATAGTTTTAGGAGCTGACGTAGATTAGCCCTAAATTCCACACCAATCCCGCAGGATTTTTAGCTGCCGGGATGGTGTGCCGAAGTTAAATCGAAATTCACATTCTTTCAAGAACAGCGGGAAAGATTTGCGATTGATTCCGTTGTATTTTCGCAAGACGCGTTTTGCCTGATTCCAAAAATTCTCAATGCCGTTAATGTGGTTCTGACGGTCGGCAAATTCCTTGGAATGGTTGATACGGTAATGGATGAAACCGCTCACGTCCAACTTGTCGTAGCTGCTCAGGCTATCCGTGTAAACAATGCTGTCCGGCATGATTTTCTTTTTGATAACGGGCATCAAAGTATCAGACTTGGCATTATCCACCACAACGGTATAGACCCGTCCGTTGCGTTTCAGAATGCCGAAGACAACCACT
>NZ_FOPS01000017.1 GCF_900113545.1 Neisseria elongata subsp. elongata | reverse complement strand
CATGCTGGCAATCACGTCACCGGCTGGAACTTCGTTGCCACCTGTCGGTGCGTCATAGAATTTGCCGTCCGGCTGTTTGTACACTTTGCTGCCGTCAGCTTTGGTGTACACAACTGGGGTTTGGGCATCTTGAACCACAGATTGGGCATCCAATGCATAGGTGTACGTTTGGTTGCCGCTGGCATTGTCTATATCTTGTTTTACAGTCAATCCGTTACCGGCTGCAAAGGTTACTTTCTGACCAGGCTTAACGGTGGTAGGTGTAGCGTTGCTGCCGCTAGCTAAATTACCGCCCGCTGTGGCTTGGAAGCCGCTGTTGTTGATGGTTTTAGCAATATCTCCAGCCGTAACTAATTTACCTGCATCCTCCTCCGCTGGCGGGGTTACTTTACCATTAACTACGGTTAGCGGGGTAGTATCGGCTGCTACAGTGTATGTGGTGCTACCGTCTGCATTTCGCACATCGTTAACACTGATACCATCACCTGCTTTTACTTTAGTAGTAGCAGCAGCTTTGGCTGCTTTAAGCTGATCTACATTAACCGCATCAGTACCAGCGGCACCCTCGGCAACATTGGTAATCTTGTTGCCGCCGTTGTTCAAACCGCCTGTGGTCAGGCTGACAGGATTGCCGGATGCCGGAGTAATAGTTACACCGCTGCCGTTGGTAACGGTTTTGTTACCCGCCGCATCAGTAGTGGTTACACTGGTAAAGTTCGGAGCCTCTTTCATGCTGACAGTAACAGTCGTTTTGCCAGTCGCAGCATCTTGGGTAACTTCGGTTTTCAGATTGCTGGTAGACGTAGCTTCTGCAGTATTGCCTGCAACAATAGCCAACTCTTTACCTAACTTGTGAGTTTTAGCAGCGTCATTATCGGCATTCACATCAAAACCCAAACCATTTACAACAGAGTACAACTGACTGCCGTTGATGGCATCTGTACTGGTGTCAGTAATACGACCAGCAGCTACATTGGTTAATGTACGCTCACCACCAGACTTGCCAATACTCACTGTTGAAGTAGGAGCAGTTCCTGCAAAACCACTGTAAGTTACACCATTGATGGTGGCATTAGTAGTGGGAACCGCAGCAGCTGTTTCAGAATCAGAACCCAAAGCAACACCATTGACATGGTTTGCCTGAGCACCAACCCCTATGGCAATACCTTTAGTCGCAGTAGAAGCACTTTGTTGACCAATAGCAATTCCTTGCGAACCAGTAGCCTTAGCAGCACTAGGAGCACTTTGAGATCCACCAAGAACAATTGAACCAGCACCCTGGGCAACTGTATTTTGTCCAATAGCTACCGCTTGAGCTCCTTGTGCATTAGCTAATGCACCAACAGCTACAGCCGCACTACCCTCGGATTTTGAACGATTACCGATGGCGATGGCATTGCCTGCAGTACCACCAGTAGCGTAAGCCCTTTGTCCAAGAGCTATGTTATTGTCTGTTGTTACGGCAGGATTGCCAGATTGAGTACCATTAGCATAAGCACCAATAGCAATATTGTGACTGGCTTGAATACCTTCGGCCGCACCAGTACCAATACCAACAACATTAGTTACTGCCTTGGTGGCACTGCCAGCATCTTTTACCGCACTCTCACCAATACCGACATTATCAAAATTGTCAACGTTATTTGTGCCTGAGCCAGCTCGTTTGCCTATATAAACGTCTGCACGACCTGCTGCATTGGCATTCCAACCTAAAGCAGTTGCATTCAACCCTGTGGCTTGTGAACCATCGCCCAACGCAGTTGAAGCATTCGTTGCCTGAGTATTATGACCAACCGCAGTTGCACCATCATTAGATGCATTTGATTTAGCACCCACTGCAACCGCATTTTTACCTGCAGCAGAAGCATCTTCACCAACAGCAACGGCGGAAGCTCCAGCAGCAGCAGAGCCTCTACCTACAGCAACAGCTGCCCAGCCACCGGCATTGGCATCATTACCAAAAGCTGAACTTGCACCACTTAAAGCTTTAGAGCCAGTACCAACAGCAGTAGCATATTTTTCTGGCGCCTGAGCATTGGTACCTATCGCAGTAGCTCCTTCTTTTTTAGCCACAGCTGTATTACCTACAGCGGTTGCATCTTTCGCATCTGCACTGCTGGCTTTACCAATTGCCATAGCATCTAGACCCTGTGCTGTTGCTGTATTACCAATTGCAATCGCGCCATTTGCTGACGCATTGGTATCAGAACCTACAGCAACAGCATGTTCTCCTGCAGCAAGTGCACCAACACCAGCAGCCAAGGCATGCGTTCCAGTGGCACCATCATTATTATAGTTACCATCAGTAGGGCCACTACCATTAACACTATAGTAGTGCGTAGCAGCAGAAGAAGTGATCTTGCTGGCTACTGCTTTCAATTGAGCAACGTTTACTGCATCTGTATCTTCTTTACCTGCAGCAACCCCTACAATTTGACGAGTTATGTTGTTTGCGGTATCTCCAACAGAAACCGCTGCTGCTGTAGAAGTCCATGTAGCATTATTTTTGGCTGTAACTGCGTTAAGTGGATCAGCACCTGTTACACCAGCAGCGGTAGAGGCAACTGATTTATTACCTAAAGCAACGGCTCCTTGCACCACGGCTGTAGTATTATTACCAATCGCAACAGCATCATTTTTGGAAGCTTTAGCACTTGTACCTAAAGCTACGGTATTACTTGCAGTTAATCTATCAGCACTTGTCCCAGAACCAGCATTATCACCAATTGCCACATTACCAGTACCTGAAACGTATCTACCCGTATTGAAACCTACAGCTACTTGATGGGCATTGCCATAAGAATCCGTACCCGCATTCGCACCAATAAGAATGCTATCGGCACCAACATTGGCAATATTGTTTGCATCATTGATTTTTCCGCTATTGGTACCCAAAACAATATTACCCGTGTTATAGGCAACAGCCTTATTACCAATCGCAATCGTATTTTCTTTAGTAGCCTGGCTACTTGTACCCACAACTACGGCATTATTGGCAGAAGAAGTATTACTTGTACCAACAACAACGCTATTCTGCCCTGTAGCTGATGCATTGCGTCCAATTGAAACAGATCCAATACTGTTTGCAGTAGCATTATTACCAATCGCAATCGTATTTTCCTCTGCAGCAACAGCCTTACTTATAGCAACTGAATGGGCTCCTTTTGCGTTAGCTTGGTTACCAATAGCCGTACTGAGATATCCAGATGCTTGAGTTAAATAACCATAAGCACTGGCTCCTCCTGCTGACGCATTTGTACCGACACCCACTGCTGTTGCTTGGCCTTCACTGGCTTTCGCACCATCGCCTATCGCAACAGAAGATTTTCCGGTAGCATGAGAATCTTGTCCGGCAGCTAAAGAGTTTTGCCCGAAAGCTTCAGATTTCTGACCAAACGCCGCCGCATTAGTACCTTTAGCTGAACTATCCGCACCAACAGCTACTGATCCTACTCCAGTAGTTGTACCAGAAGCAGATGTTGCTGTCCCTGACTCAACAGAAGCATTAGTACCTATTGCAATAGAATTATTCGTTTTTGCAGAGGCATTCACTCCGGCTGCCAAGGCTTTATCACCAGTAGCGCCATCATTATTATAATTACCATCTGCTGAACTATTGCCTTTAACACTATAATAGTGCGTAGCAAAAGCAGGATTTGAAATTTGCTCTTGCAGCCCTTTGGCCACATAGAACAACTGACTACCATTAATAGCATCAGTACTGGCGGCGGTAATTTCACCTGGAGCAACATGTTTAATTTGACGTTCGTATCCAGTCGAACCGACAGATACCTGGTCACCATCAATCACCTGACCGCTACCGGCAAACGGAGTGGCCGCGCTGCCATAAGTGATTGAACCAACGGTAGCAGATTTCACATCAGTGGCATTTGTTTTAGTTGAACTACCTGCACCCAGAGCGACAGCATTTTTCAAACTGGCATTCGCCCCCACACCAAATGCAACCGAATGTTCACCCGTTGCATGGGATTTTGCACCCACTGCCGTCGATAAATCTGCCGCCTTAGCAGAAACGCCTACAGCAACCCCTGCTTGACCAGTAGATGTGCCGATATAGCGATTACCGGGCGTAAAATTAACCAAGTTTTGCCCCGTTAAGGTTCGATATTGTTTGGCCAGTGCCGTATCGTTATACGCATCATTATCAGCAGATGGAGAAGTCACTCGATACACTGTGGATGCTACCGAATCCAAATCATCACCACCAATGGCAATTGAAGAATCGCCTACTGAACGAGTATTTGCACCAAGTGCTACAGACTGATCTCCCGTAGCCTGAGCATCAAAACCGAAAGCAATGGACTGTGATTTAGAAGCTACTGACTCAGGACCAAATGCAATCGTCTGCAACCCGCCCGATCTGGCTTGCTTACCAATCGCGATATTATTCATTGTCTTATCAGGAACATTTTGTATTCGGTAGTAAGTTGCCGAGTTAGTCTCTGTTGATGCACCGTAACCCACCGCAATTGAATTTTCTCCGTCGGCCTTAGCGTCCCAACCAGCTGCGATCGAAGTTTTGCCTGTAGCTTTAGCACCACCATTCCCCGCAGTACTATCACTTGGGCTAATAGCAATGGTCCATTGAGCAGAGCCATTCTCAATGCGAGCATTATCTGCCATGGCAGGCTGGGACACCAAAGCAGCTGCAACAGCAGCAGAAACAGCCAGCACTTTTTTATTTAACAAAATACCATCTGCCACAGCAGTAACCACATCACCACTGCGCCCTGATTTACCATGAGCCTTAGCAGTCTCCGCAACCGCAACCCATGTGTTTGTTTTTTCATTAAAAACAGTACGATAAACCTTATTCATACCTATCCTTTCTAAAGCGTTTTACAAATCAGATTATGCAAATCAAGTATTATTTAAATGCATCTCGCATAATATTTAATTCTCAACAAATGAAACCGGGTAAGTTTACAAGCAAATTTCGTGCCAAAATTTAATTTATAAACTTATTTAACAAATATCTCAAATTCATACTTACTCATGTGACTTAGCTGCTATAAAAATCCCTGCTGGCTATAGCTCTGAATTCTATAAATTTGATTACAATAATCCAAAAATATGCTCATTATATGTTCTTTTGCCCCTCAACCAATTTATAACGCCATATTTTCTTACTTAATCAGGTATATTTTTGTTTATTTACAACAAAAATTATCAAATAGACAAACCCGATTTGCCTAAATAGGCGCCAAAGCGACATTTTTCGCCAGTGGCAATATTTAGAATCTTTCCTATACGCATTAAAAATACAGGCCGTCTGAAAATTTATTTCAGACGGCCTGTATTATCCGATTAAATTTAGCTGCCGAACACCTTAAACCGTCCCTCCAACGGCTCGTAAGCTTTTTCAGCCGCCGGTGCTTGAACACCGCCGAACACCAGCTGTGCACGCAATGTCCATGAGTCGGGAATATCCCATTCGCGGGCAACATCTTGGTCGATTAGGGGGTTGTAATGCTGAAGATTTGCGCCGATACCCGCGGCGGACAAGGTCGTCCACACGGCGTATTGGTGCATGGCATCGGCATGCTCGGCCCAAACAGGGAAATTTTCCGCATAGGCCGGGAATTGTTCTTGCAGGCCTTTTATGATGTTTTGGTCTTCAAAAAATAAAACGGTTCCTGCAGCCGCCTTGAACATGGCCAATTTTTGCGCAGTCGGCTCGAACTGGTCGGCCGGAACGATGGCACGCAGGGTGTTTTCGGCAAACTGCCACAGTTTCTCGTGTTCGGTACCGAAAAGGACGACTACACGAGTAGATTGCGAGTTAAATGATGAAGGCGTATGTTTGACTGCATGCTCAACAATTTGTGCGGTTTCGGCAGCCGACAGGGGCAGTTGTTTATTCAAAGCATAAATGGAGCGGCGCGTTTCGGCAGCCTGCTGCAAAATTCGGTATGACATTTTGTCTTCCTTTCGTTTACTGGGTATCGGTTCTGGAAAGCAGCCTGTCCGGCGACCAAGCACCGCCGCCGGCTGCGGAAAAACAGAGGAACTGGAAGTGATTGCTCTAACTCATATTATTATAAAATCTTCCTTATCGGATAAAACGATTTCAATAAGACGGAATAATAGATAATTCCTTTCAGTAAATATATACTATGTTTATTGACGCAATATTTCCCAATAAGAAATCATGGATACTTTATTCAGCCTGAAGGTTTTTCGCGAAGTGGTTCGGCAAGGCAGCTTTACCCGTGCCGCCGACAAACTCGGCATTTCCACCGCGATGGCCAGCAAACACGTCAGCCATCTGGAAAACCATATCGGTGCCAAACTATTGCAACGCAACAGCCGCAATCTGTACCTGACGGAAGCCGGAACGGAATACCACCGCGAATGCGGTTATGCGCTGGAAACGTTGGAAACCGCTGCCGAACGTGCAGCCGGTGGAACGGAAATACCGCAGGGGCTGCTGCGGGTTACGATGCCGATGTGGTTTGCCAACCACCATGTCTGCGGCTGGTTGGCCGAATACTGCCGCCTTTACCCGGCGGTATCGCTCGATTTGATTCTGGACAACCGCAAAATCGACCTGGTGGCGGAAGGGGTGGACTTGGCATTACGCGTCAGCAGCGTCGACTTGCCGCCCACGCTGATTGTCCGCCCATTAAGCGAAATCGTTTTTTATTTGGTTGGCGAAACGGAGTATCTGCAAAGGCACGGCACACCCTCCACACCGCAGGAAATCCCTGCCTACAACTTCGTCCAAGCAAGTTATGTCGATATGGAGCATATCAAAATCTCGCGTGACGGCGAACATTTTACCCTCGCGCCGAATTCGACCATTCGGGCGGACAATACGCTGATGGTACGGGAAATGGTTTTGGCCGGCGGCGGCTTGGGCTGCCTGCCCGTATGGACGGTCAAACGCGATCTCGACAGCGGCCGCTTGGTACGCCTGCTACCCGAATGGCGCATTCTTTCCGCCACCTTGTATGCAGCCTATGCAGACAGGGCTTTTTTGAGCGCGAAAATACGCAGCTTTATCGATTTCCTGGTGGAGAAAATCAAGCAGGAGGCCGTCTGAAAGCGGCTTCCTATACAAAGCAACGCCCTTCCGTTAGAATTCAGGCCGTCTGAAAAACCGTTGAAGGAAAACATCATGACCCGTATGGTTCATTGCGTGAAACTGGGCAAAGAAGCCCCCGGCATGAAATTCGCCCCCCTGCCGAACGAGCTGGGCAAGCGGATTTTTGAAAACGTATCTCAAGAGGCATGGGAAGCGTGGACGCGCCACCAAACCATGCTGATTAACGAAAACCGCCTGAGCCTGGCCGACCCGCGCGCACGCGAATATCTGGCGCAGCAGATGGAAAACTATTTCTTCGGCGACGGTGCCGACGCAGTGCAAGGCTACGTGCCGCAAGAGCCGAAATAAAGACGCCTTCGGCAAAAACATAAAAAGGCCGTCTGAAAACCATATTTCCGGTTTTCAGACGGCCTTTTTAATTATCTGCCTTTAAAGCCTTTTCATTCGGCTTTGAGGATTTCCTCCCATTCCGGCGGCAGGCGGCAATTGTCGGACACGCCTTTGAACAGCGGTGCAATATCCTGCGCATGATATTCGCCCAAAGCCGTACCGACGGGTGTAACGAAAAAACGTTTGTCGAAATTGGTTTTGGCAAAATCGATAAACAAATCAACATAGGTTTTGATTTCTTCCAAAGGCAGCAGTTTCAACTGTTCGTCTTTCACCGGAATCGCCAAAGACTGTCCCTGCAAACCGAATCCCTGCCCCATTTCCGCACCGTATTTCATCCGCGCGGTCAGAGCCGTGCCCAAACCGTGTTTGCCGGCCTTGTTCGAACCGAAAACAAAAATTTCGTTATCCCGTATTTCATGCTTGATGGCCATAAATTTTCCTTTAAATTATTCCGATGCCGCAATATCTTTATCGTTTTACCACAAAGACAAGCCGCTATTGTAAATGATTCGGACAATCTGAATATTTGATATACATCATTCTTCCCTTCAGCATAACCGGTAACCCCGCCCCAATCCACCGCCGTTTCTTTTCAGACAGCCTCCCAACTGGAAAAACCCTGCCGCCGGACTTATACTTGACACCTTAATACGCAGACATTCCGTCCATCGTCATTAACATCAAACATATTTGAAGGAGAACGCCATGCCTCAATCCAACCGCATATTATGCCGCGAACTGAGCCTGCTCGAATTCAACCGCCGCGTATTGGCGCAGGCGCAGGATGCGCGCATCCCCCTGCTTGAGCGGTTGCGCTTCCTCTGCATCGTCTCCTCCAACCTCGACGAATTTTTTGAAGTACGGATGGCCTACCTGAGGCGCGAACACAAACGGAATCCCGGCAAAATCCTCGACAGCGGCATGACGCCCGCCGAAACCCTTGCCGCCGCTTCGGTTGAGGCGCACCGCCTGATACACGAACAATACGACCTGTTCAACAACGAACTGCAACCCGCCCTGAGCCGCGAAGGCATCCATTTTTACCGCCGCCGCAACTGGACGGCGGAACAGCGCGCCTGGATAGAAGACTATTTCGACCGCGAACTCTGGCCGATACTCACCCCCGTCGGCCTCGACCCCGCGCACCCCTTCCCCAAACCATTGAATAAGTCGTTGAACTTCGCCGTCGAACTCGAAGGCAAAGACGCATTCGGCCGCTCTTCGGGCATGGCCATCGTCCAAGCCCCGCGCATCCTGCCGCGCGTGGTCAAACTGCCGTCTGAAATCTGCGGCGGAGAAGAAGGCTTCGTCTTCCTGTCGTCCATCTTGCACGAATACGTCTACCGCCTCTTCCCCGGCATGGAAGTGAAAGGCTGCCACCAATTCCGCCTCACGCGCGACAGCGACCTGACCGTGGCGGAAGAAGACCTGAAGAACCTGCGCGCCGCCATCCAAAGCGAGCTGCACGACCGCGAATACGGCGACGGCGTCCGGCTGGAAGTGGCGGAAACCTGTCCGCCCCACATTTACGACTTCCTGCTCGGCCATTTCAAACTCAAACCCGCAGACCTTTACCAAGTCAAAGGACCGGTAAACCTTGTGCGCCTGATGTCCGTGCCCGACATGGTGGAACGCCCCGACCTCAAATACGCCCCGCGCAGCGGCAGCCTGTCGAAAATGCTGAAAAAAGACGAAAGCGTACTCGAAGCCGTAGCCCGGGAAGATATTTTGCTGCACCACCCTTACCAATCATTTGAACCCGTCGTCCGCTTTATCCGCGAAGCCGCGGCCGACCCCGCCGTCGTCGCCATCAAAATGACCATCTACCGCACAGGTACCGATTCCGAACTGGCCAAGGCACTGATGAACGCCGCATTGGCGGGCAAGCAGGTAACGGTGGTTGTGGAATTGATGGCGCGTTTCGACGAAGCCAACAACGTCAATTGGGCGCAACGCCTGGAAGACGCGGGCGCGCATGTCGTATACGGCGTATTCGGCTACAAAGTCCATGCCAAAATGGCTTTGGTTATCCGCCGCGAAGAAGGCCGTCTGAAACGCTATGCGCACCTCGGTACCGGCAACTACCACCAAGGCACTTCGCGCATCTATACCGATTTCGGCCTCCTCACCGCCGACGAACAAATTACCGCCGACGTGAACACCCTGTTTATGGAAATCACCGGCCTGGGCCAGCCCAGCCGCCTGAACAAACTCTACCAAAGCCCGTTCACCCTGCACAAAATGCTGGTTGCAGGCATCCGCCGCGAAGCCGAACACGCCAAAGCCGGCAGGAAGGCCCGCATCGTCGCCAAACTCAATTCGCTGATCGAACCGAACATCATCGAAGAACTTTACGCCGCCAGTGCGGCCGGCGTACAGATTGATTTGATCGTACGCGGCATGTGCGCCCTGCGGCCGCAAGTGGAAGGCCTGTCGGAAAACATCCGCGTCCGCTCGATTATCGGCCGCCAGCTCGAACATTCTCGCGTTTACTATTTCTACAACGACGGCGCGGAAAACACCTATATATCGAGTGCCGACTGGATGGGGCGCAACTTCTTCCACCGCATAGAAACCTGTACGCCCGTAGAACATCCGAAACTGAAAGCCCGAGTTATCCGCGAAGGCCTGACCCTGGCCTTAAACGACAACTGCCAAGCCTGGCTGATGCAACCCGACGGCAGCTATATCCGCGCAGAACCAGGAGAAAACGGGAAAGTATGCAGTTCGCAGGAAATCATGTGGCAGGAATGCGCCGGCATCTGAAAGCGGCCGTCTGAAAAATCCTAGGCAGTGATGAATGAGGTTCAAGCCAAATGCCATGGCAATAAAGGTTAATCCGCCGTAAGGCAGGACAACGTTCAGCAGGGCATCGCGCGGCATAGCAAGCAACCCGCACTCTGCACTTCATCAGCCGAAGGGCGGGCATCGGCTCTGTACCCATCCAACGAACAGGCGGCATCACAATGCCGCCTGTTGCCATTTCAACCTCACATCTCTATCGGAAATAGCCGGTATTGATGCCCGCCCAATATCGGCATATCAAAAATTTGCTTTTCTGCCATGCCGTATTTTTCAGACGGCTTGACATAAATTTTCAATCACATAAATTCCCTTTTGTCTGATTTTTCTATTCAACGGCGCATTATAAAAACCAAAAGCAGTCATATGTTGTAAAAATAGTACAATATTGCGTATTTTTATTTATTTTGTCTTTTTATTCATCACATGCTTCATAACGTTATTTTAATTTTAATAATCAAATGATTATTAAATAATCAAAATGTCATTTTTTCCTTTTGTCATTTTTTAAGGCCGCACTATTACTATTGGTGTATAGACTTTTTTACATTTCTCATTCTGATTTTGATACAAATCAAAAAAGTGATGATATAGTAATCATTAAAATACGAAATATATCTTGGTAAACACTCATTTAAATGGTTCTATTTAATTGTATTGAATAGATTATTTATTATGATGCTTTATTAAGGCTTGATTCCACCCCAAACCGTCTATTCAGAGGAGACTGTAATGTTAAAAGAAGTATTAAATGATGCTTTGAACAACCTTCATGCCGAATCAGGCGCACTGACTTCCTCAGCCATCGTTTCGATTGACGGCCTGCCGATTGTCAGCGTATTGGAACGGAACATCGATTCAAACCGCGTCGGCTCGCTTTCTGCGGCATTGTTGTCCCTGTGCGGCCAAACCGCCCGCCTGCTCTCTTGCGGCAATTTCAATCAAATGACTTTGCAAGGCCAGCAGGGTGAAGTGCTGCTGATGCAGATTAGCGATGATTTGGCACTGGTCAGCACGACCAAAGCAGGTTCGCGCATGGGCTTGGTGCTGGTTCAACTGCGCCGTACGGTAGAAGAAATCCGCCGGCACTTGGGCTATATGGAGTCGGCAGCATGAATCCGCACATTTTTATCGGCAATCCGTCCCAGGCCTTTTCCCGCAGCAACAGGCATACCGCCAATGACCAATCCTATATTTTGGATGAGGAAGTCGAATTTCCCGACGGCAAATTGATTACTTCGCGCACCGATTTGAACGGCATCATCACTCATGCCAACGAGGCTTTCGTGACCATGAGCGCATGGAGCCGCGAGGAGTTGATCGGCCAGCCGCACAGCATCCTCCGCCATCCCGATATGCCTAAAGCGGCATTTGCAGATTTGTGGCATACCGTTTCCAAAGGGGAAAAATGGCACGGTTATGTAAAAAATCTTCGTAAAGACGGCCGCTATTATTGGGTTTACGCCACAGTAATCCCCAATATCCGCAACGGCAAAATCGAGGGCTACACTTCGGTCAGACGCAGGGCTTCAGCCGCTATGGTTGCGGAAATCAGCGATTATTATCAGCAGCTTTGCGCACAGGAAAGAGATTAGCTATGTTGCAATTTACCATCGCCCCCGACTATCTGCCTTCGCATTTCGGTACTTGGTATCTGCTCGGGGACTTCGTCCGCCGTGAAATGAACTGTACCATCCACCTCAATATGCCCGGAAATTCGGACGAACTGGCCGATACTTTGGCCGGACAACAGGACGGGATGGCATACGTCAATCCGTTTTCCGCCTCAAAGCTGATTCGCGAGCAGGGCTGGATACCCTTATTGAAACCTGCCTGCGGTTCGGATGAGATGGTTGCCGTCTGCCGTTCGCATTCTCCATACAAAAGCCTCCGCGACATCAAGTCCGGCTGCAAAATCTCTTTTTCCGATAAAGATATGTATCTGATCGGCATGAGATTGATGGAAGGTTTCGACCTCAACGAACACAACACCCTAACCTTTGCGGAAAATTCGGAAGAAGCGGTTTTATCCGCCGTCTTCCACAAACGTGCCGAAATCGGTTTTCTGATGGCGGAAACATATGACAATCTGTCTGATTTCGGCAAACAGCTCTTCCGCCCCATCATCCGCAGCCAAATTGACGATATGCACCACGTTATGCTGCTCCATCCGAATTCTGCGGCGCGGGCAGAAGAAGTGAAAGCGGCATTCATCAATTTAAACCTTTCATCCGAAGGCCGTTCGATTCTGGAAGAGTTCCGCCACTCCGAAGGATTCGCCGCAACCGAAGCGGAAGAAGTGGAAAACATGCTGGATTTGCTGCAAACGCTGGAGGATTGACCTTCGACCGGCAAATAGTGGAGAAATTCCGACAATAAGAAATGAGGCCGTCTGAAAACCTGTGGCGACACAGTGTTTTTCAGACGGCCTTTAACATAATAGAGCAGATTCATTTTAAATCAGGACCATCACCACAAACCAAGGTGCGGTGATGTGGCGCGTACCGGTTTAAAGTCAATCCGCTGCACTCAGCACAGTTTTTGTTTGACCGGCAGCTTGATGTGCGGTTTTGCCGCTTTGGGTTGCTGCGGCTCGGGCAGCAAGCCCAGCTCACGTTGCTGCTGCTCGCTCAACAAATTGCTCCAATCGCCCGATTTGTACCATTCCGGCCCGTCCAATTCGCACGGGTGTTGGATGCGTTCGCAGCCGTTGCCGCATTGCAGGTCTTCGGCCGAACAGTATTTGTCGCAGCCCCAGCAAATCCGCTCGGGATGCTTGGGGTAAATGGGAAATTTTTTCGCCATATTTTTCAACCTTTCGTCAAACTTGGAAATGATACGCCTAAAATGAATGTTTTGACAGGGTGGCTTGCCGGGCAACCCAAATACTCGGAGGCCGTCTGAAAAAACATTTTCAGACGGCCTCCGACCTGTTTGCCTGTAAACCGGTTATTTTATCCGCACATCGACATAAGTGCTTTCATGCAGTTGTTGCAGCAACTGCCCTGCGGCCTGTTCGGCCTTCTGCTGCATGATGTATTGGCGGATGGTGTTGCGGCGGCGTTCCTCAGGCGTGCCGACTTCGCGGACATCGTTGAGTTTGATGAGGTGCCAGCCGAACTGGGTGCGGACGGGACGGCTGACTTGGCCTTTTTTCAGTTTCTGCACCGCGCTTTCAAATTCGGGCACCATCATACCGTCGCCGAACCAGCCCAAATCCCCGCCCTGCGCCGCGCTGCCGTCTTGCGAATACTGTCGCGCCAGCTCGCCGAAATCACGGCCTTTTTCCGCCTGCGCGCGGATTTTGTTGATAACGGTTTCGGCAGCGGCTACGGCGTTTTCTTTTTCCGCCTTAATCAAAATATGCTGGGCACGGTATTGGCGCGGAGCCTCGCCTTCGGGAATGGCGACACCCTGCTGCTGCGCCCGTGCCAATGCGGCATCGACTTCCGCCTCGCTGACGCGCGCGTTCTGCAAAATGGCCTGTTGCTGTACTTTTTGCGCCACCAGCGCGTCGGCGGTTTGACGGCGCAGGGCGGCTTTGCTCAGGCCGTCTTTTGCGGCGCGGGCATAGAGTTGGTCTACGCTGATTTTCTGTTCGGCGGCGGCATGGGCGACGGCCTCGTCCACTTCGGCCTGGGTGGCGGCCAGTCCGCGCCGTTTTCCGGCCTGAACGATGAGGGATTGGTTAATCAGCCGGGCCAAAACCTGTTGGCGCAACTCGTTTTCAGGCGGCCTCTGGGCGGCAGGCAGGCGGCGCGCCTGGGCAACGGCCTGTTCGAATTGGCGCATGGTAATCACGCTGTCGCCTGCCACGGCGGCAACGCCGTCTACGGTTTTAATGTCGGCGGCGGAGGCCGTCTGAAAAAAGCAGGCCAAAAGGGCGGCGGTTAGGATTTTTTGGGGTTTCATTTCACTACCTCGTTGGTTTTGATATAGCCCGGGATGGCCGGACGGAGTGTGTCTTCGGTCTTGCTGCCGATGTTACTCAGGTTTTTCAATTGCAGGGTCAGGAATGCGGCATTTTTGTAATCGGGTTTGTTTCGTTCGATATTCCAGCCGGTTACATAACGCTGTGCGACGGCGGTCGCGCTCCAGCAGCCGCAGCTGCTTTTGTATTCGAGCCCGGCGAGGATGTCCAGCGGCCGGCGCACGTTTAGGGCATAGTTGAAACGCGCGACGCCGTAAAGGTTTTGCTTAATCGGCCATTGTGCAGCCAAATCGATCTGACTGAGTTTGTCGCGGAAGTATGTGCCGTCGCTTTGCAGGTAAATCGGTTCATCCCGGCCGTATTTATAGCGCGCGCTCAATACCTTGCCGTCTTGCGGGCGATAGCGTATGCCTGCGGAGGCACTGTCGAAACGCGACCGGTTTTCGTTGAAATGGACGGACGTGTAACCGCTGACGCTGCGGCTGATTTCGCCGTCGGCAAAAGCCACCCAGTCGGAACGGTTGCGGCTGCTTTGGGATATGTTGCCGTCTATCAGCACGCTGTCGTTTTTGAAATAGAATTTCTGCCCGATACCGGCGCGCAGGCGTTCCGCGCCCGTGGCTTTGTCGAGATAGCGGGTTTGCAGGGCGACGCTGAGGCTGTTGGCCGCGTTGATGCGGTCGTGGCCGGAATAGAGGTTTTCACGGAAAAGCTGTTCGTAGTTGAAGCTGTTTTCGGAAGTATCGAAATTAGGCAGGTCGTTTTGCGACTTGGTCGGGATGTAGTTGTAAAAGAGGCGCGGTTCCAAGGTTTGGACATGTTCGCGGCCGAACAGGCCGGTTTCGCGCTCCAGTGTGAGGCCGGTGTCGACATTGACGATGGGCAGGGCGCGGCCTGCGCTGCGGCTGCTTTTCCCATTGAAGCCGTCAAGGCTGTAATGGGTGTAGTGCAGGCCGACTTTCGGGCGGATGTAGCCCCAGTCGTTGTGCAGGTGGCGGCTGAAGGAAGGATAAAGCACCAGCCTGCCGCCCGCTTGTTTGCTGTCGTGTGCAAAGCGGGTGTATTGGCCGTAGACGGAGAACAGGTTGCCGGCAAAGTTTTTCTGCCAGCGGCCGCTCAGGCGCGGCATGATGGCGTAAGGTTCGTCCTTGTAGCCGTCGGCATTGGCCAGGGTTTGGTATTTTTTAACCGTCAATTTTCCGGTCAGGGTTTCCCCGAGCACGTCGGTTTGGTAATCCAACCACGCTTCACGGTTGAGGTTGACGTTGCGGGCAACGTCGGTACGGTTGTAGAAATCACGGTAGTAGTCGTTGTCGGAAACCTGGTTGAAATCCACCCCGCCGCTGAAGCCCGCACCGAAACGGTGGTTGTGTTTCCATGCGGCCTGATAGCGGTTGTTGTGTTTGCTGCGTTTGTCGGACGGCATCCAAACCCCGTTTACCGTACCTTGATAATCCGGCTGGAGATAACGGAATTCGCCGCCCAGACGGATGCCGCGCGAGCTGATGATGCCCGTACTGACCGTGGCATCGTAATTCGGCGCAAGGTTGAAATAGTAAGGGACATCGACTTCCGTGCCGTTGGAGCCGACTTTCAGGGTCGGCACCAAAAGGCCGCTCTTGCGGTTGCCGTTGAGCGGAAAATCCATCCAAGGGGCATACAGCACGGGCACGCCGTGGAAGACCAGCTTGGCATGTTTGGCCACGCCGACACCTTTCGCATAGTCGGCATCGATGCTGTCGGCACTGACGTACCAAGAGGCATCGGCTTTTTGACAAGTGTTGAACTGGGCTTCGGTCAGCGTGTAGCGGTTTTTATCCTGCAACCGTGCTTCTTTGCCCACGGCCTGCAGACGGCGGCCTTCGCGTTCGGTTTCAAGCCGCACCTCGGTCGCGCGGCCGCTGCCGCCGGACAGGTTGTAATCCAACGTCGAACCGCGCACCTGCGATTCGCCGTCGTCCAGAATAAAGCCTTGGTCGGCCTTTACCGTATCGGTTTTCTGGTTGTACGACACATGTTCCGCATTGACGGTTTGATGGTTGCGCTCAATGATGACGCCGCCTTTGGCCTCCACGCCGACATTGGTCTGCCCGCGCAGCGCATCGGCGGTGATGCGGGTGTAATCGACGGGCAGCCCGGGTTCGCCGCTGCGCTGCAAAGGCGTTTCCGGCTCGGAGGCCGTCTGAACCTTGCCGTCGGCGCACGCCGGACAGGTACTGCCCAACGGCAGCGTTTCCGCCGCCGCGCCCGCCGCAATCGCCATGCCGACCGACAAGGCCAGCGGTTTGACTAAAAATAAACGTGCCAAAGTATCACCTTAAACCGATTTTGCCCGTTAAAATAGCGGCCATTTTAACCGTTTCCCCGTAAAACCGCTATGCAACGACAATCCGAACTGCAAAACTGGCTGCACAGCCTGTATCCCGACCGTCCCTTCGAGCTGGCCTTTGCCGCCGCCGATGCCGACTTCCGCCGTTATTTCCGCGCTACTTTTTCAGACGGCCAAACCGTCATCTGCATGGACGCTCCGCCCGACAAAATGAGCATCGCGCCCTATTTGAAAGTGCAAAAGCTGTTTTCCATGCTGAATGTGCCGCAGGTTTATCACGCCGACGAAACACTGGGATTTGCCGCGCTGAGCGATTTGGGCAGCACCACTTACCTCGCCGCCATGCAGCACGACGGCAGCGGGGCGGCACATAAAGCCCTGCTGTTGGAGGCGATAGACGAACTGATCGTTTTGCAAAAGGCAAGCCGCCCCGATGTGCTGCCGCCTTACGACCGCGAAGTCATGCTGCGCGAAATCAACCTGTTCCCCGACTGGTTTGCCGCCAAAGAATTGGGCAAACCGTTCAACTTCAAGCAAAAACAGCTATGGCAGCAGGTTGTCGATGTATTGCTGCCGCCGCTCTTGGCGCAGCCGCAAGTGTTCGTCCACCGCGACTACATCGTCCGCAACCTGATGCTGTCTGCCGGCCGGCCGGGTGTGCTTGATTTCCAAGATGCCTTATACGGCCCGATTTCCTACGACTTGGTATCGCTGCTGCGCGACGCCTTCATCGAATGGGAAGAAGAATTCGTGCTGGACTTGGTCATCCGCTACTGGGAAAAAGCCCGCGCCGCAGGATTGCCCGTTCCGGCCGAATTCGACGAGGTCTACCGCTGTTTCGAATGGATGGGCGTACAACGCCATCTGAAAGTCGCCGGCATCTTCGCCCGCCTCTACCACCGCGACGGCAAAGACAAATACCGCCCCGAAATCCCGCGCTTCCTCAACTACCTGCGCCGCGCCTCGCGCCGCTATACCGACCTCGCGCCGCTGTATGCGCTGTTGGTGGATTTGGTCGGCGACGACGAATTGGAAACAGGCTATACGTTTTAAAAACAGATGGCTTTTGCCGTTCTTGATGATGAAAGAGGTCGTTTTGAAATCCTGAAACTGGGTTTCAGGCGACCTCTGTAAATTGCAATGGCAATTTTGTCTTCGTTTGTCGGATATACGGCATGAAGGTTTGCGTAGCCCAATTTTTGCATCTGGACAGGAATAGTAATGGATGAATCCCTACCTCTTACGGTTTCACGATCAAAAGGCCGTCTGAAAACTTAAAATCAGGTTTTCAGACGGCCTTTTGAGTCTTAGCCCGGACGGTTTGTCCAACTCAAAACCCGATTCGGGTTCAGGTTGTCCGAAACAAATATTCCAGGGCTTTTTGCAAAGTAAAAATATCCGTCAGCTCATATAAACCTACCGATGCTTCCAGATGCTTGCCCGAGGGTGGTTGGGCAACGGCCGCCGCAATCAGTTTGACCTGATTTGCAGGGTCGGGCAGGTATTTCATTTGCGCCACAGCATAGCGAGAAATCCGAACTCTGCCGTCTTGATAATGTGCACCGCGGGCAGGCAGTTTCTGTATTTCTTCCAGGCTCGGCACATGGTCGAACACGCCGTCGTAAAACTCTATGACGGGGCATTCGTTGATGCCGGTGTCGCGGTGGACATAGGCAGCGTAAAACCGTTTCCGAGACTGAATGGAGACGACGTCTTGCAGGCGGAAAAAAGTAATATTGTCAGGCATGGCCGGACGGCGTTTGAGCGGCTGCGGCGGCGTTTGCAAAAACGCTTTGATTTGCGGCGACCAGCGTTCGAAATCGTCGGAAAGCTCGACTGCGGCATTTAAAGCATCTATCGCGGCCAAGGCTTGAGGAAGGATGGAGTCGATATTCAAGCCGTATTTATGGGCGATAACGGCCATGGCGAGGATGGTTTTCTGTTTATATGCCGCGCTGACTTCTTTTGTATCTTTTTCCTGTAACACGCAATTCCACCGACTGAGGATTTTTTGCCATATCTGGTTTTGCAGATCAAGCGAAAACTCTTTCGCTGTGATGCCCCAAGTCATGGTGCGGGCAAAACTTTCGTCCAAGGCCTGTACGAGGAAGCGGACGGCCAATTTGTCTAAAATTTGCTGGTGTTTCATGATGGTTTCCTTATCAGGACGGTATCGGCAGGATGGGTGGCAACGGTAACCGCATCCGCTTCTGTTATTTCCGTTTTCCCGCTGCGAAGGCCGTCTGAAAGCCCGTTTTAACGCCGTAAATTTCGCAGAATCGCGGCATTCTTGCGGAAGATGGGCTTTCAGACGGCCTGTTCAGACGGCCGCTCTTCCGCGCCGGCGGGGTGTTTGTAGCGGTTGTAGGCAAACAGGTATTGGTCGGGGAAGCGGCGTATCCAGTATTCAACATTGCGGTTGATGATTTCCGCATCGTGTTTTTTGTCGCCGTTCAAGCTGCCTTGCAACGGTTCGACGTGCAAGACGAAGCCTTTGCCGCCGGGCAGGCGTTCGCCGCAGAAAAACAGTGCGCGCACGCCTTTGACTTGCGCCAGCTTGCCGGCCAAAGTCATGGTGTAGGCGGGTCGGCCGAAAAAGTCCGCCCATACGCCGTCGCCGCCTTCTTCCGGTGCGGGAACGTGGTCAGGCAGCACGATGGTGGCCTCGCCCGCACGCAGGGCTTTGATGACTTGTTTCACGCCTTGGATGCTGGTGGGGGCGGTGCGGCCTTTGCCGCGCACGCGCCCGGCCTGCATGACGGCATCGAAGGCTTTGATTTTCGGCGGTTTGTACATGGCGGTCAGCGGGAAGGGAAGCTGCTGGCTGATGTAGCGTCCGGCCAGGTCGTAGCTGCCGAGGTGCGGGGTAATCAGCAGCAGGCCTTCGCCCGCATCCAACGCGGCTTGGATATGCTGCCAGCCGTGCACTTCGCGAAACAGGGTTTCGATGTCTTCAGGCCGTCTGAAAAAGGCTACGGGCAGTTCCAACGCGCCTTTGGCGGTTTCGCGCAATACTTTCTTAACGGCGGCATCGTCCGCAGGCAGCCCGGCAATTTGCAGGTTTTCGTGGATGCGGGCGCGGTCTTTGTGCAACAGGTAAAAGGCGAGGCCGCCCCAGAAACCGGCCATGGCGTGCAGGCTTTTCAGCGGTAGGGCGGCAAGGATGCGGCAGAGGAGGAAGATTAGTTTTTGCATGGGGCGGATTGTAATGGAAAACGGCCGGGATAGGTTTGAGGCCGTCTGAAACGATGTTTTCAGACGGCCTCTCTTTCAACTGCCTATTTGAAATTTTCGAATGCGCCGCCCAAGTCGAACAGGAACAATACGGTAAATCCGATCAGGTAAACCAGGCCGAGGATGGCGAGGACGTTCATGCCCGCCGTCAGCTTGTGGCGTTTGTCGTCTTTGACGAGGCGGTAGTTCAGCCAGGCGAACACGGGGGCGGCAACGAAGGCGGTAATCATGGCGAATTTGAGCAGTTCGGCCATCGCGCTGTTGAACCAGAAAATCACCGCCAAGCCCGTACCTGCGACCCAAACGTTCCAGGCAAACAATTCGAGGTTGCCCGTTTTGTCTTTACCGCGCAGCAGGCGCACCGGCTCGGCAATCGCGCGCGCGTAACCGTCCACTACGGTAATCGTCGTGCCGTACATGCAGGCGAAGGCGATAAACGCCACCATCGGCCGCGACCAGTCGCCGATGGTAACGGCGTACATATTGATCAGCTGTCCGACGTATTCGCCGCCCTTCATTTTGACCGCCTCGCCGTTGCCGTACTGCACATACGCGCCCAAGGCAAGGAAAACGACGGCCAGCACCGCGCTGGTGATGTAGCCGACGTTGAAGTCGAAAATGCCGTCGCGGTAGCTCGAAGGATTGAGCCGCTGTTTTTCCGTAACCCACAGCGAATTGATGGCCGAAATCTCAATCGGCGCGGGCATCCAGCCCATCAGTGCGATGAGGAAGCCCAAAGCGGTGAATGTCCACGGGGTAGGCTCGATGAAGTCGGGCTTCATCTGCATGCCGCGCGACATGGCGATAGCAGCCGCGGCGACCGTGGCAATCGTCAGGCTGACGATGATGATTTTGGAAACGTTGTCCAAGGCTTTGTAGCGGCCGCTCGCCAGGATAATCAGGCAGGAAGCCATAATCAGCGCGGCGATTGCACCGACGTTCAAGGTCAGCGAGGGAATCGCCATCTTCACGATGGCGGCGGTTACGACGGCCACCGCGCCTGCATTAATTGTGGCCGATGCCACGCACAAAATGAGGAATACCCACAAATAAACGCGGCTTTTTTCGGCATAGCCCTCAATCAGGCTTTTGCCCATGTCCAGCGTGTAATGCGCGCTGAAACGGAAAAACGGGTATTTGAACAGGTTGGTCAAAATAATAATCAGCGCGAGCTGCCAGCCGTAAAGCGCGCCCGCCTGCGTGGAGGCAATCAGGTGCGAACCGCCGACCGCCGCCGAAGCCATCATGATTCCCGGCCCCAGCGCGTTGAGTTTGCTCTGCCAAGTCGAAGCGTGTGTATGTTGTCCGGACATAGTATCCCCGCCTTTTCAGACGGCCTTTACAAAAAAAAGCGCATTCTAACGCAAACCGAGATGTTTTAGCTGTGCCGAAGTCCGTTTTCAGCTTCTTTGAAGCCGCACTTTCAGACGGCCTCAGTCATACATTATGCTTCGTTTTAAATATTTTTTCGGATTAGATGCTTTTTATCAGGCAGAAAAGGTACTTAATGCCCCAAACGGCGGATACGGCGGCCTTATCGCGCTTTTTTAGCGGCGAATGAAGGGAGGCCGTCTGAAACCCTGAAAGTCGGTTTTCAGACGGCCTCCCCGTCCCATTCATCAGCATTCCGATGCTTGGATTGATGGCCGTTTATTTGAGATAGGCGATTTTTGCACCGTCAATGCGCAGTATTTTAACGTCTTGCAGATGTTGCAGCATTTTGTCGGTTTCCTGTTCGCCGCATTTGGCATGGGCTTTGATTGTGTTACGCAGCGCGCTGATTTTACCGGGACGTTTCGCTTTGGCAACGGACAGTGCGGCGATGACCTTTTTCCACTTGGCCTCATCAGGCTGCCAACCGGTTTTGGCGGCCTGCTTGGGCACGGGCTGCGGTTTAGGTTCGGCAAACGGCGCATATTCGATTTTCCCGTTTTCTTGGCGGATCAGGTTTTGTTCGTGCAAATGCCGGGCGAAGGCCTGAATGTCATTGGGGCTGACCGTCAGGCAGAGCGCATCCGCGCGGCTTTGTACGGCGGCTTGAAAGTCGGCGTAGGTTTGGGGGCGTTGGCTCAAAATATGGCGTTGGATTTTTTGCAGCAAATCGTTGTCGCTGATGTGGTAAGACACAGCTTCCTGCTCATCGATGCTGATGAAATTTTGCACTTTGAGTTTGTGAATAACCGCATTGGCTGTTCTTTCACACTCTTCATCAGCCTTGTCGGCAAACAAATCACATAAAACATACTTGTGCAGGTATTTCTGCAAATTATGCAGGCGGCTGGGGCGGAAGGCGTCGGGACGGCGCAGCGCGGCCAAGGCTGCCTGGAAATAAGGTGCCAACGATTGTTGTGGTTTGGGTT
The DNA here is from genome assembly GCF_900113545.1 of Neisseria elongata subsp. elongata. Lineage (GTDB taxonomy): Bacteria > Pseudomonadota > Gammaproteobacteria > Burkholderiales > Neisseriaceae > Neisseria > Neisseria elongata. The sequence goes on along the minus strand of NZ_FOPS01000017.1, from coordinate 14,096 downwards.
CGGTTTCAGGCTGCGGACTGTTTTCCAACAATGCCGGCGGCGGTGCGGCCGTGATTTTCTGATGTTGCACTTCGTCTATATTGGCCAGGCGCACAATCCCTTGGGCTTGTTGGTTTTCCAAAATATGTTCGACCAGGACATCATATCCGCCGTCGCGCGAAAGTATGCCGATTTGGGCTTCGGGGTCGGTGGCGGTAATTTGTCCGAGATAATAGGACAGGTAAAAATCCAATGCGTTTTTACCCGTTTTTTGCAATTGGACAAGATGGGCGCGCTCGCCGAAACGCAACAGGGATTTCACCAAACTGACGGGCAGCATTTTGTGCTGTAAGCCTATAAACAGCCAAATATGGGTGCCTTCGGTCGGCAGTTTGTCCAAGTTTTGCGGTTGGACGTTTTCAAAGTCTATGAGCAAGTGTTTCATCGTTTTATTATCGGTTTCCAGTAAATTAAAAATCCACAATCCGCCATTAGCTTATGCCTGGTAAGAGGCCGTCTGAAATCAACTTCTTAGCGGAAGCTGCGCTTTCAGACGGCCTTTTTGCGCTTAATAACGGTAGGCGGCGAGTTTGCGTTTGATTTCCGGCAGGGCGGCGAGGGCGGCTTGTTCGCCGATTTTGATCGCCTGCGCTTTTTGGTCAAATCCGCCTACCGCGCCCAGCGATTGAACCTGCGGTTTGATGACGACGTCGGCTTTGGACAGTTCGCCGTTGAGGGCGGAGGTGCTCATGATGTTGAGGGTTTGGTCGAGGTAGGAGAGGAAGTCTTTGCTCGGCGCGGCAATCGGTTTGGCGGAAATGTCCACGGCGATGACGAAGTTCGCACCTTGGCCGCGCGCGGCGGTAACGGGCACGGGCTGGGTCAGGCCGCCGTCCACATAGCGGCGGCCGGCGATGACGACGGGCTGGAAGACGTTGGGGATGGCGGCGGAGGCGCGGACGGCTTGTCCGGCGTTGCCCCTGTTGAAGGCGACGGCTTTGCCGGTGGAGAAGTCGGTGGCGACGGCGGCGAATTTAATCGGGAATTGCTGGATGGGGCGGTTGCCGACTTTGTGGTTGATGTAGTTTTGCAGTTTTTCGCCTTTGATGAAGCCGCTGGTGGAAAGGGTGAGGTCGACGAGGTCGGTTTTGCCGAGGATTTCGGCTTCGAGTTCCATGCGGTCGGGCGACATGCCGCTGGCGTACATGCTGCCGACTATCGCGCCCGCGCTGGTGCCGGTAACGACTTTGACGGGGATGTTGTGTTGTTTGAGGACTTTGAGGATGCCGATGTGGGCGAAGCCTTTGGATGCGCCGCCGCCCAGTGCGATGGCGACGACGGCCTGCGGTTTTTGGCGGGTAACCGTGGGTTGGCCGCCGCCGGGTTGGGTGCTGCTCGGGCAGGCGGTGAGCAGGAGGGCGCACAGGGCGGTCAGGGCGGTACAGCGGGTGTATTTCTGCATGTTTTTTCCTTCGGGTGGGTTGTTGCTTGATGGAACGGGCTGCGCGGGTGTTTCAGACGGCCTCTGTCGGTTGGCGGCCGTCTGAAAAAGCGTCTGTTCAGGTTTTTCTCGGGAAGAAGTGTACTTCGTTTTCGCCCGCAGGCAGGATTTTTTTCTTGACGGCGTGGCCGAAGACGGTTTCGAGTGTCAGCTCGGGCGGGGTTTGCCGCTGCCACAGTCCGGCAATGGCGGTGCGGGCGGCGGCCGGGTCGTCGAAGTCCAACGCGTGCCAGAGGCCGAGGGTGTCCATGTCTTGCAGGAAGGTGTCGGCGGTGCGGTATTCCAGTTTCAGGCGGGCGGTGTCGGTTACGGGGTCGTAGAAGCCGCTGTCGGCCAGCATGTCGCCCAGGTCGTGCATGTCGATGAGGGCGGGCCGGCGGGCGGCGATGCCTTGTTGCTCCAGGGTGTCGGTCAGTTCGAGCAGGGTGTCGCGGCCGAAGTGGGTGAAGAAGAGCAGGCCGTCGGTTTGCAGTGCGCGCGCCCAGCTTGCGAAAACGGCCACGGGATTGTGTTCGGTGGCGAGGCCGAGGTTGCTCCACAGCATGTCGGCCGAGGCTTCGGGCAGGGGGGCGGATAGGGCTTGGCAGTATTGGGGGACGGTTTTCCCCGCCAGTTTGGACAGCAGGCCGCCGCCGCGTTTGTCGGCCGCGTCGCGCAGGCATTCGGGGCGGGGGTCGTATTCGGCAAAGGCCGCTTTGGGATAGCGGGCGGCCAGCAGGCGGCGGCTGTTATCGCCGTCAGCACCGGCCAGGAGGATGCGGCGGGGGACGGTTTTGACGATTTGCAGCCGTTGGTCGGCCTGCTCGGCAAGGTGGCGGTGGATTTGCCAGCGGTCGTTGGTCATGCGGGATTCTCCTTTAATGTGTGGCGGGCGGTTTGTCCGATTATGGCTTCAAATACAGTAAATTCAAATTAAGAACGCCCATATCGTCGTGCCCGCGCAGGCGGAAACCCGAACCGTCGGATAACCGCCCTTTCCTATTCATTCCTGAAAACGCAAACCCTGGATTCCCGCCTGTGCGGGCATGGCGATGTCGGGTATTTTTTATTTTAATTCACGATAAAACCTGCCATACCGCCGTTGGTTTGCATAAACTTTGTGCCGCCGAAGCGGCTTTTCAGACGGCCTAATCCGTCGGCCCGTTTAGCCACGGGTAGCGGGCGGGCAGGCGTTGTTCGGCGAAACGGCGCACGGAACGGGCGAATAGGTTTGAGATGCGGCGTGCGGTTTCGTCGTTCAGGGCGGCGGTGCGGCGGTCGGCTTGGTCGAGCAGTTGCAGGGCGCGGTTTCTTTCCTGCCGCATCCAATCGCGGAAGGCCGCATCGGCACTCAGGGCGGCGGGGTCGTGCCGTTTTTCAGACGGCCATCCTGCCTGCCGCCAGAGTTCGGACGGAATATTGACGATGCCCGCGCGCAGGTCTTCGGGCAGGTCGCGCATGGTGGAACACCAGCCCAAGGCATCGACCAGTTCGGGCAGGTCGCGGCCGCGCACGGATGAACCCAAGGCGGCCAAAAGCAGGTCGAGGGAGCGGGTGAAGGTGCGGCGGTGTTGGGCGGCGATTTCGGCTTCAGTCCACAGTTGCGCCCGTTCGGCACGCAGGCGGTCGAGGTGCATGGTGTGCAGCAGCCCGAGGGTGCGGGTGAGGGCGAAACGGGCGGCAGCGGCGGGCAGGACGGTTTCCGTTTTACCGGGATGCTTGGCGTTCGCTTTGGCTTCGCCCAAACCCTCTATATCTGTTTTAGCTTCGCAGAAACCCGTTTCGCTCGTTTTAGCTTCGCAGAAACTCGCTTCGCTCGTTTTCAGACGGCCTCTGAAGTCGGCGGCCAGCCGGCTGTACGGGTCGTTTTCGTCGAAACGGCCGTGCCGCCATTCCCGTATCAGGCGGCGGGCTTCTTCATCGGCTGTGCGCACCGTCTGCCGGTCGCCGTCCATCAAATCGTCGAAGGCCTGCAAAAAGCAGTAGCCCGACACCAGCAGGCCGCCGCGCGCGGGATGCCGCAGCCTGTACGCGGCCAGAATCAGGCTGATGAGGGCGTAGCGGCGGTGGCGGCGGGCGAAGGCGGCTTGTTCGAGCAGCATCTGCCATTCGGCGGATACGCGCCGCAGTATGTCCGGCCGCCGCGCCCACGGGCCGACGGTGTGCCAGACGGCGGCGGCCAACAGTGCGCCGCACACGAGGTCGGACAGGTGGTGTTCGTGTATCAGGAGGGTGGATGCAACGACGGCTGCCGCCCACGGTGCAATCAGGGCGAAGCGTGCCGCCGAATGCCTCCATGCGGCGAGGGCCGCGGTGCAAGCGAAGGCGGCGTGCAGCGAGGGCAGGTGGTTGTGCGCCATACTCAAATGATCCGCCAATGCGAACCACGGCTGCCAAAAACCTTCGGCAAGGCGCGGCGGATAGGCCGTCTGAACGGGCAGGAGGATGAAAAACGGGCAGGCGGCGGCCAATTCGGCGGTCAAAACGGCAAACAACGCCCAAGTTTCGCGCCAGTCGGCCCAACGGACGGAAGCCGCCAGCAGCAGCGGCACGGTAAGGTAAACCGCACTCCAGGCGGGCAGGAAGGGGATGGCGGACTCAAACGGCAAGGCAGGGCTGATGTGCCACGGAATATACGCGGCAATCAAATTGCTGCCGCCGTAGCCCGCGAGGAACAACAGGGCGAACAGGGCGGCCAGTGCAAAGAAGAAACGGCGCGGATACGGCAGACCGGCGTTCATTCGATACGCTCCTGTTTGAATACCGGAAAATTTTCGGGACGGCGCGGCCCGCGCCAGCAGCTCAGCCAAACGGCGAAAAAATGCGGCCCTTCACCGGCATGGCGGGGCAGTTCACGCCAGGAAAGCTCGGGATGCCGGTGGTGCGCCAGATGCAGGTGGTAGTTGAGGAAAACCGCCCGCAGCCAGCGCGGCACGCGCAGGTTCCACGCGCCGTTTTTGCAGTCGAACGGCGAGAAGGCATGGTCGGTGTATTGCAGCGAACTCCAGGCAAAGCCGAAGGCGGCATAGCAGGCCAGCCAGCCGCCCCACGTCCAGCCGAACAGCCAGGCCCAGAAAAGCTGCCACGCCGCCGCGCCGAATATTTCCAAACGGGCGGACAGTTGCGGCAGGCGGTCGAGGCTACCGATATAGTCTTCCGCACCGCTCTGCAAGCCGCCCCGGCGGCCGAAAAGTGCGGCCAAGCGGCGGCGGACGAAACGCGGCGTGGCGGCATAGAAAAACACGCCGATGACGGCGCACGGCCAATAAAGGCCGGTAAAGATGGCGTACCACTGGGCGTATTTCAGCCACAACACGTCGCCGTCGTGCAGGGTATCGAATTGCTCGGACGGCGAACGGTTGTTGCGGTGGTGGGTGAGGTGGAACATGCGCTGCACGGCAAAGCCGGTGGGAAACCAGAAGGCGGCGAGGCGGCCGCACCATACGTTCAGCCGCCTGTCGGGCGCGAACGAGCCGTGCACGCTTTCGTGCAGCAGCGCGAACATCGTATTGTTGCTCAGGGCAAACAGTGCGGCCGCCACGGCCGTCCCCCACCACGGCGCGTGCGAGGCGGCGTAGAGCAGCAGCAGGTTGGCGGCATTGGCGGCGGCCAGCAGGATCAGGTTGAGTTTGGCGGTGGAAACGGATACGGACATGGATAGGGTTCGGAATAGTTTTGGGGTTGTACGGATTGGCCGCATTCGTTTTAACCGTATTGGAATTAGGCTTTCAGACGGCCTCATACGGAATGGAGGCCGTCTGAAAGCGCGGTTCGGCGGCGTTAAAATCCCTGTTCGATTGAACCGGCGGACAAGGCGGCTTAGGGCTCGGACGGCGCATCCGCCTGCACCTGCCGTTTCAAAGCCTCGTATTCCGCCTTTTCGCGGCGGTAGATTTCAAACGTGCAGGCATCGCCGCATTCGCTGCCGCAGCACTCCCAATCTTCGGGCGGCAGCGCGGCTTCATTATTCGCCGTCGGGGTCGCAGCCATCGCGCACCTCCAGCACCGCGCCGTCGAACTCAATCACTTCGCCGCCGCGTATTTTCGCCGTTTTGCGGGTTTCGACTGCACCATTGCGCAACACCAGCCCTTCGGCAATCACAGCCTTCGCCTGTCCGCCGCTTTCGGCCAGTCCGGCCAGTTTCAACAGGTCGCACAAGGCGATGTATTCTTCGTTTTCCAGATAAACGGTTGCATGCATAAGGCGGCTTTCGGAATCATGTTTCGGTTTGACAACTTTTCAGACGGCCTATTTTAACGGAAAACGTTCAGGCCGTCTGAAAGTTGCCGACGATGCCCCAATCGCTGAAAATGCGCTATTCTTGTAATCAATAGTGCAGTACGGATGGGCTGCCTACCGTTTCGGCCTTACAGCTCTGTTTATTTTATTTTGACTTCGCAAAAACCCGTTTTTCCAACGGAATCCTTGCTTTCAGACGGCCTCAACCTTATGCGCCACCTTATCATTCCCTTTTTTCTATCGTTGCCACTGGCCGCCCATGCGGGCGGCGATGCCGTCGAATCCCAAGTTGTCGGAATTTCGGGCGGACAAGGCCACTATCAGTTTACCGTCCGCACAACCAACCGCACACTTTATAATGACGGGTGTACGATATACCATGTCCGCATCATTCCGCCTAAAAATACTTTTTTGGACCTATTCGGGCTGGGAGGGCGTTCCCCCGACCATCCCACCGAGGAACAAACAAAGGCCGCCGCCTCGGTGCTGAAACAACACAGCACCAACCATCAGCCGCTGAAAATCGGTTATCTCGGCGGCGGACTGTATCCCGACCCCCGGCAAAAATGTCTGTATCACGGCACGGGGATGCGGTTTGACGCACCGGACTGGGTGTGGGTTCGTCAAGACGGACGCAAAGGCCTGTATCCCCATCTCGACAAACCGTAAACGCCTCCTTCCACAGGTCCGCTGCAAAATCAAAGGCCGTCTGAAAACCGGACTTCTGTTGGGAAGACGCATTCCTACGGCGTTCAACCGGGCACAGAGCATTGCCGCAAAACCCAAACCGCCGCAAACCGTTTGACAAAGCCTGCTTAGGGATATATTATTTCTTATATGTGATTTTTATTATATGTATTTATTTTTAGGTAACTCATCCTCAGACAAGGAGCAATAAAATGAAACGGAATTTGGGTAATTTAGACCGCATTATCCGCATCGTTGTCGGTGTGGCATTGATTGCGGCAGCCGCCACGGGACAAATCGGCTGGTGGGGATGGTTGGGTATCGTGCCGCTGGCCACCGCGCTGATGGGGAGCTGCGTGCTGTACAGCTTATTGGGCATTAATACCTGCCGAATTGACAAAAAATAAAGAAGGCCCACCATGACTAAGGACGGACGACTCCCGCTAATCGCCCCTGCCGAAGCGGCAGCCAAAATCCGCGAAGGCGCGTTGGCGGCGGACATCCGCAGCCGGGCGGAATATCGGGGCGGGCATATCGGCGGCGCATTGTCCCTGCCGCCGGAGCAGCATCGAGGCAAACTGCCCGACAACGCCGCGCCCTGCGTGATTTTTTATTGTTTGGGCGGCAAACGCACGGCAATGGCAGAAGCGGTGTTGGCGGAGCTCGGTCGAGGGCGCGAGTGCTATATCCTCGAAGGCGGTTTGCAGGCATGGAAAGCCGCCGGGCTGCCCGTCGAAGCCGACCGCGCCGCGCCCGATATCATGCGGCAGGTACAAACCATTGCCGGTGGGCTGATTCTGTTCGGCGTACTGGCGGGTTGGCTGGTGTCGCCGTGGTTTTACCTGATAAACGCGGCAGTCGGCGCAGGCCTGCTGACGGCCGGGCTGCCCGGATTCTGTGGCATGGCGCGGCTGTTGGCCAACATGCCGTGGAACCGTTAAACGGCAGGGGAGGCCGTCTGAAAGTTGCCGACGGAGCCGTTATCGCCGACAATGCCGCCCCTCCCCCATTTGCCGAGAAACCGATATGACCGACTCTGCCGACCAACCGCCCTACGAAGAAGCCGCCGCTTTTCTGAAACTGCTGGCCAACCCGAACCGTCTGGCCGTGTTATGCAAACTGCACGAGCGGCCGCACAACGTAACCGAGCTGGCCGAAGCGGCCGGACTGCCGCAGGCGGCGATGTCCAGCCAATTGGCACTGCTGCGCGAAGCCGGGCTGGTGTCCTGCGAGGCCAACCACCGGGAGCGGCAGTATTACATTGCCGACTCACGGGTAAACGACACCGTACGGCTGCTGTATTCTTTCTTTTGCGCCCCGAAAAGCTGAATCGCCGCTGCCGGGCAAAAAGGCCGTCTGAAAATGTGTTTCCGCATGTTCAGACGGCCTCTCTGTTACAATACGCCCTGTATTTGTTCCGCCCGACCGCCCCGCCGGAGGCCGTCTGAAACCTTTCCGCAAAGTCCCTGCCATGTCCGATCCCGTTTACATCCCGCTGCGCCTGCATTCCGAATACTCCATCACCGACGGCACGGTGCGCCTGAAGGCCTTGATAAAAAAAGCCTTGGCGGAAGGCTTGCCCGCACTCGGCATCAGCGACCTGATGAACGGGTTCGGCCTGGTGAAATTCTACAAAGCCTGCCGCGGAGCGGGCATCAAACCCGTCATCGGCGCAGACGTGCGCATCGAAAATCCCGACCGCCCCGACACACCCTTCCGCGCCCTTTTGCTGGTTAAAAACCACAACGGCTATCTGCGCTTGAGCGAACTGCTTACCCGCGCCTTCACCTGTCAGGAAGAAGGCCGCCTGCCACAGTTGAAACAGGCATGGCTGGGCGAAGGCGGCAACGAAGGCTTGATCTGCCTGTCGGGGGCGCATTACGGCGAAGTCGGCCTCAATCTGATGAACGGCCACGAAGCGGCGGCCGAAGCGGCGGCGGAAAAATATGCCGCCCTATTTCCAAACGCTTTCTACCTCGAACTGCAACGCCTGCCCGAAAAACCGGAGTGGGAGCGTTCGGTGGCAGGCAGCACGGCCTTGGCGCGGAAGCTGAACCTGCCCGTGGTGGCCACACACCCGACCCAATTCCTCGAGCCGGAAGACTTCCTCGCGCACGAGGCGCGGGTGTGCATTGCCGAAGGCTGGACGCTGGCCGACCGCAAACGACCGCGCGAATTTTCCCCGAGCCAATATTTTGTCGGTGCGGAAACAATGGCGGAGCGTTTCGCCGATTTGCCCGAAGCCTTGGAAAACACGGTGGAAATCGCCAAACGCTGCAACCTGAACATTACACTGGGTCAAAACTTCCTGCCTTTATTCCCAACGCCGGACGGCCTGTCGCTGGATGATTATTTGGTGAAACTGTCCAACGAGGGCTTGCAGGAACGCATGGTTCAGCTTTATCCCAACGAGGCGGAGCGGGCGGCGAAAATGCCGGAATATCAGGAGCGGCTGGATTTTGAGCTGAACATCATCATCCAGATGAAATTCCCCGGCTATTTTCTTATCGTACAAGACTTTATCAACTGGGCAAAAACGCACGGCTGTCCGGTCGGACCGGGACGCGGTTCGGGTGCGGGTTCGCTGGTGGCGTATTCATTGAAGATTACCGACCTTGATCCGTTGAAATATGCGCTGCTGTTCGAACGTTTCTTAAACCCTGAACGCGTTTCCATGCCTGACTTCGACGTGGACTTTTGCCAAAGCAACCGCGGCCGCGTGATTGAGTATGTGCGCGATAAATACGGCGCTCAGGCGGTGAGCCAGATTGTGACTTTCGGCACGATGTCGTCCAAAGCGGTAATCCGCGACGTGGGGCGCGTGCTGGAGCTGCCGTTTACCCTGTGCGACAAACTGTCGAAGCTGATTCCGCTGGAAGCCAACAAACCTCTGGGTCTGGACGACGCGATGAAGGCGGAGCCGCAGATTCAGGAATTGATTGAAGCGGAAGAAGCGGACGAACTGATTACGCTGGCGAAAAAGCTGGAAGATTTGACGCGCGGTCTGGGTATGCACGCGGGCGGCGTGTTGATTGCGCCGGGCAAGATTTCCGATTACAGCCCCGTGTATCAGGCGGACGAATCCGCCTCGCCCGTATCCATGTACGACAAGGGCGACGTGGAAGACGTGGGTTTGGTGAAGTTCGACTTTTTGGGCCTGCGCAACCTGACCATTATCGAAATGGCGCAGAACAACATCAAAAACACCACCGGCGATATTGTCGATGTCGGCAAAATCCCGCTCGATGACCAAGCCGCCTACAAAATCTTCCGCGATGCGAACACTACCGCCGTATTCCAGTTTGAATCGACCGGCATGAAAAAAATGCTGAAAACGGCGCACACCACCAAGTTTGAAGAACTCATCGCCTTCGTATCGCTCTACCGCCCCGGTCCGATGGACAACATTCCCGACTTCGTCGCGCGCATGAAGGGGCAGGAATTCCAATACATCCACCCGCTGCTCGAAGGCATCCTCGCGCCGACTTACGGAATTATGGTGTATCAGGAACAAGTGATGCAGGCGGCGCAGATTATCGGCGGCTACTCGCTCGGCGGTGCGGACTTACTGCGCCGCGCCATGGGTAAGAAAAAGCCCGAAGAAATGGTGAAACACCGCGAAATCTTCGCCGAAGGCGCGGCAAAACAAGGCATTTCGCGCGAAAAATCCGACGAAATCTTCAACTACATGGAAAAATTCGCCGGCTACGGTTTCAACAAATCCCACGCCGCCGCCTATGCCCTGATTTCCTATCAGACCGCATGGCTCAAAGCCCATTATCCTGCCGAATTTATGGCAGCGACCATGTCCAGCGAGCTGACCGACACCGACCAGCTCAAATTGTTTTACGAAGACGCACTGGCCAACGGCATCACCTTCCTGCCGCCCGACATCAACGAATCAGACCACCTCTTCACCCCCGACGGCGAACGCCATATCCGCTACGCGCTGGGTGCAGTCAAAGGCGTAGGCGAAGGCGCGGTGCAAAGCATCGTTGAAGCACGGCAGGACGGCCGCTTCCGCGACCTGTTCGATTTTTGCGAACGGGTGGGCAAAGAACACATGAACAAGCGCACGCTGGAATCGCTGATTAAGGCCGGCGCGTTCGACGGCATCAATCCCAACCGCGCCATGCTGTTGGCCAACATCGACCTCGCCATCGGCAACGCCGAACAACAGGCGGCCAATGCCAACCAAGGCGGCCTGTTTGACTTTGCGGAAGATGCCATCTGCGCGATAGAAATGGTAGAAACCGCGCCGTGGGGCGACGCGGTGAAACTGGCGGAAGAAAAAAGCGTCATCGGCTTTTATTTTTCCGGCCACCCTTTCGGCCCTTTTGCCGAAGAAATCCGCCGCTTCGCTCCGCAGAAACTGTCGAAACTCAAACCGCAGGACAGCGTTCGCGTGACCGGATTCGCCACCGCCATCCGCACCATCATGGGCAAAAACGGCAAACTGGCCTTCGTCCGATTGGAAGACACCGAAGGTTCGGCAGAAGCAATCGTCGCGGGTGAATTATTGGAACAATCCAAAAACATCCTGAAAACAGACCAGGTTCTGATTATGGAATGCCGCATCAGCCGCAACGACTACAACGGCGGCGAGCTGCGCATCAATGCCAACAGCGTCATGACCCTGCCGCAGGCGCGGGAAAAATTCGCCCGCAACCTCACCCTGACCTGCCGCCCCGAACATGACATCGAATCTCTGCTGAACCTGCTGGCGCAACACCGAAGCAGCGGCCGCGAAGGCATCCCCCTGCGCGTCCGTTACCGCAACGACACTGCCGAAGGCGAGCTGGACCTGCAACGCCGCTGGCAGATAAACGCCGATGCCGCACTGTTCGAACAACTGCAAAACCTGTTGGGCGAATACGGCGTAAACGTCGGCTGGTAGGCCGTCTGAAAAAAGCCTCCTGCTTCCCGATAAAGCTGTATGCTATGACCGGTGAAAATGAAGATGCCTGCCTTGCCTGTTCCGCACAGCGGGCAAGACGGGGATTTAAATACTGAATTTGATTTGAAATGCAGCATAAGTTTTGCAGAACCCCTGCTTCCCTTGCAAACTTTGTTGGAGCCGCACTTTCAGACGGCCTCTCATCCGCCAACCCAGAAACGGAACCGCATATGTCCGCATCCCAACCCACCATCGCCGCCATCGCCACCGCACCCGGACGCGGCGGCGTCGGCGTTATCCGTCTTTCCGGCAAAAACCTGCTGCCTTTGGCGCAAACCCTCAGCGGCGGCAAAACGCCCAAACCGCGCACCGCACTTTACACCGACTTTCTCGGCGGCGACGGGCAGCCGATAGACAACGGCATCCTGCTCTACTTCGCCGCACCCGCCAGCTTTACCGGCGAAGACGTGATTGAATTGCAGGGACACGGCGGCCCTGTGGTAATGGACATGCTGCTCTCGCGCTGCCTCGAACTGGGCGCGCGTATGGCAGAGCCGGGCGAATTTACCAAACGCGCCTTCCTCAACAACAAACTTGACCTTGCCCAAGCCGAAAGCGTCGCCGACCTCATCGACGCCTCCAGCAAGTCCGCCGCCCGCATGGCGTTGCGTTCGCTCAAAGGCGCGTTTTCCCGACACATACACGAGCTGGTGGACGACCTTATTACCCTGCGGATGCTGGTTGAAGCCACGCTGGACTTCCCCGAAGAAGATATCGATTTTCTCGAAGCCGCCGACGCGCGCGGCAAGCTCCAAGCTCTGCAAGGTCGTCTGAAAACCGTCCTCGCCAGCGCGGAACAAGGCGCGATTTTGCGCGAAGGCATGAACGTCGTCCTTGTCGGCGCGCCCAACGTCGGCAAATCCAGCCTGCTCAACGCCTTGGCGGGCGACGACATCGCCATCGTAACCGACATCGCCGGCACCACCCGTGACACCGTGCGCGAACAAATTACCCTCGACGGCGTGCCCGTCCACATTATCGACACCGCCGGCCTGCGCGAAACCGACGACGTGGTCGAACAAATCGGCATCGAGCGCAGCCGAAAAGCCGTCTCCGAAGCCGATGTCGCCCTGATTCTGATTGACCCGCGCGAAGGCTTGAACGCCAAAACCCAAGCCATTTTGAACAGCCTGCCCGAAGGTTTGAAAAAAATCGAAATCCACAACAAAGCCGACCTGACCGGCGAACCCGTCGCCGTCCGTTCAGACAGCCTCGCCCAAACCGGTGCGGACACCGTCATCAGCCTGTCCGCCAAAACCGGCGCGGGTCTCGATTTGCTCAAACACGCGCTGTTGCAGGAAGTCGGCTGGCAGGGCGAAAGCGAAAGCCTGTTCCTCGCCCGCAGCCGCCACCTCAACGCCTTACACGAAGCCGAAGCCGAGCTGGAAAACGCCGCCCTCTGCGACAACAACCAAATCGAGCTTTTCGCCGAACACCTGCGCCTCGCCCAAAACGCGTGCAGCGAAATCACCGGCGAATTCACCGCCGACGATTTGCTGGGCGTGATTTTCTCGCGCTTCTGCATCGGCAAATAAAAAACAGGCCGTCTGAAAAGCTTTTCAGACGGCCTGTAAATAGAATTAAAACAATTATTTAACAAAAAAGAAAAACCGTACGAACGATTAAAACCCCAAACGGCATAAAAAGCCTCCACACACAACTGCTCAAAAAGGATTAACATGAAAGCCATGATACTCGCAGCCGGACGCGGCGAACGGATGCGCCCGCTCACAGATACCACGCCCAAGCCCCTGCTCCAAGTCGGCCGCGAGCCCCTAATCGGTTGGCACTTGCGCCGCCTGGCCGCCGCCGGTATCCGAGAAATCGTCATCAACCACGCCTGGCTCGGACAACAAATCGAAGATACCCTTGGCGACGGTGCGGCCTACGGCGTGCACATTGCCTACTCTGCCGAAGGCAGCCAAGGGCTGGAAACCGCCGGCGGTATCGCAACAGCTCTGCCACTACTCGGCAGTGATCCCTTTCTCGTCATTAACGGCGACATCCTTACCGACATCGACTTCTCCGTCGCCGTCCGCCAAAGCGAAACCTTGCTTTCAGACGGCCTGGCTTACCTCTGGCTAACCGCAAATCCACCGCACAACCCCGACGGTGACTTCTCACTACTTTCAAACGGCCTAATCCGATCCGAAGGCGGCGGCGAACGCCTGACCTTCAGCGGTTGCGGCCTTTACAAAAGCGAACTGTTCGCCGAAACCGCACCGCACCGTGCAGCCAAACTCGCCCCGCTGCTGCGCGAAGCCATGACTGCCGGAAAAGTACGCGGCCACTACCACAACGGCCTCTGGCTGGATGTCGGTACACCAGAACGACTAGACGAAGCCCGTTGTTTAGCTGCAAGTTGGTGATTACATTCAATTCTCCTGCTTTCCTGTTGAACGACCACAATCTAAAACGCCGTCTGGAAGCCGAGTCAAGCTTTCAGACGGTCTCATCATATATTGCTCCCCAACTAAAAAGCAGCTGCCACAACCATCGGAATGAAGCAAAGCAGATTTGATCCATACCCTTACTGTCAGCACAATATGGTCAGCGCGGCTTCACAACACCGACCACATAAAGCATAGGCCCACACGCCTTACCCCCGACACCCCGCATCACATCCGAGCAACAGCACCCGAGATTCCCTTGCCGTAAAAGCCAAAGGCCGCCCCCTTTTACAAGACAAGAGCGCGGCCTTTCTTCCGAAGCGAATCGGCCATCCCTACTTAGCCGCATTTTTCCCTGCTGCG
>NZ_FOPS01000015.1 GCF_900113545.1 Neisseria elongata subsp. elongata | reverse complement strand
AACAGCCGCACCGATTTGGCAGGCAAGGGCAACAATGCCGCTACCGTTAATGACGTACTGAATTCCGGCTTTACCGTACAAGGTAACGGTCAGGACAAAGACTTCGTTACCCACGGCGACATCATTAACTTTGCCAACGGCCAAGGTACAGTAGCCAACGTAACGAGCGCCAATGGCGTGACTACCGTTAAGTTTGATACCCCGATGACGTATGCTGATGCATCAGGCAACCCCACCGGCACTCCGAGCAACAAGGTGAACCTGGTAGGCGGTACGGCAGGCAGCCCGGTTACTTTGGGTAACGTGGCTGACGGTACTGTTGCTGCAGGCAGCAAAGAAGCTGTGAATGGTAGCCAGCTGCATGCTACGAACCAGAATGTTGCCAATAATGCGGCCAACATCGCCAAAGGCATCAATTTCGGCGGTACTACCGGTAGCAACAACTACCAGCTGGGCGATACCATCAACGTGAAAGGTGACAGCAACATCACCAGCACCACCGTAGCCGGCGGCGCACAGTTGGCGTTGAACCCGAACCTGAACGTAACCAGCGTGACCACCACCGATGTGGCGGGTAACAAAACCGTTACCAACGGCAGCGGCGTGACCATCACTCCGGCGTCCGGCAATCCTGTCAGCCTGACCACAGGCGGATTGAACAACGGCGGCAACAAGATTACCAATGTTGCTGCGGGTACGGCCGGTACAGATGCGGTTAATATCAGCCAGCTGAATCAAGCACTAGGTGCAATTACCGGAGCAAACACAGCTAATTTCACAGCTTTAAACAACAAAGTTAATGAAGTAGCTGCTGATGCCAAAGCCGGCACTGCTGCTGCGATGGCAGTTGCAGGTTTGCCTCAGGCTTATCTGCCCGGTAAGAGCATGATGGCTGTCGGTGGCAGCGTTTATCGCGGTGAAAGTGGCTATGCAATTGGTTATTCCACTATTTCCGATGGTGGTAACTGGATTGTCAAAGGTACTGCAACAGGTAACTCCCGTGGTCACTACGGTGCTACGGCAGCAGTAGGTTATCAGTGGTAAGTTAATCAAATCGATTTCAGACGGCAGTAAGATAAGAGGCCGTCTGAAATCGACAATCGAAAGGATGAATATATGAAAATAAGTACTTCATGGTTAAAAACGGGTGCTGCATTGGCAGCTGTTTGCCTTCTGTCTGCTTGTGCAACCAAAAGTAAGATTACTGCCGACGGCACAACAGATAATCCGGTTTTCCCGAAACCTTACTCACTGACATTTAATAAAAACCGGGGTACTTTCCCTACCCAGGCAGAGTTAGACAAAATGCGTCCCGGTTTGACTAAGGATGATGTGTATAAAATCTTAGGCCGCCCTCACTATGATGAAGGATTATACGGTGTGCGCGAATGGGATTATTTGTTCCATTTTTATACTCCGGGTGTAGGTACTGATCCAGATAATACATCGGGCGTGCCAGATATTACGACTTGCCAATATAAAGTTATTTATGACAAGCACAAATTTGCACGGAGTTTCCATTGGAATCCGGTTTATCCGGCCGATGCGGTTTGCCCTCCCAAAGAGCCCAAAGCTGAGCCTCAGGTAATTATTCGTGAGATAGTGCCTGCTCCTCAGAAAATTCGGCAATAGGTCAGTTTGATGTTAAAAGCTTTATGCTTGTTAATGCTGTCAGGGGCGAGCGTTGCTGCTTCCGCTTCTGGCAGCATTGATACTTTTATGCAAAGTAAAAAAGTAATTGTCTATACCGATAAAGCCGAATTGTGTTTTGCTGATACAAGGGAATGCCATCCTGTGTTGATTGGGAAAACGACACCCAAAGGCCGGTTTGACCTGCAGCTATACAGTACGGAAAAGGCCGGTTATGGCGGCGACGTGATTGGCTTCAAACAAGAAAAAGACTTTTTGTTTGCCTTGCACCGTGTTTGGACGTTGAAGCCGTCAGAGCGTCGATTGGAACGCATTCGATCCCCGTTGGTTGCAGATCGAATTATGACTAATGGCTGTATCAATGTTCATGACGAGGTGTATGAAAAATTAAAAACGTATTTTGTACTCGAAATCCTCTAAAAAGATGATTTAAAGAAGCGAATATTGTCCATAGTCATTGTCTTGCGGCTTGAAAAAGTTATAATCGGAAGCGTCGTTTTCCTCAATACTCAAAATATTGTTTGTCGGCAGATTGAGTATATGAGGCCGTCTGAAAAACATTTTTTACGGAAGGAATATCTATGTCGCAAACTCAAAACGCCGTCATCCCGTCATGGTCATGGATGACGGCCCGTGTAGTCCGTATTTTAGGTTTTGGATTTGGTACAGGCTTGACGAAAAGTGCTCCGGGTACTGTGGGTACCTTGCCTGCCATTTTTGTTGCCGGCCTGTTGTTCGGCATGGGCATGAGTCATCTGACATTGCTGATTGTAGCGGCTGCCCTGTTTTTGCTTGGGGTTCGGATTTGCGATATTTTGAGCCGGGAATTGGGAACACATGATCATCACGGCATTGTTTGGGACGAATTTGTCGCCATGCTCCTTGTATTATCCTGCGTGCCGCAAGGGCTGGGTTGGTGGTTACTTTCCTTCTTATTATTTCGGCTGTTTGATATCTTAAAACCACAGCCGGTGAAATGGGCGGATAGTCAGATTAAAGGCGGATTGGGTGTCATGCTTGATGATGCGATTGCCGCTATTTATGCCATCTTAGTCGTGCAAGCACTGCATTGGTTATTTGCCTAAATCGATTTAGAAAATGGGGGTTGTCCTGATTATTTGGGACAGCTCCTTTTTATTTTTCCGGTTGGCTTTTGGATTGAACAGGTGGTGGATTTCAAATAACGGCAGATCAGCCAACTCAGTGTCATTTCCACATCTGGCAGCATTTCCTTTTTCAAATGCCGTCTGGGCTTATAGGAGGCCGTCTGAAAGCCCATTGCCTAAAATCTACGATATTCCTACAATGCCTCCGCACGCTAAACCCTAAAAAGTAATTGCCACTAAGTTTGAGCAGCCTGTTATTTCAAACCATTATTTCAGAAACACATCATGCAAGAGACCCAAATTCTTTCAGACGGCCTGCAATCCCGTTCATTCAATATTCCCCGCTACCGCCTGACCAAACTCGGCGAACAAATGGCGCGCCTGCCCATCGACCCGAAAATCGCGCGCATTTTGTTGGCGGCGAAGAAGCACGACTGCATGGCGGAAATATTGGTGATTGCGTCCGCGCTGTCGATTCAAGACCCGCGCGAACGGCCGCTGGAAGCGCGTGATGCCGCCGCCAAGGCGCATGAGCGTTTTGCCGACAAGCAGTCGGATTTTCTCGCCTACCTGAATATTTGGGACAGCTTCCAACGCGAGCGCGACAAGGGTTTGTCGAACCGCCAGATGGTGGCGTGGTGTCATCAGTATTTCCTGTCGCACCTGCGGATGCGCGAATGGCGCGAGCTGCACGCGCAGTTGGCGCAGATTGTGATTGAGATGGGTTTGACCGACAAGGAAAGCGCGTTCAGACGACCTGAACCCGACAAAAACCGTGCCGCCCAAATGTCGGATACCAGTATCCGACCTACAAGCCAATCCGCCGACCTTGCCGCCCGCCTGAAACAAAAAGAGCTCGCCAAAAAACACGCCCGCGCCGAGCGCCGCGCCGCCAAAGAAGCCAGTTACGAGCAAATCCACCGCGCCCTGCTCACGGGGCTGATTGCCAATGTCGGCATGAAATCGCCCGACGGCAACGATTACACGGGCGCGCGCGGCAGCCGTTTTCATCTGTTTCCCGCGTCCGCGCTGTTCAAATCCAAGCCCAAATGGGTGATGGCGGCGGAGCTTACCGAAACCACGCGCCTGTACGCGCGCGATGTGGCGGCGATTCAGCCCGAATGGATTGAGCAGGAAGCGCCGCATTTGGTGAAATATCATTATTTTGAGCCGCATTGGGAGCAAAAGCGCGGCGAAGTCGTCGCCAGCGAACGCGTTACGCTTTATGGCCTGACCGTGCTGCCGCGCCGCCCCGTCGCCTACGGCAGAATCGCCCCCGCCGAAGCCCGTGAAATCTTTATCCGCAGCGCATTGGTCGCCCAAGAAATGGGCAGTTTCAACGCGCCGTTTTTCGTGCACAACCAAAAACTGATCCGCGAAGTCGCCGAGCTGGAACACAAATCGCGCCGCCAAGATGTGTTGGTGGACGATGAGATTTTGTTTGAGTTTTACAACCAAAGGCTGCCTGAAACGGTGTTTGTTGCGGGCGATGGCGGAGTGTATGGCGCAAACGAACTTTCAGGCAGCCTGAAAGCCCAAAGGCAGCCTGAAACCCCGTTCCACGCCGCCCGTCTCGCGCCGCAGGGCTTCACCGCCCGCGCCCTTACCGCCGCCGACCTAGACGCGCTCTACGCCCTGTGCCAAAGCCAGCCCGACTACTACCGCCACTTGGGCGAGCCGCTCACGCGCGACAAACTCACCCGCAGCCTTGCCGCCCTGCCGCCCGCTGCCCGTCGCGAAAACAAACATTTCATCGGCTTCTGGCAGCAAGGCAGCCTGAAAGCCGCGCTGGAAATCATCTTCGCCTATCCCGATAAAGAAACCGTGTTGCTCGGTTTGCTGATGGTGGACAAATCCGCCCAAGGCGCAGGCATCGGCACCACCATTGCGCAAAAACTCGCGGCAGTTGCGGCGGAGCTGGGCTACCGCGAAATCATCCTAAGCTACGCCGAAGGCAACGCCCAAAGCCGCGCCTTCTGGCTGAAAAACGGCTACCAAGAAACAGGCGAAACCGACGAACCCGAACAAGACGGCGAAGCCCGCCTGATTGCCATGTCGCGCCGTCTACCTGAAGCCCAAACGCCGTCTGAAAACAAAGTAGGTTGGGTCGCGACCCAACAAAACGCCCAAAAGCAGCCTGAAACCGTAGGTCGGATTCTTGAATCCGACAAAACTTTTGACGCTGCACAAACGTCGGATTCAAGAATCCGACCTACATGCGTTTCAGACGACCTCAAAGGCAGCCTGAAACCCCATATCCGCCCCGCCACAACTAGCGATGCCACCGCCGTTGCCGAATTATTCCGCCGCGCCGTCAAACATATTTCAAACAGCCATTACAGCGAGCAGGAAAAAAACGCATGGCTGCAAGGCGCGGACAATGCCGATTTCTGGCAAAAACGCATTGACGGCGGTAATGTCCGCGTGGCAACGCATAACGGGCGCATGCTCGGTTTTATTGAATACCAGCCCGAACAAAGCCACCTAAACTGTCTCTTTACCGACCCGAGCCACCAGCGGCAAGGTATTGCCACCGCGCTGCTGAATGCCGTTTTGCCATCGGCAGACAGCGGCAAAACCATAACGGCAGACGTGTCCAAAGCCGCATCGGCATTTTTCCAAAAACAAGGCTTTGTGCGGCAACACGAAAACCAAATCCCGCGCAACGGCTTGGTTTTGACCAATTACCGCATGGTTCGTCAGGCAAACCATGCCCAAAAGCAGCCTGAAACCGTAGGTCGGATTCTTGAATCCGACAAAACTTTTGACGCTGCACAAACGTCGGATACGAGTATCCGACCTACACGCCTTTCAGGCAGCCTGAAACCCCAAACGCCGTCTGAAAAACCCCTCGCCGACATCCGCACCTTCCAAGCCTGGCTCAAAACCGCCGAGCGCGACAACCCGCGCCTGTTGTTCCTCAGCCGCGACGACCTCATGCAGCACGCCGCCGCGCACATCACCGAAGAACAATTCCCCAAACACTGGCAAACCGCAGACGGCAAATTCAAACTCAGCTACCGCTTCGAGCCGCACCACCCGCTCGACGGCGTTACCCTCACCCTGCCGCTCACCGTCCTCAACCGCATCAGCCCCGCCGCCCTCGAATGGCTCGTGCCCGGCATGATACGCGAAAAAATTCAGTTACAAATCAAAATACTGCCCAAACAAATCCGCCGCATCTGCGTGCCCGTGCCCGAATTCATCACCCAATTTTTAAGCCAAAACCCCGACCGCAACGCCCCCATCCTGCCCCAGCTCGCCCAAGCCATCGCCAAAACCGCAGGCGACATCCGCATACTGGAGCAAATCAACCAAGACGAATGGGCCGCGTTCAGGCTGCCCGAACACTGCTATTTCAACCTCCGCATCATCGACGACGGCGGGCAAGAATTAGCCATGGGGCGCGATTTAATCCAAATCAAACAACAACTTGGCAAAGCTGCCGCCACCACCTTCCGCGACAACACCCAAGAATTCGAGCGCGACAACGTTACCGCATGGGACATCGGCACCCTGCCCGAATCCATCAAATTCGCCCGCGGCAAACAACAGCTCACCGGCTACCTCGGCCTGCAAAAAGAAAAAGACGGCCGCATCGCCCTGCGCCTGTTCGACACATCTGCCGCCGCCGAACAAGCCCACAGGCTAGGCGTCATCGAACTCATGAAACTACAACTAAAAGAACAAGTTAAAGACCTGAACAAAGGCATCCAAGGCTTCACCCAAGCCGCCATGTTGCTCAAACACATCAACGCCGATACCCTGCGCGACGACCTCACCCAAGCCGTCTGCGACCGCGCCTTTATCGGCGAAGACGAGCTGCCGCGCAACGAAAAAGCCTTCAAAGAACAAATCAAACGCGCCCGCAGCCGCCTGCCCGCCGTCAAAGAATCCCTCAGCCGCTACCTGCAGGAAACCGCCGCTGCCTACGCCGAACTGAACGGCAAACTCGGCAAACACCCGCTCACCCACCTCCTGCGCCAACGCCTGCAAACCCTACTCGCTGCCGGCTTTGCCAGCCATACTCCATGGGCACAATGGCCGCGCCTGCCCATCTACCTCAAAGCCATGACCCTGCGCCTTGAAAAATACAGCGGCAACCCCGCCTGCGACGCAGCCCGCGAAGCCGATATTCAAGAATTGGAACAGATGTGGCAGGAAAAAACCGACGGCTTAGTGAAACAAGGACTACCCGTTTCAGACGACCTCGCCGCGTTTAAATGGATGATTGAAGAATTGAGAGTGTCGCTGTTTGCACAGGAGTTGAAGACGCCGTATCCGGTGTCGGTGAAGAGGTTGTTGAAGGAGTGGGAGAGGTTGAAATAAATGAAGGCTACCTGAAAATTTTCAGGTAGCCTTAAACATTTAAATTTTATATTTCAAAAAATAATGCATGGAATGTGGTCTTTCTAACTACTATCCTTTTTAACCAATTCCAAAGCAGCCTGCACCCCCTTTCTTGTTTTCAGAAAGTAAGACGTAATTTTGAGTACAAAAAATTCAACCGTTTTTTCATATTCTTTTACCTGATTTGTCATTGCTTACCTGTATTCTCATATCCAAGTACGTTATTCCGCTTTATTTTTCATCTGTTTACTAATTTATGAAATTGAGTATAAAATGAATTGGGAATTCCCCAACCACCTCACCTCATAGGAGACTGCATCATGAGCGACATCCCTGAAATCCTGCAAAACCCGCTGACCAACAAAGACACGGCGTTTACCGTTGAAGAGCGTAAGAAATACGGCCTAATCGGCCGCCTGCCCGCAGCGGTGGAAACGCTTGACCAACAAGCCGTACGCGCCTACCGCCAATACGCTTCATATGCCGAAAATATTGAAAAATATATTTTTCTCGACCAGCTGCACAACCGCAACGAAGTGCTGTATTACAAACTGCTGACCGACCATTTGGCGGAGATGCTGCCGATTGTGTACGACCCGACCGTAGGCGAAGCAATTAAGAAATGGAGCCGTGACTACCGCCGTTCGCGCGCGGTGTATTTGGATATCAACCACCCCGAAGCCATTCGCGAATCCCTTGAATCTTTGGGGCTGGGTGCGGACGATGTGGATTTGATTGTGGTGTCGGACGCGGAAGAAATACTCGGCATCGGCGACTGGGGCGTGAATGGTACGGATATTTCCGTCGGCAAACTGGCGGTTTACACCGCTGCCGCAGGCATCGATCCAGCGCGCACCATTGCCGTCAATCTTGATGTTGGTACAGACAACGAAGCCTTGCTCAACGACCCCGCCTACCTCGGCAACCGCCACGCCCGCGTGCGCGGCGAACGCTACGACGCACTGATTGCTGCATACTTGAAAACAGCGGCAGAGCTGTTCCCGAATGCATTGCTGCACTTTGAAGATTTTGGCCCGTCCAACGCGCGCCGCATTTTGGTGGAAAACCGCGAACGCTACCGTATTTTCAACGACGATATGCAGGGCACGGGCGCAATTGTCATGGCGGCCGTGTTTTCGGGTTTGAAAGTAACCAAACAGGATTTTGCCGAACAGCGTTTGGTTGTTTATGGAGCGGGTACGGCGGGAACAGGCATGGCAGACCAAATCAGCGCGGCCATGCAGCGCGACGGACTCTCCCGCGAAGAAGCCAAGAAACGCGTATGGCTGATAGACATCAATGGCTTGGTTACCGACGATATGCCGAATCTGCCGGATTATCAGCAGGAATACGCCCGCCCCGCTGCCGAAGTTGCCTCCTGGACGAAAAACGATGGAAAAATCGGCTTGTTGGAAGTGGTCAAACAGGTCAAACCGACCATTTTAATCGGCACATCCACCGATCACGGCGCGTTTACTGAAGATGTGGTAAAAGCCCTGTGTGCGGGCGTTGAACGACCTATTTTGCTGCCGCTGTCCAATCCGACGGAGAAAATCGAAGTCATGCCTGCCGACGCGGTTCAATGGTCGGACGGTAAAGCGTTAATTTCCGTCGGCATACCCGTTCCGCCCGTTCCTTATAAAAGCGTGAACTACCACATTGGACAAGCCAACAACGCCATGCTTTATCCAGGCCTGGGCTTGGGCGTTATCGTTTCTGGCGCGAAAGAAGTTACCGATGGTATGCTACTTGCCGCCGCCGAAGCCGTAGCATCACAAGTGAACCCGCAAGATACAGGCGCATCCCTGCTGCCGCCAGTGGACAACCTGCGCGCGTCATCCGCTACCGTGGCAGTTGCCGTGGCGAAACAGGCGGTCAAGGACAGTGTAGCGACCAAACAGCCTGAAAACTGGGTACAGGCCGTGCAGGATGTGATGTGGCAGCCTGTATACCGCTGATTATCCAATCATTGCATTCCAAATAAATTATCGTCTCCTTTCAAGCACCTAAAAGGTCGTCTGAAACCAAATTTTCAGACGACCTCTTGCCCTTTTGCTAAACAAATCTTCCCACCACCCTCTCCCCAAACGTCGCCCGAACTAGTAAACTCCCCATGTTTCAACAACTTATTGGAAGCAAACCATATCTGGTATCTACCTACCCCGCCTATTTCCGCCCCACATCGCCGAACGCGGACTGCTGTATTTCCAGCAGGGCAAGGTTCGCGATGTCCAAAAAACTTCCGCCGGGCGTTATCGGGCGGAGGTGTTCGGTTCGGAAAACTATTCGGTATGGCTGAAGCTGGATAGTGATTTGCACATTAAGGACGGGGGCTGCGATTGTCCTTATGGCGGTGCGTGCAAGCATATGGCGGCGTTGTGATACCGTGGTGCGCGCCCAAACGCCGGACGAGCAGCCTGACAAACCCGACACGCAACAGCCTAAAAAGGGCGGCAATCCGTATTGGCAGCAACTCTCTAAAATCTTTTCCCGAACCCGGATATTATGATTGCCATGAAGCCGCCGATTTGGGGTTCAGTAAGCTGTAGTTTTTATTCCAATGATAGAGGCCGTCTGAAACATCCCTATGGAATCTTTCAGACGGCCTTTTGTTCGGGTATCACAAATCTAATCCATCAAGATTGGTGTTATTGTTTTCACTTCATCAGGTGCATTGTGTATTGGTTGATATGGTCTCATTCTGTTTACCTTTGCTGATGGCATCGTTGCTTGTCGGGCAGTTGAATTGAAAGGGGAGAGGTCATGCCAAATATAAAAACCCGCCTGATAAGGCGGGCTTTTGGTTGCGTTAGGATAAACGTCTGTTTATTCTTCTGCGCCGGTGTAGGGGCGGACGCTGACGGTTTTGCGGTTCAGACGGCCTTTAACCGCGAATTCAACATAGCCGTCCACTTTGGCGAACAGGGTGTGGTCTTTGCCCATGCCTACGTTGTCGCCGGCGTGGAATTTGGTGCCGCGTTGGCGGACGATGATGGAACCTGCGGGAATCAGTTCGTTGCCGTAGGCTTTTACGCCCAAGCGTTTGGCTTCTGAATCGCGACCGTTGCGGGTGCTACCGCCTGCTTTTTTACTTGCCATTTGTAATACTCCTAAGTTTTAAAAATTAGGCGATTGCCACGATTTCGATTTGGGTGAAATTCTGGCGGTGGCCTTGGCGTTTTTGGTAGTGTTTGCGGCGGCGCATTTTGAAGATGCGGATTTTTTCGCCGCGACCGTGGGCAACTACTTTTGCCGTTACTTTCGCGCCCTCGATAAAGGGAGCGCCTACTTTTACAGACTCGCCGTCAGCAATCATCAGAACTTCGGTCAGTTCGATTTGGCTGTCGAGTTCGGCAGGTATCTGTTCTACTTTCAATTTTTCGCCAACGGAAACTTTATATTGTTTGCCGCCGGTTTTTACGACCGCGTACATACTCAACTCCATAAGGATTTTGGTTTAAAGAAAATTCCGCGCACCATGCGCGAAACGGGGCATTCTATTGCTAAGGGGCTGTTTTGTCAAGCTTTGGCGGCGTTTTGGTATGCGGGCGGAGATGCGGGATGTTTGCGGTGTTTTTTCAGACGGCCTTTGATGCTATAATCACGGGCTTGTTTTTCTGTAAAACCGTCTGTCGTGCCGAGTCCGTCATGCTTGAAAACCTGCCCTATTTCCAACAAAATTTAGCAGCCGATTTAGGCCGTGTCGATGTGGTTATCAATCGGGCGGTGCAGTCGGAAGTGGCACTGATTTCCCAAATCGGTACTTATATTATCAGTGCGGGCGGTAAGCGGCTGCGGCCGGTAATTACCATTTTGTCCGGCAGGGCGTTGGGTTGCGATAACGACGGCCTGTATTCGTTGGCGGCGATGGTGGAGTTCATCCATACGTCTACCCTGCTGCATGATGATGTGGTGGACGAAAGCGAGCTGCGGCGCGGACGGAAAACGGCAAACAATTTATTCGGTAATGCAGCCGCCGTATTGGTGGGCGACTTCCTTTATACCCGCGCGTTCCAGTTGATGGTCGGCTCCGGCAGCATGAAGATTTTGGAAGTGATGGCCGATGCGACCAATATTATTGCCGAAGGCGAAGTGATGCAGCTGATGAATATCGGCAATATCGATATTACCGAGGCGCAGTATCTGCAAGTTATCCAATATAAAACTGCCAAGTTGTTTGAAGCGGCGGCGCAGGTTGGCGCTATTTTGGCGGGTGCTTCGGCAGGGCAGGAGGCCGCGTTGCGGGATTACGGTATGTATGTCGGCACGGCCTTCCAGATCATTGACGATGTGCTGGACTATTCCGGCGATCCCGAACAAATAGGCAAAAATGTCGGCGATGATTTGGCCGAAGGCAAGCCGACGTTGCCGTTGATTTATCTGATGAACCAAGGCAGTCAGGAGGCGGCGGCGGATGTGCGCGCCGCACTGCAAAATGCCGATCGCAATTATTTTGAAAAAATTCATGCCCATGTGGCCGCATCCGACGCGCTGTCTTATTGTATCGAACAGGCGAAGGCGGCGGCGGGCAAAGCGGCAGCCTGTTTGGATGTGCTGCCCGATAACGAGGCTACCCGCGCCATGCGCCAGCTGGCGGAAGTGTCGGTAGCCAGGGTGATGTAAATTTAAGCGTTGTGCTTTGTTTTCTAAGTTTTAAGTCCTCGCCGTAGTTCAACGGATAGAACGTATGCCTCCTAAGCGTAAAATACAGGTTCGATTCCTGTCGGCGGGGCCATGATTTTCGGAAGCGGGTTTCCGTTTCCAATATCAAAAAGGCCGTCTGAAAGCCATTTTCGGTTTTCAGACGGCCTTTTCGCGTGATGGTGTGTTTCACGGCCGGACTGGCAAATTAAGTGAATCTGTCAGACAGGGTTACAGGCAATCCCGTTCGTTGGCCAGCATTTCTTCCAATGTTTCGCGGCGGCGGACGATTTTGGCTTCGCTGCCGGTTACCAATACTTCGGCCGCGCGCGGGCGGGTGTTGTAGTTGCCCGCCATGCTGGAAGCGTATGCGCCCGCGCTTCGGACGACCAGTAAATCGCCTGCCTGTGCCGAAATCATGCGGTCTTTAGCCAGGAAGTCGCCGGTTTCGCAAATCGGGCCGACGATGTCGGCAGCAAACGGCGCAACAGGACTTGGTTCGGCGTTTTCAATATGGTGGTAGGCCTGATAGAGGGCCGGGCGCATCAGGTCGTTCATGGCGGCATCGACGACGACGAAGTTTTTGTCGCCGTTTTGTTTGACGAATTCTACTCGGGTCAGCAGTGCGCCCGCATTGCCGACCAGGCTGCGGCCGGGTTCCAAAATCAGTTTCAGGCTGCGGCCGCCCAAGAGTTTTTGCACGGCTGCGGCGTAGGCGGTCAAATCGGGCGTTTCTTCGTTTTGATAGAGGATGCCGACGCCGCCGCCTAAGTCGATGTGCTGCAAGCCGATTCCATGTGCGGCCAGCTTGTCGATGAGCGGTAACAGGCGTTCGCAGGCTTCAACCAGCGGTTCGAGTTTGATGAGTTGGGAGCCGATGTGGCAGTCTATGCCGATGATGTTCAGGTGCGGCAGGGATGCGGCGTGCAGGTAGGCGCGTTCGGCATCTTCCATGGCGATGCCGAATTTGTTGGCTTTCAGGCCGGTGGAGATATAGGGGTGGGTTTGTGCGTCCACATCGGGGTTGATGCGCAGGGAGACGGGGGCGGCGGTTTTCAGACGGCCTGCTATTTCGTTGATGCGGTCGAGTTCGGGCAGGCTTTCGACGTTGAGACATTTGATGCCTGATTTCAGAGCGAATTCGATTTCCGCCGCGCTTTTGCCCACGCCGGAAAAAATGGTTTTTTCCGCCCGTCCGCCCGCCGCCAAGACGCGCGCGAGTTCGCCGCCGGATACGATGTCGAAACCGCTGCCCAGTTCGGCGAAACGGCGGATGACGCTCAGGTTGCCGTTGGCTTTGACGGCATAACAGATTAAGGGGTCGAGTGCGGCAAAGGCGGTTTGATAACGGGCGAAGGCCGAATCAAGTTCGGCTTGGCTGTACACATATAAAGGTGTGCCGAAGCGTTCGGCCAGTTCCGTGTAGCTGATGTTTTCGCAGTGGAGGGACATTTATTCGGCTTCCGGTTGGATGGTGATGGGTTGGTTTTCGAGTTGCAGGCCGGTTTGCACCGCACCGAATTTGGCTTTGTCGGACTCTTTCGGCAGGTAGAGGCTGCCTTTGAAGCCGCAGGCGGAGAGCAGTAAGGCGGCTGCGACGGCGGCCGTGAAAGGTGTTTTCATGGTTTTTTTGCTTTGAATATGGCAAGATGCGCCATTTTAACCCAATCTAACCGATCATGATGACCGAAAGCGAATTTTTGCAGCATTCAGACGGCCTGTTTGCCTATATTGAAGACCAAATCGACGAGCAGGGTTTGGATTTCGACTGCCAGCGCAGCGGCAATGTTTTAACCATAGAGGCAGACGACGGTACGCAGATTATCGTCAACCGCCATACGCCGAATCAGGAATTGTGGATTGCAGCCAAAAGCGGCGGCTATCATTTTGCGGAGCAGGGCGGCCGATGGCTGGCTACGCGCGACGGTCGGGAATTTTTCGCCGTTTTATCCGAGGCTTTGTCGGCGGCGTGCGGCGAAACGGCCTCCATCGAGCCGTTTGAGGGCTGAAACGGGATGTTGCGGTTGCTCCCGTTGTTTTTCAGACGGCCTCGGAGCGGTTGGCTATGAAGTTGCCCGCCCCCGCCATTTGGCTGTTTACCTTGCTGGGCGGTTTTGCCCTGGCCGTTACTGTTTTGGGGCAATGGTTCGGATTGCGCGACGTATATGCCGACGGCCGGCCGCTGGGTATCGTCGAACGTTATGAGAATACGGTATTGCGTAGGGAGCAGTTTTACGATGAGGAAAACGATTCCGCCACGGTGTCGGTTTCTTTGCGCCTGCCGGAAAAGGCCGTTGTGCAAACCCCGTCCTGCCGGGCGGACGATGTTTCCTGTCTGGCCGACGTCGAGCCGCCGGAATGGAAGGTTTTACCGTGCACCGGATATTACGATACGCCTTTGTGCCGCTACAATGCCGAAAGGCCGTCTGAAGAAATTCTGCCGCTGCGTTATGCCGAATTGTACCGCGTTACGAATCATGAAAGCGTGCTGACTAAGATTGCCTACGACGACAACGGCAGTGAAACGGTTTTACAGTTTGCCGAATGGCAGGCTTATGCCGAGTGGTCGGTAAAGCGGGGCATACTGATTTTGAAGCGTATGGTCGGTATTTTGGTTTTAGTCGGTGTGTGTTGGGTGATACTCAGCATCTTGCTGTTGAAGCCGCAGCGTTCCACATCGACTTAATTGTAAAGAGAGGCCGTCTGAAAACTTTTCAGACGGCCTTTTTGCCTGTTTGCAGAATGCCTGAGAAATACAGCGCCACCCCCAGCCATACCCAGCCGTAGCCGATGAGGCGGCCGGTATCGAAGGATTCGCCGAACAGCACCAAGCCCAGCAGAAGCTGGAGCGTGGGCGAACCGTATTGGATGACGCCCAAGGTGGACAGCGGGATGCGCCGTGCGGCAGAGGCAAACAGGATGAGCGGTACGGTGGTGGCGATGCCGGAGCCGACCAGCAGGGCGGTTTGCAGCAGGTTCAACTCGGCAAAAACCAAACCGCCGTGCCGGCCGGCATACAGCAGATAGGCGGCGGCAAAAGGCAGCATCAGGAGGGTTTCCAATACCAAGCCCGGCAATGCGCCCAACGGGGCGAGTTTGCGCACCAACCCGTAGAGGCCGAAGCTGAAGGTGAGCAGGAGGGCGACCCAGGGGATTTGTCCGACGGGTACGGCCAGCCAGAGGATGCCGACCACGGCCAATACGACGGCGGCGGCCTGACGGCGGTTGAGTTTTTCGCCAAACACCAGCCGGCCGAGCAGGATGTTGAACAACGGTGAGACAAAATAACCCAAGCTGGCATCCAATACATGACCGTTGGTAATCGCCCAAAGGTAAATCAACCAGTTCATGGCGATGCAAAACGCGCTGACGGCAAACAAGGCGATGGTTTTCGGCTGCCCCCATGCGCGGAAGAAATCGGCTTTCTGTCTGCTGAATGCCAAAAACAAAACGGCAAACGCCGCCGACCATACAATGCGCTGCGCCAACAGTTGGTCTGCGCCGATGGGGGCGTGGTTGAGCGGATACCAGTAAAGCGGGAAAAGCCCCCAAATAGCATAGCAGCCGAGGGCGTAGAACAGGCCTTTGCGTGTTTCGTCGGCAGAGTGATTCATGAATTATCCGGAGTGCGGCCAATGACGGCGGATTGGGCTTCATCCGCTATGGCGCAGGTTTGAAGGAAGGTTGCAACGCAAATTATACAAGGTTACGGAAAGGCCGGCAGAAATACCCCTGCCGGCCTTTGGTTTTAGCGGATTTCAGACGGCCTTACCAATAACCCAAAGCCTTCCACCATATTCCGCCGACAACCACAAACACCAGCAGGTTTACCACGCTCATCACAAAGCCCGCCTTCCACCATTCGCCCAGCGTCGTATAACCCGAACCGAAAATAACGGGCGCGGTGCCGGTGGCGTAGTGGGTCAGCGTCATCATCAGGCTGGATACGGCGGCAATCATCAGGCCGAAAGCCATTGGCGGCGCACCCAAAAACAGCCCTGCGGCATAAAACGCGCCGAGCATCGCCGTGATGTGGGCGGTGGTGCTGGCGAACATATAGTGCGCGTACATATAAATCAGCAGCAGCAAGGCCGACGCGCCGACCCAGCCCATGCCGGTATTTTTAATGCCATTGCCCAGCATATCCGAAAACCAGCCGATCAGGCCGAGCTTGTTCAAGAAAGAGGCCATCATCACCAGCGCGGAAAACCATACCACCGTATCCCACGCGCCTTTTTCCTTCAATACGTCATCCCAAGTCAGCACGCCCGACAAAAGCAGCAGCGACAGGCCGATAAAGGCGGTGGCGGTGGGGTTGACGGCGAAAGCCTTGCCGAAAATCATGGCCGGAATGCCCGCCCACAAAACCAGCAACACTGCAAAAATCGCCAACATGATTTTCTCGCCGCGGTTCATCGGCCCCTGCTCCTTCAGGCGGTCTTTGGCAAACTGCGCCGCGTTGGGGGTTTCTTTGATTTCAGGCGGATAAACAAAATACAGCACCAGCGGCATCAGGAACATCGCCACCAAGCCCGGCAGCAGCATCGCCAAAGCCCAAGTGCCCCAGCTCAAATGAATCTCGCTGTTCGTCGCTTTGGCAATCAAATCGACCACCAGCGGATTGGGTGCGGTGGCGGTGATGAACATCGCCGAAGTAATCGGATTGCTGTGGTAGTTCACCAAAGCCAGATAGCGGCCGATTCGGCCTTGCGTTCCTTTTTCGGGGTCGGAATCATAGCTGGACGAAATCGCCTTCATCACGGGGTGGATGATGCCGCCGCCGCGCGCGGTGTTGCTGGGCGTGACCGGCGCGAGAATCAGCTCCGACAGGGCCAGGCTGTAGCCGATGCCCAGCGTTTTCTTGCCGAACAGCGAAATAAAATAATAGCCGATGCGCGCGCCCAGGCCGGTTTTCAAAATCCCGCGCGAAATCATAATCGAAATACCGATCAGCCAAATCAGCGGGTCGGCAAACGAACTTAATGCGTCCTTAATCGCCATTTCCGCCGGTTTTTTAATCGGATTGCCGTCCGCGCCCAATTCCGGCACCGTTACCTGCGTTACCGCCACCAGCATCACGGCGATAATCGATAATGCCCCGATCGGCATCGCCTTGCCGATAATCGCCGCAATCACGCCGACAAACATCGCCAACAAATGCCAAGCCTGCGGCGTCACGCCGTCAGGAACGGGGATGACGAACCAAATCAATAATGCTAAGCCCAGCGCAATCGCAGCGGGGATGGGTTTGAAACCGATTTTGTTCATAACCTGCACTCCTTTCTGAATCGACAACATATGGAAAGCAAACAACGCTACTATACGCCGACCGGCATCATTTGTAAGTAAACTACGATTATATTTCTCAATAACTACCTAAAAACCGATTGCGGCCGCCAATATGGCAGATTTATTAAACTTTATTACATGCACGGAAGACGCGGGTTGAAATCTAAATAAAACGGCATGGCGGAATGGATGATGCGTCGGTTTCAAGCTGATTCGTGATTTATTCGGGGTAAAAGTTCCGTTTGGCAAAAAGGCCGTCTGAAAACGGGATTGGCGAAAAAATCCCTGTTTTCAGACGGCCTCTTGCCTATGGATGCGGTGCAATCAGTCGTGTACTTTCAGCAGTTCCACTTCAAACACCAGCGTGGCGTTCGGCGGAATCACACCACCTGCGCCGCGTGCGCCGTAGCCCATTTCCGGCGGAATGGTCAGTTTGCGTTTGCCGCCTTCGCGCATGCCGCCGAAGCCTTCGTCCCAGCCGCGTATCACTTGTCCGACGCCCAGCGTGATGGTCAGCGGCTGGTGGCGGTCGAGGCTGGAATCGAATTTGGTGCCGTCGGTCAGGTAGCCGCTGTAATGCACGGTGATTTCCTTGCCTTTCTCGGCGGTTTTACCGCTGCCGGTTTCAATATCTTCAATAATCAGGGTCATGATGCTTCCTTTCTTGTCAGTGGGAAAATAAGGCTTTCAGGCCGTCTGAAAACAGGTTTTGCCGAATGAAAGCCGTCCGGCAAAGCGTTGGTGCTTTTTCAGACGGCCTTTTTGCGTCAGACGACGGCGTTCAGGTAGGAGAGGGCGATAAAGCGTTTTTCGCTGTCGATTTCGGCAATTTTGAGTTTGACCGTGGTGCGCGGCGGCAGTTCGGGCGGGATGCCGGTCGCGCGGACGACCAGCGGCAGGCCGTCAATACGGACAAGGTCTTCTTTCAAGATTTGCGCCTGCGTTTCAACGACGTTTTGCTGCTCCAGCCAGACGAGGCTCCAATAGCTTTCCAAGTCGCGTTGGAAATCCTGATAGGCGGTGTAGGCGGCTTCGAAGTTGCCGACTTCGGCAAACAGGCCGGGATCGCCGTTTTTAAAGCGGGCTTCGGTGGCGGGGTCGATCAGGCTGATGAGTTGTTTTTGATTGACATAGTCGGCGGCGCGGCGCAGGGGCGAGGTAAACCAGCCGTAGTGCTGCACGCCCATGCCGATGTGCGGTTCGGATTTGGTGCTCATCCGCACTTTGCCCAAAGCCGGCTGGACGCGGAACAGGGCGGGCAGGCCGTTGTCGTGCAGCATTTCCGCCCAGGTGCTGTTGGCCAGAATCATCATTTCGCTCACCAGTGTGTCGATGGGCGAGCCGCGTTCGCGCCTGCTAATTTGCACTTGGCCGTCTGAAAGCAGTTCGATGCCGTAGTCGTATTGCGGCGGCCGGTCGGGTTCGTATTTGCCGCGCTGTTTTTGCAATTCGACGGCCAGGCGGTAGAACCAGGCCAAGTCGTCGTGGTGCGGGAAGGCGTTGCCGCCCTCCAGACCGGTTTCGCGGTTGAAGTGCGGTTCTATGGTTTGGATGCGCAGGTTGTCGGCAATGGCGACGCGCTCGATTTTGCATTCGGGCTTGCCCGCGCGCCACTCGGCATCGACGTCGAAATAGATGCTGACGGCAGGCTGTGTTTTGCCTTCGTCCAGGCTGAAGGCCGCAACCCATTCGTCGGGCAGCATGGTGATTTTGCCGCCGGGGAAATAGGCGGTGCTTTGGCGTTGGAAGATGATTTTTTCCATGGCGTCGCCGGGCTGCACGGCCAGCGCGGGGGCGGCGATGTGGATGCCGATTCGGCGGCCGCCGTCCGGCAGGTTTTGCACGGAAAGCGCGTCGTCCACTTCGGTGGTGGAGTCGTCGTCGATGGAAAAGGCGGCGATGCCTTCGGCCTGCGGCAGGTCGGCGGTGTCGGGAGCGGGCGGTGCGGCGCAATCTCGCGGGAAATGCCGCAGTTTGAAGCCGTCGAGCAGGTATTGCGGCAGGGATTGGATGCCGCCTGTTTGCTTCGCCAGTTCGTAAAACGAGAGTTTCAGGCTGTCGGCGGCTTTGGCAAAGGCTTTGTAGGTCAGCGACTGTTTGTCCGGCATGTGGAGGATGGTCGGCAGGTCGGCGGCGATTTCGGGTGGTAGTTCCCCGTTTTTCAGACGGCTTGTCCATTCCTCCATCAGGACTTCCTGTTGTTTTTTGCGCTCGATGGCGGCCAGTGCCTGTTTCAGGGTTTCTTCCGGCGCGGCTTTGAAGACGCCTTTGGCTTTTTTGTAGAAGTACATCGGCGCGGCGTAGAGGGCGATCAGTGTCGCGGCGAGTTCGGTTTTGGACGGGGCGTGTCCGAAATATTCTTCGGCGGCGGCGGCGGCGGTGAATTCTTCTTCGCCGCAGGTTTCCCACAGCAGGTCGGTGTCGATTTCGGCGGCTTCGTTTTGCGCTTTTTCGAGAAAGGCGGCCATGTCGCCGTCAAACTCGGCAAAAACGTTGGCGGCTTTGACTTTGGTGCGCTTGCCGTGTTGGGTGTCGGCCTGATAGGTGGAGTCGTTTTTCTGGATGACGGCGGCCACTTTGAATTGGCCGGATTCTTCGTAAAATATGTTCATGGTCGGGGGAGGGCTTTAAAACGGGATAAAGGCCGTCTGAAAAGGTTTTTCAGACGGCCTGGGAAATGGGCGGCACTCAGTCGGCAAACTGTTTTTTCATCCGTTCGCGGCGTTCCTGCGCTTCAACGGACAGGGTGGCGGTCGGGCGTGCCAGCAGGCGTTTGAGGCCGATGGGCTCGCCCGTGTCTTGGCAGTAGCCGTATTCGCCTTCGTCTATCAGGCGGATGGTGGCCTGGATTTTACCCAGCAGTTTGCGTTCGCGGTCGCGGGTGCGCAGTTCGAGCGCGTATTCTTCTTCCTGTGTGGCGCGGTCGGCCGGATCGGGAGCCGTTTCGTGCTTTTTCAGCTCGGTGGCGGTGTTGGACGCGTTTTCAATCAGTTCGTCCTGTTGTTTGACCAGCAACTCGCGGAAAAACGCCAGCTGGTCTTCATTCATGTATTCCTCTTCCGGGCCGTTCCAGTTGATGATGTCTTGTTCGGTCAGTTTGGCCATAACGGTTCCTCTTTTGGTTTTATGGTCTGAAATCGCCGCGCCGCAAAATCGGCTGCCGCAGGATTCGGTACAGATGGATTTCCGGCTGCCAATTGCTTGTAATGACTTCGGTTTTCGTCATAAACAGCCGCATCCGCGCCAAATGAGAGGCGGCATCATAGCATGATTTGCCGATTTAACCTTTATTTTTCATTTTATTACATTTTTTAATCATGGGCGTTGCCGCATTACCAAATCAGCCATAAGTTCAGCCTGCCGGTCAGTGTGGGCAGGGCTTGCGTCAGCCAGAGCCACAGCAGCACCGACGGCGGCAGGGCAGAAAGTTTGCGCGGCAGGTGCAGGCCGGAAAACGGGCGGCATATGGGACGGCAGATGCGGTTTAGGCTGTCGGCCAAAGCATCGTTTTCCGTCTGCCGTAGGGCGTGGAGGAGCAGGCAGCAGAGCAGGGCGTATGCCGCCGCTTCGGAAAAAGCCAGCACGGCAAACAGCCAGGCAGCGGCAAAGCCTTTGCCGCCGGAGAACAAGGTTTCGTTGTTCAGCCATAACAGGGCGGTGCAGGCGGCATAATCGACGGCCGCGGCGGCCAGCAGGCAGGCACCGTCCCAACGGTGCAGCGGCGGGACGACCCGGCGCAGCGGTTCAACTAGGAAGTCGGTGGCGCGGCGGCACAGCCGCAATAACGGATGGGAATGCGGCAGCTTTGCGGCCTGAAGCAGAAACCTTATCCAGCACAAGGTGGCAAACAGGCAGGCGGCCAGCAATACCGCGCGAACCCACATTTCAGACGGCCTCAAACTGTTTGGCCAACTCCCGCGAACGGTTGACGCACGCCGCCACGCCTTTTACAACGGTTTCGGCAACCTGCCCGGCCTTGAAGGTTTCGATGGCCTCGTGGGTGGTGCCGCCTTTGGAGGTAACATTTTGCTGCAATACGGCGAAATCCTCCCCCGTCTGCTCGGCCAGCGCGACGGCTCCTTTGAAGGTTGCCAAACTCAGCCTGTGCGCCTCTTTTTCGCCGAAACCCTGCTGTCGGGCCGCCTGTTTCAGCGCATCCAGCAGATAAAACACATAGGCCGGCCCGCTGCCGCTGATGCCGGTAATATCATGCAGCCGCTCTTCGCCGTCGAGCCATACGGTGATGCCGACCGCACGCATAATGCTGTCTGCCACGGCTTTGTCTTGGTCGGAAACACTGTCGTCGGCAAACATCCCCGACACCCCAAAACCGATTTTTCCCGGCGTATTCGGCATCACGCGGACAATGCGGCGCGTTCCGCCCAGATAGCGGCTTAAGGTGGCGATACTCAATCCGGCGGCGACGGACAATACCAGCGCGCCGTTGGTTTGCACGCCTTGGCAGGCGGCCTGCATGTCCTGCGGTTTGACCGCCAATACCAGCACGTCGTCCGCTGCCAGTTCGGGCAGCTTTTCAGATACGGACACGGCCAACTCCTCTGCCAGACGTTCGCGTTTTTCTTTGCCTCGGTTGGCAATGTGCACCCGATGGCCGCCCTGCCTGACCAATCCGCCCGCAATCGCGGCAGCCATATTGCCGCCACCCAAGAAATAGATGTTCATTTTGCAACCCTCCTATCCTGTTCTATTCATGAGGCCGTCTGAAAAACATTTTCAGACGGCCTCATCACGATTTATTTGCTGTAATCCCGTCGGCCGAAAATCGCACTGCCGATGCGGACATGGGTTGCACCGCATGCGACGGCAATCTCCATATCGCCCGACATGCCCATCGACAACACGTCCGCCGCCACGCCTGCCGCATTCAATTCCGCCAACAGCACCCGCATCCGGCCAAATGCTTCGCGCAGTTCCGCCTCGCCGGCATCGGCTTTCGCCACGCACATCAACCCGCGCATTTTGAGGTTCGGCAACTTCGCCACTTCGCAGGCCAGCGCAACCGCCTCATCCGGCGCGACACCGTGTTTGGCCGCCTCGCCCGCAATGTTCACTTCGATGCACACCTGTAGCGGCGGCATTTCAGACGGCCTCTGCGCGCTCAGGCGCCGGGCGGTTTTCAGACGGCCTATGGTATGCACCCAGTGGGCGCGTTCGGCCACGAATTTGGTTTTATTCGACTGCACGTCGCCGATGATGTGCCACACGATGTCGGACAAATCGGCCAAATCCTCGGTTTTTTCATACCATTCCCGAATATAGTTTTCGCCGAAATCGCGCTGTCCGGCGGCGTACACTTCACGGATGTCGCCGGTGGGGAAGGTTTTGCCCACCGCCACCAGCCGCACGCTTTCAGACGGCCTGCCTGCCTCGGCGGCGGCACGGGCAATGTCCGAACATACATTTCGGTAATTCTGTTGCAGGGTTGTCATCTTAACTGCCTGTTATTCGTGATTTTTTAAAAAATACGCAGATTTACATGGAATAAAGCGTTATTCTTATTTAAAATACCATGTTATTTTTTGCAAGAAATTGTAACGTAAAAAGACAAAGGCCACATTATGCAAATTACCGACTTACTCGCGTTCGGCGTGAAAAACAAAGCATCCGACTTACACCTCTCTGCCGGTCTGCCTCCGATGATCCGCGTACACGGCGACGTTCGCCGCATCAACCTGCCCGAAATGAATGCCGAAGAAGTCGGCCACATGATCACCTCGGTGATGAATGACCTGCAACGTAAAAATTACCAGCAAAATCTGGAGACCGACTTTTCCTTCGAACTGCCCAACGTGGCCCGTTTCCGTGTGAACGCGTTCAACACCAACCGCGGCCCTGCCGCCGTATTCCGTACCATTCCGAGTAGAGTACTAACGTTGGAAGAACTGAAAGCCCCGCGCATTTTCCAAAAAATCTCCGAAAATCCGCGCGGGCTGGTGTTGGTAACTGGCCCGACCGGTTCAGGCAAATCGACCACTCTGGCGGCGATGATCAACTATATCAACGAAACCCATTCATCCCACATCCTGACCATCGAAGACCCGATCGAGTTTGTGCACGAAAGTAAAAAATGTCTGATCAACCAGCGTGAGCTGCATGAACATACCCACAGCTTCGCCAACGCCCTGCGTTCCGCGCTTCGTGAAGACCCGGACGTGATTCTGGTGGGCGAGATGCGTGACCCGGAAACCATCGGCCTCGCACTGACCGCCGCCGAAACCGGCCACTTGGTATTCGGTACGCTGCATACCACCGGCGCGGCCAAAACCGTCGACCGTATCGTCGACGTATTCCCTGCCGGCGAAAAAGAAATGGTGCGTTCGATGCTGTCCGAATCCCTGCGTGCGGTCATTTCGCAAACCTTGCTGAAGACGCGCGACGGACAAGGCCGTGTTGCTGCCCATGAAATCCTGATTTCCACCGCTGCCGTGCGCAACCTGATCCGCGAAAACAAAATCGCCCAAATCGGTTCCGCCCTGCAAACCGGCCAATCGCATGGCATGCAAACCCTCGACCAATCTTTGCAGGCCTTGGTACGCACCGGCGTCATCTCCCAAGAGACCGCCCGCGCCAAAGCACAAAACGCCGACTTTATGTAATTCACGGACGGAGAACCATCATGAGCGAAACACAAAATTTAAACAATCTGTTAAACGAAATCGTGGCGGATTACTCTACCGGTGATAATCCGCATTTGAGTAAGGGCAGTCCGGCAGAAATCGGTAAACATCTGCACCCACTTTTAGCACGAATGTGCGAGGAAGCGGAAAAACGTGGTGCTTCGGATATTTTTATCAGCTCCGGCTTCCCACCGTCGATTAAAATTGATGGTAATTTGATTCCCGTACCGCTGCCTGCATTAACCGCCATCGATACGGAAAAAATTGTTGCTTCCACCATGAATGAGCAGCAACAGGCCGATTTTGCAGAACAATTGGAAATCAACTATTCCGTCCAATCCAAAGGCAACGTGCGTTACCGTGTCAACGCCTATCACGAGCAAGGCCGCTGCGGCTTGGTAATGCGCCGCATCAATACCGATATCCCTTCTGTGGAAGACTTGGCCCTGCCGTTGAAACTGAAAGAGTTGGTCATGCAGAAGCGCGGCCTGTTGGTTTTGGCCGGTGCCACCGGTTCGGGTAAATCCACTTCGATGGCGGCCATGCTTGACCACCGCAACCGCAACCTGGCCGGCCACATCATCACCATCGAAGACCCAATTGAATACCTGCACGTTCCACGCCGCTCTATTATCACCCAACGCGAAATCGGCATCGATACCGCGAATTGGGAAATTGCCGTGCAAAGTGCGATGCGTCAGGCGCCGGATGTAGTCTGTGTGGGTGAGGTGCGTTCCGTAGATAGTATGGAATACGCCCTGCAGCTGGCGCAAACCGGCCACCTGTGTATCTTCACCATCCACGCCACCACGGCCAACCAAACCATCGAACGTATCATGAACCTGTATCCCGAAGAGCGGCATAAACAGGTATTGATTGATTTGGCGATGAACCTGGTGGGCATTATCGGCCAGCGTCTTGTGGTGAAAAAAGGCGGCAAAGGGCGTACGGCTATTGTCGATTTGATGATTAACACACCTGCCGTGCAAGACTTGGTATTCAAAGGCGATCTGATGGGCATTAAAGACCTGATGACTCGCGGCCAGGGTGACGGCATGCAAACTTTCGACCAGCACTTGTTCGACCTTTATGTTGCCGGCACCATCGACTATGATGAAGCCATCCGCCAGGCCGATTCTGCCAACGACTTGCGTCTGCGCATCCAGTTGTACGAAGAAGGCAATAAAACCGAGCACATCTTCGACCGTGTTAGCGATTTGAACCTGATTTAGTCTGGTTGTACAAATCCATAGGCGGCCTGCTTTTTCGACAGGCCGCCTGCTGTTGTAATTTGAATTTGAGGCCGTCTGAAAATGTTTTCAGACGGCCTCAAATCATTTATCTGCCCTACCGTGTAAAACGCAAATTATGCCGTTCCGACACAAAACCGTGCAGCGGCATATCGTGTGCTTCGTGCGGTAGGTTGTCGGTAAGCTGGCAGGAAAAACCGACGGCGATGCACAGCGGCCGTCCGAAACGGCAGCGCGAGAGTGTGGCATCGTAATAGCCGCCGTTTTGCCCCAGCCTGTAACCCTGCCGGTCGGCGGCAACCACGGGCAGCAGCATCACGTCAAGCCGGTCGGCGCGGACTTTGCGCCCGGCAAACTGCGGCACATGCAGGCGGCTGCGGCCGCGTTTGCGTTCCGCCTGTGCGTTTGCGCGATAAGGTGTGAACCACATCCGTTTCCTGCCCGGTTCGATATAGGGCAGGTGAACGGTTGCGCCGCGTTCTGAGGCCGTCTGAAAGAGGGCGGAGAGGTTCAGTTCGCTGCCCATTGCCCAGTAGGCGGCGATTTTTTTGCCCCGTCTGACCAGCGGTTTCAGACGGCGTATGACGGCCTGTTCGGCACGCCGGCGTTCGTTCCGCCCCAAGCGGCTGCGCTCAGTGCGGAACAGGCGGCGCAATTCTTTTTTTTGCTGTCTGACGGTTTGATCCATGATGTCTGTCCTGTTGATGAAACAAGAGGCCGTCTGAGTTTCAGACGGCCTCGAAACGGTTACAGTGCTTTCCAGCGGGCCTGCGATTCGCGGATGACGGCTTTGGCTTCTTCAATGTCGCCCCAGTGTTCCACTTTGGTCGTGCCCGGTTTTTTCAGGTCTTTGTAGTGGTTGAAGTGGAACTCGATCTGCTTGATCAGCTGCTGCGGCAGGTCAGCCAAACTGTTGTAAGCGTTGCCGGTGTGGCGGTCGTCGGCGGGAACGACCACGATTTTGTCGTCCACTTCGCCGTCATCGACAAATTTCATCACGCCGATAACTTTGGCTTCGAGGAAAATGCCGGTCGGCAGCGGGGTGTCGGTGATGATGAGCGCGTCCAACTCGTCGCCGTCTTCGTCCAGCGTCTGCGGGATGAAGCCGTAGTTGGTCGGTTTGGCAAAGGCCAAAGGCTCGACGCGGTCAAGCTGCATCACGGCCAGTTTGCGGTTCCATTCGATTTTGTGGTTTGAGCCTGCGGGGATTTCGACCACCACGTTGATGATGCCGCCGTCTACATCGCCTGCATCGAGAATCTGGTTGAAGTCAGCCATTTTATCGTCCTTTTCAATCGGGTTTGCAAAGCGGCCGATTATAGCAGGCCGTCTGAAAAAACGGCCGAATAATCTCATGCCGCGCGGTATAATCGCCCCCTGTTTACGTTTGCAGAAAGAACCCGCCATGTGGCATATCGTCGCCATCGGCTATATTTTCGTTACCCTGATGTTTTCCATTGCCCAGCCCGGCTTGGCACGGAAGTTGATTTATCTGACGTTTTTTACCATTTTGCCCACACTGTTTATGTTTTGGGCCGCTTTTATCCGTTTGCGCAACAAAAAAATGAAGCGTGAGGAAGAAGAAAACGACAGAACCTTGCCCGAATAAACCGTTCCCTATATAATCCCGCAGCTTTTTTCTAAAAGCATTTTTTTATTTTTCCCAACGCTCGCACTTCGCGCCTTAAAGGGTGTCCCATGACGGGATTCTTGCGCGGGTGTCTGCAATAACCCTTTTAAAGGAAAACAAATGTCTCAAGTTACAATGCGTCAAATGCTGGAAGCCGGCGTACACTTCGGCCACCAAACCCGCCTCTGGAACCCGAAAATGGCCCAATACATTTTCGGTTCGCGCAACAAAATCCACATCATCAACCTGGAAAAAACCCTGCCGCTGTTCTTGGAAGCCCAAGAAGCCGTACGCCGCCTGGTTGCCAACAAAGGCAACATCCTATTTGTCGGCACCAAACGTCAGGCCCGCGAAATCATCCGCGAAGAAGCCGAGCGCGCTGGTATGCCTTATGTGGATCACCGCTGGTTGGGCGGCATGCTGACCAACTACAAAACCGTTAAACAGTCCATCAAACGCTTGGAAGAAAAAACTGCCGTTTTGGCCAACGCCGAAACCAGCGGTTACAGCAAAAAAGAATTGCTGGACATGACCCGCGAAGTGGAAAAACTGGAACGCTCTTTGGGCGGTATCAAAAACATGAAAGGCCTGCCTGATGCCATTTTCGTCATCGACACCGGTTATCAGCACGGCACTTTGGTTGAAGCGGCCAAACTGGGCATCCCCGTTATCGCCGTTGTCGATACCAACAACAGCCCCGAAGGCGTGAAACACGTTATCCCGGGCAACGACGACTCAGCCAAAGCCATCCGCCTG
The DNA here is from genome assembly GCF_900113545.1 of Neisseria elongata subsp. elongata. Taxonomy (GTDB): domain Bacteria; phylum Pseudomonadota; class Gammaproteobacteria; order Burkholderiales; family Neisseriaceae; genus Neisseria; species Neisseria elongata. The sequence goes on along the minus strand of NZ_FOPS01000015.1, from coordinate 13,042 downwards.
TACTGCCGAGGCATCGCCGACGCGGTTCTGGAAGGTAAAAACCAAGCTCTGGCCGAAACCGTAGCCGCTGCACAGGCCGCTGCTGCTGCCGAATAAACCCGTTTGCACGGCAGGCCGTCTGAAAACCTTTCAGACGGCCTGAAACCTTAATAATTGGAGATAAAACATGGCTGAAATTACAGCAAAAATGGTTGCCGACCTGCGCGCCGCCACCGGTTTGGGCATGATGGAATGCAAAAAAGCATTGGTTGAAGCAGAAGGCAATTTCGAAAAAGCCGAAGAAATCCTGCGCATCAAATCCGGCGCAAAAGCTGGCAAACTGGCCGGCCGTACCGCTGCCGAAGGCGTATTGGCTTATGCCATCAACGGCAATGTCGGAGCATTGGTTGAAGTAAACTGCGAAACCGACTTCGTTGCCAAAGACGCAGGCTTCGTAGAATTCGCCAACTTCGTTGCCAAAACCGCTGCCGAGAAAAAACCGGCTACCGTTGAAGAACTGAGCGAACTGGTTGAAGCAGAACGCAAAGCCATCATTGCCAAATTGGGCGAGAACATGTCTGTCCGCCGCTTCCAAGTCATCGACACTGCCAACCAACTGGTTGCCTACATCCACGGTGCATTGGCTACCGAAGGCGTATTGGTTGAGTTCAAAGGCTCTGAAGACGTAGCGCGTAAAATCGGTATGCACATCGTTGCCGCCAAACCGCAATGCGTTACCGAAGCCGAAGTGGATGCCGAAACCGTTGAGAAAGAACGCCACATCTACACCGAGCAAGCCATCGCTTCCGGCAAACCTGCCGACATCGCCGCTAAAATGGTGGAAGGCCGTATCCGCAAGTTCTTGGCCGAAATCACCCTGAACGGCCAAGCATTCGTCATGAACCCTGACCAAACCGTTGCCCAATTCGCTAAAGAAAACGGCACCGAAGTGGTTAGCTTCGTACGCTACAAAGTAGGCGACGGCATAGAGAAAAAAGCTGTCGACTACGCAGCCGAAGTTGCCGCTGCTGCTAAAGTGTAATATCGCTTTGCATAATAGAAAACACCCGCATTCAAGCGGGTGTTTTTGTTTGTCTTGCCGTAGCGAAGATGAGGTTCGTTGTCATGAATACCGGGCAACAGGAGAAATGCTTTATTCATGCGACTGTTGCTTGGAACAAGGCGGTTTGTGCGGAGCCGTATTTACAATAAGCAGGCTGTTTGTATCGTTACCGACTTTTGTATGGACATGCTCAGGCCAAGCGGCTGTTCCAAAAATCATGAGTTTGATATCCATACTTTCAGACGGCCTGACTTGCCTGCTGCGGCTTCCGTTCAGTATCTTTCCATCTTAATAACCGAACAGGCCGACAAATTTGCAGTTTCCCGCTTTTTTCGCAGCGTTTCGGCAAACTTTGGAATTTCTGCCGGTCGGGTGTGAACGGGTTGTTTGCTTTGACGTGTGAATTATTTGATGCTTCTGATTTCATTTGTTTTTCAGCCATCATTCGGATGACTCTCCCCAATGGGGAAGGTTCGGGATTTCCAATCCGAACAATTCCAAGGCGCGGCCGACGCTGTGGGTCAAAATATCGTCCACGCTTTGCGGCCTGTGATAAAAGGCGGGGACGGGCGGGAATACGATGCCGCCCATTTCCGTTACCCGCCGCATATTGTCCAGATGTGCCAGATTCAGCGGCGTTTCGCGCACCATCAACACCAGCCGCCGCCGCTCTTTCAGGGCGACATCCGCCGCCCGCGTCAAAAGGTTGTCGCCCCAGCCCTGCGCCACGGCCGCCAGCGTCCGCATCGAGCAGGGGGCGACCAGCATTCCCAGCGTTTGAAACGAACCGCTGGCAATCGGGGCGGCCAGGTTGCCGACCGGATACACCGCGTCGGCCAGCGCGTACACTTCTTCGCGGCACAAATCCGTTTCCTGCCCCCTTGTCAGCTCCGCCCCTTTGGACACTACCAGGTGCGTTTCCACATCCGCCACCTGCCGCAAAAGCCGAAGCGCGGTGTGGCCGTATTGGAAACCGCTGGCGCCGCTGATGCCGACGACGATGCGTTGTTTTGCCATGAATATTCCTTTTTTGTTTTAGAGGCCGTCTGAAACCTTTCAGACGGCCTTTCGGGTTTAACGGTGCAGTGTGGCGGTTTTCAGCCAGGCCAGTATTTCGCGCGACAGTTTCCGCAGGTAGTTCGGCGTAGAATCGCCGCAGAAGCCCGAAGCATGAAGGCGGACGGTTTTGCCCAGCCAATGCCGTTTGGCCAGCCATTCGGCACGGGCGAGGTGGAAGGCATCGCTGACAATGATGATTTGTTCGGCATCGTGCAGCAGGGGCGCGCTGAAGGCGATGTTTTCGTAAGTGCTTTCGGAACGCGGTTCGATGCGGATTTTGTCCGTAGGCACGCCCATGGATACGGCCATATCGCGCATGGCTTCGGCTTCGTTGCTGCCGTCGCCGTCGGTACCGCCGCTCATCAGCAGCCCGCCGGCCAAGCCCTGCCTGTATAGGGCGACTCCCGCCTCCACCCGCGAACGCAGGCAGGGATTGGGTGCGCCTTTGCGGTTTACCGAGTTGCCCAAGACGACGGCGATGTCGGCGGGCGTTGGATTTTCAGACGGCCTGCTTTCTGCCTTGAGTGCCCAAAGATGCAGTTGTGCCAGCGCGGCCGCCCAGCCGGTTAGGAAAACGATGGCGGAGAGTATCAGTCGGCGTTTCATCGGGTCGGCCTTTGTCGGGTTTCGGGCCGGCCATAATAGCACAAGGCCGGGCCGCAGCGGATTGTCCGGCCGTATGTATTCGGCTATAATCGCGCCCGCTCTTGAGGGAGTAGCCGTCCGCGCGGCGTTTCAATTGCCGCCGGAACCCGTATCAACATATTTGCCGGCAATCGCGGCATGGTGCGGGTATCTTCTCCAACCGAAGACTGGCAAGACTTAAGGCATATCGTCTGTTCCGTGCGGGGACGGGCGGTGTGTCTTTTTTGTTGCCCGCACGGTTCGGAGCCTGATTATGGAAGCCTTCCTTTCTTCAACCTTCGGGGTGTTCATTGCCGAAATCGGCGATAAAACCCAGTTGCTCACTTTGTTTCTCGCCGCCCGTTTTGCACAGAAAAACGCCGTAATCGCAGGCATTTTCGCCGCCACGCTGCTCAATCATCTGGTATCGGCCTGGTTGGGCGTATGGCTGGCCGCCTCGGTATCGCCGGTTTTGGTGAAATGGATTGTCGGCCTCAGCTTTATCGCCGTCGGCCTCTGGCTGCTGAAACCCGATAAAGACGACGACGGCGACAACGGCCGCTGGTTGAAATACGGCGCGTTTGCCGCCACGCTGGTGTTGTTTTTCCTGGCCGAAATCGGCGATAAAACGCAAATCGCCACCGTGCTGCTGGCCGCCCGCTACAACGATTTGGCATGGGTCGTGTCAGGCAGCGTACTCGGCCTGATGCTGGCCAACGTGCCGGTTGCCTATCTGGGCGAAAAAATTATGGCGAAAGTACCTGCCGCCGCCGTCCGCCGTGCTGCCTGCCTGCTGTTCTGCCTTCTCGGCGTACTGACCCTTGCGGGCGTGGCGGCATAGGCTTGTCCTGATGCCGGGCCGTCTGAAAAGTTTGCCAAAGCGGCTGCAGTGTTTAAACCGTCCAAACCTAAATTTACGCGGCGACCGCTATAATCCCGCCCATTATCAAAACGCACATCCAACCATGAAACTGCCTTATCTCGGCATTCTGCTCGGCACGGCATTCTTCTGCCATCCCGTGCAGGCCGTTACCTATATCTGCAAAATCGACGGCAAAGCCGCCTATTCCAGCGTGAAAATCAATTCGAGCTGCCAAAAGTCGCAAATGGACGGCATCAGCGAAGAGCGGCCGAAACAAAAAGCCCAAACGGGCGCGGCTTCCGATGTGGCGGTGGAAAACACCGACCGCGACGACATCAGCGAAATTTGGGAAGAGGCCACCTACGGCACTTACGACGACATCAAAATCCTGCCGCGTGTCAGCGACGGCCCGACCAACAGTGCCGCCCCCAAGCTGGAAGTCAAACTCCGCAACCAGCCGAAGGCACCGCTGAAAACCGCCCCTGCCGGCCCTGCGCCGATTCGGACTGCCGCACCCATCTATAATGCGGCACCGTCCAAGCCCAAGCTCAGCCGCAACCAAATCCTGCAAAAGGAAATCGACAACGAACGCGCCGCCCTTGCCCGCACGCGCGGCCAACTCGAACTGACGCGGCAAAAAGGCGGCGACATTGGTGCGCTGAAACAAGCGGTGGCCGACCGCGAAGCCAACATCCGCGCCATCGAGCGGGAGATGAAACGCTGAATCCGATGGCAATCCATGGAAAAGGCCGTCTGAAAACCTGAAAATCGGTTTTTCAGACGGCCTTTTCATTGGCGGGCAAGCCTTTGCTTCAAACGGATATAAGGCGGTATCGGGGCAGCTTAATCCCCTGCCAAGCCGGCAGCCGCCATTTCGCAGGCCGTCCGAACGGCCGCCATCAGGCTGCCGCTGTCGGCGCGGCCCGTGCCGGCCAAATCGAGGGCCGTGCCGTGGTCTACCGAAGTGCGGATGAAGGGCAGGCCGAGCGTGATGTTCACCCCTTGGCCGAAGGATGCGTATTTCAACACCGGCAGGCCTTGGTCGTGATACATCGCCAGCACGGCATCGGCATCTTTGAGCATAAACGGCTGAAACAGCGTGTCGGCCGGATACGGCCCTCGGATGTCCAGTCCGGCGGCGCGCATCTCTTCCAGCGCGGGGATGATGACGTCGTTTTCCTCATGCCCCAAATGGCCGCCTTCGCCCGCGTGCGGGTTGAGGCCGGCAACCAGGATGCGCGGGTGCGCAAGGCCGAATTTGTGCTGTAAATCGCGGTGCAGGATGCGGGCGGTTTCCAGCAGGCTTTCGCGGGTAATTGCGGCGGCCACGTCTTTCAGCGGCAGGTGGGTGGTGGCCAATGCCACGCGCAGGCCGCCGCCCGCCAGCATCATGACGACGCGGGGCGTGCCGCTTTTTTCGGCCAGATATTCGGTGTGGCCGCTGAAAAATCCGCCGCCCGCGCCCGCGTCGTTGATGATGCCCTTGTGCAGGGGGGCGGTGGTCATGGCGGCAAACATACCGTTTTGAATGCCTTGATAGGCGGTGTCGAGCAGTTGCAGCACATAGGGCGAGTTGGCGGCGTTCAGACGGCCTGCCTCGCACGGGGCGGCCAGCGGGATGTGCCAAACGTCGAGCGTGCCGGGCTGCGGCGGGAGATTGGAGGAAAAGTCGCGCAGGGCGACGGTTTTGCCCAACTGCGCCGCACGTTGGCGGAGCAGGCCGATGTCGGCGAGGACGACGGGGCGACAGGGCAGTTTGGCGGCGGCAAGGTCGAGGCAGATGTCGGCGCCGATGCCGGCAGGTTCGCCGCCGGTTACGGCGATAACGGGAAGGGGCATGATGGTTCCTTGATGGGTTGAGGCCGTCTGAAACCCCGTTTTCGGATTTTCAGACGGCCTGTTCGCTGCGGCGGTTATTTTATTTCAATACTACCCGTATCCATTGGCTGACCCAGCGGCGTTGGTTTTTCGCGATGGCCGCTTCAGACGGGTTGTCGCTGTGCTGCGGCGCGCGGGCGTGTTTGAACACGTCGGGCAGCGGCGTGTTTTTCACGGCGGGGTAAACCCACATTTCGGTCGGTACCGCTTTCTGCACCGGCGCGCTTTGCAGGTATTGCACCAGTTTGGCCGCCAAGGCGGGCTGTTTCGCTCCGTTGAGCACCGCCGCGCCTTCCACTTGGCGGAATACGCCGCCTTTCAGGAACAATACGCCGGTGGGCGGGGTATCGAATTTGCCCTTGCCGTAATGCACTTCGGCCGCCGGGCTGGAAGCATAACCCACCACCAGCGGGCGCGAGCCGCCGTTGCGGCTGAATTCGGTGTAGTAGGCTTCGCTCCAGTCTTTTGTTACCTTCACGCCGTTGGCGCGCATTTTCGCCCACCAGTCGAAAGCCTGCTTCTCACCCATGCCTTGGATGTTGGCCAACAGGAAGCCTAAACCTGTGCTGGACAGTCCGGGATTGGGCATGGCCAGCAGGTCTTTATATTGCGGTTTGGCCAAATCTTCGAGGCTCTGCGGCAGGGGCAGTTTGTTTTTGGCAAACCAGGCTTTGTCGTAGTTGACGGCAATGTAGCCCGTGTCCACCGCCGCCGCATGGGGCAGGGCGGCGGTTACGGCTGCCGAGGGCGGTTGGGCGGCGGCGAGGATGCCGCCTTCTTTCGCTTTCAGCACGGTGGTGTTGTCCAGGCCGTACACCGCGTCGGCAATCGGCTGTGCGCGGCTCAATACCAGCTTGTTCACCAATTCGTTGCCGCTGCCCGCCTTAATCACCGATACTTTGGCATCGTTGGCGCGCTCGAAGGCGGCAAACGCGTCTTTCGGCAGGCTGAACGATTTGTGCACCGCCAGCCGGACTTCCGTCTGCGCCTGTACGGCAGGCATCAAAAGGGCGGCTGTTGCCACCGCAAGTAAAATCCGTTTCATACCATAATCTCCCTTTGGCTATAATCGCGGTAATGATACCGCCGAAAACGATATGAATAAAGAGCCGAAAACAACTGTCTGGCTGTTTGACTTGGATAATACGCTGCATCATGCCGACGAAGGCATTTTCTACCTGATCAACCGCCGCATGACCGCTTACCTGATGCGGCATTTGAAGCTGACCGAATCGGAAGCCGACCACCTGCGCCGCGACTATTGGCACCGCTACGGCGCGACGTTGGCCGGGCTGCGGCTGCACCATCCCGAAACTGACATCGCCGACTTCCTGCGCCACAGCCACCCGATGGACGAAATCCTGCCGAAAGTCCGCCCCGTGCAAGGCACGGCAGACGTTCTAGGCCGTCTGAAAGGGCGTAAAGCCGTATTTTCCAACGCACCGTCGTTTTATGTGCGCGGCTTGGCGGCCGAACTGGGTTTGTCCGACTGCTTCGACGCATTGTTCGGCACGGACGATTTCGGCCTGCTCTACAAACCCGCCGAAGCGGCCTACCTCACCGTATGCGCCGCCATGAAGGCCGACCCGGCCGACTGCGTGATGGTGGACGATTCCGCCGACAATCTCGCCGCCGCAAAAAAGCTGGGCATGAAAACCGTTTGGTTCGGCAGCGGCAGCCATCTCTTGCCCTTCGTCGATTGCGCCGCACCCGATATGGCTGCGCTGGCCGCATGGGCGCAAGAGGCCGTCTGAAAAACCGTTTCTCGGTTTATATGTTTTTCAGACGGCTTTTTGCAAAATTGTAAACATTTCCTGTTCTATCATGCTGCATAAACGCCGAAAAAGGCCGATAATATGCGCCGAAACATCTTCCGCTATTATGGCAATTGTGATGAATACAAAGGGCGGAGAAACGTGATTGTGAAGATTGCTATACCAGCATCGATGCAAAAATTGCTTTTGATAAAAACCGTCCTTCAGCCTCAGGTGTATGGGTATTAAGCGTAACGGTGAAGGGGGTGGATGGTAGAAAGCGTTATAAAAATCAGAAGTATGTGATTCCTTTCAACGGCAAGACGCACGTTGCGCCAAAAAGCTATCCGCTCAATGTTCAACATTGAGGCAGGTTGATTTCTGTCGAAAAACGCTTAAAACCGCGCATTCCGTATTGAAAACGGAATCCTTGTGAAAGACTGATTGAAAACGGCAAGGAAATAGGCTTTCAAGCAGTAAAGGTCGTTTGAAAACTGCAGCCAAAAAGCTGAAACTAGAGGATAATACCGCCCTGAAAATTCATCCCATAATGTTTTGCCAAGATTGAAGACGTATTCTGTCAAACTGACCGCCAGTGTCTTCAAACTTGTATAAGGCAGTTGGAAAACTAAGAAAGTAGCTTATTCACTCCCGATTTTATAGAAAGAAACTGTTATGCAAAAAAAACACCTGATTTTTCTTCTTGCTGCCTTTGCTGCTGCGCCTGTGTTGGCAAAACCTGTTGTTGTTCAAGAAGCGCAACTGCTCGGTAAATGGCAGTGCGCTGCCACTAATAAAACGCCGATGACGTTTACTTTTGGCAGTGAGCAAAAAGTAAGCGTGATTGTGGATTTGAATATTCCTTCACCTGATGATGAAACCCTAGTTTATCGGGTGTTTACAGATGGCACTTGGACGTTGAATGGAGAAAAAATTGGTTTGAACGTTAAAACCACCGATGTTCAAAGACAACATAGCACAGCTAAAATTCGCACCATCCCGTGGCGTAAAGTGGATAAGGAAATGTTTGCCCAGATGAGAAACGACATTGGTAAATCAGATAAATGGCAAATGCAGGTTAAAAAAATCGGGAATGACAGCCTAAGCGTCCGTATGCAGGGTGATAGACAAGATATTGCTTGCCGCAAGGTATAAATTTATTGAATTGCCCAAGAGAACGCCATCGGAGCTAAACATCTCATCAAATTTTGTTTCATTTTTGCGCTAGCAGCGTGTATCGATTAAACCTTCAAAAAAAGGAATCCCCATGCCTTCCATCAAACGCGCCCTGATCAGCCTGTCCGACAAAAACGGCGCAGTCGAATTTGCCCAAACCCTGCACAAACTCGGTGTCGAAATCCTCTCCACCGGCGGCACGGCGAAGCTGCTTGCCGATGCGGGCGTTCCCGTGATTGAAGTCGCCGACTATACCGGTTTCCCCGAAATGCTCGACGGTCGCGTGAAAACGCTGCATCCGAAAATCCACGGCGGTATTTTGGGTCGGCGTGATTTGGGCGAACACGTCGCCAAGATGGAAGAACACGGCATCGGCAACATCGACCTCGTTTGCGTCAACCTTTACCCCTTCGCCGCCACCATCGCCAAACCAAACTGCACGCTGGAAGACGCGATTGAAAACATCGATATCGGCGGCCCGACTATGGTGCGCTCCGCCGCGAAAAACTGGAAACACGTCGCCATCGTTACCGACACCGCCGACTTCCCCGCCATCGCCGCCGAAATGGAAGCCAACGGCGGCGCATTGAGCGACAAAACCCGCTTCAACCTGTCGCGCAAAGCGTTCAGCCACACCGCCCAATACGACGGCATGATTTCCAACTACCTGACCTCGCTTTCAGACGACGTCTTGAGCGGCACGCCCGAAATCGGCGAATTCCCCAGCCAGTTCAACCAAAGCTGGATTAAAGTGCAAGACATGCGCTATGGCGAAAACCCGCACCAACGCGCCGCGTTCTACCGCGATGTGTACCCCGCCGCAGGCAGCCTCGCCGCCTACAAACAACTGCAAGGCAAAGAATTGTCGTACAACAACATCGCCGATGCCGATGCCGCTTGGGAAGCCGTCAAATCCTTCGATGCGCCCGCCTGCGTGATTGTGAAACACGCCAATCCGTGCGGCGTCGCCGTTGCAGCCGATACATTGACCGCCTACAAACTCGCCTACGCCACCGACACCACCAGCGCGTTCGGCGGCATCATCGCCTTCAACCGTGAAGTAGACGGCGCAACCGTGCAACAAATTACCGACAACCAATTTATGGAAGTCTTGATGGCGCCGAAGTTCACCGCCGAAGCACTCGAAATCGCCGCCGCCAAGAAAAACGTGCGCGTGTTGGAAGTGCCTTTGGAAGCAGGCGCGAACCGCTTTGAACTCAAACGCGTCGGCGGCGGACTGTTGGTACAAACGCCTGACATCCACAGCATCAGCCGCGCCGATTTGAAAGTCGTCTCCAAACGCCAACCGACCGAGCAGGAGTGGAACGATTTGCTGTTTGTCTGGAACGTCGCCAAATACGTCAAATCCAACGCCATCGTATTCGGCAAAGGCGGCCAAACCTACGGCATCGGCGCAGGCCAAATGAGCCGCGTGGACAGCACCCGCATCGCCGCCCGCAAAGCGCAGGACGCAGGTCTAGACTTAAACGGCGCGTGTGCCGCCTCCGACGCTTTCTTCCCCTTCCGCGACGGCGTGGACGTGATTGCCGAGCAAGGCATCAAAGCCATCATCCACCCCGCAGGCTCGATGCGCGATCAGGAAGTCTTCGACGCGGCGGACGAACACGGTATTGCGATGGTAGTAACGGGCGTGCGCCATTTTAGGCATTGATTCGGAAAGGCATAGAAAGGCCGTCTGAAAAGAAGAACAGGCGGATTGAAACTGCGCTGAAGTTTAAATTTCGGGGCTGTCCTGGTTATCTGGGACAGCCCCTTTTATTTTCAGGCAATCAGTCTGCTTTTGATGCTGAATAGAGACTCAATAAAGATTTATTTTTTGTTTATATTTTCTTTAATCTGATTGATAAAGTGCTGTATTTGTTGTGTATCTTGAAATGCACTTTTGGGCAGGAATTTGAAAATACTTTTTTCTAGAAAAATGAAAATCCAATCCTTTGTTTCTTCCACGCTGCAAATATGTTTGTAGAAGTGCAAACTTTGGAAGGCTTCTGTCTCGTGATAAATACCGTTATCGCGAAGTTCCACTGTATTTTGGGAAAATAGCGGCGATTTATCCTGATACAGCTTATCGAATGAAAAAATGCCTCGGGAAGCTCTCAGGAAAGAAAACCGTCCGAGTAAAATAAGTCCAGCAACGACGAATCCCCAAAAAGTAAATGTAATGCCGAAGCGGAAATATTCATAACCGCCATAGCCAGAAAAATCGTATGAACCATTGGCAAGCGCAGCCAATAAATTTAAAACCAGGCTATGCTGCTTGTAGAATAAAACGAAAAAAATTGAATAGAAGGCAATCAGAAGGATGGTTATTACCCAACGCAGGACGGGCACTTTCTTTTGTTTCTTGATAAAGAGTATTTGCCCGTCGGAAGAGCCTTTGCTGAATTCTGCTGCTGTCAATTGATAGTGGATTTTCATTGTAGCTCCTAAAACATCATCAAACACTTTTCAGACGGCCTCCACCGCCCCTAATTCCAACAACACCTGAAACCCGTCATTGATATACCGCGAGTCAGGCATTTCCAAAAACGGGAATGCCGCCACGTCGCCCAAGTTCAGCGATGCCATGCGCAGGATGACGGCGGCCAGGTTGCTGCGGATGATTTCGGGGTCGGTGAATTCGGTGCGGCTGTTGAAATCTTCTTCTGAAAACAGTCGGATACATACGCCTGCGGAGACGCGTCCGCAGCGGCCGGAGCGTTGGCGGGCGGCGGCTTGGGATATTTTTTCGACATGAAGCTGCTCCACTTTCGCCCGTGCGGAATAGCGTTTGACGCGCGCCAGGCCGGTGTCGATGACGTATTTGATGCCCGGCACGGTGAGCGAGGTTTCGGCGACGTTGGTTGCTAACACGATGCGGCGTTTCGCGCCTGAAGGGTGGAAAATTTTGTGCTGCTCGGCGTGCGACAGGCGTGCGAACAGGGGCAGGATTTCGTCGTTGCGGCGCAGCGTGGATTTGCGCAGGGCTTCGGCGGCTTCGCGGATTTCGCGTTCGCCCGGCAGGAACACCAAAATATCGCCTTCGCCGTGTCGCGCCAATTCGTCCGCCGCATCGACAATCGCGTCGGTCAGCTCCACTTCCGCGTCGTCTTCGTCTTTGCTGGTCAGCGGGCGGTAGAGGATTTCGACGGGATAGGTGCGCCCGCTCACTTCCAGTACAGGCGCGCCGTTGAAGTGTTGGGAAAAGCGTTCTGCGTCTATCGTGGCCGAGGTGATGATGACTTTCAAATCGGGGCGGCGCGGCAGGAGCTGTTTCAGGTAGCCCAGCAGGAAGTCGATGTTCAGGCTGCGTTCGTGCGCTTCGTCGATGATAATCGTGTCGTAGGCGGCGAGATAACGGTCGGTCTGTGTTTCCGCCAGCAGGATGCCGTCGGTCATCAGCTTGACGCAGGCATCGCGCGAGGTGTGGTCGGTGAAGCGCACCCTATAGCCCACCGCGCTGCCGATTTCCGATTTCAGCTCTTCGGCAATCCGCTCCGCCACCGAGCGCGCGGCCAAACGGCGCGGCTGGGTATGCCCGATCAGCCCCGCCGCTCCGCGTCCGAGTTCCAAACAAATCTTGGGCAACTGTGTGGTTTTGCCCGAACCGGTTTCGCCGCAAATAATCGTTACCTGATTTTCGGCAATGGCTTTTTTGATTTCTTCGAGCTTCTCGTGAACGGGCAGGGTGTTGTCGAACTCGGGTTTGGGCAAGGCGGCCAAACGCTTCAAAAAGATTTCGTGCGATTTTCGGTATTTTTCTTCGACTTTGGACAAGCCGCCGTATTTGTTGGGATTTTTGAAGGCGGATTGCAGGAAGTGGCGGTCTTTGGAGAGGGTTTGGGAGAAATCGGGATGGGGCATGATTGGTGTGCGTGATGGATGAAGATAAAGCGGAATTATAGCAAACAGGCCGTCTGAAAAGTTTTCAGACGGCCTGTTTGATCAGATTAAAAAAGGCCGTCAGCTTTTCAGATGTACGTTGAGGCCTAAGGAGGGCTAACTAAAAAAGGTAGGAATGGGCGCAGAGGAACAACCACAGGCCAAGTGTGGGCAGCAGGATTATTTTCCATGCCGGGCTGGGTTTACCGGCCAGTGTTTGCATCACTGAAATCAAGGAATATATGGCGGCAAAAATACTCCAAAAAATAGTAAACATACTCAGCTGTGTAATGATGTATGACATCATGCCGCCGGAATTGGCCGTGGCTTTCCATAGGATGTAAATGACCAACCAAATGGCAGCCAACATGCCGATGTGTTTGAGTTTTTCCTGTGTGTCCAATTTAAATAATCTCCTGTTCTGAGACCTTTGCAAAATCCCCCCCAAATCCCCTAAATTCCCACCAAGACATTTAGGGGATTTCTCATGAGCACCTTCTTCCAACAAACCGCACAAGCCATGATTGCCAAACACATCGACCGCTTCCCACTATTGAAGTTGGATCAGGTGATTGATTGGCAACCGATCGAGCAATACCTGAATCGTCAAAGAACCCGTTACCTTAGAGACCACCGCGGCCGTCCCGCCTATTCCCTGTTGTCTATGTTCAAAGCCGTCCTGCTCGGCCAATGGCACAGCCTCTCCGATCCCGAACTCGAACACAGCCTCATCACCCGCATCGATTTCAACCTGTTTTGCCGTTT
>NZ_FOPS01000016.1 GCF_900113545.1 Neisseria elongata subsp. elongata | reverse complement strand
GGGGGTATTTGAGTAGAATCAGTGGATATTTGAAACAAAAACAGCCGAAAATCTTTATTTAGGTTTCGGCTGTTGGGGAAAAAGGAATTTTGCAAAGGTCTCGTTCTATATGAATTTCTTGGAGGTTTAAATTCATGTCAGGCCGTTTGAAAACACTCCTAACTTTTTCCTAAGTTTAGCATGTTTAAATGTATATACCGACCACAGACACAAAGGGAATTATTATGAATAATCCGCAGTTGCAAGAGTCAAAACCGTTCAAGTCGCTTTTGAAAAAACTGCTGCTCCCTGCCGTCGCCGTGTGCGCCGTCTGTCTTGCAGTAGGCGGTTTCGACCTTTACGAAGATTATGCTCAATACCGAATGGAAACCGATCCGTCGTTTGCCGCACATCACGACCGTGCCGTGTCCATCCTGAATGACAGGGGCTATCAAGTGCATGATTCCGACATCGATCTGCATTGGGCGAGGCCTGTCTTGGAGTTTGAAGCTTACAAAGGCAGTTTGGAATATAAAATCGTGATGACTTATCCCGATTTGAACATTATTGAAGAGCGCGTTGATTTATAATCGGTGCTCGGACTTTTTTTCACCCTCCATCCAGAAAGGATACGACATGAAAAAACTATTGCCGGTATTACTTCTGAGCAGCCTTGCATTGACTGCCTGCGTCGTCCCTTATGATTATTACGACAGCGGCCGTCAGGGTGGCAGAGACCGCTACGACCAACGTTACGAACGCTATGATGATCGTTACGACCAACGTTATGACGACAGCCGCTACCGCCGTGACGGCAAGTATTACGATGACGACTACATCGAATACCAAATCTACAGCGATCCGTCTTTCGAGCAAAAACGTGCACAGGTCATGCGGATACTCGAACGACGCGGCTACCAAGTCCATGAAATCGAAGCCGACGACCGTCGCGGCCGCCTAGTACTGAAAGCCGAGGCCTTTAAAGACGGCCGCGAATACGACATCGTCTTCTCATGGCCAGATTTGCAGATTATCAGCGAACGCATCGACTATTGATCCGTTCCGCCGACGCCGCAAGGATAAACTCCCTGCGGCGTTTTTATTTCAGACGGCTTTCCCGATGAGAGGCTGTCTGAAAACCTATAGTGAATTAAATTTAAACCAGTACAGCGTTGGCTCTTCTTGCCGTACTATTTGTACTGTCTGCGGCTCGCCGCCTTGTCCTGATTTAAATTTAATCCACTATATTTTTCATCTTTCTGGCAATGCGGCTGCCTTCCTCTTGCCGCATACGGCAAAGATAGATGTTTATTCGATAAGCATTCCCTGCTAGGATTCGAGCAAGCCTTCAACGGTGATATTTTTACCCACTCGAGACCTTTGCAAAATCCCCCCAAAATCCCCTAAATTACCACCAAGACATTTAGGGGATTTCTCATGAGCACCTTCTTCCGGCAAACCGCACAAGCCATGATTGCCAAACACATCGACCGCTTCCCACTATTGAAGTTGGATCAGGTGATTGATTGGCAACCGATCGAGCAATACCTGAATCGTCAAAGAACCCGTTACCTTAGAGATCACCGCGGCCGTCCCGCCTATTCCCTGTTGTCTATGTTCAAAGCCGTCCTGCTCGGCCAATGGCACAGCCTCTCCGATCCCGAACTCGAACACAGCCTCATCACCCGCATCGATTTCAACCTGTTTTGCCGTTTCGACGAGTTGAGCATCCCCGATTACAGCACCTTATGCCGCTACCGTAAGGCGATGTGTTTAAATCTGTTGAAAGCCGCCAACAGGCTAAGTGTGCCTGTTGCTGCCTAAAAGGCGGCCCGGATGCCTGATTATCGGGCGTCCGGGGAGGATTAAGGGGGCATTTGGGTAAAATCAGGAGGTATTGGGGGCGGAAACAGACGAAAACCTGTGTTTGGGTTCCGGCTGTTGGAGGAAAAGAAATTTTGCAAAGGTCTCAGGCCGTCTGAAAACCGGTTTTCAGACGGCCTCTGCCGCTGATGCCGCCCGGATGCAGGCGGTTAGCGCACGCCGCGTTTGCTTAATCCTTGCAGATTTTCGCGGGCCAATGCTTTGGCTTCGGCATTTTCCGGCGTATCAGGCTGCGCCAACACTTTTTTATACCATGCGGCGGCCTGCCGATAATTTCGCGCCACGCCCTGTCCGTTGAAATACATCACGCCCAAATTGTATTGCGCCTTAGCATGTCCCTGATTGGCGGCTTTCTGATACCACGCTGCGGCCTGCTGATCGTTTTGCGCTACGCCCTGTCCGTTGTCATACATCAAGCCCAAATTGTATTGCGCGTCAGCATTGCCCTGATTGGCGGCTTTCTGATACCACGCCGCGGCCTGCCGGTAGTTTTTTGCTACGCCCTGGCCGTTGTCATACATCAAGCCCAAATTGTATTGCGCGTCAGCATCGCCCTGATCGGCGACTTTCTGCCACCATGCTGCGGCCTGCTGGTAGTTTTTCGCCACGCCCCGGCCGTTGGCATACATCAAGCCCAAAGCGAATTGCGCCTCAGCATTGCCCTTCTGGGCAAGGGGTTGCCACAAACGCAGGGCTTGGGCGTAATTGCCTGCTTGATATGCCGTGTATCCTTGTTGAAATTGTGCATGATCATCCGCCCAAGCCGGCGCGGCGCAAGCCAGCAGCAGGGCGGCCAAAGCGGCGGTTAGCGGTTTGGCAAACAATTTTTGCGTAGCTGTAAGAGTCATTTTGATTTTCCCGTAATAAAAATCAGGCGGCATTCGGATGCCGTGGGTTGGAAAAAATACGCCTGTTGCCAAGCGTAATGGATTTTAGCGTTTTCTTTACATTGCTACAATATCGAAACCTTGCGCAAGCCCGCATCCCTCTACTCGCCGTCATTCCCGCCAGTACTCCTTCGGAGCATAAACGCGGGAATGACGGCAGCAAGCCGTAGCTCATATGAAATTTAAACTCAACAAGTAGGATGTGTGCGGAACGTACGCATGCGGTTTTCAAGGTTTGAGCTAAGAGGCCGTCTGAAAACAGAAAAACCATTTCAGACGGCCTTTGTTTAACGCTACCGATCCAGTCGTAGGTGGTCTTTTTGATGGACAGCCGTAGCAACTGTATTTTTGCCCGACGGGGTGAAAAATACAGTTGCTACATCTGCGTTTTCCGTTCGTCATTCCCGCGCAGGCGGGAATCCAGACCTTGGTATTTCAGGAATATTTCAAGGCTGCTGTGACCTCAAACTTCTGGATTCCCGCCTGCGCGGGAATGACGGCGGAGGTTTCGGCAAAAATTGTTGCTCCCGTTTTCAGACGACCTCTGCCATCCCCCTTTTACATCTCTTCCAACTTCGCAAACTTGGTATCCAGCTCTTTCACGCCCTGTTTGCCGAAGTTGATGGTCAAGCGGGCGGATTCGCCCTTGTCCACGGCGTCGATGATGACGCCGGTGCCGAATTTGGCGTGGCGGACGTTTTGTCCGATGCGGAAGCCTGCGTAAGTTTGGGGCTGTTTGTAGTCGTCGATGATTTTGTCTTTGGGCGCGGCGGTTTGGCGCGGGCTGCCGTAGCTGTCGTAGGCGTTTTTTTTGACGGACAGGTAGTGCAGCACTTCGGGCGGGATTTCTTCGACGAAGCGGGAGACGATGCCGAATTCGGTTTGTCCGTGCAGCATTCTTTGCTGCGCCATGGTGATGTAGAGGCGTTTGCGGGCGCGGGTGATGGCGACGTACATGAGGCGGCGTTCTTCTTCGAGGCCGCCGCGTTCGGCAAGGCTCATTTCGCTGGGGAAGCGGCCTTCTTCCATGCCGGTGAGGAAGACGGCGTTGAATTCCAAGCCTTTGGCGGCGTGGACGGTCATGAGTTGGACGGCTTTTTCGCCTGCGCCTGCTTGGTTTTCGCCGGATTCAAGAGCAGCGTTGCTCAAGAAAGTGAGGATGGGGAAGGCGGGGTCGTCTGAAATATTGTCGGGCAGGATTTCGAAGTTGCTGTCTTCGGGTTTGAACTCGATGGCGGCGTTGACGAGTTCGTCGAGGTTGTCGAGGCGGTCTTGGTTGTCGCCTTTTTGGGTTTTGTAGTGTTCGGTCAGGCCGCTGTCTTTGAGGATGCCGACGATGATTTCGGGCAGGGGCATTTGTCCAACTTGGTTGCGCAGGGCTTCAATCAGGCGGACGAAGGCGGCGATTTTGGTAGCTTTTGCACCGGCATTGCAGGCTGCCTGCCAGAGGGTGATGCCTTGTTCGGTTGAGGCCGTCTGAAGGTTTTCGACGGTGCGCGCGCCGATGCCGCGCGGCGGGAAGTTGATGACGCGCAAGAGGGCGTTGTCGTCGTCGGGATTGACGGCGAGGCGCAGGTAGGCGAGCGCGTGTTTGATTTCTTGGCGTTCGTAAAAACGCAGGCCGCCGTAGATTTTGTAGGGGATGCCGCTGCGGAACAGGCTTTGTTCGATAACGCGGGATTGGGCGTTGCTGCGGTAGAGGACGGCGATTTCGTCCAAATCCCAGCCTTCGCGTTCGAGGGCTTTGGTTTCGTCCACGATGAATTGGGCTTCTTCGAGATCGGTAAAGGCGGAGTAGTAGCGGATTTTGTCGCCTGCTTCGGCGTCGGTACGCAGGTTTTTGCCGAGGCGTTCGTCGTTGTTTTCGATAACGGCGTTGGCGGCGGCGAGGATGTTGCCGACGGAGCGGTAGTTTTGTTCGAGTTTGACGGGCGCGTCGATGTGGAATTCTTCCATCAGCGCGGTCATGTTGCCGACGTTTGCGCCGCGGAACCGGTAGATGCTTTGGTCGTCGTCGCCGACGGCAAACACTGCCGCGTTGCCGCCCGCCATGAGTTTGAGCCAGGCGTATTGCAGTTTGTTGGTGTCTTGGAACTCGTCAACGAGAATGTGGTTGAAGCGGTTTTGGTAGTGCTGACGCAGGATTTCGTTGCTTTGCAGCATTTCGTAGCTGCGGAGCATGAGTTCGGCGAAATCGACCACGCCTTCGCGTTGGCAGATTTTGTCGTATTCGGCGTAGCACTCAATCATGCGGCTTGTGTGCGGGTCGGGCGCGCTCAATACAGAAGCGCGCAAACCGGATTCTTTTTGCGCGTTGATAAAGCCTTGCAGCGAACGCGGTGCGATGATTTCTTCAGAGATGTTGAGGCTTTTGAGCAGGCGTTTGATGAGGGAAAGCTGGTCGCCGCTGTCGAGGATTTGAAAGGAAGACGGCAAACCGGCATCGCGGTGGTGCAGCCGCAGAAAGCGGTGGCACAAGCCGTGGAACGTGCCGAGCCACATGGCGCGGACGTTGAAGGGAATCATCGCGCCGAGACGGGTTTGCATTTCTTTGGCGGCTTTATTGGTAAACGTTACCGCCATGATGCTGTGTACGCTTGCCTGACCGGTTTGCAAAAGCCATGCGATGCGCGTGGTCAGCACGCGCGTTTTGCCGCTGCCCGCGCCCGCAAGCACAAGGGCGGATTGCGGCGGCCAGGTTACGGCGGAAAGTTGTTCGGGGTTCAAGCCTTGCAGCAGATTGGGGGCGGATTGGTCGGGAAACATGGGAAGAGGCCGTCTGAAAAATGGGAATACGGTATTTTAATGGAAATATGAGGCCGTCTGAAAAGCGGTTCGGTGTTTTTCAGACGGCCTTTCCGGTTTGCAAGCGGTTTAATAATCGACTTTGATTTTGCCCGGCGGGGTAACGGAAACAATGTCTACCGAGAAATGCAGTGTCAGGCCGGCGAGGGGGTGGTTGGCGTCGAGGATTACGCTGTCGTTGCCGATTTCGCTGACGAAGAAGGTGCGCGGGCCGTTTTCGGTGTCGGCCTGCACGGCCATGCCTTCTTCGAGTTGCGGCAGCAGCCCGGCCAGGTATTCCCTGTTCACGCTGTGGACGGCGTTTTCGTCGCGCAGGCCGTAGCCTTCCTGCGGGGCGACGGAGATGTCGAGGTGTTCGCCCGCTTCGCGGTACATCAGGGCGTGTTCGAGGCCGGGGACGATTTCGCCCGAGCCTGCGGTGTAGCTCAGGGGTTGGCCGCCTTCGGAGCTGTCGAGGATTTGGCCGTCGTCGTCTTTCAGGGTGTAATGGAAGGCTGCGCGGCAGCCGGGTTCGATTTTCATGCGTTGTCCTTATGGGTTGGCCGCCCCGGGCGTGAGGCCGTCTGAAGGCGGGGCGGGTGCGATCAGACGTTCGGTGAGTTTGTCCATTTCGCCGAGCAGTTTGTCGGCGCGTTCGCTGTTGATGATGACGACGACGGCCAGCGGGTCGGAGCCGTCGCCGCCCAGATAGTAGCCCGCCAGTGCGCGGACGTTTTTCAGCGTGCCGGTTTTCAGCCTCAAGGGTGCGCCGATGTTTTTAAAACGGGATTTGAGCGTGCCGTCCCCGCCCGCAATCGGCAGGCTGCCGATAAAGGCTTGTTTGAACGGGCTGCGGTAGGCGGCGGCGAGCATGTCGCCCATCATGCGGGCGGAAACGCGTTCGCGCCGCGAGAGGCCGGAGCCGTTTTCCAAGACGAGCGGGGCGGTGGGGATGCCGGAGAGGGCAAGCCGGCTGCGGACGGCGGCTTCGGGGTTTTGCCGGGCTTTGTCGGCGGCGGCGCGTTCGCCCAGGGTGAGGAATACGGTGCGGGCGATGATGTTGTTGGAATGTTTGTTCATGTCGGCCAGTACGTCGCGCAGGGGTTTGGAACGGATGCGCGCGAGCGTGCGCGCCTGCGGCGGGACGGGGCCGACGGCGAGGCCGTCTGAAATGCTGTTGCCGCCGTGCCGCCATTGGTTGATGAAGCTGCGGCGGGCGAAGTCCTGCGCGTCGAACATGTTGACGTACACTTCTTTGCCGAGGCAGGAGGACGGGGCTTTGCCGTATACGGTCAGGATGCCGTTTTCGTATTTGCCCCAAACGAATTTGGCGGGCTTGGGGCAGGGGGCGGCGGAGGCGGTGAAGGATGCGCGGTTGTCCAGCGGTATTTCGGGCAGCGGGGGGCTGGTGTGCACGGTCAGCGCGCCGCCTTCGTCGCGTCTTATGGTGAGGCCGACGACTTTGTAGGCAAGCATTTGCGGGTCGGGCGGGGTGGTGAAGGCGCGGTCGGAATCGTCGGCAAAGTCGTCGGCCGTGCCGCCGTGCGGCCACAGGTTGCGGTCGAATACCAGCCGTCCGATGTGTTTTACGCCGTTGTCGCGCAGTTGCGCCTGCATTTCGAGCAGGTCGCTTTGGTCGAATACGGGGTCGCCGCTGCCCGCCCAGTAAAGGTCGCCGTCCAGCAGGCCGTTCGGGCGCAGCGGGGCGGCGGATTTGAACTCGGTTTGCCAGCGGAAGTCTTCGCCCAATGCGTGCAGGGCGGCGAAGGCGGTAACGAGCTTCATGGTGGAGGCGGGATTCACGGATGCGTCGGCGCGGTGGGCGGCGGTGATTTGCCCCGTGCGCAGGTTTTGCACGTAAACGGCGGCTTCTTCGGGGAGGATGCCGCCCAAATCCAGTCCGGCGGCAGGCAGGACGGACGGCAGCAGGGCGAGGAGGAGGGTGGCGAGGCGTTTTCTCATCATAATGTCAGGAGGCCGTCTGAAAGGTTGTCGCTTCGTTGGAGCTTTGCTTTCAGACGGCCTTTTGCGGTTGTTTTAGTTGTCTATCAGTGCGTCGACGAAGGCGCGCGCGTCAAACGGGCGCAGATCGTCGATTTTTTCGCCCACACCGATGTAGCGCACGGGTATCGGCCGGCTGGAGGCGAGTGCGGCCAATACGCCGCCTTTGGCCGTGCCGTCGAGTTTGGTGACGATGAGGCCGGTTACGCCTAGGGTGTCGTCGAAGGCCGCCACTTGGCCGACTGCGTTTTGGCCGATGTTGGCATCGAGGACGACGATGATTTCGTGCGGCGCGTCGGGCATGGATTTTTGCAGTACGCGCTTCACTTTTTTGATTTCTTCCATCAGGTGGAGCTGGGTGGGCAGGCGGCCGGCGGTGTCGGCCAGCACGATGTCGATTTTGCGCGCTTTGGCCGCTTCGACGGCATCGAAGCAGACGGCGGCGGAATCGCCTTTGACTTGGGAGATGACGGTTACGCCGTTGCGTTCGCCCCATTCTTGGAGCTGTTCGCGCGCGGCGGCGCGAAAGGTGTCGCCTGCCGCGAGTATCACGGATTTGCCCTGCGATTGGAAGTATTTGGCCAGTTTGCCGATGGAGGTGGTTTTGCCCGCGCCGTTGATGCCCGCCATCATGATGACGAAGGGTTGGCCGTTGTCGGGGATTTCCAGCGGTTTTTCCAGCGGGGAGAGCAGGTCGTAAACGGCTTCTTTCAGTGCCTGGCGGAGTTCGCGGCCGTCTGAAAGGCCTTTCAGGGAAACGCGGCGGCGGACTTCGTCCATCAGGTGTTCGGTGGCTTCGATGCCCATGTCGCTGGTGAGCAGCACGGTTTCGAGTTCTTCGTACAGGTCTTCGTCGATTTTGCCGCCGCCGAATACGCCGGCCAGCGATTTGGCCATTTTGTCGCGCGATTTGCTCAGGCCTTGTTTCAGACGCGCCGTCCAGCCGCCTGTTTCTGCGGGCTGCTCTTCGGCAGCTTGTTCTGCGACAGGCCGGTCTTCAACGGCTTGTGCTTTTTCTGCCGCCGGTTCTTGTTCAGGTTGCCCTTCTGTATGCCGCACTTCGGTTGGCTGTTCCTCGACGGGTTGTGTTTCTGCCGGCTGTTCTTTTTCTTTTACGGGTTCTTGTTCTGCCGGTTCTTCCGTCGTTTCGTCTTCATTTTCGGGATGGAGGCCGTTTGAAGGCGTTTCCGGCTCTTGCGTGGGGACGGGTGTTTCGGCCGGGGCGGCCGGTTGGCTGTTTTCCGTGTCCGTCGCCGTGCCGGCCTGTGCCGGATGGCTGAGCAGGCTGCTGCGGTCGGCGTTGCGGATGTCGCGCAGGAAGGCTTCGCGTTCGCTGAGGGGTTCGCTCTCCGCCGTGTCGGCTTCGGCAGTATCTGCTTGTGGCGACGGTTTGGCAGGCGGGGCGGGTTCTGAAGGTGGTTCGGGGGTTTCCGCGCTTTCCGCCGCTTCTTCGGCAGGCGGGTTTTCAGACGGCCTGTCTTCTGCGGCAGGCTGCGGTTCGTCTTTTTTCCGTTTGAATAGGAAATCGAATAAGGCCATGGAGTGTTCCTGTCGGTTATTGTTTGTCGGTTTGTTTGGAGACCATGTTCAGTTCTTCGGCGGTCAGCGGGCTGTCATCGTCGAAGCTGACGTTGGCCTCCAAATCGCCGTCGTCCATTTGAAGTCCGCCGTCGTCTTCGAATGCGGCCGTGCGTTGCGGCTCGGCAGGCGGCTGCTGTTCGGCAGGCGGGTTGGCGGACGGGCGTTTGAACAGTTTGGCCAGGAAGCTGAACATGATTTATTCCTTTTTAATGCAGTCATTAAATAATTCGGGCCGATTGTAACGCAAGCGGCGGTGGTTTTGGGATTGCCTTGCGCGTATTTTTGCTTTTCAGACGGCCTTTAAGCCATTAACATGGCGGCTTTTCACATCGGATAGGAATCGGAAAAATGCTGCGCTATGCCGGATTGTTGCTGTTGGCGGGTTTGTCGTCGGTGCAGGCGGAAACGCTGTTCTCGACGCTGCCCAACGGGATGAAGGTACTGATTAAGGAGGATGCGCGCGCGCCGGTGGCGGCCGTGCGGCTGTGGTACAAGGTCGGCAGCGTGGATGAGCATGAGGGCAAAACCGGCCTGAGCCACGCTTTGGAGCACATGATGTTCAAAGGCACGGACAGCGTGCCCGAGGGCGAATTCAGCCGCCGCGTGGCGGCGTTGGGCGGCGACGACAATGCCTACACCAACCGCACCGAAACCGTCTATACCACTAATATTGCGGTTAAAAATCTGGACGAAGTGTTGAAAATGGAGGCCGACCGCATGGTCAACCTCAATTTCAGCGACAAAGCCTTCGACAACGAAATGGACGTTATCCGCGAAGAACGCCGGATGCGAACCGACGACAGCCCGGCCGGCAAAATGTGGGAAACGCTGAACATCAAAATGTGGGACAAACCGTTCAACAAAGCCCCCGTCATCGGCTACATGAACGACCTGCATACGCTGAAGGCCGACGATTTGCGCGCCTGGTACAAACAATGGTACGCCCCCAACAACGCCATGCTGGTCATCGTCGGCGACGTGAAGGCCAAGGAAACCACGGATAAAGTCGGACGGCTGTTCGGCGGCATTCCCGCCCGCCCGCTGCCGCAGCGCAACGACGAAGCCGAACGCACCGCCGATGCCCGCGAAGTGAACGAAACCGTTTATGCCGTTACCGCCCAGCCCATTATCACACTGAACTGGCGCGTGCCGCATGCCGAAAAAATCAGCGACGGCATGCCTTATGCGCTGGAAATGCTGGGCTTGGTGCTTGACGGCACCGATTCCTCGCGTTACAGCCGCAAACTCCAGCGCGGCGATGCCGTTGCCTTGGACACTTCGGCCGGATACACCGATTTCGGCCGCAAAAACGCCATATTCAGTGTTTTCGCCATGCCCAACGGCCAAACCACGCCCGAAGAATTGAAAAAACGCCTGCTGGACGAAATCCGCGATATTGCCGAAAACGGCGTGGGCAAAGACGAATTGGCACTCATCCGCACACCGGTGGAGACCCGGCGCATTTTCGCCCGCGATTCCATCCGCAGCCAGGCCGACACCTTGGGCGAACTCGAACACAACGGTTTCGGTTGGAAGAGCGAAGACGAAATCGTCCGTCGCCTGTTCAAAGTAACGCCCGAACAAGTGCAGTCCGCCGCCCGCCTGCTGCTCGACAGCCCGATGGCGCAAATCACCGTTCTGCCGCAACAGGCGGAGCAACCGCAACCACCCGCAGCCGCAAAAGGCCGTCTGAAAAAGGTAAAACCATGAAAACCCGCGTCCTCATCCCGGCCTTCGCGGCCTGTCTCGCCTTCACCGCCGCCCATGCCGTCGAATTCCAACGCTGGAAAACCGCCGACGGAGTAACCATCACGCTGGTGGAACGGCACGAACTGCCCATCGTCAATATGCAGATTACCTTCAAAGGCGCGGGTCGAGTTGCCGAACACAAACCCGACTTGGCCGCCTTCACCGCCACCATGCTCCCCTCGGGCACCGAAAAATACGGCGAAGAAGCCCTGCGCGACGAAAGCAACCGCATCGGCGTAACCGTCAGCACGGCGGCAGGCCCGGAAAACACCACCATCAGCTTTGCCTCGCTCAGCCGCCGCCAAAACCTTTCAGACGGCCTCAAACTGGCCAATCAGATTATCGCCCATCCGAAATTCGATCCCGCCGTCCTCATCCGCACCAAAGGGCAGGCATTGACCTCGCTGAAGCAAAGCCTCAGCGATCCCGGTTTTCTCGCCGGCCGCGCCGTAACCCTGCTCAACTACGGCAGCCATCCCTATGCCAACAGCGCGCGCAGCAGCGAAGAGAGCATCAACGGCATCACGCTTGAAGACCTGTCGCAATTCCACCGCAGCCACTACGCCAAAAACAACGCCTACGTCGCCATCGTCGGCGACATCGACCGCCGTCAGGCCGAAAAAACGGCGGCCGCCGTATTGGAAGGCCTGCCCGCGCAAGCCGCCGCCCGCACCGAAATCCCCGAAATCCCCAATAACGCCGGCCGCCGCCAAGACATCCCGTTCGACGGTAAAGAGCAAGCCTCCGTCATCATGGGGCTGCCGCTGATTGTGCGCCAAGACCCCGACCGCTACGCCCTCGCCGTCGGCAACTACATCCTCGGCGGCGGCGGATTCGACAGCCGCCTGATGAAAAAACTGCGCGACGAAAAAGGGCTGGTGTACGGCGTATCCAGCAGCATCAGCCCGATGACGCGCAAAGGCCCGTTCAGCATCGCCTTCTCCACCAAAAAAGACAGTGCCGAAGACGCGTTGGCCGCCGCCCGCGCCGTCCTGGCCGACTTCATTGCCGAAGGCCCCACCGAGGCCGAGCTGAAACAGGCCAAAGACAACATCGTCGGCAGCTTCCCCATGACCTTCGATACCAATGCCAAAACCGTCGCCATCGCCACCAACGTCGGTGCGAACAACCTGCCTTTGGACTACTACGACACCTACACCGCCCATATCGAGGCGGTAACGGCGGAACAAGTGCGCGAAGTCTGGCGCCGCCGCCTCAACCCACAGGAATTGAACGTCGTCGTCGTCGGCAAGGGCGGACGCTGAACTTCGATAAAGAGGACGTCTGAAAGTGAAACCGCAACAAAGTTCGAACTTTGAAAACGGCTTTTCAGACGGCCTCAATATCTATGGTGGATTAAATTTCAATCAGGACGAGGCGGAGAAGCCTCGGAAGCGTAGGCTGTACATCGCGGTGCAGGTTTGTCGAGTGCTTCGGTATTTGAAATAACCGTTCTTTTGAGCCAAGGCATGGCAACGGTTGGCGAATCAAGCGTATCGCCATAGACTGAAACGGCTTTTCAGACGGCCTGACAGATGATGGATGGGTTGCCCTTACGCGATAGGTTGGTTTGATGCCGCAGCGTCAGCCGGTTTGGCTTCTTATGGCTCAGACGGTGCAGACGCGTTTTTTGTTCTTTTTGGCAAGTTGAATTGGATGATAAAAGGCCGTCTGAAAACCTGTTTGGAGGTTTTCAGACGGCCTTGATGCTTTTCAGGCGGCCTGATTATTTAGCCAGTTCCTGACGCAGTTTTTTGGTAACCGCCATCATTACTTCAAGTTGCTCGATGGTTTCTTTCCAGCCGCGTGTTTTCAGGCCACAGTCGGGGTTTACCCACAGGCGTTCCACGGGCACGACTTCCATTGCTTTGCGCAGCAGGTGCTCCACTTCGGCTTCGGTCGGAACGCGCGGGCTGTGGATGTCGTACACGCCCGGGCCGATGTCGTTCGGGTATTTGAAGTCGCCGAACGCGGTCAGCAATTCCATGTCGGAGCGCGAAGTTTCGATGGTGATAACGTCCGCATCCATGCTGGCGATGGCGGGCAGGATGTCGTTGAACTCGGAGTAGCACATATGGGTGTGGATTTGGGTGCTGTCTTCCGCGCCGGTGCTGGACAGGCGGAAGGATTCGCAGGCCCAGGCCAGGAATTCGTCCCACTGCGCTTTTTTCAGCGGCATGGCTTCGCGGATGGCGGGCTCGTCAATTTGGATGACTTTGATGCCGGCTTTTTCCAAGTCCAATACTTCGTCGTTCAGTGCCAAAGCGATTTGTTTGGCCACTTCGCTCAACGGGATGTCGTCGCGGACGAAAGACCATTTGAACATGGTAACCGGGCCGGTCAGCATGCCTTTCATCGGGCGTTTGGTCAGGCTTTGCGCGTAGGTGGACCAGTAAACGGTCATCGGGTTCGGACGGGAAACGTCGCCGAAGATGATGGGCGGTTTCACGCAGCGGCTGCCGTAGCTTTGTACCCAGCCGAATTGGCTGAAGCAGTAGCCGGACAGTTGTTCGCCGAAGTATTCCACCATATCGTTGCGCTCGGCTTCGCCGTGTACGGGCACGTCGATTTCCAGTTTTTCCTGTACTTCGACGCAGTAGGCGATTTCTTTTTTCATCGCGGCATCGTAGTCGGCGGCACTCAATTCGCCTTTTTTGAACGCGGCGCGCGCTTGGCGGATTTCAGTGGTTTGCGGGAAGGAACCGATGGTTGTGGTCGGCAGTGCGGGCAGCTTCATCCATTCCTGTTGTGCCTTGATGCGTTCGGCAAACGGGGATTTGCGCTGGTCTGCGCCTTTCGGCAGGGCGGCCACGCGGGCTTTGACGGCATCGTTGTGAATCAGTTTGTTGGTCGCACGGTCGGCGGCGGCGGCATCGGATGCGGCCAGTTCGGCTTGAACGGCGTCTTTGCCTTGCTCCAGCGCACGTTTCACCACGCCCAATTCCACCAGTTTTTGTGCGGCAAAAGCCATCCATGATTTGATTTCGCCGTCCAGTTTTTCTTCCACGGCCAAGTCTTGCGGGCTGTGCAGCAGGGAGCAGCTTGGGGCGATCCACAGGTTTTCGCCCAATTTGGCTTTAACCGGTTCCAAAGTGGCGATGACTTTGGACAGGTTGGCACGCCATACGTTGCGGCCGTCAATCAGGCCGACGGACAACACGCGGTCTTTCGGCCAGCCTTCGGCAAACACGGCCAGTTGTTCCGGTGCGCGCACGCAGTCGATGTGCAGGCCTTGTACGGGCAGGGATTTCAACAGGTCCAAATGTTCGGCAACGGAAGCGAAGTAAGTGCCGACGAGGATGCGCACACCGGTGCCGGACAGTTCTTGATAAACCGGCGCAAATGCGTCCAGCCATGCAGAACCGGCTTCGGCAGCCAGAATCGGCTCGTCAATCTGAACCCAGTCCGCACCTTCGGCGGCCAGTTCGCGCAGCAGTTGCGCGTAAGCGGGCAGCAGTTTGGGCAGCAGCAGGTCTTTCACGCGGCAGTTGATGCCGTCTTTCTTTTTACCCAGCCAAGCCAAGGTAACGGGGCCGACCAAGGTAGGCTTGATGTCGTAGCCCTGCGCTTTGGCTTCTTTGATTTGCGCGATCAGGTTTTTGGCGTTTACTTTGAATTCGGTGTCGGCAGACCATTCGGGCACGATGAAGTGGTAGTTGGTGTCGAACCATTTGGTCATTTCCATCGCAAACTGGGTGGCGTTGCCGCGTGCCAGCTGGAAGTATTCGGGCAGGCTCAGGTTGGCCGCGTCGAAACCGAAGCGTTTCGGAATGCCGCCCAAAGCGCACAGCAAATCAAGCACATGGTCGTAGAACGAGAAATCGCCTACCGGCAGCAAATCCGCACCGGCGGCTTTTTGCGCCGCCCAGTTCAAACGGCGGATTTCGGCGGCTACGGATTGCAGCTCGGCTTCGGTTTTCGCGCCTTTCCAAAAGGCTTCGACGGCAAATTTCAGCTCGCGCTTCGCACCGATGCGCGGATAGCCTGAAAGATGAAAAGTATTCATTGAGTAACTCCTTGGAGCAAATTAAGGGGGAAAGTTTCGAATGCTGCTATCTTGCGCCGTTTCCGTGCAATAGGCAAACGAGTTATTTGAAGATTTTGTATGAATCTGTTTAATGCGGCGGCGCGGAGGCCGTCTGAAAACCAATCGGCAGGGCAAAAAAAGAAGCCCTCACGGGGAGGGCGATAAAACAGAGAGAATACACAAAAACAAAATCATTGTTGAGTGCGGCAGCGCGAAGGGAGGGTTCACCCGATATTGGGAAGGGCGGGTGCACGCTGCCGACTGAACGGGGGTGATTATCCATGAAGTGCAATTTTTTTGCAATTTTAATTTGTCAAAAAAATTTGCTGAAAACATATTTTTTTTGACAAGCGGTATGTTTGAAGGCCGTTACTCGTCAGGCGGCAGGGTTGGGGCCGTCTGAAAACGGCATCTTTGGGCGGAAGGCAATGGGTGTTGAAAAATTTAATTTTATTCAGTGTGTTGGATTTGTTTTGCGCTTCGTTTGATAACGGGCAATCAAGAAGGTTTGGAATGCTGCTCAACCATAAAAGATGATGAATATCCGTTTATCTGAAAATAACGCCGATTGTTTTATTTTTTTATTGTTGTTTAAAAGATACATTTATAGACAGAGGCAGCATGAGGCCGTCTGAAAACATGGTTTAAACGGTCTTTCAGACGGCCTTTCATGTATGCGGCGGTAGGGTGCGGGCAATTATTTTGCGTTGTCAGGCCGGCGTGGCCGCGTTTTCTCCAGTTCGCGCTTTATAGTGGATTAAATTTAAATCAGGACAAGGCGACGAAGCCGCAGACAGTACAGATAGTACGGCAAGGCGAGGCAACGCCGTACTGGTTTAAATTTAATCCACTATATTTGTTTTTCGTATTGCGCCTCGGTCAGGCAGCGGGTGCGCGTATGCTGTTTTTCGTTGGTGGATATGATGGTTTCTTCGATTTTGATGCCCGTCTGCCGCTTGCAGCCGCCGTGGATGTCGTCGCGTTGGTAAACCTGTTGCAGGCTTCCGTCCGCAGCAACGCGGAAATGTGCGGTGTAATGGATGGCTGCGCCGGATTTTCCATAAACAATCAGAAGTTTGCGTTTGCGGTCGATTTCGGGTGTGCCCATGTAATAATCGGATAGCTCGCTTAATTCTTGGCTTTTCAGCAGGTTTCCGTCTTCGGTTTGCAGGTAGATGTCATCCGACCAAGAGCCGTAGGGGCCTTGCTGCCCGCGCGGCACGGCGATGTCCGGCCGGCCGTCGAAATTGAAGTCGTCCACGGTAACCGGATCGGTGGTTGGGGTGTTGCCGGAGTCGGGGCGGGTGCTGAAGGTGAAAAAATCGGCGGGCAGGCGGTGTTTGCGGCCGTTGATTTGCAGCAATACCGCGCCTTCTCCCGAGCAGAAGCCCTCGCGGCATTGCACTTCGATGCCGCCTTGCCAGCCTTGGGGCAGTTTGGATAACGGCAGGGTTTCGGCATATGCGCCCAGAGCCAAAACGGACAGGGCGGCAAATAAATAGCGGGTGGCGGGCATGGTGTTTCCTTTTTTGTTTGCTGAATCGGCGGTTTTCGCTTTTCAGACGGCCTCTTTAGCTGCAGCGGCAATCTTAATCCCTTTTTTCCGTTCGGCGGCGCAATATTTAGCGGATTACTTTAAATCAGAACGGCGTTGCTTCGCCTGAGCTTCAGGGGAGCGGTTCTCTAATGCGTTGAAGCGCCAAGTGAATCGGTTTTGTACGGTTTGCCCTGCCCGCGCCTGTTTGTTTGAGGCCGTCTGAAAATACGGTTCGGCGCAAAAAAGCCGCCCTTTCGGGGCGGCTTGTGTTGTGGGGCTGTTTAGAACAGTCCGGTGATGTTGCCGTTTTCGTCCACGTCGATTTTTTCGGCGGAAGGCACTTTCGGCAGGCCGGGCATTTTCATGATGCTGCCGCAGACGGCGACGATGAAGCCCGCGCCGGCAGACAGGGTCAGGCTGCGGACGGTGATGGTGAAGCCGCTCGGACAGCCCAGAAGTTTGGCGTTGTCGCTGAACGAATATTGCGTTTTCGCCACGCACACCGGCAGTTTGTCCAAGCCCAGTTTTTCCAAAGACGCGATTTCCGCGCGTGCTTCGGCACTGAAATCGACCTCGGCCGCGCCGTAGATTTTTTGCGCGATGGCACGCAGTTTGTCGGGAATGCTGTCGTTGGCATCATAGGCGTAGGCGAAATTGTTGGGCTGGTTTTCGATGGCGGAAACGACTTTGCGCGCCAAATCCGCGCCGCCTTCGCCGCCTTTGCCCCACACTTCGGCCAGCGATACTTCCACGCCGTGTTCGGCGCAGGCCGTCTGAATCAGTGCCAATTCGGCATCCGTGTCGGAAACGAAGCGGTTGATGGCGACGACGACGGGCAGGCCGAATACGTTTTTCAGGTTGGAAATATGGCGCAGCAGGTTGGGCAGGCCCTGTTTCAAGGCCTCGACGTTTTCTTTGCCCAAGTCTTCTTTCGCCACGCCGCCGTTGTATTTCAGGGCGCGGACGGTGGCGACGACGACGGCCGCGTCGGGTTTCAGGCCGGCCAGGCGGCATTTGATGTCGCAGAATTTTTCCGCGCCCAAGTCCGCGCCGAAGCCCGCTTCGGTAACGGCATAATCGGCCAGATGAAGGGCAAGGCGGGTGGCGGTAACGGAGTTGCAGCCGTGGGCGATGTTGGCGAAGGGGCCGCCGTGGACGAAGGCGGGCGTGCCGCCTATGGTTTGCACCAGATTCGGCTTGATGGCGTCTTTCAAAAGTGCGGCCATCGCGCCGTGGGCGTTCAAGTCTTTGGCGTAAACGGGGCTGCCGTCTTTGGCGTAGGCAATCAGGATGTTGCCCAAACGGTTTTTCAGGTCGGTCAGGTCTTTGGCCAGGCAGAATACGGCCATGACTTCGGATGCCACGGTGATGTCGAAGCCGTCGGGACGCAACACGCCGTCGGTCGGCTTGCCGTTGCCGCTGATGATGTTGCGCAACTGGCGGTCGTTCATGTCCACCGCGCGCCGCCACAGTACGCGTTTGGGGTCGATGTTCAGCGCGTTGCCCTGATAGATGTGGTTGTCGAGCATGGCGGCAAGCAGGTTGTTGGCCGCGCCGATGGCGTGGAAGTCGCCGGTGAAGTGTAGGTTGATGTCTTCCATCGGCAAAACCTGCGAATAACCGCCGCCCGCCGCGCCGCCCTTAATGCCGAACACGGGGCCCAGCGAAGGTTCGCGCATGGCGACCACGGCCTGTTTGCCGATGTGGTTCAATGCGTCGGCCAGGCCGATGGTTACCGTGGTCTTGCCTTCGCCCGCCGGGGTCGGGTTGATGGCGGTAACCAAAATCAGACGGCCTTTCCTGTCGGGCAGGGCAAAGGCTTCGGCGGGATTGATTTTCGCTTTGTAGTGGCCGTATGGCTCAAGCTTGTCCTCGCTGATGCCCAGTTTGGCGGCAATTTCGCGTATCGGGCGGACGGCGGCTTCGCGGGCGATTTCGGCATCGGTTTTGAAACTCATGGGATTCTCGCTTTTCAGAGGGTTGGGATGGGTCGGATTATAAGTGAGGCCGTCGGAAACGGCGATATGGGGCAGGGCGGTATGCAATGAAAAATATTACCGTTTATGCTGAAACCGCTTCATGCGGCAGCCATAAAGAAGGCCGTCTGAAAACATGATATATGGTGTTTTCAGACGGCCTTTTACCGATTCCGCAAACCTGCCGATGCCGGCCGGATGCCTTTTCGGCGGTGCGGTTGAGGGACATGGTGTGCCTTTCTTTCGGTAGTTTTAAAAAAGCGGGGGTCGGGCGGGATGCCCGACCTGTTATTGCTATTGCCCCGAACGATAGGCTTCCATATATTCCATTGCCTTGATGATCAGTTCGGAATTCCTTTTTCGGCTCTCCGGACTGAAAAACCATTTGTCTTCTGCCGCCAGCCAGCTTTCGACAACTTGTTTTGCATCCGCCCGGCCGCTCAAATAGACAATCACTGTCCTTAAATCAAAAAAGTCGTAAGTAAATTTAAGCAGATTATGTTTTTTGTTGATTTCCTCAAATTGCACACCGGTAAGCGTATTCAATTCGTAAAAGCGGTCAATGTCGTCGTAGGTATCAATCCACGCTACTTCCCGCAGCTTCTGATCCCAATAGGCCAGCAGCGCCTCTATCTCGGTTTCGGTTTTGTATCTGCCTGTCGGGCTGGTGTGGTACCACATTTGGGTCAGGTAGTATTCCATATCAACCACCCTCCCCTAATCAATTGTTTTTTCTCGGTTTGTCCGTAACGCGGACGAATATTGTCCAGATCGTGCAGGTAAATGCGCTCCACGGTTTCGTCGGAAAGATACCAGCCCAACCCTAGGCCGCTGTATTCGCCGTCCTTATAAATATCTTCGTAGTCGATGTATATCGTCTGCTGGCCGTTTGTCATCGGTTTGGCGTAGATGATGAGGTCCGGTTCCATTTTTTTGCGTCCGTATGCTGCCGGATTGAACAAATGCGGCGCGTATTCGAAGCCGTGGCGCGCCATCAGTTCGTCCACTTTGGGGCGGAAGTATTTGTAGAAGTCTTTGATGTTCTTCGGCAGGCCTCTGTTTTCCTGCCGCCATTTTTGTTCTTCGGCTTCGCGCTGCCGCCAGTATGCCGTGATTTCGTCTTGGGTTTCTTGGTCGGGGTATTCCCGGCCGTCGTGCAGCAGCAGGTAGCCGTTGGCGTCGTACAGCACGAGGCCCAGGCTTTCGCTGCGGCAGGTCAGTATCGGCATCAGTTCCAGATAGTGTTCGTACAGTTCGAGTATGGCGCGGCTTTTCAGTTGTTCGGCTATTTGGGTCTCTATATCGGTGTAAGCGGCTTTGAAGTCGGCCGAGGCTTTGCCGCTGCGGGCGGCTTCGGCGATGTACTCGGCCAGTTTGTCAAACGCGCCTGTGTCCGCGCCTTGCGGCAGGGGTTGGTCGGCCCATTCGGAAACGATGCGGTGTGCCGCGTCGAAACCGTCGGGCAGCATGGCTGGCGGGTCGGGAAAGTTTTGCGGGTTCCAGAGGTAGACGGGGTTGAGGGACATGGGTGTGCCTTTCTTGCGTTTGCGGGTGAGGTTGGTGGTTGGCGACGTTTAAATAGGCCGGATTGGTGTGTTTTGCTGTATGGTGAATTAAATATAAACCAGTACAGCGTTGGCTCGCCTTAGCTCAAAGAGAACGATTCTCTAAGGTGCTGAAGCACCAAGTGAATCGGTTCCGTACTATTTGTACTGTCTGCGGCTCGCCGCCTTGTCCTGATTTTTGTTAATCCACTATATTTGTGGTTGTTTTGCGGGGATTTTATATTGATTGTTTGTTGTTTGTCCGCCATCGTTTCCGTTATTTGGGATGAAGGCCGTCTGAAAACTTGATGTGTCGGGTTTTCAGACGGCCTTTATGTTGTCGGGGAAGGGTCAGTTTTTCCTCGCGGTAACGAATTGGGCGAGGCCGCGAAGGTGTGCGGCGCGGCTGCCGAAGGATTCGAGTGTTTCGAGTGCTTCCGCCACGAGTGTTTCGGCGTATTGTCGTGCGGCCGACAGGCCCATGAGTTTGACGTAGGTCGGTTTGTCGTTGTCGGCGTCTTTGCCGGCGGTTTTGCCCAGTGTGGCGGTGTCGGCTTCGCAGTCGAGTACGTCGTCTATGACTTGGAAGGCGAGGCCGAGGCGGGCGGCGTAGCGGTCGAGGCGTTGCAGGTCGTTGTCGGTCAGGTCGGGACAGCTGAGGCCGCCGAGGGCGGCGGCGGCGCGGATGAGTGCGCCTGTTTTCAGACTGTGCATTTGTTCGAGTTCGCTTTGGGTGATGCTGCGGCCGACGTTGGCGAGGTCTATGGCCTGCCCGCCCGCCATGCCGAGGCTGCCGGAGGCGCGCGCGAGGGTGGAGAGCATGTGCAGCTGGCGTTGCGGCGGCAGGGCGGTGGGGCGGCTGAGGAGGTCGAAGGCGAGGGTTTGCAGTGCGTCGCCCGCGAGCAGGGCGGCGGCTTCGCCGTAGCGGATGTGGCAGGTGGGGCGGCCGCGCCGCAGGCTGTCGTTGTCCATGGCGGGCATGTCGTCGTGAACGAGGGAGTAGACGTGTATGAGTTCTATGGCCGCCATCGCGGCTTCGACGGCATCGGGAACGGCTTCGCCCAGTTCGGAGGCGGCAAGCACGAGCAGGGGGCGCAGGCGTTTGCCGCCGTCGAGGGCGGCGTAGCGCATGGTTTCGTGCAGGCTTTGCGGGAGTTGGTTTTCAGACGGCATCAGGCGTGCGAGCAGCAGTTCGGTTTGCGCCTGCGCCTGTGCCTGCCAGGTTTTCAGTTCATTCGTCGGCATCGAGTGTCAGCTCCTTGAGGCCGTCGGCATCGAGCACTTGCAGTTTTTGTTCGACTTCGGCCAGTTTGGTTTGGCAGTATTTGACCAGTTCGTTGCCTTCTTGGTAGGCGGCGAGTGCTTCTTCCAGCGGCATTTCGCTGTTTTGCATGGACTGGGTGATGGTTTCGAGGCGTTTGATTGCTTCTTCGAATGTTTTCGGGGTGGGGGATTTTTTCATGTCGGATTCGGGTGGTGCAAAAAGGGGCATTGTATCGCCGCTGTTGATGAAATGCCATTGTGCGGCATTTTGGGGTTTTGAGGCCGTCTGAAAGCGGGGATGGGTGGTTTTCAGACGGCCTTTGGGGGTGTTTGTGCGGCGGTTTGAAGTATAATCGCGCTTTTCTATCGTTCTGAACAGGAATCCGAACATGATCAATCCGATTGCCGCTTTGTCGCCGTTGGACGGGCGTTATGCGAAATCCGTCGAGGCCTTGCGCCCCGTTTTTTCCGAATACGGCCTGATGAGGGCCAGAGTCAGGGTGGAGTTGTCTTGGTTGAAGGCGTTGGCCGCCGAGCCGAAAATCGTGGAGGTGCCGCCGTTTGACGAGGCGGTGTTGGCCGAAATCGATGATGTGATTGCCGGTTTTTCTTTGGAGGACGCGGCGGCGGTGAAGGCCATCGAGGCGACGACCAATCATGATGTGAAGGCTATCGAGTATTGGTTGAAGGAGCGGTTTGCCGGTGTGCCTGCGGTGTCGGCGGTGTCGGAGTTTATCCATTTTGCCTGCACCAGCGAGGACATCAATAATTTGTCTCACGCTTTGATGCTGCGCGAGGCGCGCGATGAGGTTTTGCTGCCGAAGTTGGCCGAGGTGTCGGATAAGTTGCGCTCGTTGGCGCATGAGTTGGCGGCGGTGCCGATGATGAGCCGTACGCACGGGCAGCCTGCCACACCGACGACTTTAGGTAAGGAGGTCGCCAATGTGCTGTACCGTTTGGAACGTCAGGCGAAGCAGCTTTCCGCTCAGGAATTTTTGGGCAAAATCAATGGCGCGGTGGGTAATTACAATGCCCATATGGTTGCGTATCCCGATGTGGATTGGGAGGGGCGTTGCCGCCGTTTTGTCGAGGAGGATTTGGGGCTGACGTTCAATCCGTACACGATTCAAATCGAGCCGCACGATTATATGGCGGAGTTTTTCCAGGCCGTTTCCCGCATCAATACCATTCTGATCGATTTCAACCGCGATGTGTGGGGCTATATTTCCCTCGGCTATTTCAAGCAGAAGGTGAAGGCGGGCGAGGTGGGTTCTTCCACGATGCCGCATAAGGTCAATCCGATTGATTTTGAAAATTCCGAAGGCAATTTGGGTATGGCGAATGCGGTTTTGGCCTTTTTGTCGGAAAAACTGCCCGTATCCCGTTGGCAGCGCGATTTGACCGACAGTACGGTGTTGCGGAATATGGGTGTCGGCATCGGTTATGCGGTGTTGGGTTTGGCGGCGCACCTGCGCGGGCTGAACAAGCTGGAGGCGAATCCCACCGCGTTGGCCGCCGATTTGGATGCGACTTGGGAGTTGTTGGCCGAGCCGATTCAGACGGTGATGCGCCGCTACGGCGTGGCCAATCCTTATGAAAAGCTGAAGGATTTGACGCGCGGTAAAGGCGGCATCACGCCGGAGGTGCTGGCATCGTTTATCCGCGATTTGGATATTCCGGACGGCGCAAAACAACAGTTGCTGGATTTGACTCCGGCATCGTATGTCGGCAAGGCCGAGAATTTGGCGAAGCGGATTTGATGTCCGGCTGACGCGGCGGAAAGGCCGTCTGAAAATGCAATGGCTGTTGTGTTTTCAGACGGCCTTTTTCCCGAGTGGGGCCGTCTGAACAGGGCGGGTGCTGTTTTTTAGTTTGGCGGTTTGGCCGTGTCCGTTTGTTTGCTTGGGCGGGTTCAGACGGCCGGGAACGGATAAACATGCCATCCGATTGTCAGCTTCTGCCGTTTGTCGTTAAAATGGGATATGTAAGATCGTGTAACGGCAAATATTCAATCAGATTTAAAAAAAAAGGGTGAACGATGTCTGCATTTATTTACGATGTGGCGATTATCGGCGCGGGACCTGCAGGCTCTGTGGCTGCGGCTTTGTTGAATCGGAGCGGCCTGAGTGTCTGCGTGTTGGAGAAGCAGCATTTTCCCCGTTTTGTGATTGGCGAGAGCCTGCTGCCTTATGCGATGGATGTGCTTGAAGAGGCGGGCTTGCTGAGGGCGGTTCAGGCGGCGGGCCTGGGGTTTCAGTATAAAAACGGTTTTGCATTTTCTTGGGGTGATGAATATACCTCGTTTAGTTTTTTGGATAAATTCGGCACCGGCAATGAAACGGCGTTCAATGTGCCGCGTGCCGCGTTTGACAAACTGCTGATAGACGAAGTGGAAAGGCAGGGCGTGGCGGTGCGCTTCGGCGAAAGTTTGAAGGCGTTCGACAACGAAGGCGATACAGTACTGCTGACCGTGCAGCGGGAAAACGGCGAAACCTATGATATGGAAACCCGTTTCGTGTTGGATGCCAGCGGTTTCTATCGAGCCCTGCCGCGCTTGATGGGCTGGGATTTGCCGCCGAATACGGTGATGCGCCAAGTGCATTTTACCCACATCGACGACCGCATCACTTCGCCGAAATTCGACCGCAATAAGAATTTGGTGTGCATTCATCCGAAGCATCGTGATGTTTGGTTGTGGCTGATTCCGTTCAGTAACGGCCGCAGTTCCGTCGGCGTGGTCGGCGAAGAACGTTATTTCGGTCACGACAGCAGTGCCCACATTCTGAAGCAGGCGGTGTCGGAAGTGCCTTATCTGGCGGAAATCCTTGCCGATGCAAAATGGGACAACGATTTTCCGTTTAACTACCTGCCGGGTTATACCACCAAAGTAAAAGGGCTTTACGGCCGCCATTTCGCCCTGCTGGGTGCGTCGGGCGAGTTTCTCGACCCCGTGTTCTCATCGGGGGTAACGATAGCCGTGCAGTCGGCCAAGTTGGCGGCAGATTGCGTGATTCGCGAGTTGCGCGGAGGTAAGGTGGATTGGCATAAAGAGTTCTCCGTTCCTTTGATGGGCGGCGTTACCGCGTTCGGCAGTTACATCAAGGGATGGTATGACGGGGGGTTCCAAGATTTGATATTCGATAAAAAATGCAATCCCGATGTCCGCCGTATGCTCTGCGCGATTTTGGCCGGATATGCTTGGGATAGAAACAACCCCTGCGTCAGCGATTCGCAAATGCTGTTCGGCTAATCAGGATGTTTTGAGGCCGTCTGAA
This sequence comes from Neisseria elongata subsp. elongata, assembly GCF_900113545.1. GTDB lineage: Bacteria > Pseudomonadota > Gammaproteobacteria > Burkholderiales > Neisseriaceae > Neisseria > Neisseria elongata. The sequence goes on along the minus strand of NZ_FOPS01000016.1, from coordinate 15,148 downwards.
AAGTGCATCTGCCTTTCAGACGGCCTCTCTTCTTTGCTATAATCCATTCCGATTACAGTCAATTACACATTCAAACAGGAGTTTCCTATGGCACTCGTATCCATGCGCCAACTGCTCGACCATGCAGCAGAAAACAGCTACGGCCTGCCCGCATTCAACGTTAATAATCTTGAGCAAATGCGCGCCATTATGGAGGCTGCCGATTCCGTCAATGCCCCCGTTATCGTTCAAGCATCCGCCGGCGCGCGCAAATATGCAGGTGCGCCGTTTTTACGCCACCTGATTCTGGCGGCCGTCGAAGAATTTCCGCACATCCCCGTCGTCATGCACCAAGACCACGGCGCATCACCCGACGTGTGCCAACGCTCCATCCAACTGGGCTTCTCCTCCGTCATGATGGACGGCTCGCTGATGGAAGACGGCAAAACCCCGTCCACCTACGAATACAACGTCAACGCCACCCGTACCGTCGTGAACTTCTCCCACGCCTGCGGCGTATCCGTCGAGGGCGAAATCGGCGTATTGGGCAACCTCGAAACCGGCGAAGCAGGCGAAGAAGACGGCGTAGGCGCAGTCGGTAAACTCTCACACGACCAAATGCTCACCAGCGTCGAAGATGCCGTGCGCTTCGTCAAAGACACCGGCGTGGACGCGCTCGCCATCGCCGTCGGCACCAGCCACGGCGCGTACAAATTCACCCGCCCGCCCACCGGCGAAGTGTTGCGCATCGACCGCATCAAAGAAATCCACCAAGCCCTGCCCAACACCCACATCGTCATGCACGGCTCCAGCTCCGTTCCGCAAGAATGGCTGAAAGTCATCAACGAATACGGTGGTAAAATCGGCGAAACCTACGGCGTACCCGTAGAAGAAATCGTCGAAGGCATCAAACACGGCGTGCGCAAAGTCAACATCGACACTGACCTGCGCCTCGCCTCCACCGGCGCCATCCGCCGCTTCATGGCAGAAAATCCGTCCGAATTCGACCCGCGCAAATACCTGAGCAAAACCGTCGAAGCCATGAAACAAATCTGTCTCGATCGCTACCTCGCATTCGGTTGCGAAGGTCAGGCAGGCAAAATCAAACCTGTATCACTTGAAAAAATGGCCGACCGCTACGCCAAAGGCGAACTGAGTCAGGTAATCCGTTAAGGGTAAGTGAAATCAGAGTTGATTTATCGGTTTAAGGGTGGTTTGAAAAATAATTTCAGGCCGCCCTTTTTGATTTTCAGACGGCCTGATTATTGCGTTACCGAAAAAATACAACGATTGGCCGACAAGTATGTGAAATCCGATATTTTTCTTGAAAATACATGCGCTAATGTAGTATAGTGCGGGGCTTGGCATTCGATGCCAAGAATTTATTTTTGTCCGAATGGTTAGCCAATCGTAGCTAACCCCTTTATTTAAGGAAAATAATCATGACATTAGGTCTGGTTGGGCGCAAGGTAGGCATGACTCGCGTGTTTGACGAACAGGGTGCTTCTGTTCCGGTAACCGTGTTGGAAATGACTCCGAACCGCGTCACTCAACTCAAATCCGAAGATGCTGACGGTTATACGGCCGTTCAAGTTACCTTCGGTCAGAAAAAAGCAAATCGCGTTAACAAGGCTGAAGCTGGACATTTTGCAAAAGCAGGTGTTGAAGCTGGTCGCGGTTTGGTTGAATTTGCTGTTTCTGCTGAAAAAGCTGCTGAACTGCAAGCGGGTGGCGAAGTAACTGTAGCCCTGTTTGAAGCCGGTCAGCTGGTCGACGTTACCGGAACCTCAAAAGGTAAAGGTTTTTCCGGTACGATCAAACGACACAATTTTGATTCTCAACGTACCTCTCATGGTAACTCGCGCTCACATCGTGTGCCTGGCTCTATCGGTATGGCTCAAGATCCGGGCCGTGTTTTCCCGGGTCAGCGCATGGCGGGCCAGTACGGTAACACTAAAGCAACTGTGCAAAATTTAGAAATTGTACGTGTTGATGTAGAACGTCATCTTTTGCTTGTTAAAGGTGCAGTGCCGGGTGCTGTGAATAGCGATGTAATTGTACGTCCTAGCGTGAAAGTGGGTGCGTAATGGAATTAAAAATAATCAACGCTCAAGGTCAGGTTTCAGGCGCTTTGTCTGCTTCTGATGCTTTGTTCGCGCGTGAGTATAACGAGGCATTGGTTCATCAGTTGGTAACCGCATTTTTGGCGAATGCCCGTTCCGGTAATCGTGCACAGCTTACTCGCGCAGAAGTTAAACATTCTACTAAAAAGCCGTGGCGTCAAAAGGGTACGGGACGTGCCCGCTCAGGTATGACCTCTTCTCCGTTATGGCGTAGTGGTGGACGTGCATTCCCCAACAAGCCTGACGAAAATTTCACTCAAAAAGTAAACCGTAAAATGTACCGTGCCGGTATGGCGACTATTCTGTCGCAGTTGGTGCGTGACGAACGGCTTTATGTGGTTGAAGAACTGGCGGCCACCACTCCTAAAACTAAAGAGTTTGCCGGACAGGTAAAAAATTTAGGTTTGGAACAGGTGTTGTTTGTAACTAAACAGCTTGATGAGAATGTTTACTTGGCTTCCCGCAATTTGCCAAATGTATTGGTATTGGAAGCACATCAAGTTGATCCTTATAGTTTGCTGCGTTATAAAAAAGTAGTTTTTACTAGGGATGCAATTGCCCAGTTGGAGGAGCAGTGGGTATGAATCAAGAACGTTTGATGAAGGTAATTTTAGCCCCTGTTGTTTCTGAAAAAAGCAATTTGTTGGCTGAAAAGCGAAACCAAATGACTTTCAAAGTATTGCCCGATTCTACCAAATCGGAGATTAAGGCAGCTGTTGAACTTTTGTTTGGTGTTCAAGTGGCTTCGGTAACGACAACTACAACCAAAGGTAAAGTAAAACGTTTTGGTCGCACTGTTGGTCGTCGTAGCGATGTAAAAAAAGCTTATGTAAGTTTGGTTGAAGGTCAAGAGCTTGATCTCGAGGCTGCCGCTGCTGTGGCTGATAAGGAGTAAGGTAAGATGGCTATTGTAAAAATGAAGCCTACTTCCGCTGGTCGACGCGGCATGGTTCGCGTAACTACTGAAGGTTTGCATAAAGGTGCGCCATTTGCGGCTCTGGTTGAGAAGAAAAAAACTACTGCTGGACGTAATAATAATGGCCATATCACTACCCGTCACAAAGGTGGTGGTCACAAACATCATTATCGTGTGGTAGATTTTAAGCGCAACAAGGATGGTATTGCCGCTAAAGTAGAAAGAATCGAATACGATCCAAATCGTACTGCTCATATTGCTCTTCTGTGTTATGCAGATGGTGAGCGCCGCTATATCATTGCCCCTCGAGGCATTCAGGCTGGTGCGGTACTGATTTCTGGTGCAGAGGCTCCCATTAAAGCGGGCAATACTTTGCCGATTCGTAATATCCCGGTTGGTACAACCATTCACTGTATCGAGATGAAGCCTGGTAAAGGTGCGCAGATTGCACGTTCTGCTGGAGCATCTGCAGTTTTGCTTGCTAAAGAAGGGGTTTACGCTCAGATTCGTCTGCGCTCTGGTGAAGTCCGTAAGATTCATGTTGATTGCCGTGCCACAATTGGTGAAGTAGGCAATGAAGAGCAAAGTTTGCAAAAAATTGGCAAGGCTGGTGCTAATCGTTGGCGCGGTGTTAGACCGACTGTTCGTGGTGTGGTAATGAACCCGGTGGATCACCCTCATGGTGGTGGTGAAGGTCGTACTGGTGAAGCTCGCGAGCCTGTTAGCCCTTGGGGTACTCCGGCAAAAGGTTATCGTACTCGCAATAATAAACGCACGAACAATATGATTGTTCGACGTCGTTACTCGAATAAAGGTTAATTAATATGGCTCGTTCATTAAAAAAAGGCCCATATGTTGATTTGCATTTGCTGAAAAAAGTTGATGCAGCTCGTGCAAGCAATGATAAACGCCCAATTAAGACTTGGTCTCGCCGTTCTACTATTTTGCCTGATTTTATTGGTCTGACAATTGCAGTGCATAATGGGCGGACACATGTGCCTGTTTTTATCAGTGATAATATGGTAGGTCATAAATTAGGTGAATTCTCATTGACCCGTACCTTTAAGGGTCACTTAGCTGATAAAAAAGCGAAGAAAAAGTAGGGGGTAAGACATGAGAGTATCTGCATTACATAAGAATGCCCGTATTTCTGCTCAGAAAGCTCGTTTAGTAGCAGATTTAATTCGTGGAAAAAATGTTGCCCACGCCCTGAATATTTTGACTTTTAGCCCTAAAAAAGGTGCTGAGTTGATTAGAAAAGTACTGGAGTCTGCGATTGCCAATGCAGAGCATAATGAAGGTGCTGATATTGACGATCTGAAGGTTGTTATGATTTGTGTGGATAAAGCCGCCTCATTAAAACGCTTTCAGGCTCGAGCTAAGGGTCGTGGAAATCGTATTGAAAAACAAACATGTCATATTGCTGTGACGGTGGGTAACTAAGGAAAAGCTATGGGACAAAAAATTCATCCAACTGGCTTTCGTTTGGCAGTAAATAAAGATTGGTCTTCAAAGTGGTTTGCTAAAAGTAGCGATTTTTCTGTTGTCTTAAAGCAAGATATTGATGTTCGTGAATATTTACGGAAACGCTTGTCCAATGCATCAATTGGCCGTGTTGTTATTGAGAGGCCAGCCAAATCTGCTCGTGTTACTATTTTCTCGGCTCGGCCAGGAATGGTGATTGGTAGAAAAGGTGAAGATATTGATGTGTTAAAACGTGATTTGCAAAATTTAATGGGTGTTCCTGTTCATGTTAATATCGAAGAGATTCGGAAACCTGAATTGGATGCGCAAATTATTGCAGATGGAATAGCTCAGCAATTGGAAAAGCGTGTTCAATTTCGTCGTGCTATGAAGCGTGCCATGCAAAATGCTATGCGTGTTGGTGCAAAAGGTATCAAAATTATGACCTCTGGACGGTTAAATGGTGCTGATATTGCCCGTAGTGAATGGTACCGAGAAGGGCGTGTGCCTTTGCATACTTTGCGTGCTAATGTAAGTTATGCTACCAGTGAGGCAAATACTACATATGGTGTAATTGGATTAAAGGTTTGGGTATATACTGGTGAAGGCAAAGATATTGTTTTGAATAAACCTGAACAAGAGCATAAACGCAGAAAGGTAGGACGCAATGCTGCAACCAACTAGACTGAAGTACCGTAAGCAACATAAAGGACGCAATACAGGTTTGGCTCTGCGTGGTAATGCCGTTAGTTTTGGTGATTTTGCTTTGAAGGCTGTGGGTCGTGGTAGGCTTACTGCAAGGCAAATCGAAGCTGCTCGACGCGCAATGACACGTCATATTAAACGTGGCGGCCGTATTTGGATTCGCGTATTCCCAGATAAGCCAATTACAGAGAAACCAATACAAGTTCGTATGGGTGGAGGTAAGGGTTCTGTTGAATATTATGTTGCAGAAATTAAACCTGGGAAAATTCTCTATGAGATGGATGGCGTTGCAGAATCTTTAGCACGTGAAGCTTTTGCATTAGCTGCAGCTAAGCTGCCAATTCCAACTGTATTTGTAACGAGACAGGTGGGTAAATAATGAAAACTCATGAATTGAAGAATAGATCAAGTGAGCAGTTAAACCAAGAGTTGATAGATTTATTAAAAGTTCAATTTGGTTTGCGTATGCAGCATGCAACTGGCCAATTAGGGAAAACCAGTGAGTTAAAAAAAGTACGCCGAAATATTGCACGTATTAAGACTGTTTTAGCTGAAAAAGGTGCTCAATAATGATCGAAATTAAAAATGTTCGTACATTGCAAGGTAAGGTCGTCAGCAATAGTATGGATAAAACGGTTACCGTTTTGGTTGAGCGTAAGGTAAAGCATCCCTTGTATGGTAAAGTTATTCGTCGCTCTACAAAAATTCATGCTCATGATTCAACAAATCAATGTAATGTTGGTGATGTTGTAATTATTGAAGAGTGTCGCCCTTTGTCAAAAACAAAATCTTGGGTAGTTAAGGAATTGGTAGAAAAAGTGCGCTCAATATAATTTGGTTTTGCTATTTATATGGCAGGGGGTGGGGCTTGCAATTTTAAAAAATTGCTGTATACTCCGCTCCTTATTTTGAGCTTACTAGATTCCTAGATGCTTCTCCCTTTGGGGCCAAAACTGATTTATTTGAACCTATTTAGTTGGGTTTTAGTATTGCTATATATTGAATGCTGTAATGCAATATTAAAAGTGATAAATTAAGTTGGATTTAATTAAAGGTAATAATATGATTCAAATGCAGACCATCTTAGATGTGGCTGATAACTCTGGTGCGCGTCGCGTGATGTGTATTAAAGTGTTGGGTGGATCTAAGCGTCGCTACGCTTCTGTTGGCGATATTGTTAAAGTCGCAGTTAAAGATGCGGCTCCGCGTGGGCGGGTTAAAAAAGGTGATGTATATAATGCGGTTGTTGTTCGTACCGCTAAAGGTGTGCGTCGACCCGATGGTGCGTTGATTAAATTTGATAACAACGCTGCTGTATTATTAAACAACAAACTTGAGCCTCTAGGTACTCGTATTTTTGGCCCGGTGACACGTGAGTTGCGTACTGAACGATTTATGAAAATCGTTTCATTGGCGCCTGAGGTATTATAAGGAATAGCGAGATGAATAAAATCATTAAAGGTGATCAAGTTGTTGTGATTGCTGGTAGGGATAAAGGTAAGCAAGGTCAAGTGATTCGAGTGTTGGGTGGTAAAGTTGTTGTTGAAGGTGTTAACGTTGTGAGGCGACATCAAAAACCAAATCCAATGCGTGGTGTTGAGGGTGGTTTAATTTCTAAAGAGATGCCGCTAGATATTTCCAATATCGCAATCTTGAATCCAGAAACTAATAAAGCAGACCGTGTTGGTATTAAGCTAATTGAAAATGAAGGCAAAGTTAAGCGCGTTCGCTTCTTCAAGTCAAATGGCTCTGTTATTGGAGCATAAGGAGATAACATGGCTCGTTTGAGAGAGTTTTATAAAGATACAGTTGTTCCTGAATTGATTAAGCAGTTTGGTTACAAGTCGGTAATGGAAGTTCCTCGTATTGAAAAAATTACTTTAAATATGGGGGTTGGAGAGGCTGTTGCTGATAAAAAAGTTATGGAGCATGCAGTATCTGATTTAGAGAAAATTGCTGGTCAAAAACCAGTGGTTACTGTTGCTCGTAAATCTATTGCTGGTTTCAAAATTCGCGATAATTATCCTGTTGGTTGCAAAGTAACATTACGTCGTAATCAAATGTTTGAATTCTTGGATCGTTTGATCACTATTGCATTACCTCGAGTGCGTGACTTTCGCGGTGTAAGTGGCAAATCTTTTGATGGTCGTGGTAATTACAACATGGGTGTTCGTGAGCAAATCATTTTCCCGGAAATTGAATACGATAAAATTGATGCTTTGCGTGGTTTGAATATTACTATTACAACTACTGCAAAAACTGATGAAGAAGCTAAAGCTTTATTGTCACTGTTTAAGTTTCCGTTTAAAGGATAATCATGGCTAAGAAAGCACTTATTAATCGTGAACTGAAACGTCAAGCTTTGGCGAAAAAGTTTGCAGCCAAACGTGAGGCAATTTTTGCTGTTATTAATGATGCGAATGCAACTGAAGAGGAGCGTTTTGAAGCTCGTCTGAAGTTCCAATCTATTCCGCGTAATGCAGCTCCTGTACGTCAACGCCGTCGTTGTGCTTTGACAGGTCGTCCTCGTGGTACTTTCCGTAAATTCGGTTTGGGTCGTATTAAAATCCGTGAAATCGCTATGCGTGGCGAGATTCCGGGTGTTGTTAAAGCTAGCTGGTAATAGGAGTATTAATAATGAGTATGCATGATCCTATTTCCGATATGTTGACTCGTATTCGTAATGCGCAACGTGCCGATAAGGTAGCAGTTGCCATGCCTTCTTCCAAATTAAAGTGCGCGATTGCAAAGGTCTTGAAAGAAGAAGGTTATATCGAGGACTTTTCGGTTTCTGTTGATGCGAAGCCAGTATTGGAAATTCAATTGAAATACTATGCAGGTCGCCCTGTGATTGAGCAAATTAAACGTGTTTCACGTCCAGGTTTGCGCATTTATAAAGCTTCTAGCGAAATTCCTAATGTTATGAACGGTTTGGGTATCGCTATTGTTAGTACTTCTAAAGGTGTGATGACTGATCGCAAGGCTCGTTCTGAGGGTGTTGGTGGTGAGTTGTTGTGCATTGTAGCCTAGTGGAGAAAAGTAAATGTCACGTGTCGCAAAAAACCCAGTGACTGTTCCTGCTGGTGTAGAAGTAAAATTTGGAACAGAAGCATTGGTTATCAAGGGTAAGAATGGCGAGTTGTCCTTTCCTTTGCATTCTGATGTTGCCATTGAATTAAACGATGGTAAATTAACTTTTGCTGCAAAAAATGACAGCAAACAGGCAAATGCTATGTCAGGTACTGCTCGTGCATTAGTTAATAATATGGTTAAAGGTGTTTCAGAAGGTTTTGAAAAAAAACTACAATTGATTGGTGTTGGTTACCGTGCTCAAGCTCAAGGCAAAGTTTTGAATTTGTCTTTGGGTTTTTCTCATCCAATCGTATATGAAATGCCCGAAGGTGTTTCTGTTCAAACTCCTAGCCAAACAGAGATCGTTTTGACTGGTGCAGATAAACAAGTAGTTGGTCAAGTCGCTGCTGAAATTCGTGCATTCCGTTCTCCTGAGCCTTATAAAGGTAAGGGTGTTCGTTATGTAGGTGAAGTGGTGGTGATGAAAGAAGCCAAGAAAAAATAATTGAGGTTCACTAATGGATAAACATACAACCCGACTCCGTCGTGCACGTAAAACCCGTGCACGTATTGCGGACTTGAAAATGGTAAGATTATGTGTGTTCCGTAGCAATAATCATATTTATGCTCAAGTAATTAGTGCTGAAGGTGATAAAGTATTGGCTCAAGCCTCTACATTGGAAGCTGAAGTGCGTGATACTCTGAAATCTGGTAGCAACGCCGAGGCAGCTGCAGTAGTAGGAAAGCGCATTGCTGAGAAAGCTAAAGCAGTAGGTGTAGAAAAAGTTGCTTTTGATCGTTCAGGTTTCCAATATCACGGTCGTGTGAAAGCTTTGGCTGAAGCTGCACGTGAAAATGGTTTAAGCTTCTAATAATTGGAGACTTTCAGATGGCAAAACATGAAATTGAAGAACGTGGTGACGGCCTGATTGAAAAAATGGTCGCAGTTAATCGTGTAACTAAAGTAGTTAAAGGTGGCCGTATCATGGCTTTCTCTGCGCTAACTGTTGTTGGCGACGGTGACGGCCGTATTGGTATGGGAAAAGGTAAGTCTAAAGAGGTTCCTGTTGCTGTACAAAAAGCAATGGATCAAGCTCGTAGATCAATGATTAAAGTTCCTCTTAAAAATGGTACTATCTATCACGAGGTGCTTGGAAAGCATGGTGCAACACGTGTATTCATGCAGCCGGCAAAAGAAGGTAGTGGTGTTAAGGCTGGAGGACCAATGAGATTAGTATTTGACGCATTAGGTGTACATAATATTTCTGCTAAGGTTCATGGCTCAACTAATCCTTATAATATTGTGCGTGCTACATTGGATGGTTTATCAAAATTGTACACGCCAGCGGAAGTTGCTGCTAAAAGAGGAATGTCCGTAGAGAAAATTTTAGGGGATATTGATGAGTGAGAAAAAATTAATCCAAATAACTTTAGTTAAAAGTTTGATTGGTACCATTTCCTCGCATCGAGCATGTGCTCGCGGCTTAGGTTTAAAAAGACGTGGCCATGTTGTGAATGTATTAGATACACCGGAAAATTGGGGTATGATTAATAAAATCCGTTATTTGCTAAAGGTGGAGCTATAGTTATGTTTTTAAATACTATTCAGCCTGCAGAGGGGGCAAAGCATTCTAGCCGTCGAGTTGGTCGTGGTATAGGCAGTGGATTAGGTAAGACTTGTGGGCGTGGCCATAAGGGGCAAAAAAGCCGCTCAGGTGGTTTCCATAAAGTTGGTTTTGAAGGTGGGCAAATGCCTTTACAACGAAGATTACCTAAACGAGGTTTTAGATCTTTGACTGCTTTGATAACTGCAGAAGTTCACCTAACAGAGCTTAATTCATTGAGTTCTGATGTGGTTGATTTGTTTTCTCTGAAACAAGCAGGTATTGTTTCGGATAAAGTGAAATTTGTAAAAATAATTTCAGCTGGAAGCATAGAAAGAGCTGTTATTTTAAAGGGTATCAAGGCTACTAAAGGTGCAAAAATTGCAATCGAAGCAGCTGGTGGCAGAATTGAAGAGTAAGGTTGATAACTAAATGGCAGCTAATCAGCATTTGGTATTAGAATTATTTAAGTCTGGTGAATTTAAGCAACGGCTAATCTTTCTTTTAGCTGCATTATTCGTTTTCCGGATTGGTGCTCATATTCCTGTTCCCGGTGTTGATGCAGCTGCTTTAAACGACTTTTATCAAAATTCTACCAATGGCATCCTTAATATGCTTAATATGTTTTCTGGTGGATCCTTGGAACGATTTAGCATCTTCGCAATTGGTATAATGCCTTATATTTCTGCTTCTATTGTGGTTCAGCTTGCATCAGAAATAATTCCAACATTAAAAGCGTTAAAAAAGGAAGGTGAAGCAGGCCGGAAGATAATTACTAAATATACTCGATTGTGTACAGTTTTCTTGGCTACTTTGCAGGGTGTGGCTGCTGCTGCCTTTGTTTATCAGCAGAATGTTGTGGTTATTGGACAAATAGAATTTTATTTTTCTACGATAATTTGTTTGGTAACAGGAACAATGTTTTTGATGTGGCTTGGGGAACAGATAACGGAAAGAGGTATAGGTAATGGGATTTCTCTTATTATCATGGCAGGAATTGCTTCGGGTATACCTTTTGGAATCTCACAATTTTTAAATGTTGCAACTACTAATTTGGCTTTAGCATTAATTGTTGTTATTAGTGTTTTGTTTTTAGTATACATTGTTGTTTACTTTGAATCAGCTCAACGTAAGATTCCTGTGCATTATGCGAGAAATTCAAATAGCCAGGGATTTTTAGGGAAAAGTAATCATTTGCCATTTAAGTTAAATATGGCTGGGGTAATTCCACCTATTTTTGCTTCAAGTATAATCCTTTTTCCTGTTACGATTATTGGCTGGTTTGGGCGGGGCAATGATGTAGGTTGGGTGCAAAAGCTGTTGTTATGGTTACAGCATGGTAACTCTGTTTATATTTCCTTTTTTGCGGTTTCTATTATTTTCTTTTGTTATTTTTATACTGCGTTAGTTTTTAATCCTAAGGAAATGGCGGAAAATCTCAAGAAGAGTGGTGCTTTTGTACCAGGTGTAAGACCTGGAATTCAAACATCTCTATACTTAGAGAATGTGGTTATGCGCATAACTTTGTGGGGAGCAATATATATCACAGTTATATGCTTAATTCCTGAGCTTTTTTCCTCAATTTTGGGGGCTGGTTTATCATTGGGTGGGACATCTTTATTGATTCTTGTTGTTGTGGCAATGGATTTTAATACACAAGTTTCTTCATATAGGGTAAGTCAGCAGTATGAACAGTTAATGAAAAAATATAATAGAGATATATTATTATAAGTAATGATTGAGTAGTATATGGCTAAAGAAGACATTATACAGATGCAAGGGGAAATCCTAGAGACTTTGCCTAATGCAACTTTTAAAGTGAAATTAGAGAATGATTATATAGTATTAGGGCATATATCAGGGAAGATGAGGATGCACTACATACGGATTTCGCCTGGTGATAAGGTTACTGTTGAATTAACACCTTATGATTTGTCACGTGCTCGTATTGTATTTCGAGCTAGGTAATTGAATGAAAGGAAGCTATAATGCGCGTTCAGCCATCTGTTAAAAAGATCTGTCGTAATTGTAAAATTATTCGCCGGAATAGAATAGTTCGAGTGATTTGTACTGATCCAAGACATAAGCAACGGCAAGGTTAATTTTGCTAAAATTTATTATTGTGGTCAGTAGTCTGTAATAAAAGGAAAAAATATGGCTCGTATAGCAGGGGTAAATATCCCTAATAATGCTCATATCGTAATTGGATTGCAAGCAATTTATGGTATAGGTAGTACTCGTGCCAAGTTAATTTGTGCTGCAACAGGTATTGAAGGTAGTACAAAAGTTAAAGACTTGGATGAGAATCAATTGGAAGCTTTGCGTGAGCAAGTTCTTCAGTATGAAGTTGAAGGTGATTTACGTCGTGAGGTAACTATGTCTATTAAGAGATTAATGGATATGGGGTGTTATAGAGGTTTCCGCCATCGTCGTGGTCTTCCTTGTCGTGGGCAGCGTACTAAAACAAATGCTCGTACACGTAAAGGTCCAAGAAAAGCTATTGCAGGTAAAAAATAAATTTTAAAGGATTAGTTTAATGGCAAAAGCAAACACAGCTTTGCGTGTACGTAAAAAAGTACGCAAGACTATTAGTGAAGGTATTGTGCATGTTCATGCATCTTTTAATAATACTATCATTACTATTACCGATCGCCAAGGGAATGCATTATCTTGGGCTACTTCTGGTGGTGCCGGTTTTAAAGGTTCGCGCAAAAGTACACCATTCGCTGCTCAAGTCGCAGCAGAAACAGCTGGTAAAGTTGCCCAAGAGTATGGTATTAAGAATTTAGAAGTGCGTATTAAAGGACCAGGCCCTGGTCGAGAGTCATCTGTTCGTGCTTTGAATGCTCTGGGTTTTAAAATAACTAGCATTACAGATGTGACGCCATTGCCACATAATGGCTGTCGTCCGCCTAAAAAACGTCGTATTTAGAATTTGGAGTGATTGGAATTATGGCACGGTATATTGGCCCTAAATGTAAATTGGCTCGTCGAGAAGGGACTGATTTGTTCCTAAAAAGTGCTCGTCGTTCAGTAGAATCTAAGTGTAAATTTGACTCAGCTCCTGGACAGCATGGTGCAAAAAAAGCACGGCTTTCGGGGTATGGTCTGCAGTTGCGTGAAAAGCAAAAAATACGCCGTATTTATGGTGTATTGGAACGTCAATTTAGACGATATTTTGCGGAAGCTTCTAGAAGAAAAGGCTCCACAGGGGAATTGTTATTGCAACTATTAGAATCCCGTTTAGATAATGTGGTTTATCGTATGGGTTTCGGGTCTACGAGAGCAGAAGCGCGACAATTGGTTGCTCATAAGGCTATTGTCGTTAATGGACATGTAGTAAATATCCCTTCTTTTCAAGTTCAACCAGGTGATGTTGTTGCCGTTCGAGAGAAGGCTAAAAAACAGGTTCGAATTCAGGAAGCGTTAGGGTTGGCTATTCAGATTGGTTTGCCTGGCTGGGTTGCTGTTGATACTGGAAAAATGGAAGGTATTTTTAAAAATATGCCCGACCGTTCAGAGTTAACTGGTGATATTAATGAACAGCTAGTGGTGGAATTCTATTCCAAGTAAATACTAGCTTAAAGAGGGACAGCTAAATGCATAATAGCACTTCCGAATTCTTGAAGCCTAGGCAAATTGATGTTAGCACTATATCACCTACTCGCGCAAAAGTGTCGATGCAACCATTTGAGCGGGGATTTGGTCATACTTTAGGTAATGCGTTGCGTCGCATCTTATTATCATCTATGGATGGCTTTGCACCGACAGAGGTTTCAATAACAGGTGTGTTACATGAATATTCTACATTAGATGGTATTCAAGAAGATGTTGTTGATGTGTTGTTAAATATTAAGGGTATAATATTTAAACTGCATGGCCGAAATGAAGTGCGTCTGAGGTTGAAGAAGTCAGGTTCAGGTGTGGTGTTGGCAAGTGATATTGAGTTGCCACATGATGCTGAAGTTATAAATCCTAATCATGTTATTTGTCATTTGTCCGATAATGCTGACATTGAAATGGAAATTAAGGTTGAGAAAGGCCGCGGTTACCAATCTGTTGTAGGACGGAAAAAGTCAGGGAATGAAAATAATATTGGATCTATTCAATTGGATGCAAGTTTTTCTCCTATTGCTCGTGTTAGCTTTGATGTTGAGCCTGCACGAGTGGAGCAGCGAACAGATCTTGATCGGTTAGTCTTAGATATTGAAACGGATGGTTCTTTAGAGCCAGAAGAGGCAGTTCGTAGTGCTGCTCGAATATTGATTGATCAGATGGCTGTATTTGCTGATTTGCAAGGCACTCCTATTGAGGAAGTCGAGGAAGTAGCTCCACCTATTGATCCTATTTTATTACGTCCTGTAGATGATTTGGAATTAACAGTACGGTCTGCTAACTGCCTGAAAGCTGAAGATATCTATTATATTGGTGATTTGATTCAGCGTACTGAGACAGAGTTGTTAAAAACACCAAACTTGGGTAGGAAGTCTTTAAATGAAATTAAAGAAGTTCTTGCTTCTAAAGGATTGACTCTTGGTTCAAAACTTGAAGCATGGCCTCCAATAAATTTAGAGAAGCCTTAAAGTTTGAATATTAAAGGATAATAGTATGCGCCATCGCAATGGTAATCGTAAATTAAATAGGACTAGTAGTCATAGGGCTGCAATGTTAAGGAATATGGCAAATTCTTTGTTGGTTCATGAATCTATCGTGACAACTTTGCCAAAAGCAAAAGAACTTCGCCGAGTTGTAGAGCCGTTAATTACTTTAGGTAAAAAGCCATCTTTGGCAAATCGTAGATTGGCTTTTAATCGAACACGTGATCGTGATGTAGTGGTTAAGTTATTTGATGATTTAGGGCAACGTTTTGTGTCTCGTAATGGCGGCTATATTCGTATTTTAAAATGTGGATTCCGTCAAGGTGATAATGCGCCGCTAGCTTTGGTTGAGTTAGTTGATAAGGCTGATACACGGGATGAGTAATATAAAGCCGGTCACTTTTTGACCGGCTTTTTGTATATTTGCTATACGCGTCTAGATAATCTGGAATATTTAGTTCTAATAAAATTTTTGGTTGATGTAGATTGGCAGTTATGACATTTGTGCGAAAATGCAGATAACCAATTGTAAATTAAGCAAGAGAGTTCAAAAGAAACTACTTGAATTTTTTGTACTCCAAGTCACCGCCCGTTCCGCTGCCGATATTTTGGGTATCCATCCCAATTCGGCAGCACTGTTCTACCGTAAAATCCGTATGGTCATCAGCCATCATTTGGCCTTGGCTG
>NZ_FOPS01000013.1 GCF_900113545.1 Neisseria elongata subsp. elongata | reverse complement strand
ATCCAAATTCCCCTCACGGCCGAAAATCCTCGCCGTCAGCCTCGCAGGCATCCTCATTGCCCTGCCCGCCTATGCCGCCGACAACCCGCCCGCCGAAGTAACCGAAAGCAGCAACATCGAAGCGCTGACCGTTACCGGCAAACGCAGTGCCGACCAAAAAGGCACGGACGACGTGTATTACAAAAACGTCTCCAACGCCTACGTCGGCAAAGAATACCTCGAACGCTACCGCGTCCAATCCGCCGGCGACGTGCTCAAAGGCCTAAACGGCGTGTACAACATGAACACCCGCACCGCCGGCGGCGCGATTACGCCCAATATACGCGGCATCACCGGCAAGGGCCGTATCCCCGTAACGCTGGACGGTACGGAGCAAACGGTTGATGTCTGGCTCAACAACTACGGCGTGGGCGACCGCAACTACCTCGATCCCGCCCTGTTCCGCAGCATCGCGGTGGAAAAAAGCCCCGCCATGACGCGCGGCGTGAAATCGGGCGTCGGCGGCGCGATGTCCATCCGCACCATCGAACCTTCCGACATCATCCCCGAAGGCAAAAACTGGGGAATCGAAGTCAAAACCGAATTTTCCGGCAACACCGTGGCGCAGAAAAACGACTTGCGCCAATTCTTAGGCCGCGACTACCGCACCCTCTCGCCCATAGGCGCGACGGCGGACGGCACGGGCGGCAGTTCTGATGCCAACTCCATCCTCAGCGGCAAACCTTCCCCCACTTCCCTACGTCTCGATCCCGGCATACCCTCGATGTCGGTACACGCTTCTTTAATGAAAAACTGGAACTGGGCATGCGCGCCATCCATCACAGCAAGGCGGATCGGAAAAACTACACCCGCATGATGGCTTTGGGCGTGGGCGACGTGTACGACAGCAGCGGCAAGCCTTATAGCTGGCACGCCGCCACCCTGCTCGATGCCTATGCCCGCTACCGCATAGGGAAACATATAGACTTGAATTTCGGCGTTACCAACCTTGCCAACCGCTATTACCTAGACCCGATATCCAGCACCCCCGTCCCCGGCCCGGGCAGGACGATTACCTTCGGTATCAAGGGGAAATTCTAGCCGCAAGATAAGATAAATTAGGCCGTCTGAAAACTTGAAATCAGTTTTCAGACGGCCTTTAACGTACCGGCGGCATAATCAGGCGTGCCGTTCGCGGAAGCCCGGTCCTTCGAATACACGTTTCGGATTACCGCGCTCTACCTGATACAAACCGCTGTGCTGCTGTTTGGCATAGTCGGCATTTTGTGCGGTTTGATGTTCGGCCAGTTTGTGTGTCAGAAGTTCCAACGCACGTTTTTTGTTGGCATGCTGGCTGCGTCCGCTTTCCACCCGCACGGAAATACCGCTGGCTTTGTGGGTGGCGCGGACGGCCGACTCTGTTTTATTGACGTGCTGCCCGCCTTTGCCGCCCGAACGGCAGGTTTGAAACTCGATTTCGCTTTCAGACGGCATTTCGGGTTTTTCCGGCAGGCGGAATATGCCGATATACCAGTTTTTACGCGGATGTTTCGGGCGGACGGGGCTGGCACACACCCATTGCAGCGTGCCCTGCCAGCTTTGCGCCAACGTGTCGGCAGCCGCTCCCTCCAGCATCAGGACGGCCGACAGGATGCCGTATTTATCAGCCGTTTCGCCGGCAATCTCTGCCTTCACATTCCGCGCTTCGGCTTCGGCCAGCAGTTTTTTCAGGACGAAGCGGGCGAAGATGCGGCATTCGGCAGGCCCTTGGGCGGTAGAAATTTGCAGATAAATCATGATTTATTTCCTTTTCATCTTCGGGCGGAAGGAATATTTTTCGTCAAATCCCTTGTTGCCGATTTTGGCTTTGTCGGGCACGTTCGGGCTGGTTTCGGACTCGCTTTTAAGCTGCGACAGGTATTCGCTGATGTTCTGCCACACGATATCGGGATCGATGTAGATACCGAGTGCGGAAAGTTGCGGGTTGGCGTAATACGCAAATATCCCTTCCCGCCGGATGCACAATTCAGTGTCACACACCAGCAGCAGCGGTACGGCGTGTAGGGACGGCATATTTTCACCGACCTGCCGCTGGAACATGGTTTCGGCCTGGAATTTCTCGTCCGCGCTCAAGAAGTAGTCTGCATATTTCGGCAGATAATATTCGCTGCCGTCATTGAAACGGATTTTCGGGCAAACATCACGGCTGAAATGCGGCTGCGTGCGGCGGAAAACTTCGGCCACGTCAAACGAGGTATAAACACACGCGCCCGTGTTGAACAGGTACACGCGCAATCTGCCCACATACAGCACTGATACGGCCGCGCACGCGCCGTATTCTTTTTCCCACTCGGCCGGCGGCTTGGGCAGACTGTGCAGGATTTCGGCATCGGACGGATGGCGGCGGTCGAACACCAATACGGGGTCTATGCCGTATTTGGCTACTTTGTGGTCGTAAAAATCTTTAAACTTACTGATGATTTTCATGCTGCACCTCCGCAGTTGCCGCCGGTTTTATAAGTCAATACGGGTTTCAGCCGCGCCACGGGTTCGATGAGTCCGGCATTCGCCATGGCGGCAATGATGCCGTCTATGCTTTTATATGCCTGCGGGGCTTCTTCAAAAATCAAAGCTTTGTCTTCGCACACCACGACGCTGCCGAAGGCGGTACGGCGCAGGCTGTCGGCAGAATATTTGTGCGACAGGCGGCCTTTGCATTCGCCGCGCTGCCATTTCCGCCCTGCGCCGTGTGCCAATGAGTTTAGGGAATGGGTGCAGTCGGCAGCGGGTTTGACCAGGTAGCTGTAATCGCCGCGCGAACCGGGTATCACGACCATGCCGCAGTCGGAAGGGGTTGCGCCTTTGCGGTGCAGCCAGCCGGTTTGGCCGCCGATTTCGGCCTGTTGCAGGAAGTTGTGGTGTACATCGAGCAGACACGCTCCGCCGCCGTGCCACTGCGCCAGCATTCTTTCGGCAATCAGTATGCGGTTGGCGCGGGCAAAGTCGAGGGCGGATTGGTGTTCCACCAGATAATCTGCCGCATCGGCGCTGCTTTCGGCCAAGCCGTTATGGCCGAACCGTTCGACATGGCGGCGCAGTATTTCCTGCCCCAAGCCGCGCGAACCGCTGTGTACCAGCAGTTGCAGGCGGTCGGTTTGGAAACCTGCGGGCAGCAGGCCGGCGTGGTAGACGGTATCGACTGTTTGCAGTTCGGCAAAGTGGTTGCCGCCGCCGATGGTGCCTAAGGCCGTCTGAAAAGGATGGTTCGGCAGGATTTCGTCAATCCGTGCCTGCCAGCCTACGTCCGGCGGTGCATCTATGCTGCCGAGCTGCCTGGCCAGTTTGGCGGGTTTGGCTTTGGCGGCAGGAAGGTCGGTCTGCCACAGGGCCATGCCGCAGCCGATGTCGTTGCCGATGAGCGCGGGATAAAAGCGGCCGACGCTGAAAAATGCCGCCCCCACGGGATAACCGCGTCCGGGATGCAGGTCGGGCATTCCGGCCACACGCAGCATCTGCGGCAGTTTGGCGGTGGTTTCGAGTTGTTGGACGGCTCGCCCCTCTATCCATGTGTCGGAATCGGCGATGATGGTAATGTTGTTGTTTGAAATGGGATTGCCCATGTTGTGCTACTTTCTTGCGGGCGCAAAAAACGTCGCCTGTTTTTTCAGACGGCCGCTGTTGCGCGGAATGATGGAAAGCAGCCCGATGCGGGCGGAAGGGATGCGGCTGATTTACCGCAATAGAAAAGGTGTATGCCTAAACGACCGGGCTGCAAAGTTTGATTGAGCAGGTGATGGTTTGGGTCATGATGTGCTCCTTTCTTTGCAGTGGGTGGATGAAAGAGGCGGATTATAGGTTTGGGAGACCTTATTGGCAAGCATACGGCGTTTTACACGCCATTAACTGTGGCAAAAGGCAAACAGGCCGTCTGAAAGTCTTTCAGACGGCCTGCTGCTTTCAGACGGCCTTAACCGTGCAATGCACGTTTGTCGGCAGCCAATGCGGCTTCATGCACCACTTCGGACAAGGTCGGGTGGGCATGGATGATGCGGGCGATGTCTTCGCTGCTGGCGAAGAATTCGAGCGCAGTGACGCCTTCGGTAACCAATTCGCTGACAACCGGGCCGATCATGTGTACGCCCAAGATGCGGTCGGTTTTGGCATCCGCCAACACTTTGACCGTACCTTTTGCCTTACCCATTGCCAACGCGCGGCCGTTTGCGCCGAAGCCGGAAGTGCCTTTTTTGTATTCCACGCCTTCGGCTTTGAGCTGCTCTTCGGTTTTGCCGACCCAGGCGATTTCAGGGTCGGTATAAATCACGAACGGTACGCTGTTGAAATCGATATGCGGTTTCTGACCGGCGATGCGCTCGGCAACAGCAACGCCTTCGTCGCTGGCTTTGTGCGCCAGCATCGGGCCGCGAACCACGTCGCCGATTGCCCAGACATTAGGCAGGTTGGTGCGGCATTCGCCGTCCACTTTGATAAAGCCACGCTCGTCTTTTTCCAAGCCGACGGCTTCGGCATTCAGACCTTTAGTATTCGGAATACGGCCGATGGCGACGATGAGTTTGTCGAATACTTCGGTTTTGGCTTCGCCTGCGGCAGTTTGGTAGGCAACGGATACGCCTTTGCCTTCAGATTTGATGTCGCCGATTTTCACGCCCAGTTCGATGTTCAAGCCCTGCTCTTTGGTGAAGTATTTAAAGGCTTCTTTGGCGATTTGCTGGTCGGCGGCGGCAAGGAAGGTCGGCATGGCTTCAAGGATGGTGACTTGCGAACCGACGCGGTTCCACACCGAACCCATTTCCAAACCGATCACACCCGAACCGATGACGCCGAGTTTGGCAGGCACTTCGGTCAGGTTCAATGCGCCTTCGTTGTCCAATACGTTTACATTGTCGATGGCAATCTGCGGCAGCGGACGCGGCACGGAACCGGTCGCTACGATGACGTGTTTGGCTTCGATAACGGTTTTTTCGCCTTTGTTATCGACTTCGATTTGGTAGGCATCGCCGTTTTTGCCTTTGAACGAACCTTTGCCGTGCAGGCTGGCCACTTTGTTTTTTTGAAATAAGAAGGCAATGCCGCCGGTGAGTTTGGTAACGATGGCGTCTTTGCGCGCAATCATTTTCGCCGCATCGAATTTAACGTCGCCGACGGTAATGCCGTGTTCGGCAAAATCATGTTGCGCGGCGTGGAAATGTTCGCTCGACTGCAACAGGGCTTTGGAAGGAATGCAGCCGACGTTCAGGCAGGTTCCGCCCAGCGCGGGCGCGTCGCCCGCTTTATTGACGCCCGCATCGATGCAGACGGTTTTAAAACCCAGTTGTGCGGCGCGGATGGCGGCAACATACCCGCCCGGGCCTGCGCCGATTACGGCGACATCGTATTGAGACATTGTTCTATATCCTTTAAAAATATTGTTATTTGCGTTGAAACATGGTTTTCAGACGGCCTCTTTCAGGTTGAGGCCGTCTGAAAGGCGATATATGCCTTATATGCCCTGTATGGCTTGGACGGTAAATTTCAGACGGCCTGTCTGTAACAACAGGCCGTCTGAAAAACGCTTACAAATCCAGCAACAGGCGTGCAGGGTCTTCCAACAGGTCTTTGATGGTTACCAAAGTCAGCACGGCTTCGCGGCCGTCGATGATGCGGTGGTCGTAAGAGAGTGCCAAATACATCATCGGGCGGACAACGACTTGGCCGTTTTCTACCACGGCGCGCTCTTTGGTCGCGTGCATACCCAAAATGGCAGATTGCGGCGGGTTGATAATCGGGGTGGACATCATGGAGCCGAAAGTGCCGCCGTTGGTGATGCTGAAGGTGCCGCCGGTCAGGTCTTCGATGGCGATTTTGCCGTCTTTGGCTTTTTTCGCGTAATCGACGATGGCTTGTTCGATGTCGGCAATGCTCATTTGATCGGCATCGCGCAGAATCGGCACAACCAGGCCGCGCGGGCTGCCGATGGCGATACCGATATCGAAGTAACCGTGATACACGATATCTTTGCCATCAACAGAGGCATTGACCACCGGATATTTTTTCAGCGCGGCTACGGCTGCTTTAACGAAGAAAGACATGAAGCCCAGTTTGACACCGTGTTCTTTCTCGAATTTTTCTTTATATTTCGCACGCAAGTCCATGATCGGTTTCATGTTGACTTCGTTGAAAGTAGTCAGGATGGCGTTTTCCTGTTGCGAAGCCAGCAGGCGTTCGGCCACGCGTGCACGCAGGCGGCTCATCGGCACGCGTTCTTCAGGACGTGCGCCCACAGGAATCGGAGCGGCGGGGGCGGCGGCTTTCGGAGCAGCAGAAGCGTTTTGCACGTCTTCTTTCAATACGCGGCCGTCGCGGCCCGAGCCTTGGATACTGCCGACATCCACGCCTTTTTCAGCAGCCAGTTTGGCTGCGGCAGGCATGGCGACACCGGCCTGTGCATTGGAAGCGGCGGCAGGCGCGGCCGCTTCGGCGGCAGGCGCAGCTTGGGCGGGAGCTGCAGAAACGGCTGCGGCTTCGGTATCAATTTTGGCCAAAACCTGTTGCGAGGTAACGGTATCGCCTTCGTTTACGATGACTTCAACCAAGACACCGGCTTGCGGGGCAGGTACTTCCAATACGACTTTGTCTGTTTCGATATCGACTAAAATTTCGTCGCGGGCAACGGCTTCGCCGATTTTTTTATGCCAGGCAAGCAGGGTGCCTTCTGTAATACTTTCGGCGAATACGGGAACATTTACTTCTACTATCATTTTTTACTCCTAGGTGTGGTTGTATGCGGCCCGGAAATCATCCGAGCCGCGCCTGTACGGCAGTTAGTTGAATGTGAAGGCATCTTCCACCAGCTGTTTCAGCTGTGCGGCGTGTTTGCTGCCATAGCCTACGGCAGGAGATGCGCTGGCTGGGCGGCCTGCATAAATGAGTTTCTGGCCTTCTTTCGCCAAAGCTTCCAAGCGGTGGCGTGTCTGATACCACGCGCCTTGGTTTTTCGGCTCTTCCTGAGCCCACATGATTTCGGTCGCATTCGGATATTTGGCCAATTCTGCTTCCGCTTCGGCATATGGGAAAGGATAAAGCTGTTCGGCACGCACGATGGCCACTTCTTCTTCCAAACCGCGCTCGGCACGTCCGGCAGTCAAATCGTAATAAACCTGACCTGCACAAAGGATGACGCGTTTTACTTTGCCGTTGTCGGCACGTTGTACGGTATCACCGATAACGGGGCGGAAAGTCGTGCCTTCCAGGAAGTTTTCCAGCGGGCTGGTTGCATCTTTAAAGCGCAACAGGCGTTTGGACATGAAGATAATCAGCGGGCGGCGCATTGTCCGTAAAACCTGACGGCGCAGGATGTGGAACATCTGCGAAGCTTCAGACGGCATGATGACCTGCATATTGTGTTCGGCACACAGTTGCAACCAACGCTCCAAACGTCCGGACGAGTGTTCCGGGCCCTGGCCGTCATAGCCGTGCGGCAGGATGACTGTCAGACCGCACAAACGACCCCATTTGGTTTCACCGGAAGAGATGAATTGGTCAATCGCCACTTGCGCGCCGTTGGCAAAATCGCCGAATTGCGCTTCCCAAATGGTCAGCATATCCGGAGCAGAGCAGGCATGGCCGTATTCATAAGCCAGTACGGCCTCTTCATTCAGGATGGAGTCGATAACGGTAAACGGTGCCTGGCTGTCGCTGATGTGCTGCAGCGGAATATAAATGCCGGCATCCCATTTTTCGCGGTTTTGGTCATGCAGTACAGCCTGACGGTGTGAGAAAGTACCACGGCCGGAATCTTCGCCGGAAATACGTACGCCGGTGCCTTTTGTTACCATGCTGGCATAAGCGATGGTCTCCGCCATGCCCCAGTCGATATTCTGTTCGCCGGCCGCCATTGCTTTGCGGTTCTCCACCAGCCGTTTGGAGGTGTTGTGCAAGCCGAACCCTTCGGGAACATAGGTAAATTTATCGGCCAAGCGTTTGATGTCTTCGGCAGACAAGCCGCTTTCCACAGCTTCACGCCAGTCTTTGCCCTGATATTTTGTCCAATCAACGCTGTGTTTGCTGGTGTAATCCGACAGACGTGTCTGCTCGACGTGTTCGCCGCGATCCAAGGCATCACGATAAGCTTGAACATACGAATCGGTTTGTTCTTGGCTGACAACACCTTCTTGAACCAATTTTTCCGCATAAAGTGCGCGTGTGCCCGGATGTTTGGCCACGGCTTTGTACATCATCGGCTGGGTCAATGTCGGATCATCGCTCTCGTTGTGCCCGTTTTTGCGGTAGCACACCACATCGACCACAACATCTTTATGGAATGTTTTGCGGTAGTCCATTGCCGCCTGCATGACCATGCAAACTGCCTCAGGATCGTCTCCATTCACATGGAAAATCGGCGCATCGACTATTTTGGCAATGTCTGTACAATAAACGGTTGAACGGGTATCGCGCGTATCGGAAGTAGTAAAGCCAATTTGGTTGTTCACTACGACGTGCACGGTTCCACCCGTAGTGTAGCCACGGGTTAGCGACATATTGAATACCGCTTGGTTTACACCCAAGCCGATAAAGGCCGAATCGCCGTGAATCAACACCGGCAAGACCTGCTTCTGACCATTTTCACCGCGGCGCGTTTGTTTGGCACGGCTTGAACCTTCAACCACGGGATTGACGATTTCCAAGTGTGAGGGGTTGAATGCCAAGGTAACATGTATCGGGCCTGTTGGCGTGGCAATATCGGAGCTGAAACCGGTATGGTATTTCACGTCTCCGCTCGGCAGTTTGATTTCAGCACGGCCTTCAAATTCGGCGAACAAATCGCTCGGCTTTTTACCCAAGGTATTGACCAATACATTCAGACGGCCTCGGTGCGCCATACCGACAATCACTTCTTCCACACCATCTTTACCGGCATTTTGTACCAAATAGTTTAATGCCAGAATCGAACTTTCTCCGCCTTCCACGCCGAAACGTTTTTGGCCGACATATTTGTTTTGCAGATAACGTTCCAATGTCTCCGCAGCTGTCAGCTGTTTCAAGATATAGAGTTTTTGTTCGGAATCATATTTCGGCGTAGAGGAAATGCTCTCGAAATAATCACGAATCCAGCGGCGCTCGGTGCGGTTGGTTATATGCATGTATTCAATACCAACCGAACCGCAATAAGTCTGCTTCAATTTACTCAGGATTTCCGACAAAGTCAGCTTCTCGTACTGCCCGCCGAAATCTCCCGGGCCTACATTGAATTTAACCGCCATATCCTCATCAGAAAGGCCATGGAATTTGGGATCCAAACCTTCGATATGGATAGGCGGTTTACGTTTCAAGGGGTCCAGCTGCGCCGCACCGACACCCTGAATGCGGTAAGCAGAAATCAAGCGCAAAACACCCACTTGTTTTTTCAGCATATTTTCATCAACAGTACCCACTGCAATCGGACGGGATTTTGCCAATTTGACAAAAGATTCCTGAATGGGGCGGTGAGCCACATCACGTTCGGCAAAGCCGGGCTGAGCAGCCAGTTCGGAAAAATATTGCCTCCAATATTCTTCCACCGAATCGGGATTGTTCAGAAATTCTTCATACAACTCCTCAATATATGGAGCGTTTGAACCGAAAAGATAAGAGAAGTTTTGTTTTTCATCCATCATGGCATGGCCTTTTCTGCTTGAGAAAATTTAATTTGGGAAACTGAATTTACCACGTTAAAACACATTACTCGCATAACGGTAATATTTTACTCGTTATACCTTTCTATGACTACCACGCAGCAAAAAAGAAAGCAGGATGACTCCCGCTTTCCTTGTTTTATATCAGATTACCGCTTGTCTACCGGAGTATAGTCTCGACGCGGCGCACCAGTATACAATTGGCGCGGACGGCCAATTTTCTGATTCGGATCAGAAATCATCTCATGCCAGTGGGAAATCCAACCTACTGTGCGCGCCAAAGCGAAGATAACGGTAAACATGGAAACCGGGATACCCAATGCGGACAATACGATGCCTGAATAGAAGTCAACATTCGGATACAGTTTTTTCTCAATGAAATATGGATCGTTCAATGCGATTTTTTCCAATTCCATTGCCAGCTTGAATTTCGGATCGTTTTCCAAACCCAATTCGCGCAATACTTCGTCGCATGTTTTCTTCATGATGGCGGCACGCGGATCCATATTTTTGTACACACGGTGTCCGAAACCCATCAGGCGGTATTTCTTGGCTTTCACCCCTTCCATGAATTCGGCAACTTTCGATACATCACCGATTTCGTCCAACATATTTAACACAGCTTCGTTCGCACCGCCGTGAGAAGGACCCCACAGGCTGGCGATACCGGCTGCAATACAGGCAAAGGGATTCGCTCCAGAAGAACCTGCCAAGCGGACAGTAGAAGTAGAAGCGTTTTGCTCATGGTCAGCGTGCAAGATAAAGATTCTGTCCAATGCGCGAACCAATACCGGATTTGGCTTGTATTCTTCACATGGCGTTGCAAACATCATGTGCATAAAGTTTGCCGTGTAAGAGAGGTCGTTCTTCGGATAATTGAACGGCAGGCCGTTGGAGTAGCGGTAACACATCGCCGCAATAGTCGGGATTTTGGAAATCAGGCGGTAAATGGCGACTTTGCGGTGTTCGGGATCGGCAATTTCCAAGCTGTCTTGATAGAAGGCGGACAAAGCGCCAACCACGCCAACCATCATTGCCATCGGATGCGCATCGCGGCGGAAGCCGCGGAAGAACCATGTCAACTGTTCATGTACCATAGTGTGGTGCATGACTGTATTAACAAACTTTTCCTTTTGCTCAGCATTAGGCAGTTCGCCATAAATCAAAAGGTAACAGGTTTCCAAATAATCACCTTGTTCGGCAAGCTGCTCAATCGGATACCCGCGATAATAGAGATAGCCTTTATCGCCGTCGATAAAGGTAATCTTTGACTCACAACTGGCTGTTGAAACAAAACCCGGATCGAAAGTAAACATTCCGCTGCCTTTGGTAAACGTGCGAATATCGACCACTTCGTTGCCCAAAGTACCTTTCAATACCGGCAGTTCAAGAGGTTCTTTACCTGCGATTTCTACTTTAATTGACTGAGACATCTCTTACTCCTTTATTCTTCTAAAAATACAAGGTGGCATTTTCAGACGGCCTTACCATAGCTCAGCTTCGCCTGATTTTATCCAGCAGCAATGCAAACTGAGGATTGTCTGTTGTTTCTTTCTGATTGACCAGAGCCA
This sequence comes from Neisseria elongata subsp. elongata, assembly GCF_900113545.1. Lineage (GTDB taxonomy): Bacteria > Pseudomonadota > Gammaproteobacteria > Burkholderiales > Neisseriaceae > Neisseria > Neisseria elongata. Next base: position 33,242 of record NZ_FOPS01000013.1, on the reverse strand, counting down.
AAAACTCCTGATCCGGCAAATCCAAAATTTCAACGAATACCGACAATTCAGCATCGCTAAGATGCTGGAATTCTTTTTCCATAAACCGCTTGAGCACGATATCGAGCTCAAGCAGTCCACGGCGTGTCAGGAAACGGATGCGCCGTTTCGCTGCATCATCAAAAGTTATCATATCTATACTGCTCGTTTCAACATGATTTCTTTGATTTTTCCGATTGCACGGGTAGGATTCAAATGTTTCGGACATACATCAACACAATTCATGATGGTATGGCAACGGAACAGACGGTATGGATCATTTAAATTATCCAACCGTTCATTGGTAATCATGTCGCGGCTATCGGCAATAAAACGGTAAGCATTCAGCAAACCGGAAGGACCGACGAATTTGTCGGGATTCCACCAGAACGATGGACAAGAAGTCGAACAACAGGCGCACAAAATGCATTCGTACAAGCCATCCAACTCTTTACGCTCTTCCTGGCTTTGCAAACGTTCTTTACGAGGATCAACCGGAGTATCGTTCACCACATAAGGCTTGATTGAATGATATTGCTTGAAGAACTGAGTCATATCAACAATCAAGTCACGTATAACCGGCAGACCGGGCAGCGGACGCAACACAATGGGTTGCGTCAAGCTGCGGATATCGACCAGACACGCCAAACCGTTTTTCCCATTGATGTTCATGCCGTCTGAACCACAGATACCTTCCCGGCATGAGCGGCGGAACGACAAACTATCGTCTTGCGCTTTCAATTTGATAATCGCATCAAGCAATTTGACATCCGTTGGTTCGATTTCCAACTCGTAATCTTTCATGTACGGCTTGGCATCCACATCGGGATTGTAGCGATACACTTGCAGACGTATTTTTTCCATGTGTGCATTCCTTTAGTAAACGCGCTTGGCCGGTTCGATATAATCGACTGTAAGCGGTTTGGTATGAACCGGTTTGTAATCCAAACGGTTGTCGGCCGAATAAAAGAGAGAGTGTTTCATCCAATTGACATCATCACGATCCGGATGGTCGTCCGAAGCATGGGCACCGCGGGATTCTTTGCGTGCTTCTGCCGCAATCATGGTCGCTTTGGCAACCTCCATAAGGTTATCCAACTCCAACGCTTCAATACGCGCCGTATTCCACACCATGCTCTTATCACCGATTTCTGTATTTTTTGCACGTTCATACAGTTTCAGAACTTTATCCACACCTTCTTTTAAAATAGCATCAGTACGGAACACACCTGCATGCAGCTGAACAGTACGCTGCAATTCAGTACGCAAAGCATCTACTTTTTCGCCGTTAGCCTGGCCGTTCAAACGATCCAAACGCTGTTTTGTAAACATTCCCGCATCTTTCGGCAAAGGTTTCCAGTCAGATTGTTCTTTAACGTAAGCAATCATACTGTCACCGGCTGACTTGCCGAATACCACCAAGTCAAGCAACGAGTTCGTACCCAGCCTGTTCGCGCCGTGTACGGAAGCACAAGCACACTCACCTGCTGCGTAAAGGCCTTTGACAGGGACTTCCGGGTTTCCGTCCTTAGGAACGACAACCTCACCGTGATAGTTGGTCGGAATACCGCCCATCATATAGTGTGTGGTCGGCACAACGGGAATCGGGTCTTTAATCGGATCAATACCGGCAAACTGGATGGAAATCTCGCGGATACCCGGTAGTTTTTCCATAATTTTTTCTGCACCGATGTGATCGATTTTCAACAACACATGGTCTTTATTTTTACCGCAACCGCGACCTTCATAGATTTCCATTGCCATTGCACGGGAAACCACATCACGCGATGCCAAGTCTTTAACGGTCGGCGCATAACGCTCCATAAAACGTTCACCATCCGCATTCAACAGGATGCCGCCCTCACCACGCACACCTTCGGTAATCAATACACCCGCACCTGCCACGCCGGTCGGATGGAATTGCCAGAACTCCATATCTTCCAACGGAATACCTGCACGCGCACAAATACCCAAACCGTCGCCAGTATTCATAAAGGCGTTGGTAGAAGAAGCGTAAATACGGCCGGCACCTCCGGTAGCAAACAACACTGCTTTGGCATGGAAAATATAAACATCGCCTGTTTCCATTTCCATAACAGTTACGCCGACTACATCACCATTTTCATCACGGATCAAATCCAGCGCAGTCCACTCAACAAAAAACTGTGTATTGGCACGAACATTCTGCTGATACAAAGTATGCAACATTGCATGGCCTGTACGGTCGGCAACCGCACAAGCACGTTCTACGGCACGCTTGCCATGCTCGGCAGTATGACCGCCGAAAGGACGCTGATAAATTTTACCGCTTTCCACACGGTCAAAAGGCATGCCCATGTGCTCCAATTCAATTACTGCTTCAGGCGCAGCACGACACATAAATTCAATCGCATCTTGGTCGCCCAGCCAGTCCGAACCTTTCACGGTATCGTACATATGCCAATCCCAACGGTCTTCCTGCACATTACCGAGAGATGCGGAAATACCGCCTTGTGCCGCTACCGTATGCGAACGGGTAGGAAATACCTTTGATAATACGGCGGTATTCAAACCGGCTTTAGAAAGTTGCAATGCCGCACGCAAGCCGGCACCGCCGCCGCCTACAATGACGGCATCAAATTTACGGATAGGGAAGCTCATCAATTCACTCCTATGCTTACCAAATTACTTTGAACGAATAAACTGCGCACATCACCAACCAAACAATAGTGGCGCAGTGCAGTGTCAAACGCAGGCCGAAAGGCTTGACATAGTCCATCCACAAATCGCGGATACCGACCCACGCATGCATAAGTAAAGCAATAAGCGTAGTTTGCGTGAACACTTTAACCCAAGTTTTACCGAAGAATGCCTGCCATTGCGAATAATCCTCCGCACCCGCCATTCCGAGCAGGAAGAGGAAGAATACAACAGCATAAATAATCATGATAACTGCCGTAATGCGCTGTGCCGCCCAGTCTCTCAGACCATAATGGGCTCCGGCCAATTTGCGGTCTACCATAATGCCACTCCCAATACCAAAGTCAGCGACAAGGAAATAATCAAAACCAATTTAGCCGTCTTACGGCAAGTTTGAAGTTCCAAACCTTGATGCGCATCCAGCAACAAGAAACGGATACCCGCACACAGATGGTGCAGGAAAGCCCACAAAACACCGATCAGTATCAGCTTGACCAACGGATTGTCAGCCACGGCTTTATACGATTCGAAATCTTCGCCGCTGCTTAACGAACCGTTCAACAACATCAACAAAACCGGAATCATGATGAACAGGATAACACCGCTCGCACGGTGCAGAATGGAGACAATCCCGGGAACAGGCAAATGTCGAACCAACACCTGCAAATCCAGGAATACAGGTCGTTTTTTCGTCTGCATTTCAATTCCTCTTTAAATGAACGATATTTTTCAAACTCTCAAAAACCAAGCAACTTGATGATGCAATCCGACTTTTAACAGATGCTACATCAAGTTACGTCAGACCATAATTTACCCTGTTTGCCGCAAGTTGAATAGCCCTTTCGATATTTTTTTTAATCCGTTTTTACATCAAAATTACAAATAAAAACGGTTTTCAACCATAATAGTTGATATTTCTTTATTTAACATACAGTTACACTCCAACTTAGCATCACCCAAACAGAATATCCGGGCCACAGAATCAAAAATCTACACCACTCCCCTGCCCCTCTCACCATAAAAATAAATTTATTCAATAAAATTCAATTTATTACAATTAAATATGTTTTCTTGCATCTATTTTTAGCCAAACTGAATCCTGTCTGGCATATTGAGACGGAATTTCGTTTTACAGCCCATCCGTAATCAAACTACATAAAACTACAGATTCTCTGTTTTCTTCTTTACACATCTTGATTAAACATTATGCCATCAAGTAAACTCACGTCATGCCCGTCGGTATATAACGCATTTCTATTTGCCGATACGGCCTTTCCTTTCAACCCATTCATCTATGAAAGAGGAGAATTTCTGTTATGAAATCACCCGTTCGTGTTGCCGTAACCGGTGCTGCCGGCCAAATCGGTTATGCCCTGCTGTTCCGTATTGCCAGTGGTGAAATGCTGGGCAAAGACCAACCCGTTATCCTGCAGCTGTTGGATTTGCCTCAGGCTCAAAATGCCGTTAAAGGCGTGATGATGGAACTGCAAGACTGCGCCTTCCCGCTCTTGGCCGATATGTTTACCACCGACGACCCCGAAGTCGCCTTTAAAGATGCGCAAATCGCCATTCTGGTAGGTTCCCGTCCGCGCAGCAAAGGCATGGAACGTGCCGACCTGTTGCAGGCTAATGCCGCCATCTTTACCGTCCAGGGCGCGGCACTGAACAAAGTGGCCGACCGTAACGTCAAAGTGCTGGTTGTGGGCAACCCTGCCAATACCAATGCCTACATCGCCATGAAGTCCGCCCCCGACCTGCCGTCCAAAAACTTTACCGCCATGCTGCGCCTCGACCACAACCGCGCATTGAGCCAAGTGGCCGAAAAAACCGGCAAACCCGTTTCGCAAATCGAAAAACTGTGCGTTTGGGGCAACCACTCGCCTACGATGTATGCCGATTACCGCTTCGCCACCATCAACGGTGAAAGCGTGAAAGACATGATTAACGACCAAGACTGGAACGCCAACACCTTCCTACCTACAGTCGGCAAACGGGGCGCGGCAATTATCGAAGCGCGCGGCCTGTCTTCCGCCGCATCCGCCGCCAATGCCGCGATTGACCACATTCGCGACTGGGTGCTGGGCACCAACGGCAAATGGGTAACCATGGGTATTCCGTCCGACGGCTCTTACGGCATTCCGAAAGACACAATGTTCGGCTTCCCCGTAACCTGCGAAAACGGCGAATACAAACTGGTGGAAGGCTTGGAAATCGACGATTTCAGCCGTGAGCGCATCGATGCCACCTTGAAAGAATTGGAAGAAGAAAAAGCCGGTATCGCCCACCTGCTGTAATTCGACCAAACCGCAAAACCCTCCAAACTGCCGGCCTGACCGGCAGTTTTTTCATGCCTGTGGGAAAGCCGCGCCATTCGCTATATAATTTACCCGTCCCAAAACCGAAACAGAAACGGCCTTACCATGCCGGCGGAAAAAATCTACTATGCGGTCATCATCCTGCTGTCGGCGGTGTCTGTGCTGCTGTCCCCGTTTTTTTATATCCGCCGCAGCCGTAACGGCCTGAAAATCACACCGCCCCGCAAAAGGCAATGGCGGGCGATTGTTGCCGCCAACCTGATTACCTGCCTGATTTTGCTGCTGGTTTGGTATTTTTGGTTTTAACCGACGCAACGAAAGGAAACCCTATGAAACACATTACCTTGGCCGCCCTGCTGTTGGCTGCGATGCTGCCCGTGCAGGCCGCCGTTTATGCCTGTAAAGACGCATCGGGACGTACAACCTACACCCAAGACCCTCGCGGTAAAAACTGCCAAACAAGCGACCTTGGCCGTCCGTCCGTATACTCCTCTGTCAAACCCTCTTCCGGCAGCACCACATACACGCCCCGGCAAACTGCTTATGAAGGCTCGTCCGCTTCAGGCGGGCAAACCGTAGCGGGCGGCATCAACAACGAACAAATCGCCGCTGCGCAACAACGCCTGCAAAACGCCAAACAGGCCTTGGAAGAAGGCCGGAAAGTGCGCTACGGCAACGAACGCAACTACGCCAAATATCTGGAACGGATTTCCGGTTTGGAAAACGCGGTCAAACAGGCTGAAACCGAATTGAACAATCTGAACAAATAACCGTCCCCCAAACCCGAAACATCACAAAGGCCGTCTGAAAATCCACTTTCAGACGGCCTTCCGTATCCATCCCTGCCTCATACCGCAGCGACAAACAGCGCGATAATGCAGACAAATCCGGCACTCCACATCATCGAGCGCAAGCGCGGTTCGTCGGCAATGTAGCAGAAGATAAACAACAGGCGGAACAAAACAAACAACCCCGCCCAAATATTGATTACCGACTGTGCGGCATTGCCGGTGGCATGGGCGACAATCACGGAGGCGGCAAACGGGGCAAACACCTCGAAACAATTCTGCTGCGCGGCATCGGCGCGTGCGGCTGCACCTTCCGCCTTTTCCAAAAACGCCCTCGGATTACCGTTATCCCGAGTAAAAACAAAACCCGCGCTTTTCTTCGCATAAAACGCACAGCCCAACGGCATCAGCATGGCCGCAAAAATACACCAATAAGCAAAAGTCATCACATTCTCCTTTCAAAATGCTTTGCACACGCCGCATTATATAACGACTGCCTTCCTACTGAGGCAAACCCGCACGGCCAAGGTTATAATACCGCGATTCCATTCAGAAAGCCGACCATGCCTCCCGGTATCTCCCTCGCCCTGTCCGCCGCCCGCCTTACCCCCCAGGCGGGTTACATCTTTGCCGCCGTTTTCGCCATCCTGCTCATTGCCTCGCTGATCGGCCAATGGCTGAGACGCAAACACGGCGCGGCCAATGCCACCATCGCCAACCTGAATGCCCGCATTTATGCCTGGTGGCTGATGACGTTTGTCCTGCTGGCCGCTTTCTGGTTCGGCAAAATCGGCGCAGTCATCCTCTTTTTCCTGATTTCCTTTGCCGCCCTGCGCGAATTCATGACCCTGATTTACCGCCGCCGCAGCGATTATTACAGCATGGCGGCCTGCTTCTACATCCTGCTGCCCGGGCAATACTATCTGGTATGGAGCGAATGGTACGGCCTCTTTGCCCTTCTGATTCCGATGTACGCCTTCCTGCTGCTGCCCATCATCGCCAGCATGAACGGGCAAACCGTCCACTTCCTCGAACGTGCCGCCAAAACCCAATGGATGGCCATGGTCTGCATTTTCTGCCTGTCGCACGTCCCCGCCCTGCTGTTTTTGGAAATAGACGGATTTAATAAAGAAAACAACATCCTGCTGCTGATTTTCCTGATAGGCGTCGTACAAGCATCCGACGTATTGCAATACATCTGGGGCAAACTGATCGGCGGCGCGAAAATCATGCCTTCGTTATCTCCGTCCAAAACCGTTTCCGGCACCGTCGGCGGCATCGCCTCGGCCACCGTATTGGCCGTCCTGATGGCACCGATTACCCCGTTCAACCCGTGGCAGGCCGGCGCGATGGGACTGATTATCTGCCTGATGGGATTCTTCGGCGGACTCGTCATGTCGGCCATCAAGCGCGACTACGGCGTCAAAGACTGGGGCAACATGATACAAGGCCACGGCGGCATGCTCGATCGCGTCGATTCCGTCTGCTTCGCCGCCCCCGTCTTCTTCCACATCGTGCGTTACTACTGGACCTGAAAACCCGCAGGCCGTCTGAAAACACCTTTTCAGACGGCCTCATATAGCCGATTCGTCTTTACTTACAAGCAAGCATTCTTTCCCTTTTTCAGACGGCCTGATTACATTACCGTCCAACTTCAAGCCGTCTGAAAAAGGAAACCCCATGACCACGCCCGAAACCGCCCCCGTCTTGCGCTTCATCACCGCCGGCAGCGTCGACGACGGAAAATCCACCCTCATCGGCCGCCTACTCTACGACAGCAAAACCCTGCTGACCGACCAAGTCGCCAAACTCGACCAAACGGCGCAAAACGGCCAAACGCCCGACTTCGCCGGCCTGACCGACGGCCTGGCCGCCGAACGCGAACAAGGCATCACCATCGACGTCGCCTACCGCTACTTCGCCACCCCGAAACGCAAATTCATCATCGCCGACACCCCCGGGCACGAACAATACACCCGCAACATGGTTACCGGCGCGTCTACCGCCGATGCCGCCATCATCCTGATAGATGCCACCCGCGTCGATTTCAACGGCGAAGAGCCCGCCCTGCTGCCGCAAACCAAACGCCACAGCGCGATACTCAAACTGCTCGGCACCCCGCACATCATCGTCGCCGTCAACAAACTCGACCTGCTCGGCTTCGACCGCGCCGCCTACGAAAAAATCGTTTCCACCTACCGAAAACTGGCCGCGCAAATCAGCCTGAACGCCGACATCCGCTTCATCCCCATCAGCGCGCTGGGCGGCGACAACATCGTCAATCCCAGCGCAAACACCCCTTGGTATCAGGGCGAACCGCTACTGCCCCTGCTCGAAAACCTGCCTGCCGCCCAAAGCAAAACCGAACACCAGCCCGCCTGCTTCCCCGTCCAGCGCGTCGCCCGGCAAGACGGCAGCAGCAGCGACGACTTCCGCGGCTATCAGGGCAGGCTTGAAGCAGGCCGTCTGAAAACCGGCGGCGAAGTCAAAATCCTGCCGGCCGGACACACCGCGCGCATCGCCCAAATCCACACCCCGCAAGGCCCGGCAGAAGAAGCGGCCGCAGGGGAAGTATTGACCCTAACGCTAGACCGCGACATCGACATCTCGCGCGGCGATGCCATCGTTGCCGCCGACAGCCCCATACAGCCGGCCAAGCAAATCCAAGCCGCCGTCTGCTGGTTCGACGACACCCCGCTCAACACCGGCCGCCGCTACCTGCTCAAACACACCACCCGCACCACCGCCGCCAAAATCAAAAGCATCAGCTATGTGTGGGACGTACACACCCTGAGCCGAGTAACCGCTGCCGACACCCTGAAAACAAACGACATAGGCCGTCTGAACATCGCCCTGCAGCAACCGCTCAATGCCGTGCCATATACCGAAAACCCCGCATTGGGCGCATTCATCCTGATAGACGAAGCCACCAACCACACCGTAGCCGCAGGCATGATAGGCCGCGAACACGGCGAATCCGATAGCTTCGAAATCTGAATTTGCCGCCACGCGAACTTAAAGGCCGTCTGAAAACATGCTTTCGCTGTTTCAGACGGCCTCTTCTATGCCTTTCAGCGCAACGGCATTCCGGCCAACGCGCAACTGCCTATTTTTTCCGATCCACTAATGCGCAAACGGCTTTGGCAAGCGGCAGGTCCCTATTCAGTTCGTCCGACTCAGCCAATGCTTCTTGGGAATACTCTTCCCGAGGGTAAGGCCCGTCCACGCTTAAAACCCGGTTCTTGGCATCAAACATTACCGTAGTCGCCGCAGAAGCTTCTTCAAACCGGTATTTGCCGCAATGCACAACTGTCAGGAAACGTGCATAACTTGCTTTTTTATGCCGCATGCCGGAAGTATCTTTGCTGCCGTATTTGATTTCTCCGACAATAGTGTAGATGTGCTTTGCCTTATCATCCAAACGCAAAGTGTCGGGATAGATGCTATTTTTATCCCCGTCTGCGGCAAAAAGCGGATGCGGATCAATCGCCTGCGCTTTACCCAAACTGCCGCCGTCCTGCAACATGGCGACGACCGGGTCGTTTTGCCAAGCCGCACCGCCTTTGGCAAATACGGGCGACACGGCCAACATGGCACACAGGCAGCAAACTTTTTTCAAATCCATCTGTCGTTCCTTAACAAAAAATCTTTACGTCAGCCCGATTACAGTCAAATAAAGCAGGCTGACAACCAGGCCGTCTGAAAACATCTTTCCCCGTTTTCAGACGGCCTCTTTAATACCTCGAAACTGCTTTTAATAATCCAATTCGCCGCTTGCCCGTTTGGCTTTGAAGTCGCGCGTTTCCTGCACGATTACCTTCGACAGCAACAGCAGCGCAATCAGGTTCGGAACCGCCATCAGGCCGTTGAAGGTATCGGCAGCCGCCCACACCATATCCAAGCTGAGGACTGTGCCGAGCATGACCGTGGCGACGTAAATCACGCGGTACATCGGCACGGATTTGTCGCCAAATACATAAGTGGCGCATTTTTCACCGTAATAACACCAGCCCAGCGTAGTCGAATAAGCGAAGAAAATCAGGCCGATGGTAACCACCCAGCCGCCGTAGCCGGACAACATCGCATCGAAAGTGGCGGTCGTCAGCGCCGCACCTTTCAGGTCGGGGACGGCAAATGCACCGCCGTTGCTTTGCAGTATGCCCATCACCAGCACGATGCCGGTAATCGAGCAGACGATGATGGTATCCAAAAACGTACCCGTCATCGACACCAAGGCCTGACGCACGGGATGGTCGGTTTTCGCGGCGGCGGCGGCAATCGGCGCCGAACCCATACCGGCCTCGTTGGAAAAGACCCCTCGTGCCACGCCGTAGCGGATAACCGTACCGACCACGCCGCCGGCCACGGCCTGTCCGGTAAAGGCGTCTTGCATGATGACTTTCAACGCAGGCAGCAGCAAATCGAAATGCATGGCGACCACCACCAGTCCGCCGACTATATACAGCACCGCCATAAACGGCACCACCACCGAGCTGACGCGTGAAATACTTTGAATGCCGCCCAACACCACGAACGCGGTAATCAGCGTCAGCACCACGCCGGTAATCCAAGTATCGATGCCGAAGCTGCTGTGCACCGCCTGCGCCACCGAATTGGCCTGCACCGTACTGCCGATGCCGAATGAGGCCATCACGCCGAAAAAGGCAAACAGGAAGGCCAGCCATTTCCATTTTTTGCCCAAGCCGTTTTCAATGTAATACATCGGCCCGCCGGACATTTCGCCTTTGCTGTTGGTAACGCGGTATTTCACTGCCAGCACGCCTTCGCCGTATTTGGTGGCCATGCCGAAAATGGCGGTAATCCACATCCAGAATACCGCGCCCGGCCCGCCGGTTACCACGGCCGTGGCCACGCCGGCGATGTTGCCCGTACCGATGGTGGCCGATAAGGCCGTCATCAGCGCGCCGAAATGCGATACGTCGCCTTCGTGGTCACTGCCGTCGTCCTTCTTAGGATGCGGGCGGAAAGCCTGCTTCAAGGCATAAAACAGCATGCCGAACTGCAAGCCGCGCAAGATAAGCGTCAGCCAGATGCCCGTGCCGACCAGCAGCACCAGCATGACCGGCCCCCAAACGATGTTGTCGTTTAACCAATGGATGAATTTTTCAACCTGCTCCATCTTGCAGATTCTCCGAATTGTTTACAATTTGACCAAGCGGCGCATTTCAGCACACAATGTAAATTTATGCAAGCAAAAAACGGCCGCCTTTACCTGCGCCGTGGTAAGATGGCCGCTGTTTTTCTTCCCCGCCGAACAGCCATGAGCAAAACCGACCACCCCGTTACGCCCGCCGTCCGCTTCCTGCGGCAGCATAAAATCGAGTTCGTCCCGCACCTTTACCCATACGAGGAACGCGGCGGCACGGCGCATTCGGCACACTGCCTGAATGTGGACGAGCACGCCGTCGTCAAAACCATCGTGCTGCAAAACGAAGCGAAAAAAGGGCTAATCGTGCTGATGCACGGCGACAAGCAGATTTCGACCCGCAAACTCGGCCGCCTGCTCGGTATGAAGCACATCGAACCTGCCGATCCGCAGCAGGCAAACAAATGGACGGGCTACCTGGTCGGCGGCACCAGCCCCTTCGGCTGTAAAACCGCCCTGCCCGTCTATATGGAACGTTCGATTGCCGCGCTGGACAAAATCTACATCAACGGCGGCAAACGCGGTTTTTTGGTCGAAATCTCCCCGATTGCCTTAAACGCGCTGGCGGCGAAAGCCGTGGATGTGGCGGCAGACTGATTGAAAATAAATTGATTGGAAATAAACAGAGGCCGTCTGAAAGCTTGGTTTGGCTACCGAACCGGGCTTTCAGACGGCCTCTTCCCCTTTTTAGCCGCCCGTTTGCGCGATATGCGGCGGATTGAGCCAGGCAATGCCGCGTTTGTCCAATGCGTCATGCCATTGCGGCAGCAGGTTGCCCGAATGAACGGCCGTATCTTGCAGCAGCTGTACCACCGCGCCGCCCTGCGCCGCTTCGGCCAAAGCGGCAATCTGCCGCAACACGCCCCGGTCGGGCACGGTATGGGCGCGCACGCCGATTAAAAGCTGTGTGGGTGTTTGCCGCAAGGCTTCCGTCAATGCCGCCACGGCATCGCGGCTGTCGGCACAGCCCTTGTCCTGCCATTCTTGCGCCAGCACGCTCCGATACCAGCCGGAATCCTGCCATTCCGTTTCCAGCATCACCGCCCATTTCGGGTCGCCGTTCAAAACAAATTTCCGGCCGACTGCGGCAATGTTTTCCTGAAAATCGTCGGCATCGACAATGCTTCTCTGCCAACCTTCGATAATCTTGCGGTAATACGGCGCATCCAGCGGCAGGCCCGATTCGGCACGGCGCAGCAGCCATACGCAGGCCAACCATGCGGCAAGGCGCGGCAGGATGCCGTAGCAGACAATGCTGCCGATTAAAAGTCCCGCCCAAGCGCGGGCATCGGCCGTACTGCCGTTCAGACGACCCGAGGCGACCGCGCCCGCATCCGGTACGGCAAAACCCATTTTCTCAGGCAGCCAGGACAAGGCGGCCATGGTTTTCACCAGTGCATCGGCATTCAGCAGCGTACTTTCCCAGTTGAACGTATATTGGCGCACCAGCAGCAACAGCAGGACGCATACCAGCACGCCGGCGAGCGTGGACAGCCACAAGCTGTGCGCCGCCGCCCCGATGCGCCAGCGGATGGCGGGTTTTGTCCATTCGCCGCCATAAAGCCTCAGCATGGCCTGATTGACCGGGTCTTTGCCGCGCAGCCAAGTGGAGGGGCTGGAAAACGGCAGCACGGTTGTCCGGCGCAGAAAAACCACCGCCGCCAGCCACAGCAGCAGCATCGCGCTGTTCAAGCCCAACGCGCCCGCCAATACCAGGAAAAAATTCAGCCCCTGCTCGTCCATCAGAACGAAGGTGGCGGAAAAAGAGGAGGTGAACAACAAGGTGGCGGCGACCACCCACAGCCAAAACACGCCGTTGCGGTTGCGTTGCAGTGCATCGGCCAATCTGCCGTTGCGGTCGATTAAGGCCGCACGGCGCAAAAGCCGCGCTTCCGGCCCGTCGTCGCTGTCGCGTAAGGAATCTGTGATTTGGGCGGGGTCGGCGGCAAAAATATAACCGTCTTCTTCAAGGATGCGGACCAATTCGGCCAACAGTCGTTTCGGGTGGAGCAGCATGGGCGGATACCGTAAGGCCGTCTGAAAAGGCGGCGATTTTAGCATAACTTTTCAGACGGCCTCAGATGGCGGTTTTCATACAAACCCGCACAACCGGAAATGCCGTCCTGAAATCGGCCGTGCCTCCCCGACATTGGCCCGCAGGGCGGCTGAATAAGCTTGCCGAATCCGCCCGTTTGCCGGTTTGCTCCCGAGGCAGGATTCCTGCAACGCTCGCCGTTCAATCAATCCGGTAATGCAGCAGGCGGAAGGAATTTTTAAATACCGGGATCAGCCGCATAATCCAGTAAGACAGCCCCAGCCGTTTCCAGGCAGGAAAATCCGTCATCATATATTTGGCTGAAATCAGGTGCAGGTTGTCCGCCCAACGCTCGATTTCGCGGTCGTCGTCGCAGCCAAAGGCAAAACGGGCGCGGGTATGTTTGACGGCATCGTGTTTGCCCGAATTTTTCACCATCCACGAACTGGATACGTCAAACACCGCTTCGCCATGGTGGAAATAATGGGCCAGATTTTTAAACAGGCCGCCGACGGTTTCATTGTCGAAATACGTCAGCACGCCCTCCAATATCAAAAAGAACTGCGCGTCGGGATGACTGCCGCTTACGTCCTCCATCCAGCCCGTATCGAAGGCGGATGCCTCAATCAGCGTTTCCCCTGCCTGCGGCGGCAGCAGTTTCCTGCGGATGGCGATGACTTCGGGCAGGTCGAGTTGGTAAAACGGCACATTGTCCGCCGCCCGGCCGATCCGCCCGCGCCTGCCGTCCAATCCACAGCCGATAACGACGATAACGGGATTGGGCTGACGGCGGATGAAATCGGCAGCCAGTTTGTCGAAATAATCGGCCCGAATCGCCGTGCCGATTATGCTGCGCTCGGCATGGTCGAACTTGGAGAAATCATAGTCTATTTCCGCCACCAAACGGCTTGCCGATTCGTCGCGGATAATGGGATCGGGACGGTTTGAAGCGAGGTGCCTCATGTAGAGGGTAATCAGCAACGTTTCGCTGACGGCATCTTCGATTTTCAACATAAGCAACTCCTTTCGGGATAAGGCGGTTTGACCACCACTATTTGCGAATGGTTTTCATAATTGTATTTTACGCCCTTCACGCTTTGCTGAATATATAGTGGATTAAATTTAAATCAGGACAAGGCGACGAAGCCGCAGACAGTACAGATAGTACGGCAAGGCAAGGCAACGCCGTACTGGTTTAAAGTTAATCCACTATAAAAAGGCCGTCTGAAATGATTTTTCAGACGGCCTTCGATTCCAATCAAACGTTTCAGCGGATGATGCCGCGCGTAGATTCGGCAAAGAAGTCTTTGAACACTGCCAGTTCGGCTTGGGTTTCGGCACGCTGCAAAATATCCGCTTTGGCCTCTTCGAACGGGATTCCTCGGTGATAAATGGTTTTATACACATCTTTAACGGCAGAAATTTGCTCGGCGGTAAAACCGTTGCGGCGCATGCCTTCGCTGTTGATGCCTGCCGGTTCGGCGCGGTAGCCCGCAGCCATAAAGTACGGCGGTACGTCTTTATGCACGCCGGCGGCAAAGGCGGTCATGGCGTAGTCGCCGATGCGGCAGAACTGGAACACCAGCGTGTAGCCGCCGAGAATCACATAATCGCCGATGGTAACGTGTCCGGCCAATGAAGCGTTGTTGGCAAAGACAGTGTGGTTGCCAATGACGCAGTCGTGGGCAAGGTGGCAGTAAGCCATAATCCAGTTGTCGTCGCCGATGCGGGTTTCGCCTATGCCCGTTACCGTGCCGAGGTTGAAGGTGGTGAACTCGCGGATGGTGTTGCCGTTGCCGATAATCAGGCGCGTGGCCTCTCCCGCATATTTTTTATCCTGCGGGATTTCGCCCAAACTGGCAAATTGGAAGATACGGTTGTTTTCGCCTATGGTGGTATGGCCGTTAATCACGGCGTGCGGGCCGATTTCGGTATTCGCACCGATTCGCACGTTCGGGCCGATAACGGTGTACGCACCGACTTTGACGCTGGAATCCAGCTCGGCCTTGGGGTCGATGACGGCGGTCGGGTGGATGAGGGACATGGGTTTCCTTTCATGTCTGGGGGCTCTCCGGCGGCTGTACCGTTTCAGGTAAACCGCCGGTACGCCCCGCATTCGGTTTTCAGACGGCCTCTATCGGCAGGCCGTCTGAAAATCAGTCTTTCTCGACAATACGCTGCGCACACATAATGGTGGCTTCGCAAGCCAATTCGCCGTCCACTTTGGCAACGGCGTTGAATTTGCCGATACCGCGTTTGTGCGCCAACAGTTCGACTTCAAACTGCAGGCGGTCGCCGGGGATGACCTGGCGTTTGAAGCGCACGTTGTCCAAGCCGGCAAACAGGGTGATTTCGTTTTCACGACGCTTGGTGCTGCCTTGGGACAATACGGCCAATACGCCGCAGGCCTGCGCCATCGCCTCCACAATCAATACGCCCGGCATGACAGGCGATTCGGGAAAGTGGCCTTGGAAAAACTGTTCGTTGAAGGTTACGTTTTTGATGGCGGTCAGCGATTTGCCCGGTTCGGCGGCGATGACGCGGTCCAGCAGTAAAAAGGGGAAGCGGTGCGGCAGGATTTCCTGTATTTCGCGTGCTTCAATCGGTAGTTTGATTTCCATTCGGTTATTCCTTGATAGGTTGGCGCCGCCCGCATATTTTTCAGACGGCATGTTTCGGTTGTAAGGTTTCAGACGGCCTATTTATCGTTTTTCAACTCGGCCAATTCCTGTTCGAGCTGTTTGATGCGTTTGCCGGTTTCGTTCAGGCGGTGGATGTGGACGGCATTGCGCGCCCACTCTTTGTAAGACGACATCGGGAAAATACCGGCAACGTGCTGCCCGCTTTCGGTGATGCTGTGGGTAACGGACGTGCCGCCGCCGATGGTGGTTTTGTCGGCGATTTCAATATGGCCGACCGTACCGACGCCGCCGCCGATGATGCAGTAATTGCCGACGGTAACGCTGCCGGAAATGCCGGTTTTGGCGGCGATGACGGTATGGGAACCGATTTTGCAGTTGTGGCCGATTTGGACCTGGTTGTCGATTTTGGTGCCGTTGCCGACGGTGGTGTCGCTCATGGCGCCGCGGTCGATGTTGCTGTTCGAGCCGATTTCCACGTCGTCGCCCAGCGTTACCGCGCCGGTTTGCGGGATTTTGAACCACGAGTCGCCGGCGAAGGCAAGGCCGAAACCGTCCGCGCCGATGACCGCGCCGCTGTGGATTTCGACGCGGTTGCCGAGCGTGCAGCCGTAATAAACCACAGCATTGGGGTGCAAAACGACTTCGTCGCCCAGTTTGCAATCGTGTTGGACGACGGCATTCGCCAAGATGCGGCAACCTTCGCCCAATAGGGTATTGGCGCCGATGTAGGCATTCGCGCCGATTTCGCAACTGTCGGGCACGGTAGCGCTCGGTTCGACAACGGCGGTCGGATGGATGCCACCGCGTGCTTTGACAACCGGTGAGAACAGGCGGGCGACTTTGGCAAAATAGAGGTACGGGTCGGCGGCGACAATCAGGCTGCGGCCGGTAAATTCTCCGGCGGCTTTGTCGGATACGATGACTGCGCCCGCTTTGCTATCGTGTACTTCGTGTTTGTATTTCGGATTGGCCAGAAAGCTGATGTGTTCCACACCGGCCTGAGCCAAAGGCCGCACGGCGCAGACGCTGATGTCTTCGCCGCGCACTTCGCCGCCGAGTTCGGCGGTGATTTGGGATAAGGTATATTGTTTGACTGTCATGTGATTCGGATGAAGATATCCAATTTTCCAAATTATTCAGACGGCCTGACGAAAAGGCCGTCTGAAAACCCAATCAAGAACTAACGGTTCATTTCGCGGATCACCTTGTCGGTAATATCGAATTTGGCATCAATGAAGATCACGTCATGAACAATCAGATCATAACCTTCTTTTTTGGCCAGCTCCAAAATCACTCGGTTGGCATTATTCTGCAATGCGGCGAATTCCTCGTTGCGCCTCAGATCATACTCTTCGGCCAATTGCGCCTGACTGCCGCGAAATTCGCGCCTTTGCCGTTCCAATTCGGCCATAGCGGCCGCACGTGCTTTTCCAGCCTTCAACTTGTCTGCTCTTTGCGCTGAAACCTCGATGTCGTTTTGAAGTTTTTCCAGCTGCCGCTGACGCGGCGCAAACTCGGTATCCAATTTATTTTGGATATTTTGCGCCTGAACCGATTCGCGATGAATACGGTCCACATTGACAAAACCGAGTTTGCGGACGGTTTCCGCACCTGCAGGAACAGCAAGGCAGGCTGCAGCGGCAAATGCCGCCGCCCATTTTTGGATTTGAGATTTTTGAATCATACCGTTCCCAAATTTAAGCTGTTAGAACGTCGTACCCAACTGGAATTGGAAACGCTGAACCTCGTCGCTTGCCTTTTTCTTCATCGGATAGGCATAACTGAATTTCATCGGCCCTAAGGGGGACATCCATGTTACGGCCGCACCGGCGGAGTAGCGCAACTCTTCCTTGAAGCTGGATTTATGGCGATTGCCTACACCGTATACGTTTTGTATCGTTGAGCCGTTATACAAATCACTGCTGTCATCCGTGTAAGTTTTTCCATCCCATACACTGCCGGCATCGGCAAACAGGCTCAGACGGACGCTGCGGCTGTCCTTAATTCCGGGGAACGGGAATAGGAGTTCTGCCGTGCCGGAAAGCATTTTATTGCCGCCATAGCTGATTTTATCGCCGTTATTGTCATAAACTTTCGGGCCGAGCGTACCGCTTTCATAACCGCGCACGGAACCCAAGCCACCGCCATAGAAGTTTTGGAAGAACGGCAGTTCTTTGTTCTTACCATAACCATCGGCCGCTCCTACTGAACCGCCAAGCATCAATGTAAAGTTTTTACTTAACGGGAAGAACCATTTTTGGTTATGCGTCAGGCT
Source organism: Neisseria elongata subsp. elongata (assembly GCF_900113545.1). Lineage (GTDB taxonomy): Bacteria > Pseudomonadota > Gammaproteobacteria > Burkholderiales > Neisseriaceae > Neisseria > Neisseria elongata. The sequence goes on along the minus strand of NZ_FOPS01000013.1, from coordinate 15,323 downwards.
GTAATATTGCAAATCGCCCCCGGGCAGACCGGCTTCCAGATTGACATCTGTTAAATAACCGCGTGTCGGCCACAATGCATTATCTGTTTTGTTTCGACCCCAACCGACAGTGCCTTTGAGCGTCCAACCTTTATATTTTCCGATACCGGTATTGCTATTGCCGTATTGGCTGATAAAGTCGCGATAACGTTTCGGCGCGCCGGTAAAGGTTTGAACCTGCATATGCTCGGCACCTAAGCCGAAATTGACACGGTCGTATTCTGTAACCGGCACACCCATACGGATACCGCCGCCTACGGTAGAAGTTTTATATTGGGCGTTGCTGGCGCTGGATGAAGATTTACGGGGGTCGTAAACTTTTCCATACAAATCGTAGCCCAAGCTGACCCCTTCAGGAGTGAAATACGGATCGGTAAACGACAATGAGGCGTTATTCGTCGTTCTGCTTCTGGACACGCGCGCCGAAATCGATTTTCCGGTACCGAACAAGTTATCCTGGGCGACGCCGAATGCCATAACCAAGCCGGTATCCTGAACCCAGCCCGCACTCAAATCCAAAGAACCGGTCGCACGCTCGTTCACACTCATGTCGATATCAACTTGGTCAGGCGTTCCCGCAACCGGACGCGCTTCGAATTTCACATCGTCAAAATAACCCAGAAGCTCCACACGTTCTTTGGAACGCTGTAATTTCGACATATCGTAAGGTGCAGCCTCCATTTGACGCAATTCGCGGCGTACGACCTCGTCCCGGGTCTTGTTGTTTCCCGAAATATTGATTTTATTCACGTAGACTTTACGATTAGGCTCGATGTGCAGTACAAAATCTACAACACCCGTTTGCGTATTGGGTTGCGGTTGAACATTCACTTCGCTGAACGCATAACCTGCGGTTCCCATGCTCTTTTGGATTTTCTCCAAGCTCTCCAACATTTGGGCACGGTCGTACCACTTTCCTTCTTTCATTTTCAGATGGCTGTAAAGCTCTTCTTTCGGTACTTCCTTGGTATCGCCTTCGATGCTTACCTTGCCCCAACGGTAACGCTGACCTTCGGATACCGTTATCTTCATGGTTTGGTGTTTCTGATCTTCAGACATCTTGACTTCGGTATCAACGATTTGGAAATCAAAATAACCGTTGTTTTGATAGAAATCGCGGATACGCTCCAAGTCCTGCGAAAATTTATCAGGATTAAACCGGTTAGACTTTGTCAGCCAGGTAAATGCACCACCTTCGCTCAAAGACATCTGTTTGCGCAGTCTGCTATCCGAATAATGCTGGTTGCCTTCGAATTCGATATCACTGATAGTCGTCGTTTTGCCTTCGTCGATTTTTAATTCGACAGCAACGCGGTTACGCGCCAAACGGGTAACAGACGGCGTAATCTGTACCGAATATTTACCCTGTTTTTGATACTCTTCTTTCAATCCGGCAACTGCTTCGTTCAGACGGCCTTGATTAAAAGGCTGAGACTGTCCCAAACCAAATGCGGTAAGATTTTTCTTAATGGCATCATTCTGAATCAATTTGCCGCCGCTGACTTCAAAACTGCTGATAATCGGCCGTTCGACTACAGTCAGCAATAACTGGTTGCCCATACTTTCGACACGCACGTCGTCAAACAACCCTGTTGCATACAGATTGCCGATAATCTCTTCACCTTGCCCATCGTGGAAGGTATCGCCCACTTTAACGGGCAAATAAGTAAATACTGTGGCCGGTTCTGTATGTTGCAAACCCTCCACACGGATGTCCTGAATAGTAAAATCAGCCGATGCCAAGGAAGACAAGCCGAGCATCATTAAAGTCAGGGTTAGTTTTTTCAGTTTCATACGTTATCCAAACAAACGGGTAATATCATTAAAAAAAGCCAAAATCATCATCGCCAGCATCAATGCCAGTCCGATACGCAAGCCAATCATCTGCATATTGCTGCCCAACGGCTTACCCCTAAGCCATTCGATGCTGTAATACATCAGGTGTCCGCCGTCCAATACCGGTATCGGCAATAAATTCATCACACCCAAACTGACGCTTACCAAAGCCAGAAATTCAACATAAGGCTGCCAACCGAGTGCGGCGGATTTGCCTGCCACATCTGCAATAGTCAGTGGTCCGGATACATGTTGCAATGAAGCCTGACCGCTCAGCAAACGACCTAAAAATTTCAATGTCAGCGTTGTGTAGCCTGTCATTTTATCCCAGCCCATCTTAAAGGCCTCGGCGACAGTGGGATAATACTGGAAACGTATCATCCTGCTCCACTCTTTATCTTCGCCGGGATACAGCCCGACTTTTCCGTCAAGCATACCGTTATGCCGCTCTGCCCTTGGCCGGATATAGGCAGTCATTACTTTGTTGCCCCGCTTATATTCAAGCTGCAACTTTTGACCTGCACTTTTCTGCACCAAATCTACCCATTCCTGCCAATCTGCCAATGGTTTCCCATCCACAGACAACAATACGTCTCCGGCATTTAACCCTGCTTCCTCGGCGGCACTCTCCGGAACGACCTTAGAGATAGAAAGGGTGAGGCGATGAGCCATCAATCCGATATGGCCATGCTTTTTCGGCACATCGGCAGCTTCGTCGGTGCCTGCGATGTCGATAGTCCGAACGGCCTGCACGCCTTGTGCGTCCGTCACTGCCACTTCGACTTTCCCGGCCTCCAAATCTAAAACTATGCCTCTCTGCGCGTCAGACCAACTCTTAACCGGCACACCGTTGACACTGTTGATTTTATCCCCTGCACGGAAACCTGCCTTTGCTGCGATGCTGTAAGGCTCCACAGTACCGACATACGGTTTTAACTCCGTCACGCCGAAAGAAAAGCTCAGCCCGTATAGCAAAAATGCCAATACTAAATTGGTCAGCGGTCCGGCTGCGACAACGGCAATTTTTTTGGCAGGATGCTGCTTATCGAAGGCATATGGCAAATCTTCTTCCGCCACATCTCCTTCCCGGGTATCCACCATTTTGACGTATCCGCCCAAAGGAATCGGGGCAAGGCACCACTCAATATTCCGCCAACGCTTGTTAAAAAAGGGTTTGCCGAAACCTACCGAAAAACGCAACACCTTGATGCCGCACCACCGCGCCACCAACAAATGTCCTAATTCATGCAGGCTGACCAGCAATAAAATAGCGGCAATAAACGCCAAAATCGTCAAAATCATTATTTCGCCAAACCGTTAATATAGTCCCGCGCCTGTTTGCGCGCGTACCCGTCTTGGGCCAGTAAGCTTTCGAGGTTATTCAAGCCGTCTGAAAACTTTTGCTCCAAACAGTGGGCGATGACCGGAGCAATATCGGTAAAGCGGATTTCCTTGTTTAAAAAAGCCTCAACTGCGGTTTCATTGGCCGCATTCAATACGCACGGAGCCATACCTCCGGCATTCATGGCTTCATAAGCCAAACGCAGGCAAGGAAAGCGGCGTAAATCAGGCCGTCTGAAAGTCAGGGCGGACAATGTTTCGAAATCCAACGGTGCCACACCTGATGAAATCCGCTCCGGCAACCCCAAACAGTAGGCAATCGGCGTACGCATATCGGGATTGCCCAATTGGGCCAATACCGAACCGTCCCGATAACGAACCATACTATGCACAACCGATTGCGGATGAATAACGACTTCCAATTTGTTAGGCGGGCAGGCAAACAACCAATGCGCTTCAATCAGCTCCAAGCCCTTATTCATCATAGTGGCCGAATCCACCGAAATTTTCCACCCCATACTCCAATTGGGATGTTTAACCGCCTGTTCGGGCGTAATAGAGTCAAACTCGGTCAAATCTTTGTCTAAAAACGGACCGCCAGAAGCCGTCAATATGATGGAATCGATACCGTGTGCATCCAACCCCGCTTCATAATCTCGCGGCAAAACCTGGAAAACGGCATTATGTTCGCTGTCTATCGGCAAAACCCTTGCCCCGTTGGCACGGGCAGTTTCCATGAATAATTCGCCGGCCACCACCAAAGTTTCTTTGTTGGCCAAATAAATGGTTTTGCCTTTTTGCGCGGCCGCCAAAGCCGACGGCAAGCCTGCCGCACCGACAATGGCGCACATCACGCCGTCCACTTCGCCGGCAGAAGCCACATCAATCAAAGCCTGCCGACCGTACAAAACCTCGGTCGGACACCCTTCTGCAGTCAGAATCGCTTTCAAATCGGCTGCCGCAGATTCGTCGGCCACCACAGCAAAATCCGGCCGAAACTGTATGCACTGTCGGGCTAATTTGGCCGTCTGTTTATGACCGGCCAGGGCAAATATGCGAAACCGATCGGGATGACGAGCCACCACATCCAAGGTATTCACCCCGATGCTGCCGGTACTGCCCAAAACAGTAAGAACTTGTATACTCATTACTCAAAGATATTATATTTATGCGGTTCTTTGTTTATTGAAGGCCGTCTGAAAATATAGGCGGACGCTCCAGGCAAAACAACCGGCTTATTCGATGGCGTACTCTATGGTTACGACCAAACGCACTTGTTTCCCAATAGTCGATTTATCGTAAGTGCCGCCGTAATCTTCATCTTCACCCGGACCGTTATCGGAATAAATATTGAACGACCCTTGCGATGCGGAACGCATGGCACCGACTTTACCTCCGCCCGTTTTGGCGAATTCGACCGCCCGTTTTTGCGCGTCTTCCGTAGCCTGAGTAATCAAATCGCGCTTAATGGTTTCCAAATTGCCCAACAGATATTGCGGCTCGCTAAATTCGATAAAATCGTTTTTCGCCCGCAAATTGCGGATAGCCTGCTCTGCGGTTTGAATTTTGTCTAACTTTTTAGTATTGACGGTAACCGACAAACTGCCGTCGTAACCATTCGGCCTGCGCTCTATTATTTCGCCCTGATCGTTTTTTACATCTTCGTACGCACGCTCTACAGACGGCAGCCCGCTACGGATTTCAGCATCATCAAAGCCTTGCTTCCGCAAAAAACGCACCAGTTTCTCACGCTCCTCTTCCAAACTGTCCAACACGACCTGATAAGTATTGCCGTGCAATGACACACCGGTACGCCAAGTAGCGCTGTCCGACTGGAAATTCTTTTCCGCCAAGCCTTTGACGGTAATTGTTCCGGGCTGACGGAAGTTTTTGAACTGCACGCCGAGAATAAATGCAGCCGCCATCAGTCCGACTGCCAAAAGCACACCCAAAACCGACAACGATGAAGTTCCGTTTTTATCCGCCATACCCTACACTCCAATCAAGATGCGATAGAAACAATCGCCGCATAAACGCTTAATACGGCAATCATGCTATCCACACGGTCGAATACACCGCCATGCCCCGGCAACAGATTGCTACTGTCCTTAACTCCGGCAACCCGCTTCAACCAGCTTTCCAGTAAATCGCCGCAAACGCTGACCGCCGCCAGCACAACACCGGCCAACATGGTCGGAAGCCACGGCAAATCAAAACCCAGCCAGCCGGCTTCACGGACAACGCTCAGATAAATCAATACGCACAGCACCCCGCCAAACGCACCTTCCCAGCTTTTACCCGGACTGATGGCGGGAGCCAATTTATTTTTACCAAACGCCTTGCCGCAGAAATATGCTCCGATATCGGCTATCCATACCAAACCCATCACGGCCAATAGAGACAATGCATCTTCTTCAGACGACCTTAACGACACCAGCGCAAACCAAAACGGCAGCATCAGCATCCAACCGACGGCATACGCCTGCCAGCCACCGCCCAGCCGCCATTTGCACTTCAACCACAAGGGCATGACAACCAACCAAAAAGCCAACACCAGACACCAGCCGATTGGCGGCAAAACCCAGCCGCCGCAAGCAGCAAGCAACATAAACAAAGCGGAACCCGCCAAATACGGCACTCGCTCTTTATCGCCGATACCGCACATCCGGCTGTATTCCCATAATGCGAGAACTGCTATCAGGCCGGAAAACGCGGCCCACAGGCCGTCTGAAGCCCAAAACAGCATACCCAGCATAATGGGCAACAGAATCAAAGCGGTAATGACGCGCTGTTTCAACATGGCTTAATTCCTTTGCTGTTCCTGCGGCAGTTGTTCGGAAGTACGGCCGAAACGGCGTTCGCGTTGTTGGAATGAGGCAATGGCCGTCTGAAAAGCCTGTGAATCGAAATCGGGCCACAGGGTATCCGTGAAATACAGTTCGGCATACGCCATCTGCCAAAGGAGGAAATTGCTGATACGCATCTCGCCGCCGGTGCGGATAAACAAATCCGGTTCGGGCACATCTCCCAGCATCAGGCCGACATTCAAATCGCTTTCGGTTATTTCTTTCTTTCCGGCCGCCAACAGCTTATTGACCGCCTGCAAAATATCCCAACGGCCGCCGTAATCGGCGGCGATGGTCAGCGTCAAACCGCTGTTTCCGGCAGTCAGGCTTTCCGCCGCTTCTATGCCCGCAACGATTTCTGCGTTAAAACGGCTACGGTCGCCAATCACTTTCAGGCGCATATTGTGTTCGTGCATCCGTTTGACCTGTTTTTGCAATGCCTGCAAAAACAGACCCATCAGAAAGCCGACCTCGTCTGACGGACGCCGCCAATTTTCAGTCGAGAAAGCAAACACGGTCAGATATTCAACCCCTGCGGCAGAACATTCCGCACAAAGGTTTTCCAATGCATCCAAACCTTTTTTATGCCCCATCACGCGCGGCATAAAACGTTTTTTCGCCCAACGGCCGTTACCGTCCATAATGACGGCGATATGGCGCGGAATCCGGTGGTGCTCCGGAATGGCTTGAGTGCTGGTTTTCACAAAATATCCTTTTTGACGGCTGCCTGCCGATGACCGATTGTTTTTCAGACGGCCTCTTTTATACCGCCATCAGGTCTTCTTCTTTGGCTGCGAGGATTTTATCGACTTCGGCAATGTTTTTGTCGGTCAGCTTCTGTACCGCTTCTTCGCCTCGGCGCGCTTCGTCTTCGGAAACTTCTTTGTCTTTCAGCAGACGCTTGATGTGGTCGTTCGCATCACGGCGCACGTTGCGGATGGACACGCGGCCTTCTTCCGCCTCACCGCGCACGACTTTAATCAAGTCTTTGCGACGTTCTTCCGTCAGCATGGGCATGGGCACGCGGATCAAATCGCCGACCGAAGCAGGGTTCAAGCCGAGATTGGAATCGCGGATGGCTTTTTCGATTTTGCCTGCCATATTGCTTTCAAAAGGTTTGACGCCGATGGTACGCGCGTCCAGCAGGGTTACGCTGCCTACCTGGCTGACGGGAACCATGCTGCCCCAGTATTCCACTTCAACCTGATCCAATAAACCGGTATGGGCGCGGCCTGTGCGTACTTTGGCCAAATTTTCCTTCAATACTTCCAACGAACGCAGCATTTTGCTTTCGGCGGTTTTCTGAATATCACTAATCATTTTGTTCCCTGTTCGACTTTAAAGCTGAAAAATCAAAGGCGGGATACTACATGGCTTTTAGATGGCGGGCAAGTTTGGCATTGAGCGGTACGGCCTGGCAACAGGAGCAATTTTATCTCCCGTCGGCTTGCACACACCAAATACCCATCCTTCGGCAAACGCATCTAAACCAAGTATCCCGCAGAGAATCGAAAAGGCCGTCTGAAAAACTTTCAGACGGCCTCCTAATCAGTTATGAACCGTTAATAGCTGGTTTAATGACCGTGACCGTGATCCATATCGGAGTGTGCACCCGGGCTGCCGGCATTGGCACGAACTTCAACCTGTACGGTCTGATCCGGTGCACCTTTGAATTTTAAGGTTACAGGGAATTTCGCACCTGGTTTCAACGGCTGTTTCAAGCCCATCAGCATCACATGGTAGCTGCCCGGTTTCAGGGTAACGCTTTCGCCTTTAGCTACTTTCAAACCACCAGGAACAGCCTGCATTTTCATGCCCATGGCTTTTTGACCGGTTTTCGGGTCTTTAATTTCAGCATGAACGTGCTCGTGGATTTCAACACTTTTCGCTGCAGGGCTGGAACCGCCGACCAACACGATGTCTTTGGCGGTATCGTTTTTCAGTTCCATAAACACGCCGCCGTTTTTCATACCGCTAACGGTTTCGCGCGCCCATGGGCTCTGTGCCTCCACGCCTGCGGCAAACGCGGCTTGACATGCGGCAGCAGCGGCTACGAGTGCAAATACTTTCTTCATAATGCTTTCCTTTCACAACATGGTTAAAGTTACCTGCCACCCGTTCTGTTTCCTAACACAGGTTGTGCAGGCCGATGGGAATACATCATCGTTATACAATAGCATAAAACAAAAAACTTTGACCAGCCTCAAAAAACGTTAATATCGTATTCTCTCCACAGGGCAAGCAGCCACAGCAGGGCAAGCAATAGCAAAGCCAAGCCCTGCGCGGCGGAGCAAACGTCTTTCGCCCGCTTGGCCAGCGGGTGTTTTTCCAGCGATGTGTGGTCCACGGCGGCTTCCACGCCTGTATTGAAGAGTTCGACGATAAGCGACAGAAAGGATGACGCAATCAATATCATCCGGGTAGCCAGCCCAAAGGGTAGGATAAAGGCCAATACAATCAACGGAATATTAAGCCACAGCAATTGGCGGAAGCCTTGTTCTTCACAAGCGGCTTTGAAACCGTCGCGCGTATAGCCGCAGGCGTTGATAATGCGGCGCAAACCGCTTTTTCCTTTAATTTGTGCGGCGTAGCTATTGGGATCTTGTTCAGGGGTTTGCATGATGGTTTTCCTGATGCGGGCCGTCTGAAAACAGCCCGCGTCTCGTGTGCGTTCAGACGGCCTGTTCTACGGCATCGATAAAGCGGGCGGCCACGTCCCAACCTTTTTGTTTGCTGATTTCCTGAAAACCGGTCGGGCTGGTTACGTTTACTTCGGTCAGGCACTCGCCGATGATGTCGAGTCCGGCCAGCAGTATGCCGCGCCGTTTCAGTTCGGGGGCAAGCGTTTCGGCGATTTCGCGGTCGCATGCGGACAACTCTTGCGCCACGCCGCGCCCGCCGGCCGCTAGGTTGCCGCGTGTTTCGCCGTTTTGCGGGATGCGCGCCAAGGCATAGGGTACGACTTCGCCGCCGATAACCAGCACGCGCTTATCGCCTTTGACGATGTCGGGGATGTAACGTTGCACCATGATGGTACGGGTATCCAGGTGCATCAGGGTTTCCAGTATGCTGCCGATGTTGGGGTCTTTTTCGGTCAGGCGGAAGATGCCCATGCCGCCCATGCCGTCCAACGGTTTGACGATGATGTCGCCGTGTTCGGCCAAAAAGGCGCGCACGTCTGCTGCGCGAGTAGTCACGATGGTAGGGGAAACGAATTGCGGGAAGTTCAGGATGGCGAGTTTTTCGTTGAAGTCGCGCATGGCCTGCCCGCTGTTGAAGACTTTCGCGCCTTGGCTTTCGGCCAAGGTGAGCAGTTGGGTGGCGTAGAGGTACTGCATGTCGAACGGCGGATCGGTACGCATGATGACCGCGCCGAATTCGCTCAAGGCCGTCTGAACGGGGCTGCCCGCCTCAAACCATGCGTGGTCGTGGTCGTCTTTCGCGCCGAGAAATTCAAACGGTGCCGCCGCCGCATACACGATGCCGTTTTGCACCGACAATTCCGCCGACAGGGTGTGAAACAGGCGGTGCCCGCGCCTTGCGGCCTCGCGCATCATGGCGTAGGTGGTGTCTTTATAGGTTTTGAAACCGGCCAAGGGGTCGGCGATAAACAAAATGTCCATTCGTTTGCTCCAAGGATAATCGGGCGCAATGATAGCAAGAAAAGCCGTCGGCTGTTAGACTAGCCGTATTACGTTTGAAGGCCGTCTGAAAAATGTCCGCCCAACCCTGCCCCTGCCAATCAGGCCTAACCTACGCCGATTGCTGCCGCCCGCTGCATCAAGGTATGCCCGCTGCCGATGCGGAAAAACTGATGCGGTCGCGTTATGCGGCCTTCGTTTTGCAAAACATAGACTACATCGTCCACACCACCGTCCCCGTGCAACAACCGCTGCTGGACGCGGCAGCCTTGGCGCAATGGGCGGCACAAACCGAGTGGCTGGGTTTGGATGTGCTGCGCCACGAACCGAATGCGGGGGAACATCACGCGCTGGTCGAATTTGCCGCCTATTTTGCGGACGCAGGCGGTAAGCGGGAAACGCACCGCGAACGGTCGGCCTTCGTACTGGCAAACGGCCGTTGGTATTTCATCGACCCTACCGTACCTCTGCCATCCATGAAATCGGCCTGCATTTGCGGTTCGGGCAAAAAGTTTAAACACTGCTGCGGGAAATGGCTGGATGACTGAATAAGGCAGGCCGTCTGAAAACCGATTTCTGCCTTTCAGACGGCCTGCCTATATTTTTGCAATCACGGCAATAAAGCCGCGCCGCCCAGCCCTGCGTTTTCATCCCAGCCGAACATCACATTCATATTCTGCACCGCCTGGCCCGCCGCGCCTTTGACCAAGTTATCCTGAACGCTCAACAATATCCACAAATCGCTGTCCGGCGCGCGCTGCACGCCGATGCGGCAAACGTTCACGCCGCGCACGCTGCGGGTTTCGGGCGTGCTGCCCGCAGGCATCACATCAACCGCGAAACTGTCGCGGTAGGCCGTTTCCAGCAATTCCTGCGGCGATACGCCGTCTTTCAAGTGAACATAAATGGTGGCGTGCATCCCGCGTATCATCGGCGTGAGATGCGGCACAAATACCAATCCCTCCGCCACGCCGTGTTGCAAGCCGGAAATGGTTTGGCGGATTTCGGGCAGATGGCGGTGGCCGGAAACGCCGTACGCTTTGAAATTATCGCCCGCCTCGCACAACAGCGTGCCGACCGCCGCCTTGCGCCCTGCTCCGGACACGCCCGATTTGCAGTCTGCAATCAGCGGAAGCCCCTCACGCAAAGCACCTGTCTGCAACAGCGGCAGCAAAGCCAGCGATACGCAGGTCGGATAACAGCCGGGGTTGGCTACAAGCTGAGCGGCGGCAACGGCTTCCCGGTTCAATTCGGTCAGCCCGTACACGGCACGGGAAACCCAGTCGGGACTTTCGTGTTTCATGCCATACCATTTTTCCCAAACGGCAATGTCTTTCAAACGGAAGTCGGCCGACAAATCCACCACGCGCACGCCCCGCGCCAATAATGCGGGGGCTTCTTTCATGGCAATGCCGTTCGGGGTGGCGAAAAACACCAAATCGCACTGTTCCAGCTTTGCATCTTCCGGCTTCTCAAACACCAAATCGTAAATGCCGCGCAGACTGGGGAAGTAGTCAGCCAGTTTCACACCCGCTTCGCTGCGGCTGGTAACGGTGCACACTTCGGCATACGGATGGGCGGACAGCAGGCGCAACAGTTCCACTCCGGTGTAACCCGTCGCCCCAATGATGCCGATTTTGATTTTTTTACTGTTTGGCATGGCGGTTTCCTTGCTTTTTGGCTAAAAGCACAGTGTAAACCCGTTGGCAGGGGGAAGAAAAGCCGTTTGCACAATATGGGGCATTGCGGCATACAATAACTGTCTTCCGTTTAATCTGAACAAGGAATCATGATGCAAAACCGTCTCAATCCGCATCCTACATATAGCCCTGCTGTTTCTGTTGTCCGTCGGCTGCCTGTTGCCGCACGCCGCATACGCCACTCCGCTGCAGGACGATCTGATTGCCATCCGCACCGCCATGCAAGCCGAACTGGCATCCGACCGCGACTACGGTGAAATGAACCGGCAAGCCAAAACATTTGAAGAAAGGTTGGCCATTTTGTGCCTACAACAGGCGGAAGCGGAAAGTATCGTCCGACATTTGCGACAGATTAAGATGCACAGCAAAGAGGGCAGGACCATCCGCGACAAAATGGCAGGCAGCTTTGAAAAGATAAGCAATATTATGACCGTCGGCATCACGGTCAAACCGGAAGATATCCCCGCCTTTTCCACTATGGCGGAAAATATGAAAACAGCCAGCCGCGAAACGCTTGCCGTTATGCGCGAATACGCCGAACTCGCGGAAAAACACGGTGTCGCAAACAACAAATGATGCCGCCGATAAAAACAGGCCGTCTGAAAACCCGATTTCAGGTTTCAGACGGCCTTCCTTAAGCTAACATCGAATCAATGGGCACAGCCGCAACTTTTCTTCATATCGATGACCATGCGGCCGGTAATTTTGCCGTCGCGCATTTCTTGGAAAATATCCGGTGCTTCTTCCAAAGCACGCAGCTGCACCTTAGGCACAACCAAACCTTCCGCACCGAATTGGAAAGCTTCTTCCAAATCTTTACGCGTGCCCACCAACGAGCCGACCACTTCGATTCCGTCCAAGACCAGACGTGGGATGGACAGGTCCATGGATTCGGGCGGCAGGCCGATGGCAACCACGCGGCCGCCAGCACGGACACAATCCACGGCGGAGTTGAACGCAGCGGCGGATACCGCAGTTACAACTGCCGCATGTGCACCGCCGGTTTTTTCCTGAATCACTTTGGCTGCGTCTTCTTTGGCGGCATTAACCGTAAAGTCCGCGCCGCATTCTTTAGCAAATGCCAGTTTGTCATCGTTGATGTCGATGGCGACAACGTGTGCGCCGAATACTTTTTTCGCGTATTGGACACCCAAGTTGCCCAAGCCGCCCGCGCCGTAAACGGCAATCCATTGCCCTGGGCGAACGCCGGAAACCTTCACGCCTTTGTAAGTGGTTACGCCGGCACAAGTGATGCTGGAGGCTTGTGCGGGGTCGAGGCCGTCGGGTACTTTGACGGCATAGTCCGCATCGACGATACAGTGCGTCGCCATGCCGCCGTCGGCGGTATAGCCTGCATTCAATACTGAACGGCACAAGGTTTCGCGGCCGGTATTACAGTATTCGCACGAACCGCAACTACGGAACAACCATGCGATACTCACGCGGTCGCCGACTTTCAAACTCTGCACATCGGGGGCAACCTCTTTTACCAAACCGATACCCTCGTGGCCCAGCACACGGCCCGGTTTTTTGCCGTAATCACCTGCCGCAACGTGCAGGTCGGTGTGGCACACACCGCAATATTCCACTTCCACCAAGGCTTCGCCGTGCTCCAGCGGACGAATCTCCCGCTCCACAATCTCAACGTTGCCATCGCTGTTTTGCGTTACTACTGCTGCTTTCATTTTCATGACAATGCTCCTATCGGTTGGTCGGATTCGCGTTTAAGTATGAATAAACCGCAACGGCAAGGTCAAGCTATCAAAACCTGACAACTGTTTGAAAGAATTAAAAATGTTACATTATATCGATTTATTGCCGATTTAAACTACCAGGAACACAATCAAAAAAACTCATTGCATGAAGAAAATACTCAAATTAACATTTAAACATGAATAATTGTCATATGTAAAAATCTTTTACATTCCACATGCAGCTTAACCCCTTGCATAAAGTCGGTAAAAAGTCATATGCTGGGAAGCGACACCCTTGGCAGGCTGTCATTATGCTGATGTACTGCTGTTATTTGTTAAAACTTTTGGAGACTATCATGGCTAAAAACTTAAATGTGTTTGACAAAGAATACGGTTTGCTGATTAACGGCGAGTGGACGAAACCCGGCGCGCTTTTAGATTCGTACAATCCTGCCAATGGCGAAGCATTGGCGAAATTTACTGACGCGACTGACGCCGATGTCGATGCCGCTGTCGCCGCAGCGCAAGAAGCGTTCAAAACATGGCGCAAAACCACCACTACCGAACGCGCCGCCATACTCAACAAAATCGCCGATGTGATTGACGAAAACTTGGAATTGTTCGCCTTGCAGGAAACGCTGGACAACGGTAAACCCATCCGCGAAACCCGCGCAGCCGACATCCCGCTGGCTTCCGACCATTTCCGTTATTTCGCCAGCGTCATCCGCGGCGAAGAAGGCACCGCCACCCAGCTTGACTCCGAAGACCTGTCTATTGTCCTGCGCGAACCCATCGGCGTAGTCGGTCAGATCATTCCGTGGAACTTCCCCTTCCTGATGGCAGCGTGGAAAATCGCGCCCGCACTCGCCGCAGGCTGTACCATCGTTATCCACCCGTCTTCCAGCACTTCGCTGAGCCTGCTGTCGTTCGCTCAAAAAATCAACCACTTGCTGCCTAAAGGCGTGTTGAACATCATCACTGGTCGCGGTTCTAAATCCGGCGAATACATGCTGCGCCACAAAGGCTTCAACAAACTCGCCTTCACCGGCTCGACCGAAATCGGCCGCCACATCGGCATCGCCGCCGCTGAAATGCTGATTCCCGCCACCTTGGAGCTGGGCGGCAAATCCGCCAACATTTTCTTTGACGACATGCCGTTCGACAAAGCTCTCGAAGGCGCGCAAAAAGGTATTTTGTTCAACCAAGGCCAAGTGTGCTGCGCCGGCTCGCGCATCTTCGTACAAGAAGGCATTTACGACAAATTCGTCAACGCCTTGGCGGAAGAATTCAAAAAAATCAAAGTCGGCCTACCTTGGGAAGACGACACCCAAATGGGTTCACAAGTCAACGCTGGTCAGCTTGAGACCATTTTGAAATACGTCAAAATCGGAGAACAGGAAGGCTGCCGCATCATCACCGGCGGTAAGAAAATCGAAGGCGAATTGGGCAAAGGCGAATTTGTCGAACCGACCTTGATCGAAGCCGGCAGCAACAACGCCCGCATCGCCCAAGAAGAAATCTTCGGCCCGGTTGCCACCGTGATTAAATTCAAAACCGAAGAAGAAGTCATCAAAATGGCGAACGACAGCGAATACGGCTTGGGCGGCGCAGTTTGGAGCAAAGACATCAATCGCTGCCTGCGCGTTTCCAATGCACTGGAAACCGGCCGCGTTTGGGTGAACTGCTACAACCGCCTGCCCGCAGGCGCACCGTTCGGCGGCTACAAGACTTCAGGCATCGGCCGCGAAACCCACAAAATGATGCTCGCCGCGTACACGCAGGTGAAAAACATCTACATTTCCACCCGCGAGGAACGCGAAGGCTTCTATTGATTGCCTGCCAAACATCGTTGATTGATATAGCGACAAACGCCGTCTGGAAGCCGAGTCAAGCTTTCAGACGGTCTCATCATATATTGCTCCCCAACTAAAAAGCAGCTGCCACAACCATCGGAATGAAGCAAAGCAGATTTGATCCATACCCTTACTGTCAGCACAATATGGTCAGCGCGGCTTCACAACACCGACCACATAAAGCATAGGCCCACACGCCTTACCCCCGACACCCCGCATCACATCCGAGCAACAGCACCCGAGATTCCCTTGCCGTAAAAGCCAAAGGCCGCCCCCTTTTACAAGACAAGAGCGCGGCCTTTCTTCCGAAGCGAATCGGCCATCCCTACTTAGCCGCATTTTTCCCTGCTGCGGGTTGAGCGGCAGGTTTCAC
>NZ_FOPS01000012.1 GCF_900113545.1 Neisseria elongata subsp. elongata | reverse complement strand
GAAGGTCCCCTGCTTTCCTCCTCAGAGCGTATGCGGTATTAGCCAATCTTTCGATTGGTTATCCCCCATTACTCGGTACGTTCCAATATATTACTCACCCGTTCGCCACTCGCCGGCAGTAGTGCAAGCACTACCCCGCTGCCGTCCGACTTGCATGTGTAAAGCATGCCGCCAGCGTTCAATCTGAGCCAGGATCAAACTCTTATGTTCAATCTCTAACTTATAACTTCTGGTCTGCTTCAAAGAAACCGACAGAATAATGTTCAAAACATCATCTTGTCTGTCTTCTAAACAGTGTGAGGCCTAAGCACTCACACTTATCGGTAATCTGTTTGTTAAAGAGCATTGCTGTGGAAGCAGCGAAGAGCCGAACTATACAGAACCTAGTAATTCGTGTCAAATCTTGTTAGGATTTTTTTTACTTATTTTTGTAATCTTGTTGTTTGTAATGGAAATTTATTTTTGAATTTTGGTTTGAAAATCACATACCGAAATTTCCCCACCTAATCCATCGCCCGAATTGCTAAAATGGCTTTTGTTTTTTCTTAGTATAAGGCCGTCTGAAAATGAGCAAATCCGCCGTTTCTCCTATGATGCAGCAATATTTGGGCATTAAAGCAGACCATTTGGATAAATTGGTTTTTTACCGCATGGGCGATTTTTACGAGTTGTTTTTTGACGACGCGGTAGAAGCGGCCAAGTTGCTGGACATTACTTTGACGACTCGCGGTCAAATAGACGGCGAGGCAATTAAGATGGCAGGTGTGCCTTATCATGCGGCGGAACAGTATTTGGCGCGCTTGGTAAAACTGGGAAAAAGTGTGGCGATTTGCGAGCAGGTGGGCGAAGTCGGCGCAAGTAAAGGACCTGTGGAACGAAAGGTTGTACGGATTGTTACACCGGGAACCCTGACGGATTCGGCTTTGTTGGAAGATAAGGAAACAAACCGAATTGCAGCAGTTTGTATAAGAAAAAAACGTTTGGGGATTGCTTGGGCATCACTGCAAAGTGGCGAGTTTAAGGTCAGAATGACGACGCTGGACAGGTTGGTTGACGAGTTGGCACGTTTGCAGGCGGCAGAAATCCTTGTGCCGGATGATAAATCCGCCCTCAATATCGGTCTGCCACAAGCAAATGTTACGCGGCTGCATGATTGGCAGTTTGATGCGGACAGTGGTTTTGACTTGATTACGCGCTATTTCGGCTGCCAGGACTTGCGCGGATTTGGTTTGGAAATGGATAATCATGCGCCCGCCATCGGTGCTGCCGGCGCATTGTTGAATTATATCAAGCTGACCCAGTCGCAACTGCCCCGCCATTTGGACGGCTTAAGTTTGGAAAGCGAGCAGCAATATATCGGCATGGATGCGGCCACGCGGCGGAATTTGGAGCTTACGCAAACTTTGGGCGGCAAAAAGTCGCCCACGTTATTTTCGGTACTCGACCGCTGTGCCACACATATGGGCAGCCGCCTGCTGGCTTTGTGGCTGCATCATCCTCTGCGTAACAGAAGCCATATCCGTGCACGACAGCAAGCGGTATCGGCTTTGTTTGGTAACAACGATGACATTACAGGCCGTCTGAAAGGCATTGCGGACATTGAACGGATTGCGGCACGGATTGCGGTCGGTTCGGCACGACCACGCGATTTGAGCGGTTTGCGCGACAGTTTGTTTGCTTTGGCACAGATTAAACTGCCTTCTTCGCCTTTACTGGATACGTTACAAGGCATTTTTCCGGAAAGTGTGGCGGTAGCCGAACGGCTGGCGGCGGCGGTTTTGCCCGAGCCTTCTGTTTGGCTTCGCGACGGCGGGGTAATCAATCGCGGGTTTTCAGCCGAGTTGGACGAATTGCGCCATATTCAAAATCACGGCGATGAATTTTTGCTGGCTTTAGAAGCGCGCGAACGGGAACGCACGGGTTTGTCCACTTTGAAGGTGGAGTTCAACCGCGTACACGGTTTTTATATTGAATTGTCTAAGGTTCAGGCGGAACAGGCACCTGCCGATTACCAACGCCGCCAAACACTGAAAAATGTCGAGCGTTTTATCACGCCCGAATTGAAGGTTTTTGAAGATAAAGTGCTGACGGCACAAGAGCAGGCTTTGTCTTTGGAAAAAAAATTGTACGAAGGCCTGATACGGGAGTTGCAGGACATGCTTCCGCTATTACAGAAAGCAGCCAAAGCCGCCGCAACATTAGATGTGTTGTGCTGTTTTGCCGCCACGGCTGAAGAGGCCAGCTATGTCTGCCCTGAATTTGCGGATTACCCGGTGATTGAGATTTCGGACGGACGGCATCCGGTTGTCGAACAGCAAGTGCAGCGTTTTACGGTCAATCATACGCGCTTGGACGACAAACACTGCCTGATGCTGCTCACGGGCCCGAATATGGGCGGCAAATCGACTTATATGCGACAGGTCGCGCTGATTGTGCTGATGGCGCACACCGGTAGTTTCGTTCCGGCTTCGGCGGCAAAAATCGGCCCTATCGATCAGGTTTTCACCCGCATCGGGGCATCGGACGATTTGGCATCAAACCGTTCGACTTTTATGGTGGAAATGAGTGAGACGGCTTATATTTTGAATCACGCCACACCGCAGTCGCTGGTTTTGATGGACGAAGTGGGGCGCGGCACGTCCACTTTCGACGGCTTGGCATTGGCACATGCGATAGCGGAACATTTGCTGTTGAAAAACGGTTCGTTCGCTTTGTTCGCCACACATTATTTTGAGCTGACTGCTCTACCCGAACGTTACCCAGCGGCGGTAAATATGCATTTGAGCGCGTTGGAACAGGGGCGGGATATTGTTTTCCTGCACCATATCGAAGCAGGCCCCGCCAGTAAGAGTTACGGCATCGCGGTGGCCAAACTCGCCGGACTGCCCGCACGGGCATTGAAAGCGGCCCAAAGGTATTTGGAAAATTTGGAAAGTCAGGCTGCCGAACAAAGGCCGCAGCTGGATTTTTTCGGCTCCGCGTCTTTTGAACCGGACTTTGCCGATGATTCGGCACAAGACGGCGAAAGGCCGTCTGAAAAATCATCCGCATTATTTGCCGAGCTGGATAGTATCCATCCTGACGAGATGTCCCCGCGCGAAGCCTTGGATGCACTGTATCGTTTGAAGCAATTGGCGGATGGGGAAATTTAGTGCCAAGAAAAATTGTTGGATATATAATCGCGCCGTTGTTTTTAGATAAGGCTGTTTGAAATTTATTTGGATTTCAGACGGCCTGTCCTGTTAAACCGAATTAAAGGAACTTATGATGTCTGTTAAACCTTTGCTGCTTTGCCTGCTTCTGGCCTCCCCAGCTGCTTTTGCCGGCAACCTGTCCTGTCATGAAAGCCCGAAACCCACAGGCAACCAGGAGCTCGATTCCATCGTTACCCGCTACGAATGCGATTACACCGGCTCGCTGCAGCAAGCCTATGCGGCCTTTATGAAACAAGGTTACAACGATAAAGCACCTTACCCTAAAACCGTACCGTCCGTCCTGCCGCGCAAAAACTTGACCCTGAATGCCAAAGAAAAAATAGAGTGCGGTAACGAACCCGAAACTTTTGAATGGTCTTTTAAACTGCGCCGTCAAAACGCCAACAGCGTCAATATGCAATACCGTGGTTCGGATTGCGCTTCACCCTTTTCCGCCGACACTGAATTTGTCAAAAGCGGCAAAACCGTCAAAATTATCCATAAAGCTTACAGTTCGTAAGCAGATAATCATTAAAGCATGAAGCCAAAAAGGCCGTCTGAAAACCATATCATCGGAGTCTTCAGACGGCCTGATTCATGTTTTGTTTCCATATTGCCTTAGTTGGAAACTGACAAAAGCCCGCGTCTGGCGCGGGCCGAAAAAAGGAAAAAAGCGGTTTTTATACCTCTTTTACAGGAGTGTCGGCATTGGTGCTTTTAACCAAATCGACAGCGTGCTGGCAGTTTTGTTTGGTGGTATAGCCTTCGCTGCTTTGCGCGACAATCTGATGGTTGGCCGCTTTCAAACGCCAACGGTATTCACCTTTTGCATCTTTATAAATTTCGAAATACATAAGATTCCTCCTATGAATGAGTACACATTCCCTTACCGCTTTAACGGCAAGTCCCGGTCATTGGACATTCAGACAGACAACCTTAATGGAACTGGTAAAATTTCTGACTGCCCGAAAAATGCACAATATGACGGCAAGGTTTTAACAAAGATTTATGCACCTGTAAATATTTCTCAGATTAAAAAATGTATAGGTAGATTAAATTTTGAATAAGTATTAAAGAATGTCCGTATAGCGTGAATGGACATAATGCCAGAATTTCTTACATACGTTGGATACTAAAACAGGTAAAGATATCATGTATCAAAACATGATTTACAAAATAAATGCTACGGGCAGTTTGGGCAGGTAGGTAGCATCAAAGATTTTCCAAAATGTACTAAAGTCCGCTACGCCTCATATTTCCCGCAAAAAGCGGCTTTGCGGCAAACGTTCGTTCGAGCCGCTGTAATCCACAACCAAGCGCAAACCTTCTCCGCCGCGTTCCAACAACACGCAAACCTTACTCTGACGTTGCTGGCCGGAAAACAGCAGCAGGCGCGGGCGGCGTTTTCCCTGCAATACGGCTTTGGCCAAACGCCACGGAGCGAGATTGGCCATCAGCCGGACCAACTCTTCCCGCCAATCGTCGCAGTGTACAGCATCGCTCATATTCAGCGGCAAACCGTTCAGCACTTGCGCCAAATATTTGTCCCAACCGATACCGTATAAAGCCAACGCGTCATCAAAACGGCCTTCTGCCAACGCGGCAGATGCTTGGGCGGCACGTTCCTCGTCGCCTGCCGTACCGTTGCGGACACTTTCAGACGGCCATTCTTCACCGCTGTGCCAACGCCATCGTTCGTCAGCCCAACAATGAGTCTGGTTTTCCACAATCAGTTTTTCCGCCGCGAAAACCAGCGTATTTTTTGCCGCCGCACGTACCACCAAAGCCGGACGACGGCGCATATAGCCAACCGGCGGGCCATACCACGCCAAAACAACCGTACTTCCTTTGGCCGCATTGCCGCGCTTGTCGCGAGGAAAGCCTTCGGCGATACGCTCCCTGTCTGCAGCCGCATAATCGGCAGCCAAGGCAGCTTTATCCCCTGCAGGCCAATCCGCCATATCGGGCGGAGTTCCTTCCGACCAAACAAGCTGCTGTGGCAGAACGGCAGACGGCGGGGGCAAATCTTCGGCGGCAACCCGCAACGGCAAATCTTGCCTGATTAAACGGGTGCTTTGACAAAAATCCAGCCAATCTTCCACAAAACCGACCGCTTCATCCAAATCGCAGGTGTAAAAAATTTCACCGCTTTCGCAATCCAAACGCCAATGCGGTTTGCCATCGGCGGGAAACGGTTGGAAAACGACATCGCCACCTTGCACGGAAACAGCGGATACAACCAAAGGCCCATCACAATCGGGATGTGTCAGCAACAGGCTCATATCGGGCAAAGGTGTATATTCGGCAAAATAATGCGACAAAACGGCGGCATCAGGCAGTTTTTGCACGGCCGAAAGCACTTGGTTGAGAAAAGGCAGGCGCGGATTATCGTCGGCAATCATGTTTTCAGATGGCCTCAAACATCATAAGTTGTCGAAGCCGTATCGCCGCCGGTACCCGTCCAATTGGTATGGAAAAATTCGCCGCGCGGTTTGTCGGTGCGTTCGTAAGTGTGCGCGCCGAAATAATCGCGTTGCGCCTGCAACAGATTGGCCGGCAGGCGTGCTGTGGTGTAGCCGTCCAAAAAAGTCAGCGCGGAAGTCATGCACGGCATGGGCAGGCCGCATTCGATGGCCTTGGCCGCCACTTTGCGCCAAGACGGCAGCGCGGTTTGCAGGATATTTTTGAAATAAGGGTCGCTGCCCAAGAAAACCAAATCGGGATCGGCTTCATAAGCGTCGCGGATATTGCCCAAGAACGCACTGCGGATGATGCAGCCTTCGCGCCAAAGCAAGGCGGTGTTGCCGTAGTTCAGTTCCCAGCCGTTGGCCTCGCCCGCCTCGCGTATCAGCATAAAACCTTGGGCGTAAGAAATAATTTTGGATGCCAGCAAGGCCAGACGGAGGGCTTCCAGCCATTCCGTACGGTCTCCCGCCACTGTTTCGGCGGTATGGCCGAACAATGCGGCGGCAGTTTCGCGCTGCTGCTTAAAGGCGGAAACGCAGCGGGCGAAAACGGCTTCGGAAATCAAAGTCAGCGGAATGCCCAAATCCAAAGCGTTGATGCCTGTCCATTTGCCGGTGCCTTTTTGTCCGGCGGTATCGAGTATCTTGTCTACCAGAGGCAGGCCGTCTGAATCTTTATAAGCAAGGATGTCGGCAGTAATTTCAATCAGATAACTGTTCAGCTCAGTTTTATTCCATGCGGCAAAAGTCTGCTGCATTTCGTCGGCACTCATGCCTAAGCCGTCTTTCATAAACTGATAGGCTTCGCAGATCAGCTGCATATCGCCGTATTCGATACCATTGTGCACCATTTTGACGAAATGCCCCGCACCGTCGCGGCCGACCCAGTCGCAACAGGGCTCGCCTTGCGGGGTTTTGGCGGAAATGGCCTGCAAAATGGGTTTGACAAACGGCCAGGCTTCTTCGCTGCCGCCGGGCATAATCGACGGGCCGTTGCGCGCGCCTTCTTCGCCACCAGATACGCCCGCACCGATAAAGCGTATGCCTTTGGCGGCCAGTTCGTGCGTACGGCGGGTGGAATCGGGGAAATTCGCATTGCCGCCGTCGATGATGATGTCGCCTTCTTCAAGGTGTGGCAACAATTGGGCGATAAAGTCGTCCACTACTGTTCCAGCCCGAACCATCAACATAATTTTCCGTGGTTTTTCCAGTTTTTCCACCAAATCGGGAATGCTGTACGCACCGATGATATTCGTGTTTTTTGCCGCGCCGTTGAGAAAATCGTCCACTTTGGAAACGGTGCGGTTGTAGGCCACTACTTTGAAGCCTTTGTCGTTCATGTTGAGTATCAGGTTTTGTCCCATTACGGCCAAACCAATTACGCCGATGTCGCCTTTCATCAGGTGTCCTTCAAAATTCGGTTGGAAAATGGCGTAACTTTACCCGATTGCTGCTGTTCCTGCTATGATTTTTGGTTGTTCGCTTTGATTTTTATACTGTTTTTATGAAATTTTATAACAAAGTCCCATTTTTACGGTTTTGTTTTGTTTGCCGTTATTTGTACTTTAATATGCTTTTATATAAACAGATTGTTTTGTTAAACCGTTAAATTATCTGTGGATAAGCTGTTTTATGTTTTCTTTTTCAAGTGATTAGGCCTTCTGAAAAGCTGTCGGCAACCATTCTGTTTACGCAGGGATGATTGTGGACTGTTTTCAGACGGCCTCAGTTTTCTGTGGATAAACCCGATTTTTTCCCACTTTTCAGGCTGCTTGTCCGTTAATTTGAAAGAATGAGGGCGGAATCAGGCTGTCGTCGGGAAATTCCACCCACTGATAGGCGGTTTCGTCGGCCAATACTGCCCGCAACAGGGCATTATTGATGGCATGACCGGATTTGTAACCTTCAAACGCGCCGATAATTGGGTGGCCGACGATATATAAATCGCCGATGGCATCAAGGATTTTATGGCGCACGAATTCGTCGGGATAGCGCAGGCCTTCGGGATTAAGCACGTCGTTGTCATCAATAACGATGGCGTTGGACAGATTGCCGCCCAAACCCAAATTATGCGACCGCATCATTTCCACTTCCTGCATGAAACCGAAAGTGCGGGCACGGGCGATTTCGTCCACATACGATTGGCCGGCAAAGTCGATTTCGAAAGTCGGCGGGCTGCAATTGAATACGGGATGGTCGAATTCGATGGTCAGCGTTACTTTAAAGCCGTTGTGCGGAGTGAATTTCACCCATTTGCCGTCGGCCTTTACTTCCACCGGTTTGATGATTTTCAAGAAACGCTTTTGCGCCTTCTGATCGACAATACCGGCATCTTGCAGAAGGTAGAGGAAAGGCAGGCTGGAGCCGTCCATAATCGGAATTTCCGGCGCATTGAGCTCGATTAAGACATTGTCCACGCCGTAGGCCGCAAGGGCGGACATGATGTGTTCGATGGTGCCGACCCGCACGCCTTGTTCGGTTACGATGGTGGACGAAAGGCGGGTGTCGTTGATCAGATAGGGCGACAAACGGATGATTTCGCCTTGTTCGCCCGATAAATCGCTGCGACGGAACATGATGCCTTCGTTTTCTTTTGCCGGATGCAGGGTCAATATCACCCGTTCGCCCGAATGCAGGCCGACGCCCGTCGCACTGACCGATTTTACCAAAGTTCTCTGCCGCATATTGCTTCCTTTCCAATCCTAATCATGCCGCGTCATCATACGGTAAAAATACGATATCGGCAGCAGGTATTCCATAAATTTTCCCAATCTTTCAGACGGCCTTAGCCTGATGTGGACAACCGCTGCCGAAAAATATCCACAATCTGGTTTTGTCCACAGATATGGAGGCCGTCTGAAAAAATACCCACAGTATTCAAAAAAGAAAAATTAGCGTTATCCACCTATTTGAAATTGATATAGTGCTATGAAATAAATAGATAATTTTTGTTATCCACAATAAATTTCAGTATTCATCCGCATCATCAATTTATATTTTCATATTATTTAGTATCTTTTTACGACAAATCGGCAAAAAATAACAGGTAATCTTAGGTAGTCCGTGCCGAATGTGATAAAACGGACCGGCGATATTTCTTTACATCAAAATATTGAAGACAAGGAGTGAGACATGGCTATCAAAGTGGCAATCAACGGTTTCGGACGCATCGGCAGACTGGCTTTGCGCCTTATCAGCGAAACACCGGGCATCGAAGTAGCGGCAATCAATGACCTGACACCGGCAGACATGCTGCTGCATCTGTTCAAATACGACAGCACACAAGGCAGATTTGGCGGAAAAGCGGAATTGAAAAACGGAAATATCGCGGTAAACGGCAAAGAAATCAAAGTATTTTCCAATCCGAATCCCGAAGAACTGCCGTGGGGCGAACTCGGCATAGACGTGGTTTTGGAATGCACCGGATTTTTTGCCAAAAAAGAAAAAGCGCAGGCCCATATTCGGGCGGGCGCGAAGAAGGTAATGATTTCAGCCCCGGGCGGCAATGATGTCAAAACCGTCGTTTTCGGCGTGAACCATCAGATTTTGGACGGCAGCGAAGAAGTGGTTTCCGCCGCTTCCTGCACCACCAACTGTCTGGCGCCGATGGCCAACGTATTGCAACGTGAATTTGGCGTGGTTCAGGGCTTTATGACCACCGTTCATGCCTACACCGGCGACCAGAATACTTTGGACGCGCCGCATCGGAAAAACGATTTCCGCCGCGCCCGCGCCGCCGCTTTGAACATTGTGCCAAATACCACCGGTGCGGCCAAAGCCATCGGCCTGGTGATTCCGGCGCTGGCAGGCAAACTCGACGGCTCGGCGCAGCGCGTACCCGTCGCCACCGGCTCGCTGACCGAATTGGTTTCGGTCTTGTCGCGTGAAGTAACGGTTGAGGAAATCAATGCTGCGATGAAGGCTGCCGAAAGCGAAGCCTTTGCCTACACGGAAGATCCGATTGTTTCTTCCGACGTTATCGGTTTGCAGGCCGGTTCGCTGTTTGATGCCACGCAAACCCGCGTTATCGGCAGCGGAAATAATCAGTTGGTGAAGACCGTATCGTGGTACGACAACGAAATGTCTTACGCCTGCCAGCTTATCCGTACATTGGTTTATTGGGCGGGTTTGAACGCCTAATCCGGTGTCAGTGATTGTTTGGGCCGTCTGAAAAAGGTTTTCAGACGGCCTTTTGGTTTTCTGCGGCAGGCATCAGGCCGTCTGAAAGACAAATACGGCAGGCGGTGTTTCGGGTACAATGCCGCCGACCTGAAAAACGGAGAATCCAATGAATCAAACCGAGCAACAGCCGAATGTGGACAACGAAGAAATCGACAAATTCAGCCGCCTGGCCGACAAATGGTGGGATAAAGAGAGCGAATTCAAGCCGCTGCACGACATCAACCCCATCCGTTTGGACTATATCGACCGCTTTGCCGGTTTGGCGGGCAAGAAAGTGCTGGATGTCGGCTGCGGCGGCGGCATCTTGAGCGAAAGCATGGCCGACCGAGGCGCGGCGGAGGTCTTGGGTATCGATTTGGCGGAAAAATCGCTGCAAACCGCCGAAAACCATGCAAAAATGAGGCAGTTGGACAATATTGCCTACCGCTGCGTCAGCGTGGAAGATTTGGCGGCCGAAACCCCTCAGGCTTACGACGTCGTTACCTGCATGGAAATGATGGAGCATGTGCCCGATCCTGCCGCCATCATCCGTTCTTGCGCCCGTTTGGCCAAACCGGGCGGCATGGTGTTTTTTTCCACCATCAACCGTAACCCGAAATCTTATCTGCATGCCATTTTGGGGGCGGAATATATTTTGAAGCTGGTGCCCAAAGGTACGCACGACTGGCAGAAGTTCATCACGCCCGCCGAATTGGCGCGCATGTGCCGCCAAGCCGGGCTGGATATTGCCGACAGCAAGGGTTTGACTTACAACCCGCTGCTGAAACATTATTTGCTCAGCGATAAAGTAGATGTTAATTATATGGTTGCCTGCCGGTTGGCATAGTTTGAAATCTTTTCTTCCGAATGGATTTGAGGCCGTCTGAAAATATCGTTTCAGACGGCCTCAAATTCAAATTGCTTCGATTGGTTTGATTTGAATGATAGCGGCGGTTTGCCCTTCAATCCTAAATTTTACTTCCCAACCGGCAATTTCCATCACATAAATCCGTTCGGCGATGTCTTGATAGGCCGGGCGCGGGTCTTGAGCGACGGATTGTTCAATCAGGGTTTTCAGGCCGTCTGAAAGGCCGTCCGCCTCAGTCTGCCAAACAATATCCAGCAACGGAGGGGATTCGGTGGCAAAACCGGCAGCCGCGTCGGGGCGGGCTTCGACAAATGGAATATAAGGTTTAATGTCGATAACTGGCGTACCGTCCAGCAAATCTGCGCCGCTGCAGCGGATTTTTACGCCGCCGCTGCCGCATTCTATGCCTTCCAGTTTCAACAACGACAAGCCGAGATGGTTGGGACGGTGCGGGCTGCGGGTGGCAAACACACCCATTTTCCGTTTTCCGCCCAAACGCGGCGGCCGCACCATGGGCGACCAGCCTTTGCCGAGTACGCCGTGAAAGATAAAATGCAGCCAGATGTAGCCGAAACCTTCCAAACCGCGTACGGAATCGGCGGTAAATTCGGGCTTCAATTCGATGACGATTTCCGCCGACGGCACCAGCCCGGGTTGGCGGGCGATGCCGAATTTCTGCGTATAGGGCGAATGTACGCGGCCTATGGTTTCTATGGTATACCGCATTGTGGATAACTATGTTGGTAAGTTGTGCGGATTGTAGCACGGTGCGGCGGTGCTTTTGTTATAATGCCGCTCTGTTTGCGGCCGATGGGAAAATAGCGCCATGATTGTTTCAATTGATGTTGATGCACAGAAAACCTTTACCCCGCTTTGTCCGGCCGAATTGCCGGTGGCCGGCGGGGACACTATTGCCGCGGAGTTGAACGCGCAGGCCGAGTTGGCCGATTTGCGTGTAATGACGAAAGACGCACACAGCCCGAATGCCCGCTGGCTTGTGGATAACCCTGTGGATATGTTGAAACCGACAGGTTTGGCAAACGCTGATTTGACGTGGGTTTCCCATGCGATTGTCGGCAGTGAAGGGTTCGATTTATTAAATGGCCTTCCTGATTATCATGGGTATGATTATTGCGTATGGAAGGGGGTAGATCCTGAATTGCACCCTTACGGCGCGTGTTATCACGATATCGAAGAAAGGTTGAGTACAGGCCTAATCGAATGGCTGACGGCAAAGGGTGCGGAGACAGTTCTGGTAGGTGGTTTGGCCACCGATTATTGTGTTAAATATACGGTATTGCAGCTTTGCCGCAGCGGAGATTGGCAGGTTATCGTGAATGCGGCGGCCTGCCGCGGCATTGCCGAAGAAACGGTTGAACAAGCTTGGCACGAAATGCAGGCAGCCGGAGCAATCGTGTTGCCGAATGCTGAAAAAATAAAAGATTATTTGAAATCATCAGTTTGATTCTGTTTCACGTGAAACAGGCCAATGCGGTGCAAAAGGAATCTGGCGATAACGCAATGAAAGTATTATTGGTCCGCCTGTCGAGTATGGGCGATTTAATCCACACTTTGCCGGCGGTAAACGATTTATCCTTCTGCTGCCCCGATATCGAATTGCATTGGTTGTGTGAAGCGGGGTTTGCCGATATTGCACGGCTGCATCCTTTTGTGAAAAAAATCCATACCCTAAGCTGGCGGCAATGGCGCAAACAGTTGGGTAAAAGGGAAACTTGGCAGGAAATAGGCCGTCTGAAAGCCAATTTGCGGCAAGAAAAATTTGATTTGGTGTTGGACAGCCAAAGCCTGATAAAAAGTGCGCTGCCGGCAAAAATGGCCGGTGCGCCGGTGTGGGGGCTGGACAAATACAGTGCGCGTGAAAGCTGGGCGGCCTGCTTGTACAACCGGATGTTTTCTGTTCCTAAGGGCCGAGATGCCGTTTGGCGCAACCGCAGTCTGTTTGCCCAAGCATTCGGTTACGAATTGCCGGAAAAATTGATTTTCGGTGCGCGAATTCCCGAGAAAGGCCGTCTGAAAACCGAAAAACCGTATTATGTTGCCCTACATGCCACCAGTCGCGACAGCAAATTATGGCAGCCTCAATATTGGCGCGAGCTGATGCGGCTGATGCATGAACGAGACGGCGGTACGATATACCTGCCTTGGGGCAGTGAGAAGGAAAAAATCCGTGCCGAGAGCCTTTCAGACGGCCTGCCGTATGTTCGGGTGTGCGATAAAATGAATCTGATGCAGGCGGCAGAATTATTGCAGGATGCGGCCGGTGTGGTCGGCGTGGATACCGGATTGCTGCATCTGGCCAATGCGTTCGATAAGCCTTTGGTCGGTATTTATACCGACACTGCCCCCGAAAAAACCGGCGTGCAATCGTTGCCGAAAGCAGCCAATATCGGAGGTGTAGGTCAAATGCCGGAACCTGAATCCGTTTTTAAATTATTGTTGCAGGGTATGAATGCGGAAGAGGCCGTCTGAAAACAGATGAAGTAACAAATAATGTCGATAACGAAAAAAAGGCAGCCGCCGAATTGTTGTAGACGGCACAGTGTATCGTTGGGTGATCCGCCGCAAGCCTTCGCGCGGGCAAGCTGATTATGCCGAACCGCTTACTTTTGCCGTTGCGCAGGAAAATATACGCGGCAGTTTATTGCACGTTAAGATGAATGCCGCACGATATGACATTATGCATGACGTACCTCACAGCGTTGTTAGCCCTAAAACAGTTGCCGCCGCTATTCGCAAGGCTTTGACAGCAGGTTGGCAGTCCGGATACGGCGGCGGTACATTTTGTATTGTTTGGTCGGAAACATTGCCGGATATTTAAAAAAATTAACGGTATTACAGTTTATTGATTGTGCGCCGATGTTTGGTTTTATCAAAAATTTCCTATGCGGACCTTATCCTTGTTCGGGTCGTAAGGCTGGGATTTGTTCGGAAGAAAATGCAAATTTTCAAATAGGGACAAGGCTGCGATTTGTGTAAACCCGTGTGTGAAAACATTCGATTCGGCAATCCGAAAAATCAAAATAATTTCTTCAAAATATAGTCGAAAGGAATTCCAATGAAAGCACTGGTCGCCGTAAAGCGCGTGGTGGATTACAACGTCAAAGTGCGGGTAAAGGCCGATGGCTCGGACGTGGACATCGGCAACGTCAAAATGTCGATGAACCCGTTTGACGAAATTGCGGTGGAAGAAGCCGTACGCCTTAAAGAGGCGGGTAAAGTAAGTGAAATCGTCGCCGTGTCGCTGGGCGGCAAAAAATGCGAAGACACCCTGCGCACTGCTTTGGCCATGGGTGCCGACCGCGCCGTCCACGTTGAAACCGAAGCCGCTTTAGAACCGCTGGCTGTGGCCAAATTGCTCAAAGCTGTGGCCGACAAAGAGCAGCCGCAAATCCTGCTGTTGGGTAAACAGGCGATAGATGACGATGCCAATCAAACCGCCCAAATGCTGGCTGCTCTGATGAATGCGCCGCAAGGTACATTTGCCGGAAAATTGGAAATTGACGGCGGTGAAGCCGTGGTAACGCGTGAAATCGACGGGGGAATGGAAACGGTCGCCCTGAAACTGCCTGCCGTTATCAGTGCGGATTTGCGCCTGAATGAACCGCGTTACGTCAAACTGCCGCAGATTATGCAGGCTAAGAAAAAACCGTTGGAAAA
Organism: Neisseria elongata subsp. elongata; assembly: GCF_900113545.1. Taxonomy (GTDB): domain Bacteria; phylum Pseudomonadota; class Gammaproteobacteria; order Burkholderiales; family Neisseriaceae; genus Neisseria; species Neisseria elongata. The sequence continues at coordinate 32,222 of NZ_FOPS01000012.1, read as the reverse complement.
ATCCACGCCCGAAGAATTAGGTGTAAATACGGCACCCCGTATGCAGGCGGTGTCCTACGCCGAACCGAAAGTGCGGAAGGCCGGCGAAAAAGTCGGCAGTGTGGCTGAATTGGTAGAAAAACTCAAAGCTGCCAAAGTGATTTAAGGAGAAAATGATGAACGTATTAGTGATAGCAGAACACAATAATCAAACCTTGAATCCGTCCGTCCTCCATGCTGTTTCCGCCGCTGCCAAACTGGGTAGTGTACACATGCTGGTGGCGGGCAGCGGCGCGTCGGCTGTGGTAGAGCAGGCGGTAAAAGTGGCCGGTGTGGAAAAAGTATTGCTGGCCGATGCGCCGCATTATGCCGAAGCATTGGCAGAAGAACTCGCTCCCTTGGTCGTGTCTCTGGCTGCCGATTACCGGTACATTGCTTCCGCTGCCGATGCCTTCGGCAAAAATCTGATGCCGCGCATTGCTGCTTTGTTGGATTGTTCGCAAGTATCCGATGTGGTTGAAATCATAGACGGTGATACCTTTGTACGTCCGATTTACGCCGGAAACGCACTGATTACATTGAAATGTACAGAGCCGAAATTGGTACTGACTTTCCGTACCACCGCTTTTGATGCCGCCGCAGACGGCGGTTCGGCCGAAACCGTTTCTGCCGCACCTACGCCCGCGCAAAATATCAGCCGCTTTGTCAGCCGCGAGCTGCCGCAATCAGAACGTCCCGAACTGACACAGGCGCGTATAGTGGTGTCCGGTGGCAAAGGTTTGGGTAGCAAAGAGAATTTTGATGCCGTGCTGATCCCGCTGGCCGATGTTCTGGGTGCGGCAATAGGCGCGTCCCGTGCGGCCGTTGATGCCGAATATGCGCCCAACGATTATCAGGTCGGCCAAACCGGCAAAGTAGTTGCGCCCGAGCTGTATATCGCGGTCGGCATATCCGGCGCGATTCAGCACATCGCCGGCATGCAGGACAGTAAAACCGTGGTTGCTATCAATAAAGATCCCGAAGCGGCAATTTTCAATGCGGCGGATTACGGTATAGTGGGCGATTTGTTTGATATCGTGCCGCAATTGACGACAGCACTGAAACAATAAGGCGTTTCACGTGAAACAGGCCGTCTGAACGGAAACTTAAAAGCATCCTCTTTCAGACGGCCTGTGCTTTTAAATCCATCATTTTTCAAATCCAAAATCCGATACAGTCAAGACGCAACTATGATTGGAATGGTGTGGAAAGGGTGTGCTTCATGTGCGGTTTCAATATCCGTTTCAAAAAGATGGAAGGCTTATTGTCGGCGGTCTGCAAAGCGGTTTTTATTGTCAGGAAGGCCGTCTGAATATGGCTGATACTTTTCGTACCCTGTCCGCATCGGTTGAAGCCGAATTTAAAGATAAGGGCAGCCGTTTTATTGCCTACGTCTACCCGATACGTACCACTGAAGAGGTAAAAAAACTGGTAGATGACCAGCGACAGGCGCATCATAAGGCGCGGCATTGGTGTTATGCCTACCGCCTCGGTACAGACGGCCTGCAATTTCGTGCCAATGATGATGGAGAACCTTCCGGCAGTGCAGGACGGCCGATATTGGGGCAGATTGATTCTTTCGGTCTGACCGATGTATTGATTATTGTCGTGCGCTATTTCGGCGGTACACTGCTGGGTGTTCCGGGCTTGATACATGCTTACAAAACAGCTGCAGCCGAAGCCTTGAAAACTGCCGATATAGTAGAAAAAAACATTGAGAAAACCGTCTTTTTGCGTTGCGATTATCCAAATTTGAACGATGCCGTGAGGATTGCCAAACAGCATCAGGCTGAAATTATTGCACAAGATTTGCAACTCGACTGTCGTCTGACCATGTGTATCCCGCAAGCCAATTATGAAAACTGTTTGGCTGCTTGGCGGCAGACGCGTGCGATTGATATCAGTGAGCAAGGAAATATGGAAGATGAATAATCACATCCAAAGGCCGTCTGAAAACGCCGCTGATAGTTTAAACCGCATCGAAATAGATACTCCGCTTGGTGAAATGACAGCCGTATTCAGCAGAAAAGGGCTGTGCCTGCTCGAATTTACCGACCAACAGACTTTATCGCGTGAATTACAGGCCGTTATGAAACACCATAATGCGGAGGAATGTATTGAACAAAAGAACGCCGATACTGAAAACCTGCGCCGCCAATTGGCCGAATACTTTGCCGGCCGGCGGCAAAACTTCGACATACCGCTTGATTTAATCGGCACGCCGTTTCAACAGCAGGTTTGGCATATCCTGCAAACCATACCTTATGGCGATACGTGCAGCTACAAACAGCAAGCCGAAGCTTTGGCTAATCCTAAAGCCGTTCGTGCAGTAGCTGCCGCCAACGGTGCAAACAAAATCTCCATCATCATTCCCTGCCATCGCGTTATCGGCAGCAACGGCAAGCTGACCGGCTATGCCGGAGGATTGCCGCGCAAACAGGCATTATTGGATTTGGAAAGCCACCGTATCCCTCTGTTTTAAATTAAATATCTTACATAAATATTGGAAACAACATGACAGTCAAAACCCGTTTCGCCCCCAGCCCCACCGGCTACCTGCACATCGGCGGCGTGCGCACCGCCTTGTTTTCATGGGCGTTTGCCCGCCATCATAAAGGCGAGTTCCTATTGCGTATCGAAGACACCGACTTGGCGCGCTCTACTGCCGAATCCGTCAACATCATCCTCGACGGCATGAAATGGGTCGGCCTGAACTACGACAACGCCGACAACGTCGTGTACCAAACCCGCCGTTTCGACCGCTATAAAGAAGTCATTGCCGAACTCTTGGAAAAAGGTGCCGCCTACTACTGCTATTGCAGCAAAGAAGAGCTGGAAGCCATGCGCGAGAAAGCCGAAAAAGAAGGCACGGCGACTTACGACCGCCGCTGGCGTCCCGAAGCAGGCAAAACCCTGCCCGAAATCCCTGCCGACGTGCAACCTGTCGTCCGCTTCAAAACGCCTTTGGAAGGCGTTACCAAGTGGACGGACTTGGTCAAAGGCGAAATCTCCATTCCCAACGAAGCACTCGACGACCTGATTATCGCCCGCGCCGACGGCACGCCGACCTACAACTTCTGCGTCGTGGTGGACGACTACGACATGGGCGTTACCCACGTTATCCGCGGCGACGACCATGTGAACAATACCCCGAAACAAATCAATATCTTAAAAGCCATCGGCGCGAACCTGCCCGAATACGGCCACCTGCCCATGATTCTCAACGAACAAGGCAAAAAAATCTCCAAACGCAGCGGCGATACCGTCGCCATCACCGATTTCGGCGCGATGGGCATCCTGCCCGAAGCCATGCTCAACTATCTGGCGCGTTTGGGCTGGGCGCACGGCGACGACGAGTTCTTCACGATGGAACAATTCATTGAATGGTTTGATTTGAAAGATGTTTCGCCGTCTCCAAGCCGCATGGACTTGAAGAAACTCTACTGGATTAACGGCGAACACATCAAAATCACGCCCAACGAGAAACTCGCCGAACTCGTCAAACCCCGCCTCGCCCTGCACGACATTTACGACACGGCAAAACCCGCGTTGGAAGACGTGTTGGCATTGGTCAAAGACCGCGCCCAAGACCTGAACACGCTCGCCGACGAGTGCCTCTACTTCTACGTCAAACAAACGCCCGCCGAAGCGGACGTGCAGAAACACTGGGACGACGAAGCCGCCACCCGTATGCTGCGCTTCGCCGAACGCCTCGAAGGGCTGGAAGACTGGAACGCCGAAGCCATCCACGACCTGTTCAAACCCTTCTGCGACGAAGAAGGCATCAAAATGGGCAAACTCGGCATGCCCCTGCGCCTCGCCGTCTGCGGCACGGCGAAAACACCCAGCGTCGATGCCGTGTTGGCACTAATTGGCAAGGAAGAAGTGTTGAAACGGATACGTTCTTAAAGCGTTGAAAAGGTCGTCTGAAAATTTTCAGACGACCTTTTTGGTTTCTCAGGGACTTATTCTTCGCTTTGGTTTTTATCTTTTTTGCGCCATAAGCCTTTAAACAGCGCGCCTGCCCCAATCACGCCGACAGCAATCAATTTGCCGAATTTGGCGAGCAATGCGCCGACAAGGGCCAACAAGCCCAGTTTTTTCGCAGCCAATCCGCCGACTAAGGCAGCCAATCCGTATTCCGCCACTTTGTCGGTGGCGGCATTGAAATCGCTGTAACGCTTGCCTTCGTTGAATTCGATGTTGCCTAACAACTCCCGTGCTACGGGTTTGTATGCCTCTATGTTTTTCAAATCGCTGACCATGGTCAGTTCGATATAACCCTCGCGGCCGAGCTGGAAGGTATTGTAATTGATGGATGGGTTTTGGTTAGGTTCGTTTTTGTGGTAAACGTCAATCGACCAAATGAGCCGGTGGTTGGCGGCATCATATTGCGGTTTTTCCACCCAGCCGCGCGTTTCCAATTCGGGCAGATTGCGGGCGGCACGTTCTTTGTTTTGTTCGGTTGTGCCTTCTTTCAATTGTTCAAGCATGGCTTCGACATCCCATTCTTTGGCATCATCGTCTTTGATGTAACCGGAATCGGTAAAGGTCAGATCCACCAGCCAGGGAGTATCGCTTTCATCATTCTCTTGTTCCGGCAGAATCAGCCCGTAACGGTTGGGGTCTGTACCGTTGCCGGCCTCCTCCATCATGGTGTTGGCGGCTTCTTTTTTGATAAAGACCATTTTAGCGGGCAGTTTCAGTTTTGCCTGGTTGCCCAAATCGATAACCGCCGGGCCGACAACCATTTGTTCGGCGAGGTCGGCGGGAAGTCTGGCATCTGCAGGAGCAGGATTGTTCTGTGAGGGTGTTCCTACAGTTGAAGCGGTATCAGGTTTGGCGGCAGATGCCGGCAGGGTTTGGATAGACAGCAAAGCGGCTAAAACGGCGCAGGCAAGGCGGTTGTTTTTCATGACAGAATTTCCCGTAAAGTAAAATGGGTGAGTAAAAAATGGATGCGGTCGGCAGCAATACCGTATGCTCCGATACGGTTGAAGGTGGAAGTTTACAATAGGCAAGCCAATAGTTACATGATTATATGATTGCAGTTTGGAAAAATATGGATAAAAAATTCGGTTGGCGGCAGTTTGCCGTTCAAAGGGTGCGGATATTGGCGGTTTTATCGATGATTGCGGTATTGGCGGGCAATATCGGCGCATCGTATTGGCAGGCTGAGTTGTTCAGCCATTTTGTGCCTTATTATGCCGCCGTTTTCGTGTTGGCGGTTTGGTTGGACAGTGGTTGGAAACGTTGGCTATGGCTGGGTGCGGCATCTGTGCTGTTGCTGTGGCTGGCGCAGCCTTTCGAAGGGGAGAGGCCGTCTGAAACACATCACAGCCTGTTGTGGTACAACGTGAATCTCGATAATCCCAAGGCAGCCGAAGAATCGGCAAAGATTTTGGCTGCCGCGCCGGAAGTGCTGGCTTTGGCGGAAATCGATTTGGCCGACAGCGGATGGCAGGCTTTGCGCCGCAGTTATCCCTATGGTTGCGAATGGGAGTCGGACAGTCCGTTTGCCCTGGCAGTGTGGAGCAGGAAGCCCCTGGCCGGCTGTGAGGTAAGGTTTGTCGGCGATTATCCGTATATTCGTGCGGTAGCGGGCAATACCGCCTTATTTGCCCTTCATCCGCCGCCGCCCGTCAGTGCCTCATTGGCGGTGGAACGGCAGGAATATTTGGCGCAGACGGCCGTATTCATCGGGAAGGAAGAAAATGTGCTGGTGGTTGGCGATCTGAACAGCAGCCCGTTTTCGCCACTGTTCCGCAGTTTTACCGAAACGGCGGGCATACGGGCGCAAACACGGTTTTGGACGCCAACCTGGCTGCCGTTCGGGCTAAACCTCGATCATGTTTTGGCAAAACAGCCGGTGCGTGCCGAACCTTTGCCTTGGCGGCATTCGGATCACCGTGCGCTGATGGTGCGTTGGTAGCATACGGTTTTTCAGACGGCCTCCTGTCTGGAAGCATTATAAAGGAGCTGCTTTTTGAAATGCGGGCAGCTCCTAATTTTTTTGTCTTCGCTTATTTCATCAAACGCGCATCAGCCTTGAATGCCCCGGCACTGGCCGGTTTGCCTGTATAAAAGCGGGCAAATGTGCTGTTGATTTTGGTGTGGACGGGTTTGCCGTCAATAAAGGCTTCCGCTTCCAGCCGTACGCCGCCGCCGCTGGTTTCCCCTTTATCCATATCGGGAAAATCCAATTCGCTGATGCGCAGTTTGGCTTTTTCAATTTTTGTATCTTTTCCCATCAACTGTTTGCCTACCGGCCGGATTTTTTCTTCGGGAACGTGGGGGGCGGAGCCGCCGTCATCATCCACCACGCCGATATTGATCAGCTTCGCATTGGCCAAATCCATTTTGCCGCCGGCAACCGGAATGCCGAGATACAATTTGATGCCCCTATGGACATAGGCATTTTCCCGCCATTGGGTTTGACCCTGTTTCGGCGGTTTGGTTTCGGCGGCCATAGAATAGGTACGACCCATTACCATCAGTTTGTAGCCGGGTATTTTTTTCGCGCCAAAACCGTCGGTAATGTCTTCTACCAATTCCGGAGCAGTGGCATTCTGATTGGCTAGAACGCGGGCGGATGTTTCGGCCAAATAGGCAGGTTTGCCGCTGATGGTCAAAGTTTGCTCGTGGCCGAAATCGGCGGCGTAGGTACAGAAAGAAGCAGAAATACCCAAAGCCGCACTGAGAATGACGGCATTACGTTTTTTCATATGGAACCTCATTATGTGGGGAAAATATAAAAATCAATGAATGTTTGCAGGCGGGGAGACCCCGAAGAAACGGTAAGATTATCTAACAAACGATAAATATTATCAAATTTATATAAAATATGGTCAAGTCGATATCGATACGGATTAACGGAATGGCTTGGTCCGATTTACGGTATCATACCGTCTGATGCAAATTTATCCGGCCGCATTTTCAGACGGCCTCGAAAGGAATGATTATGACCGACCGCAACGAAACCTTGTTCAACCGCGCCAAAGCCATCATCCCCGGCGGCGTAAACTCCCCCGTCCGCGCATTCGGCAGCGTCGGCGGCGTGCCACGCTTCATCAAAAAAGCCCAAGGCGCGTATGTGTGGGACGAAAACGGCACGCGCTACATCGATTACGTCGGCTCGTGGGGGCCTGCGATTGTCGGACACGCGCACCTCGAAGTCATCGAAGCCGTGCGCGAAGCCGCGTTGGGCGGTTTGTCGTTCGGCGCGCCCACCGAGGCGGAAATCGTCATCGCCGAAAAAATCGCCGAACTCGTGCCCAGCGTCGAACAACTGCGGCTGGTCAGCTCCGGCACCGAAGCCACCATGTCGGCCATCCGCCTCGCGCGCGGATTTACCGGCCGCGACAAAATCATCAAGTTCGAAGGCTGCTACCACGGCCATTCCGACAGCCTGCTGGTCAAAGCCGGCAGCGGCCTGCTCACCTTCGGCAACCCTTCTTCCGCCGGCGTGCCCGACGATTTCACCAAGCACACGCTGGTGCTCGAATACAACAACACCGCCCAACTGGAAGAAACGTTTGAAAAAATCGGCGGCGAAATTGCCTGCGTGATTGTCGAACCGTTCGCGGGCAATATGAATCTGGTCAGGCCGTCTGAAAACTTCGTCCGCGCCCTGCGCTCCCTCACCGCCAAACACGGCGCCGTGTTGATTTACGATGAAGTAATGACCGGTTTCCGCGTCGCACTCGGCGGCGCGCAGTCGCTGCACGGCATCACGCCCGACCTGACCACGATGGGCAAAGTCATCGGCGGCGGTATGCCGCTGGCGGCGTTCGGCGGGCGCAAAGACATCATGGCCTGCATCTCCCCGCTGGGCGGCGTGTATCAGGCGGGTACTTTGTCGGGCAACCCGATTGCCGTCGCAGCCGGCTTGAAAACACTGGAAATCATCCGGCGCGAAGGCTTCTACGAAAACCTGACCGCGCGCACCGAACAGTTGGTTAAAGGCTTTCAGACGGCCGCAGCCAAAGTAGGCGTAGCGTTTACCGCCGACAGCGTGGGCGGCATGTTCGGCCTGTATTTTGCCGATCATGTGCCGCAAAACTACGCCGACATGGCGCGCTCGAATACCGACGGTTTCAAACATTTCTTCCACGGTATGTTGGAACGCGGCGTTGCCTTCGGCCCGTCGGCCTACGAAGCGGGCTTCGTTTCCGCCGCGCACACGCCCGAGCTGATAGACGAAACCGTGGCGGCGGCAGAAGCAGTTTTCGCCGCAATGGCCGGATAACGGATATTTTTGAATAAAGGCCGTCTGAAAACATTTACTTCACAGAAGCTGATGTTTTCAGACGGCCTTTTTGCATGTCCGGTTGAGGTGTTGCCTGCCCTGCCGCAGGCTTTATGTTGTAAAAAAACGGGTCGGGACGGATAGGGCGCACGGTTACCGTTTTCCCATCGGTTCGGCCGGGCATATTCGGTTCAGGTGCGGCAGGGCGTGTCGTGAGGGGCAGAGGAGTCGAAAGGGATTCGTGAGAAACCGTCTTCCACCTGAGAGACTGCCTATCGGGCCGCCGGTACGGAAAATCGGCTTTCCCGCGAAACCTGACGGGTTTTCAGACGGCCTCGGTGTTTCAGTCGGTTGCCCGTATCAGTTCGTCCAACATGCGGGTGGTGTTGTCCAGCCCCGCGCCGATTCGATACCAAGAGCCGGTATCGAGGAGGATGGTTTGGGCGGAATACCGGCCGAGTACGGAGTGTTTTTGCAGTTCGGCGCGGGTGGCGGATGCATCGGCGTGCGGGTTGAGGACGGCGATGTAGTCGGGACGGGCGGCCAGCAGTTTTTCCAACCGCACATTTTGTTCGGCCAGCCGTTTTTCTTCGGCTTCCCGTGCGGCCTTTTTTTGGCGCGAGGAAGCTTTTTCCGGCAGCGGCGCGGGTGGCCGGTCTTCGGGATGATGCGTCAAGTCGGCATTGTCGGGCGTGTACAGGTCGGAGAGGGTGTAGAAGAAGCCGAAGCGGTCGTCTTCGGATTGGGGGATGAAGCCGCCGTTTTCCATCAGCAGTAAGATGGCGGTTTTGCCTTCGGTGCGCTGTTTTAAGATGGCCCGTTTGTTGGATACGGCTTTCAATTTTTGTTCGGCGGCTTTGTTTTTGCCGAATATGTCGGCCAGCAGCATGGTGCGGGCGGCAAGGTCGGTAAGGTAGCTGTCGGTATCGGGTGTGAGGTCGAGGGAGGGGGCGATGGCGGCGGTATCTTTCAGACGGCCTGCCGTTGCGCCGCCGAGGATAATCAATTCGGGCGGTTCGGCGGCGAGTTTGGCGGGATCGGGTTGCCCGCCGTCGTTGTATGCGGCGGTTTGTACGCCCAGGCTTTCGAGGATGTCGAGCGCGGCAGGATCGTAAACGGCGATGCGGCTTGGATTTTTTGCGATTGTGATGGTTTGCTGTTTCCAAACGATGTCTTTGGCAGCAGCCGGAAGCGCGGCGAAAAGGACGGCGGCAAGGAGGCCGGAGAGGAGTTTTCGGACAGGCATGGCAGACGTTTCCTGTTGTTTTTATCGGCCGGATGATAATGATTCGGCCGATAACTGTAAAGGAGGACTGCGCTTCCGAGAATCAGACGAAGCCGATGACCAGCGAAGTCATGCTGACGGATTTGCCGATGATTTCGTCGTTGAAAAATTCGATCGGTTCTTTTTCGCCGCGTAATGCCAGGGCGTAGAGCAGCGGGTAGAAATTCTGCCGGTTGTGGAATGCCTGACGGATGGCGACGGGATATTGGGCTTCGTCCAGCAGGCGGTCGTAGCGGCGGCCGGTTATCCATTTGTTGACCAGTTCGTGCGCCAAATCCGCCCACGGGTAGGCATTGCCCGCACGGTCGGGATGTTGCCAGTCTTGTAGCGGCAGGTTGGAGACGATGTTGCCGGCGGCGACAATCAGCACGCCTTCTTTGCGCAGCGGGGCGAGTTTGGCCGCCAGGTCGAAGTGGCCTTGGGCGTTCAGGCGGCTGTCGAGGCTCATTTGCACGACGGGGATGTCGGCGGCGGGGACGAGGCGTTTCAATACTGCCCACGCGCTGTAATCCAGGCCGCGTTGCGGGTCGGCGGCGGCTTGCTCTTCCCCCAACAGGGCGACGATGCGGGCGGCCAGTTCGGGGTTGCCTTCGGCGGGATAATTTATTCGGTAGAGTTCGTCGGGGAAGTCGTCGAAATCGTGCAGGGTGGACGGTTGTTCGGCAGATGTGACGCGCGTGCCTTCGGTCTGCCATTGGGAGGAGATGCAGAGGATGCTTTCGATTTCGCCGTCGTATTCGTCGAGCAGTTCGTCGCCGTAGTTTTGCCATTCTTCGGTGTAGGCGGAGTCGCGTATGGCATTGAGCGGGCTGCCGTGGCCGATGAACAATACGGGCAGTCTCATGATGGTTTCTCCGAAGAGCGGTGTGTCTTTGATGGTGGGTGCGGGTGGTCGGTCATCATATAGCCTGCATATAATTTGTGCAATAAAATTTAGTGGATTACGGTAGCATATTGATATCAAGCTGTTTTATTTGGAGGCCAAAAAATAGATGCCCGATAGTGTGAGTATGATGCCCAGCACTTTTTGCATGGAAAATTGTTCGTGAAACAGCAGGATGCCCAGAGGTACCAACAACAAGGCGGCGGTACCGTTTACTGCCACGCCCGACCATTGCGGCGAGCCGCCGCTGCGGTAGGCCAAGAAAAAGCCGAGTTCGATTAATACCATGCCTGCGGCCACCAACCAGATGCGCCAATCGGCGGCGGAAACGAGGCCGTCTGAAAGTTTCAGCGGGCCGAAAAACGGCGCGGCTGCCAGGGAAAGGATGAAGGCGAAGGCGTAATACAGGCTTAAGGCCCGCATCGGGTTGCCCTGAATGTCGGCGGATTTCAGGCCGAGGTGGTAGAGGCAGTTGCCGATGGCTGCCGTGAGCAGGCAGAAAAGCAGGGGTTTCATCCGAGGGTTCCTTCGTAGTTCGTGTGTTTGTATTTTTGTTTTGCCGTCGCGCGGTTTGAGATTTTCAGACGGCCTTTATACCGGAATCAGGCCGCTTCCCAATAATCGATATAGAGTTGCAGTTCGATGTTGTCGCGCCATTCGTTGGCCACGGGGCGGTAGACGGTGCGGATGCGTTCGGGGATGTTTTCGCCGCACCGCCAGAACATGGCTTCAAATTCGTAGCCGTCTTTTTTCAGCAGGGCTTTTTTGTGTTTGCCTTCCGCGCCCATGCTTTGCTGGCGGATGACGCTGAATTCGTCGGTAAAGCTCGGCGGGGCGAATCCCTGCCCCCAGACGTGTGCGGACAGGTGTTGCGCGCGTTCCAACGTGATGTCGCCGGCGGGAAGGCTGCCGTCGGTAAGGTAGGTTTGGGTCAGGTCGTCTTCATCCAGCAGGCCGCGCACGGTTTCTTCGAAGGCCGTCTGAAAGCGGGCGACGTCGTTTCCGTGTATGGTCAGGCCGGCCGCCATCGCGTGTCCGCCGAATTTCAAAATCAGGTCGGGATGGCGTTTGGCCACCAAATCCAGCGCATCGCGCAGGTGCAGCTTGGGGATGGAGCGTCCCGAACCGCGCACTTCGCCGTTGTCCGCCGGGGCGAAGACGATGGTGGGGCGGTGGAAACGCTCTTTCAGACGGCCTGCCACGATGCCGACTACGCCTTGATGGAAGTCGTCGCGGTAAACCGTCAGCGTGGTCTGCCCGAACGGCAGTGTTTCGGGGAAGCCCGCCAGCGCGTCGTTGAGCATGGATTGTTCGATTTCGCGCCGTTCGATGTTGAGGTCGTTCAACTGTGCCGCCAGCGTTTGTGCCGCCGCGTCGTTGTCGGCCAAAAGGCAGGCGATGCCGACGGACATGTCATCCAGCCGTCCGGCGGCATTGATGCGCGGGCCCAGCGCAAAACCCATGTCGAAAGGCTGCGCCTTGCGCCAGTCGCGCCGTGCCGCGTCAAACAGGGCGCGGATACCCGGGCGCATCTTGCCCGCCCTCATCCGTTTCAGTCCCTGCGACACTAAAATTCGGTTGTTGTGGTCGAGCGGCACAACGTCGGCCACCGTGCCTAAAGCCACCAAATCCAGCAGGTCGGCAAGGTTCGGCTCGGTGAGGCCGTCTGAAAAACAGCCGCGTCGGCGCATTTCGGCGCGCAAGGCGGTGAGGACGTAAAAAATCACGCCCACGCCCGCCAGGTTTTTGCTCGGAAAACCGCAGCCTTGCTGGTTGGGATTGACGATGATGCAGTCGGGCGTTTCTTCGGCGGGCAGGTGGTGGTCGGTAACGATGACTTCTAAGCCCAAGGCCGCAGCCCGCGCCACGCCCGCCATGCTGGCGATGCCGTTGTCCACCGTCAGCATCAGGCGCGCGCCGGCCGCCGCTGCGGCTTCGGCGATTTCGGGTGTCAGCCCGTAGCCGTTTTCAAAGCGGTTCGGCACCATAAAATCCGCCCGCGCCCCCATGGCCTGCAAGCCTTTGATGCCGACGGCGCAGGCAGTTGCGCCGTCGGCGTCGTAGTCGGCGACAATCAGGATGTTTTCCTGTTTTTCGATTGCGTCGGCCAATCGGACGGCTGCGGTTTCGCAGTTTTTCAGCAGCGTATAAGGCAGCAGGGCGGAAAGTTTGTCCAGCAACTCGTCCGGCCCGGCCACGTCGCGGGCGGCGCACAGGCGGGCGATCAGCGGGTCGGCACCGGCGGCAATCAGGGTTTGGCAGGTTTGGGGATTGACGGGACGGACTTGGATTTTGGCGGACATGGGGCGGTTTCGGACGGCGGAAAAAAGGACGGATTATATAGCGGAATAAAACGGGCGGGGCGGTTTGGTGGCGGTTGTTCGGCGTTTGAGGGTGTTTTTGATGAAAGGCCGTCTGAAAAATATATTTCAGACGGCCTTTTTGTTATTGGGCGGAGGCTGGGTATTCGTGTTCGAAAATATATAAATTCGCAAATTCCGGTTACTCCGCTGCGGTTTCGTGTCTTACAAATTGTTGATTGCCTGAAGCCGATGTGCCACGAAGTCCTTGGCAGTTTCTAATTGGGACGGTACGGATGTGTTTTCGCCGAAATGCGAGATTTTCGGCAGCGGGCTGAGGAAGCTGTCGATGTCTTGCGGGGTGAGGAAACGGCCGTGCAGGTCGAAGCCGACGTTTAAGGCACGGCCGGGGATTTCTGCCAGACGGTCGTGCAAATGGCCGTATAAGTGATACCAGCCTTTGTGGCAGCCGTCCCATTCGTTAATCGGGTAGTGGAACAAAATCAGCGTGTTGTCTATTTCTTCCAATTGCAGTTTTCGGTAGGTTCGGGCGGATGACAGCAGTGGGTGGCCGTCGTGTTTGACGGTTTCAAACAGGTATTTGTTGTGGCGGCGGATGATGTCGTCGTGGTTGCCGTAAATCAGGTGGTGTTTGCCGTTGAGGCGCGATAGGACGGCGGCGATTTTTTTGATGTCGTGGGCGAAAGACAAATCGCCCAAGTTGTATACGTCATCATCGGGGGAAACGGTGTTGTTCCATGTTTCGATCAGGTATTCGTCCATGTCGGCGATGTTGTCGAACGGGCGGAACTGCGGGCAGAATTTGGCAATGTTTTTGTGCGAAAAATGTAGGTCGGATGTGAAAAAGATTTTGCTCATGTTGCGTTTCCTGTGATTTTTTGATGTGGTAGTGCGGCTGTCCGGCTTGAAGCGTATTGCAAGCGGGCGTATGCTGGTTATGTTTATTATGTGGTTAAGGAGTATGTATGCGTTTGGTTATTGCCGCGCCTGCCAACGGCGCACTATTAAAAGACGCGCTCAAAGCGCATTTGCAAAACGACTCGCGTGTCGGCAGCCTGGTCGATTTGTCTTCGCCCGAAGGCACTTATCCGCAGCTTTCGTTTGCGACGGCGCAGGAAGTGGCGGCGGGGCGTGCCGACCGCGCCATCCTGATTTGCGGTACGGGCGTGGGTACGGCGATTGCTGCCAATAAGGTGCGCGGCATACGGGCGGCGACGGCGCACGATTTGCTTACCGTCCGCGGTTCGGTGGAAAACTACGACGCGCAGGTGTTGTGCATGGGGCAGAATGTGATTGCCGCACCTGCCGCTTGGGCACTGGTGGATATTTGGCTGGATTTGCGCCACGACACAAGCAGCGCTTATGCGCCCAAGGTTGGCGAAATCGAGGCATTCGAGTGCGGCGCGTGAGTGTTTGTTTTTTGTTATTTTAAACCGACGGCCTTGTTGCATTTTACTGCCAAGGCCGTCTGAAAATATTTAAACGCTTATTTGCCGTTTTTGCCGCAAGGATGCTTCGCACTATTGTCGCAGACGATTAAATTGCGCAGATGCCCCATGGCATTGGTAATTTCGGCATCGTTTGGCGCATAGCGGAAGGCGTATTGTTTCACATACAGGCCGTCGTTGCCTTGTACTGCCTTCACCCAAGTCAATTCGGGTTTGTTGCTGCTCGGGTTGTTTTCGCAAGCCATCATCCATAATGCGAAGGGATAACCGTTTTCTTTACCTTCCTGTACAGTGTCAAAGCTGCCTCCCGGGCAGGTATTTTTCCATAAGGTAGACAGATTGTTGCCGAATGCGGCCACGCCCGGTTTTGCGCCTGCCATGGATTGCAGGGTAATCATTTTTGTCCAGTTGTCGACGGTCTGTTTCTGCGGTACGAGCTCGACCATTACCATGCCGTTTTGCTCGGTTTGATAGCCGATTTTGAAGTCTTTGGGCGGTTCGCCGAAGGATGCCATCTCCGCAGCTTGCGCCGCCTGTGCCGCCAACGGGAACATCACGGCGGCAAGCATCAATTTTTTGACAATATTGGTTTTTTTCATCATTTTTCCTTTTGCAATAATGAGGGGGCGGATGAAACGAAGTATCCGCCGCCGTCATCTTATCACAAGCGTTCGGCGTTTTTCAGACGGCCTTACAGTTGCCGCAAGAATGCTTGGATAAACGCAATCTTATCCAATTCCGGCATGGCGTTGAACGCTTCGCGATGATCGTGGATATGGTCGATTAAGGGGTAAAACTCTTCATCGACGTGGCGTTTGTCGAGCTTGCGTCCGATGTTGCCTTCGTTGCTTCGTCCCAGAAACTTGGAAATCAGGTAATACGGCGATTTGAGTTTGAACAGCATTTCGCCGGTTTGGGCATCAAATACCATAAAGCCTTCGTGTTCCACGTTTTTCAGACGACCTTTCAGCTCGCCAAACGTAATGTTTTTCAGCGTTTCGGGATGGCGGATGCCGTATTGTTTGCCGATTTCGTCCAATTCCGCTTCAGAAAATTGATGACCTGTCGCCACGTCGATGCAGCCGATTAGGGTTTCACCCAATTCTTCGCGGATGATGTGGATATCTTTCGCGTCTGTGATTTCAAACAAAAAAGTGTGGTTCGGATAAGCGCGGAACAGGGTTTCGTATTGCGCGCAGTGTGCGGCGGTCATGTCTGCAAACGCGCTATCAAGCGAACCGGTGGTCGAATACAGCACTTTGCCGTCAAACGCCGCGCCGTGGGACGGGTGGTCGTCTGAAAGCGAGACGAAAGTGCAGCAGCCGAGGAAGCCGTTCACTTTTACCACCGCATCCACTAATCGCTCGTCGCTGACGCGGATCGGGTAACGGCTGCCTTTGGCAATACGCTCCGAATAATTGAACACTTTTTTAAACGGGCGCACGATGATGCGGTTGTGCGCGTCGATAATCAAACCGCGCATTTCCAGCAGTGCATCGTCGAAGCGGTTGTTATAGAACACGCTGCGTGCGTATTTCAACACGCGCAATTCTGGATAACGCTTGGATGCTTTGGCGGTAAAGTTGCGGCTGCCGTGTTGCAGATAATTTTCGGTGACGAAGGTTTGCTGCGCTTCGTCAAACGACAAGGGTTGCCGCTCGAAAGCCTGCATTTGCTTGATTTTTTCCAACTGTTCCGCGTTGGCGGGCTGCATGGCTTCGACGTGGATTTCGTTTGCCACACGGTTTTGGTTCAGCTTGATATACGCCGCCAACACGTCATGCTCTTTCACGCCGTGCAGGTTGGGATAGAAATTGTGCATACGGTAGATTTCTGTTTCGAAACCGCTTTTTTTCGCCAAATCCAACAAATGGCGGCAACGCGAAGCCTTTTGGTTGGTGTTGGAATGGATGATTAAAATGTTGCGGTTCGGATTTTGGCGTCCGATTTTTAAGGTTTCAGTCATCAAGGCATTACCGCGCTTCTGCGCCTTATCCACCGCCTCGCCTGACCAGCGGTACACGCCGTTTTCGTCGGTCATGAACAAGTCGTTTTCAATACGGACAATTTCCGCATCACGGTACTTCGCTTTAAATTCGGCGGCTTTTTGTTCGGCGAAAGTCGATTTTCCCGAACCTTGATGACCGCGGATTAAGATGAATTTTTGCATGGTTTTGGTTTCCTTATTTGGGTTTTCAGACGACGTTTGGCGTAGGAGGTCGTCTGAAAACAATACGGGCGATTTCCTTATCGATTTTTTCCGCCAGCAAACGGACGGGATAACTTTGCCAATCGGGATAACGGCGGCTGTGATAACAATGCCAATAGCTGCGGATACGGTCTTTCTGTCTCATGCCGCAAGGCTGCGGGAAAGGTTTCAATCAAGGCAAGTTCGTCAGCATTCATGTTTGCCACTCAATCTTTTATCGGTAAGGTCGTCTGAAAACGTTGCCACCTTATCTTCAGACGACCCCTTGGCTAATTTACCGCCGCCAGCTCGGTTTTCTCAATCTCTTCCACCCAGAAATCCGCGCCCATACCTTGCTCGGCGAACGAGCCGATGAGCGTGAACACTTGGTCGGAGAAGCCCCCGATGTTCAAGATGTCGCGGCGGTTTTGCGCCTGTGCGGTGGTGTAGGGCTGGATGTCCAGGCAGACGAGTTTGGCTTCGGGGCAGCGTTGTTTCAGGATGTCCCATTCCTTCATCAGGCCGGTTTTGCCGCCCCATTGTCCGCGGTCTGCCCAGCTTTCGTTATCAGACACGATGACGACCAAATCCACATCGGCTTTTTCGCGGTTCAGCATGGCGAGCGGTGCGCTGCATGCCGTTCCGCCGCCGCCGATATTGGCGAGTTTTTGGGCGTTGGTCATGATGCTGTCGCGCGGGTTGAGCTGCACGTTTACTGTGATTTGTTCAAACGGTATCACGCGGGCTTGCGGGTTGGTGCGCAACATGGCGGCGGACACGAGCGCGGCGATGTCGATACAGCGGGTTCTGCTGGTCGCGCTGCCGCGATAGCCGGTGGCCGGGCTGTGCATGGAGCCGGAGACGTCGGGGCAAACCACGACTTTGCCTCGGATTGCCGGTACGTTTTGTACGGCGGTTTCCATCGCATCTTGCAGGGCTTCGCGGATTTCAAACGGCATCTGTTCGGATGCGGCTTGATACGCGGTCAGCAATTGGTAAGGCAGAACGCGGGCGCGGGCAATGGCGGCTTTGTCGCGCAGTTTTTCTGCCACCATTTTGATGTTTTTGCTTTTCGCAAACATATCGTGGCGCAGAAAGGTGTTCAGGTTTTGGCGAACCTGCTGCCATGAGCCGTTGCGGGCGATTTGCGCCCAGTCGCCGCTGTTCAATTCCAAGGCAGTGAGCATTTGGAACGGAACGTCGGGCAATGCGCCTTGGCGGCTTTGTTTGTAGTCTTCAAAAGCGCGGGTGATGGGCGGCAATGCTGCACGGTCATACGGTTTGCCGATGAGCCACGCAAACCAGGCGGCACGCCATGCTTCACGCGGTTTGGGATGCACCATTTTGACCACGTCCGCCAGCGACGGGGCGTTGCCGATGGCTGCGTTCAACAGTTGTTTTTCGGTGGCGGTCAAAAGCCAGGTCTGCATCAGTTTTTTCGGACGGTTGCCGAAGGATTTTCTACCGACCGCGCCGCTTCGGATGATTTGCGCGAAGTTGCGCAACATTTTACCGTTGTCCGCCACTTGGTCGAATACGCGGGCAAGCATGTTCACGTCTTTTTGCGCCAACACGGCAAGCAACAGTGCAGGCATGTCTTTCATGAAGCCTTTTTGACGGGCGTACACGGCGGTTTTGGCGATAAACTCGGCATCCAGGTTTTCTGCCAATTCCAATACTTGCTCAAGCTGGTCTTGCGCATCGGCGTAGTAGGTGCTGTTCAGGCAGCCAGTGGCGGCAAGTTGGGCGAGCTGTTGCTTGGGTGTCAGCGTATAGGCGATGCCGCCGGCTTCATTACGGGTGTCGGCGGCAGTTGAACGGGTTTTCATGGATTGGAACAAGGTGGTGTTAGCCATTTTCATTTCCTTTCGTGTTGTTGGTTTCAGGTAGCCTGAGTTGTTTTAGCTCCGCAGAAACTGCGCTTTCAGACGGCCTCGAATAGGTGGTGGCGCGGCGGCTAATATTTGAAGGGATACGGTTTTTAACTTTACAGGTTAATGTAATCCCTTCAGGCATCCGCCTGCTGCCGTAAAAAGGGGGTACGGCGGGCAGCTAGGTGTTGGAGAAATTCTCTTCCGATGCTCTACCCCTGAGCTATCCTGCCATAGAAGTTTGTTGGCGGCAGGGTGGGACTCGAACCCGCGACCTTCGGACGTGGAATGTAATTCCTCCGGCATCTGTCTGCCGTACCGGAAAAGGGTGGGCGGCTAGGCTGTGGCAGGATTCCTGCTTCGTATTATTAGTACGACGATTGTTTATCCAATGTAATCCTGCCGGCATCCGCCCGTAAAACTTGCAAATATTGGTTTTGGCTTCGCAGAGACTTCGCTTCTTTTGGAAGCTCCGTTTTAGCTCCGCAGAAACTCAGCTTCCTTCGGACACTTCGTTTTCAGGTAGCCTGTATTTCGTTTTAGCTTCACAGAAACCTAGCCTCCTTCAGGAACTTAGTTTTAACTTCATCGAAGCCGCGCTTTCAGACGGCCTTTCGCTTTCAATCATGCAGCGGACGCAGAACTGCCGCACATAGGCCTTGCGGCCGTCTGAAAGCCTCAAAACAAGCATGTTCCCATAGCCGAACAGAAACTCCGCTTCTTTGCCCTGTGCCGTGCCGAGGATTTCGGCTTGGCCGAAGGCGCGGCCGTCTGAAAGCATGATGTCGTAACGGCTGCCTTCCTTTATCAAACGGCATTCCGCTTCGGGAAAAGTCCGCTCCCGCCAAGCCTGTTCGCGTTTACGGCTGCGGCTGTTTTGGAAGGACAGATAAATCATGGTCGAAAAAACGATGACGCTGATGATTTGCCAAGTGTTCATAACAAACATCCTGTTTCAGGCTACCTGAAAATATTTATTAAGGGGCGGCATGGCAAACAACGAGTTTTTTTGGAAACGCCTCACCGCTCTACCCAACTGAGCTACCCGTTTGGAGCGGGGCAGGACTCGAACCTGCGACCAATGTAGTTTCGAAGGCATTTGTTTTTCCATGCCGCGAAAAAAGGTGGGCGGCTAGATTGGCAGGATTTCGCCGTTTCCGGCGGCGGGAATCGAACCCGCTGTTTCCAGACAATGTAATCCTGCCGGCATCCGCCCGTAGGGGGCACTTCGGCAACTAGAGGTGGAGAAATTGTTACGCGCTCTATCCTCTGAGCTACTCTGCCATCGTTGGCGGCAGAGGCGGGATTCGAACCCGCGACCTCGAGCTTCGTAGGCTGTAATTCCTCCGGCATTTGCCGGTGCCTGAAAACCATATTGCAATAGCCGTGCCAAGCATGAGTAAAATGGCAAAAATTATTTTTAATTGATTGAAAATAAAAAGAAGATATTTTCAGGTAGCCTTTTGCTGCGGAAGGGGTAGAATGCTAAAAAATATCTTAAAATATAGAAAAGTAGAAAAATGAATAGTAGAAAAAACGTCGCCGTCAGCTTTCTCGGCACGGTATTGGATAGCGGTTTCGGGCAAGGGCGTTGGCAGAAATGGCGGCCGAACGTTGCCATGAATCAGCGTCAGGATTTCCATCTTGACCGCATGGAGCTGTTTTATTCGGAGAAATACCGCGATCTGGCGGATCATGTAAAAGCCGATATTCAGCAGGTGTCGCCGCACACCGCCGTCAATCTCGTGCCTATGGAGCTGGAAAACCCGTGGGATTTTTCCGAGGTTTATACCAAGCTACACGATTGGGCAGCAGGCTATGCGTTTGATACGGAAGAGGAAACCTATCTTACCCACATCACCACGGGTACGCACGTTGCGCAAATCTGCCTGTTTTTATTGGTGGAATCGCGTCAAATCCCCGGCGTGCTGTTGCAGACTGCGCCGCCGAAAAATCAAAGGCGAAACATGGGAAAAGGCGATGTCGGCAGTTATGAAATCATCGATTTGGACTTGGCGCGTTACGATGTGCTGGCCGAACGCCTCGCCGCCGTGCGCGATGATGCGGTGCGCTACCTGAAAAGCGGCATCTCCACCCAAAACGCCGCCTTCAACCGCATGATTGCCGAAATTGAACAAGTCGCGCTCCATTCTCCGTCGCCGATTCTGCTCTCCGGCCCTACCGGCGCGGGCAAATCGATGTTGGCACGCAGGATTTTCGAATTGAAAAAGGCGCGCCATCTGATTAAAGGCGAGTTTGTCGATGTGAACTGCGCCACCTTGCGCGGCGACGGCGCGGCTTCCGCCCTGTTCGGACACAAAAAAGGCGCGTTTACCGGCGCGGCGGAAAAGCGCGAAGGCTATTTGAAAACCGCCGACGGCGGCGTGCTGTTTTTGGACGAAATCGGAGAATTGGGCTTGGACGAGCAGGCCATGTTGCTCAAAGCCATTGAAGAAAAACATTTTTATCCCGTCGGCAGCGACAAGGAAGTGCAAAGCAGTTTCCAGCTGATTGCCGGTACCAACCGCGATTTGCGGCGGGAAATCCGCGCCGGACGCTTCCGCGAAGACCTGTTCGCCCGCATCAATATTTGGAACTACCCGCTGCCCGCGCTCGCCGACCGCCGCGAAGACATCGAGCCGAACATCGAACACCAGCTCGCGCTCGCCTCGCAGGAACTCGGCCGTGCCACCCGTTTCAATAAAGAAGCACTGTCCGCCTACCTTGCCTTCGCCCATTCAAGCGAAGCCCGATGGCGCGGCAATTTCCGCGACCTTGCCGCCAGCATCATGCGCCTGGCCACACTTGCCCCGCAGGGCAGGATACAGACAGAATTGGTTGAAGCCGAAATAGGCCGTCTGAAATGGCTGTGGGCGGACGAAACGGATGCGGACGATGCGGAAAATCCTTTTGCAAACCGGCTTTCAGACGGCCTGCCCGCCAAAATCGATGCCGGAACCCTCGACCTGTTCGACCGCGTCCAACTGCAACACGTCATCGCCGAATGCCGCCGCCACCCCAACATGGCCGCCGCCGGCCGCGCCCTGTTTAACGTATCGCGGCTGGAACGCGCCACCGCCAACGACAGCGACCGCCTGCGCAAATACCTGCAACGCTTCGGGCTGACTTGGGCGGATATACGCTGAAAACCCGACTGCCGCACCGCAAAAGGCCGTCTGAAAGCATATCCTGCCTTTTCAGACGGCCTTTGCTTTCACAAACAGCCGAAACAGCGTAGAATCCGCCGTTTGCACCATTCCTATCGGGCAGATTCAACTGCCTGTTTTTTATCAGGTAAACCAAATGAGCGAACAAAACACTCACCAAACCGAGCCGCAGTTGGACGAAAACCAAATCATCGCCCTGCGCCGTGAAAAACTGCACAACATCCGCCAACAGCGCATTGCCTATCCCAACGACTTCAAACGCGACAGCTTTGCCGCTGATTTGCACGCCCAATACGGCGAAATCGGCAAAGAAGAACTCGACCCGCAAGCCGTCCCCGTCAAAATTGCCGGCCGCATGATGCTCAAGCGTCAAATGGGCAAGGCGAGCTTTGCCACCATTCAAGACGTGACCGGTCAAATCCAGCTTTATCTGAACAACAAAGGCGTGAGTCAGGAGGTTTTGGACGATTTCAACCATTGGGACTTGGGCGACATCGTCGGCGCGGAAGGCACTTTGTTCAAAACCAACCACGGCGAATTGACCGTGCGCGTGTCCGACATCCGCCTGCTGTCCAAATCCCTGCGCCCGCTGCCCGACAAACACAAAGGCTTGAGCGATCAGGAAACCAAATACCGTCAACGCTACGTCGATTTGATTGCCAACGAAGAATCGCGTAATACGTTTATCAAACGCAGCCAAATCATCCAATCTGTGCGCAATTTCATGGTGAACGAGCATTATCTCGAAGTCGAAACCCCGATGATGCACCCGATTCCGGGCGGCGCGACGGCGAAGCCTTTCGTTACCCACCACAACGCTTTGGACATCCCGCTGTATCTGCGCATCGCCCCCGAGCTGTATCTGAAACGCCTGGTGGTCGGCGGTTTGGAGCGCGTGTTTGAAATCAACCGCAGCTTCCGCAACGAAGGCATGTCCGTTCGCCACAACCCCGAATTCACCATGATCGAATTCTACGAAGCCTTCTCCGACTACGAACGCATGATGCAGATGGCGGAAGACATCATCCGCAACGCATCGCGCACGGTAAACGGCACGGCGAAAATCAGCTACAACGGTAAAGAAGTCGATTTGGAAAGCCCGTTTGAACGCCTGACCATTCTCGAAGCCATCAAAAAATACAATCCGCACTACACCGACGAGCAGTTGAATGATGCGGAGTGGCTGAAAAAAGAAATCGTCAAACACGGCGAAAGCCTGCCGCCGTCCCCCGGCATCGGCAGCCTGCAACTCGCCCTGTTTGAAGGTTGCGCTGAGAGCAAATTGTGGAACCCGACCTTCATCGTCGATTACCCGGTCGAAGTTTCCCCGTTGGCACGCGCTTCGGATACGAAACAAGGTCTGACCGAACGTTTCGAATTGTTCGTTGTCGGTCGCGAGCTGGCAAACGGCTATTCCGAGTTGAACGACCCCGAAGACCAAGCCGAACGCTTCAAATCGCAAGTGGCGCAAAAAGATGCGGGCGACGACGAAGCCATGCACTACGACGCCGACTACATCCGCGCGATGGAATTCGGCCTGCCGCCGACAGGCGGTTGCGGCATCGGTATCGACCGTCTGGTGATGCTGCTGACTGATTCGCAAACCATTCGCGACGTGATTTTGTTCCCGCAAATGCGTCCCGAATAAGGTAGGGTTGAATGATGGAAAGGCCGTCTGAAAACAGGGTTCTCCGTTTTCAGACGGCCTTTTTGTTCTTTACGGCTGATTTTCGTTGCCTATCACCAAACCGAAACCGGCGTATCCGTTTGACGGGGGTTGAGCGGTAAAGCAGGACGGATAGGGCTGCTTAAGCGGCCCTTGCTGCGGCAGGCCGTCTGAAAACTGTTCGGACGGCTTTTCCCGATCGTAAACACCGCTTTTCCCATACCGCGCTTTTTCCGCCGTGCCTTTTCCCGTAAAATCCGCCTTTTCCAACAAATGCTTTCAGACGGCCTTTGTCTTGCTATCGGCCGTCTGAAAACTTATCGAAGCACAATAAAATGATTAACAAGATTTTCAACTGGTTTGAAAGCCGGGTCGAAGCGTATCCCGAGGCCGTGCCGCTGTCGCCGAAAAAAGGGTTGCTGCCGTTTGTTTGGTCGGGCATGGACGGCGTGCGCAAATGGATTGCCGTGCTGGCGGTGATGACGGCGGGCATCGGCATCATGGAAGCCCTGCTGTTTCAGTTTATGGGCAAGGTGGTGGACTGGCTGGGCAGATACACGCCCGAAACGCTGTTTGCCGAAAAAGGTTGGGCATTGGCGGGCATGGCCTTGATGATGCTGTTCTCCATCTGCTGGATATTCATCGCGTCCAACGTGCGCCTGCAAACCCTGCAAGGCGTGTTCCCCATGCGCCTGCGCTGGAATTTCCACCGCCTGATGCTGGGGCAGTCGCTGGGTTTTTATCAGGACGAATTTGCCGGACGCGTATCGGCCAAAGTGATGCAGACCGCGCTCTCGCTGCGCGACGTGGTGATGACCCTGGCCGACATGGTAACTTATGTGCTGGTGTACTTCATCACGTCGGGCGTGATACTGGCGACGCTCGACAGCTGGCTGCTGCTGCCGTTTATCGGCTGGATAATCGGCTTTGCCTTGGTGATGCGTTTCCTGATTCCCAAATTGGGCAGAACCGCCGCCGCGCAGGCCGATGCCCGCTCGCTGATGACCGGCCGCATCACCGATGCCTATTCCAACATCACCACCGTTAAACTTTTTTCCCACGGCGCGCGCGAAGCGGCTTATGCCAAGCAGTCGATGGAAGAATTCATGGTAACCGTTCATGCCCAGATGCGTCTGGCCACCATGCTGCACACCTGCAGTTTTCTGGTGAACACGTCGCTCACGCTGAGCACCGCCGCGCTGGGCATCTGGCTGTGGCATCAGGGGCAGGTCGGCGTGGGCGCGGTGGCTACCGCCACGGCCATGGCGTTGCGCGTGAACGGCCTGTCGCAATACATCATGTGGGAATCGGCACGGTTGTTTGAAAACATCGGCACTGTCAGCGACGGCATGGCCACCCTGTCCAAACCACAAACCATCTTGGACAAACCGAACGCGCCGCCGCTGAAAGTGGTACGCGGCGAAATCAAATTCGACAAAGTGGATTTTTCCTACGAAGCGGGCAAACCGCTGCTGCAGGATTTCAACCTGACCATCCGCCCGGGCGAAAAAGTCGGCTTAATCGGCCGCAGCGGCGCGGGCAAGTCCACCATCGTCAATCTGCTCCTGCGCTTTTACGAACCGCAAAACGGCACCATTTCCATCGACGGCCAAAACGTCGGCGACGTTACCCAAGAAAGCCTGCGCGCCCAAATCGGATTGGTGACGCAGGATACCAGCCTGCTGCACCGCTCCGTGCGCGACAACATCGTTTACGGCCGCCCGAACGCGACGGACGAAGAAATGATGCAGGCCGCCGAACGCGCCGAAGCCGCCGACTTCATCCCCAACCTTTCCGATGCCAAAGGGCGGCGCGGCTACGACGCGCACGTCGGCGAACGCGGCGTGAAACTCTCCGGCGGCCAACGCCAGCGCATCGCCATCGCCCGCGTCATGCTGAAAGACGCGCCGATTCTGTTGCTCGACGAAGCCACCAGCGCGCTGGATTCCGAAGTGGAAGCCGCGATTCAGGAAAGCCTTGATAAAATGATGGACGGCAAAACCGTGATTGCCATCGCCCACCGCCTGTCCACCATCGCCGCCATGGACAGACTCATCGTTTTGGACAAAGGCCACATCGTCGAACAAGGCACCCATGCCGAACTTCTTGCGCAAAACGGACTGTATGCCAAACTGTGGTCGCGCCAAAGCGGCGGCTTTTTGAGCGAACACGAAGGCGAAGCCTGAGCAAACAGGTAAAGGAGGCCGTCTGAAAAGGGCAAAAGCCGTTTTTCAGACGGCCTTTCCCGTTGCCAACGGCGGCAAAATATGCCATAACCGCGCCCACATTACGCGAATGGAAAAACAGCATGACAGACGGACAAGAACGCCATTACTGGCTGCGGCTGGCACTGATGCCACACATCGGCGCGGAAACCTTCCTGCAGTTTATCCGCCATTTCGGCACGGCCACCGCCGCGTGGCAGGCAGATGCCGAAGCCGTACGGCAGGTACTGGTGCGCAAAGCCGCGCAGGAAGCATGGGCAAACCGGCGCGGAGAAGCCGAACAGGCCGCCGAAGCCGCCGAAAAATGGTCGGAACAGGAAAACTGCCGCCTGCTGCTGTTGTGCGACGAAGACTTTCCCACCATGCTGTCCGAAGGCATCACCCCGCCGCCGATGCTGTTCGTCCGCGGCAACATCGGACTGCTGCACCGCCCGTCCGTGGCCATAGTCGGCAGCCGCCACGCCACCCCGCAGGCACTGCGTATCGCCCATGATTTCGGCCGCAGCCTGTCCGAGCTCGGGATTCCCGTCGTTTCGGGCATGGCCGCCGGCATTGATGCGGCCGCCCATCGCGGCGCATTGGCGGCCGGCGGCGGCACCGTGGCCTTTTGGGGGACGGGTATAGACCGCATCTACCCGTCGTCCAACCGCGAACTGGCCTACGAACTCGGCGAAAAAGGCGCGATCGTATCCGAATTCCCGCTCGGAACCCGCCCGCTGGCGGGCAACTTCCCGCGCCGCAACCGCCTGATAGCCGCACTCTCGCAGGCCGTATTGGTCGTTGAAGCCGCCTTGGAATCTGGTTCGCTGATTACCGCGCGGCTGGCGGGCGAAATGGGGCGCGAGGTGCTGGCCGTTCCCGGCTCGATAGACAACCCGCACAGCAAAGGCTGCCACAAGTTGATTAAAGAAGGCGCGAAACTGACCGAATCGCTGGAAGACATCCTGCAGGAATGCCCGCAACTGTTGCCAGAAAGTGCCGCTTCATCATATTCTATATATAAGGAAACGCCCGTACGGCGGAAAATTTCCGTCAGCCCTGCGGCAGAAACGGACGGCAGGCGGGAAGAAGTCGTTGAAAACAAAGAATACAGGCCGTCTGAAAGCCCACCTTCCCCAGCGACGGCCTCAAACGATGCCGCCGCCCTTCTTGAGAAAATGGGCTACGGCCCCATACATCCCGACACTTTGGCCGAACAGCTGGACAAAAACGCGGCCGACATTTACGCCGCCCTGTTGGAATTGGAACTGGGCGGACTCGTTGCCGCCATGCCGGGCGGGCGTTACCAACGCATCGGATAAACAGGCCGTCTGAAAACGCGGCCGGACAAGGAATAAAAAATGGTGGAATTGATAGCCTTCTTAATCGAACACTTCCAAGACTTCGACTCCTGCCCTTCGGGCGGCGATTTGGGGCACGTTTTGGAAGAAGTGGGCTTCGACGAGGCCGACATACACAAACTGCTGATGCTGATCGACGTATTGAACGAAGCATCGCAATGGGAAGTTGCCGAACAAAGCGGCACCGCCATGCGCGTTTATTGGGCGGAGGAAAGCGACAGGCTGCCGATGGAAGTGCGCGGCCTGCTGCACTACCTCGAACAGGCCGGCGCGCTGGATGCCGGACAACGCGAGTTCGTCATCAACGCCCTGATGTTCATGCCCGCCGAAGACATTACCGTCGATATGGCCAAAGTGATGAGCTTGCTGGTGTTGTGGGCGCAGAAATCCGAACTGCCCGTATTGGTGGGCGACGACCTGATGGCCGCGCTGCACGGCGAAGCCACCATGCATTGAGGCCGTCTGAAAACGGCCGCCGCGCTACGGCGCAACACAAAATCCAAACACATTTCATAACTTTCAGACGGCCTCCCGATACGGCAGAGGCCGTCTGAAATATAAAATCCAATACATTAAAAGAGAACAGACAATGGCGAAAAACCTCTTAATCGTCGAATCACCGTCCAAAGCCAAAACCCTGAAAAAATACCTTGGCGGCGATTTCGAAATTCTGGCCTCCTACGGCCACGTCCGCGACCTTATCCCCAAAAACGGTGCCGTCGATCCCGAACACGACTTCGCCATGAAATACGAGCTGATCAAACGCAACGCCAAACACGTCGATGCGATTGTCGCCGGAGCCAAAGAAGCCGAAAACATCTACCTCGCAACCGACCCGGATAGGGAAGGCGAAGCCATCTCATGGCATCTTTATGAAATCCTCAAAACCAAACGCGGCCTGAAAAACATCAAGCCGCAGCGTGTCGTGTTCCACGAAATCACCAAAAACGCCGTGCTCGACGCCGTCGCCAACCCGCGCGAAATCGAAATGGATTTGGTGGATGCGCAACAAGCCCGCCGCGCTTTGGACTATCTGGTCGGTTTCAACCTCTCGCCGTTGTTGTGGAAAAAAATCCGCCGCGGTTTGAGTGCGGGTCGTGTGCAAAGCCCAGCACTGCGCCTGATTTGCGAACGCGAAAACGAAATCCGCGCCTTTGAAGCGCAGGAATATTGGACGGTGCATCTCGACAGCCACAAAGGCCGCAGCAAGTTCACCGCCAAACTCGCCCAATACAACGGCGCGAAACTCGAACAATTCGACCTGCCGAACGAAGCCGCGCAAGCCGACGTGCTGAAAGAACTTGAAGGCAAAGAGGCAGTCGTTACCGCCATCGAAAAGAAAAAGCGCAGCCGCAATCCTGCCGCGCCGTTCACCACATCCACCATGCAGCAGGATGCCGTGCGCAAACTCGGCTTCACCACCGACCGCACCATGCGTACCGCCCAGCAGCTTTACGAAGGTATAGACGTAGGGCAGGGCGCCATCGGTCTGATTACCTATATGCGTACCGACAGCGTGAATTTGGCCGATGAAGCGTTAACCGAAATCCGCCATTACATCGAAAACAAAATCGGCAAAGAATATCTGCCGAGTGCCGCCAAACAATACAAAACCAAATCCAAAAACGCCCAAGAAGCGCACGAAGCCATCCGTCCGACTTCCGTGTACCGCACGCCCGAAAGCGTCAAACCTTTCCTGAGCGCAGACCAGTTCAAACTCTATCAAATGATTTGGCAGCGCACCGTTGCCTGTCAGATGACGCCCGCCAAATTCGACCAAACCACCGTTGATATTACCGTCGGCAAAGGCGTATTCCGCGTAACCGGACAAGTGCAAACCTTCGCAGGCTTCCTCAGCGTTTACGAAGAAAGCAGCGACGATGAAGAAGGCGAAGACAGCAAAAAACTGCCCGAAATGAGCGAAGGCGACAAATTGCCCGTGGACAAACTCTACGGCGAACAACACTTCACCACCCCGCCGCCGCGCTACAACGAAGCCACGCTGGTTAAAGCCCTCGAAGAATACGGCATCGGTCGCCCATCGACCTACGCCAGCATCATCTCCACGCTCAAAGACCGCGAATACGTTACCCTTGAGCAAAAACGCTTCATGCCCACCGACACAGGCGACATCGTCAACAAATTCCTGACCGAACATTTCGCCCAATACGTCGATTACCACTTCACCGCCAAACTCGAAGACCAGCTCGACGAAATCGCCGACGGCAAACGCCGCTGGATTCCTGTGATGGACAAATTCTGGAAACCGTTCATCAAGCAAGTGGAAGAAAAAGAAGGCATCGAACGCGCCAAATTCACCACGCAGGAACTCGACGAAACCTGCCCCAAATGCGGCGAACACAAACTGCAAATCAAGTTCGGCAAAATGGGCCGCTTCGTTGCCTGCGCCGGCTATCCCGAGTGCAGCTACACCCGCAACGTCAACGAAACCGCCGAAGAGGCCGCCGAGCGCATTGCCAAAGCCGAAGCCGAGCAAGCCGAACTCGACGGACGCGAATGCCCTAAATGCGGCGGACGGCTGGTGTACAAATACAGCCGCACCGGCAGCAAATTCATCGGCTGCGCCAACTACCCCAAATGCAAACACGTCGAGCCGTTAGAAAAACCTAAAGACACCGGCGTCCAATGCCCGCAATGCAAAAAAGGCAACCTCGTCGAGCGAAAATCCCGCTACGGCAAACTGTTTTACAGTTGCAGCACCTATCCCGACTGCAACTATGCCACTTGGAACCCGCCCGTCGCCGAAGAATGTCCGAACTGCCATTGGCCGGTTTTGACCATCAAAACCACCAAACGCTGGGGCGTGGAAAAAGTCTGCCCGCAAAAAGAATGCGGCTGGAAAGAGCAGATTGAACCGCCTGCACCGAAAGAGTAAGATTAGATTGGTTTAAAAGAGAAAAGGCCGTCTGAAAATCCATATTCTGATTTTCAGACGGCCTTTGCAGGTATAATTATTTCCGAATCAATAACAAATGCCGTCTGAAAAACTTTCAGACGGCCTTCATATGTGAAAATGGCAAGCAATAAACACGATAAACATAATAATCAAGTACGTATCATCGGCGGGCAATGCAGAGGTCGCAGGCTGACTTTCTCTTCAGCCGACGGATTGCGTCCGACTCCCGATAGCGTTCGTGAACGGCTGTTTAATTGGATGGGGCAGGACTTAACCGGGCTAAAAGTATTGGATTTGTTTGCCGGCAGCGGTGCGTTAGGTTTTGAGGCTGCTTCACGCAATGCTGCCGAAGTAGCTATGGTGGAAATAAATAGAAATACGTTTCAGAATTTGCAAAAACATATCCACCAATTTGGATGGCAAGAAAAAATAACGTTGCATCAGCAATCAGCTGCCGTTTTTTTACAGGCGACGAATAAACTTTTTGATGTCGTGTTTCTTGATCCTCCGTTCAACTGGACGCAGTGGCAGGATTTATTCCCTCAGCTGAGGGAATGCCTCAAAGAAAACGCATTTGTCTATATCGAAGCAGGCTCTTTGCCCGAATATCCGGATTGGCTGGAACACTACCGGGATGGACGGTCCGGCTTAAGCCGTTTCGTATTGCTTCGGAAGGTAAGCGTTTAAAAAATGATAACTATTCATAAATATAAAGAAAACAATCGTCTAGAGAAGTTGTGCTATAATCCGCGCCCGATAATTTTAACCATACCGCATCTGAGAAGGACTTTGAATTATGGCCCTCTTTATTACGGACGACTGCATCAATTGTGATGTCTGTGAACCGGAATGTCCAAACGACGCAATTTCCCAAGGTGAGGAAATCTACGAAATCAACCCCAATTTGTGCACACAATGCGTTGGGCATTATGATGAGCCGCAATGCCAACAGGTATGCCCTGTCGATTGCATATTGATTGATGAAGAACATCCTGAAACACATGATGAGTTGTATGCAAAATACATCCGCATCGTAGAAGAAAAATAAAATTATAAAACAATTGGTTGTGTTAAAATTTATCTTTTTAACCGTATTTTGTTTGACAAGGTTTTGAGGTTTAAGTAAGATGTTCAATCTCTTTGGTGGGATTCCCGAGCGGTCAAAGGGGGCAGACTGTAAATCTGTTGCGAAAGCTTCGAAGGTTCGAATCCTTCTCCCACCACCAAATTCCAATATGTTGGAGCATTGATGCAGTAAGTCTGCGGGTGTAGCTCAATGGTAGAGCAGAAGCCTTCCAAGCTTACGGTGAGGGTTCGATTCCCTTCACCCGCTCCAATAATCTTGGCCCATGTAGCTCAGGGGTAGAGCACTCCCTTGGTAAGGGAGAGGCCGGCAGTTCAAATCTGCCCATGGGCACCAAATACCCGTTTATTTAGTAATTTGAGATAGGAAATTTGCCATGGCAAAGGAAAAATTTGAACGTAGCAAACCGCACGTAAACGTTGGCACCATCGGTCACGTTGACCATGGTAAAACCACTCTGACAGCTGCTTTGACTACTATTTTGGCTAAAAAATTCGGTGGTGCTGCAAAAGCTTACGACCAAATCGACAACGCTCCCGAAGAAAAAGCTCGCGGTATTACCATTAATACCTCACACGTAGAATACGAAACCGAAAACCGCCACTACGCACACGTAGACTGCCCGGGCCACGCCGACTACGTTAAAAACATGATTACCGGTGCCGCACAAATGGACGGCGCAATCCTGGTATGTTCCGCTGCTGACGGTCCTATGCCGCAAACCCGCGAACACATCCTGTTGGCCCGCCAAGTAGGCGTACCTTACATCATCGTGTTCATGAACAAATGCGACATGGTTGACGATGCCGAGCTGTTGGAACTGGTTGAAATGGAAATCCGTGACTTGCTGTCAAGCTACGACTTCCCAGGCGACGACTGCCCGATCGTACAAGGTTCCGCACTGAAAGCCTTGGAAGGCGACGCAGCTTACGAAGAAAAAATCTTCGAACTGGCTGCTGCATTGGACAGCTACATCCCGACACCTGAGCGTGCCGTGGACAAACCGTTCCTGTTGCCTATCGAAGACGTATTCTCTATCTCCGGCCGTGGTACAGTAGTAACCGGTCGTGTAGAGCGCGGTATCATCCACGTCGGTGACGAGATCGAAATCGTAGGTCTGAAAGAAACCCAAAAAACCACTTGTACCGGTGTTGAAATGTTCCGCAAACTGCTGGACGAAGGTCAAGCAGGTGACAACGTAGGCGTATTGCTGCGCGGTACCAAACGTGAAGAAGTGGAACGCGGTCAAGTATTGGCTAAACCGGGTACCATCACTCCTCACACCAAATTCAAAGCAGAAGTTTACGTATTGAGCAAAGAAGAGGGTGGTCGTCATACTCCGTTCTTCGCTAACTACCGTCCACAATTCTACTTCCGTACTACCGACGTAACCGGTGCGGTTACTTTGGAAGAAGGTGTAGAAATGGTTATGCCTGGTGAGAACGTGGCCATCACTGTAGAACTGATTGCACCTATCGCTATGGAAGAAGGTCTGCGCTTTGCGATTCGCGAAGGCGGTCGTACCGTAGGTGCGGGCGTGGTTTCTTCTATCATCGCTTAA
>NZ_FOPS01000006.1 GCF_900113545.1 Neisseria elongata subsp. elongata | reverse complement strand
GGGGGGGATTTTGCAAAGGTCTCGGCCTATTTGCGTATTGCATGATATAGCGGCATGACTTCCTATGCCGCCGCTTTGTTTGGGTTAGGTTTGAATGGCGACATTATCGGCAGCGGCAACGGATATGTTGGGAGGCCGTCTGAAAAGTTTTCAGACGGCCCCTATGCCCAACGGCCTTTAATCGAAACGGATGACGTATTTGATTTCGCCGCCCGAAGATTGCGAACCGACACGGACGATGGCCTGGATGGTCCGAGTCAGTTGGTATACCAGCTTCACAGTCTGGCTGGCACTGGTCAGACCGAATTCATAGCCGAGATAAAGTTCGCTTGAAAGCTGTTTGCCGACGGTCAAAACCTGCTCGGCCGGGTTGAGTTCGCCCGTTTGCGCGTTGCGGCTGCGCTTGCTGGTGAGGCCGAAGTCGTCCACCAAGCCGATGCGGTCGTTGAGCTTGCCGGCCAGGAAGGCACTGGCGGCCGTGCTTAAAGCGGCTTCGTCGCCGTCGCTGCCGCTGCTGGCGCGGTTCAGAATCAGCCAGGAGAGTTTGTCTTTTTCGCTCATCGGTTCGTTGGTAACGAGGGTAACGCGCGGGTTTTCCAAGTTGCCCAACACTTCCACCCCCGCGCCCACGGGCGACAGGTTGCGCACGGCGCGGATGTTGAGGTTCGGCCGCGACAGCGGGCCGACGAAGGACACGGTGCCTTTGGTGATGTTCAAATCCTGACCGTAGGCTTTGTATTTGCCTTTCACGACGGCAACCGTGCCGACGGCCTGAATGTCTTGTTTGGGTTGGGCGGTCAGTTTCAGACGGCCTCCGAGGGTAACGTCCACGCCTTCGCCGCGGAAGAAGACTTTGTCGTTCAAATCCAGGTCGATGTCCATGCTGAACGGAACGGAATCGCGGGTTTCTTTTTTCGGTTCGCCCAACACCACAACGTCGTCATCCAATTCGGGCATGCCGGATTTTTGGAAGCCGAAGTTGCCTTCGTCCACTTTCAGGCTGCCGCCGAGGATGATGCCGTTTTTATCGTCATAATGCAGGCGGGTGTTGCCGCTGGCGGTCAGACGGCGGCGGGGTTTGTCGAGGATGCCGTATTTGTCGAGCACGGCATTCACGTCCACTGCCGGCACGCCGCCGCCCCAGCCGACGGTACCCGACAGGTTGATGTTGCCGTTGCCGCGCTTGAAGAGCAGCGACTGTATCTGCCATTGCTGGCCGCTGAGGCGGGAACGCAGGCTGCCGTTGTCCAGAATCACGCCCAGGTCGCGGTTGACGTAATACAGGTTGTCGCCGTTGAGGCTGCCGCCGAGTTGCGGTTCGCCCACCCGTCCGCCGATGGTCGCTTCGGCATTCAGGGAGCCGCTTATGCTTTGGCCGATCGGCATCAGGTTTTTCAGCGCGGCCAGGTCGGGAATGTCGATTTTCAGGTTGCCGCTGATGGGAGCCTGCATGATGGAATGGCCGAATTGCTGGCTGATGCCGACGTTGCCGCTAATGTTGCCGTAGCGCGTTTTACCGTTGATTTGATTGTCGATGCGACCGTTTTGGAAACGGGTCTGCAGGGTCAGGCCGTTCAGCACCAGGGCTTGTTTGCGGTAGGGCAGGATGATGTCGCCGCTTTGTTGGCGCACGTTGAGAAAGCCGCGTGCGTTTTGGCTGTACGCCAAATCCCAGTCGGCGGACAGCACCAGATTGTGTTCTACGGGCATTTTGAAGAAGCTCTCCAGTTCGGCCACGTTCAGATTGGCTGCCGTCCCTTTGCTGGTCAGGCCGTTTTTCTTGTCCCACACGAAGCTGTTCAGATTCAGACGGCCTCCCATCGCCGACCACTGCGCCGCGCCCAAGGCCACGCGTTCCGCACCTGCTTCCAAGCTCATGCGGTTTTGCAGTTTCAGGTTGAAGCCGCCGCTCAAGTCCAGCCTGCCGACTGTGCCCTTCCAGCGGTTTTCTTTGTCCAGCCCGCCGTCGGCTTCCAAATCGAGTTTGTAGTTTTTGCCGCCCATCGCCATGCTGCCGCTGCTGCGGATGCTGTGGCGCATGCCGGTGCCCGATACGGCGGCGTTGACGGCGTCGATGCGCGTGGATTCGCCCGAGCTGCCCGGGATGACCAGTTCGCGGCCGTTGATTTGCAGGTTGAGCGGACGGCTGTAGTCGGGTGAGGCGGCGGCTTTGAAGTCGAGTTCGCGGATATTGACCGCCTGTTTGACGCGCAGGTTGCGCACGCTGCCGGAAAGGTCGGCGGAGATGCTTTTCGGTTCGCCCGCGAGGAAGCCTTTCGCCGTCAGCGCGCCGCCGAGACCGAAGCCGAATTTGTCCAATTCGGGTGCGTTGATGTCGAGGTTGAGGCGGTCTCCCTCCTTGCCGAAGCTGCCGTCGGTTTTGACGCGGTTTCTGCCCAGGCGGATATCGGCTGCTGCACGTGCAAGATGTTGTTTTTCATAAAGCACGTCGGCATTGCCACTCAATACTGCGCCGGACAGCACGCTGTTGCCGAACTGCATTTTGCCGCTGAATTTTTCTTCGGCCAGCACGCCGTTCAGTTTGATGTCGCCGTTGATGCTGCCGACGGGAAAGTCGGGGTGCAGTTTGCCGGGATTGAAGTTTTTGCTGCTGACTTCGGCTTCGAGCAGGCGGTCGTTGAACAGCTCCAGTTTGCCTTTGATGTCTAATCCGCCGCCGTCTTTAGGCAGCAGGGAGGCTTTGATGATGTTGAGGCTGCGTTGGCTGTTGGCCGTGTCGTTGGCAATCGCCAGTTCGCCGGTGGAACTGGCGCGGTTGCCGCGGATATCCCATTTGGCCTGCGGTTCGCGGTAGGTGCCGTTCAGGAGCAGGCTGCCTTCGAATACGTCGTCGTATTTCTGGCTGACGAAGTCGGACAGGGATGCGTTTTTCAGTATGGCTTCGAGTGCGAAGGTGTTTTTGTCGGTATCGGTTTCGCCGCCGAGTATCAGCGCGCCTTCTTCCAGCAGGGTGGCAGTTACGTCGTGTACTTTGAGTATCCCGCTGTCGCCGACGGTGAACTCGCCCAGTATGCTGCGGACGGGGATGCCGTTTTGGTCGGCAGGCGCGGCCAGGCTGTTGGTCAGGTCGATGGAGCCTTCCAGTGCCAGCCCTTTTTGCGGCGAGGGGACGATGGTGGCGTCGAAGTCGAGGTCGGTCTGCGGGGCGGAGGGGACGAACTCGGCCAGATTCAGCGCGTGGCCTTTAATCAGGATATGGTCGATTTGTTCGTCGAGGCTGTTTTCAAACGGGCCGACCAGGCCTTCGGCTTTGAGGCTGACTTTGCCGCCGGCCAAATCGGCTTTGAAGGCGGTTCGGCGCAAGTCGCCCGATAAGAGGATTTCTCCGCCGCCCGCGATGCCTTCGAGTTCCGCACCGCCGCGTATGCTGCCTTGCAGGGCAAAGGGTGAGGCCGTCTGAATTTCCAGTTCGCCGCCCGTGCTGCTCCATGGGGTTTGCAGGCTGTTCAGAATCAGTTTGTGCCGTTTGTGGTCGTAGTCGTAGGCGGCTTCCGCACGGAGCAGGAAGGTGTTGCCCGCTTTGCCGCTGCTGATTTTGCCGACGCTCAGTTTGTCCAGTTTCACAGCCAGCGGCAGGCTGATGCTTTCGGGCAGTTTGGCCGGGTGTTCTTCTTTGGGCGGTGTCGGTTTGGCGGTGATGTGGAGGTCGCCGACGGACAGGTGCCGGATGTGGAGGAGGCCGTCTGAAAAGAGTTCCTGCGGCTGCCATTGCAGGCCGAGGCCGGAAACGGTCAAATCCGCGGAGGGGGTTTCGATGCGCCAGTCTTCGCCGCTGAAGCCGTGCCACAGTGTGCCTTTGAGGGTTTTGCTGCTGATTTTCACGCCGCCCAGTTCGGGCAGTGTGTACAGGCCGAAGCGCAGGCCGGATTCGGTGGCCGCGAGCCAATATAAAAAGCCGGCCGACGAAGCCGACAGCAGGACGGACGACCACAGAACGGTTTTCAACAGCCGGCGGGCGGGGGATTTGCCCGCGCGTGTTTTTTCAGACGGCCTTTTATTGTCGGGCGCGCCGTTTTCAGACGGCCTCTGCATATCTTCCTGTGCGGTCATTTAGAAACGTGTCCCTAAGCTGATGTGCCAACGGATGCGTTTGTCCTGATGTCCGTAGGCGATGTCGAACGAAAACGGTGCGACGGGGCTGAACCAGCGGACGCCGATGCCCGTGCCGTGTTTGAGTGTCATGTTTTTGAAACTGTGCGCCGCATCGCCCATGTCGTGGAAAATGGCGGCGGAAAAACTTCTGTTGATCGGATATTGGTATTCCACGCTGGCCACGGCGAGGGCGCGGTCGGGCAGCACCGCGCCGGACGGGCCTTTGATGCCGATGCTGTCGAGTTCGTAGCCGCGCACGGAGGTTGCGCCGCCGGTGCGGAAACGCAGGGCGGAAGGTACGTCGTTACTTTCGCCCGCATTGACGAAGCCGATTTGCCCGCGCGCGACGAAGGTGCCGATTTTTTTGTTTTCCGGCGTGAAGTAATAGCCCGCGCTGCCGAGTATGCGCTGCATGGAGGATGAAGACAGCAGTTTGCCCAGTGTGGTGCCGCCTTTGACATCGAGGTAGTAGCCGTTTTCCGGCCGCATTTGGGTTTCGATGCTCTGTTTTTTCCATGAGGCCGTCAGCATGGTGGCATAGGAGTGTCCTAAATCCACTTTGGCTTCGGGAATTTTGGCCTGGTCGCCGACATATTCGATGCCGAGCCGCGATTCGATGTTGTTGCGGTCGCGCACATACCACACACCGGCCGTCCAGGTTTCGGTTTCCAGTTTCTGCGTGGTTTTGCGGTTGTAGGCGAGCGAGCTTGTCCAGTAGT
This sequence comes from Neisseria elongata subsp. elongata, assembly GCF_900113545.1. Classification (GTDB taxonomy): domain Bacteria; phylum Pseudomonadota; class Gammaproteobacteria; order Burkholderiales; family Neisseriaceae; genus Neisseria; species Neisseria elongata. The sequence goes on along the minus strand of NZ_FOPS01000006.1, from coordinate 174,421 downwards.
GGCCGTTGTTTTGGCGCGGCTGGCTGACGCCCAGTGCCACGGTTTGTTCGTATTTGTCGCCGGAGGCGACGAAGGAGCCGGTGTAGCCTTTATTGAACAGGTTGTAGTAGTCGTAACCGAACTTGCCGCCCAAACCGTATTCGGAATCGTAGCTGAGGCCGAGTTCGAGCTTGTGCTTTTTCATTTCCGACACGGTTACTTTTACCGGCACGCGGTCGCCTTCCAGACGGTCGAAATCGGCCTGCACGGACGCGCCGGAATAGTGGTTGTCCTGCTCCAAAGCCTGTTGGTAGTCGAGCAGTTTGTCCAAATCGTAGGGCGAGCCTGTGTCGAACTGCGCCAGTCCGCGCACGACGCCGGCGGGATAGCGTTTGTTGCCGCTGATTTCAAATTCGCCGAAGTAAATCGGCCGCCCGCTGTCCACCGATACCGACAAATCGGCCTGATGTTTGGTCGGGTCTACCGTGGCTTGGGTGGAGGAAAACTCGGCCAGCGGGTATTTTTTCCGTCGTACTGCCGACAAAACCGAACTTTTGCTGCCGCTCCATTCTTCTTGGCTGAATGTCGCGCCCACCGGCAGGCTCCAGTTTTCCATCGCCGAACGGTAATACGCGCCCAAATTTTCGTCTTGCAGCACATCGCCCAAAATGGCGACGCTGACGTTGTCGATTTGGGTTTGCGGCCCGCTGTCTACGCTTACCAGATAGCCTATGCCTTTGCGGCTTACGGTTACTTTGCCGTTGAAGTAGCCTTTGGTTTTCAGCATTGTCAGCACTTGTTCGGGGGCTTCTTCCGCCAGAAATTCCATCTGTTCGGCATCCAGTTCTTCTTCCAATTGCTGCGTAATCAGCGGCAGGTGTTCCTGCAGCATTTCTTTCACGTCGGCCGGCTGCGCCTCGATGCGTACCGGATATTTTTGCTTGAGGGCGGAGGCGGTTTCGTCGCTTTTTGGACTTAATTTCGACTTTACCCGTTCGATAAGTGTTGGCTTGTCCGCTTCGTTTTGGCCGTCTGAATCGCTATTCGGCGTATCGGCAGCGGTGGCGGGCAGGCTGAGGGCAAGCAACAACATTAGGGCGGCAGGTCGTTTCATGGCGGTTTTGTCGGGCGGTCGGATTGCGGAGTGAAGGGGCGGATTGTAGCACTCTTTCATGGGTGCGGGCAGGCAGGTATACGGGCGGTGTGTCGGCAGGAAATTGTGCCGTATTTGACCGGACGGCAGGTCGGCGGTAATCTGCACGCCCTTTTATCCGATGCTTATCCGATTATGCCGTCTGAAACCATCCTGATCATCCAACTTATGCACCACGGCGATATTTTGCTGGCCACTGCCGCCGCCGATGCTTTGAAACAGGCCGAACCCGATTGCGCGGTCGATATGCTGGTGTACAAGGGTATGGAAGACATTGTTGCCGATAATCCGCTTATCCGCCGTGTTTTGACAGTGGATAGGAATTGGAAGAAGCAGGGTGTCGGGTATCAGTTGCGGCAGGAGTATGCGCTGCTGCGCGAGATACGCGCCCAAGGCTACGATGTGGTTTTGAATTATTCCGACCGTTGGCGGGCAGGCTTGGCGGCGGTTTTCAGCGGCGCGCCCGTACGGTTGGCGTATCCTCGCGCACGCGGCGGCAACGGGTTTTGGCGGCGGATGCACACTTCGGTCTTGCGGCAGCGGGAAGGCGTGCATGTCGTCGAGCGCAATCTGCATCTGCTTTCGCCGTTGAATCTGCCCGCTGCCGAATCGGGGCGCGTGCGGATGGCGGTTTCGGATGCCGTCCGCGCGTCGTTGCGGCAGAAGTTGGCGCAACAGGGCTGGACGGGTCAGGATTATGTTTTGCTGCATCCGGGGTCGCGCTGGTTTTTCAAATGCTGGCCGTCTGAAAACACGGCGCAAATCGTGCAAAGGCTGATTGACGGCGGCCGTGCGGTGGTTTTGACCGCCGCACCCGACGCGCGCGAACATGCGATGTTGGAAGCGGTTCGGCGGCAGGTCGTGCCGTCTGAAGACGCGCCGCTGTTTGTGTTGGACGGTACGCTCAACCTGCGTGAATTGGCTGCCGCCATCGAAGGCGCGGAATTGTTTGTCGGGGTGGACTCCGTGCCCATGCACATCGCCGCCGCACTCGACAAGCCGCAGGTCGCGCTGTTCGGCCCCACGCGCCTGGAAAACTGGCGGCCGTATTCCGACCGCGCCACGGTTATTTGGGCGGGCGACTACGGCGAACTGCCGCATCCCGACCAAATAGACACGCGCGACGAACGTTCGCTGCTGACGGCGATTCCGACCGAGGCCGTTTGGCAGGCGGTGGAAAGACGCTTGGGCGGTTAAAAGGTGCGGTTTGGGCGGTTTTACCGCAGACGGCGTTTTCAGACGGCCTTATAATCCTGTTTATTCCCATTCACCGAAAGATCGCGCCGTGAACACCGCCGAACTGTTTGCCCATGCCCGCCGCCATTCCCGCTTTCTCGCCCGCTGCCTCGACAGCAACACGTTGGACCTGAACCTGCTGGCCGACTGGACGGCGCGGCAGTTGTCCGAAGACGACTTCCGCAACTTCGCCGACTGGCAGGCGTTGCGGGAAAACGAAGACGAAGCCGGTTTGGCGCGGCAGCTCAGGATATTGCGGCGGCACGTCGTCGTCCAAATCATTGTCCGCGACTTGAACGGAATGAGCGGTTTGAACGAAGTAACCCAAACCATCACCCGTTTTGCCGATTTCTCCGTCAATACCGCGTTGGACTATGCCTACGGCTACTACGTCGGGCTTTACGGCACGCCCACGGGCCGCCACAGCGGCGAAGCCCAGTTTCTCACCGTTGTTGCCATGGGCAAGGCGGGCGGCGGCGAGTTGAACGTCTCGTCCGACATCGACCTGATTTTCACCTATCCCGAAGGCGGCGCGACAAACGGGCGGCGCGAACGCGACAATCAGGAATTTTTCACCAAAGTCGGGCAAAAACTGATTGCCCTGCTAAACGACATTACCCCCGACGGCCAAGTATTCCGCGTCGATATGCGCCTGCGCCCCGACGGCGACGCGGGCGCGCTGGTGTGGAGTGAAGCCGCACTCGAACAATACCTCATCACCCACGGCCGCGAATGGGAACGCTACGCATGGTGCAAAGGCCGCGTGGTTACGCCGCATAAAAACGACATCGCCGCCATCGTCCGCCCCTTCGTCTTCCGCAAGTATCTCGACTACAACGCCTACGAAGCCATGCGCGGCCTGCACCGCCAAATCCGCGCCGAAGTCGGTAAAAAAGGCATGGAAGACAACATCAAACTCGGTGCGGGCGGCATACGCGAAATCGAATTCATCGCCCAAATCTTCCAAATGATACGCGCAGGCCGTCTGAAAACCCTGCAATTGAAAGGCACGCAGGAAACCCTGCGCCAACTCGCCGTCCAAAACATCATCCCCGCCCATACCGCCGAAACCCTGCTCGAAGCCTACCGCTTCCTGCGCCAACTCGAACACCGCCTGCAATACTGGGACGACCTGCAAACCCAAACCCTGCCGCAAGATGGCGTACAGCGGCAACTCTTGGCCGAAAGCATGGGTTACACCGGCTACGAAGCCTTTTCAGACGGCCTGAACGCGCACCGCGCCGCCGTTACCGCCGAATTCGACAACATCCTTTCCGAACCCGAAGAGCAGCCTGCCGCCCGCTTTGCCGCCCTGTGGCCCGAACCTGCCGAAGAGCACATCCCCCTGTTGCAACAGGCGGGATTCGAAGCCGAAGACACCATACGCCGCCTGCACGCCCTAAGGCTGAGCACGCGCTACCGCAGCCTGTCGCCGCGCAGCCAGCCCCGTTTCGACGCACTTATGCCCCAAATCATCCAGGCCGCCGCCGACACACGCCGCCCGACCGAAACCCTGTCCCGCCTGACCGACTTTCTCGAAACCGTCAGCCGCCGCCCGTCCTATCTCGCCTTCCTGCTCGAATACCCCAACGAACTCACCCGCGTGGCCGAACTCATGAGCCAAAGCGCGTGGATAGCCGCCTACCTGCAACAACACCCCATCCTGCTGGACGAACTCCTGAGTGCGCAGCTGACCGACAACCGACCCGACTGGCCGCAGCAGCAAACCGAACTGGCCGCCGCCCTGGCCGCCTGCGACGATGCCGAAGCCAAAATGGACACCCTGCGCCACTTCCACCACGCCCACACCTTCCGTCTGGCCGTACAAGACCTGTCCGGCAGATGGACGGTTGAAGCCGTCAGCGACCAACTCTCCCATCTGGCCGACATCATACTCAACCAAACCCTGCAACACACATGGCGGCAGATGCCGAAAAAACACCGCGACGAACCCGCCTTCGCCATCATCGGCTACGGCAAACTCGGCGGCAAAGAACTCGGCTACACGTCCGACTTGGATTTGGTCTACCTATTTGACGACCCCGACCAAGAGGCAGGGCAGACCTACGCCCGACTGTCCAACCGCCTGACCACATGGCTGTCCGGCAGCACCGCCGCCGGCACGCTCTACGACATCGACCTGCGCCTGCGCCCCAACGGAGACGACGGCTTTCCCGTCCACAGCACCGCCGCCTTCGACAAATACCAGCACGAAAACGCATGGACATGGGAACACCAATCCCTGACCCGCGCCCGCTTCATCTGCGGCGACCCCGACATTGGCCGCCAATTCGAAGACACCCGCCGCCGCATACTCCGCCTCCGCCGCGACCCCGACACCCTGAGGCGGGAAATACTCGCCATGCGCGAAAAAATCACCGCCGCCCATCCCCCGCTGCCCGCCGACATCAAATACGCGCGCGGCGGCATCGTCGATGTCGAATTCATCGTCCAATACCTGATACTCGCCCACGCCGCCGACTGTCCCGCCCTCATGGACAACACCGGCAACATCGCCCTGCTCGAAACCGCCGCCGAACACGGCCTAATCGACCCCGCGCTGGCCGGACGCGCCCGCCGCGCCTACCGCCATTACCGCGCCTGCCAGCACGACACCAAACTGCGCGACACCGCCGTTGCCGAAAACGACGAAGAACTGGCGGCGCACTACCAAACCGTGCGCGAATTGTGGCGGCAGGTATTCGGCGAAGAAGCGGGCGGCTGACCGACAGATGGCGGCTTGAAAGAGGAATGCCCCATCCACCGTTTATCCCTTTTGTGTGGGCGGGAAAATGAGGCCGGCCGGTATTGAACGTGATGATTCGGGAGCATCCGTCCGAATCCGATATTTGTCCCGCCAGACCGAACCAGGCCGTTTGGAAATAGGGAATGACCGTTTAACTGCATTATTTAAAAGCTGAAATTCCATACGAATTTTTACCTGTCCCACCACCTTTTTAGACGGCATATTATCTCCATATCATAGTCGTCCCCCACCGACCTTTCAGGAGATCAACATGCAAATTGACAGCAGCGCAATCATCAACGGCGAATTTGCCGACCGTTTCGGCAAACGCGGCAGCCAGTTCAGCCCGAACGGCATGCCGACCTACTCCATCCCGTTCGACATCAGCGACGTGCCTGCAGGCACGCAATCCTTCGCCGTCGTATTGGAAGACAAAGATGCGATTACCGCCAGCGGCTTCGTCTGGACGCACTGGCTGATTGCCGACCTGCAACGCACTTCCGTTGCCGAAAACGAAAGCCTGCGCGCTACCGACTACGTTCAAGGAGCGAACAGCTGGGCGAGCGTGCTGGGCAAATTCGACATTGAAGAAGCCTCCTGCTACGGCGGCATGGCACCACCCAACTGCCGCCACCGTTACGAACTGATTGTCTATGCCCTCGACACCAAACTGAACCTGCCGCGCGGGTTCCGCTTCAACGACCTGCACTTCGCCATGCAGGGGCACATCCTCGCCAGTGCCAGCGTGATGGGTACTTACGACGTGTAAATCCGTACAATATACAAAAAAGCCGTCTGAAAATCTGTCTTTTCAGACGGCCTGTTTTAAGGACTCCCGATGTTTTCCAAACTCAAAAATTTCTTCGACAACCAACCGCCGTCTCCGCCTGAAACACCGCCCAATCCCCTGTACGCCATGCTTGCTGCCGATACGGCGGCCATGGAAGCGGGTAAAAAAACAAGCAAAATCCGTGCTGCATGGAAAAAGCATTTTGAGACTTATTCCGTAGCGGCATGCCTGCCCTATTTTTACGATTTCTTGCTGGAAAACATTGATGCCGCGCTGGCAGGCCGTCTGAAAGACGGAACAGGGCTGCACAAATTCGCTGAAGCGTTTGCCAGCGACAAATTCTTCCATACCGTAGACCGTTGTCGCAGTAAATCTGAACAGGAAGCTGATCAAACTATTACCTCATATGCGCCGGCAATCTGCGCGCGCATCGATGCCGTACTAGAACGCGAATGGCCTGCTGAAATGCAAACCGGCGCGTGGCTTGCCGAAGTGTTCTGCCTGTTTTTTTATCATGCCCGTGCCGGCAATCATGTTGTCAAGACTGCTGCTGCACCGTGGGTTGTGCCGTTTCTGCGGCGTTGGCCTGAACAGGGGGATATATTGATTTTGAGCGCGCTTGACGATTGGGGCGATGCGTCCGCATTGTCGGAATACCTGATGATTGAAGCCCAAAATGCCCGTCAACAGTCGCGTCCTGCAGGCGGATTATGGAACAATATGATGGGTATCCATGCAGACAAACGCAGCAATGTTTACCGACAGGCGGAACAGCTTTTAACTGCGCTCACTACCGACGGCAAAATATCGGTGGATAAACGGGAGGCCTTGCTTTGTGCCGCCTTGGATACCTTGAATCTTGTGCCCGAAAAAACCGACAGCCGTAAAGAAGCGCATATTTGTATCCGCCGAGACCCTGTTACGCGACACTGCCTGAAATTGTTGGCCGACAGCCTGCCGGATAATCCCACCGCCGAAACCGTCCGCGCACTTCTGTCGGAAGCGGAAAGTTCGCCTAAAGCTGTCGGTACATACAATTTGAACCAGATACCCAGCGTACCGTTTGCCGATATCGGCCTGAAAATCGCCGTGATTGACGAGTTGATGTACCGGCGGAACCTACTCAAGCCGCGCCTGCTGCTGGACACTTTTGTCAAAGAATACGAAGGTCGGCGGATAGACAGGGAAGCCGACGGTTATGCCGTTATCCCTGAAATCCTTGAATATTTCGAGCGGTTGGACATCCCGCAGCATCTGTTAAACGAAGTAGGCGAACTCTATATCGACGGCGGCTTGGACGGCGGTTCGGCACTTTACGAAGAAATGTTTCCCTTTTTCGACCCCGGTTGCGGCGACGAACTTTTACCCATCGGCAAACAGGCCGTTGCCGATTTGGCATACTTGCCGAACCTGCGACGCATTATAGGGCTGGAAAACTGCAATCCGCCGCCGGAATTGATACATGCCTTGCAAGAAGCGGGCGTGGAAATCATAGCGCAGGAGTAGCAGCAAATAACGGAAGGCCGTCTGAAAACCCCGTTTCGGGTTTTCAGACGGCCTTTCTTTGAGTCTTACGGCTCGTCTGAATCAAACAGGCCTCGGCACGCATACAGCAGCCCGCCCGCCAATACGGCCAGACCCACCGCCACCCAATACGCATCGGCATAGCCGACTGCCTTTGCCAGCCGTAGGGCGGCGAAACCCGCCGCGTAACTGCCGAGCAGGACGACGGAAAATTGCAGGCTGCTGTCGAGTGCGGCGGTGGCGCGGTCGGATTTGTCCATTACCAACGCCAGTATCACCGGCAGCAGTAGCGTGTAGCTCAGGCTCAGGGCGATGATTTGCGCGGGTGGCAGCCAAGGGTGGACGCGGGCGAGCGCGTCGATGGCGGTCATGGACGCCAAAAGCGGCAGTTGCAGCGCGTAGAGTAGAAAAACGAGTTTGCGGCGCGGATAATTGCGCGAAAACCAGCCCGACAGCGGCGTTACAATCAGGCAGGCAACGGGAATACCCACCGCCAGAATTCCGCCCGTCTGTTTGGGGGAGAAGCCGAAATCCGCCAGCTTGGGCACAAAAGTCGCCGCCGCAAACGCATACGGCGCGGCAACGGTAAACAGCAAAACCAGCCACCGCCAGCCCGTTTCAGGCCGCCGCCAAAAGGAGACCAGCCGCGCCGCCAACGCCGTCAAACCGCCTTGCGCCGTCGGGCTTTCCGGCTCGCGGTAGCACAAGAGTTGCAGCAGCATCAGCAGGGTGAACGCCAGCATCAAGCCCGCCGCCGCTGTCTGCCCGTATTCCTGATACAGCCACAACACCAGTGCGCCGCCTATCATCTTGCCGCCGCGCGCCGCCATCGTCTGAATCACGCCGCCGAAACCGCGTTCGCGGTGCGGCAGAACGATGCACGACAAGCCCAGCATCGCGCAGCTGTACACCGCCGACATTGCCGAGAGCAAAACGCAGCAGGCCAGAAGCAGCGGGAAGTTCTGCGTGATGTTGGTACAGGCCATCAGCCCGAACACCGCCGAAAGCCCCAGCGTCGCCGCCAGCAGCCAGCCGCGAAACCGCCCGAACCGCCCCGCCGACCGCCGCTCCATCAGCGCAGCAAACAACACCTTCGCCGCTTCGATACCGCCGATTAAATGTATCCAGCTCAGTTGGTTCAGGCTGTAACCGTGGTTTTTCAAAATAGCGACCAGCGCGACCAGATAAAAACCGGTCAGCGTGAATTTGTAGGTGCTGCCGCCGATAAGCAGCAGCCAGTCGCGCGGGGCGGGGGGTGTGGGTTTTTGCGGCATGGTGTTTCCTTGGTTTGAGGTCGTCTGAAAAACTGAAAAACGATGTTTGTTGCATCGTTTGTCGTTTTGGTTTTCAGACGACCTTTCTGAATCCGCTTTCCCGTCCGCAGCCGTTTCTTGCTGTGGCGGGACGTGCGGATGGTTCGGGCATTACACGCTACGGCTCAAATCCGCCAAAAACGCCTGTCGCTGTTCGGCGGTGGATTTGTCCATATTGCCGAAGTTGAGCCACCGGCGTTTGGCGATACCGATGCCTTTGAGCGTGTGCCCCACCATCGCTTTGCCGATGCCGTTGCCGCAAAACCATTTCAGATACCATGTGGGGGCGGTGGACGTGCTGATGACCAGTGCTTCTTTGATGTGGGATAGGTTGCCTTTCAAGCCTGTGGCAGTCGGGACGTAAGCGAGTGTCTTTAGGAAAACTTTGTCTTCAAATCCTTTGACGATGGCGGGCATGTCCGACCACCAGATCGGAAAGATGAAAATCAGTCGGTTGGTGGTTTTCAATAGTTCCTGATAATGCAAAACCAGCGGGTCAAGGGCTTTGCCTTGGTTGAACAGGGCAAGCTCTTCTTTGGTGTAGGCGGGGTTGAAGCCGTCTGCGTATAAGTCGATCAGTTGGTATTTTTCGCCTTTTTCGTCCAATAGTTGCTGCACGCGCCGCAAAATGCCGTGATTGAAGCTCTGATCGTAGGGATGGGCATAAATGATTGTGGTAAATGACATTTTTGTACTCCTGAAAGTCAGTTGCCGAGTTTTCCCATGCTATCAAAAGAATGTCGGTTTGCTCAAATCCGTATATGGCAGGCAAGACTGGATGATAAAGCCGCTGCCGGAGCATGGATTCTGTTTTCAGACGACCTTCAACGCTTCTTCCGCCTTTTGCAGGGCGGTTTGCTCGTCGGCTTCGACGATGTAGTTTACGCCCAGCGCGGGGGCGAGTTTGGACGATTGTTCGCGGAAGAACGCCAGTTGCGCCGCGTCGGGTTCGATGAGGAGCATGGCGGCGCAGCGTTCGGCGAGTTGCGGCCGGTGTGCCTTTATCCATTCGATGTAGGTTTTGCGGTCGGCAATACGCTGTTCGTCGCTTACCTGCCGCCGCATGGGGGTGCAGACGGTGGCGAAGCGGCGGTTTTGGTTTAACAGGGTTTCGAATTCGGCCAGCCAGTCGGAAAAGTCGGCGACGTGGGTCAGATCGGTCAGGTAGACGGTGCCTTCGGGCAGGGTTTTGGCGGGGGTGAAGTAGTGCATGGGGTTCCTTTGGGTGTTTTGGGGAAGCAGGGTAGGTCAATAGTTGGGCGTTTATGCTTGGCTTTTTATTAGACTTCTTGTGCCGTCATTCCCGCGCAGGCGGGAATCCAGAATGGAGACTCAAGGGCACTTCTTTATCCGATAAGTTTCTGTGCGGATAGGTCTGGATTCCCGCCTGCGCGGGGGTAGCGAAGCGGACTTGCGTAAGCTAATGACGATAATCGGTTGTTACGGCCGTTTCAGACGACCTTCGTTATTCCAGTCACCGTAGGTAGAGCATTGATGCCCGACCTACGATTGTTTCAGACGGCTTCCATCATTTCAGCTTCGCCTAAAACTTCCATTCCGCGCTCACGCCTACGCTTCTGGGGCGTTGGTAGAGCGCGTCTTGGCGGTCGGCGCTGGAAATGAATATGGGGCGGCGGCGGTTGAACACGTTGTCGGCGTAGAGCGAGACGCGGCCTTGTTTGAAGTTGTAGGCGGTGTAGAGGTTGACTTGGTTGTACGCGCCGATTTTGCCTGATTCGGCATTGTCGGCGGCGGAATAGTAGCCGCCGTAGAAGCGCACGTCGCCGCCGGCTTCCCAGCCTTTGTCGTTCAGGTATTTCACGCCGATGTTGGCGGTGTATTTGGGCGCGCGGCCGAGTTTGTTGCCTTCGATGCCGCTGTTGGGATAGCTTTTGATTTTGGTGTTGAGCAGTCCCAGTCCGGTGGTGAGTTTCAGGCTGTCGGTGGCCTGCCAGTCGGCGGCAAGTTCTGCGCCGTAGGTATGGACTTTTTTGGCGTTGCGGATGACGACGGAGTTGGTGCCGAGATAGAAGGGGAGCTGCATGTCGCGGTAGTGGTTCAGGAACAGGTTGCCGGAGAGTTGCAGGCGGCGGTCTGCGCTGCGCCAGCGGGTGTACCACTCGTAGTTGTTCACATATTCGGGCTCATAAGTGTAGGTTACGACGGGGCGGCCGAAGGTGATGCCCGCGCCGCCGGGGTTGTAGCCGCGCGCGGCTTTGATGCCGCTGACCCATTGGTCGGTGGGTTTGAAGGCGATGTCGATTTTGGGCAGGAACACGGTCTGGCCTTTGTCTAAATCGAGGTGCAGTGCGCCGCTGCCGCCGCTTCGTTTGTGCGTTTCTTTTTCAATGCGGGCGGCGGCTGTGATGTCCCATTTTTCGCTGGGGCTGTATGTGGTTTCGGCAAACAGGGCGCGCACGCTGTTGCGGTCGTCAAAGGTGTTGCGGCCGCCGACGCTGCGGATGTCCACCCATTCGTCTTGTTTGCTGCGGAAGTAGTGTAGTCCGGCAAGGCCTTTCAGACGGCCTTTGTTTGAAAAATGCAATACCGGCTCCCATTGCAGTTCACGGCCTTTGAGTTCTGCGGGCACGCCTTGCGGGCTGACGGTCATCGGCAGGTGCAGCCGCTCGTTGTGGTAGCGGCCGTAAACCAGTTTGTTTTCCAGCTTCAGGTAGTCGTTAAGCTGCCACGATACGTCCCAGATGCCCGATGTCGAGCCAGTTACGAACACGGGCTTTTCTTTTAAAAAACGGCGGCTGGCGGTGTTGCCCATGATTTCGTTTTGCGGCGCGCGCGAACGGATGTGGTTCAGCGTCAGGCGGCTGTAAAAATCGGGATGGTTTTCGGGCGTGAGCAGGAGTTTGAAGCGCACGTTGGTGTTTTCCACGCGGCGCGGGTTGCCGGTTGGCTCATAGGACACGAACGGCTCGTAACTTTCACGCTGCTGCCGCTCCGCGCTCAATCTGAAGGCAAGGTTGTTTTTCACAATCGGGCCGGACACTACGCCGGCGATGTTGCGCGTTTTCTGGTTGCCCAAACCCAAGCGCAGCGCGCCTTCCCATTCGTCGGTCGGGTCTTTGGAGCGCATCACCACTGCGCCCGCCACCGCGTTCTGCCCGCGCACATGGCTCTGCGGTCCGCGCAAGACCTCCACCTGCTGCATGTCCCACAACGACTGCGTGCCGAAGGCGTATTCATTGTAAGTGGCGGAGCGGCCGTCTATGGACAGGTTCAGGCGCGGCCTCGTGCCCGCGAAAAACGCCACCGCGCCGACGGCGGGTCCCGAGCCGTCCACGCCGCGCACGGTCGGCAAATCGTTGCCGCTGCCCAAGTCCACCGTGTTCACGGTCTGTTTGAGCAGGTCGGAGGCGGAAAGATTGTGGCCGTTGCGGTCGATGTTCGGCGTGGTGAAAACGCGGTTGGACGTGGCGGTTTCAAAGCCGCTGCGGTTGGTGCGTTCGCCGGTTACGACGACTTCTTCCAACCGTCCGTCTTCGGTTTCGGCGGGCAGGTCGGCGGCATGGGCGGCAGACGCAAAAATGGCGGCAATCAACAGGGGCAACGGGCGCGGGGTTGGCATTTCTCTATCCGTTCAGACAAGTTTATATTGGTTTACAGATTTACATTAAATTACTATATTTGTAAATTATAGGAAAGGGAATGATGAAATGCAAGAGGTTATCAATTCTCCGCATATAAAGCCGTACCGCCTGCAAACGCGGTTTGCGAAAAACGGTACAATCATAAGGACGGCGGCAGCCGTCCGATGAACTCTTAGTCAGGAGACATGTATGAAAACCCTAATCATCGCCGCCCACCCACATATCGCGCAGTCCGTCGTCAATAAACGCTGGTTGGACGAATTGGCCAAACATCCCGACCGCTTTACCGTCCATCGGCTTTACACCGCCTATCCCGACGGCAAAATCGATATTGCCCGCGAACAGGCTTTGGTGGAGGCGCACGGCGGTATCGTGTTCCAGTTTCCCGTTTACTGGTTCAACTGTCCGCCGTTGTTGAAACAATGGTTTGACGACGTGCTGACCTACGGCTGGGCCTACGGTTCGGCGGGCAGGGCGTTTGCCGGGCGCAAAACAGGCATTGCCGTATCGCTGGGCGCGCCCGCCGAAGATTACCGCCCGAACGGCGCAGTCGGTTACGGGTTGGACGATGTATTGCGCCCGTTCGAGCTGACCGCCCGCTACTGCAATGCCGACTGGCAGCCGCCGTTTGCCTTCCACACCATAGACAGCAATGCGGGCTACGACGAAGCCGCCGAAAGGCTGGTGGCGCAAAGCGCGGCAGGCTATCTGGCGCATCTGGATGGATATTTCGGCTGATACGGCTTTTAAAATTTCACAAAAACAGACAAATGACCACCGCCAAACGACAAACCATCATCAACGCCGCCCGCCGCCTGTTCCGCGAACACGGCTTTTCCGCCGTATCCGTGGGCAGAATCTGCGCCGAGGCCGCCGTCAGCCGCGTTACCTTTTACAAATATTACAGCGGCAAAAACGTGCTCTTGCAGGAAATCGTTACCGGGCAGAAAAACCGCGTCCGTACCGAATTTGAAAACCTGCTTGCACAGCAATGCAGCCTGCGCGAAGCCGCCGAATCTGTGTTTGCCCTGCAAAAACAATCATTTGAAGAACTCTATTCCGCCGCCTTCCTGCGCGACATCGAAGAAAACACCGATTTGGAGCTGGAACGGTTTTTCCATGAGTTGAACGAAGAAAAATACGCCTTTATGCGCGGCTTCTTCTACACCCTGCAGCAACGCCGCCTGATTCAGCCCGATTTGCCGGTGGAACTCATCGACCTGTTCATCCGTCAGGCGGACGTGTTGATGCGTCACCCGCAACTGGCCGCCCCCTATGCCGCTGCGCCGCAAAAGCTGCCGCAGGACGTATTGGGATTGTTGCTGCACGGCTTGGCAGGAGAGGGTGGCAAATAACGGAAGGCCGTCTGAAAACCCTATTTCAGGTTTTCAGACGGCCTTTTTATGTTTGTTGTCTTTTGTTAGTAAACCAGTGGCAGCGAAACCGTTTTATGGTCGCGGGCGGAGAGGTAGGCGGCGATAATCAGTTCCAGCGATTTCAGGCCTTCGCGACCGTCGGTAACAGGCTCGGCTTGGCCGCGCAGTACGTCGATGACGTTTTTGTAATACAACGGGTGGCCGAAACCGTATACCGAAGTGGTTTCATAGTTGGCGTTTTTAATTTGTTCGTCGTAATCGCGTTCGTCGGCGAAGTTCCATTCCTGAATTTCGTTCACCGCCATGCCGCCGATGCGTACCGTGCCGGTTTCGCCCAGAATGGTAATCGAGCCTTCGAGGTTTTTCGGGTAGGTGCACATGGTAACGGCCATCGAGCCGAGCGCGCCGTTGCGCCAGCGGATGTTCATCACGCCGGTATCTTCGGCTTCGATGTTGCGGTGGGTGGAAATCATCGCCTGCACGTCTTCGACCGGGCCGATGAGCCATTCCATCAAATCGACGTAGTGGCTGGCCTGGTTCATGAACGCACCGCCGTCAAACTCCCAAGTGCCGCGCCAACCGTTGCCTTGGTCGTAATACGACTGCGGGCGCGTCCAGAAGACGTTTAAATGCACCATGCAGATTTTGCCGAAGCGTTTTTCCGTTACCGCGCGCTTGAGCAGTTGCAGTGTGGCGTTCAGGCGGTTTTGTTTCACCACGAACAAGCGTTTGCCGGCTTTGTCGGCGGCTTGGACCATGCGTTCGCCGTCGTGCAGGCGGGTGGCCATCGGTTTTTCGGTAACGACGTGAAAACCGGCTTCCAATGCCTGTACTGCCTGCTCGGGGTGCAGGCCGGACGGGGTGGTGATGACGATTACGTCGGCATCGGTTTCGGCCAGCATTTCCGCGTAGCGGGCATAAGCTTTTGCACCGGTGCGTTTGACCGCCGCTTCAAGCGCGGTGGGATCGGTGTCGCACACGGCAACGAGTTCGCACTCGTCTTGCAGCGATTCGAACGAACCGAAATGGTTGTTGGAAATGCGGCCGCAGCCGACCAGGGCGAATTTGATTTTGCGGTTTGAGATGGTTTCAAACATTTTCAGACGGCCTCTTATGCTTTAACGATGTTGTCGTGTTTGCCCGAATATTTGCCGCGCGTATCGACAATCAGTTTGGCGTGTTGTTTCAGCAGATCGTAATCGAATTTGTCGTGGTCGGTGGTCAGCACCACGCAGTCGTAAGAGGCGATGCTCTCGGCGGTCAGCGGTACGCTTTTCAGGTCGAATTTGTGTTCGCGCATTTTCGGGAACACGGGCACATGCGGGTCGGAATAGGATATTTCCGCACCGAGGTCGCGCAAGAGTTCCATTACTTCCACCGACGGACTTTCGCGCATGTCGTCTACGTTTTTCTTGTAGGCGATGCCCAATACCAACACTTTGCTGCCCTTAATCGAACGTTGGCGGTCGTTTAACGCCAGCGCGGTTTTATTGACCACATATTCGGGCATGGAAGAGTTCACTTCGCCGGCAAGTTCGATGAAGCGGGTGTTTACGCCGTATTCGCGCGCTTTCCAAGTCAGGTAGAACGGGTCGATGGGGATGCAGTGGCCGCCCAAGCCCGGGCCGGGATAGTAGGCGACGAAGCCGAACGGTTTGGTGGCGGCGGCGTCGATGACTTCGTGGATGTCGATGTCCATTTTGTCGGCGACGATTTTCATCTCGTTCACCAAGCCGATATTGACCGCGCGGTGGATGTTTTCCAGAAGTTTGGTCAGTTCGGCAGCTTTGGTGGAGCTGACGGGGACGACTTTGTCGATGGCGGGCTGATACAGCGCGAGGCCGACTTCCAAACAGGCCGGTGTGTGGCCGCCGATGACTTTCGGAATGGTGCGGGTTTCAAAATCGGGGTTGCCCGGGTCTTCGCGTTCGGGAGAGTAAACGAGGAATACATTTTCGCCGACTTTCAAGCCGCCTTCTTCCACGCGCGGCAGCAGCTCTTCTTCGGTCGTGCCCGGATAGGTGGTGGATTCCAGCGACAAAACCTGGCCGGCGCGCAGATACGGTTTTACCGCGTCGGTGGTGTCGATGACGAAACTCATGTCCGGCTCGCGGTATTTGTTCAGCGGGGTCGGCACGCACAAAATCACGGCTTCCGCTTCGCCGATGCGGGAGAAGTCGGTGGTGGCTTCGAAACCGGTGGTACGGGCGGCGGCGATTTTGTCGGCCGTGATGTGTTCGATATAGGTTTCGCCCTTGTTCAGTTTATTGACCTTTTCGGCGTCGATGTCGAAACCCAGCACCTTGAAGCCGGTTTCGGCGTAGCGCAGCATCAGCGGCAGGCCGACGTAGCCCAGGCCGACGATGCCGATTGTGGCGGTTTTGTCGCGGAATTTGCCGATGGCGGATTGTTTGATTTCGGATGCTTGCATAGCGGATGCCTTTTTACTTCTTGAAAGCCGTTTTCAGACGGCCGTCAAACGGTTGAGGCCGTCTGAAAAGCGCGCCCGGCCCGTTTCAGACGGCCTCGGTAAGGGATAAAACGGAAACGGCGGATTGTACTCCATTTTGTTTTCAGACGGCCTCAATCGGGGGAGGCCGTCTGAAAAAACGGTTTATGCCGTGGCTTGGGCCAACACGGCTTCGATGTGTTCTTTGCAGAACGCGATTTCGTCGTCGGTCAGCGTCGGATGCACCAAGAACATCAGGCTGGTGTCGCCCAGTTCGACGGCGTTTTTCAGTCGCTCTTTCGGCCGCCACGGCGTGTTGTCGAAGGCTTTTTCCAAATAGACTTCGGAGCAGCTTCCTTGATAGCATGGGACTTTGCGCGCGTTCAGTTCGTTGACGATGCGGTCGCGCGTCCAGCCGTCTTTCAGGTGTTCGGGTTTGACGAAAACGTAGAACTTGTATTGCGCGTGTTCGATGTAGTCGGCTACTTCAACTAAACGGATGCTGGCAAATTTGCCCAAGCTTTCTGCCAGTTTGGCAGCGTGTGCTTGGCGGCGAGCCGTCCATTCGGGCATACGTTTGAGCTGGATGCGGCCGATGACCGCCTGCATTTCCATCATGCGCCAGTTGGTGCCGAAACTTTCGTGCAGCCAGCGGAAGCCGGGGGCGTGTTCGCGGTGGTACACGGCGTCATAGCTTTTGCCGTGGTCTTTGTACGACCACATTTTGCTCCACAGCTCTTTGTCGTTGGTAGTCACCATGCCGCCTTCGCCGCCGGTGGTCATGATTTTGTCTTGGCAGAACGACCATGCGCCGACGTGTCCGATGGAGCCGACGGATTTACCTTTGTATTTCGCGCCATGCGCTTGGGCGCAGTCTTCGATAACCCACAAATCATGTTCTTTTGCCAAGTCCATGATGCCGTCCATTTCGGCGGGCATACCGGCGAGGTGGACGACGATGATGGCTTTGGTATTCGGCGTCAGCGCGGCTTTGACGGTTTCCGCGCTGATGTTTTGGCTGTTCAAATCCACGTCGGCGAACACGGGGTTTGCGCCTGCGGTAACGATGCAGGAAGCGGAGGCGAGGAAGGTGCGCGAGGTAACGACGACGTCGTCGCCTGCGCCTATGCCCATTGCTTTAAGCGCGACATCGAGTGCCAACGTGCCGTTGGCGACGGCGACGGCGTATTGCGTGCCGGTAAAGGCGGCGAATTCTTTTTCAAATTCGCGGCATTCGCTGCCGGTCCAATAATTGACTTTGTTTGACAAGAGAACGCGGGAAACGGCATCGGCTTCTTCCTGGGTGAAGCTCGGCCACGGGGAGAGGGCGGTGTTGAGCATGACGGGCTTTCCGGCCGTCTGAAAACCGTTCAGACGGCCTTTAATCGAAAAACGAAACGGCGGATTGTAGCTTTTCAGACGGCCTGTTTGAATACGGCGGCGGATTTATTTTTGCCCGTCCGTTTGTTCGGACTTAGCCGCCAAAGTGTTTTCAGACGGCCTGATTAAGGGTTTGGCCGGATTGCCGACGACGGTCAGGCCGTCTGAAACATCGGATACCACCGCCGCGCCCGCGCCGACAATGACGTTTGCGCCGATTTTGATTTGCTGGCGGGTACACGCGCCTATGCCTATCCAAGAACCGCCGCCGATTTGCGTGCCGCCCGCCAGGTGCGCGCCGGGGCTGATGTGGACGAAGCCGCCCAGAATGCAGTCGTGATCGACCGTGGCGGCGGTATTGACGATTGCACCGTCGCCGATGCGGCAGCACGGCTGGATGACGGCTTGTGCGAAGATTACGCTGCCTGCGCCGATTTCGACATCGGGCGCGATGACGGCACTCGGATGAATGATAACGGGCAGGGAAAAGCCCAGCGCGGCAAAACGGCGGCAGAGGCGTTCGCGGACGGCGTTGCTGCCGATGGCCACGGCCAAATCGTATTCGGCGGGTAAAACGCTCATGCCCGCCAGCCCTGTGCAGCCGATGACGGGCAGGCCGAGTATTTCCCCTTCCGCTTCGTCGTCGAGAAAGACGATTTCCGTCCAGCGGGCGGCGGACAGTGCGGTGGCGGCAACGACCTTGCCGTGGCCGCCCGCACCGATGATGGCGAGTTTTTTATGTGTTTTCTGCATGGGTGTTTCCAAGATTGGAGGCGGCAGGCCGTCTGAAAACGCCGTTTATTTCGAGCCGCGTATTTTCTTCGTTGCTTTCACGACGCGTTCGTAAAGGGACGGAGACAACGCATCTTGTAGATACACGCTTTTTACGCCGATTTCCTGTGCGGCCTGTTCGGCCGATATTTCGGCGTACGAACCGGCGACGGGTGTGCGTTCGCGGCCGTATTGGGTAACGGCATAGGTTTTTTCGTTGATGCGTTCGTAACGTTTCCCGCCTTCTTGGAGCTCGAAATTATCGTGGTAAACGGTGCTTTCTATGAGGATGCCGTTTTCGTATGTGAGGACTGGGCCTTGATATCCGATGTCATCGTTGCTGAAATACAGTTCTGCCCTCGGTGCGGGGAGCGCGCGGTCGAGAAAGAGATGCATGCAGAGTTGCGAACCTCTGTTTTCAACAACCGGAACTTTCATACATATGCGCGGGTTGTTGTAATTTACGGGTCTTCTGCGCCTTTCGATTTGCCGATCTATCTCGTTGAGATAGTAAAGGTTTTTCAGCGTTAGGATATTGCCGCCGTTATAGGTGCTTGTATTGTTGCCGTAATAAACAACGTTTCGGTTGTTATTGTGAATGGCGTTTAGGTTGTAGCCGTAGCTTGCCAAGGCAGGGTGGTTTTGCAATGCGCCACGGGTTACATCGTAGGCGGAGGCCGTCTGAAAGGAGCAGGCCAGTATCGTTGCGGCGAATAGTCGGAATGTTTTCATGTTTTTTCGGGTCGGATTGGGGAAGGGGCCGTCTGAAAGTGCGGTTTCGGCGGAGCGGAAACGGGTTTCGGACGGCCGGTTTTATGCGTCGTCGTTGCCGGTGAATTTGGCGGCGGTGGCTTCGCCTTCGCTGTTGATGCCGCTGCGGTCTAAGACTTTTTTAACCGTTAAAAAGAGGATTTTGATGTCCAGAAGCAGGGAGCGGTTTTCGACATACCATACGTCGAGGCGGAATTTTTCCGGCCACGAGATGGCATTGCGGCCGTTTACCTGCGCCCAGCCGGTGATGCCGGGGCGCACAAGGTGGCGGCGGCGTTGTTCGGCGTTGTAGAGCGGCAGGTATTCCATCAGCAGCGGGCGGGGGCCGACGAGGCTCATGTCGCCCTTCAATACGTTCCACAGTTCGGGCAGTTCGTCCAGGCTGGCGGCGCGCAGTTTGCGTCCGAAGGGTGTGAGGCGTTCGGCATCGGGCAGGGGGCGGCCGTTTTCGTCTTCCGCGTCGCGCATGGTGCGGAATTTGTACATCACGAAGGGGATGCCGCCGCGTCCGGGGCGGACTTGGCGGAACAGGACGGGCGTGCAGAGTTTGCGCCGTATCTGCCAGGCGAGGAGCAGCAGGACGGGCGACAGCAGGACGAGTGCGGCGGCGGTGATGATGATGTCGAGCAGGCGTTTGACGGGGTCGGTCATGGTTTTCAGGCGGCCTTTATTCGGCTTTCGCGGGTTTGCCGGTCAGTGTCTCCATGCACAGTTGGTATTCGGCCTTGCCCGCATCGCGTGCGAAGATTGCATAGTCGGATTTCGGGACCGCGTTTAAAGCCGATTGCGGCAAACGGTATATTCCGCGGGCGACGCGGGCGATTTGCCGTTCGACGAAGGCGCGGGTGGCGTCGTTTTGGGCAACCACCATGTAGCGTTCGGTCATTTTTTCCATTGCCTGCCCGATGTCCGTACCGGCCAGCCTTTCGCCCATGGCGGTTTGCGCCATCAGGCCGGTGAGGATACATCTGTCTTGGACGGAGGCTTCCCGAGGCTCTGCGGATGCGGCGGAAAAAGCGGCGGCAAAAAGTATGGCGGCGGCGTATTTTGATGTGTTCATTGGTATTCCTCGGTTTGACAAAAGGCCGCCTGAAGCTTTTTCAGACGGCCTTCATCGCTTATTCGGCCATGTTTTTCATGCAGACTTCCATTTCGGCCCTGCCGGCTTCCATGGCCAGTTCCTCGTATTCTGCCGGTTTTACTTTTAAGCCGGCTTGTTTGGCTTCTTTCAGGATGACTTCGGTTTTTTTCAGTGCGTATTTGATTTGTTCGCCCATGATTCCGGACAGGTTTTTATCTTCTGCAAAGGGTTTGAGGTATTTGGCTTCCAGTTTTTTTTGTACGGCCGGGCGTTTTTCGCCTTTCAGGCCGGACAGCATGGAGTCGTATGCCATGTTGGCGGCTGCGTTGCAGAAGGCTTCGATGCCTTTCTGTTTGTCTTCTTCAGACGGTGCGGCAAAGGTGGCGGAGGCGGCCAGCAGCAGGACGGCGGTGAGGGTGGCTTTGGTATTCATGTTTTTCCTTTTCGGTCGGTATCGTGTTTACGGGGGTAGGCGGGTTGCCTCGCATTGCAGGCCGTCTGAAGGGTGGGATTTTCGGTTTCAGACGGCCTGATTGGCGGATTCTATCAGTTTGACATTGCGGCTTCCATGCATAGTTGGAATTCGCCTTTGCCGACTTCTTCGGCAATGTATTTGTAATCCGATTTTTCCAGGTTCGGGTTCAGCTTGGATTGGTAGATTGAGCCGGTCAGGCGTGTGACGGTTTCTTGAACCATTTCGCGGGCTTTGACGTGTTTGGCCGCAGGCATGAAGCGTTTCAGCAGTCTTTTTTCGGCTTGTTCGCGTTTTTCGCCGTTCAGTCTGGCCAATACGGCATCATGGGCGATGGTGGCGGAAAGTTTGCAGAAGGTGGTTGCCGCTTCGGAGGCTTGTGTTGTCTCGGCGGTTTGCGCCGGTTCGGCGGCGAAGGCGGGAGCGGTTAAAACGGCGGCCAAAACGATGGCGGCGGTGCGGGTTTTCATGGGAAGTCCTTTTGGGGTTTGTTATGCCGTGTGGACGGCGGGAAGCGTGGTAATTTACACGAAGCCTTCTATCATGGCAATGATGCGGCGGTAGGCGGTGTCGCGGTCGAAGCGGCGGGCGATTTCGTCGCGTTGAACAGGGGCTTGGCGGTTGTGCGTCAGGCGGCGGTAGGCGGCGGCGAAGTCCGCGCCGTTGCCCGAGCGGTAGTGTTCGTGCGGCAGTAGGTTCAGCAGCCGGTGTACTTCGGGTTTTTGCTGGCTGTTGAGGATGGGTTTTTGCAGTGCCATGTAGTCGGACAGTTTGTTGGTGACGGACTGCATGGCGTAGCTGTGGATGGGGTTTACCGCGATGTCGCAGCCTTTGGCCAGCGATATCATTTCGCGGTAGGGCAGGTAGCCGTGGAAGATGATGCCGCCGTCTGAAAATTTCTGTTGCAGACGGGCGAGGTCGGGGCCGCCGCCGCAGATGTGCAGTTCCACCGTTTCTCCCGCCGCTTCGAGAAGCCGCACGCCTTGGCAGACGGTTTCGACGTCGTAGCTGTGGCTGAGGGTGCCGAGGTAGAACAGGCGGGTTTTGCGTTCGGCGAAGCGGTGCGGCGGGATGGCGGCGATTTCGCCGAAGTCGGCACCGATGTAGACGGTTTCGGCGGGTACGTCGGGATTGGCGGCGCGGGCGCGGGCAAGGTAGCTGTCGGAGACGGCGATCAGGCCGTCGGCGCAGGCATAGGCGCGGTCGGCGCGGCGGGCGAAGGGCAGGCGGCGCGGCGGGAGTTTTTTGATGAAGGGCAAAACGGCGGAGAAGGATTCGGGCCATACGTCTTGCACGTCGGTAATCAGTTTGAAGCCCAGCCGCGCTTTGTGTTGCCCCAGCAGGATATTGCTGCCCATCAGCGGGTAGGCGGAATAGACGACGTCCTGCGAATACGGCGGGCAGTTTTGCAGCCAGCGTTCGAGATTTTTGACGAAGGTGCGGTGGCTTTTCAGGCGGGCGGGGGAAACGTTTTTGCGGTAGCCGTCTTCGGCCAGCAGCATGACTTTCAGACGGCCTTCCGATGCGGCGGCCGCGTCTTCGGGGCGGCGGAAGGTTTTGTCGTGGTGGCGGAAATTGCTGGTAATCAGCAAAACGTCGTGCCGTTCGGCCAGCCGTTCGGCCAGATAGCGGAAACGGTTGAAGTAGGGTTCGTTCGGCAGCGAGCAGAAAGGGGCGACGATGGTGATGTTCATGGTGCGGGAGGCCGTCTGAAAAAGGGGCTATTGTAAGGGCGGCGGTTTTATCCGCAAAGTGTGTGCGGGAGGCCGTCTGAAAAACAGTTTGCCGCCATGTGGCGGGCGGCGGTCGGTCGGGGCGGTTTCAGGATGGTTTTCTGCCGCCGGTGCGGGTTTTGCATGTCGGGTTGGCCGTGCGCGTGCGCTTCGGCAATCCGCGACCGCAGGCTTGGTTTTCCGTCAGGCGCGGTTTTGCGGATGAGGCCGTCTGAAAGCACGGTTTAGCTGGATGAAACGGTTTTTTTCAGACGGCCTTACAGTGCGTAGGCGGCCATGGTCGTGCGGTAGATTTCGTCGTCCGAGCACAGGCGGGTAACGCGTTCGTGCAGGGCGTTGCCGAAGGTTTGACGCAGTTCGGGCGAGCGGACGAGTTGCTCCAGCGCGTCGGCCAGCATGGCCTGGTCGTGCAGCGGGGTGCAGAAACCGGTTTTGCCGTTTTCCACCATTTCGGCAATGCCCGCTGCGTCGTAGCTGGCGACAGAGGTGCGGTACAGCCCGGCTTCCAAAATATTGTTGCCCACGCCCGCGCCGTGGTCGCCCGCGCAGTCCAAGGTGTTCACCAGAATATCGGTGTCGGCGAAATAGGCGTTCAAATCCCGCACCGCGCCGAGGAAGGAAACTTTGTCGGCAATGCCCAGCCGTTCGGCCTGCGCTTCTAGGGCGGGGCGTTCTTCGCCCGTGCCCGCGATGTGCAGCCGGACGGGCAGGCCGCGTTGTAGCAGGGTGTGGAAAACGTCTATCGTCAGGTGGACGGCGCGTACTTTGTCCAAGCGCGACAATGTGCCGAGCACGACGAAACCGCGCGGCGTTTTGGCGGAAACGGCGGGGGCGGGCGGCAGGGCGTTGTAGGTGTAGGCGGTGCGTTCGGCGGGAAAACCGTGGCGGATGAGTTTCTGCTGTTCGTGGCGGCAGTTGGCGATGATGTATACGCCGAGCTTGGCAAACAGGCGGGCGATTTTGGGATAGGTTTCGGAGTTCAGGCCGCGCGCGTGGTAGAAAACCTTGCTGCGCGGCGAGCAGATTTTGGCCGCTATTGCGCAGGCGGGGACGATGCGCGCCATTTGGCAGTGGACGATGTCGGGGCGTTCGCGGCGCAGCAGGCGGGCGAAGGCGAGGGCGGCGCGCAGGTAGCCGGTGCGGCCGCCGCCGTAAAAGTCGATGTTTTGCCAACGCATGCCTGCGGCTTGTGCGTCGGAGACCAGCGGGCCGTCGGATGCGGCCAGCAATACGTCGTGTCCGTGCCGTGCCAGCAGGCTGCCGAGGCGCAGGCTGGCGGTTTCGGTGCCGCCCAGCCCGCCCATGGAGGTGGCCAGTATGATTTTCATGGGTGTTCCGTGTGTTTGAAGGCCGTCTGAAAGAAAGGTTTGCGGTTATAGCAGGCCGTTTGTCTGACGGCAATCGGTATTTGCGGTTCTGTCCGACGGCTGATGCGGAAAGGCCGTCTGAAAATGCGGGTGGTGCTTTTCAGACGGCCTCGGACGGTGTGCGTGCGTCAGGGGCGGTTGCGGACGGCGTCGGCCAGCAGGGCGAGCATTTCTTCGGTGGTGTCCCAGCCGATGCAGGCATCGGTGATGCTTTGGCCGTAGGTTTCGGGTTTGTCCTGACGGCCTTCGACGAGGTGGCTTTCCACCATCACGCCCATGATGTTTTGTTTGCCGTTGCGGATTTGCGCCGCCACGTCCTGAGCGACTTCCATTTGGCGGGTGTAGTCTTTGCGGCTGTTGGCGTGGCTGCAGTCTACCATCAGGCGGGGGCTGACTCCGGCTTTGGTCAGTTGGGCGACTGCGTCTCGGACGTGTTCCGCGCTGTAGTTCGGCTCTTTGCCGCCGCGCAGGATGACGTGGCAGTCGGGGTTGCCCGCGGTGTGGACGATGGCGGAGTGTCCGGCTTTGGTAACGGAGAGAAAGTGGTGCGGGTGGGAGGCCGCGCCGATGGCGTCGATGGCGATTTTGAGGTTGCCGTCGGTGCCGTTTTTGAAGCCGACGGGGCAGGACAGGCCGCTGGCAAGCTCGCGGTGCACCTGGCTTTCGGTGGTGCGCGCGCCGATGGCGCCCCAGGAGATGAGGTCGGCGTAATACTGCGGGGTAATCATGTCGAGGAATTCGGTGGAGGCGGGCATGCCGAGGTTGTTCAGATCCAACAGCAGGCGGCGGGCTTGGCGCAGGCCGAAGTTGATGTCGAAGGTGCCGTCCAGATAGGGGTCGTTGATGAGGCCTTTCCAGCCGACGGTGGTACGCGGTTTTTCAAAATAAACGCGCATGACGATGAGCAGCTCTTTTTCGTATTTTTGCCGCAGGGGCAGCAGGCGGCGGGCGTATTCGAGGGCGGCTTTGGGGTCGTGGATGGAGCAGGGGCCGATAACGGCGAGCAGGCGTTTGTCGCGGCCGTGGATGAGGTCGGCGATTTGGTTGCGGGTGCTTTCGACGAGTTCGGCCGCCTTGTCGTCCAGCGGCAGTTCGTAGAGGTGGGCGATGGGGGGCAGCAGTTCGTCTATGCCGTTGATGCGGATGTCGTCGGTTTTGTTCATGCGGTTCATGGCTGTGTCCGTTGTCGCGTTGTTTTTGTCAGGCGGGAAGGATAGCCGCCCCGGCAGGGGCTTGGCAAGATGGAATTTGCGGTTTTGTGTTATTAAATTGCTTAATTTTCCGTTTTCGGCGTTGTTTGTTATTTGATGCGCCGTTTTGTGTGGTTTTATGGCATTTTATGCTCTTGGCTGTAGTGCTGAGGCCGTCTGAAAAGCCGCTCGGGCTTCGCGGAAACGCCGTTTTCTGGACGAAACAGGGTTTTCTGTTTTCAATATGCAGAAGCGGGACTTTCAGACGGCCTGTCGGTTTCCGGCTCAGGGGCGGTATTGCGGCGAGACGCCGTTGGGCAGGAGCTGCCAGACGTAGCCTGTGTGTTTCATTTTGCCGGCGACGCGTCCGGCTTCGTCGCCGTATCCCCAGAAGTAATCCACGCGCACCGCGCCTTTGATGGCGCTGCCGGTATCCTGCGCCATAATCAGGCGGTTGAGGCCGTGGCGGGTTTCGGGGTGGGTGGTGGCGACGAAGAGGGGTGCGCCGAGCGTGATGTGGTGGCGGTCTACCGCGCCCGCGTATTCGCCCATCAGGGGGGTGCCGAGCGCGCCGATGGGGCCGTCGCTGTTGTCGTCGAGGGTGCGGAAGAAGACATAGCTGGGGTTTTGCCCCAATACTTCGGCTAGTTTTTGCGGGTTCTGCTGCATATAGGCTTTGATGCCCTGCATGGTGGTCTGCGCCAGCGGGAGGTAGCCGCGGTCGGCCATGTAGCGGCCGATGGAGACGTAGGGGTATTCGTTTTTGTCGGCAAACCCGAGGCGGATGTATTTGCCGGACGGGGTTTTCAGGCGGCCGGAACCTTGTATTTGGAGGAAGAAGAGTTCGACGGGGTCGTCGGCATAGCCGAGTATCGGTGCTTTGCCGTTCAGCGCGCCGCCGTTGATTTCGTTGCGGGTGTGGTAGGGGACGAAGCTGCCGCCGACAAAACGGCCTTTGAGGGCTTTGGTGCGCTCGGTGATGGGGAAGGCGGCGAGGTTGGCGGTGTGGGTGCCGTCGGCGGCGATGCGGCCGGTGTTCTGTCCGGTTTGGCGCACGCGGACGGTGGCTTTGCTGCCGCGCAGGTTGGCGGGCAGGTCTACCGAGACGAAGTCGTAGGGGATGCCGTAAACAGGGAAGCGGGCGCGGGCGGAGGCTTGCGTGTCGCCGTGGAGGACGGGTTCGTAATAGCCGGTTACGGTGCCGCCGAGTTGGCCGTTTTCGCTGACCTGCCAGGGGGTGAAGTATTGTTCGAAAAAACTGCGGGCGGCGTGGTTGTTGCGTTGGGTTTGCGCGGCCTGCGTGCAGACGGCCTGCCAGCCGGGTTGGTTTTGCAGTTTTTCGCAGCCTTTGAGGAAGGATTCGAGGCTTTTGGCGAAGTGCTGGTGGGACCATTGCGGCAGTGCGGCGTAGTCGACGGCGGTGTAGGACGCGCTGCTGCCCGCGGGGCGGACGGTCGTACCGGCGGTGGCGCGCTGTCCTGCGGGCTGCGGGGTGCGGTAGGTGTTGACCGGTTGCACGGTGGTGCCGGCGGGCTTTAAGGCGGGGCGGGGTTTTTTGGCTGTGCAGGCGGCCAGTGCGGCGGCAGACAGCAGGATGCAGAGGCGTAAAACTTTTTGATTCATGAATGATGATGCCAAGAGGCCGTCTGAAAGCGGAAACTTCCTTTCAGACGGCCTGAAATACGGAGGAATTGCAAACGCGGGCACTATATCACAGTCCGGGCATCCGTGTGCCGGGGCAGGACGGGCGGGCGTTAAAACAGTTTGGCGACTTCGGCGGCGATGTCGTCGGCACGCATGAAGGTTTCGCCGATGAGGAAGGTGTGCACGCCGTGTTTCCGCATGGATTCGACGTCGGCTTTGTTGCGGATGCCGCTTTCGGCCACGACGATGCTGCCGTCCAAACGGGGCAGCAGGCGCAGGGTTTGGTCGAGGCTGACTTCAAACGTGCGCAGATTGCGGTTGTTGACGCCGCGCAGGGGGGTGGTGAGGCGGGCGCATTTTTCCAATTCGCTTTCGTCGTGCAGCTCCAGCAATACGTCCATGCCTAATTGGTGCGCGGTTTGTTCGAAATGTTCGAGTTGTCCCGCTTCCAGTGCGGCGGCAATCAGCAGCACGGCATCCGCACCCCAGGCGCGCGCTTGGTAAATCTGATATTCGTTGATGATGAAGTCTTTGCGCAATACGGGCAGCGAACAGGCGGCTTTGGCCTGTTTCAGGTATTCGGGCGCGCCTTGGAAGTATGGTTCGTCGGTCAATACCGACAGGCAGGCCGCGCCGCCGCGTTGGTAGTCGGCGGCATGGGCGGCGGGATCGAAGTCGGGGCGTATCAGTCCTTTGGACGGGCTGGCCTTTTTGATTTCGGCGATCACGGCGGGCAGACCGGCGGTGCGTTTGGCGCAGATGGCGGCGATAAAGCCGCGCGGCGCTTCGGCTTGTTCGGCTTGGCGACGGAGTGTTTCCAATGGGACGGCGGCCTTGGCGGCGGCGACTTCTTCGGCTTTGGTGGCGAGGATTTTTTGCAGGATGTCAGTCATGGTGTTTGCCTGAATGCGAGTTTGAACGGGATAGGCGGCGGATTATAGCAGGCCGTCTGAAAGGATTAGGGTCTGTCGATAATTACTTTTCCATGCGGGTTTTTGACCTGGGAGCGGAAAATTCGAGGCGGAAAACGGCAGTCAGGCCGGATATTTTGTGAGAATTTTCAGCACGGAAAATGTCGCTTTGAGTGAAAGTGGGCGGAAAACGGCAGTTGCCGAAGACGCTAGGCACCGTCTGTTTTATCGAGGTAAACGAAGGTTTCGCCGAGGAAGTCCGCCAATACGGAAACGTGTGACTGTTCCGGATGGCGGACGGCGGTCAGCAGGCGGACTTCGCCGTGCGCTTTTTCCAGTTCGAGCAGCCGTGAAACGGCCTGCTTCGTTTCTGCACCGTTCAGTTCTTTATAGTAGCGGGAGGCGAAGGCGGCGAAGTTTTCCTCCGGATTTTCGTGATAGAAACGGCGCAGGGCGGTGCTGGGGGCGATGTCTTTCAGCCATTCGACGGCGGCGAATGTTTCTTTGGTAATTCCGCGCGGGTAGAGGCGGTCGATGAAGACGGCGCAGAGGCCGGATTCGGGGTGGAAGGCATAGATGCGTTGGACGGTAAACACGGGCGTATCCTCGGTTTGGCAGCCGCAGGCCGTCTGAAGGGCGGGGATGTTTCAGACGGCCTGCGGTTGCAATGTAAAGTTTTCTCAATTTCTTTGCAGTATATTACAATCGCGCCTTTTCCGCCGTATGTCCGCCGCATGGGCGACGGCCGGTTCTGTTTGGGAGGTTCGGAATTTATGATTGAGACGATACACGAATGGGTCAATAAGATTAACGGCGAATTGGGCGTTTATCTGATTTTCCTGCTGTTGGGTACGGGGCTGTTTTTCACTTTGGCCACCGGTTTTGTCCAAATCCGCCTGTTCGGCCGCAGCATCCGCGAGATGCTGGGCGGGCGTAAGGCGGTCGATGATCCGCACGGCATCACGCCGTTTCAAGCTTTCGTGACCGGATTGGCCAGCCGTGTGGGTGTGGGCAATATCGCCGGTGTGGCCATCGCCATTCATTTGGGCGGGCCGGGCGCGGTGTTTTGGATGTGGGTAACCGCCGTCATCGGTATGAGCTCTGCCTTTGCCGAATCGTCGCTGGCGCAGCTTTTCAAAGTCCGCGACCACAAAAACGGCCACTTCCGCGGCGGCCCTGCTTATTACATCCGTCAGGGCTTGGGGCAGAACTGGATGGCGGTGCTGTTTTCCGTCAGCCTGATTTTCTGCTTCGGTTTGGTTTATAACGCCGTGCAGTCCAATACCATCGCGGTGGCGGCCAAAGGGTCGTGGAGCTGGGATAGGGATGCGGTCGGCGTTGCCTTGGTCATCCTTTCCGCGCCGATTATTTTCGGCGGCATCCGCCGCGTTTCGCGCATTGCCGAAGGGCTGGTGCCGATTATGGCGGTTTTGTACCTGCTGATGGCGTTGTATGTCATGGCGATGAATATCAGCGCCGTGCCGGCCGTGTTCGGCCAGATTTTCGGCAATGCCTTCCGTTTTGACGCGGCCGGAGGCGGCCTGCTCGGCGGCCTGATTTCGCAAACCATGCTCAATGGCATCAAGCGCGGCCTGTATTCCAACGAGGCCGGACAGGGTTCCGCCCCGAACGCCGCCGCAGCAGCCGATGTGAAGCACCCGGTGTCGCAGGGCACGATTCAGATGCTGGGCGTGTTCGTTGATACCATCATCGTTTGTTCCTGCACCGCGTTTATCGTGCTTGCTTCAGGTGCGCCTTACGAAACCTTGAGCGGCGTCGAACTGACGCAGACCGCGATTGTCAGCCAGGTCGGCAACTGGGGTGCGGACTTCCTGACCGCCATCCTGTTCATGTTCGCCTTCTCCACCATCATCGGCAACTACGCCTATGCGGAATCGAACATGCAGTTCATCAACAACCATTGGCTGACAATCGCCATTTTCCGTATGGCCGTGTTGGGCATGGTGTATTTCGGCGCGGTGGCCGAAGTGCCGCTGGTGTGGGATATGGCGGACTTGACCATGACCACGATGGCGTTGATCAACCTGGTTGCCATCCTGTTGCTGTCGCCGCTGGTGTTCCTGTTGCTGAAAGATTATTCGGCCAAACTCAGAATGGGCAAAGACCCGGAATTCAAGCTGTCCGAACATCCGAGCCTGAAGCGGAAAATCAAATCGGATATTTGGTAATCCACAGTTGAAGGAAACGGAAAGGCCGTCTGAAACCGTATTTCGGGTTTTCAGACGGCCTTTGGTTATTTGAAGCGGTTGTGTTTGTCGCTTAGGTATATCGGCATTATCCACAGCAGGCAGCTGTACATCACCAGCATGCTGACAGTAAAGAAAACCTGCTGCCGGTGCGTCATCGGCAGCAGCGGGCAGCGGCTCCCTTTTCAGCCATTTGCGCATATCGGGCGACTTCCTATAAAACGGCAGGCCGTCTGAAAAGCGGAAAAGTTTTTTCAGACGGCCTGCAGGCCTTTATAACGTGGTATCCAATGCGGATGAAATATCCGCCCAAATATCTTCCACGTCTTCGATGCCGATGGAGAAACGCAGCAGGCCGACCTTGATGCCGAGCTGCATCTTCACGTCATGCGGTACGCCGCTGTGCGACTGGCTGTAACAGTGGTTCACCAAACTTTCCACGCCGCCCAGGCTGGAAGCCATCGTAACCAGTTTCATGTTTTTAATCACACTGTTTGCGGCTTCGCGGCTGTCGTTTTTCAGATACAGTGTGACCACGCCGCCGCAGCCTTTGGCCATCTGCCTTTGCGCCAGCGCGTGATGTTCGTGCGACGGCAGGCCGGGGTAGAACACTTTTTCCACGGCGGGGTGGTTTTCCAGGCGGCGGGCGATTTCCAGCGCGTTTTCGCAGTGCCGCCGCATCCGCAGGGCAAGGGTTTTAATCCCGCGCAACACCAGCGCGCAATCCATGGGGCCGGCCACACCGCCGGTATTCACCATCATGTTTTGCATGGGTTTGGCCAGCTTTTCGTCTTTCACGACGACCACGCCCATCAAAACGTCCGAGTGGCCGCACAAATATTTGGTGGCCGAATGGAAAACGATGTCGCAGCCCATGTCCAGCGGCTGTTGCAGATAGGGCGTGGCAAAAGTGTTATCAATGCCGGCCAGCGCGCCTGCCGCCTTGGCCTTGGCCGCCAGCGCGACGATGTCCACCAGCCGCAAAAGCGGGTTGGACGGCGTTTCCAGCCACACGAGCTTCACGTTTTGATTTTCCGCCAACGCGCGGTCGAGGTTGGCGGGGTCGGTCAAATCGGCAAACACGACGTTCACCCCCCAAGGCGCGTAAACTTCGGTCAGCAAATCATAGCTGCCGCCGTAGATGTCGCAGACGGCGACGACGGTGTCGCCCGGCCGTAAAAAAGTGCGGAACACGCAGTCTATGCCCGCCATGCCGCTGCCGAAAGCAAAGCCCGCCGCGCCGTGTTCCAGCGCGGCCACCGTGTCTTCCAGCACCTTGCGCGTCGGATTGCTCAAACGGGCGTAGCGGAAGGGGATCTGCTCGCCGATTTCCTTCATGGCGAACATCGAATTTTGATAAATCGGCGGCATGATGGCGCGGTTGTGTTCGTCGGGGTTGTAGGCGGTATGGATGGCTTGGGTGTCGAAACGGTATTTCATCTCTGTCTTCCGATGGTTTGACGGGAAACGGGATTGTAGGCCGTCTGAAAAACGGCGGCAACACGCCAAAGCCGTCCGAAAGCGGTTTTCAGACGGCCTCGAAAGGCTATCAAACAATAGACATTCCCAATCCGCATTGCCGCCACGCGGCTGCGGATATATACTCGCGCATTTCTCAAACACGCACGCCCTTTAAGGAATAACAACGCATGAATGCCATCGCCGATGTGCAGAGCAGTAAAGATTTACGCAATATGCCGATTAACCAAGTCGGCATCAAAGACCTCCGCTTCCCCCTGCAAATCACCACCGCCTCCGGCACCCAGTCCACCGTCGCCCGGCTCACCATGACCGTCCGCCTGCCCGCAGAACAAAAAGGCACGCACATGTCGCGCTTCGTCGCCCTGATGGAAGACCGCCGCCGCGAACTCGATTACGGCGAACTGAAAGACCTCACCCAGCGCATGTTGGAGCTGTTGGATTCCGACGCGGGCAAAATCAGCATCGCGTTTCCGTTTTTCCGCCAGAAAACCGCACCCGTATCGGGCATCCGCTCGCTGTTGGATTACGACGTTACCCTCTGCGGCGAAGTGGCCGGCGGCGGATACCGCCACAGCCTCAAAGTGCTGGTACCCGTTACCTCGCTCTGCCCGTGCTCGAAGGAAATTTCGCAATACGGCGCGCACAACCAGCGTTCGCACGTTACCGTATCGCTGGTGTGCCGCGAAAACGTATCGGTGGAAGAGGTTATCGACATTGTAGAAAACCAAGCCTCCTGCCAACTTTACGGCCTCTTGAAACGTCCCGACGAAAAATACGTCACCGAACGCGCCTATGAAAACCCGAAATTCGTCGAAGACATGGTGCGCGACGTGGCCGTCGCCCTGCGCGGCGACGACAGGATAGAATCCTTCACGGTGGAAAGCGAAAATTTCGAAAGCATCCACAACCACTCGGCTTACGCCTATATCGCCTACCCTTGAGGTTTCCCGACAGAAAGGCCGTCTGAAAGTATGTTTCAGACGGCCTTTCAAAATCACGGCGGGCCAGTATCGTAAACATCATCCGCCCGCATACCGTTTGGCCGGATGGTACAAGACAGTTTGATTATTTATAGTGGATTAAATTTAAATCAGGACAAGGCGACGAAGCCGCAGACAGTACAGATAGTACGGCAAGGCAAGGCAACGCCGTACTGGTTTAAATTTAATCCACTATAGTTTCCTATCGCGATGCAACGTTTGATACCAAAGGGAAAAAATGCCGCCATCACTTCCATCCGCTGACAAAAGGCCGTCTGAAAATGTTTTCAGACGGCTGCTTAATATGCGTGGGGATTATTTTTTCAATGAATCGCGGATTTCGCGCAGCAGCAATACTTCTTCGCTCGGTTCGACCGGTGCTTCTTCGGGCGGTGCTTCCTGTTTTTTCAAAGTGTTCAGGGCTTTGACCACCATGAAGATGGCGGAGGCGATGATGAGGAAGCTGATGATGCTGTTGATGAACAGGCCGAGGTTCAGGGTAACCGCGCCGCCCGCTTGTGCGGCAGCCAGTGAGGCGTAGCCGTCTGCCGGGGCGTTGGCGCCGTTTTTCAAAGTGAGGAACAGGTTGGAAAAGTCCACGCCGCCGATCAGCAGGCCGATGGGGGGCATGATGACGTCGTCTACCAGTGATTTGACAATGCCTGAGAAGGCGGTGCCGACCACCATACCGATTGCGAGGTCGACGACGTTGCCGCGCATGATGAAATCTTTGAATTCTTGTTTGATTGACATGATTTTGTCCTTTCGTGATGTTGCCGTGTATCAATAAAGGCGGCAGTGTAGGGAAATGCGTCGTTTTCGTTATATTTATATGATTTTCGGTTGTTTTGGGCAATATACGGCGATTTTTTGCTGTTTCGGCGCATGAAAAAACGCAGGTGCGGAAGTTTCCGTGCCTGCGCTGTTTTTCAGACGGTCTGATGTGCGAGAATCAGACTTCGCTCAGGGCATTGATGCTGTAACCGCCGTCCACATAGGTGATTTCGCCGGTGATACCGGAGGCGAGGTCGGACAGCAGGAAGGCGGCGGCGTTGCCGACTTCTTCGATGGTTACGTTGCGGCCGAGCGGGTTTTGGTCGGCAACGTGTTTGAGCAGTTTGCTAAAATCGGCTATGCCCGAGGCGGCCAGTGTCTTAATCGGACCGGCGGAGATGCCGTTGCAGCGGATGCCGTCGCGGCCGACCGAAGAGGCGGTGAAGCGGATGGCGGCTTCGAGGCTGGCTTTGGCCAAACCCATGACGTTGTAGTTCGGGATGGCGCGCACCGCACCGAGGTAGGAGAGGGCGACGACGGCGGAATTGCGGCCTTTCATCATCGGGCGGGCGGCTTTCACCAGCGCGGGCAGGCTGTAGGCGGAAACGTCGTGTGCGGTGTTGAAGGCTTCGCGGCTGATGCTGTCGAGGAAGTCGCCGTTGAGTGCTTCGCGCGGGGCGAAGGCGATGGCGTGTACCAAGCCGTCGAGGCCGTCCCAGCTTTTGCCCAGATCGGTAAACAGTTGCTCGATTTCGGCATCGCTTTGTACGTCGCAGCGGAATACCAGTTGCGAACCGAGTTCTTCGGCCATTTTGCGTACGCGTTCTTCGAGTTTGTCCACCACATAGGTGAATGCCAGTTCCGCGCCTTGTTCGCGGCAGGCTTTGGCGATGCCGTAGGCGATGGAGCGTTCGGAGATCATGCCGGTAATCAGGATTTTTTTGCCTTGCAGGAAGCCCATGTCGATAGTCCTTGGTTGGGAGATGAAAATAGGCGCGATTATAGCTGAGTTTGCGCGGCGGTGGAAAAGGCCGTCTGAAAACGGGTTACAATGCGGCTTTCCTTTTTCTGCCTGCAAGGTATCCGCATGAAGCCGTCCGCCGTTTCCGCCTTTTGCGCCGCCGTCCTGTTGTCGGCCGCCGTCCGTCCCGCCGTTGCCGGTTATGCGGCCGGTTTGGGGCAGCCGCCGCTGTATGCCGAAGGTTTCAAACATTTCGGCTATGTGAATCCGAACGCGCCCAAGGGCGGCAGTTTCACCCTGCCTGTGCAGGGTAGTTTCGATACGCTGAACCCGTTTACCTTGAAAGGTTCGGCGGAGTCGGGCGTTGCGATGCTGACGGTGGATACGCTGATGACGGAGGGCGGCGACGATCCTTTTGCCATGTATGGCCTGTTGGCGCAAGATATTTCGCTGGCTTCAGACGGCCTCTCCGTTACCTTCCGGCTCAATCCGAAAGCGCGTTTCCACAACGGCGATCCGGTGCTGGCCGAAGACGTGGCCGCCTCGTTCAAACTGCTGACGCAGGACAAAGCCGCGCAACCGCGTTGGAAATTCTATTGGTCGGACGTGGCGGCGGTGGAAACGCCCGACAGCCGAACCGTCCGCTTCCGCTTCAAAAAACGCAATGCCGAACTGCACATGATTTTGGGGCAGCTTCCCGTGTTTTCGCGCAAAAGTTACCCGCAGGGTTTGGAAAAGGGCGGCAACACCGCCCCCATCGGTTCCGGCCCCTACCGTTTGGTGAAAACCGATTCAGGCCGCCTGAGCGAGTTTGCCCGCGACAAAAACTATTGGGCGCGCGATTTGCCCTCGCGGCGCGGCATGTACAACTTCGACACTGTGCGCTTCCGCTACCTGCGCGACCCGACCATGCGGATTGAAGGCGTGAAGGCGGGCGATTTCGACTTCACGCAGGAAACCGCCGCCCGTTCGTGGGCGCGCGCCTATCCGGCCGACATCCTGAAAAAGCGCGGGCTGGAAAAGGCCGAACTGCCGCACAGCAACACCGTCGGCATGCAGGGTTTCGTCCTGAACCAACGCCGTGCGGCATTGAAAGACATCCGGGTACGGCAGGCTTTGGTTTTGAGCTTTGACTTTGAAAATGTGAACAGCCGCATGATGTACGATGCCTACCGCCGCAGCCCCAGTTTCTTTACCAACAGCGAAATGGCCGCCTCCGGCCTGCCCGATGCCGCCGAACTCGCCTTGCTGACCCCGCTGTCCGACCGCCTGCCTGCCGCCGTCTTCCGCCAACCCGTGCCGATGCCGCCGCAGAGCGACCCCGCGCTCGGCATCCGACCGAATTTGCTGAAAGCCCGCAGCCTGCTGCTGGAGGCCGGCTACCGTTATCAAAACGGCGTGCTGACCGACAAACAGGGCAGGCCGCTGGTATTGGAATATCTGACCAACAGCAAAACCTTCGAGCGCGTGGCGGGCAAATGGCAGCGCGACCTGGCCAAAATCGGCATCACCCTCAACCTGCGCACCGTCGATGCCTCCCTTTATCAAAAGCGGCTGGCCGATTTCGACTACGACATCATTATGGCCACTTACTCCAACAGTCAAAGCCCGGGCAACGAACAAATCGACTATTTCGGCTGTGCCGCCGCCCAAACCAAAGGCAGCGGCAACTATGCGGGCGTATGCGACCCTGCCGTCGAACAACTGCTGAAACGGTTTGAACACTTCTCCGACCGCCGCGAACTGGTTACCGCCGCCCGCGCCCTCGACCGCGTATTGCGCCACCAATACATCGTCGTCCCCAACTGGTACAGCGACCGCTACCGCATCATTTACCGCCGTACGCTGGGCATCCCCGCCCGTCCGCCGAAATACTATCAGGCGGCATCTTGGGCGTTGCAGACTTGGTGGGTGAAATAGGTAAAATAGCGGAAGGCCGTCTGAAAAGCTAAAAATCCTTTTCAGACGGCCTTTTGTTTTTTCCTTTTCATTATCTATGTTATGCAGCAGGGTGAACGATGAAATCAATTTTTTCGGTAGCGGCAGGATAACGATGCGGCAAATTGCAAATCTATGGATATCAAACCCGCAGGCAGCGGTTGATGCCCCTGCATAAAATGAGGCCGTCTGAAAGTTGTTTTCAGACGGCCTTTTGTCATGCGGCAAAAGAACTTAATCAACGCAGTTGCTGTTGTGCGGCACGCACGGCATTTTGGTCCGGATTGATTAAGATTTCGACACGGCGGTTTTGCGCGCGGCCTTCAACGGTGGCGTTGGAGGCAATCGGCTGGCGGGAGCCGTGGCCGAAGATGTTCATGCGGGAAGCACTCACGCCGCGTGATTGCAGATAGGAAGCAACGGCTTGGGCGCGGCGTTGCGACAGCGGATCGTTGATGGCGTCGGAGCCGGTGTTGTCGGTGTGGCCGTTGATGGTCAGCGTGGTGTCGTGGTATTGGGTCAGGGTTTGCGCGGCGGCGGCCAAGGCGTTTTGCGCGTTGGCGTTCAGCGTGGAGCTGTTGGTGGGGAAGGTAACGTTTTCAGGCATCACCAGTTTGATTTGGTTGCCGTTGCGTTCCACATCCACGCCGGTGTTGGCCAGGCTTTCGCGCAGTTTTTTCTCTTGGTAGTCCATGTAGCCGCCTATGCCCGCGCCGACCGCGCCGCAGGCCAGGGCGGAGTTGCGCGCGCCTTTGCCGCCGTGGGTCAGTGCGCCGATAATGCCGCAGGCCGCCGCGCCGCCGAGCCCGTACATGGCGGTTTTGCTGGTTTTCTGTGTGCCGTCGGGGTAGGTGATGCAGCCGCCGAGCATCAGGGCGGAGGAAACGGTGATGACAGTAATCGTGTTGAACAGTTTCATGATTGTCCTTTCTGTCGGGTGTGGAAATACTGCAACTATAGCCGATTGTGCGGTGTTTCAGACGGCCTTAACTTGATATTACGCCCTGCCTACCGTTTAAACCGTTTTTTCTGCCGCCAGTAGATGCGCCAGCGCAGTTTGGCGTCGTAGCCGACCGATCCGGCGCCGAACCAGAACAGCAGGGCGGCCACGGGGAGGGTGAAGTGGTAGCCGAGCCGGTGGTAGCCCCACGCGCCGACTACGCCGCCTAAAATGAAGGCGGCCAGGAGTGCCAGCAGCAGGCGCATTTTCGGGCGGTTGACGGCGATGTCGGGCAGTTTTGGGTTTTTGCTGCGGCGGTAATACAGCACTTTACCCAATTCGATGCCCAGGTCGGTTACGGTGCCGGTCATGTGGGTGGAGCGGATGATGCCGCCGGAGAGTACGGTCATGACGGTGTTGTGCATCCCCATGATGAAGCACAGCAGCAGCACGGTGGGCGGCAGGAGGATGCGGCCGTAGTGCGACAAGGCCACGCCCAAAAGGCCGAAGGCGAGCAGGTAGAGGCTTTCCAGCCACATCGACAGGCCGTAGCTGCTGCGGAAGCGTTGGCGTTTCGCCCACAGTATCGTCCAACTGGAATGCGCGGAGCCGATTAGGAAGGCGACTACGCACGACATGGCGGCGAAGAAGCCGTGCCAGTCGCCCAGATAGGCCGCGTCTGCAGCGCCCGACATCGAACCGGTGATGTGCGAGGTGTAGCTTTTGACGGCGAAGAAACCGCCGGCGTTGATTGCGCCGGCAAGGAAGGACATGATGTAGCCGAGGGCGCGGAAGCCGCCGTCGGTAATCTGGCAGTCGTGCAGGTAGGGTTTGTCGGCCTGCCAAAAGGGCTGGCTGTGGTGTTTGTTGGATGGTTTGACGCGCTTTTCCCGTTGGTTCGCCATGTGTTTGCCGTATGTGGTTTTGCGGTTGGGAGGCCGTCTGAAAATTGTTTTTCAGATGGCCTTGCAGGGTTTAGGTACGGATTTGGCCGTTGCCGAGCACGATCCATTTTTGCGAGGTCAGGCCGTGCAGGCCGACGGGGCCGCGGACGTGGATTTTGTCGGTAGAAATGCCGATTTCCGCGCCGAGGCCGTATTCGAAGCCATCGGCAAAACGGGTGGAGGCGTTTACCATCACGCTGGCGGAATCGACGGCGCGCAGGAAGGTTTGGGTACGGCCGAGGTGTTCGGTTACGATGCTGTCGGTGTGGCCGCTGCCGTGGCGGTTGATGTGGGCGACGGCTTCTTCGAGGCTGCCGACGATTTTGACGGCAAGTACGGGGGCGAGGTATTCGGTGTCCCAGTCTTGGTCGGAGGCCGTCTGAATGTCGGGCAGTATGGACAGCGTTTGCGGGCAGCCCCGCAGTTCCACGCCTTTTTCGCGGTATTTTTCTGCCAGCGGCGGCAGGAGTTCGGCGGCACGGGCGGCGTGGACCAGCAGGGTTTCCATGGTGTTGCAGGTGCCGTAGCGCGAGGTTTTGGCGTTGAAGGCGATGGAGACGGCTTTTTCGGGGTCGGCAAATTCGTCCAGATAGACGTGGCAGATGCCGTCCAAATGTTTGATGACCGGTACGCGGGCTTCGGCGGCAATCCTCGCCACCAGCGATTTGCCGCCGCGCGGGATGATGACGTCGATTAAATCGGGGCTTTGCAGCATCGCGCCCACGCCTTCGCGGGCGGTGTCTTCGATAAAGCAGACGGCATCGGCGGGCAGGCCGTTTTCGTGCAGGGCTTGACGGAACAGTTTGGCAATCGCGCTGTTGCTGTTGACGGCCTCGCTGCCGCCGCGAAGGACGCAGGCGTTGCCGGATTTCAGGCACAGGGCGGCGGCATCGGCGGTTACGTTCGGCCGCGATTCGTAGATGATGCCGATGACACCGAGCGGTACGCGCA
Source organism: Neisseria elongata subsp. elongata (assembly GCF_900113545.1). Taxonomy (GTDB): domain Bacteria; phylum Pseudomonadota; class Gammaproteobacteria; order Burkholderiales; family Neisseriaceae; genus Neisseria; species Neisseria elongata. The sequence goes on along the minus strand of NZ_FOPS01000006.1, from coordinate 135,756 downwards.
TTTTGCCGATTTGAAGGCCGTTCGGGCGGGTGCGGAATTCGTCCATTTCGCCCACGGGGTCGGGCAGGGCGGCAATCTGGCGCAGGCCTTCGCAGATGTTGTCTATGCCCGCGTCGGAAAGTTGCAGGCGGTCGAGCATGGCGGCGTCCAGTCCTTTTGCTTCGGCGTTTTCCATGTCCTGGCGGTTGGCGGCCAAGATTGCGGTGCGGTGTTTGTCCAGTAGTTCGGCCGTGCGGAGCAGGGCGGCGTTTTTGGCCGAGCTGTCGGCGGCGGATACGGCGTAATAGGCGTTGCGCGCGGCGGCGGCCTGGGCGCGGACGTAGGCGGCGGTGTCCTGCATGGTGTCCTCCTGATGTTGGTCGGGAAATGGAAAGCAGATGATAAACAAAGTTAGGCCGTCTGAAAATATGGATTGAGGCCGTCTGAAAACCTTGTTTGCGGGTTTTCAGACGGCCTTTGTTGAAGGAACGGGCGGGAAGCCTTAATCGTTCCGTTTGATCAGGCGGTAGTAGGTTTCGCCTTGTTCGATGTAGCCCAAATCGACGCGGGCGATTTCGGTGATGGCCTCGCTGCCGTCGGTCAGGTCGGCGACTTCGGCACTCAGGGCGTTGTTACGCAGCTGCAGATTCGCGTTCGTGGCCTGTTGTGCCGCTATTTTGCCGTCCGTAACGACCACGTCGTGATAGCTGCCTTTCCCTATCCACAGTTGATATTGGAAAAGGGTGATGGCGGACACGAGCACCAAAGTTACCCACTTCATGTTTCGGCCTTATTTTTTTAGTTGGTAAAACGCGGCTTTGCCCGGATAGTAGGCCGCTTCGCCCAATTCTTCTTCGATGCGGAGAAGTTGGTTGTATTTGGCCATGCGGTCGGAGCGGGAGAGCGAGCCGGTTTTAATCTGCATGCAGTTGGTGGCGACGGCCAAATCGGCGATGGTGCTGTCTTCGGTTTCGCCGGAACGGTGGCTCATCACGCTGGTGTAGCGGTTGCGTTTGGCCAGTTCGACTGCTTTGAGGGTTTCGCTCAATGTGCCGATTTGGTTCACTTTGACCAACAGGGCGTTGGCGATGCCGTCTTCGATGCCTTCGGCCAGGATTTTGGGGTTGGTGACAAACAGGTCGTCGCCCACCAGTTGGACTGTGCCGCCGAGTTTTTGCGTCAGCAGTTTCCAGCCTTCGCGGTCGTTTTCGTCCATGCCGTCTTCAATGGAAACGATGGGGTAGCGGGCGGCCAGGTCGGCCAGGTAGTCGGCAAATTCCGCGCTGCTCAGGGCTTTGCCTTCGGCGGAGAGGTGGTATTTGCCGTCTTTGTAAAATTCGCTGGAGGCGCAGTCTAAGGCGAACAGTACGTCTTCGCCGGTTTTGTAGCCCGCGTCGGCAACGGCCTGCTGCATCAGTTTCAAGGCTTCTTCGTGGCTGTTCAGGTTGGGTGCGAAACCGCCTTCGTCGCCGACGGTGGTGGGGAAGCCTTTGGCATCGCACAGTTTTTTCAGGGCGTGGAAGACTTCCGCGCCGCAACGCAGGGCTTCGCGGAAGGTCGGCGCGCCGACGGGCATAATCATGAATTCCTGGATGTCCAGGCTGTTGTTGGCGTGCGCGCCGCCGTTGATGACGTTCATCATTGGTACGGGCATGGCCATTTGTCCGGCACCGCCCAGGTAGCGGTAGAGCGGCAGTCCGGCATCTTCGGCTGCGGCGCGGGCGACGGCCATGGAAACGGCCAGGGTGGCATTTGCGCCCAAACGGCCTTTGTTGTCGGTGCCGTCCAGTTCGATCATCACTTTGTCGATGTAGCTTTGTTCGGAAGCGTCGATGCCGATCAGGGCTTGGGCGATTTCGATGTTTACGTGTTCGACTGCCTTCAATACGCCTTTGCCCAGATAGCGGGCTTTATCGCCGTCGCGCAGTTCCAGGGCTTCTTTTTGGCCCGTGGACGCGCCGCTGGGCACGGCCGCGCGACCCATCACGCCGCTTTCCAGCAGCACGTCGCATTCTACGGTGGGGTTGCCGCGCGAATCCAAAATCTCGCGGGCGAAGATGTCGATGATGGCGCTCATGTTTTCTTCCTTTTGTGGTCGATAGGGATGGATGATGTTTTCAGACGGCCTCTAAGGCCGTGTGGTCGGCGGCGATTAATACCGATAGCGATACCAAAATTGCGATGAAACCGACTGTAAGTTTGTTTCACGTCCACATCGGTTTGCATAAGAAGCAAGATATGCCGAAACAGCCTCATATTTTAACAGTTTTTGAGATTTTAGGGCAGGGAGGCTTGCTGCAAATGCTTTGTTTTAGGTGGAAAGGTCGTCTGAAAATATCTTAAGTAAGTTAACTGTTTTTGAATATGGACATGCCTTATGAATTTTTATAAAATTCATACATCATTTTTAGATAAAGTTAATATATGAAGAAAATATTTTTAGGTGCTTTCATCGCTTCAGTGTATATGCCTGTTGCACTGGCTGATACCTGCGAAAAACCAAAATTAACCGGTAGAGAAGGTTATAGCATGGTTGAGTGCCTTAATGAAGAAGGTTTGTCTATGGTTACTAAGCCGGGTAACGAGAAGATTCCTTTTTTATATGGTTTTGTCAATCGACAAGGGAAAGTTGTTGTTCCGCTCAAATATTACGTTGCCCATGATTTTTATGAAGGATTGGCAGCAGTATGTAAAACCGTAGGAAAATCAGATCAGATTTTATGTGGCTATATTAACGCCAGTGGCAAAGAAGTTATTCCTTTAAAATTTGAAGACTTGCCTGGTGATTTTGAACAAGGTATTGCTCCTACCAAACAAAAAGGTAAATGGGGTTTTATTGATACAAAGGGTAAAGTTGTCATCCCATTTCAATATGTTAAAGCCGATTCATTCAGTGAAGGACTCGCTGCAGTCGCCACTGCTGATACAAATAAATATGGTTATATCAATACAAAAGGTGAGATGGTTATTCCAACAAAATATGAAGAAGCTTTTTATTTTAATGAAGGCTTAGCTGCTGTTAAGATTCTTGATAAATGGGGTTATATTGATAAGGAAAATAAGTGGGTAATTCCTGCTCGATATAAAAGTGCTTCTAGTTTTCAGGATGGTATGGCAAAAGTTACACAAAATGATAAATATGGTTATATCGATAAAAAGGGAAAGGTAGTTATTCCTTTTAAATATACATATCTAGGTTCATTGAGCGAAGGTCTGATTGGTGCAGAATTAAACGGCAAATTCGGCTATTTAGATAAAACCGGCAAAGTAATCATACCGTTCAAATTTGGTACTTTTAATGATTTCCAAAATGGTGTGGCACTTGTTAATATGAAGAATATATTTAAAGACGAAGATTTTAGTGAAGATGAATTTTTTTATATTGATAAGCAAGGCAAACCGGTTGAAGTGGAATAGCGATTTGTAATTTTTTTGTAAGTAAGGTCGTCTGAAAAGCTTTTCAGACGACCTTTGTTTACTTTACCTTAGCGGTGATAGTTCGGTGCTTCTTTCGTAATCTGTACGTCGTGAACGTGCGATTCGTTCATGCCTGCGGAAGTGATTTCGACAAATTCCGCTTTTTCGTGCATTTCGTCTATCGTGGCGCAGCCCAGATAGCCCATGCTGGAACGCAGTCCGCCGGTGAGCTGGTGGATGATGTTTACAATCGGGCCTTTGTAGGGGACGCGGCCCTCGATGCCTTCGGGCACATATTTGTCGGCGCTTTCCTGTTTGTCTTGGAAATAGCGGTCGGAAGAGCCTTGGCTCATTGCGCCCAGCGAACCCATGCCGCGGTAAGATTTGTACGAACGGCCTTGGTACAGCTCGATTTCGCCCGGGGCTTCTTCCGTGCCGGCAAACATGCCGCCCAACATCACGCATGACGCGCCGGCAGCCAAGGCTTTGGCGATGTCGCCCGAGAAACGGATGCCGCCGTCGGCAATCAACGGCACACCGGTGCCTTTCAAGGCTTCGGCAACGTTGTGAATCGCCGTCAGTTGCGGTACGCCCACGCCGGCCACGATACGCGTGGTGCAAATGGAACCCGGGCCGATGCCCACTTTGACCGCGTCCGCACCGGCAGCGGCCAAATCGCGTGCCGCCTGCGCAGTGGCGATATTGCCGCCGATAACCTGTACTTCGGGGAAGTTTTCCTTTACCCATTTCACGCGGTCGAGTACGCCCTGGCTGTGGCCGTGCGCAGTATCGACCACAATCACGTCCACGCCTGCGGCCACCAACGCTCTGACGCGCTCTTCCGTGTCCGCCCCCGTGCCGACTGCCGCGCCGACGCGCAAACGGCCTTCGGCATCTTTGTTGGCATTGGGGAATTCGGTGGTTTTGATGATGTCTTTAACCGTAATCAGGCCTTTGAGTTCGTCGTTGGCGTTCAAGACCAAAACGCGTTCGACTTTGTGCTGGTGCATCAGTTCGCGCGCTTCCTCGATGCTCGCGCCTTCGGCTACGGTAACCAGGCGTTCGCGCGGGGTCATGATGGCGGAAACCGGCAGGTCGAGGCGGGTTTCGAAACGCAGGTCGCGGTTGGTTACGATGCCGACCACTTTGCCGTTTTCCACGACCGGCAGGCCGGACATTTTGCGTTTGCGTTGCGCGCGCAGTTCCAAAAGCTCGCGAATAAGGACGTTGGGTGCGACGGTAACGGGGTCTTTGACCACGCCGCTTTCATGGCGTTTTACCTTAGCCACGGCTTTGGCCTGCATGTCGGGGGACATGTTTTTATGGATGATGCCCAAGCCGCCTTCCTGAGCCATCGAAATGGCCAAACGGGCTTCGGTTACGGTATCCATAGCGGCGGAAAGCAAGGGGAGGTTGAGGGTGATTTGTCGGGTGAGTCTGGTTTTGAGGGAAACGTCGCGCGGCAGCACTTGGGAATGGGCGGGAACGAGCAGAACGTCGTCGAAGGTGTAGGCTTTTTCTACGATGCGCATGATGCTTTCAACTTTCAGTTTGTGCAAGATGCACGCCATTGTATCAAATTTGCCGCGCCGCCCCAACAGATTTGGCGGCAGTACAGACGATAACATGGCAGCATAAGGGTAAATACAGTACAATCTTATTCATTCATACCGATACAAAAGAGAGAGTCGAATTATGCACATTACTCAAATTGCCAAAGTTTTGTTGTTGGGCAGCTTGTTGGTGTCCGGCAGCGTTTACGCAGCTTCCGTTTCTTCCGATATTTACCGTTGGAAAGACAAGCGGGGTGTCAATACTTATTCCGATGTCCCCTATAAATTGATACCTGCAGACACTACCATTATCAACATCCGTACCAACAAAGTAACGCCGCCGGTGAATTCGACCGTTCAGCCCGCTTCCGTTACAACCGTCGGTGATCCTAATGCTACACCGTCTTTGGCTGAACAACAGGCCAGAGTGAGCGAGCAGATTGCACAGCAGAATAAAGAAGCTGAAAAACGCAATAAAGAAATTGAAGAGCAGAATAAACAGGCGCAAGAAGCAAACTGTAAAACCGCACAGATGAATTTGTCTTTTGCGCAAAATGCGCGTACCGACAAGCGTGAAGCATTGATTCAGCGTTTCAATCAAGAAGTAGCGAAATATTGTAAATAAATAATCGGGTTTCAAACCGGATTCATAATGGGGCTGACGATTGTCAGCCCCATATTTTTGGTTTCACTGTTTTTTGATTTGGATTGGCGGCGGATTAGCTTGCATTCGGGCAAGGAGGGCAATGCCGCATCGGTTTGTTTTACTAAGCGTCTGTCAAGCGTGTTTTCAGACGGCCTTCAGCTTTTGATGCGGCACAGTCGGAAATCAAATCGGAAATTAAACCGGTTTGCCATGTTTCCTTAAGCGCAGCGCATTGGCTAATACCAACAGGGAGCTGCCGCTCATGCCTAATGCGGCCAGCCAGGGGGTAACGAATCCTGCTGCGGCCAGCGGGACGGCGATCAGATTGTATGCGGCTGCCCAAATCAGATTCTGACGGATAATTGCGGCGGTGCGTTTGGCTTGGTTTACCGCTTGCGGAATCACGGCCATATCGTCGTTCAGCAATACGATGTCTGCACCTGCACGGGCAACGTCGGCCCCGCCCGCCACGGCAACGGATACGTCGGCGGCGGCCAAAACGGGTGCGTCGTTGATGCCGTCGCCCACCATCAGCACTTTCTTGCCCTGCCGTTGCAGGGTTTCGACATAGGCCAGTTTGTCTTCCGGAACGGCTTCGGCGCGGAATGCGTCCAGACGCAGGTTCTGCGCCAGCGATTGCACGGCGGCTTGGCGGTCTCCGCTGAGGAGGTGGACGGTTAACCCTTGTTGTTTCAATTCGGCAACCATTTGCGGGATGCCGGATTTGGTTTGGTCTTCAAGCAGGAAAACGGCTTCAAAACCGTAGCGGTTGCCGAGGGTGATGAGTGTGCCCGTATGTTTTGCCTCGGTAACGGTATCGGGCAGGTTGCCGGCGGTTTCGGCGACGTATTCGGGTTTGCCCAGCAGCCAGAGGTCGGTTTGACCGTTGATGGCCAGCATCGCGCTGACACCGTGGCCGACGCGGTTCAGCCTTTGTCCGGGCTCGATATGGAGGCCGTCTGAAAAGGGTAGGGCGGCGATGGCGCGGGCAATCGGGTGTTCGGATTGGGCTTCGAGCGTTTGTGCGATTTGTGCCGCCTGTTGTTCTGTCAGGCTGCCTAGGCAGATTGTTTGTTTTACTTTCAGACGGCCTTCCGTCAGCGTGCCTGTTTTGTCGAATACGGCATCGGTGGCAACGGCCAAAGTTTCCAAAGCCTGCGGGCCGGCCACCAATACGCCTTGCGCGGCCAGCTTGCCCGTGGATGCGGCCAGGGCGGTGGGTGTGGCGAGCGACAGGGCGCACGGGCAGGTAATGACCAGCAGTGAAACGGTAATCCATAAGGCCTGATGGATGTCGCTATACCACCACCAGCCGATGAAGACGGGCAGTGAGAAGGCAATCATGCCGAACACGAAGCGCGAGGCGTATTGGTCGGCCAAAACGGCCAAACGCGGTTTTTGCGATAAGGCTTTGTCGAGCAGTTTGACGATGTGCGCCAAACGCGTATCGCCGCCCACGCCGTCTGCACGGATGATGATCGGGCCGGCGGTGTTGAGCGTGCCGGCGGTAACTTTATCGCCCGGCTGTTTGGGTACGGGCAGGTTTTCACCGGTCAGCATGGCTTCGTCGGCTTCGCTTTCACCTGTCAGGATGCAACCGTCGGCAGGTATCACTTCGCCCGCTCTCACCAGCAGCACGTCGCCGCGTTGAAGCTGTACCACGGCGGCTTCTTCAACCGTTTCGTCTTCAGGATAGTTCGGCAGTTTGCGGCAGAAGGCAGGTACGAGTTTGACCAGCCTTTCCGCCGCATCCCCTGCTTTGCGCCGTGCGGACTGTTCCATAAAACGCCCCAGTGAAAGCAGGAACACCAGCATGGCCAAACCCTCGAAATACATTCCTTGTCCTGCATTCCGCAACAGGGCGTACAGGCCGGCACCGAAAGCCAGCCAGATGGATAACGCAATCGGCGTGTCCATGCCGGGGCGGCGGTTTTTCAGATCGCGCAGACAGCCGCGATAAAACGGGACGGCGGCGAAAAAGATAACGGGCAGCACCATTAAAAATGCTCCCCAATGCAAAATAGTGAGAAATTGCGGCTCGATATCGTCATACAGGTAGGTCGGCAGGGCAAACATCATGGTCTGCATCATGCACATCCCGGCCACGGCCAGGCGGACGATGGCCTTTTTACGTTCTTTCCGCGCCGATTCGTCTGCCTTGTGCGCGTCGTAAGGCGAGGCCAAATAACCTGTTTGACGGATTTTCAGCAAAATGTCGGAGAGTTTTACCCGGCTGTCGTCCCACTTGATTCGCGCCTTCAGCGTGCTGTAATTCAATTCGGCCGACAGAATACCGCTTTGCCGCAATAGCTGCTGTTCAATCAGCCAGACGCAGGCGGCGCAAGTAACGCCGCCCAGCATCAACGATGCTTCACGCTCGTTTTCCGACAGCGTTTCGACAAATTCGCGCTGCACGTCGGGCAGGTCGTACAGTTTCAGTTGGGCCAGAATCTCGGGCGGAGGCAACCCGGCCTGCTCCGCTTCGGCAGTTCGCTGCTTGTAATAATTGCCCAGCCCGGCATCAATAATGCCCTGCGCCACAGCCTGACAGCCGGCGCAGCAGGCAGGCTCTTCCCGCTGTTCATAGACAATCGGCAAATGGGTACCATCGGGAACGGGCAGGCCGCAGTGGAAACAGTTTTTTTCACTCATAATGGGGTGGGATTGTACACGCTTTGATGATAGGCCGTCTGAAAGGCACGATATGACGACAATGCCGCCGTTAAGGAATGCTTATGCCGAATAGGAGGGGAACCCTAGTTCAAGTTAAATATTTCCTGATTTTGATTATCCGATTCGGCTGAATTGAATATAATCAAAACCCTGTTTTATATTTTTGTAAAAATAACCGCGCCATCCGGAGAGTATATGACTCAACAGACAACCTACAACCAACACCCCGAGCAGCAAGCCCGCGACATCATCGACCAAAAATTGGAGCAGGCGGGCTGGGCGATACAGTCGGTGAAGAACTTTAATCGCAACAGCAGTTTAGGTGTGGCGGTGCGTGAATATCCAACCGACAGCGGTCCGGTAGATTATCTGTTGTTTGTTGATGGCGATCCGGTTGCCATGATTGAAGCCAAGCCGGAAAACTTTGGCCATAAGCTTAATACGGTGGAAGAGCAAAGCGCACGCTATGCCGATAGCGAACTTAATTATATTCAGCAAGCAGAGATTGCCTTTTTATATGAAAGCACGGGCGTAGTAACACGTTTTACCAACCGCAACGATCCCGCGCCGCGTGCCCGTGAAGTATTCCATTTTCATCGCCCAGAGACATTGCAAAAATGGGCAAACGAAGGCAAAAACACCCTGCGCGCCAAACTTAAAGCCATACCGGCACTCAATCCTAACCATCTATCTGCAGCGGCGTTAGGATTGCGCGATTGCCAATTAACCGCCATCGAAAATATGCAAGACTCTTTGGCAAAAGATTTGCCGCGCGCCTTGATTCAGATGGCCACAGGCGCAGGCAAAACCTATACCGCCATTAGCATTATGTATCGTTTGCTCAAATACACAGGCAAGCGCCGCATTTTATTTTTAGTCGACACCGTCAACTTGGGCGAACAGGCCGAGCAGGAAATGTTGGTTTTTACCCCGTCTGACGACAACCGCAAATTTACCGAACTCTACAACGCTCAAGTCATTAAATCGCCGCACATTCCCAACGGCGTAGAAGTCTGCATTTGTACCATTCAGCGCATGTATTCGCTATTAAAAGGGGAAGATCTGGCGATACCGGATGACAGTATGGAATTGGAAGAATGGGAAAACCGCTTAAAAGAACCGTTGCCCGTTGCCTATCAACCGGATCTGCCACCCGAATTTTTTGATTTTATCTTTATCGATGAATGCCATCGCTCCATTTACAACCTTTGGCGGCAAGTGTTGGATTATTTTGATGCCTATCTGATTGGTTTAACCGCCACACCGGACAACCGCACTTTTGGCTTTTTCAATCAAAATGTCGTCAGCGAATACAGCCACGAGCAAGCCGTTGCCGATGGCGTAAACGTAGGCAATGAAGTCTATCTGATTAATACCAAAATCAGCCTGGATGGCGGCAAATTCAAAGCTGAAGAGCTGGTCGAACACCGCGAACGCACCACACGCCGCAAACGCTGGCAGCAGCAAGATAGCGATGAAGACTATACCGCCAAGCAACTCGACAGGGATGTTGTCAATCCAAGCCAAATCCGCACCATTATCCGTACTTTCCGCGACCATTTACCGGTGATGTTCCCAAATCGTCAAGAAGTACCCAAAACCTTGATTTTTGCCAAAAACGACAGCCACGCCGACGACATCATCAAAATGGTTCGCGAAGAGTTCGGGCAAGGCAACGAATTTTGCAAAAAAATCACTTACAAAGCCAAAGACGATATTGTGGGAGAGAACGGCGAAGTCATCGAACAAGGCGAAGAACCCAAAACCGTCTTGGCGAATTTCCGCAACAGCTATAACCCGCGCATCGCCGTTACCGTCGATATGATTGCCACGGGAACCGATGTCCGCCCGCTTGAATGCCTGCTGTTTATGCGCGATGTCAAAAGCCGCAATTATTTCGAGCAAATGAAAGGACGCGGCACACGCACGCTTGATAAAGAAGGCCTGCAAAAAGTCAGCCCTTCCGCATCATCAGCCAAAACCCATTATGTGATTGTCGATGCCATCGGTGTTACCAAATGGCTCAAAACGGCAAGTCAACAATTAGACACCAAACGTTCGGTCAGCTTTTCCGAATTGGGCAAAGCCGTCGTCTTCGGCGGCGCATTTGATAGCGACAGCATCAGCTCACTGGCGGCACGCCTTGCCCGTTTAAACAAACAGCTGGATAACGAACAACAGCAGCAGATTACCGAAATCACAGGCGGCGTCCCATTACCGCAATTGGTCAAAGACCTGTTTCACGCCATCAATGCCGATGAAATCCATCGGGCAGCCTGCGAGCAAGAAGGCATTTCCATTGATGAGATGCCGTCTGAAAAAACCGTTTTACAGATACAAAAACAGCGCGTCAAAGCCGCCGCACGTCCGCTTTCCATGGAACTCATCACCACGTTGGACGACATCCGCAAACAAAACGAGCAGAAAATTGACGCCGAGATTGATGAAGTCATCCACGCAGGCTGGGCAGAAAATGATGAAACCCTGACCCAAGATTTTGCCGAATGGATACGCAGCAACAAAGACGAAATCACCGCCTTGCAGATTTTCTATAACCAGCCTTATCAACGCCAAGCCTTAAGCCTGGCGATGATTAAAGAGCTGGCAACCGCCATCAAAAAAGCCAAACCGAAATTGGCATTTACTCATATCTGGCAGGCATACGCGCGTTTGGATAACGTCAGCGAACAGGTAGAAAGCGAACTCACCGCCTTAGTCAGCCTTGTTCGCCGAGTGATTGGCATTGATGACAAAATCACCCCGTTTAGCAAAACCGTGCGTAAAAACTTCCAAACATGGACGTTTGAACACAACGCCCGCGCCGACAAACCGCTGACCGAAGAGCAAATGCAATGGCTGACCATGATTCGCGACCACATCATCACTTCCTTTGCCATCGAAGGGAACGACTTTGAACTTACCCCGTTCAACCAACACGGCGGCTTAGGGCAAGCCTATGATGTATTGAGCGGAGTTGTCGCCAACGACCAAGACTTTAACACCCTATTAAACGAGATTAACCGACAATGGACAGCATAACAATGACCATAGAACAGCAATTACCGAAAGAGTGGAAGAAAACTACTCTTGGTGCTGAATTTGAATGGAGTTCAGGTGGTACACCTAAATCAGGCGTTCCGGCCTATTATGAGAATGGTTCGATTCATTGGCTGAACATTAGTGATTTAAATGATGGTTTGGTTAGTTATGCAGAAAAAAAATCACAGAACTTGGTTTACAGGAAAGTTCTGCCAAAATAGTTCCCCAAGGTGCTGTATTAATTGCAATTTATGGAAGTATAGGGAAGTTGGGTATTAACACCATACCGCTAGCGACTAATCAGGCAATCTGTTTTACAAAAAAAATTCCTGAATATATTTTGAATAAATTTCTTTTTTATTATTTATTATCCATTAGAAGTCAATTAATTTCTATGGGTAAAGGTGGAACACAACAAAATATCAGCCAAACAGTGTTAAAAGGCGTTCCTTTTTTTTACCCAACCAGCAAAGAAACCCAACAAGCCATCGTCAATAAAATCGAAAGCCTGTTTGACGAAATCGACGAAGGCATAGGTCGTCTAAAAACCGCAGCGCAGCAAATCCAACAATACCGCCAATCCCTGCTTAAAAACGCCTTTAACGGCGAGCTCACCAAAAAATGGCGTAGCAAGCACGCAGACACCTTGCCGTCTGAAAACGAACTGCTCGCCCAAATTCAGACGACCCGAGAACAACACCACGCCCAACAGCTTGCCGACTGGCAAACAGCCGTCAGCCAATGGGAACAAAATGGAAAAGAAGGGAAAAAACCGAGCAAACCCAAAGCGCCGACACAAGCGGTCAAATTTGAAGAAAATTTTGCAGATTTGCCGAATGGGTGGGGGGGTAGTGAAATTAGAAAATATTGCAGATATTGGTTCGGGAATGTCTGTAAGTGCTAGCCGAAAATTAGAAAATCCAATTACAGTTAATTATTTGCGTGTGGGAAATGTACAACGTGGTTATTTGGACTTAAAAGAAATTAAAGAAATGCAGATTGAGGCAGAAAATTTTGATAAATATAGTTTGAGATTGGGAGATGTGTTATTTAATGAAGGTGGAGATAGGGATAAATTGGGGCGAGGTTGGATTTGGGAGAATCAAATACCAAACTGTATCACCCAAAATCATGTGTTTAGAGCAAAACGAATATGACTACAACGCAAAATCACACTTCAAATGCCATCGTCCAAAAGGTTTGGAGTTTCTGCCATATGCTGCGCGATGACGGCGTGGGCTACGGCGACTATTTGGAGCAGATTACCTATCTGATTTTCTTAAAGATGGCGTTTGAATACAGCCAGCCGCCCTACAATCGTGATGTCGGCATTCCGGAAGAATACAACTGGAAAAGTCTGACCGACCGCACGGGCGCGGAATTGGAAAGTCATTATCTTGCGCTGCTGCGTGATTTAAGTATGCGTAAAGGCTTGCTTGGGCAAATCTTTGCCAAGGCGCAAAACAAAATCCAAGACCCGGCCAAATTATCCCGTTTGGTGGCGATGATTGATGAAACCAAATGGACGCGCTTGGGCGTGGATGTGAAAGGCGATATTTACGAAGGCATTTTGGAAAAAAATGCCGAAGATACCAAATCAGGCGCGGGGCAATACTTTACGCCGCGCGCTTTGATTCAAGCAATTGTCGAATGCGTCCGCCCGCAGGCAGATACCCTGATTGCCGACCCGGCAGCAGGCACCGGCGGCTTTTTATTGGCGGCATACAGTTATTTGGAAAAACACGCCAATCTAAACACCGACCAAAAAGAGCGGTTAAAAAAAGGGACGTTTTTCGGCAATGAAATCGTCGCCAATACCCGACGTTTGTGTTTGATGAACCTGTTTTTTCACGGCATCGGCGAAATGGACGGGGATAGCCCGATTAGTTCCGATGACTCCTTGGTTGCACCCAGCGCACGCAAAGTGGACTTGGTTTTAGCCAATCCGCCGTTCGGCAAAAAAAGCAGCATGACCATTACCAATGCCGAGGGCGAAGCCGAAACCGAAGATTTTGTCTATAACCGCCAAGACTTTTGGGCAACCACTTCCAACAAACAAGTCAACTTCTTGCAGCATATTTACACCATGCTCAAAAACAACGGGCGTGCGGCGGTGGTCGTGCCCGATAATGTGCTGTTTGAAGGCGGCGCAGGCGAAACCGTGCGTAAGAAACTATTGCAGATGACTGATTTGCATACGATTTTACGTTTGCCAACAGGTATTTTCTACGCCAATGGCGTGAAAGCAAATGTGTTGTTCTTTGATAACCGCCCCGCACAGGAAAAAGCCGTTACCCAAGAAGTTTGGGTGTATGACTACCGCACCAATGTACACCACACGCTGAAGAAAAAACCGATGCAGTTGGCTGATTTGCAGGATTTTATTACCTGCTATTGCCCTGAGGACCGTTCAAAGCGCGCGGAAACCTATCATGCCGAAAACAATCCCGACGGACGCTGGCGTAAATTTAGTATCGATGAAATCAATCAGCGAGAAAAAACCAGCTTGGATATTTTCTGGCTGAAAGACCATTCTTTAACCGACTTGGACAATCTGCCCGCCCCCGATATTTTAGCCGATGAAATCATTGAAAATATCGAAGCGGCTTTGATGAGTTTTCGAAGCGTTGCTGAGCAGTTGGAAAAGTAAATGCCGATAGGGCCTAAAGGGAAATATTGAGGCCTTCCCGCTTTTGGCCGATTGGTCGATACGGTCAAAAATGTTAAGATTCCGTCTTTAATGTTTGGCCGACACTTCGGTTATTGATGCTGATGGTCGCTCCAAGTACGGCCTTAAGCAAACCATAAGGTTTGATTTTGAGGCAAATGAATCCGAGGCCGTCTGAAAACCCAACGACACTTTTTCAGACGGCCTCCATACGACAGGCTCCGGCACATCCGGCGTCCCTTTCCGAAAAACCCGAATCAATTTAAGGAATCCCCATGAAACTGCTCGTTATCGGCAGCGGCGGCCGTGAACACGCACTGGCCTGGAAACTGGCACAGTCGCCCAAAGTCGCCACTGTCTTCGTCGCCCCCGGCAATGCAGGCACCGCGCCCGAACCCAAGCTGCAAAACCTGCCGCTGACGGCGCATACCGACCTAATCGACTTTTGCCGGAAAGAAAACGTCGCCTTCACCATTATCGGCCCCGAAGCCCCGCTGGCGGCAGGCATTGTGGACGATTTCCGCGCCGCCGGACTGCCTGTTTTTGGCCCGACCCGTGCCGCCGCACAGTTGGAAAGTTCGAAAGATTTTGCCAAAGCGTTTATGAAACGGCACGGCATTCCCACCGCCGGCTACCAAACGTTCGACAACGCGCAGCAGGCGCATGATTATGTGGACACGAAAGGCGCGCCCATCGTCATCAAGGCCGACGGCCTGGCGGCGGGCAAAGGCGTGATTGTCGCCATGACTTTGGCAGAAGCGCACGCCGCCATCGACGACATGCTGTTGGGCAACAAGATGGGCAACGCCGGTGCGCGGGTGGTCATCGAAGACTTTTTGCAGGGTGAGGAAGCCAGCTTTATCGTGATGGTGGACGGCGAAAACGTCCTGCCCATGGCCACCAGCCAAGACCACAAACGCCTGCTCGACAACGACCAAGGCCCGAACACCGGCGGCATGGGCGCGTACAGCCCCGCCCCGGTGGTTACACCCGAAGTCTACCGCCGCACAATGGACGAAATCATCCTGCCCACCGTGCGCGGCATGGCGGCGGACGGCTGCGAATTTACCGGCTTCCTGTATGCGGGTTTGATGATTGACGAAAACGGCGCGCCCCGCACCATTGAGTTCAACTGCCGCTTCGGCGACCCCGAAACCCAGCCCATCATGAGCCGTTTGGACAGCGATTTGGCCGATTTGGTGCAAGCCGCTTTAGACCGCCGTTTGGATAAGGTACAAGCGGAATGGAACCCGCAAACCGCCGTCGGTGTGGTGCTGGCTGCGGCCGGCTATCCCGACAGCCCGCGCAAAGGCGACGCCATCGAAGGCGTGGAAGCCGCCAATAAAATCGGCAAGGTTTTCCACGCCGGAACGGCGGTTTCAGACGGCCACACGGTAACCAACGGCGGGCGCGTGTTGTGCGTGGTCGGTTTGGGCGACGACGTGAAACAGGCCAAAGCCAAAGCATATGAGGCCGTGGCAGAAATCCATTTCGAAGACATGCAATACCGCAAAGATATTGCCGACAAAGCCATCAAATCCTAACCTTAAGGCCGTCTGAAAACCCGCCGCGCAACGTTTTCAGACGGCCTCATCCCATCAACTGACCAAATCCGCCGAAACCCGGCGGATTTTTCATTCCGCCCCATAAAGACAAAACGCCAATACGCGAGCCGCTTGCTATAATTTCCCTTTTCCCCGAACTAGAAAACAGTACAGGCGGCAATATGGAAGTCATCCAATACCCAAATTCCCCCTTCAAACTCCACCAACCCTTCCCGCCCGCCGGCGACCAGCCTACCGCCATTGCCGGCCTGCTCGAAGGGCTTTCAGACGGCCTGGCCTATCAAACCCTGCTCGGCGTAACCGGTTCGGGCAAAACCTACACCATGGCAAACGTCATTGCGCAAAGCGGCCGCCCCGCCATCATCATGGCGCACAACAAAACCCTTGCCGCCCAGCTCTACGCCGAAATGCGCGAGTTTTTCCCCGAAAACGCGGTGGAATATTTCGTCTCCTACTACGACTATTACCAGCCCGAAGCCTATGTGCCCAGCCGCGATTTGTTCATCGAAAAAGACAGCGCGATCAACGAACACATCGAGCAGATGCGCCTTTCCGCCACCAAAAACCTGATGACGCGCGACGATGTGATTATCGTCGCCACCGTGTCCGCCATTTACGGTATCGGCGACCCGACCGAGTATCAACAAATGGTGTTGTCCGTCAAAGAAGGCGACACCATTGAGCAGCGCGACATCATCGCCACGCTCGTTTCCATGCAGTACGAACGCGGCGATTTGGACTTCAAACGCGGCAGCTTCCGCGTGCGCGGTGACGTGATTGACGTGTACCCCGCCGAAAGCTCCGAAAATGCCCTGCGCATCAGCCTGTTTGACGACGAAATCGACCGTCTCGATATGTTCGACCCGCTTTCAGGCAGCCTGCACCAGCGCGTCGGCCGCTACACCGTCTTCCCGTCCAGCCACTACGTTACCCCGCGCGATACCGTCTTGCGCGCCTGCGAGTCCATCAAAGAAGAATTGCGCGAACGCATCGAATTTTTCGCCCGCGAACAACGCCCCGTCGAGCAACAACGCATCGAACAGCGCACCCGTTTCGACCTCGAAATGCTCTACGAAATGGGCTTCTGCAAAGGCATCGAAAACTACTCCCGCCACTTCTCCGGCAAAAAAGAAGGCGAACCGCCGCCCACGCTGATGGACTACCTGCCCGACAACGCCATCATGTTCATCGACGAAAGCCACGTTACCGTTACCCAAATCGGCGGCATGTACAAAGGCGACGCCTCGCGCAAACAAAACCTCGTGGATTACGGCTTCCGCCTGCCTTCCGCCCGCGACAACCGCCCGCTCAAATTCCACGAATTTGAAAAAGTCATGCCGCAAACCGTCTTCGTTTCCGCCACCCCCGCCAAATACGAAGAAGAACACGCCGGACAAGTGGTCGAACAAGTCGTCCGCCCCACAGGGCTGGTCGACCCCCAAATCATCATCCGCCCCGTCGCCACCCAAGTTGATGACTTAATGAGCGAAATCAACGACCGCATTCAAAAAGGCGAACGCGTGCTCGTTACCACCCTCACCAAACGCATGGCGGAGCAACTCACCGACTATTACAGCGAACTCGGCATCAAAGTGCGCTATCTGCACAGCGACATCGACACCGTCGAGCGCGTTGAAATCATTAGAGATTTGCGGCTCGGACTGTTTGACGTACTCGTCGGCATCAACCTCTTGCGCGAAGGCTTGGACATCCCCGAAGTCTCCCTCGTCGCCATCCTCGACGCCGACAAAGAAGGTTTCCTGCGCTCTCACCGCAGCCTGATTCAAACCATAGGCCGCGCCGCGCGCAACGTGAACGGCGTCGCCATCCTGTACGCCGACAAAATCACCGACTCCATGAAAGCCGCCATCGACGAAACCGAACGCCGCCGCGAAAAACAGATTAAATTTAACGAAGAACACGGCATCGTGCCGCAACAGATTAAAAAACAGGTCAAAGACATCATCGACGGCGTGTACCACGAAGAAGACAGCGGCAAAGGCCGTCTGAAAGGCAAAAACAAGGTTAAAGTCGGCGAAATCCACAATGAAGAAGACGCAATTAAAGAAATCGCCAAACTGGAAAAAGCCATGCAGCAGGCGGCTAGGGATTTGCAGTTTGAAGAAGCGGCGGTGTTGAGGGATAGGATTCGGGGGATTAAGGAAGGGTTGTTGTTTGGGGCGGAGTGATGATTTTAATATTTGAAATTTTAGAAAGGATTATGTAATGGAAAATCTAGAAAAACGGACTCAAGAAGTTGTCTTTCAAACTTGTTTGTTATTAATTAAACATTTCAGAAACTTAATTGAATTCCAAAATGAAACCAATCAAATTCGTCTTGGGTACAATTCAAGAATTTTTGAACATATGTTGCACAAAGAAGATTCTTTTGTGTTTTTGGGGGAGTCAGAAAAAGCAGCAGCTACTACAGATCGATGTCGTCTCGAGCATGTAGTTCCCTGCTCTTATATGATTGATGAGTTAGATAAATTGATTAAACAAAAAGATTATTCTGATGAAGAATTAGCTACAGCACTTCAGAAAAATTGGAAAGTAGCACGTATTACTCTGGAAGAGGCTGGATACTTAGATGCTAAATCGGGAGCAGGATTGAAGAGTAAAATGCCAGATGGTTGGGATTTTATGGTAGGGCGACCGGAGGAAAGATTGGAAGTAGCCGGTATTAAATTGCTCCCTAAACAATCCTAGCAAGCGTAGGTCGGATACTTGTATCCGACAAAACCTTTAACATTCCCGTCGTTGCAATCCATTGCAGCAATGCCCAAAATGTCGGATTCGAGAATCCGACCTACAAAATCATTCCGAGCATAACACTATGAAATACCGTCGTTTTTACCGCAATGGCGGCACTTACTTTTTTACGGTTGTAACCAATAAACGGCAGAAGATTTTGACCGATGATGCGGTGCGTTTGGCTTTGCGGCAGGCGGTAATGGTGGTGCGCGAACGGTATCCGTTTGAAATTTTGGCATGGGTGTTGATGCCCGACCATCTGCATACCATATGGCGGCTGCCGGACAATGATTCTGCTTATTCGGAACGCTGGCGGCAAATCAAGCGGCACAGCCAATATTTAATCGGCGGCAATCTCAGGCTTTGGCAAAAACGCTTTTGGGAACATACTATCCGTGATGAGGCCGATTTTGCCTGCCATTTTGATTATTTGCATTTCAATCCGGTCAAACATGGACATGTAGGACAAATTTCCGATTGGCGGTTTTCTACGTTTCACCGTTATGTCAAACAGGGTATTTATCCGCATAATTGGGGTGGCGGCAATCCGGACTTTTCTATTGAATACGATTAAAGTAATGTCGGATTCGAGAATCCGACCTACGGAAAACTTCAAACTTTCAGACGGCCTCAAACGTCGTCTGAAAATCTATGGCATAAAGGCCGTCTGAAAAAGTGGTTTCAGTACAACTGCCACCGGTTGTAACTTGATTGAAACCACCCTTTCAGACGGCCTGTCGTTTTCAGAAGGAAACGGCGATGTCGTTCCTGTGCGCCCTGAATTTTTCTTTGAACACGGCAGGCAGTTTTCGGTCGAAATACCAAGAGCCGTCGGGCATTTGCAGTGCACCGCCGGCACAATGGAAGGAAAGCCGCCGGCCGTTTAACGTATCCGTTTCGCAAATTTCGATTTGGTGCGCCTTGCCCCAGTCGGCCACGGGCAGCAGGCGGGCAGCCGTTTCGATGCGCTGCCGTTGCCGGGCAGCTTCCCCGATGTTGCCGCATTGCCCTTGGCAGCGGCCGATGGCGGCAACGGGACAAGGGGCGTTTCTGTCATAGCCCGGCGGCAGGATATTCAGTTCGGCCGGGCAGAATTGCTGTTCGCGCGCCCAGGCATCCAGTGCGCGCTTGGCTGCTTTTTTGTGCAGAAACAGTCCGTTGGGGCGGTCGGAATAGAGGCCGTCTGAAAGCGGGCGGATTTGCGCTTGAAGTTTGCCTTTTTCGTTTGGATGGAAGCGGACGGTAAAGTAATCTGTCGGGCGTACATCGTTTTCAGACGGCCTGAATCCGTGTTCGGCCGACAGTTTGGCTTTGAGCATCAAGGCATGCAGCGGGCCGACGGCCGGCAGGAAGCGCAGCGATGCTGCCCGTTGCAGGGCAGGATTTCGGTGCAGCAGTTCCACTGCTTCGCGAAAGGTTTTGGCGTGTGCGTCCGCATACAGCGGCAGGCCGTCTGAATCCAGCCACAGCAGGGCACCATCGCCGTCGGACAGGGCATCCAGCTGCCCGGCCAGTTCGGGATGCAGCCCGACAGGCGGCAGCTTGGGGAGGGTCAGCGCACTGCCTTGTTCGACAAAAGGCAGGATGCCATGGCTGGCCGCCGTCAGCTCCAAATAGTCTGCTAGTGCCAATACGTCGTTCATGGCACGGTGGCGCGAGCTGACGGCAATCTGATGGCGTTCGATGATGCTGTCCAAATTGTGTTTGAAAAACTGCGGATAGAGCCGCCGCGAAAGCTGGACGGTGCAGAGTGTGGGCGCGGCGTAAGAAAGCCGGCAGCGGGAAAATTCGTGGCGCAGGAAGGTATAGTCGAATTTGCTGTTGTGCGCCAATAGGAGCGTGCCGCGCAGCCGGGGCAGCAAATCGTCCGACAAGTCGGCAAACGGCGGCGCATCGGCCACCATTTCATCGTCGATGCCGGTCAGGTTGCTGACGAATTCGGGGATGTTCCG
Organism: Neisseria elongata subsp. elongata; assembly: GCF_900113545.1. Classification (GTDB taxonomy): domain Bacteria; phylum Pseudomonadota; class Gammaproteobacteria; order Burkholderiales; family Neisseriaceae; genus Neisseria; species Neisseria elongata. The sequence goes on along the minus strand of NZ_FOPS01000006.1, from coordinate 115,510 downwards.
TTGGGGATTCACCAGTTGGCGGTAGCTTGAAACCCCGTTGCCGTCGAAGCGGAGGAAGGCAATTTCAGTAATGCGGTCCGTATAGGGATTACCGCCCGTGGCTTCCAAATCGATGATGACGACAGGCCGTCTGAAAGCCGAAAAAGCGGCTGCAAGTTGAGGCCAACGCGTGGTATCCATCATTTAAATTCTTTTTATATTCAAGCAAAACGGCGGATTTTAACCTTTTTTAGAAAAATATTCAGCAGAAAATATTGACAGCTTGGTTTTGCATCCCTATAATCCGCATCTTTCTCGCACCCGTAGCTCAGTTGGATAGAGTATCTGGCTACGAACCAGAGGGTCGGGCGTTCGAATCGCTCCGGGTGCGCCAAAGAAAATTTATTTTATCCGCGCCCATCGTCTAGCGGTTAGGACATCGCCCTTTCACGGCGGTAACCGGGGTTCGATTCCCCGTGGGCGTGCCAGATTCCAGTAAACCCTTACTAAAAAAATAGTAAGGGTTTATTTTTTATCTCTTAAAATCAATAAATTGTATTCAGTATTGCTTTGTTAATTTGTCTTTACAATTCGTTCGGGGTAGTTCGTTTTCTGTTTGTTTTTAGCTATGATTGCATTGGATTTTCATCGGTAATTGCATTAGGCGGGTAACTGAAACTCCGCCAAATCCCGTTTATACTGTACATGCTTCCTTCAACTTATTTAGCGCTGACTTAGATTTTAGCTGCTATACCGGACTACTAAAATGAAGGTAATGCGCTGTAAAATAAATAAAATAGCTAAAAATAAAAGGTAATTTAGGAAATGTTTTGCAAGAAAATAATAGAAAGGAGAATCGATATGCTGATTTCGAAAGAAACAGACAAATTGCTCTATGACCTGCATCAGAAAATATCCGATACCAGGCCGTCTGAAAAAGATATGGCGCAACATGCCTGCTTTATGGCGGGAACATTGGTGCATACCTATAAAGGCTTGGTTCCCATCAATAAAATTAAGGTTGGCGATAGGGTGCTATCACGAGATGAAAACAATCCCGATGCCGAAAATGTGTACAAGCGCGTGGTTTCCACTTTTAAATCGGCGGAGAAGAAACGGATTATCCATCAGTGGGATATGGCTATTTGTTCTGTACCGAAGACCATCCGATTTGGGTAGACCACTTGGTGGATGCTGTTGAAGATGAAAACGGCAAACTGATTCCCGAACGTACCTATAATGAGGGGGTACCGGCACTCTATCTTTCTTTGTATGATGATCATGCGCTGCGTACGGTTGATAACGGCTTTGCCACTGTTGAGAGTTGGCAGCAGTATCCGCACGCAAAACGGCGCAATACTTAGAGCCGGCAACGACTTAAAAATCCGTCAAGGTGAACTGGAGACCGAAGAGGGCAAAACCGTCCTTACCGCGGGACGTGATGTCAATATCAGCGAAGGACGCCAAATAACCGAATTGGACGCCGCTGTAAGCGGGAAAAGCAAAGGCATCCTTTCCAGTACCAAAACACACGACCGCTACCGCTTCAGTCATGATGAAGCAGTCGGCAGCAACATCGGCGGTGGCAAAATTATCGTTGCAGCCGGGCAGGATATCAATGTACGCGGCAGCAACCTTATTTCTGATAATGACAATGTCTTAAAAGCGGGTAGGGATATCCAGATAGAAGCAGCTTCCAATCGCCATTTTGATGCTGAAACACACGAATATAAAAAGTCGGGTCTGAGTGGAGGCTTCCGCGACGGTGTCTTAAGTGTCGGATACACTAAAGCTTCCGCAAGATCCAACCAAGACCAAACTGTCACCACCCTGACAACCTCCCAAGTCGGTAGTAAACAAGGTAATACCGTAGTTGTTGCCGAACGAACCCTAAACACCAAAGCTGCGATACTGGCATCAGGTGGCGATATGCACCTACAGGGACGTGATGTTGCTTTAAATACAGGATACACGGAAACAAATAACAACAACCATATCGAACAAAAACAATCAGGTCTATCCATGGGCATAACCCTGAATCCCATTGATGCTGCCAAAGCTAATTACAAACGCAATATGCAAGGCAGTGGCTACAGCAATAGCATAGTGGGTAAGAGACCTTGCAACGCGCCGATGCCGGAGCAAAGGCATCCACAGCAGCCTTTACTCCTATCGTCATCAACGGTGGTCGCCAAAAGACTACGGAAAATCGTCATCAAGAAGATACGCAAGCAGTGGTAACGGCCGTTTCTGCGCAAGGCAACCTAAACATTGTTGCCGACGGCGGTAGTATCAGAAGTGAAGGGACAAAACTGGCTGCCGAACGCGATATCCTGCTTTCGGCAACAGAAAGTATAACGTTGGATGTTGCTCGCAACACCGCCGATCAACACGGTTCCCGTAAGCGCAGCGGCTTCAGTATAGATAACCGAGAATTGATTCCGGCAGGGACGTTTAATGACCGTGGCAATGCACAGGGCAATCTCGATAAAGCTATCGGCACACAATTGTCCGCTGGTGGTATGGCCGTATTGCAAGCGAAAAAAGCTGATATCAACATCTTCGGTAGCAGCGTTGCCGCGCAAGATGATACTACCTTGTCTGCCGGCCGCAATATCAATATCCGTTCCAGCCAAAACAATCAAATCCAAGCAGAACGTCAAATCACCAGCGGCATCGGCACTGCGGTAATTTCCGATACCGAACACTTTGCTGGGTGGATGAAAAACCGAAAAGATAGTAACAGTGATCAAGTTGAACAGATTAAATCCCAAGTTGGGAGCTTGGGCGGCAACGTCAATATGCAGGCTGGTGGCAACTATACCCAGCAGGTAGCTAATGTGGTGGCCGCCAAAGACATCAATATTACAGCAAAAAGCGTTGAAGTTCTGGCCGACCACAATCGCAACAACAGCCACCAATCCGAGCGCGACGTTAAAATTGGTACCTTTGCCAAAGTATCTTCTCCACTGATCGACCTGATAAACGCTGCCGAAGGCGCGGTGAAGAGTAAAGCAGACGACCGCACGCAGGCGCTGCAAACACTGGCTGCAGGTGCACAAGCTTATTCTGCCTACAATACCGCTACCAGCGGCGGCGCATTAGCCAAAGCAGAAGTAGGTTTCGGCTTTAAAACTGCCAACAGCAGCCAAGACCAAAGCCAAAACCAAAGCCAAGCCAATGTTTTGAATGCCGGTGGTAACCTCAATATCCGTTCTACCGAAGGTAACATCCACCTTCAAAACACCCAAGCCCAAGCTGCTGAAACCCTCCGCTTAGATTCAGCCAAAGATTTGATACTCGAATCTGGCCAATCTTCCCAATCCGCCGATGGAAAAAATAGCAGCCTTGGTGCATCAGTGGGTGTAGGCGTCTCCGTAGGCGCGCAAACCGGTGTTTATGTTTACGGCGAAGTGGGTGGCAGCAAAGGTAAAAACCATTATCTTGCCCAAACACACGATCACACGACCCTCCAAGCTAATAAAATCGAATTGGCAAGCCACTCTCAAAGGGGCTACAGCCACTGCCCGCCGCATTGATGCCGATGTAAAAGGCCGCCTGAACATCGAAAGTGTTCAAGACCATACCGAACAGGACAACAAACAAACCGGCGCCGGCGTACGTGTACAAGTTTCCTTAGGCACTGCCTGGGAGGCTTCGGGCAACTTCAACCAAAGCAAAGCTTCGGGCAGCAGTGACAGTGCGGCTATCCAATCCGGACTTTTTGCAGGAGAAGGCGGCTACCACATCGAGGCCGGCAGCGTACATCTAAAAGGCGGAGCCATTACCTCTACCGCGCCGAAGGAGCAAAATGAATTAACTGCCAAACGTCTTACTTTTGAAAATATTCAAAACCAAAGCAGTTATAGCGCATCCAATGTCAGTTTGAGCGGCAGTTACGGTAGCGACAACCCCTCTAAGAACCCCTACAACGCCGATTTCCGTCAAACAAACTTAGGTAAAGCATTTGCACGCTCTGCAGGCAAAAATGGTACCGACTTCAACCCCGGCTTGCCGCAATATGAAAAAGGCGGCGACAACAGCACCACTTATGCTACCCTGAGCGAAGGCCGTCTGAACATCGGCGGCAAAGAGACCACCACGCAAGAACTGGGTATCAACAGTGACAGCAGCAACGCACACCGTGCTGTTGCGGCTCTACCCGATTTAGCCAAAATTACTGAAAAACAACAGATTGTGGCTAAAGCAACTTCCGATATAGTATCCGCTACGCACACTTTCAGCAGTAATCGCCAAAAAACTGCTGCAGAAAATAAAGCCAAAGCCGAAGCGGAGTTTGAAGACCGTCTGAAAGCCCAAAATGACGGTAGCTATGAAGCCTACACCAAATTGGATGAAACTGGACGGCAAAATATTCTCATCAACTACTCAGAAGCCTATCGCAAAGCTGATGCCGAAGCCCAAAATTGGGGGGTAGGAGGTAAACATAGCCGTGCCCTTAATGCCGGCACCACCCTCGCGACCGGTCTACTTGGTGGTCAAACACATCGCCTTCAGATGGCTTTGCGCACTCACTTTAATCAGTCCGAAGTAGGCTGCCCGGGCGTAGCGGAATTTACGGTGCAGCGTACCGAAGCTTTGTTCGATCACATAACGGGTCTTCGACAAATATCGGTTGCGTTTGGTTTGCGCTTCCGTCAGCGGATGGTTGCGGTGGGCTTTGCGCATAATGCCGTCTAACAACTGATGCTCTTTCAGATGTTGCCGGTTTTCCGCACTGTCGTAGCCTTTATTGGCATAGACGGTTGTACCTTCGGCAATGCCTTCCAGCAAAGGCGACAGGTGGTTGCACTCATGGGTATTGGCGGGAGTGATGTGCAGTTTCTCGATATAGCCTTCCCCATCGGTACGGGTATGTTGTTTGTAACCGAGTTTGTAGAGGCCGTTTTTCTTTGTCCAGCGGGCATCGCTGTCTTTACTCGGTGTGGTTTGTCCACTGACTTGTCCTTCCTCATCAACTTCTATGGCCTGACGCTGTTTGCTGCCGGCGGTCTGAATAATGGTGGCATCAATGACGGCGGCGGATGCTTTCTCTACTTTTAGGTTTTTTTCGGCCAGTTGTCGGTTAATCAGTTCCAGCAATTCGGACAGGGTGTCGTCTTGCGCCAGCCAGTTGCGATAGCGGCATAAGGTGCTGTAATCGGGGATGCTCAGTTCGTCGAAACGGCAAAACAGGTTGAAATCGATGCGGGTGATGAGGCTGTGTTCGAGTTCGGGATCGGAGAGGCTGTGCCATTGGCCGAGCAGGACGGCTTTGAACATGGATAACAGGGGATAGGCGGGACGGCCGCGGTGGTCGCGAAGGTAACGGGTTCTTTAACGATTCAGGTATTGTTCGATCGGTTGCCAATCAATCACCTGATCCAACTTCAATAGTGGGAAGCGGTCGATGTGTTTGGCAATCATGGCTTGTGCGGTTTGTTGGAAGAAGGTGCTCATGAGAAATCCCCTAAATGTCTTGGTGGGAATTTAGGGGATTTGGGGGGGATTTTGCAAAGGTCTCAGCCTTTGTTTAACGCCGCCGATCCAGCGGGTTGCAAAGCGCAGTCAATGCCGCTGCGCCCTATGCCTCCGAAGCAATAGGCAGGACATTTGGACACGGTGAAAACAAAAATGAAACCGCTCAGGCAATCGGACATTTCCTTTTAGGTGCAACTATCGCCCGCGTCAACGGTGGTAATTTTGCTGCCGGCGGCTCGGCAGCAGTTGCAGCTGAAAAGGCAGCGGAACATCTTGCCCAACGGTATAACGACGGTAAAACCGCAATCGATCCGCAAACAGGCGAGTTCAATGCCAACCTGTTGCCGGAGCATATCAAAGAAGAAATCAAATCAAAGAGCGGGGTGATTGCATCGCTAACAGGAGCGGCCATAGGAGGCACGCCGGTAGACGCGCAAACCGGAGGGGCGGTTGGGCAGAATGCGGTAGAGAATAATTCAGTGGGTATATCATATTCTGCTTGGAAAAAAGATCAGGCTTTAATGAAAGAAGATCCTGCCGCTTATTCGCAATTACAAACAGAACAACTCCAGGCTATTAACTTTTTGATTGACTTTATTCCAGTTATCGGAGATATAAAAGGTTTTGCAGAAGCAGAAACCAAAGGCGATTATTTCTTTGCTACTGTAGGAATAATCCCACTTTATGGAGATGCTGCCAGAAAAGTCCATCAAGCCGAAAAAGCTTATCAGGCAGCCAAAGCCGCTAAAAATACAGAAAAAATGAAGGCCGCAATAGATCAAGCCCGCAGTGGAGTTGATCTGCCTTATGATTCGAGACAAATTCGAGCTGAACTGGAAAAAAGATATGGGGCAGAAAATATTACATCTACAACAGTCCCTCGGAAACCACAACAGAGTGTAAACAATCAAAATAAATCTGATTATACTTCAACTGTTACCTCCAATTTAAGTGGAAAATCAGTTCGTGTAGATTATAAAGACCCTGTTTCAGGGAAAAGTTTGGTAGCTAATATCGCTTATGATAGCCGTGGTTTGCCTATTTTTGATAATGTAGCGAAATTTACCACACGATTAGATACTTCTTTATCAACTACCAGACAAATGAGAGCGGCTACAAGAAGCTTGCGAGATGCAATAGAAAAGGGGGTAATTCCTAAATCAAATTTTACTAGCACACAGTTAGAAGATATTATGGCTGGAAAACGGACTATTAATGGATATATTTGGCATCATAATGCACAAAGTGCACCAAATAACATGCAGCTAGTACCATTGGAAATACATGATGCAGTTAGACATACTGGTCAAAATACATTAAAAAAAGGACGTTAATCAAGGAAATGAATAATGAAAAAATTAAATATCTGGAGAGATGAAGGAAAAGTTTCTGCTTCAATCATTGAAAAATTTGCAGAAAATTTAGGTGTAACATTCCCTAGATTGTATATATATTTGATAAGTGAACATGATTATTTATATCCCGAAGAAGATTGTTTTATTTTTATTGATAATAATAAGAATACAGATGACAGAAATATTTTATTTTTAGGATATAAAAAAGATGCCTCCTGTCATGAAAATATCTATACCTATTCATGCATTGATGATGAATATGGCTATGGAAACCAAGTTGTTGCATTTGGAATAAGTGCAAATGGCGATTATATTTGTTTCGATTACCGTAAAAATTCAAGTAATCCATCCATCGTACTTATGTATCATGATGAATTTTACGAAGATGAACTAGGTAATACCAAGATGATTACAGTTCCCATCGCACCTGATTTTGATAGTTTTATAGATAAACTTTATCAAGATGTAGATTAACTGGCACTACTAACCAGCATAGCCTGTGTAACCAACCAAAAAAGTGAAATGGTAGGATGTGCATTCATGCACACGCGGTTTTGGTTTCGCTGAACTCCGTTTCAGGCTGCCTTAAAACCACTTACCTTTCCTTTTTACTTTAACTAATCGTAACTCTAAACTATGCCCACTCCCCCCTAAACATCCTCTCACCCAAGCTCTATCCCAGTGAGCCATATAACGAAAGCGAAGCAGCTGGTGCTATCACTTGGTTGTGGTATCAATCCCATGCACCGCCAAGTGCCTATTGCCTGTGTAAAAAAAGAAAATCAACTCACCGAAAAAACCAAGCAAGAAGAATTAAGCACATGACAAAAAACCGCGTATATCCTTGCCCAAGCGGTATTTAGAAGCAGCGGTTGCAGCAGCAGAAGTCAGCATTTCCATAACCTACGGCGAACAGCAAAACCGACAAACCACCCAAGTTCAAGTAAATCAAGCCCAAGCCAGCCAAATTCAAGCAGGCGGTAAAACTACCCTTATTGCCGGAGGTGCAGGCAAACAATCCAATATCAACATCACAGGATCGGATGTTTCAGGTAAAGCAGGAACCGGCCTGATTGCCGATAACGACATCACACTCCAATCCGCCGAACAAAGCAGCAGCGAACGCAGCAACAACAAAAGCAGCGGCTGGAACGCAGGTGCTGCCGTATCATTCGGACAAGGAGGCTGGTCATTAGGCGTTACCGCAGTTCTACTGTAACCCATAACGTCGAATAGAAATCAGGTATCCCTGTTTCCTTGTTAACCAAAAGGGGAAAACGTTCTCCATTTTGGAAAAGGACTGTCTCCAATTTATACATTATGCTTAAATTTACAAAATTAATATATATAAATACTAACGAATTCAATGCAATCTGTAAAGATTAATGTAAAAAAATAGAAGCCTTGTTTTAAAGGGCTTCTATTGGTGCTTTTGAATTATATTTTACATATTTTTCTTATATGTAACTCAGAACGGGATGTCGTCATCGATGTCATCTACAGGCTGGGCGGGTGCGGCCGGAGTTTGGCGGCGCGGCGCGGCGGGCGGCTCGCTGTTGTAGGCGGGCTGCTGTTGTGCTTGGTAGGGCTGTTGCTGATATTGTTGTTGCGGTACAGGCTGGTAGCCTTCGTCGTAAGGCGCACTGCTGCCGCTGCTTTGCCGTCCGCCGAGCATTTTCATTTCGCTGCCGATGATGTCGTAGGCTGTGCGCTCGATGCCGTCTTTACCAGTGTATTTGCGGCTTTGGATGCGGCCTTCGATGTAAACCTGGCTGCCTTTTCTCAGGTATTGTCCCGCTACTTCGGCCAAGCGGCGGTAGAGGGTGATGTTGTGCCATTCGGTGCGTTCCTGGCGCTGTCCGGTTTGGCGGTCGTTCCATGTTTCGCTGGTGGCGATGGAAAAGTTGCAGACGGCCTCGCCGTTGGGCATGTAGCGCACTTCGGGGTCGCGGCCGAGGTTGCCGATAAGGATGACTTTGTTTAGGGACATTTTTTATACTCCTGAGATGATGTTTTTGGCTGCGGCTTCGTCGAAACCTTTTTGCAGGGCTTTGATGTAGACGGTTTCGCCGTCGCTGCTGAAGCTGATGTGCTCCACGCCGGCTACCTTGCCGAGTGCGAAGTGTAGGGCTTCCTGCCTTCCGTGCCAAGATGTGCCGATTTTAAAGGCAATGTTTTTAACCGGTTTCGGTGCGGGGCTGAGAATGGCGCTGACCAGCCAGGCGGCGGTCAATACGAGTGTAAACGAGAGGACGGCGTACATGCCGTAATTTTGGTAGAGCGTGCCGCCTATCAGTCCGCCGCAGAGCAGGCCTACCGATTGCAGGGTGTTGTACACGCCCATGGCCGTGCCTTTCAAATCGGCGGGGGCGATTTTGGAAACCATGGACGGCTGGCTGGCTTCCAAGATGTTGAAACCGATAAAGTACACAATCAGGCAGGCGGCAATCAGCCACAGGGAGTGCAATGACAGCATTAGGCCGGTAAGGGCGGCGAGGATCAGCACGATGCCGGAGATGAAAACCTGTTTGAGACGGTTGCGCGTTTCGCCGACGATAATCGCGGGAACCATCAGTATCAGGCCGAGCAGGGTGGCGGGGAAATAAATTTTCCAATGTACGGTTTTGTCCAAGCCCAAATCGACCATGATGAAGGGCAGGGTGGTAAACAGAGCCATCATGCCGCAATGCAGGGCGAAGATGCCGAAATTGAGGCTCATCAGGCGGCGGTCGGCAAACACTTCACCGAAACGGGACGGCTGCGCCTGCGCGTCTTCGTGCAGTTTGGACACGGCGGGGTCGGGTGTCCAAAACGCCACCACGGCCATGCTGGACAAGGTCAGCAGGCCCGTCATGATAAACAGGCCTTTCACACCGATGACGCTGGTCAGCATCGGAGAAAGAATCAGGCTGGCGGAGAAGGTAATGCCTATGCTCAAGCCTATCATCGCCATCGAACGGGTGCGGACTTCCTCACGCGTCAGGTCGGCCAGCAGCGCGGTTACCGCGGCACTCACCGCCCCTGCGCCCTGCAATGCGCGGCCGATGACGAGCATTTCCAGCGAATCGGCCGAAGCGGCAAGAAAACTGCCGGCGGCAAACAGCAGCAGGCCGAAATAAATGGTTTTCTTCCGGCCGAAACGGTCGGAAGCGATGCCCAGCGGAAGCTGCATCAAAGCCTGCGTCAGGCCGTACATGCCCACGGCCAGGCCGACCAGGGTTTTGTTGTTGTCCGCGCCGGGCAGGCCGTCGGCATACAATGCCAGCACGGGCAGCACCAGAAACATCCCCAGCATCCGCAATGCGTACACACCCGACAACGAAGTGCTGGCACGCCATTCTTCGGGAGTCATTTGGGTTTGGTTTGATCGAGCCATCTTTTACCATCCGAAAGGCCGTCTGAAAAACATAACACCGCACAGCGGCTGCATTTTTGCAGGGGAGGCCGTCTGAAAACTGTATAAAGCGGCGGATTATATACCAATCGCGGCAGGAAACCACCGACAGATGCCGCGCGGGCAGGCGGCCGAATCTGCTACAATCCCCGCTTTACCGAACAGCCGTGCGTCTGAAGCGTTTTTCAGACGGCCAAAATATATAGGGAGGCCGTCTGAAAAAAGGCACACCGCGCGGCACAGCAAGAAGGATTACACAATGAGCAAGAAACGCGTCCTCACCGGCGTAACCACCACCGGCATCCCGCATCTGGGCAACTACGTCGGCGCCATCCGCCCTGCCGTCCGCGCGGCGCAAAACCCCGATACCGAATCCTTCCTCTTCCTCGCCGACTACCACGGCATCATCAAATGCCACGAGCCGGAGATGATTCACCAATCCACCCAAGCCGTTGCCGCCACTTGGCTGGCCTGCGGACTCGACCCCGAGCGCACCACCTTCTACCGCCAAAGCGACATTCCCGAAGTGATGGAATTGAACTGGATTCTGACCTGCATCACCGCCAAAGGCCTGATGAACCGCGCCCATGCCTACAAAGCCGCCGTGCAGGCAAACGCTGAAAACAATCAGGAAGACTCCGACCACGGCGTAGAAATGGGTCTGTACAGCTACCCCATCCTGATGACCGCCGACATCCTCATGTTCAACGCCAACGAAGTGCCCGTCGGCCGCGACCAAATCCAACACGTCGAAATGGCGCGCGACATCGCCGGACGCTTCAACCACCGCTTCAAAGAAGTCTTCACCCTGCCCGAAGTGAAAATCGACGAAAACGTCGAACTCTTGGTCGGTTTGGACGGACGCAAAATGTCCAAATCCTACGGCAACACCATTCCGCTTTGGGAAAACGACAAGAAAACCCAAAAATCGGTCAACAAAATCATCACCAACATGAAAGAGCCGGGCGAGCCGAAACAGCCTGACGAAAGCCCCTTGTTTGAAATCTACAAAGCCTTCTCCACGCCGACTGAAACCGCAGCGTTCACACAAATGCTTGCCGAAGGCTTGGCATGGGGCGAAGCCAAAAAACTCTTGGCCGCCAAAATCAACGCCGAACTGGCAGAACCGCGCGAACGCTACAACGAGCTGACCGCCAACCCTTCGCAAATCGAAGACATCCTGCAGGCAGGCGCAGCCAAAGCGCGGAAAGAAGCGCGCGAACTGCTGGACAAAGTACGCGACGCCGTCGGCATCCGTCCGTTGAAGTAAACGAATGGCCTGCCGTATTTCAAAGGCAGGCCGTCTGAAAAGTGAAACTGCTGTTAATTGTGAGGAAAAAATGCAGAAAATTCTAATTTCCCTGCTTTTGGCCGCTGCCGTTCCGGCTTTGGCGCAAACGCCGAAAACCAAAAGCGAAACCGTTAAAGCGGAATACTGCCCAAGGCCGTCTGAAAAACAGGAATGCGGAAAAATCGAGATAACCCGCCTGATGTTTGCCGAACAGGCCCTGACGGCATTCTCCGACGGCTTGTTGTATGACGGTCTTGACGAATTAGAGCTGGCAGATTTCTCGCCAAGCCATGTGCGGAAAAAATTGAAAGAAACAGTAGATGAAACCAAGGACGACGAGGGTAAATACCTGCGTTTGGAATACATTGCGGGCAACACCTTGTTCGGCTATTCGCCCGACTACTTAACCATACGCACCAATATGTGGATTTACGGCGGCGGCGCGCATGGCAATGGCGGCGAATATTTCAGCACGGTTCCGCGTCGGGGCAAAGTAGAAAAACTGACAACGGACGACATCCTTCTGCCCGGCAAGAAAGCCACATTCATTGCCTTGGTAAAAGAAGGAGTGGCTAATGAATATGTGGCGGCAGGCAAAGCTCAAAACCGCCAAGAAGCCTTGGAAATGCTGCCTTCCGGTTTCGATCAAGATTATCAAAAAACGGATTTTAACTGGGCTTTGGATAAAAACGGCCTCTATTTCGCCTTTAATCCCTATTCCCTCGGCGGCTATGTGGATACGGCCTACTTTACCCTGCCGGCCAATAAACTGCAGGGCATCGTCAAGCCGGAATGGCTGCGCCAGTCACAGAGATTTCATAAAACAGCCAAAGACTGAAGATGAAGGCCGTCTGAAACGGTTAAATTGGTTTCAGACGGTGTGAAGTGCCCATAACGGATGCTAGGCAAACGACAGAAAAGGATGAAGATGATTTACGGAATAGGTACCGATTTGACCGATGTGAAGCGTATTGAAAAGCTGCATCAGAAATACGGCCGTGCGTTTGCCGAACGTATCCTGCATCCGGTGGAATTAACGGAGTTTTCCGCTGCCGTGCGGCCGTCGGTTTTTTTGGCCAAACGGTTTGCCGCCAAAGAGGCTTTTGCCAAAGCGGTCGGCACCGGCATTCGGGGAGCGGTCTCACTACAACATATCGGCATCGGCCACGATGTGTTGGGCAAGCCCGAATATTTCTACGCCGCACCGCTGCAAAACTGGTTGGACGAGCAAGGCATCCGCCGCGTGCATTTGAGCCTAAGCGATGAGGATAATCATGTTTTGGCGTTTGCCATAGCGGAAAACTGAGATATACCTGCATAAACAAGAGGCCGTCTGAAAATAAAGTTTCAGACGGCCTCTTTAATATTTTCCGTACGTTTTTCATTCATAAATGATGCAATTGCTGTCGGTGCCGTTGGCGTTGCTGAAATAAGTATTGCTTTCCGAACAGGAAGAAGTGCTGGTTTCGCAGAGTGTCAGTATCATATCCTGATTGATTTTCAATACCCTCGGTTCGCTGTCTTTGTTTAAGGCGACAGCTTTGACGGTAAAGTTGTCCGGAAGGGCACCGCGTGCATTTCCCTGCATCCTGAAGCAGAAATAGTCATTTTGTTTGACAGCCAAATCAGCCCAAGTAGTCGAATTCTTTTTAAAACTTTTATGCTGGGCATAAAAGCGTTCGAGTGCATGTGCATTGTTCTGCAAGGCCGAAGCCGCCTGTTTTAATCGGGCGTCTTTGACATAACGCTGATAGGCAGGCAGGGCAATGGCAGCCAAAACAGCCGTCACCGCAACGGCAAACAATATTTCATACAAACTGAAGCCGGAAATGGAATACTGCCGATTCATTTTATTCCCCCTTTAAAATGAGTAAAAGCGAATCGGCAGTATTCTGTATTTAGTATGATTTGTAAAGGATAATTTTATCAATACATTACGCATTTATCAGCAGCTTCGCAGATGACGACGGTGCCGCTGTCATCTAACTGCAGGAACCGGCTTTCATTGCTGTTGCTGGTACTGTTGGGTTTGGCTGTCAAAGTAAAATGGTTGGCTTCGTAAGAGCCCTCAATGGTGAAAAAACGGTTGTCGTTTTTCAAATTGTCAAAGTCGGTAAATTTACGATTTTGAGCATAATAGCGCTCTAATCGCTGTGCATTGTTCAACAAATCGGCACGGGCATTTTCCAAACGGGAGCTGCGGACGAACCTGTCATAAGAGGGAAAAGCGATTGCAGCAAGAATAGCCACAATGGCAACGGCAATCATTGCCTCAATCAAAGTAAAGCCATGTAGAGAATGTTTGTTCATCATGTTTCAACCTGTAATGTGAAAGCCGCCGTTTAATGTGATGTATTAGGCTGACCTGTTGCAGTGCAACTGCGTAATTATAGCGAACTTCCGTTTAGTTTAGGGCTGGAGCGGGTAAGTAGATGACAGGCGGTTTTTTTGAGTGATAATCGGCGTATTGGAAAATCCGTTTCCGTTGCAGTGAAACAACGGAAATGCCTTAAGCATCGTATCTATCGGCCGGCATATGGATGCGCTATGTAAGCGGTATCATTGTGTTATATGTAAAGTTATTCGGCTTCGTGTAAATCAAAAAAAGTAAAAATACTTTTGAGACAATGAGGTAATAGGGTTCTTGCGTGGTTTGGCTGCTTGGCTGCCTCCCGGCTTTAAAGTACACTTTCTGCCGTTTTTCTTGAATCTAAACCGAATTTGGAAGAAAGCAGTTGTCAATGATGAAAAAAACTGTGAAATGGATTGCGATTCCGGCAGTCGCATTGGTTGCAGCCTATAGCGTATGGTCTTATTTCCAACCCGAACCTCAAACTTCTTACATCACGGAAACGGTCAAACGCGGCGACATTAGCCAGACGGTATCGGCTACGGGCGAGATTTCGCCGTCGAACTTGGTGTCGGTGGGCGCGCAGGCTTCGGGGCAGATTAAGAAGCTGTACGTCAAGCTCGGGCAGCAGGTTAAAAAGGGCGATTTGATTGCGGAAATCAATTCGACCACTCAGGTGAACACGCTGAATACGGAAAAATCCAAGCTGGAAACGTATCAGGCGAAATTGGTTTCTGCCGGAATTGCGCTGAACAGTGCGGAGAAGAAATACAAGCGTGAAGCGGCTTTATGGAAGGAAAACGCGACGTCCAAAGAGGATTTGGAAAGTGCGCAGGATGCGTTGGCTGCGGCTAAGGCGAATGTTGCCGAGCTGAAGGCTGCCATCAAGCAAACCAAAATCTCCATCAATACTGCCGAGTCGGAATTGGGCTATACCCGCATTGTTGCGACGATGGACGGTACGGTGGTGGCGATTCCGGTGGAAGAGGGGCAGACCGTGAACGCGGTGCAGTCCACGCCGACGATTATCCAGTTGGCGAATCTGGATACGATGTTGAACAAAATGCAGATTGCCGAAGGCGATATTACGAAGGTGAAGGCGGGGCAGGATATTTCGTTTACGATTTTGTCCGAACCGGATACGCCGATTAAGGCGAAGCTCGATAGCGTCGATCCGGGTTTGACTACGATGTCGCTGGGCAGCTATACCACCAGCACGGACACGACCTCCAATGCGATTTACTACTACGCCCGCGCTTTGGTGCCTAATCCCGACGGCAAACTTTCTATCGGTATGACGACGCAGAATACGATTGAAATCAACAGCGTGAAAAACGTTTTGCTCGTGCCGACGCTGACGATTAAAAAACACGATGGCAAATCGTTTGTCAGCGTTTTGGGCGCGGACGGTAAAGCTTCGGAACGCGAGATTACGGTCGGTTTGAAAGACAGTATGAATACCGAAGTCAAAAGCGGTTTGAAAGAAGGCGACAAGGTGGTGATGTCGGAAATGAGCGCGGCGGAGCAGGCTGAAGCGGCGCAACGCGCCATGCAGGGGCCGCCGAGATAAATAGGCAACAGGTCGTCTGAAAGTTTTGTTTCTGAGCAAAACTCCCCTTTCAGACGGCCTTTCCACTCCCTACATCATTATCGGTCGGAAACACTTATGAGCTTAATCGAATGTAAAAACATCAACCGCTACTTCGGCAGCGGCGCGAACCGTGTTCATGTTTTGAAAGATGTCAGCCTGTCGATAGAGAAGGGCGATTTCGTCGCCATCATCGGGCAGTCCGGTTCGGGCAAATCCACGCTGATGAACATCCTCGGCTGTTTGGATAGCGCGACTTCAGGTTCGTATCAAATCGACGGCATCGAAACCGCCAAAATGGAGCCGGACGAACTGGCGGCATTGCGGCGCGAACGCTTCGGCTTTATTTTCCAACGCTACAACTTGTTAGGCTCGCTGACGGCGCGGGACAACGTTGCCCTGCCTGCCGTGTATATGGGTATGGGCGGCAAAGAGCGTTCTAATCGTGCGGAAAAACTGTTGCAGGATTTGGGTTTGGAAGGCAAGGAAGGCAACAAACCCAGCGAACTTTCCGGCGGTCAGCAGCAACGCGTCTCCATCGCCCGCGCCCTGATGAACGGCGGCGAAATCATCTTCGCCGACGAACCGACCGGCGCGCTCGATACCGCCAGCGGCAAAAACGTAATCGAAATCATCCAAAAGCTGCATAAAGAAGGGCATACCGTGATTATGGTGACGCACGATCCCGGTATCGCCGCCATCGCCAACCGCATCATCGAAATCCGCGACGGCGAAATCATCTCCGACACTTCAAAAAATCCCGAAATCCCTGAAAGCAAAATAGAACGCATCAAAGAAAAATCTTCGTGGCTGTTTTATTACGACCAATTCGTCGAAGCCTTCAAAATGTCGGTGCAGGCGATTATGGCGCACAAAATGCGTTCGCTCCTGACCATGCTCGGCATCATCATCGGCATTGCGTCGGTCGTGTCCGTCGTCGCTTTGGGCAACGGCTCTGAGAAGAAAATCCTCGCAGACATCAGCGCGATGGGGACGAACACCATCAGCATCTTCCCCGGACGCGGTTTCGGCGACAGGCGCAGCGGCAGGATTAAAACCCTCACCATTGACGACGCAAAAGTTATCGCCAAACAAAGCTATGTCGCTTCCGCTACGCCGCAAACCACCTCCGGCGGTACGCTGACCTACCGCAACACGGACCTGACCGCCTCGCTGTACGGCGTGGGCGAACAATATTTCGACGTGCGCGGGCTAAAGCTGGAATCAGGCCGTCTGTTTGACGAGAGCGATGTCAAAGAAGACGCGCAAGTCGTCGTGATCGACCAAAACACCAAAAACAAACTTTTCGGCGAAGACACCGATCCTTTGGGTAAAACAATTCTCTTCAGAAAACGCCCGCTGACCGTCATCGGCGTGATGAAAAAAGAGGAAAATTCTTTCGGCAACGTTGATGTATTGATGCTCTGGTCGCCCTATACGACCGTGATGCACCAAATTACCGGCGAGAGCCACACCAACTCGATTACCGTCAAAATCAAAGACGATGCAAACACCCAAGTCGCCGAAAAAGGACTGACCGAGCTACTCAAAACGCGGCACGGCACGGAAGACTTTTTCATGAACAACAGCGACAGCATCAAGCAAATGGTTGAAACCACCACCGGCACGATGAAGCTGCTGATTTCTTCCATCGCCTTGATTTCATTGGTGGTCGGCGGTATCGGCGTGATGAACATCATGCTGGTGTCCGTAACCGAGCGCACCAAAGAAATCGGCGTGCGCATGGCGATCGGTGCGCGGCGCAACAACATCCTGCAACAATTCCTGATTGAAGCGGTCTTAATCTGTATCATCGGCGGCTTGGTTGGAGTAGGGCTGTCCACGGCCATCAGCCTTGTGTTCAACCATTTCGTAACCGAGTTTCCGATGGAAATTTCCATCGGTTCCGTCATCGGCGCGGTTGTCTGCTCGACGGCTATCGGCGTGGCGTTCGGTTTTATGCCCGCCAACAAAGCCTCCAAACTCAACCCGATTGACGCCTTGTCTAAGGATTAAAGTTTCAGACGGCCTTTTTAAGTGGGAAGAGGCCGTCTGAAACAAAGCCGGTCGGATACTTGTATCCGACATAAATTCAAATAAGAAATGTCTTTGCCGTCATTACTGTGCAGGCGGGAATGACGGCAGCAAAAGTAGCGTGGGCTTTGCCCGCGAAAACAAGTTGATACATCCGCTTTCAGGTTTTCAGACGACCTCCAAAACCAAAGGCTAAAACATGAGTCCCGACAAAGTACAACGAAGCAAGCTGAATACATTGACTGACCTGCCCAATGTCGGCAAAGCCGTGGCGGAGGATTTGGCTTTGCTCGGCATCACGCAGCCGCAGGATTTGGCGGGGCAGGACGCTTACGAAATGTACGACCGCCTGTGCAGCCTGACCGCAACCCGACACGATCCCTGCATGATCGATATTTTCCTGTCGCTGGTTGATTTTATGCAGGGGAACGAACCGAAGCCGTGGTGGCATTTTACGGAACAGCGAAAAGCGTTTTTAGCCGATAAATAAACGCAGCCGATGAGATTGTTTAGACGACCTCGCTACCTTTCAGGTCGTCTGAAACCTTAAACCGAAAGATACGATATGCAGAAAAAACCTTTTTTTCAGACGGCATTATCCCTGTCGCTCGCCCTTGCCTTAAGCGCGTGCGCGGTCCACAGCACCGACAAAAACCTCACGCTCGAATCGACGGGGCAGGTCATGAGCGCGGCGGAAACCGCCGAACGCTACGACGTGAACGGCAATTGGTGGGAAATCTATCAAAGCCGGCAGCTCAACGCCCTGATGGCACAGGCTTTGGAAAACAATATCGATTTGAAACAGGCGGCCATCAGCGTCAATAAAGCCCTGTATCAGGCGAATATTTTGGGGGCGGATTTGGTGCCGTCGTTCAGCGGCTCGTTGAGTGCGTCCACATCCAAAAACCTGAAAACCGGCAGCCACGGCAACACCTTCAGCAGCCAGCTCGGCTTGAGCTACGAATTGGATTTGTGGCGCAAACTCAGTGCCACCGCCGACGCGCAAGTATGGGAATACCAAGCTACGCAGCAGGATATGGCGAATACGCGCCTGACTTTGATCAATAATGTCGCCGACGCCTATTTTAACATCGCCTATCTCAACGAAGCCATTGAATTGGCGCAAAAATCCCTCAAGCAATATCAGGAAATCAACCGCATTGCCGAAGCCAAGTTCCGCTACGGCAGAGCCGACTCCAGCCAGCCGACGCAGGCGAAACAATCGCTCTTGAGCGCGCAAAACAACCTGATTTCCCTGAAAAACAGCCTCGACACGCAAAAACAGGTTCTACGCAACCTGCTCAACCTCAAGCCCAACGAAGCCATCGCCGCCGACCCAGCACAATACCGACTGCCGTCCGTCAAAGGCGTGAACCTCGACGTACCGATTACCGTGTTGGCGAACCGCCCCGACCTGCGCGCCGCTGAATACCGCCTGCAATCCTCGCTCCAATCCGTCGAAGCGCAAAAACGCAGTTGGTATCCCTCGATTACCTTGGGCGCGAGCTTGAGTACGTCGTCTGAAAAAGCCAAAAGCGCGTTCAATATCCCGCTCTTGGGCGGCTCCGCCACCATCAACCTGCCGTTCCTCAACTGGCAGACCATGAAGTGGAAAGACAAAACCGCCCAAGCCAATTTCGACAGCGCCAAACTCGACTTTGAAAAAGCCCTGACCACCGCGCTGAACGAAGTCAACACCAACTACCTCGCCTACCAAAACGCCCAAGCCGCGCTTAACAACCAAGAGCAGCGTTACGCCTTGGACAAGAAAAACAGCCGCTACTACCAAGTGCGCTACCAACACGGCAAAAACGAGCTGAAATACTGGCTGGAAGCGTTGAGTACAGAATACGGCTCCGCCCAAAACCTGTTGAACCAGCGGTACGAAACGCTGAAATACGAAAACATGGTGTATAAAGCGATGGCGGGACGTTATACGCCGAAGTAGGGATAAGAGGCCGTCTGAAAAATGTTCGGACGGCCTGATGTTTTGCTGCTGCGCCGGTTGTTCGTACGTTGCCGTCGGCTTCGTGTTTTTGCAGGGGATGATGGGCAAAAAGGATACGGAAAACCAAAAGAGGTCGTCTGAAATCGGGTTTCAGACGACCTCTTTTAATTGCCTGATGCTCAAGAATCGAGCAAATCCAATAATCCGATACGCGCGCGCAAACCCCAATAGCCGGACAGTCCCGTCGTGCTGTGGCGCACGCGGCCGTTTTTCACCAAAACGATGGTCGGCGTTACCCGAACCTGCCATTGCCCCGACCATGCGCCGTCGGCATCGTTTACTGTATCAAACTGCCAGCCGTGCGTTTTCAGATATGCACCCACTTCTTCATCGCTGCCGGAGCGCAAAGCCACGCCGATTACCGGAATGCCTTGGCGCGACAGTTTGTCTACCGCAGGCGAAGTATGGCGGCAGATACCGCACCAAGAGCCCCAGAAATACAGCACGGCGGTACGGTTTCCGCCGGCTTCGGCCAGCGTGGGTTGCCGCCCCTGTATGGTTTGCAGCGGCAAAGCGGCCGCCCCGGGCGGCACATTTGGCGCGCGCCACCAGTCCAAGACAAGGCTGACGATGATGAAGGTTGCCGCCATTGCAAGGGCTTGGCGTAAGAATTTGAAAAGGTGTTTGCGTGTGATGTGCATATTATTTGTTTTCGGTTATCAGGATGGGCGGAGGTGTTTTTCAGACGGCCTCCATATTCAATTTTCAACCACAAAATCGACCGTATGCGCTTCGCTGTAATCGGGGATTTCCAGTTTGTTGATCATGCGGTGTATCACATCATTCGGCACGGAATGTTCGCGGTTACGGTTTTGCGACAGCAATTGCGTGTAAGGCACTTCTAAATAAATCAGGTGTACCCGCGCGCCGTAGTCGGCGAACATCGGCAGCCATTTGCTGCGCAGGTCGCGGTTGAGGTTGGTGGCGTTGAAGACAAATGACGTGCGGGCGCGCAGGTGTTCTTTTGCCTGCTCTTTACCCAAGCGCACGGCTTCTGCGGTGTGTTTCGGGTCGGCGGGGTCGAGTTTGCGCTCGCGGCGGATGTCGTCCAGCGACAGCATAGGCAGATGGGCAAGGTGTTGCCTGATGTAACTGTCTTTGCCGCTGCCCGCTATGGCGCACATGGCGTACACGTCAAAGGTTCGGTCGTCAAACGGCTGGTAATCGGGCATTTCGCTGCGGCCGTTGAGATAGAGATAGCGGCCGTAATCGCTGGCAAAATTGCGTGCTTTGCCCCAGCAGCCGTTTTCTTCGCACAACTCGCGGAACAAATCGATGCGCAGCAGGATATCCTGTTGGTCGCGGCATATGCGGCCCAGAACGTCGGCTTTGGCAAGCATGGCGAGGTGGGCGGTATTGACCTGCAAAGAAGCAGCGATGGCGGCGCGTTCCGGACTCGGTTTGTCGATTGCCCACAAAGGCAGCCCGTGCAGACGCACGAGTTTGGCTATCGCTTCGCGCACGGCAAACGGCGCCGCAAGTTCGGTATAAAGCAGGGTGCGTGCGGTGTATTCGCCTTTTTTGGCATGGTTCGGCGACACAATCCGCTCTTTGCCGCCTTGGATTTCGCGCTTGGTGGTACTGCGTTTTTCTACGTCGTGCAACATGGCGGCGGCAAGCAAGATATGCTGCTCCTGCTCGCTGAGTGCTTGGAATTCGGGCAGTTGCAGCAGGGCTTCGCACACCATTTTGGTATGGACGAATACATCGCCTTCCGCGTGCCATTCAGGATCCTGCGGCACGTTTTTCATGTCGGCAAACCAGCTGAAGCGGTCTTCCAAGGCTTGCCAGTCGGGGAGTTTGCCGGGTGTGTAGTGGGGGAATGTCCACATGGTGGTCTTTCTTATTATTGGATGGTTTGACTTCAGGCCGTCTGAAACTGCCAGCTTTGCCAATGGTATTTATCATAATCGATAAGACGGGCGGGCTTCCAAGTTTTTGTCCAATGCACATCGGTTTTAACGTGTTTGGCGCGAACGAGTTTGAAGAGGTTGTCAAACTCGTTGGACTGTACGGGCAGGTTGCCGTTGTTGGTGGCGAAGGCGGCGGCGTTGCGGATGACGAAGCCTTCGCTGCATGCTTCGCCTGTTTTCGGGTCGTAGCCGCCGAGTTTGCCTGCGGTTTGCACGCTGTCTGTCCATGTTGCGCCTAAATTGGCGAGCAGCCATTGCTCCAAAGCGGTGTCTTCGTCGGTATATTTTTGGGTGAAGTCGGCAAGCGGCTGCACGATGGGGAGTTCGGGGACGGTGGGGAAGTCAAACAGCTGGGCATAGAATTTGACTTCTTCCCACGACAGCCAATGTCCGCCGCGTCGGACGGCAAACAGGTAAAAATAGCTTTCCAACTGCGAATAGGCAATAGAGTGGATGCCGTACATGTTTTCGCCGAAAAGTTCGAGGTCACCCAAGTCATCTTTGATTTGCTGCCAGCGTTGCAGCAGCGGTTTGTCCCATGGATGTTGGGTGGGGGCGGCATGGCTGCGGGCATAAAGACCGTGGGCGGCGAAGCAGTTGTTTTGCCCGTCCAGCTTTTCGGTCAATACCAATTGCGGCAGAGTAGCGAAATGCGCGAGGTAGCCGCGGGGCATAAAGCGGTCGTCTGAAGTTGTGCCCAAGCTGATGGGTGCGTGCAGGCTGCGGGCGTATTTTTGCGGGGTTTGAGTCATGTGCTTGGTCTTTCGGCTGGATTTTATTGTCAATCGTTTTTTCAGACGGCCTCCATTATAGTGGATCGGCTTGCATCGGGATAAGGTTGGGCAGGTTTATTTGTCTGATGCACTGAAGGTTAGATGCAATTCATATTGTTCCGCGTGTTCTGCCAAGATGTGCTGCAAATCGCCGATCAGGCGGTTTATGGTTTGTGTGTATACCGCGGTATCGAGTTGGGACAGCGCGTCCAATTCGTCGGAACATTCGATGGTGTTCTGTCATTCCGGCGTGCAGTAGGGCAGGATTTGACGGTAATTTTTCGGCAGCCGCAATGTCCAAATGCCGGCTTCGGGCGGAATGCTGTTCGACTTTATTGCTGTCGGCAGGCCTCATGCCAATAGCGCGATGCAGAATGTCGGGTTTTGGGGGTGTATATGCAGGGTGGCCGTTTTGGGTTTGCCGCTATTGCCGTATGGGCGGGAATAGGTGGTTTGGGAATGGTCGGAAGGCCGTCTGAAAGCGCAGCTTCAACGAAGTTAAAACGATTTGCGGTTTTCAGACGGCCTCTTCTTGGGACGGTTTGGCGGCAGATTGTACCCTGCTTTGAAACGGGCGGTGGTTTTCCGTTCAGCTTTTGGCGGTAAAGCGTTTGTTAATCCGCAGGCGTTCGCCGCGGCCGGCTTTTTTGATTTCCAGCCAGTCGGCGTAGATGGCGTGGATGAGGTTGCGGATGGTTTCAAAACCGTATTGTTGCGGGTCGGTGCCTTGTGCGGCCAGTTGTTTCGATACGTCACCCAACCGCGCCCAGCCTTGTTCGTCGGCGGCCGCTTCGACGGCCTGCTGTACGGTGGCGATGATGCGGGTAACGGGCAGTTTGCTGTTTTTGGCGGCGGGTTCGGGTTTGGCCGGTGCCGGTTGTGCGGTGTCTGCCGTTTGGGCGGGTGCGGCGTTTTCGTTTTTGGCTTGGTTTGATTTTTTGCTGCGCGTTTTGCGTTTCGGTGCGGCGTTGTGGCCGTCTGAAACGGTTTCTTCCGTCTGATTGGCTGCGGCAGGGGTTTCAGACGGCCTTTCCGCCGGTTTTTCCGTGGGTTTGTCGGCAGGTTTGCTGCGGCGGACTTGGAGTTGGTTGTTGTCGGTGCGGTGTTCGAAGATGTCGAAGGATTTGATGAGGTCGGAGAGTTTGCCGTAGCCGTAAAGCCTGGAGTCGAAATCGGGGTTGATTTTGCTGATGTAGCTGCCGATGGGGCCGAGGTTGGCCCAGCCGAGGTCGTCGGCATTTTCGCGCACGGCGCGTTTGAGCAGGGGCAGTACGTCGGGGGCGGCGGCGGATTCTTCGGCGGCAGGGTTGTTTTTGCCGTTGTTTTTCTCTTTTTCTTGGCGTTGTTTTTCGGGACGGAAGATTTCGGTGTAGACGAATTTGTCGCAGGCTTTGCGGAAGGCTTCGGGCGTTTTCTTTTCGCCGAAGCCGTATACGGTCAGGCCGCTTTCGCGCAGGCGGCTGGCCAGGCGGGTGAAGTCGGAATCGCTGGATACGATGCAGAAGCCGTCGAAGTTGCCGCTGTAGAGCAAATCCATCGCGTCGATGACCAGGGCCATGTCGGTGGCGTTTTTGCCTTTGGTGTAGGCGAATTGCTGGACGGGGATGATGGCGTGGGGCAGGAGGGCGGCTTTCCATTTGGAAAGGCCGTGGCTCCAGTCGCCGTAGATGCGTTTGACGCTGGCGATGCCGTATTTGGCGATTTCTTCGAGCAGGCGGTCGATGATGTCGGCGGGGGCGTTGTCGGCGTCGATGAGGACGGCGAGTTTTTTGTTGGCCAATGTGGTCATGGGGACTCCGTGCTATTTTATAGTGAATTAAATTTAAACCAGTACAGCGTTGCCTCGCCTTGCCGTACTATCTGTACTGTCTGCGGCTCGTCGCCTTGTCCTGATTTAAATTTAATTCACTATATCTATTGAGGCCGTCTGAAAACCGTTTTTCAGACGGCCTTATTGCAAATAAGGCAGCCCGTGTGTTCGGGCTGCCGTTTGTTTTACAGGCTGTAATACATTTCGAATTCCAAGGGGTGCGGCGCCATGCGGATGCGGCGTACGTCTTCTTCTTTGAAGGCGATGTAGCTTTCTATCCAGTCTTTGCTGAATACGCCGCCGCGCAGCAGGAATTCGTGGTCGGCTTTGAGGGCGGCCAGTGCTTCTTCCAGCGATGCGCAGACTGCAGGCACTTGCGCGTCTTCTTCGGGCGGCAGGTCGTAGAGGTTTTTGCTGGCGGGGTCGCCCGGATGGATTTTGTGTTGTATGCCGTCCAAACCGGCCATCAGCAGGGCGGCAAAGGCCAGGTAGGGGTTGGCGGTCGGGTCGGGGAAGCGGGCTTCGATGCGGCGGGCTTTCACGCTGTTTACAAACGGGATGCGGATGGAGGCCGAGCGGTTTTTGGCGGAATAGGCCAGTTTGGTCGGTGCTTCAAAATGCGGCACGAGGCGTTTGTAGGAGTTGGTGGACGGATTGGTAATCGCGTTCAGGGCTTTGGCGTGTTTGATGATGCCGCCGATGTAGTAAAGCGCGGTGTCGCTCAGGCCGGCATAACCGTCGCCTGCAAACAGGTTTTGGCCGTCTTTCCAGATGGATTGGTGGACGTGCATGCCGCTGCCGTTGTCGCCCATGATGGGTTTGGGCATGAAGGTGGCGGTTTTGCCGAAGTTATGGGCAACGTTTTGGATGACGTATTTCATGTCCTGCGTTTGGTCGGCGCGGCGCACCAGCGTGTTGAAGCGGGTGCCGATTTCCATTTGGCTGCCGGTGCCGACTTCGGCGTGGTGGACTTCGACTTCGATGCCGATTTCTTCCAGGATATTCACCATGGCCGAACGCAAATCCTGCCCTGCGTCCACCGGTGCAACGGGTGCGTAGCCGCCTTTCACGCCGGCGCGGTGGCCGGTGTTTTGGCCGTCCAGATGCAGGCCGCTGGCCCATGCGCCGCTTTCGGAGGTGATTTCGTAGCGGGTTTTGTGCATGTCGGTTTCAAATTCGACGCCGTCGAAAACGAAGAATTCAGGTTCGGGGCCGAAGAAGGCGGTGTCGCCGATGCCTGAGGATTTCAGATAGGCTTCGGCGCGGCGGGCGATGGAGCGCGGGTCGCGGTCGTAGCCTTGTCCGTTGGCGGGGTCGATGACGTCGCAGGTCAGCACGACGGTAACGTCGTCGAAGAAGGGGTCGATGAAGGCGGTTGCGGGGTCGGGGCGCAGCTGCATGTCGGAAGCCTGGATGCCTTTCCAGCCGCCGATGGAGGAGCCGTCGAACGCCTGGCCGTTTTCAAACCATTCTTCGGGGTCGTCCAATACGATGCGGGCGGGAATGGTGAAGTGGTGCTGTTTGCCTTTGGTGTCGGTAAAACGCAAATCGACAAAACGGGCTTCGTGTTCTTCTATCAGTTTGATAACGTCTTTGACGGACATGGTCTGCTCCTGAAATGGCGGGAAAATGGGACGGCACGCAATATAAACATGAAAGGTAAAATTATCAACAATTTTACACCTTCGGCCGGGATGCTTGTGTTTTAGCTTCGCCGCAGCCGCGCTTTCAGACGGCCTTTTCGATGGTGAGGCCGTCTGAAAGCGGGTTTCCGGCAACGGATGCGGCATTGCCGCGCGGGATGTTCCGCCATTCTGCACGTTTTGCGCCCAGTGCTTCTTCGAGGACGCGGCGGGCGTTTTCAGACGGCATCCGGCCGCAGAGGAAGACATCGACGGCGGCGAAGCCGTATTCCGGCCAGGTGTGGATGCTGATGTGCGATTCGGCCAACAGCAGTACGCCGGTTACGCCGCCTGCGCCGCCGAAGGTGTGGAATCGGCTGTCGAGCACGGTGGCCTGAGCGGCTTCGGCGGCGGCGGCAAGGATGGTTTTCAGACGGCCTTCGTCGCGCAGGAGGGCGGGGTTGCAGCCGTAAAGGTCGAGCAGGCCGTGGCGGCTGAGGCTGCGGGTCATTTGTGGCCTCCGGAGAAGCCGCCGCCGTAATAGCCGCCGCTGCTGTTATAGCCGCTGTAACCGCTGCTGTCGGTGTTGGAAAACATATAGTTCAGGCCGGTGGCCAGTGAGACGACTATCAGGCTGACGGTGAGGAAGCGCGAGAGCGAAGGAACTGCGCCGTCTTCCGATGCCATGCCGAAGTTATAGAGATAAAAGCCCGCGATGCCGACGGTGATTGCTGTCCATTCGCCGTCGCCGTAGAGGAAGGCGGGCAGGTTGAGGACGCACAGGAGGGCGAGGGTAATCCAGACGATGCCCGACGGGGTTTGCCGGTCGTCGCCAGACAGGGTGTTCATCGCGGCCGTCGGTAGGCCGAAGGCTTCGGCAATTTCGCGTTTGCTTGCGGGTTCGCTGCGGCTCCAGGCGATTTCGTTTACGGACAGTTCGGAGCCGATTTTGCCTTTGCCGCTTTTGTAGTCGCTGTGAAAGGTGAGGTCGCGGTGGCGGACGTGCCAGTAGAACGCGCCGGCAGCATAGCCGACACGGCTGCCGTAGTCATAAAGTTTGTCGCCGCCCTGGGGCTGGCCGTGGCGGTCGAGGCGTGGCCAATCGTGGAGGGTTTGGGCGATTTCCCAGCCGCTGTCGGATTCGATCAGCCAGAGGAAGCTGCCGGAGGTCGGATGGTAGAGCAGGTATTCGCGCCAATGGCCTTCGGGGACGACGCCGGTGGGGCGTTTGAAGGCGTACATCAGGTCGAAGGCCGTTTGGGCGTCGAGTTCTTCTTTGTGTACCGCGCCGATGACGATGTAGTTGCGGCCGCGCAGTTTGCCCCTGCTGCCGATAGGCAGGGTAAGTGCTTTTTGCTGGGCGGCGCGCATGGCGTCGGCTTCGATGAGTTCGACTGTGCCGTCGACGGCTTCTAGGTCGCTGCCGCAGCTCGGGCAGAGGATGTTGTTGGCCAATCCGTCCACCCAGTGTACGGGCGAGCCGCAGTTGGGGCAGTTTTCGGATTGGCGCGTGCCTTTCAGACGGCCTGCGCCGGCGGCGATTTGGTCTTCGGTGCGCAGGTTTTCCAGTTGCAGGTCGTCGAGTTTGACGGTGTTGCCGATGTAGAGGGACGGCGGGTCGTCGCCGTAGTCGGTGGTGAGGAAGAGGTTTTCGCAACGCCAGTCTGCGGTTCGGCTTTCGATGTCGCGGTTGAATTCAAACGGCAGCTCGCCTTGCGCGGCGGCGTGCTTCATCGTGACGCGGCGCACGTCGGCGGCCATGAAGCGTTTGCCGTTGTAGTCGAGGGTGGAGAAGCCGGCGCGGATGTCGTCGAAGGGGGGGAGTCGGAGTGCGGATTCGGTTTGCGGGCGGGTCAGGGAATAGATGTCGCCGGATTCGGACAGCCAGCCCGTGCCGCCTTCGTCGAACAGGATGTGCCATTCGTTCCACACGCCCGCGTCGTAGTGCATCTGCAAACGGCCGATGATGTTGAACGCGGCCGTGCCGTAGCGGCCGCGCGTGCCGATTTGCAGCGGGCTGAAGTCTTCCAACAGGGCGGAGTCGCGGCCTTTGTCGATGATGCCGCCGTCTTGGCGTACCAACATGCTGTTGCAGTAGCCGCAGACCAGCGTAACCGAGGTGGGGGAATGGGCGTGTACGGGTGCGCCGCAGCTTGGGCAGTCGGTATGGAAGAAGGGTTCGCTCATGGTCGGTATTTCCTAGGCGGGCGGGTGGCCAATTATAAGGTTTTGGTTTTCAGACGGCCTCTTTGTATGCGGCAGGAGGCCGTCTGAAAAGTTATTCCGCCGTTGCGGGCGGCGTTTGGGGTAGGGCGGCACGGTTGTCTAAGTGTGCGGTGCGGCCGGTTTCGGGGAGGCGGTAGTCGGCCTCTATCAAATAAGTCGTGCCCGCACGGCTCAGCAGGCGCAGGTCGGCGGGGCCGAAGCGGGCCGGTTGTTCACGGCCGCACAGGCTGTCTTCCAAACCGAGGCAGTCGATTTGCCGCAGTTCGCCGTCGCGTCCCTCGGCAATCAGGCGGTGGCGGCAGACGACGGTTCTGTCGGTGCGGCGGTTTTTGAAGCAGGTGTACTGGGCGTTCAGTTGCGCCTGCGTCATGCGGATTTCGCGGTCGGGCGCGGTTATTTCCTGCCGGCGGTGGGAAATGCCGGCGGCGATGACGGCCAGCCCGACGGCGGCAAGCAGTGCCATGATGCAGATAACGGCGATTTTCGCGCTTTTGTCGCGGCGGACGTTTCCGCTGTCGGGCGGAGTGTTGCCGACGTCGAGGTTGTCGCGCAGGCCCAGCCGCAGGCAGAGCAGGCGGCAGAAGGCTGAGGTTTCTGTGTAATCCGCGCCGTAGGGCATCATGAGGTAGCCTTTTTCGCCGGCCGAGGCGTGGGTCAGCATTACGATGCAGCCGCCTTTGGGCAGCCATAGGCCGAAATGGCCGTCGAGTTGCAGCGTTTCACCGATTTTGTTGTGGTGGTAGCGTTGCAGGCGGGCGTTGGCCAAATCGAGGCGAACGAAATCCTGAGGCCGGAAGGAATACATGTTTTCCGTCCTGAGGTTTCCGGAGTCGGGAATCAAGTAAGGGATGCCGTCCGCCATTTTGCCGTCGAACCAAAATAGGCTGAATACGGTGGCTACGACGGACAATAAAATCAGCAGCCCGAACAGCTGGGGCGTTTTCGGCAGCATCCATGCCGCCAGCAGCAATACGTCGGCGGCCAGCATGATGCGGGAAACTTTCCTGCCGCTTGCGGCATCCAAGTACGGCGACGGGCAGGCAAACCATAATGCGTCTGCGCCCGCTTCTAGTTCGCGCGTCAGACGTTGCAGCATTTGGCGGCTGCTTTCCGTCAGGACTTCGGGCGGCAGGGTGGGCGGATGTTTCGGCACGGAGGCTTCCTTGTTTTGTCGGTCGGCTTTCGGCTTTTTTCAGACGGCCTTTTGAATGTGAGGCCGTCTGAAAACGGATTTTGGCGGTATTAACCGCTGAAGGGCGGTTGGCAAACGGGCTGCCTTTTGCTGCTTTTCCTCATGCGCCGAAATGATGGGGAAGGCCGGCCCTGTTTGCGTATTGCGGTTTGTTTGTTGTGATGTGAGGCCGTCTGAAAAAAAGGAAACGGTTTTTCAGACGGCCTTTTGCCGCCGTTTAATTGATGAGTTGTTTTAATACCTCGGCTTTGGCTTTTTCGTAGTCGTCGGCGGAAATCAGGCCGCCGTCGAGCAGGCCTTTCAGTTTTTGCAGTTTGGCCTGAGGGTCTTCTGCGGCAGCCGGGGCGGCGGTTGCCGTTGCGGCTGCGGCGGCACCTGCTGCCGCGGGCTGCATCATGCCGGCCATTGCGCCCGCCACGGTTTGCCCGATGCCTGCGCCCACGCCCAAGCCTGCGCCGATGCCGGCCAAGCCGCCTTCGTTTTGCGCCGCCATGGTGATGGACTCGGCGGTTTGGTATTGGGCGAATTTGCCCATGTCGCCGACGATGCCCATGGAGATTTTTTTGTCGAGTGCTTTTTGGATGTTCTCCGGCAGGCTGATGCTTTCAACGGTGAAGTTTTCCAGCGTGAGGCCGAGTTTGGCAAACTCGGGCGCGAGCAGGCCGGTCAGTTGCTGCGACAGCAGGACTTGGTTGGCGGCCATGTCGAGGAAGGGGATGCCGGAAGTGCCGAAGGCGGTGGC
This sequence comes from Neisseria elongata subsp. elongata, assembly GCF_900113545.1. Lineage (GTDB taxonomy): Bacteria > Pseudomonadota > Gammaproteobacteria > Burkholderiales > Neisseriaceae > Neisseria > Neisseria elongata. The sequence goes on along the minus strand of NZ_FOPS01000006.1, from coordinate 85,752 downwards.
AAGCTGGGTAACGGCGAGGTTGCGCAGCTGCTGTTCGAGCTGTGCGCCGGTGTAGCTTTCCACAACGCCGCTGACTTCTTTAAAGAATTTTTCCGGGTCGGCGATGCGGTAGCTGTACATGCCGAAGGAGCGCAGTTGCACCGCGCCGAATTCGGCATCGCGCACGGTAACGGGTTGCGCCGTGCCCCATTTGCGGCCGAGCTGCTGTTTGGTGTTGAAGAAATAAACGTCGGATTTGAACGGGGATTGGAAGAGTTTGTCCCAGTTTTTCAGGTAGGTCAGGATGGGCAGGGTTTGTGTGTTGAGCGTGTAGCGGCCGGCGGGGAATACGTCGGCGGTTCTACCTTCGTCCACAAACATCGCCATCTGCGCCTCGCGCACGGTCAGGCTGGCGCCGTTTTGGATTTCCTGGTCGGCAATGGGAAAACGCCATACCAGGGTTTCCTCGTCGGGATTTTCCCACTGGATGATGTCGATGAACTGCTTCTTGATAAAGTTGAACATGGAGGAGTCCTTTCGTTAAGACAGACAGGCGGCGTTGAGCAGGCCGATGGCTATGGAAATCGAGCCGAACAGGGTACCGGCGGCGACATTGTTGCCCGCCAGTTCGTCAGACGCCTGCGGAATCAGGCGGGTGGCGGCGAAGTACACCAAAATCTGCAACACGGCGGCGGCCGCGCCCCACAGGACGAAGTCGGGCAGGCTGACGCTGTGGGCGATGCTGGATGCCAGCGGCAGGCAGAATCCGACCAGTGCGCCGCCGAAGGAGAGGGCGCAGGCGAGGTTGCCGTTTTTAATCAGCTTCAGTTCGCGCACCGGCGTGATTTTCAGGTAAACCGTGCCGAAAACCAGCAGCATCAGTATGGATGAGAACATATATTGCAGGTATTGGCCGTATTGGACGAGTGAAATGGACATGGTTTCTTCCCAGAAAAGGCGGACGGCCGATTATGCCATAAATTATCGTGCAATCATGATGTTTGATGCAGACTTTATCCTCACGCGCGCCCGGCTTTCAGACGGCCTGCTGAAACCTCGGGCGGCGGGTTTAAAAAGCATGCGGATAGGCCTATAATCCACAGGCCGTCTGAAACGGGCCGACCGTTTTCAGACGGCCTGTATTTCCACCAACACCGAAACAACAAAGGACGACGAAACATGAGACCACTGCGCGCCGACATCCGCCTCGACCGCCTGCGGGAAAACTACCAAACCCTGAAACGGCTGCACGGCGGCAAGATGCTGGCCGTCTTAAAGGCGGACGCATACGGGCACGGCGCGGTACGCTGCGCCCACGCGCTGGCCGATTTGGCCGACGGGTTTGCCGTCGCCTTTCTCGAAGAGGCCGTCGAACTGCGCACACAAGGCATCACGCAGCCCATCGTGCTGCTGGAAGGCGTGTTCGATGCCGCCGAATACGCCGCCGTGGACGAATACGGCCTGTGGCCCGTGGTGGCCGACCAATGGCAGCTCGAAACCCTGTTGAAACACGAATGGAAAACGCCGGTGAAAGTGTGGCTGAAAATGGATTCCGGCATGCACCGCGCCGGTTTTTTCCCGCACAACTACGCTTCGGCCTACACCGCGCTCGCGCAAAGCGGCAAGGTTTCCGACATCGTGAAAATCAGCCACTTCGCCTGTGCCGACGAAGAAGAACGCGGCATGACCGAAATGCAGCTTGAAGCCTTCGACATGGGTTGCGCCGGACTGGCGGGCGAAGAGAGCCTGGCCAATTCCGCCGCCATGCTGGCTTATCCGCAGGCGCGGCGTGATTGGGGCAGGGCGGGGCTGGCCTTGTACGGCATCGACCCGTTTCTGGAAAACGACCCGCGCATCAAGCCCGTGATGAGGCTGGTGAGCCGCGTGTTTGCCGAACGCGTTTTGCAGCCGCACGAACCGATAGGCTATGGCGCATCGTTCTACACCAAACGTTCCACCCGCGTCGGACTGGCGGCCTGCGGCTATGCCGACGGTTATCCGCGCCGCGCGGCAACCGGCACGCCCGTGGCCGTGAACGGCCGCCGCAGCCGCATCCTCGGCAGGGTTTCGATGGACATGCTGACCGTCGAATTGGCCGATACCCACGAAGGCGTAGGCAGCGAAGTGGAACTGTGGGGCGACACCGTCAGCATCAACGAAGTCGCCGCCGCGGCAGGCACCATCGCCTACGAACTGCTGTGCAACGTCAAACGTGCGAAATTCGTTTACATCCAATAGGCGGGAAAGCCGCAGAGGCCGTCTGAAAAACACTTTCAGACGGCCTGAAACATAAAAAGACAAAGGTAAAACAACATGACGACCGAAACCGCCACTTTGGCTTTGGCCAAACAACTCATCGCCCGCGCATCCGTTACCCCCGACGACCAAGGCTGTCAGGAACTGCTGGCCGAACGCCTGCAAAAAATCGGCTTTACCGTCGAACAGTTGGATTTCGGCCAAACCAAAAACATTTGGGCGCGGCGCGGCAGCGGCGCACCGCTGCTGTGCTTCGCCGGACATACCGATGTCGTCCCCAGCGGGCCGGAAGACAAATGGACATCGCCGCCGTTCGATCCGACCGAGCATGACGGCCGCCTCTACGGACGCGGCGCGGCGGACATGAAAAGCAGCATCGCCGCCTTCGTTACCGCCTGCGAACGCTTCATGGCCGCCCACCCGGACCACGCGGGCAGCATCGCCCTTTTGATTACGTCGGACGAGGAAGGCGACGCGCTGGACGGCACCACCAAAGTGGTGGACGTTTTGAAAGCGCGCGGCGAAACCATAGACTACTGCATCGTCGGCGAGCCGACCGCCGTCGATACTTTGGGCGATACGGTTAAAAACGGCAGGCGCGGTTCGCTGTCGGGCAATCTGACCGTCAAAGGCAAACAAGGCCACATCGCCTACCCGCATCTGGCGGAAAACCCCGTCCACAAAGCCGCCCCCGCGCTGGCCGAGCTGACCGCCGCCGAATGGGACCGGGGCAACGCCTATTTCCCGCCGACCGGTTTTCAAATCTCCAACATCAACGGCGGCACGGGCGCGACCAACGTCATTCCCGGCGAGTTGAACGTCAAATTCAATTTCCGTTTCTCCACCGAATCCGATTCAGACGGCCTGAAACGGCGCGTGCACGAAATTTTGGACAAACACGGTTTGAATTACGATTTGCAGTGGACGCTTTCCGGCCAACCCTTCCTGACCGAAGCGGGCAGGCTGACCGAAGCCGCGCAGGCCGCCGTTGCCGAAATCTGCGGCGTGCACGCGGAACTCTCCACCAGCGGCGGCACTTCAGACGGCCGCTTCATCAAAGCCATTGCGCGCGAACTCATCGAATTGGGGCCGGTAAACGCCACCATCCATCAGATTGACGAAAATGTCGAACTCTCCGCCCTGCCGAAACTGTCGGCAGTCTACGAACGAATGCTGGCAGAATTGCTGGTGTAGGGATGCTTTAACTATCCGAGGCCGTCTGAACGCTTGGTTTTCAGACGGCCTCGATTGTTTTCGGCGTTCCGTTTTGCGGCAAAATCAAATTCCGCAGTCGGCCACTGTTGTGTGGAAGGGCGGATGCGCATGGATGCGGCACTGAAATCAGCTTGATTTGAATTGTCTTGTTTTTGCAACTTAATAACATATAAAGTTATGGTATAACTTGACTAAATGGCTGCGTGGTCGCGAAAATTCCGCGTTTTTTGGGGCGGCAGGCCGGACAAATTGTTGGCTAATTTGGGTATGCCGAAAGATTATTTCAAATCGAGAAACATCGGATAAATCAATGGAACATGCTTTTACAAACAGACTATTACCGCTAACGGCAGCACTCATGCTGGCGTTCCCCGCTTATGCCGCCGCAGCCGGACAGAGTGCGGACAAACCGTTGGATGCGGAAGTGGCTTCGGTTGAAGTACGCGGCATCGGCAAACAGACCGCAACCAATTACACCGTGCCCACTTCTTCGGTTGCCACCGGCATCAGGCTGACCCAGCGCGAAACGCCGCAATCGCTGTCCGTCATCACCGAAAAGCAGATTGACGACCAACGGCTCGATACGCTGCAAGACGTTTTGAAACAAGTACCCGGCGTGTACCACAGCAAAATGGGCAACAATGCCACGGGCGACAGCCAATTTGCGGCGCGCGGCTCGGCCATCGACAGCGTCAGCGTGGACGGCGCGGCGAAATTCCTTTATGAAAGCAATTCGATACGCCGCAGCACCAACAATCTCGACAGCGCGCTTTATGAACAGGTGGCGGTGGTGCGCGGTTCCAGCGGCCTGACCAACGGCGGCTTCGGCGAACCGTCGGGCATGATTGCCTTGGAGCGCAAAAAACCGCAGGCCAAACCTTTTACCGTTTTGGAAGCGGCGGCAGGTTCGTGGCGGCATTACCGCTTCATTGCCGATGCCAACAGCCCGCTGAATGCCGACAACACCTTGCGCGGCCGCGCCATATTCGTCAGCGACCACGGCGGCGACTACCTGCCGCGTACCGGCCGCCACAACCATACGCTCTATGGCATCCTGTCTTACAACGTACAGCCGCAAACGCAAGTGCAGCTCGGCACCGAAATCCACGTCAACCGCAATACCGGCAGTTCGCGCTTCGGTTATCTGACGATTGCCGGCAACGAAACCGACGGTTTCATCCCCTTTGAGGCCAACCCGCGCAACAATTCGTCGGCCAATTGGGCTTACGGCAAGGAAACCCGCGCCGAACTTTTCACCCGCCTGCGACATGAATTCGACAATGGTTGGCAGTTGGACGGCGGTTATGCCTATCTTTACGGCAAAAACGACAATCTGTCGGCCATTGCGGGTACATATGACATCAATGCCGATTATTCCAGCTACGTCAGCGTCGATTTGGACAAGAGCCGCTCCAACGAACACAAATTCAACTTGAATCTTAACGGCGATTACGGATTGTTCGGCCGCCGCCACGAATTCAATACCGGCATCAGCTATCTGAACAGCAAGGATTACGGCCCGTATTACGGCGACAAAGACGTGCCGGTTGCCGACCTCCGCCGCTTCGACGGTAATATCGCCCGCCCCGAACTGCCTTACCTGCAAGACGGTTATCAGCAAAGCAGGCACTTGTCGGTTTACGGCTCGACACGCTTCAAACTCACCGACAAATGGTCGTTGATAGGCGGTATGCGCCTGATGCGCTGGAAGTATGCCTACCGCACCGAGCGCAACCGTTTTGCCGACGGACGGCGCAGCGAAAAAGCCTTCATCCCCTACTTGGGCACGACTTACGACATCACGCCGAACCTGACTGCTTATGCAAGCTATACCACGGTTTTCCGCCCGCAGGTGCGCTATCTGACCCAAAACGGCAACCCCCTTGCCCCGCAGCGCGGCAGAACTTACGAAACCGGATTGAAAGCTTCATGGTTTGAAGGCCGTCTGAACGCTGCTGTTTCCGTATACCGCAACAAACGCGACAAAATCGGTGTGCCTGCGGGCAGGCTGCCCAACGGGGAACGCTACTATAAGGCCGAAGACCATACCTCCAACACCGGCGGCGAACTTTCGATTAACGGCCGTCTGAACGACCGTTGGCTGCTCAATGCCTCTTATGCCCGTTCAAAAACCAAAAACAGCAAAGGCAAACAGATTAAAACCACGTATCCCGTGCATCTGTTCAAATTCTTCACCGGCTACGACGTCAACGACCGCCTGACTGTCGGCGGCAATGTCAACTGGCAGAGCTTCATCATCGACGACCGCGAGGAAGTCACCGAACCGGCTGCGCGCAAGGCTCTCGCACAGCGCGCCTACGCCACACTCGACCTGACCGCGCAATACAAAATCGGCAAGCGCACCCGCGTCGCACTCGATGTTGAAAACGTGTTCAACAAATATTACAAAACCATGCCCGATATTCATGTCTATGGCACGCCGCGCAGTATCACGACATCGCTGAGGTACACGTTCGACTGAGTATCGCCATCGGAAAGGCCGTCTGAAAACAGAACACCGTTTTCAGACGGCCTCAGTGGATGTAGTCGGCCGCTTCATTGCCGGCTTGCACAATATCCGCTGCCAATACGCTCAATAAAAAGGTGAATACTATGAATACACAAAATCCTTCCGACACCGGCCAACAAGCCAACCGCCGCTACCTGACCGTGTGGCGGTGGCATTTTTATTTCGGGCTGCTGGTCGTCCCCTTCCTGACCCTGCTTGCCGTAACGGGGCTGGGCATGCTGCTGTTTGCCAACATCACCGGCAAAGAGGGCGAACGCCTGCACGTTACCCCGCAGGCGCAGGTGCAGCCCTTGTCGGCACAGGCGGAGGCGGCGCGGCAGTTCGTCAATGAAAAATCCGCGTCGGTGGTGCAATACATCGCGCCGCGCGCCGACGATATGGTTGCCGTGTTCCGCGTGAATAACGACGACAAAGCGACGATGGTCGCCGTCGATCCTTACACGGCGAAAGTCGTCAATTCTATGCCCCGCAGCAAGGGTTGGTATCACACGATGGACGAAATCCACGGCGACATCATGCTCGGCACGGCGGGCGATTACCTGTTGGAAACCGCCGCATCGCTGACCATCCTGATGATGATTACGGGGATTTATCTGTGGTGGGCGAAACAAGGCCGTCTGAAACCCATGCTGGTGCCGAAAGCAGGTAAAGGACGCTCGTGGTGGCGCGACTTACACGGCGCATTCGGCACATGGGTTTCCCTGATTTTATTGCTGTTCTGCCTGTCGGGCATTGCCTGGGCGGGCATTTGGGGCGGCAAAATGGTTCAGTCTTGGAGCCAGTTCCCCGCCGGAAAATGGGGGGTGGAGCCGAACCCCGTATCGACCTTGCCGACCCACGGCGATGTGTTGAACGACGGTAAAACCAAAGAAGCACCGTGGATTCTGGAACTCACGCCCATGCCCGTTTCCGGCACGACGAAGGGCGAAAACGGCATCAGTCCGAGCGAACCGATGACTTTGGAAACGGTTGACCGCTTCGCCCGCGAAATCGGTTTCAAAGGCCGCTACCAGCTCAACCTGCCCAAAGGCGAAACGGGCGTATGGACGCTGTCGCAGGATTCGATGAGCTACGACATGGTCAGCCCGACCGCCGACCGCACGGTGCACATCGACCGGTACAGCGGAAAAATCCTGGCCGACATCCGTTACGACGATTACAACTTCTTCGGCAAATTCATGGCGGTCAGCATCGCGCTGCACATGGGAACGCTGGGCTGGTGGAGCGTGTTGGCGAACGTTGTATTCTGCCTGGCCGTCATCTTCATCTGCGTCAGCGGCTGCGTGATGTGGTGGAAACGCCGTCCGTCCGAAGCGCGCGGGCTGGTTCCCCCGGCGCAGAAAATCAAGCTGCCGGTATGGTGGGCCATGGCGGTGCCGCTTTTGGTTGTGGCGGTATTGTTCCCGACCGCCATCATCGCCATCGCCGTGATTTGGCTGCTGGATACGGCTTTGCTGTCGCGGATTCCGGCGTTGTCGCGTTGGTTTAAATAATCGGCGGCCATTAAGGTTGAGGCCGTCTGAAAACCGTTTTCCGTGTCGGAAATACGGTTTTCAGACGGCCTTTTTCAGTGCGCACGGCTTACGGCGTGTAATGGCGGAAGATGCCGCCTTCGGTAATCGTCCACAATGCCGCCTTCGCGCCGGCACTTTTCAGGGCGTCGTTCGTCCAAGTGTTGCAGGTGTAAAAGAGGTTGTAACTGCCTTTCGCCTCGTAGAAGGCGTCGCTTTCGCCGTAATGGATGTCGGCGGTAACGGGGATGGTACGGCCGTCGCGCCATTTCAGGCTGTTGCGGATGTAGGCGGCAAGTTCGAGGTATTGGCGGCGGCTGACGGTAAATTTGGCGCAGCGGCCGCAGTTTTCCATGCTGTCGTAGTAGGTGGTGTGGATGGCCGATTCGCTGAGGCCCGATACGGCTTTCAGGGCGGTGGATGCGGTCAGGTCGGCCCAAGTCGGCGTGTTGAGGTAGAAGTTTTTGTCGCCCCAGCCGACGGCAATCCAGTCGGCACTTTGGCCGCCCGTGGTGTCGGCGGCGGGAAAGGTTGCTGTCCAGTCGGTGTCGCCGTTGCGTGAGGGCATGACGATGTCGGTGTGGATGCCGTTGGAAATCAGGTAGAGGGTGATGTCGGCGTCGCCGTCGGCCTGCCTGTCGCTTTTAATCATGGGCAGCAGGAAAACGGCGGCTATGTAGGCAACCAGAAGGAAGAATAGGTTAACCAGGACTCTGCGGCAGAAGCGGAAGGCGGATTTCATGATGTTTACCCGTCGGCATGAGGGTTGTCCGCGTCGGTGTGAGCGGGCAGGGTGGCGATGGCGCGGGTGAATTCGGATACGTCGTTGAAACTTTTGTAAACGGATGCAAAGCGGACGTAGGCCACTTGGTCGGTGTCCAGCAATGCCTGCATGGCCATTTCGCCGATGAGGCGGGAGGGGACTTCTTTTTCGCCCAGTCGGTAGAGGCGGCCTTCGATTTTGGCGACCAAGTCGTCCACGTCTTCGCTGCCGAAGGGGCGTTTGTGCAGGGCGCGCTCGAGGCTGGTGCGCAGTTTGTGCGCGTTATAGGGAACCCGGCTGCCGTTGCTTTTGATGATGTCGGGTAGGCGGACGTCGAGGGTTTCGGTGGTGATGAAGCGTTTGTCGCACGAGGAGCAGCGGCGGCGGCGGCGGATGCTGCTGCCTTCGTCGGTCAGGCGCGAATCGGTAACCAGGGTGTTGGGTTGCTGGCAGAAGGGGCATTTCATAAAGGGATACTTTCTTCAGACGGCCGCACCGGCGGCGCGGGCGGCGGCCAAACCTTCCTCCGTGCTCATGTAGCGCGGGTTTTCGGGACGGTCGCGTTTTTCAATCAGGCCGTCGCGGAACATGACGAGTTCGTCGCAGGCCAGTTGGTGCCAAATTTCGTTTTTGGTCAGCGGCAGGGTGGCGATGACGGCGACACGGTCGTTTGGGGTGGTAACGGCGGAAAAGTCGATGGCGACATCGTCGTCCAGCAGGCGCGCTTCGCCGAAAGGGGCTTGGCGCACGATGTAGTGGAGTAGGGTGCTGGCGTGGGCAAACATGACGAGGCCGTCTGAAAGGATGAAGTTGAACAGGCCGTGGCGGCGGATTTCGGCCACGAGTCCGACAACGGCTTGAAACAGGGTGTCGTCATCGGGGCGTTGGTCGAAGCGTTGGCGCAGTTGCTCGAGTATGTGGCAGAAGGCGCGTTCGGAATCGGTGTCGCCGACGGGTCGGTAATATTGGCCGACGGGCGGGTGGAAGCCTTGCAGGTGGCCGTTGTGGGCGAACATCCAGTAATGCCCCCACATTTCGCGCACGAAAGGGTGGGTGTTGGCCAAAGAGGTGTGGCCGCTGGTGGCTTTGCGGATGTGGGCGATGACGTTTTCCGATTTGATTTGATAGGCCTTAATCAGGTCGGCCACCGGGGATTGCGCGCTGGGTTTGTCGTCGTGAAACAGGCGTACGCCTTTTTGTTCGAAAAAGCCGATGCCGAAACCGTCCACGTGGTGGTCGGTCAGCCCGCCGCGCCTGCGGAAGCCTTCAAAGGAAAAGACGATGTCGGTGGGTGTGTTGCAGTTCATGCCAAGAAGTTGGCACATGGCGGTATCCTTTAAATAAAGTTGTGCCGCAGTTTTCAGACGGCCTGATGTTGTTTTGTTTCGTGCGGATTCTAACATAGCGCCGATGGTTTCGCAGAGGGGAGGGGAGAAGGGGAGGCCGTCTGAAAACCGGCTGGGGGTTTTGTTTTAAATGCATGACAGCCGTGTTTTCAGACGGCCTGTTTGTATTCCGTTTTCCAACACTTTAAGGACTCACAATAAAACCAAGCGGCAGTATGGCAAAAACAGGTTGCTTCCTGTAAAATTGACCGTTTTATTATGTAAAGAATCTTTACATTTTATGCTTCGCCTGTTTCCGGCCCGACAGCTGCGGCCGTGCGTGCGAGCACCTTCATAGAAGAATACCGTTGGCGGCACACTAGTTTGCCGCACCACTTTCCCAACCTACCAAAAGTAACGCATCCCTATGATTAAAATCAAAAAAGGCCTAGACCTGCCCATTGCGGGCAGACCGGAACAAGCCGTTTACGACGGTCCGGCCATTACCGAAGTCGCGTTGCTTGGCGAAGAATATGCCGGTATGCGCCCCTCGATGAAAGTCAAGGAAGGCGATGCCGTCAAAAAAGGCCAAGTGCTGTTTGAAGACAAGAAAAATCCGGGCGTGGTGTTTACTGCGCCGGCTTCCGGCAAAATCGCCGCGATTCACCGCGGCGAAAAGCGCGTGCTTCAGTCGGTTGTGATTGCCGTTGAAGGCGATGACGAAATCGAGTTCGAACGCTACGCGCTCGATGCGTTGGCAAACTTAAGCGGCGAAGAAGTGCGCCGCAATCTGATTCAATCCGGTTTGTGGACTGCGTTGCGTACCCGTCCGTTCAGCAAAATCCCCGCCGTTGATGCCGAGCCGTTCGCCATTTTCGTCAATGCGATAGATACCAATCCGCTGGCGGCAGACCCTGTGGTCGTGATCAAAGAAGCCGCCGAGGATTTCAGACGAGGTTTGCTGGTGTTGAGCCGTCTGACCGAACGCAAAATCCATGTTTGTAAGGCAGCCGGTGCGGACGTGCCGTCTGAAAACGCCGCCAACATTGAAACACACGAATTCGGCGGCCCGCATCCCGCGGGTTTGAGCGGCACGCACATTCATTTTATCGAGCCTGTCGGCGCGAATAAAACCGTTTGGACCATCAATTATCAAGACGTGATGGCGATCGGACGTTTGTTCGTAACAGGTCGTCTGAATACCGAGCGCGTGGTTGCTTTGGGCGGTCCGCAAGTTAATAAACCGCGCCTCTTGCGTACCGTGTTGGGCGCAAAAGTATCGCAAATTACCGCCGGTGAATTGGTTGACGCAGACAACCGCGTGATTTCCGGTTCGGTATTGAACGGCGCGATTGCACAAGGCGCGCATGATTATTTGGGACGCTACCACAATCAGATTTCCGTTATCGAAGAAGGCCGCAGCAAAGAGCTGTTCGGCTGGGTTGCGCCGCAGCCGGACAAATACTCGATTACGCGTACGACCCTCGGTCATTTCCTGAAAAACAAACTCTTCAAGTTCACGACAGCCGTCAACGGCGGCGACCGCGCCATGGTTCCCATCGGTACTTACGAGCGCGTAATGCCGCTGGACATCCTGCCTACCTTGCTTTTGCGCGATTTAATCGTCGGCGATACCGACAGTGCGCAGGCTTTGGGTTGCTTGGAATTGGACGAAGAAGACCTCGCTTTGTGCAGCTTCGTCTGCCCGGGTAAATACGAATACGGCCCGCTGTTGCGCAAGGTGCTGGAAACCATTGAGAAGGAAGGCTGATTATGGGCTTGAAACATTTTCTGGAAAAAATCGAACCGCACTTCCTGCCGGGCGGCAAACATGAAAAATGGTATGCCCTCTATGAAGCTGCGGCGACGATTTTCTACACATCCGGCGCGGTAACGCGCAAAGCGGCACACGTCCGCGACGCGTTGGACTCCAAACGCATGATGATTTTGGTGTGGCTGGCTTTGTTCCCCGCCATGTTTTACGGTATGTACAACGTTGGCGCGCAGGCATTCGGTGCGTTAACGCCTGATTTGCTGCAACAAAGCATCGCCAACGACTGGCATTACGCCCTTGCCAACGCTTTGGGTATCAATATGTCGTCTGAAGCGGGCGCGTTGGGCAAAATGCTGTTCGGTGCGATTTACTTCCTGCCGATTTATGCGACCGTATTTATCGTCGGCGGTTTCTGGGAAGTCTTGTTCGCCACTGTGCGCAAACACGAAATCAACGAGGGTTTCTTCGTAACTTCGATTCTGTTTGCCTTAATCGTTCCGCCTACGCTGCCGCTATGGCAGGCCGCCTTGGGTATTACCTTCGGCGTGGTGGTTGCGAAAGAGGTATTCGGCGGTACGGGTAAAAACTTTATGAACCCTGCGCTGGCAGGCCGTGCCTTCTTGTTCTTCGCTTATCCCGCCAATATTACCGGCGACACCGTTTGGACGGCAGTTGACGGCTATTCTGGCGCAACTGCGTTGGCGCAATGGGCGGCACACGGTTCGGAAGGTCTGAAAAACGCCGTTACCAATCAACCTATTACTTGGATGGATGCGTTTATCGGCAACTTGCCCGGTTCTATCGGCGAAGTATCCACTTTGGCGCTTTTAATCGGCGGCGCGTTTATCGTGTTTGCCCGCATCGCTTCTTGGCGCATTATTGCCGGTGTGATGATCGGTATGATTGCCATGTCTTCGCTGTTTAACGTCATCGGTTCGGACACCAATCCGATGTTCAGCATGCCTTGGTACTGGCATCTGGTCGTCGGCGGCTTCGCCATCGGTATGCTGTTTATGGCGACCGACCCTGTTTCTGCTTCCTTTACTAATGTCGGCAAATGGTGGTACGGCGCGCTAATCGGTGTGATGTGCGTGTTAATCCGCGTGGTCAATCCGGCTTACCCCGAAGGCATGATGTTGGCGATTCTGTTTGCCAACCTGTTTGCCCCGATTTTCGACTATTTCGTCGCACAAGCGAACATCAAACGCAGAAAGGCGCGCAGCAATGGCTAAGAAATTCGATAAAGACAGCTTCAGCGGTACGCTGATCGTGGTGTTGGCGGTCAGCCTGATTTGCTCGGTCATCGTGGCGGGCGCAGTTGTCGGCTTGAAACCAGTGCAGGAAAAACAAAAGGTTCAGGATAAGCAAAGCTACATCCTGAGCGTTGCCGGTTTGCTCGATAAAAATACCGACATCAGCAAAACCTTTGCCGACCGCATCGAACAACGCGTGGTCGATTTGGCGACCGGCGAATATGTGAAAGACGCACCGAAAGATTTCAGTGCGCGCGTTGCCGCCAAAGACCCCGCGCAAAGCATCCAAATCAAACCTGAAGACGATTTGGCAGGTATCAAGAGCCGCGCCAAATACACCGAAGTTTATTTGGTAAAAGGCGATGACGGCAAAGTCAGCCAAATCATCCTGCCTATGCACGGCAACGGTTTGTGGTCGGTCATGTACGGCTTCGTCGCCATCCAACCCGACGGCAATACCATCAACGGCATCACTTACTACGACCAAGGCGAAACTCCGGGCTTGGGCGGCGAAATCGGCAATCCGTTGTGGCAACAAAAATTCGTCGGCAAAAAACTCTTTGACGAACAAGGCAAACTTGCCCTACATGTCGGCAAAGGCGCAGGTTCCGATAAAGAACACGGCGTAGATGCCCTTTCCGGTGCATCGCTGACTTCCAAAGGCGTGCAAGGTTCGTTTGCCTACTGGTTCGGCGAAAACGGTTATATCCCCTACCTGAACAAATTGAAATCAGCAGGAGCACAATAATGGCTGATATGAAACGCTTGAAACATTTAATGTTTTCACCCTTTATCGACAATAACCCGATTGCCTTGCAGGTTTTGGGTATTTGTTCGGCGCTGGCGGTTACCACCAAACTTCAGACGGCCATCGTGATGGGTATTTCCGTCAGTTTGGTAACCGGTTTTTCCAGCTTCTTCATCTCGCTGGTGCGCAATTACATTCCGAACAGCATCCGCATTATCGTGCAGATGGCGATTGTCGCGTCGCTGGTTACGTTGGTTGACCAATTATTGCAGGCCTATGCCTACGAATTGTCCAAACAGCTCTCCGTATTCGTCGGCCTGATTATTACCAACTGTATCGTGATGGGTCGTGCCGAAGCTTTCGCCATGAAAGAGCCGCCGCTGGAAAGTTTGGTGGACGGTATCGGTAATGGCGCAGGTTACGGCATGATGCTGATTATCATCGCAACCATCCGTGAGCTTATCGGTTCAGGCAAACTCTTGGGCTACACCGTTTTCCAAACCGTGCAGGATGGCGGCTGGTATCAAACCAACGGCCTCTTCCTGCTGGCACCGAGCGCGTTCTTCATCATCGGCTTTTTGATTTGGGGTTTGCGCACATGGAAACCCGAACAGGCGGAGAAATAAGACATGGAACATTATTTAAGCCTTTTTGTGAAATCCGTCTTCATTGAAAACATGGCGCTGTCCTTCTTCTTGGGCATGTGTACTTTTCTGGCAGTATCGAAAAAAGTATCCACCGCATTCGGCTTGGGCGTTGCTGTTACCTTCGTACTCGGCCTGTCCGTCCCTGCCAACCAGCTCGTTTACTCGCTGCTCAAAGACGGCGCGATTGTCGAAGGCGTGGATTTGACCTTCCTGAAATTCATCACCTTCATCGGCGTGATTGCGGCTTTGGTGCAGATTTTGGAAATGTTCTTGGACAAATTCTTCCCCGCCCTTTATAACGCGCTGGGTATCTACCTGCCGCTGATTACCGTAAACTGCGCGATTTTCGGTGCCGTTTCTTTTATGGCGCAACGTGAATACAACTTCGGCGAATCCGTCGTGTACGGCTTCGGCGCGGGCTTGGGCTGGATGTTGGCAATTGTTGCTTTGGCGGGCATTACCGAAAAAATGAAATATTCGGACGCTCCCAAAGGCCTCAAAGGACTGGGCATTACCTTCATCTCCGCCGGCCTGATGGCGATGGCGTTTATGTCGTTCTCCGGCATCCAGTTATAAGAAAGGATTCGGCATGGAAATTATTTTAGGTATCGTGATGTTTACCGTCATCGTCTTGGCTTTGGCACTGATGATTCTGTTTGCCAAATCCAAGCTGGTGAGCGAAGGCGACATCACCATCAAAGTCAATGATGAAAAAGAGCTGACTATGCCCGCCGGCGGCAAACTGCTGGGCGCGCTTGCCAGCCAAGGCATCTTCGTTCCCTCCGCCTGCGGTGGCGGCGGTTCGTGCGGACAATGCCGCGTTGTCGTGAAAAGCGGCGGCGGCGACATTCTGCCGACCGAGTTGTCCCACATCAGCAAACGCGAAGCACGCGAAGGCTGCCGTTTGTCTTGTCAGGTCAACGTCAAAACCGACATGGACATCGAAGTACCGGAAGAAGTGTTCGGCGTGAAAAAATGGGAATGCACCGTCATCTCCAACGACAACAAAGCCACGTTCATTAAAGAACTCAAGCTTGCCATTCCCGAAGGCGAAGAAGTCCCCTTCCGTGCCGGCGGCTACATCCAAATCGAAGCCCCGCCGCACACCGTTGCCTACAAAGACTTCGACATTCCTAAGGAATATCACGAAGACTGGGACAAATACAATCTGTGGCAATACGTTTCCAAAGTGGACGAGCCGATTTTGCGCGCTTACTCCATGGCTTCATATCCTGAAGAAAAAGGCATCATCATGTTGAACGTGCGTATCGCCACGCCGCCTCCGCGCGTACCTGATGCGCCTCCGGGACAAATGTCGTCTTACATCTGGTCGCTCAAACCCGGCGATAAAGTAACCATCTCCGGCCCGTTCGGCGAATTCTTCGCCAAAGACACCGATGCCGAAATGGTATTTATCGGCGGCGGTGCAGGTATGGCTCCGATGCGCTCCCATATTTTCGACCAGTTGAAACGTTTGAACTCCAAACGCAAAATCACCTTCTGGTACGGCGCACGTTCCAAACGCGAAATGTTCTATGTCGAAGACTTCGACCAACTCGCAGCAGAATTCCCGAACTTCACATGGCACGTCGCCTTGTCCGACCCTCTACCTGAAGACAACTGGGACGGCTACACAGGCTTCATCCACAACGTGGTTTACGAAAACCATCTGAAAAACCACGAAGCCCCCGAAGACTGCGAATTCTATATGTGCGGCCCTCCGATCATGAACCAGTCCGTCATCAAAATGCTCAAAGACTTGGGCGTGGAAGATGAAAACATCCTCTTGGATGACTTCGGCGGTTAAATATTCGGCTTCAAATGCAAAAGGAAGAAACCTCGGTTTCTTCCTTTTTGGTTTAAATAGATAAAAAAGGCCGTCTGAAAGTTTGTTAGAGAGACTCGCATAAACTTTCAGACGGCCTTTGACTGCAATGGACAGCCTTGTGATGGCTTTTTTAGAGTGTGATGATGCCTTTACAACAGTCGTTTGCCAATGGGTCTTACCGTATCACTTTTGCAGTTTGGCGATGTATACCGCCTTGCGGTAGCCGTCGGGTATCCGGCAATATTTGGAATTGGAAAAAGCCCTACGCCTGTTTGTCGGCAAAGAATTTTTTGTAGTATTGATCAATCCGTTCGATGGTGGTTGAGTCGTTCGGCGTCAGAATCCGTTGTTGTAGGCTGAGCCGTACCAAGTCATCGTCTTCGCGTTCGGCAGCCGCGCAATCTGTGGATTGGTGGGTGCGGAGGTAATCAATCATTTCGGTCAGTTGTTGCTGGGCTTGTTGATAGTCGGACATATTTTTCCCTTGTTATGTGAATCGACGGATAGAAAAAATGGCAGGTCTGAAACCCGCCATGCTGTTAAAACCGGACAAACCGGCTAGTTTGGATGCTTAAGCCGCCTGGATGTTTGCAGCCTGAAGGCCTTTGGGGCCGCTGGTAACATCAAAAGAAACTTTTTGGCCTTCTTTCAGGGTTTTGAAGCCTTCCATGTTGATGGCAGAGAAATGTGCGAACAAATCATCGCCGCCTTCATCAGGAGTGATAAAACCAAAGCCTTTTGCATCGTTAAACCATTTAACAGTACCGGTTGCCATAAATACTACTTTCCATATCTAAAAAATTGATCAAACCAAGCCGGACGGGTTTACAGTAAACAGTAAGACGTTGTCTTATTATTTTAGAGTATTTGCCCCAGTCGGGCTTAACTGTCTTTTTACCTTTGTTAAGCAATGTAGTCAAGCAATAAACGGGAAAAGGCGTTTTTTTGCGGAAAAAAGTGAAAAATACAACAGTGAACGGATAGGCCGTCTGAAAAGGGTGTGAGACGGGCCTGCAGGTCATCGGGTATGGGGTGGTGCAGGGGTGTTATAATTCCACCGTTTTGCCGCTGTGTGCGGCTGTATTTGCGGAACAGTGAATGGATAGGAAAATTCCTTTAAGTAATAAACAGATGGCCTTTTTACTGGCAACGATGACGGCAATTATGCCTTTATCCGTCGATGCTTATTTGCCGGCGATTTTATCGTTGTCCGACGATTTGCAGGTGCCGGTGAAGTTGATTGAGAAAAGCCTGAGCAGTTTTATGTTCGGTGTGGCGTTCGGCCAGCTGCTGGGCG
Source organism: Neisseria elongata subsp. elongata (assembly GCF_900113545.1). Classification (GTDB taxonomy): domain Bacteria; phylum Pseudomonadota; class Gammaproteobacteria; order Burkholderiales; family Neisseriaceae; genus Neisseria; species Neisseria elongata. The sequence continues at coordinate 68,626 of NZ_FOPS01000006.1, read as the reverse complement.
GTGCGGTGTCGGATGTGAAAGGCAGGCGTACGGTGGCTTTGGGCGGCTTGGGGCTGTATGCGGCCGCTTCGCTGGCCTTGGCCTTGCTTCAAACCATGGAGCAGTTGGTCGTGCTGCGGTTGCTGCAGGCTTTCGGCGGCGGAATGGCGGCAGTGATGGCCGGGGCGGTGGTGCGCGATTTTTACGAAGGCAGGCAGGCGGCGCAGATGTTTGCGCTAATCGGCATCGTGATGATGTCTGCACCGTTGGCCGCGCCTATGTTGGGGTCAGGATTGCAGCGTATCGGCGGATGGCGGCTGATTTTTGTTTTTTTATTGTTGTATTCTTTGGCCGTATTTGCATTGATGTGGCGTTTTTTGCCGAAATCGGAGGCAAACGGGCGGCTTGACCGGCATTTTTTCGGCGATATGCTGCGGCGTTACCGTCGTGTACTGCAAACCGTACCCGCTTTGGGCTTTATGTTTTTTCAGGCGTTCAGTTTCGGTTCGATGTTTGTTTTCTTAACCGAATCTTCGTTTGTTTATATGAAGCTGTATGGTTTGACGCCGTTTATTTATGCATTGGTGTTCGGCAGCAATATTGTAACGATGATGGCGTTTAACCGTATTACGGCCTGGCGGTTGAAAAGCGGCAGCAACGCGGAGGATATTTTGTTGTGGGGTTTGGCTATTCAATTGGCTGCAAACTCGGCGGCTTTGTTGTTGGTGTGGGCTTGCGGCGGGCTGCCGCCGTTACCTTTGCTGGTGCTGTGCCTGATGGTTTCGGTCGGCACTCAGGGTTTGGTTACGGCAAACACGCAGGCCTGCTTTATGTCTTATTTCAGGGAAGTCGGCGGCAGCGCGAATGCTTTGCTGATGGCGGTTACGTCGCTGATTGGTGCAGGCATGGGTTGGCTGGCGACGTTGCTGCATAATGGTACGGTGTATGTGATGGTTTCCCTGATGCTGTGTTCCACAGTTGCCGGCTGCCTGCTATTATTTGCCTGTTCGCGTCAGGCATGGTTGAAAGCGGATGTTAGGTAAGAAAGAAGGGGAGGCCGTCTGAAAAACAGTTTTCAGATGGCCTCCCCTTTATACAGCCTTATTGCATGTCATGATTTTGACGTGCAGCCATCCTTTCTTCAATCACATTAGTGTGATTGTCTGATTTTTCGTCACTCAGCGCATACCAATCGATCTCCCGTGTGTAATACATTACCGCGAACAGCGCTGCAAACAGCAGGCAAGAGCCGGCCAGCAGGTTGTATTGCTGCATTTTCACCAGCACAAACATCGTGCCATAGGCCGCCGTGAGCAACGCCGTCATCATATGTACCCCGCGCGTGGTGGCCAGCACGAAGCGCAGATACCAAAACAAGAGGCCGATACACGCCGCTGCACCGACGGCATAAGCGGCAGTAAAGCCGATGTGTTCCGCCAGCGAGAGCAACAGCAGGTAGAAAATCGACAACGCCGCGCCTACCAGCAGATACTGCACGGGATGGATACGCCATTCCTGCAGGATTTCGCTCAAAAAGAACGAAGAAAACACCAACACCACCAGCACCATGCCGTATTTCACGCTGCGGACGACCATGTGGTAGCCTTCCGCCCCCAGCAGTATGCTGGACTGATATTCGCTCCGCTGTTCGGCCAGTCCGTAAATCCACAGCAATACCACGGCAAAGGCGATACACAGGCCGATTACGCTCCATAATTTTTTCGTCATTTTCTGCTCCATAGAAAGGTTTTAGGCAACGGACTTCCGTTTGCCGACAGCGTCCAGTATGCCGAAACGCCGTCAATTTCCTGTGGGGCAGTTGTGAAGATTTTATGAAGATTGCCGCCTGAAAATGATGTGCAGCCTGCCACTCTTGCGTACAATGAACGGATGAACTTTATTTTCGCTACGGCTTGCCGCCTTGTATTGACGGCTTGTTAATCCCCTATCCCATGAACCCGCATATCCTCATCATCGAAGACGAGCGCGAAATCGCCGAACTGGTCGAACTCTCCCTCGCCCGCGCCCATTTCACCGCACGCATCGCCCCCACCGCAGAGCAGGCACGGCAACTGCTCGCGCGCGAACACTTCGACCTGCTCCTGCTTGACGTCGGCCTGCCCGACACCGACGGCTTCGAACTGCTCAAAACCCTGCACCCTCAACACCCCCAGCCCGTCATCATGCTCACCGCCCAAGACGAAGAAACCGACCGTATCCTCGGCCTCGAACTCGGCGCAGACGACTACATCGGCAAACCCTTCAGCCCGCGCGAACTCGTCGCCCGCGTCAAAGCCGTACTGCGGCGCACACAAACCCGGCCCGCCTCCGAAGCCGAATCCGCACCAGTATGGCACGACGACGCGCCCGCCTGCTGCATCCGCCACCAAGGCCGCGAACTGCCGCTCACGCAGGGCGAATACCGCCTGCTGCGCACCCTGCTGCACCGCCCCGGCCGCGTGTTCAGCCGCGAAGAATTGCTCACCGCCATGTTCGGCGGTAACCGCCCCTCCGACCCCCACACCATCAACACCCACATCCGCGCCCTGCGCCACAAACTGCGCACAGCCGGCATCGCCGACGAACACATCCGCACCCATCACGGGCTGGGGTATAGTTTTAACGAAACCTGAAGCACGGTTTTCAGACGGCCTTTCAAGCTGTCGCAACCATTCACAGGAGTAACGCCATGCCTTCCGTCAAGCTCATCCAAAAACTCAAACCCGCCCTGCAAAATCAGCTTCCGCCCGAACAAGACGGCATCTTGTTGTGCCTCAATTCCGACAGCGTAACGGGCGACAACGCCAAATACATGAAAATGTACAACCGCCTTGCCCGTTGGTACGACTTCGGCGAACGCTGGATCGCCCGCCTCAGATACGGCAACAGCATCAACGAGACACGGCGCAGCCTGATGAACGAACTGGAATGGCGGCAGGACTGCACCGCGCTCTACGTCTCCATCGGCACAGGTACCGATTTGAACCACCTGCCCGCCAACATCGACCCCGCCGCGCTGGACTTGACCGGCGCCGACCTGTCGCTCGGCATGTTGGAACGCTGCCGCGACGTATGGCGGAAAAAAGCGGCAGGCTTGGACTTGGTACACTGCAACGCCGAAGACTTACCCTTTGCCGACAATATGTTCGACGTCGTATTCCATGTGGGCGGCATCAATTTTTTCAGCGACAAGCAAAAAGCCATCAACGAAATGCTGCGCGTTGCCAAGCCCGGTACCAAAATCATGATCGCAGACGAAACCACCGACTTCATCCAACAACAATACAAAAAAAGCCTATTCACGCGGAGCTACTTCCAAGACACCGATTTCGACCTGACACAAATCGAAAACCGCATTCCCGAAACCGTTCAGGAAAAGAAAACGCGGCTGCTGTGGGACAACCGCTTTTACTGCATTACCTTCCGCAAACCTGCTTGAAACAGCCGCTGCGTTTGCTTTTTAAGACGACCTCAAAATCTGAAAAGGTCGTCTGAAAAATAAAAAGCAGCCTGCACTCGTTATAAAAAAGTGCAGGCTGCTTTTACGCTTTCAGGTGGCCTTTCAGACGACCTTAATGCAGATTTGCTTTAAAGAACTGCTCAAACTTATCAAACGGAATCTTGCCTCGGGTGTTGTCATACAAATCCGTGTGGTTCGCGCCCGGCACGATGTACAGTTCTTTGTTTTTGTTGCTCAGAGATTTGAACGGATTGGAGAACTGACGGTGGAAGATGGGAGGTAAAAACTATTTAAAAAATTAGCAATATTTACTTTAATACTATTTCAAAATAAAAATTTGTTACAATAACAGAGTAGCCATTTTAATTAAATCAATGAATATAACCAGAAGGTCAATATGATGGAAGTACAAGATTGGGGCGGCGGATTAACTCAACACGAAGTTGATGCCATTGAGAAAATCAAGCAGGCTTTTCAAGCTTCTGAAAATAAAAAGAAAGTAAAAGGACAGAGATTTGACAGATTAAAATCCCTGAAATCCATTTTCCCTTGGAAAGGATACTCGGGCTTTCGTTTTGCTGATGTGAAAGAACGTAAAGAAGGTGAATTTGATTTAGTTATTGTTACCCATTGCAATGTGTTGATTATTGAGTTGAAACATTGGAATGGAACGATTACTTATTGTCAAGATAGATGGTATTTAAACAATAAAGATATGGGTCGTTCACCGGTTTTTATTACGCGAAACAAACAACATATGCTAGAAAAGAAATTGGATAAATTTAAACAACAATTTACCAATAAAGGCTTTCGTCCACAGATCCATTTTTTGATTGTAATGACAGGCAATGCGGATTTTAGCCAACTACCAGACAATGAAAAATCGCACGTTGTAACATTAACTGAATTTCTGCAATTAAAAGATGAAAAACAATTTAACGCACGCTTCCATCCACATCCTGATAGTAAAACTTTAAATCAGGATTTTGAATTGTTTGATAAAAAAATCTTTGGCAGTAATACCATCAAACCTAAAAATATCAGTATTGGCGGATATTATGCGGAAGACGCTGCTATTTTTTCCCATCCCAAACATATCTATCAAGAATATCTTGCCCAAACCGAAAATAAAAAACACCAAGACCAAGCCTTATTGCGCCGTTGGAATTTCACTAAAATCAACTTTCCCGAAGCTCAAACACCTGACGGGCGTTATCGCCTAGTCAGCCGTGAATACGATGTATTGAACCATATTAAATTACAAAATAAAGACTTGTATCACACCTGCTTGAATTACAAATCTACGCCGCAAAAAGGCGAAATTACGGCGGAACATATTGATTTATTTGAGCTGTTCCCACAGCAAAAACGTTTTGACCAATTTGTCGGCGGATACAATGGCGAAAATCTAAGCACAGAACGCCGTTTGGGATTGGTGCAATTATTGTTGGATAAATTTGCCCAGTTACACAAAATCGGTATTGCCCATCGCGATTTGGGTAATCACAGCATTTGGCTCTCGGCAGATGACAAAATTACGCTATCAGGGTTTGCTACCGCTTATTTTTCATCTGAAGAAACTGTTGGCGACATTCGTGAGATTTTGGAAGTCTCCGGCGATTTAGCAAAATCTCACTTTCCACTTTCAGACGGCATCAAACTCACGCCATACCAATATGATGTACGTTCTTTGGCTGTTTTGGCATGGCATATCATTCAGGCTAAGCGCATTTCACAAGTCAGTCTTGATGAAATGAAAAATAAATTAGCAGATGAAACCACATGGTATGCCGAAATTTTGCGTGAGGCATTGTCTGATATACCTTTTAAAAGTGCGATAGATGTTTTAGATAAATTTAATCAAGCCAAACCTGAACAGGCGGTGGATTTTTCATTTGATTTTACAAAATTAGAGCCATTCACACATGACATCAACCATTCCCGTGCTTATCGTGAAGATGATGATTTTATTGTAGACACCAGAGAGAAAGAAGTTTACCGTTCCAATGGTTTGTTGGTTAAAGCATGGCTGAACGCAGACCCGCAAACCGATAATTCAAAAGCCAGAGTGGTTTTGAATTGGTTGGAAAATATGGCAAAACTGGCAAATTTGTCGCCTGATTATTTATCGAAAATCCGAGAATTCGGTATTGCCAAAAAATCAGGCTGCCTTTTTGCAGCAAGTGATTTTATTGACGGGCATACTTGGCAAGATATTTGCAAACTTGATTTATCGGATAAACAAAAACAGACTCTTATCCATCAATTTATTCAAAGCATTGAACATTTACACAGTCTAGGTTTCACACATGGCGATTTGAAACCTGACAATGTGTTGGTAACGATTGAAGATGATTCTGTTCAACTGCATGTTTTGGATATATTGGATTTTTCGCCAAGTGGGCAAAGCCAGTTCAATACTGAATATTCGCCGGAATTCGATCATCCTACCGAGAAACAACGCGATAATTTTGCCGTGATGAAAATGGCGTGCGAATTATTGGGCGTTGAATGGAATAGGCCGTCTGAAAGTTTTGTTGAAGTTGCTGAAGTGATACAGCAAGAGTATTCAGATAGCAAAACTGCGTTTATTTCGTTGGCTCGTTTTAAAGAGGCTCTCAATCCCAAACCGGTTACGCCAATGATTGACATCACAGTAGGCGGGCGTGAGTCGTTTTTACCTATTGAAATTTACCCTGAAAATGGTGAATTGTTTGTTCAATTTAAAGAAAGTCAAAAATATCCAAATGAAGAAATAGATATTACATTTATTGGATTAGGCGGAAAATTTACCGCTTTTTATACCATTTCCGAGAAACGATTCCGACACGGATTATCTCCATTTGAACGCTATCATATTAGTCGAAATGATCGTGATGATAGCAAATGTAGTTTGCAAATCGGTTTGAATATCACACATAGCAATTATAGCAACTTAGATAAACTTAATGATTTCATTGCGGGCAGTACAGAATTTAAGAACTCTATTATTCAATTTGTCCAAGAGCACTTTTTCAAACAGCCTGAAAAAGAACAAGCTGAAAATAACGAGAACTTTGAAGCCGAACCTGTTGATATTATTGCAGAAGAAACAGTTATCGAGCAACGTCCTAATATTCAAAAACTTTGGCAGGCAATTTTAGATACTGAAACCGAAGCTTTACCTTCTATTACTGCCAGCGAAGCATTGCAAAAAACAGAAAATGGCGAAACTTATATTCCCTATGATGGCGAAATCAATCCGATTGATCAGTTTAAGCGAGATGAAATTGTTGAAGCTATCGGAAAAAGTGAAGATAGGGAAAAAACCTTTGTGTACGGCACAGTAGATGTTGTTAAAAGTACATTAAATGAAATTCATCTGAAAAAATATAAAGATAAAAATACTGTTCGCATCCAATCAGGTACGCCTGTTTATTTACAAAGCTTTCAAAATAAAGCATCTTATACACGCCGTAAAAATGCCTTACAACGCATTCTAGATGGTGAAAGTGCGGTGAAAAATCTAGTGCATTATTTTGATGAATATTGCAACTTGCCGTCTGAAAAATATGAGATTCATGTCAGCGATGAAGAATTTAAACGCTATGACCAGCCTGAAAAAAATGTAAGCCTTAATAAAGCACAACGTATTGCTTTTCAGCGTTTGATTGCCAATGGACCGTTATCTTTATTACAAGGTCCGCCGGGAACAGGGAAAACAGAATTTATTGCTGCATTTGTACATTATTTATTTGATGTGCAAAAGGTTCGAAATATTCTACTGGTCAGCCAATCACATGAAGCAGTCAATACTGCTGCCGAACGTATCCGTAAACACTGTCAGCGTTTGGGAACAGACTTGCAACTAGTACGGTTCAGTAATCGTGAAATTGCCGATTCCGAAATATTGGAAGATGTGTTTTCACCCAATTTAGTCGGACAAAAACGGGCACAGTTAAATGTAAACAAGATTAGCAATATCTGCCAGCTTGGGCGCAGCATGGGGCTGCCTGAAGACTATTTGCGTAAACGTGCCGAATTAGCGTTTGATATTGGCGTGCAAATCCGTCGTTATCAAAAAATTGTCAATTCATCAAAAAATGAAAACATTGATGAAGATGAAAAACGCTTACACCAAAAATTAGAAAAAAGCATTAAAGAACAAGCTCAAGCAATGGGGCTTCGTGAATTTGAAATTGACGAAATTCTGCCAAAATTTATCAGTGAATTGGATCACAAGCATAATATTCAGCCGATTGAAAATATCCAAGCACGTAAATTGATTGATTTAACTCAGGATATGCTGGAAGCCCTATCTAACGAACGCACCAATTATGATGAATTTTTGGCTCGTTCCCGTCAGCTTGTGATTGGCACTTGCGTAGGTATCGGACAACGCCATATCGGCATTGCCGATAATCTTTATGATTGGGTGATTGTGGACGAGGCCGCACGTTCTATTTCCAGTGAATTGGCTATTGCAATGCAGTCTGGTACGCGTATTTTGCTTGTAGGCGACCATAAGCAATTACCGCCTTTGTATTCAGAAGAGCATAAAAACGCACTTGCCCGCCGATTAGGGATTTCCAAGCGCGGTGAGGAATTAGATCAAGCATTAGGCAGTGATTTTGAACGCGTTTTCCTATCCGAATATGGAAAGCAAACTTGCGCCACACTCAAAACACAATACCGCATGGCTCCTGCGATTGGCAGTTTAGTATCAGCATGTTTTTATGAAAATGTTTTGGAAAATGGTAAAACTGACAATGATGTGCCCAATATTTATTTCAGGCTACCTGAAAAGATAAAATCCTGTGTAACATGGTTAGATACAACTTTATTACCAAATGCGTATCATGAACAAGGCAAAAATGGTAGTTTATCCAACCGTGCCGAAGCCGATACCATTATTGATTTATTACAGGATTTAGCAAATGATGAAACCTTTATAAACAGCGAAGTTGTACAAAAATGTTTGGAAAAGAACGAACAGGCTGTTGGTGTGATTTGTATGTACGGCGAGCAGAAAAAACTGATTCGTAAAAAATTCAACGAACGCAGTTGGAGTGATGATTTCCACCGCTTAGTTAAAATTGATAGTGTAGATAGTTATCAAGGTAAAGAAAACCGCGTGATTATCTTGTCGCTGACACGCTATGACAAAACATACAGCACAGGCTTTTTACATTTGCCAAACCGTATTAACGTAGCCTTGTCTCGTGCAATGGATAAACTGGTGATTGTTGGCGCAAAAACCGTTTGGGAGCAGCCGAAAAACAGCAAAACTCCATTGGCAAAAGTTTTACGTTTTATACAAAAGCAAAATAATCCGCAAGATTACGCAATTAAAATATTAAAAAACGGAGCGAAAAAATGAGTAAACAAAACATAACTTACAATCAAATTGATTTTGTGGTTAAGGCTCCGCGTTTTCATATTGTGTTTTCCTATATGAGCGATAAAGGCGTGGCGTTTGTGCGCGAATATTTGTTGCGACTTTTGAAAGTAACACCGTGCAAACCTGCACAAATTGCCCAATATTTCGGATTTACCCAACACGAGACCGAAGTTGCCCTTGCTGATTTGGAGAGCAATAAATGGATTATTTGGCAGGATAACGGCTTGATTGCATTATCGACAGAAGGGCAGAGACTGTTTCAAGACAATCAGGAATCACCCCATATTCCTGCTTTAAAAGAATGTGGTGGTGAATATCGTATGGAATTATTAGATAGTAATTTTCTGAAAAAAAACGACTGTGATAAAAATCGCCAGCAAGCCGTTGAGTTAGTCGTCGAACCGAAGGTGTTATCAGAAAGTAGCGAAATTGCACGAAAAACATTTCAAAATCGCTTTCGGCAGCTAATGGAAGACGACATCATCAATTTAGATGAGAAAGATATTTCTTTGTATAAAATTGATGCTATTGAACCCAAAGGCGTGCCTGATTATTTCCGTTTTACGCAACAATTTGAATTGCTGCCTGAAACAGGCGAAGCCAAAGAACGTCATGATGTACCGACAATTACTCATCAAGAAAATATTCAGCAAGCCATTACCGCACAACTGGAGCGATTTGGTCAGCATGATAATTTGCGTGAACTGCTTAACAGTATAGAAGAAATTGGTGATGACGATACTTTAAAAGTGCTATTCGGCGGAACATTAGACTTTAACGAATTTTTAAAAGTTTATCAGGAGCATGAACAACAAAATGGCTTGTATTTTTTAGGACAAATTTATCATCAAGAAACCTTGTTCGAACAAATCAATAAAATTTTAGATAACTTAAACAAAAAATCACCTAAAAAACTCTATTGGTTGGCTCCAAGCGATATTTACTGGGGAAAACAACGGAAAATTCATGACAAAATTCAAAATCTAATAGCTAAACAAAAAAATGGTTATGATTTTCACCTGTACTTACCTTTGCCTTCCGAACGAAATCAGCATGAAAAACAAGAATGGCTAAATCATTTTAAAGATATAATATCAGATAAAGTACTTTACGGATTCTGTGAAGGTTTTTTAGATGGAAATACTGAAATTCTATTTCTAGAAGATAAATTTGCTGTAGTTTGTTATCACGCAAAACTATCTTCTTATCCTGTGACATTGCCTATCGGGTTTATGACTACCGATATTAAAAAAGTAAATCATATTATAAGATTGGCTAAAAATTATCTAAATTCTGCCCTATTCCCTGATAGGGATGAAGATGAAATAAGACAAAAAGACTTTGGTTTGTTAAAACCATAGCAGCATAATCTTTATATATGCAATGGACAAACTCAACGCCCTAAAACACTTCTGCTCCGCCGCCGAATCCACCTGCAAAACGGCGAACTTGTAGAACCCCTCCCCGACGTCCCGCGCCGCCCGTGGCAACTCTACATCTACCGCCCGCAACGCAGAGTAACTTCGGGTCGCGTGTTAAAGGTGTTCGACTGGCTGACGGAGGTGTTGCGGGAAATGTATGATAAAAAGGCTACCTGAAAATCAAGAAGGCTCAAGCGACATTCATCGTCTGTTTCCGCTTGCCTTCAGGTCGTCTGAAAACACATTTACAAACTCAAACATCAGAATATCAATGCCCAATACGGCTCATGCTGAAACCCGATACTCCAGACAGATTTAGCATCTTTATTAGGTCTCAACCCAAGCTGCATTTACCGATTTGAATCGGCTATACTGCCGCCTGCCTTTTCTTAAAACACACATTGTCATGAGTACCAAAAAATTTCCCATCCCCCTCAGCTATTTCAGCATGCCGTTGGGGCTTTTCGCGCTCGGTTTGTCGTGGCGTTACGGCGCGCGTATCGGGCTTTTACCGAATTGGGCTGCGGAAACGCTGTTAGCCGCCGCCTTCGTGCTTTGGCTGCTGCTGGTTATTGCCTACATCATCAAAATCCGTTTTTTCCGCCCCGAATTTTTGCAGGATTTGCAGGATTTGGTGCAATGCTGTTTCATCAGCGCGATTCCGATTACCGCTATGCTGGCAGGTTTGGCGGCACTACCCTACCAAACACCACTGGCAAAAGGGTTGATTTTGCTGGGAACGGCGGGACAGTTGGCATTTGCCATGTACCGCGCAGGCGGCTTGTGGCGCGGCGTCCATACCCTTGATGCCACCACGCCGATTGTTTACCTGCCCACTGTTGCCACCAATTTTGTCAGCGCGACCGCAATGGCGGCATTGGGTTGGTCGGATTACGCCTGGCTGTTTTTGGGCGCGGGACTGTTTTCATGGCTTAGCTTGGAAGCCGCCATATTGAGCCGTTTGCGCACCGGCACACCCGTCAACGCCCCTGTGCGCGGTATTGTCGGCATTCAGCTTGCGCCCTCTTTTGTCGGCAGCGGCACTTATTTTGCCGTATCGGGCGGGCACATCGATGCCTTCGCGCTGCTTTTAATCGGCTACGGCTGCCTGCAATTCCTGCTACTACTGCGCCTTCTGCCTTGGATGCTGGAACAGGGATTCAGCCCCAGTTTTTGGGGTTTCTCATTCGGTTTGGCGGCAATGACGGGCTGCGGTTTCCATTTGATCGCCGAAGAGCGTTTACTGTTTTTAGGTTATTTCCTCGCCACCACAGGATCCGGCTTGGTTATGTTACTGTTGCTGGCTACTTTGAATTTGGCGAGACAGGGACGGTTGTTGGTTAAATGAAAAATCGTGCGGCTTAAAGGCGTTATAAAACGGACATGGTTTCAGGCCGTCTGAAAACTACATTTGGAAATTCAAACCGATGAAGATAAACCCTGAAAACGGCAGCATCATCCTGCCGGACTGCAATATTATTAGTGCACGAACCACGCTTGATGACTGGATTGCATGTTTCCCAAAATCAAGCCCGAATCATCTGCAAACGGGAATAACATTTTTCGGTTTGTCATTTACCAAACAGTCCGAACAATACACCCTTACCGCCCAGTTCGAGCAGCAGCGGCTGGAGCGCTTATCCATATTCTTCTGCCCGATAGGTGAAGACAATAGCTGGGCAGCATGGTCGGAAGAGCGTGAATTGCAACGCAGAAAACAGTTTGATCGATGGCTGGATAAACAGCTGGACGATGCCCCTTGCGCCATTGAAACATCGGCAGCAGGCAAATGCCGCAGATTTGCCTGGGGCGATGTGGGCGCGTATTACCACAATAAAGACGGCAGTACGGGGATAGTCATCAGTTATCGCTAACCGCCTTTTCAGACGGCCTCCAAGCGCGAAAACCAGCCCGACTTAATCACACACGCTTTGTCAGGCTACCTGAAAGCAAAACCGCAACGAAATTGAAACACCGCCCGGCTTAATATCAGGCCGTGCAACCCTATCCATTCAGCCAACCCATGCTTAAATATTTCAAACACCTCAGCATCCGCCTGTTCTTCGTCCTGCTCGGTATCCTGCTCCTGCTCACCGCCTGGTCGCTGGTCTATGCCAAGCAGCACGTCTTGTTTCTGCTCACTGCCAGCCTGCTCGTGCTCGGTACGCTCGCCTGGTGGCTGGCGCGCAGTATCAACCGCATCCGAAGTTATGCCGAAGCCATGGCCGCCAACCGCCCCGCCGCGCAACCGCAATTCGGCGACAGCTACCTCTACCGCCTCGTCCACGCCGTCGCCCATCTGCGCGACGAACTCGACCACCGCCAACACATTGAAAATTACGTCTTAGGCCTCACCCACGAACTCAAAACTCCGCTCACCGCCCAGCAGGCCGCCCTCGAACTGCTGCAAGACAGTCCACTCAGTCCCGACCAACAGCAGCTGCTCGACCGCATCCGCCGCAATACCCAAAAACAAAAGCAACTCATCGCCCGTCTGCTCGAACTGGCCCGTCTGGAAAACCGCGACAGCCTGCAAAGCACGCAAACCGTTGATTTGGCCAATCTAGCCGTCCAAGCCGCCCAAGAAAGCCGCGCCGCCCTGCAAGCCAAACAGCTGCACATCGCCCTCAACTGCCCGCCCCGTGCCGTCCAAGGAGACCCGCTGCTGCTGCGCCAAGCCATCGACAACCTGCTTTACAACGCCATCGACTTTGCCGAACCCGGCAGCGAAATCCGCCTCAGCCTCACCCGCAGCCGAAACCGCACTGAACTGGCGGTTTACAACCAAGGCAGCCTTGTTCCCGATTACGCGTTGGCCAAAATCCCCCAACGCTTCTATTCGCTCCCCCGCGCCGACGGTAGCCGCAGCAGCGGGCTAGGCTTGAGCTTCACCACCGAAATCATGCGCCTGCACCACGGCCGCCTGATGCTCGCCAATCGCGAAAACGGCGTGGAAGCCTTGCTGTTGTTTGAAGGGGAGGGCGAAGAGGCCGTCTGAAAACCACTTTCAGGGTTTTCAGACGGCCTCTGTGTCGGGTAAATATTTAAGGGTGACGGGTAAAAGAAAAAGCCGGAAGATTCCGGCTTTTGTCTGCTGATCCCGTTTTCGGTTTGGCCGTTCGGAATAATCAGCGTTTTTCCTTTTTCTGGCAAGGGCCGCAAACGCCGTACATATACAGGGCGTGATCTACGATGCGGTAGCCGTTTTCTTCGGCGATTTTATCCTGCAGTTTTTCGATTTCTTCGCTGTGGAATTCGGTTACGTCGCCGCATTTGACGCAGACGATGTGGTCGTGGTGGCCGCCGGTATTCAGTTCGTAAACGGCTTTGCCGGTTTCGAAATGGTGGCGCAGCAGGATGCCTGCCTGTTCGAATTGGGTTAAAACGCGGTAGATGGTGGCAACGCCGATTTCGATTTCGTGCTCCAGCAGGAGGCGGTAAACGTCTTCCGCGCTCATGTGCTGATCGGGATACCGCTCGAACAAATCGAGGATTTTCAAACGCGGGCCGGTTACTTTCAGGCCGTTGTGCCTGAGTTGAGCTACATTATGATCCATGGTCTTTCCATACCGTAGTTATCCAATTGCCGCTATAATACGCACATTTTGTAGTTTTGCACACACAAAGATGATAAAGATTTCTAAATGGAGTCTTTGCTGTGGCATACTGTACAACATTATCCCCCACACTCGGAAAAGGTATCGTCCGTGAACAGACTTCCCATTCTGCTTGCCGCCGCCGTTATCGGGCTTTCCGCCTGTTCGGCCGAGCGCATTTCTAATTTTCCTTCCTACAAACTGAAAGTGATTCAGGGCAACCAGCTCGATGCCCGCGCCGTTTCTTCGTTGCAGCAGGGTATGAGCCGCGATCAGGTCCAACTGCTGCTGGGTACGCCGCTGCTGCGCGATCCTTTCCACAGCGACCGCTGGGACTACACCTACGAAATCAGCCGCAACGGCGTGGTCAATCAAGCCGAAACGCGCAACCTGACCGTTTGGTTTGAAAACGACCGCCTGGTTAAGGCAGAGGGCAACGCGCTCGAATATGCCCGCCAACAGCAATCTGCGGTTACGGAATAAAACGAAATGGATAAATTGAGAATTGCCATTGCCGGTGCAAACGGCCGCATGGGCCGCGTATTGGTCGAGGCCGTAAACAATCATCCTGGCGCGGTATTGAGCGGCGCGCTGGAACATGCCGGTTCGGACGCATTGGGTTTGGATGCAGGCTATGCGCTGGGTTTGAAAACCGGCGTATCGATTTCCGACGATGTGGACAAAGTTTTGGCCGCCAGCGACGTGTTAATCGACTTTACCCGCCCCGAGCCGACGCTCAAACATCTGCAAAAATGTGTGGAAGCAGGTAAAAACATTGTCATTGGCACGACGGGTTTTGACGATGCGGGCAAAGCCGCCATTAAAGCGGCGGCGGAAAAAATCGGCGTGGTATTCGCCGCCAATTTCAGTGTCGGCGTAAACCTGACCTTCCACATCCTCGACACCGTCGCCCGCGTATTGAACGAAGGCTACGACATCGAAATCATCGAAGCCCACCACCGCCACAAAGTCGATGCCCCCAGCGGTACGGCTTTAAGGATGGGCGAAGTGATTGCCGATGCGCTTGGCCGCGATTTGAAAGAGTGCGCGGTATACGGCCGCGAAGGCCACACCGGCGAACGTGACCCGCAAACCATAGGTTTTGCCACCGTTCGCGGCGGCGACATCGTCGGCGACCATACCGCATTGTTTGCCGCAGAGGGCGAGCGCGTGGAAATCACCCACAAAGCCAGCAGCCGCATGACTTTCGCTTCCGGCGCGGTGCGTGCGGCGGTATGGGCGGCGGGCAAGGCAGGCCTGTTCGATATGCAGGACGTGCTGGGTTTGAAAAACCGTTGATTGCCCGTGCCGAATGCCGTTTCATACAACGAGGCCGTCTGAAAAGCCGTTTGGCCGCTTTCAGACGGCCTTTCCACACCTCTCAGGATTCCGAACGTGTATCCACAAATAACCACCGACTGCGGCCCGGCCGAATGGCGCAACGAGAGTACGCAGAAGCCGCCGAAACAAGCCGTCAGCCTGCATGATGCCGGAGCCGCCGCCATCCTCGATCAAGCGCGGCAGGATACGGCCGTCATTTGGCGCGGCGATTTTCACAATGCCAAGCAAGTCCTGGCCGCACTGAAAAAACGCCTGCGGGCGAAAAGGCCGTCTGAAAAAAACGACCTGACTCCTGCGGAACGCTTCCACCGACACCGGATGCGGCAGGCGCAGCAGAGTCGAACAGTCAATATGCTGGCGGTGGAAATCGGCGCCGGTTTCCGGCTCGAACTGCCGCGCGCGCCCGATGTCCGTGCCGCGCTGGCCGATGTGTACGGGGAAGAAAACGACACGCCTTTCCTGTTGCCGCTCAACCAATTGCTCGGATTCGTCGGCGCGCACGAGTGGCATAAAAAAGGCGTGGACATTCCCGCACTGGGCGGGCGGATACATGTGCCTTTCGGTGTCTTTTCCCCTTTGCGCGGCGAGTATCTCGACCTGCTGATGCGGGCGGAACTGCCGCCGTCTTTTCAGACGGCCTTCGATATAGGAACGGGTTCGGGCGTGTTGGCCGCATTGCTGGCCAAACGCGGCCTGCGGCAGATTACCGCTACCGACAACAACCCGCGCGCCCTGAGTTGTGCCGGAGACAACATCCGCCGCCTCGGCTTGCAGCGGCAAATCGGCATCGAGGCCGCCGACTTGTTTCCGGAAGGATGTGCCGACCTGATTGTCTGCAATCCGCCCTGGCTGCCTGCGAAACCCACGTCGGCCGTAGAAACCGCGCTGTATGATCCCGACCATGCCATGCTGCGCGGTTTCCTGAACGGCGCGCGCAGTCATTTGAACGATGGCGGTGAAGTTTGGCTGATTATGTCGGATTTGGCCGAACATTTGGGATTGCGCGCCGCCGATTTCCTGCCGCGCTGTTTTCAGACGGCCGGACTGAGCCTGATTGAAACGCTGCACATCCGCCCGCAGCACGGTAAAGCTGTTTCTACCGACGACCCGCTGGCATTTGCCCGAAATTGGGAAACAACGTCTTTATACCGTTTGAAGGCAGGGTAGGGCGGAAGAGGCCGTCTGAAACGGTTTGCGCGCCGTTAAAATGATGTTTTCAGACGGCCTTCATGATGCTTGGGCTTTATGTTTGGGTTTGTGCGGGTTGATTGATTTTATAAGCTGCCGCTGCGGGCGGTTTGGCTGTTTTCCGGTTTCATTTATTGAAAAAGCCGTTGTGGAATATTAAGACAAGAAAAGTGCTTGTGATAAAAGGCCGTCTGAAAGTTTTCAGACGGCCTTTTCAGGGTTGAACCTCAGGCAGGCGGGTTATTTGCCTTCCTCGCGTGCTTTGCGCGCTTCCAGCCATTGTTCCAGATAATGGATGCTGACACCGCCGTCGGAGAAGCCCGGATCACGGAACAGGTCGCGGTGCAGGTCGGTATTGGTTTTGATGCCGGTAATGGCCAGCTCGGCTAACGCCACACGCATTTTTGCCATTGCCTGTTCGCGGGTTTTGCCGTGTACGCAGATTTTGCCGATCAGGCTGTCGTAGTTCGGCGGGATGCGGTAACCCTGATAAATGTGGCTGTCCACGCGGATGCCGAAGCCGCCGGGCAGGTGGCAGCTTTCAATCAGGCCGGGGCTGGGGATGAAGTTGTACGGGTCTTCGGCGTTGATGCGGCATTCGAAGGCATGGCCTTCCAAAACAATGTCTTTCTGTTTGTATTGCAATTTCTCGCCTGCAGCCACGCGCAGTTGTTCCTGAACGATGTCCACGCCGGAAATCAGTTCGGTAACGGGGTGTTCGACCTGTACGCGGGTGTTCATTTCGATAAAGAAAAATTCGCCGCCTTCATACAGGAATTCAAATGTTCCCGCACCACGGTAGCCGATGCGTTTGCAGGCTTCGACGCAGGCTTTGCCGATTTTCTCGCGCTCTCTGGCGGTAATGCCGGGCGCGGGGGCTTCTTCGATGACTTTTTGGTGGCGGCGCTGCATGGAGCAGTCGCGCTCGCCCAAGTAGATGGCGTTGCCGTGTTCGTCGGCCAGCACTTGGATTTCGACGTGGCGCGGGCGTTGCAGGTAGCGTTCCATGTAAACCATGGGGTTGCCGAATGCGGCGCCGGCTTCGGCTTTGGTCATTTCCACCGATTTGATCAGGTCTTCTTCTCTTTCCACCACGCGCATGCCGCGTCCGCCGCCGCCGCCCGATGCTTTGATGATGACGGGGTAGCCGACTTCGGCGGCGGTTTTGATGATGGTTTCGGGGTCGTCCGGCAGTGCGCCGTCCGAACCGGGCACGCATGGCACGCCCGCTTCCTGCATGGCTTGTTTGGCAGACACTTTGTCGCCCATCAGGCGGATGGTGTCGGCGCGCGGGCCGATGAAGATGAAGCCGGATTGTTCGACTTGTTCGGCAAAATTGGCGTTTTCGGCCAAAAAGCCGTAGCCGGGGTGGACGGCGTCCGCACCGGTTACTTCTGCGGCGGCGATGATGGCCGGGATGTTCAGGTAACTTTGGGGCGAGGGCGCGGGGCCGATGCAGACGGATTCGTCGGCCAATTTGACGTGCAGGCTGTCTTTGTCGGCTTCGGAATGGACGGCAACGGTGGCAATGCCCATTTCGCGGCAGGCGCGCAGGACGCGGAGTGCGATTTCCCCACGGTTGGCGATTAATACTTTTTTCAACATGATTAACCTCTCGGTTTGGTTTTCAGACGGCCTTCGGTCAGACTTGTCGGTTGTTCAGCGCGTTGCGTATTTTTTGGTCGGTTTTGTATTGGCTCAGGGCGTATACCGACCAGATGGCGGCAGGCAGCCAGCCGATAAGTGTGAGTTGCAGTATCAGGCAGATGATGCCGGCGATGGGGCGGCCGATGGTGAAGAATTGCAGCCAGGGCAGCAGTAGGGCGATGAGCAGGCGCATAAGGCATCCTTTGTCCAATGAAGGACGGTCAAGCTTTCAGACGGCCTTTCCGAGGTGCGGAAGGCCGTCTGAAAGGGTTATTCGATGATGAACAGGGGTTCGCCGTATTCGACCGGTGTTCCGTTTTCTACCAGGATTTCTTTGATGACGCCGGATTTCTCGGCTTCGATTTCGTTCATCAGTTTCATGGCTTCGATGATGCACAGGGTGTCGCCGGCTTTGACGGTTTGTCCGACTTCGACAAACGCGGGGCTGCTCGGGCTGGCGGCACGGTAGAAGGTGCCGACCATGGGCGATTTTTGTGCGGCGGAGAGGTTCCGTGCGGCAGGAGCGGCTGCCGCAGGAGCGGGCGCGGCGGCCGGGGCCGGTGCGGCGGGTGCGGCCGCTACGGGTGCGGGCGCGTAGACGGTTTGCGCCACGGTGGAGCGGGTGATGCGAACTTTTTCCTCGCCTTCGGTTACTTCGATTTCGGCAATGCCGGATTCTTCAACCAAATCAATCAGCTTTTTCAGTTTGCGTAAGTCCATTTCGGTTTCCTTGCAAAGGTTGTACATCCGCGTTTGACGGCGGCTGCGTAAGGTATGGGGTGGCGCGGTCCGGGCGGTTTGCCCGATGGCGGAACGGAATGGTTCCGCAGGCCGGAAACAAACGCGTATTTTTACTAAGATGGTGTTAAAAGTCCAGCAAAATGTGAGAAAAATACGCTTTTTGCGGTTAAACAGGCCGTTTGGCCGGAAGGCGGGGCGGATTCTGAAATGTTTTTAAGCGGTTATGCGGGCGGATAAACGGCGGCTACGGAAAGGCCGTCTGAAAGATGTTTTCAGACGGCCTCATGAAGACGGGGTATGGGGTTTATCCGGCAATCGCTGCGTATTGTTCTGCGCCGAGCAGGGAGTCGTAGTCGGCGGGGTTGTCGGGTTTGATTTTGAAGAACCAGCCTTGGCCGTACGGGTCGCTGTTGGCCGTTTCGGGTGCCGAGGCGAGGTTTTCGTTGACGGCGGTGATTTCTCCGGCGAGCGGGGCGTAAATATCGGAGGCGGCTTTGACCGATTCGACTACGCCGACTTGGTCTTTTGCCGCCAGTTTGGTGCCGATTTCGGGCAGTTCGACAAAGACGATGTCGCCCAGTAGTTCTTGGGCGTGGAAGGTGATGCCTACGGTCATTGTGCCGTCTTCTTCTTTGCGCAGCCATTCGTGGCTGTCGGCATATTTGAGTTCGGCGGGGATATTGCTCATGGTTTGTCCTCTTTGATCGGGTAAGGGTTTGTTCGGGGCGGAAGCATAGCAGGCTTGCGGTACTTTTGGAATATACGGTGGTTTTACGTTTGATAGTGCCGTTTAACTTTGTTCTGCGGCATAATTTGCTATACGGTAATCCGCCGTTTTGCAGGAGGTTGAGATGAAAAGGTTGATTTTATCCGCCCTGTTGCTGGTGTCGGCAAGCGGGTGGGCGCAACAGGACATTTCGCGTGCTTTTGAACACGGGGTGGTAACGACGGAGCGTCCGCAGCAGCGGGATATTTATATTTACACGTATGACGACCTTTATCCGCCGCCTCCGCCTCCGCCGCGTTCGTATTTTTATTATGAAGGCGGCAGGAACGGTGTGTCGGTGCGGATTGGGGATGCGGACGACCGGGGGTATGCACCGCCGCCGCGCGTTTATCGGAATTATCCGCCGCCGCGCGGTTATTATCGCGAAGAAGGCCGAGGCGGCGGTAATCCGGGACGCTTTAGCGGTAGTTCCGTCCGTTTCGACGGCGGTGCGGCTAATCGGTAGTTGGGATTGGGTTTGTCTGCCGTTTGTGCTTGGCTTGAAAATGAAAGAAGGCCGTCTGAAAACCTGTTTGCTTGGTTTTCAGACGGCCTTTTGTTATTACTCTTACTGTTTCTTAGAACGGTTTGTATGTCGCCAGCCAGTAAATGATACCGACGATGCCCATCGACAGCAGGTAAAACAGCCAGGCTTGCGTGCTGCGGGGCTTGGATTTCAGTGCCTTCATGCCGACGAGGACGTAGGCAACCACTAAGAGCAGTTTCACGCCCAGCCAGTTGGCGTTGCCGAAGGGTGTCCAGTGGGCGATGGTCATAATCCACAGGCCGGTGAACAGCAGTGTGGTGTCGTTGAGGTGCGGCAACACTTTCAATACGCCCGGCAGCGGTTTTTCGGGTTTGGCAAACAGCATCCAGTAGCGCAGGTTGAATAATAAAACGGTCATGGCGACAAAAAACAAGTGGCCTTTTTTTGCCCAGATGTAAATCATGGTCGGTTTTCCTTATCTATCGGTTCGGTTTTCGGATACGTTTTTCTATGGCCAGCAGTTGCGGCGGATGGTTGCGCTGGTTGGTAAAGCGGTAGTGCAGGACTTGATATTGTTCCTGCGGCAGGGCGGCCGCCCATTGTTCGATGGCGGCGGCTTCGGCGCGTCCGGCCGGGTGGCCGCTGTAAACGACGGCGGTCAGCAGTCCGCCTTCGGCCAGCAGTGCGGCGGCGGCCTGCATGGCGCGCACGCTGCTGTCGGCTGTTGTGGTAACGGTTTTGTCGCCGCCGGGCAGGTAGCCGAAGTTGAACATGGCGGCATCCAGCGGTTCGCGGACGTAATCGGCCAAATCGGCATGGCTGGCGGCAATCAGTTCCACTCGTTCTTCAACGCCGTTTTCGCGCAATAGTCCGGCGGTGTTGGACAGGGCTTGCGCCTGGATGTCGAACGCCCAAACTTTTCCGTTTCCTCCCACAAGTTGCGCTAAAAACAGGGTGTCGCGGCCGTTTCCGGCTGTGCCGTCCAAGGTGCGGCCGCCGTTTTTCAGACGGCCTTCGATGAGTTGACGGGCAAAGGCGAGGGCGGGCAGCAGGGGCATATTCGGTTTTCCGGTTGCAGATTTCCGCTGTTTGTCCGGCCGGTGCGGCGGTTGGCCGAGTCAAAAGCGCGGGCAGTATAAAGTGAAGTGGGGCGGTTGCCAACCATGCGGAAGGAAAGCCGCCATGGCGGGCGGTTTTTATTTTGTGGTTACGCGTCAAACGTGGTTCCGCCGTTGCCGGTGCGGACGGCGAAAGCACCCAGATACACCATATCTTTTACATTGGTTCGGGCGGCATTCGGTGCGGCGGTTTCGGCAAGCAGGTAGACGGCGTTGATGTCCCGCCCTTGCAGTTTTTCGGCGCAGGCCTGTGCGAATCGTGCGGCTTCTTCAGGCGTGGCAAACTGCGTTTCGCCGTATTGGGTGGCGAGTTCAGCGGCGGGCACGGGGCGGTTGGACGCTACCCAGATTTCGCCGAGCGGCTGTTTCAGGGCTTTGTCGAGTTCGGCTTTGCGCTCTTTCAGCCGCCATGCGTCTTTACGTTCCGCCCATGTGGCCCACACATGGAAGGCGAGGGTTAAACCGCACGCTTCGTAGAATGTGTCGTTCTCTTGATAGAACGACACTGCATGTGCGAGCTGTTCGGGCGTGTAGTCGGGAACGTATTTGGCCAGGTTCCACAGCACATCGTAAAGCGTGCCGCTTTCCAGCAGGATGCCGATGGGGCGGTCGGCCAGTTGCGCGGGGATGTAGGGCGGACGGGCATCGTCAAAATCTTCGCCATCGGCGTGCGTGTCCCAATATTCGGCCTCTTCTTCCGCAAACAGATAGATTTCGGCGGCGGCGGGATTTTGCGCCCATCGGTCTTCATCCACATAAAGCCAGCCGTCGATTTCGCCCAGATGCGGCACCAGTTCGTCGAGATTGGCGTAAATTTTCATCGCATTTCCTTTTTGGGCGGTCTGTTACGCGTCCAACTTCAAGTCGCCGTCTTTAATCCAACCGATGCGGCGCATGGGGATGGCAATCAGCCAAGTCAAAAGTGCGGGCAGCACGAAATGCAGCAGGCCGATGGCCAGCCACACCGAAGGCGCGCCGCCCATCGCGTCCAACGTGCCGACCTGTCCGACCAGGCCGCTCGTGCCCATGCCCGCGCCCGAGGGGATATTCTGCATTTGGAAGACCAGCGTCGCCAGCGGGCCTAAAATGGCGGAGGCGATAATCGGCGGCAGCCAGACTTTCGGATTCTTCACGATATTGGGCATTTGCAGCATACTGGTACCCAAACCCTGGCTCAACAGCCCCGACCAGCGGTTGTCGCGGAAACTCATGACCGCGAAGCCGACCATTTGGGCGCAGCAGCCGACTGTGGCCGCGCCTGCCGCCAAGCCGTTGAGCGACAGGGCAATCGCTACCGCCGCGCTGGAAACCGGCAGCGTCAGCAAAATACCCATGATGACCGACACCAAAATACCCATCAAAAACGGCTGCAAATCCACCGCCCACATAATCAACGCGCCGATTTCGGTCATGGCCGTCTGAATCGCGGGGCCGACGAATTGGGCGGCGGCCAAACCGGCAATCAGGGTGGCGGCAGGTGTGGCGACGATGTCCACGGGCGTGGATTTATAAACCAGCTTGCCGAACTCAGCCCCGACGGTGGCGGCGATAAAGCAGCCGACCGGTCCGCCCAAAGCCGCACCCGCCGTGCCTGTGGCAACGCTGGCAAACAACACCAGCGGCGGGGCTTTCAGCGCGTAGGCCACGCCCACGCCTATGGCCGCGCCCATAGCCCCCTGCGCCTGTTTGCCCACTTCTATCAGCCAAGGCCAGTCCAGCCAGCCGCCGACGGTTTTTAAAATCAGGCCGATAATCAGCGACGAGAACAGTCCCAGAGCCATAAAGTTCAGCGCGTCTATGCCGTAGCGGCGCAGGCTGAATTCGATGTTGCGCGAGGCAAGGAAGGTACGGAATGCCATGTTTTTTCTCCTGTGTGATGTGTGCGGCGGTTGTTTGTGCCGCATTTGGACGGGACGGGTATGCCCGATATGTTTTCAGACGGCCTCCGGATGGGGGAGGCCGTCTGAAAAAAGTAAGGGATAGCGGGTTGGTTGATGCCGGTATGCTCCGGTTTGCCGCCAAGATTTTTCAGACGGCCTACATGCCCAGTTCGTTCAAGAAGCGGATGTCGTCTGCCCAGCCCGATTTCACTTTGACCCAAACTTGTAAAAATACTTTGCAGTCGAACAGCTTTTCCATGTCGAGGCGGGCTTCGGTGGAGATTTTTTTCAGTTTTTCGCCGCCTTTGCCGATAACGATGGGTTTTTGGTTTTCTTTGTCCACCAAAACGGCGATGTAGATGTGTTGGATGCCGTTTTCTTCTTTGAACTGTTCGACTTCCACGTTCATGGCATAAGGCAGTTCTTCACCCAGATAGCGGAACAGTTTTTCGCGCACGATTTCCATGGCGAGGAAGCGGCTGGATTTGTCCGTAACCATGTCTTCGGGATACATGGGGACGCTCTCGGGCAGGTAGGTTTTGAGCAGCTCGAGCAGGTTGGCGATGCGCAGCCCGTGTTTCGCGCTGACGGCCTCGGCGGCGGCAAAGTCGAATTCGCGCCGTACGTCGTCGATAAAGGCTTGCAGGGCGTATTTGTCTTTTGCTTTGTCTTTGTCGATTTTATTGACCGCCAGAATCACGGGGGTGTGTTTGGGCAGTTGTTTGATGACGGTGCGGTCGGCTTCGGTGAGGCGCATGGCTTCGACGACGAAGACGACGGCATCTACGCCCGTCAAGGCTTCGGTAACGTTTTGGTTGAGGCGGTCGTTCAGCGCGTTGCGGTGGTCGGTTTGGAAGCCGGGGGTATCGACGAAGACGAATTGGGCGGTGTCGTCGGTGTAGATGCCGGTTACTTTGTGGCGCGTGGTTTGTGCTTTTTTGCTGGTGATGCTGATTTTTTGCCCGATGAGGTGGTTCATCAGGGTGGATTTGCCGACGTTGGGACGGCCGACGATGGCGATGAAGCCGCAGCGGTAGCCGTTTGGGACGGGGTATTCGGGACAAGGGGTGTCGGTGTAGGTCATTGGTTTTCCTTTTTGCAAGTGTGAGGCCGTCTGAAAGCGGGCGGTATCGTGGGGAGGGTGTTTTTATTCCGTTTCGGTTTCGCTTTCAGACGGCCCGGCGTATCCGTTGTCCAGCATTTGCCATACTGTTCCGATACATTGCTTTAACAGTTGCAGGCCGGGGTTTTGCGCATATTCGTCGGCATGGATGAAGTGCAGCGGCAGGGTTTGGCGGTATTCTTCGATGACGGCGACGGGCCTGCCCGCATTGATTGCCGCCGCCGCTTTGCTTTCCGGCACCATGGCGATGCCCAGGCCGTCGGCCACGAGGTCGATGATGGTCTGCGGGTAGTCGCACAGGATTTGGCGTTTCGGCGCGAGGCGGTTGGCACGCCAGAATTGTTGCAGGTGTCGGTTGCTGCTCGCCGCGCCGGACATTTCGATCCAAATGTGGTTTTCCAGGCTTTTGGGTATGCCTTGGCGGATGGCGTCGCGTTCGGCTTTGGGGCAAATCAGCGAATAATGGATATTTTCCAAGAAAATGCTGCGGATGCCCATTTGTTTGGAGGTGCCGAGGAAAAAGCCGCCGTGCAGTTTGTGTTCCTGAATCCTGTCTGCGATTTCGCCGCTCATGCCGTATTGGATGTGCAGACGGGTTTTCGGTTCGCGTTGGCTGATGAGGGCGGTGAGGCGGGTAACTTTGGCCGAGTCCACGGGGTGAATCAGGCCGAGGCGGATTTCTTCGGTGTGGTTGGCGGCCAGCGTTTTGGCAAAGTGTTCCAGCCGGTGTTTGTGTTGCAGCAGGGATTCGGCCTCGGGCAGGAAGATTTCGCCTGCGCGGGTCAGGGTCATGCCGTTGCTGTTGCGGACAAACAGCGGTGTGCCCAGTTCGTTTTCGATGGCTTTGATTTGTGCCGAAACGGCGGGTTGGGATAAAAACAGCCGTTCGGAAGCCTGTGTCAGGTTACCCTGGTGCGCCACGGTAACGAAGGCTTTGAGTTGGTTCAATTCCATGTTTTTCTCTTTTGCGGGTGTCGGGTCTGTCATGACGCGGTTGTTCTTTTCGGCTGCGGTTTTAACATAAACGCGGGGCAAAGAGAAGGAAAAGTTAAATTTTGTCAGGATGGTGTGCAGGCCGTCTGAAAGTGTTGCTGCAGGGTGCGCAGAAGTGTTGTTTTTGGGGGGTAAAACAAACAGGCCGTCTGAAAGTGGTTTCAGACGGCCTGTTGGGTTTGTGCGGCTTATTTGCAGCTGACGCCGGCAATTTTGCCGTCGTTCAGTTTGATGTTGCACCGTGTGCTGCTGCTGCCGGAGATGGTTACGCCGTCGGCAGATTTTCTGATGGACAGGGGTTCTTTCACGCCCATGGAAACGGCGGTGGCTGCCAGGTTTTCGGTCAGTTGTTCGGACAGTCCGGCAGAGTTTTCCTGTATTTTGATGTCTTTCGCCATGGCGGCGGGTGCGGCAACTGCGGCGGCAAGGGCCAGCAGAACTGCGATTTTTTTGTTCATGGTTATGTTTCCTAAAATGCGCCTGAGGTGTCCAGGCCGGTGCAGGGTAAAGTAATTTTCTACGTGGGGCAAGGATTTAACGTGTTTTTATATAACGGGTAATTTTGTTCCGATTTGCAAAAATACGGTTGAGGATGCGGATAGCGGTGTTTTTGCAGTTGTGGTGTTTGGAGTTCCCATGGAGGAAGGCCGTCTGAAAACGCGATGTCGGTTTTCAGACGGCCTTATGCCGTTTGCGGATATCTATCGCGGTTTTCGCGAATGGCGGGTTTTACGCCTGTATCCGATGGTTTTTAGCTTTCCTTAGCGCAGCTCGGTATGCAGGCGGTTCAGCCATTCTTTGCTTTCCGGACCGGTGTAGAGGCTGCCGTCCCTGTTGAGGATGCGCAGTCTTGCACCTTCTTTGACCGGTTCGAGGAAGGCGACTAATTCGGGCTGCTGGGTCGGTACGGCGGCTTTTTTGCCGAACAGTCGGCCGACGAGTCCGGGTTTCTTCTCTCGGACTGCGGCACCTTCGGCTTGTGCAGGCTGTACGAGGAAGGCGTGTTTCTCGGTATTTTGGCCGATAACGGTCAGACCGATCCGGTCGAGTGCCAGTGCGGTGCGCCGCCAGTTACGCGAGTAGTCGCCGGAGAGCAGCAGGCTGCCGTTTTCCAGTTTGGCTAGGTTGGAAGCCTGTTTGGCGGCGGCAGTGTCGCCGAGTTCGGACTGGATTTGTTTTTCGTCCGCGCCCAGGTATTGCATGAAGCGTGCCAAAAAGGCGGCTTCCAGGTTCGGATCGTTCGGGCGCGGCTGCCACATGGTGCGTTCTTCGCTGCGGTCGGTATAGGTTTCGCTCATGCCTTTGTGGGCGAAGAAGATGTCTGTGCCGCCGTTTTTGGCTTGTTCGATGCGGATGATGAATTTGTCGCGCTCGCTGGTGGAGTAAACGCCGCCCAAGCCGATTTTTTCGAGCAGGCTGCGGAGGCCGCCGCCGGAGAGTTTGGCTCGGTTTTCAGCCCAGTCGGTTTCCATTTGGCCGATGGCGGGTTCTTCGCTTGCAATGGTAAAGCCGCTTTCCTGCCAGAAGGTTTTCAGCAGCGGCCACAGTTCGGCGGGTTTTTTGCCGGATACGGTCAGCCAGCGTTGGCTGCCGTCCCGTTCCATTTTGACACCGCTCACGCCTGCGAGGACGGTCTGGCCGCCTGCATGTTGGTTGATTGCGCGGTTGCGGTTGATGTCGCTGGCGCGGACGGCACCGCTGCCGGCAGGCAGTTGGTAAAGGCTGTTTTGCCCGGGGTTTGTCAGGTCGGGCGGAACTTCGAGGTTCACGACTTTGCGGTTTTGCGATTGATAGTCGAGTTTGGGTTGTTCTTTTTTGCTGCCCGAACATGCGGCCAGGCTGAGGAGGGAAAGAGCCAAAATGGCGGGTTTGATTGGATTCATACGGACTCCGTGTGAGATTAAATCAGTTTGGCTGCGGCCAGTGCGGCACGTACTTTGGCTTGCCCGCCTTCGGTGAGGGGGATGATGGGCAGCCGGACGTGTGCGGCGCAGACACCGAGTTGTTCTGCAGCCCATTTTGGGGCGGCAGGACTGGGTTCGCAGAACATAACATCGTAAATCGGGGTAAGTTGTTTGTTCAGTTCGCGTGCGCGTGCGATTTCTCCGTTTAGGGCGGCACGGCACATGTCGGCGAAGAGTTTTGGGGCAACGTTGGCTGCCACGGTGATGACTCCATGGCCGCCGCACAGCATGAAGGCGATGCCTGTGGGGTCATCGCCGGAATAAACGGCAAAGCCTTCCGGCGCATGGTTGATTAAGTCGATTTCGCGGCCGATGGCGCCGCTGGCTTCTTTAACGCCGACGATGTTGGGAATTTCGGCCAGGCGCAGGATGGTTTCGTTGCTCATGTCTACCACGGTCCGTCCGGGAACGTTGTAGATAATCATCGGGATGTCGACCGATTCGGCAATGGTTTTGAAATGGCGGTAAATGCCTTCTTGGGACGGTTTGTTGTAGTAGGGGACGACTGACAGGGTGTAGTCCGCACCCGCTTGTTTGGCGGCTTGTGAAAGGGCGACTGCTTCGGCAGTGCTGTTGCCCCCCGTACCGGCAATGACGGGAACGCGTTTGGCGGTATGTTTGACTACTGCTTCGATAACGGCGGTGTGTTCTGCTACGGAAAGGGTGGCGGATTCTCCCGTAGTGCCGACGGCGACGATGCCGTCGGTGCCGTTGGCAATGTGCCAGTCAATCAGTGTTTCGAGTTGTTGGAAATTGACGCTGCCGTCTTCGTGCATGGGGGTAATCAATGCAACCAAGCTGCCTGTCAGCATAATAAAACCTTTGTAGTGGGTTGGAAAAAACACGCCGATTTTAGCCTAACTTTTGCCGGATAGGCAAAAGGCCGTCTGAAAGGGATTTTATGTCTGATGCAGGACGATGGGCCGTATCGGTGGCGGTATATTTGTTTTCAGACGGCCTGCATGCGGGGTGCAGGGTGTTACTGTTTTGTTTCTTCTGCCAAAAAGGTACGCAGTTTTTGCATGGCTTTGGCTTCTATTTGGCGGATGCGTTCGGCGGAAACGCCGTATTCGGCAGCCAGTTCGTGCAGAGTCAGCCCGCCGTCGTCCTGCAGCCAGCGTGTCTCGACGATGCGACGGCTGCGGTCGTCGAGTTTGGCCAGTGCGTTTTGCAGGCCTTCGGTTTGCAGGGTGTAGTGGGCTTTGCGTTCGATTTGGCGCGTCGGCTCGTTGTCGTGGTCTGCCAGCCAGTCTATGGGGGCAAAGTTGTCGTCATCGTCGCTGTTGTCTGCCAGCAAGGCGACATCTTTGCCTGTCATGCGTTGTTCCATTTCCAAAACTTCGGAGAGTTTGACTCCTAAGTCGTCGGCAATGGCCTGCGCTTCTTTCGGTGAAAGTGCGGACAGGGATTTGCGCATGCTGCGCAGGTTGAAGAACAGTTTGCGTTGCGGTTTGGTGGTGGCGACGCGTACCAAACGCCAGTTGCGCAGGATGAATTCGTGGATTTCGGCCTTAATCCAGTGAACGGCAAAAGAAAACAGTCGTGCGCCGCGATCGGGTTCGTAGCGTTTGACGGCTTTCATCAGGCCGATATTGCCTTCCTGTATCAGGTCGGCTTGGTTGAGGCCGTAGCCGTCGTAGCCGCGGGCGATGGATACAACGACGCGGAGGTGCGAAAGGATCAGTTGTTTGGCAGCCTCTACGTCGCCTCCCATTTTGCGTTCGGCCAGGTTGTGTTCTTCTTCCGGGGTGAGCAACGGGATGCTGTTTACTGTGTGGATATATTGATCCAGGCTGCCGTGTCCGCTGGGGACGGGGAGTGTGGTGATTTGACCGGTGGTCATTAATCGGTTTCCTTGTGGATGCGTGGCTTTTGGCCAGTGTGTAAAGCGGCGTAGTGTACGCTATTTTTCCGCTAAGAAACGCGAGTCGTGGTTAAAATGGTTTTCAGACGGCCTATTTGGTTCATATGTATATGATTTTCATATATTTTATTTTAATGAAGGATGTAGTATGATGGTGTTTGCAGATAAAGAAACGGCAACGTTTGGGAGACGTTGCCGTTTGGGTACATCAGAATAAATCGTTCAAATCGTTATCAGCCGCGGGTTTGCGGTTGATTGGTTTGACTTCGGTTTCTTCCGTTACCCTGTTGATGGGTTTCAGCTCTTGTTCGCCATTGTCTTGATTGGTTCGGGTTGGTGAACCTGTATCGGTGTTTTCATTGGCGGGACGGCTGCTGGTGTTGTCAATTCTAATCGATGGGTCAGTAGTTTGACGTTCTTTGTAGAAATATTCTCCTCCACGCAGTACCAAGCCTGTCGGTACTTTCATACCGTTGCTTTCTTTGCCTTTCAATGCGTGACGCATATATTCCACCCAAACAGGCAGGGCGATGGTGCCGCCATAGCCAGCACGACCCATACTGCGCGGTTTATCGAAGCCAATGAAGACGGCGGTTACGATGTCTGGGTTGAAACCGACAAACCATGCGTCTTTGTTGTCATTGGTCGTGCCGGTTTTGCCGGCAATGTCCGAGCGGCCCAGAGACAATGCGCCTCGTGCAGTACCGTATTTGACGACATCCTGCATGATTTTATACATGATGTAGGCATTGCGCGGGTCGATAACCTGCGGTGCGTTCTCCCCGGCGACAAGCGGTTGCATTTGGGCTTTGAGGCGGTCTTGCGAATCATAGATTTTGTCGATGACATACGCAGAAACTTTGTAGCCGCCGTTCGCAAACACAGCATAGGCTTCAGCCATTTGTAAAGGGGTGCTTGATCCTGCCCCAAGTGCCATTGAAAGGTTGGCAGGATGGTTGGACGGTTTGAAGCCAAATTTTTGGATATATTGCTGTGTATAGTCCACACCATTGGCCATCAAGATACGGATGGAAACCATATTTTTGGATTTGGTCAACGCATGGCGCAGTGTAATCGGGCCATCATAACGGCCGTCTGAATTTTTTGGTGTCCAAGGCCGTCCTCCTCGTCCTGCTCCGGGAATGGAAAGCGGTTCGTCATTTATTAAAGTTGCAGCTGTCATGCCTTTTGCCAGTGCTGCCGAATATACAAACGGTTTGAATGAAGAACCCGGTTGACGCATGGCTTGGGTGGCCCGGTTGAAATTTTTGCTGTGGAAGTTATAACCGCCAACTAAAGCTTTTACCGCGCCGGTGCGTACATCCAAGGCAACTAATGCGCCCTGCAAGGCAGGTTCTTGGGCGATACGCCATTCGCCGCCTTTGATTCTTTGCAGGCGGATAACCGCACCTGGGCGAAGTTGTGCTTCTTCGAGTTTTGCATTGAGGATAGCATTGCGCGCACTTCCCATTTGAGCGGGGGTTAAACGAACGCGGTCGCCTGTTGTGATTTGAGCGACAATACCGGTGTTTTTTGATGCTTCAATAATAACGGCAGGTTCCAGACCATCGACAGCATGCATGGTAGACAGGTATTTGCCGACTATTTCTTCAAGATCTTCATCGCTGTCTTTGCCTAGTTCCAAATAACCCTCAGCACCACGATAAGCGCTTCCCCGATCAAAGCCGCGTAAAGTTTTGCGTAATGCATTGGTGGCAATGCGTTGGCTTTCGGTATCTACCGTTGTATACACTTTAAAGCCTTGCGTGTAGGCATCTTCTCCATATTTCTCGTAGAGTTCCTGACGTGCCATTTCCGCAACATATAACGAAGTTTGGTCGATATCTTGAACATGTCGTTCGTAATGCAGCTCTTGATTAAAAGCCGCATTTTTTTCGGCAGGAGTAATCATACCGAGCTCAACCATATTATCGAGTATGTACTCTTGGCGTTGTTTCGCCCGTTTCGGGTTGACTAGTGGGTTGGCAGCAGAAGGGAATTTGGGTAAACCTGCCAACATTGAGGCTTCTGCTAAATTCAGTTCTTGCACAGGTTTATTGAAATAAACCTGTGATGCGGCGGCAAAGCCATATGCACGCTGCCCCAAATAAATTTGGTTGAAATAAAGCTCTAAAATCTGATCTTTAGTTAAAGATTGTTCTATTTTGTAAGCAAGTAAAGCTTCGTTAAATTTTCGTGTGAAAGTTTGTTCGTTGGTCAGGTAAAAGTTACGGGCGACCTGCTGTGTAATTGTACTGGCACCGGAACGAACTCCGCCTGAGCGTAGATTCCCTACCATTGCACGACCTACGCCAAATACATCTACTCCCCAATGCTGATAAAAGCGTTTATCTTCCGCAGCAATCACAGCATCTTTTAATACTTGAGGAAACTCTTTGATTTCGGTAAATGCCCTCCGTTCTTCACCATAAGAGCCAATTAATTTTCCATCGGCAGAGTAAATGGTTAGCGGCATTTTAGGTTGATAGTTTTGAACTGCATCTAAGGCAGGTAATTTCGGGTAGGTAATCAAGACAGCAATCGCCAATAGGCCAATAGCGAAAAGAACCAGTCCGACAAGCAAACCGAATAGCGTGGTGAGAAATTTTTTAATCATGACTAAGTAATATTTACCCAAGAAGGCATTAAATAAAGTAAAATGGCTTTAACGTTTAGACAGGGCAGTAAATCAATTACTGCACATTCGTATCAACCGCTTACGGAAGCCGATATTGTAACCAATATTACATGGCAGGGAAATTAGTTATGCGTTTAACAAAAAATGGAAAGAATACAAAAGGTAAAGCTTCGTCAGGCTTTTCTGCGCGAGGCGCAGTCGGTATAGATGTTACTCAGAATGCCATCAAAATGGTTTATCTGTCTGGTCGTAATTTAAATCAAGTTCAGTTGGAAAAGTACTCGGTAGTTCGTTTGCCTAAAAACATCATAAAAGGGAATCGAATACTGGATTACGATCAACTCGTCTCATATTTGCAACATGCATATACCCAATTAAATACCAATAATCGCAATATTGTTGTGGCAATGCCTCAAACGTTCACAATTATTGAAACAGTTTCGTATAGTGCAAAAGATACTGAGATGGATGTAGAGGATTTTGCAGAATTTGAGATTGCCCAGTTGGTGCCGCTGGAGGAGGTTAATTATGATTATCAAATACTAGATAATGGTGGTAATCTTTCTCAAAGTAAGCTTTTACTAGTTGCTTCGCGAAAGGAGGATATTGAGCCTAGATTGGAAGCGTTTGATAGTGCTAATTTAACTCCAAAATTTTTAGATATTGATATTTTCGCCCAAGCGAATGCCTTTAATTATTGGTTAAATGATCAATCTCCTGAGTTGAAAGGAGAGAAGATTGTTGTTGTTAATATTTCAGAAAGTGAAATGTATTCCCTTGTTATGCAAGATGGTCAAATACTATATAAACAGGAATCACCATTAGGAGGGGAGCAGTTAAATCAATTGATCCAAAGAACTTATCAAGTTAGTGAAGAGCAAGCGCAGGTAATGCAAAGAGGAGGGGATAGGCCTGCAGATTATCAAATTCAAATTTCTGATAGGTTTAATGTTCAAATAGCTCAAGAAATTCAGAGAGTTCTACAATTTTACTATACGACGCAATCTGGGGAGCAATTCTCAAATATCAAACATATATTTTTGACGGGTGCGGCGTCCACTCAAGCTGGACTAACAGAAGTTATTTTTTCACAAACAAATACTGCTGCTGAATGCATCAATCCAATCAGTTGTTTGCAGTATAGTAAACATGTAGATGTGTCTGAATTAAATCAAGATGCATTTGGACTGACAGTTGCATTTGGCTTAGCTTTAAGGGGGCTATGAGAATGATGGATTTGATTAAGATTAATCTTTTACCATATAGGGAAGAGTTAAATCAAAAGAAAAAGCAGAAGTTTAATGTTTTAATGGCTGCTTCAGGAATAATTGGTATTGGTCTAGCAGTAGTAGCTTTTCTAGGCATTAATCAAGCTATTTCTGCCCAAGAAAGTAGGAATGCCTTCTTGGAAGGTGAAATTAAAATATTGGATACAGCAATAGCAGAAATTGCTAGTTTAAAAGCAGAGAAGGAAGATTTTTTAGCTAAAAAACAGAAAGTAGAAGAGTTACAAAGTAAACGTTTTGAAGGTGCTCAGATAATTGACACATTGAATCAGCTTATACCAGAAGGAGTCTTTCTCATTTCAGTATCTTCATCTAATGAAAAGAATTATGAAATAAAAGGTAAAGCTTCTAGCGATAATCGAATCGCAATGTTTATGAAATCATTACCTTCTACAATGTTGTTTGAGCAACCGGAACTTTTGGAGATCAAAAAAACCGATAATGGCCAGGATTTTGTTATTAAATCGGATTTAATTACCCCCCAAAATAAAATTCTTGATGCTGGAGCTGGGATAGCAATTGATTCTGCATCATCAGAATCTGCATCTAGTGCATCGGCAGCAATACCTGCTGAACAAAATGCATCAAATGGAGGAAGATGAAATGGCAAATAAAGATTTGGACTTGAAGAATCTACATGAATTAAATGATCCATTAAAATATGGATTGGCCTGTTTGTTAATTATTTGTATATTAGGTTTGGGGTATATATTCTTTTTCAAAGATCAGTTAGCCGAATTAGATGTTGCTAAAGAAAAAGAAATAAGCTTAAAAGAAACGTTCCGGCAAAAAAGTATACAAGCTGCTAATTTAAATAACTTGAAATTAGAGCTAGAGGCACTTCGAGCCTCATTTAATCAATTATTGAAACAGCTGCCAACAGATAAAGAAATACCTAATTTAATTCAGGAGCTTCATCAAGCTGCTTCAAAAAATGGTTTGCAACTAAGTGGACTGTCTCCACTTGAGCCAGTGAATGATGGTGCAATTCAACGCCTTCCGTATAATCTTTCAATTAGTGGTCAATATGACCAAGTATCTAAATTTGCGCGCGATATAGGTGAGTTATCCCGTATAATTACCTTGAGTCAGTTGAATATAAAGAAAGATGATAAAACTGGTTTAATCACTTTAGATGCTATCGCAAACACATATAAAGCTCGTCCTGCTGCAGATCTAGAAGCGGAGCGCAAGCAACTTGAGGCAGCATCTGCCTCTGCAGTTCAGTAAGATAATGGGGATGTTAAAATGGTCAAAAAACTTTGTTTGTTATCCAGTATGTTACTACTGACAGCATGCGATGCGGAACCAGGTGATCTTCGCGAATGGGTTAATGCAACAAAAAAAGAGGCTGAGGGAAAGTTTACTCCTGTAGATATTCCTCAAGGGGCACCTCAGTTGACTTATACTCCTCCTGTGCAACCAACATTAGATGCGTTTAATAGTAAAAGGTTGAGTACTAATCAAAATGGTGTTAATGCTCCAGATTTGAATAGACCAAAAGAGGTGTTAGAGGCTTTTGGATTAGACAGCATTAAATATGTTGGCTCATTTAATCAAAAAGGTAAAATATCAGCCTTTGTTGAGGTAGATGGCCATGTTTATACTGTACGGAAAGGTAATTATATCGGTCAAAACTATGGGCGAATCACAAATATAAGGGCGGATGCAATAGATATAACGGAATTAGTTGAAGATGCTTATGGTAATTGGACTTTCCGTCAAACTGAATTAATATTAAACGATTCGGATCAGGCTAAAAATTAGAATTTAAGGGGTTAGTATTATGAAAAAGTTAGTAGATGTTAAAATTTTTCCAATTTTAGGAATGGCATTGGCTGTGCAGGCTGTCTTTGCGGGCGATATTACTGATATTAATGTTTCTACATTGCCAAATAATCAGAAGATTGTTAAAGTTAAATTTGATAAAGACACAGTTTTACCATCAAATTCGATGGTAAATGAACCTTCTTCTCGTATTGCTTTGGATTTTCCGGCTACTGGAGTGACATTGCCACAATCTTCATTTGAGTATTCAGATTCATTATTAAACCAGGTTGCTGTAGTAAAAAATGGAAACAATGCTCGTGTATTGTTGGGTCTAAACAGATTAGGACACTATAAAGCAGAGGTTAAAGGTAAAGAAGTTTGGATTTATATTAATGAGGCGGTGTCTTCGAGTCATACGACACCAAGTGCTCAAGTTGTAAATAGTAAAATTGCAAGTTCTGAAGCTGCTGCAGTTACGGTTGATTTTAGAAAGTCAGGAAGATCAAATGGTATTGTTGAGATTATGACTAGAAAATATCAGGGTAAACCTGATATTAAACATAATAATGGTAGTTTAATAATTACCTTTAAAAATTATCCTCTTCCCGTTCAAGCTCAGCGTAATTTGGATGTGAGTGATTTTAGTACACCCGTGCGAAATGTTGTCTTAAAAAGAATTGGCAATGATACGCAAATAGTTATTAAGAATCAAGGTTCGTGGACTCATGATATTAAAACAACGAATGATAGATTTATTGTTGAAGTAAGTCAGAAATCATCAGTTGAGAGTTCAGGTTTGCCTTCTAATCAGAATAAATCATTTAAGGGTAATAAAGTTTCTTTAGACTTTCAAGATGTTGATGTTCGTACAGTGTTGCAAATTCTAGCTAAAGAATCAGGTATGAATATTGTAGCTAGCGATAGTGTTACAGGAAAAATGACTTTGACTCTTAAAGATGTCCCTTGGGATCAGGCACTAGATTTAGTGATGCAGGCTCGTAATTTAGATATGAGAAAAACAGGTAATGTTATTAATGTAGCGCCTAGAGAAGAGTTATTGGCTAAAGATAAAGCGATTCTAACTCAACAGAGAGAAATTGATGAGTTGGGTCCTTTATATTCTAGAACATTCCAACTAAAATATAAAAATGTAGAAGAATTTCGTAAAATACTAAAACTTGATGAAAATAATAGTAGCAACACTAGTAATAATATCAATAGAACGATTTTAAGTAATCGAGGTAGTGCATTAATTGATCCAGCTACTAATACGTTAGTTATTACTGATAATACCTTTGTACTGCAAAAATTTGAAAAATTAATTGCAGAATTAGATGTTCCCGCACGGCAGGTGATGGTTGAGGCTAGAATTGTGGAGGCGGAAGACGGCTTCTCACGTCAATTGGGTGTTAAATTCGGATATGCAGGTTCAAATGGTAAAAATAGTTGGGGGAGTAACTGGGCCAATGCTGGTGCTAACCGTAATAGTTATGTAGATAAGCAAAGAACTCTTGCAAATTGGAGTAGAAATCCATCCCAAGATATTCCAGCATTGCCAGCATGGACTGTTGACCCTAATGTGAATTTACCTACAGCTGCTGCTACGTCAAGTATTGCTTTGGTTCATGCGTTATCTTCTGGTGCCCTGGGGTTAGAGCTGTCTGCACAACAGGCGCAGAATAAGTTGAAAATAGTTTCAACTCCTCGTGTTTTAACGCAGGATCGCAAAGAGGCGATAATTGAAGCGGGTACCGAAGTTCCATATCAAGAAGCTTCTTCAAGTGGTGCTACATCTACGTCATTTAAGAAAGCAGTATTGGGTATGACTGTAACGCCTAATATCACTCCTGATGGCCAGATAATTATGGATATTAAGATCAATAAAGATTCAGTAAATTCAGATTGTAGGGCTACCGAACCTTGTATAAATACTCAGCGTTTAAATACCAATGTTATGGTAGAAGATGGTGGAACGCTAATTTTGGGTGGTATTTATCAAGAGGAAAACTCAGAAGGCGTAAGTAAAGTTCCATTATTAGGCGATATTCCGGTTGTTGGTAACTTGTTTAAGTCGAAAACTAGATCTGATAAGAAAACTGAACTCTTGATTTTCATTACTCCTCGTATTGTTGATAATATTGGTAGCAATTTGAGATATTGATCTGTTACTAATAAATTCTGAATAGCCTAAAGCCTGTATAACAGGCTTTAGGCTATTTTTTGAACTTAGTCTAATATGTAGAAAATGGTACAGCTATCTATTAGTGTTACAAGAGGATATTAAATTAGGATTTGTTCTAGATGAACCGGGAATACCCACTTTTGAATTAAGATTACCCTTATGTAAAAAATCCATTTAAGTTACTATGAAAAGAACAGATTCATTGGTTGGTTTGTTACTCTTAATAAATTTTCCTGTGGATTGTATGCGGCCATCTGGCTTGGCTGTATAACAGTCTGTGTGTTAAATTTCTTCTGTGAGATGTCATAGATTATTCTACGTATACTACTGAATTTTCCTATTCGGATAACAGCATGAAATAGCATGGCAATGCCGACTATTTGTTTTACCTGTTGTATGCAAAACAATGTTGATTAAAGGTTTACTCCTATTGCGCGTCCTGCAACTAAAGGTAAAAGCGGAATGGATTATCTGTACTCTGATAAAAGGGTGGCATGGCAATTTTCTTCTTAAGGATTTGAAAGAAGATACACTTTTGCAATCTGAGTGGCTTTGTTCTCAATATGTTGTGTAAATCAATTTGGGGCTCCTTATATTTAAGACCGTCTGCAAAACTCTTTAATTTTTTCAGACGGTCTTTCGTATTATTTTAAACAAGTCATGCTTACTTATGACTTGAGTAGGTTAAAATAACAAGTTATTTGTGGCGCTTGAAATGTTTTTTCAGACGGCCTTACCTGATAAGGAGGGGCCATCTGAAAAGTGATTGAAAATACGAGAATAAAAATATGACGGAAATCTTACTTTTCACTTTTATTTATATGGCTTTTGCCGTAGCTGCCGTTTTGGTTTCGCAAAAATTGGGCCTGGGTTCGGTGTTGGGTTATTTGGCAGCCGGAATTTTAATCGGGCCTGTATTGGGGCTGGTGGGAAAAGAAGCACAATCCATACAGCACGTTGCGGAATTCGGCGTGGTAATGATGCTGTTTTTGGTCGGTTTGGAATTGGCACCGCAGATGCTGTGGCGTTTGCGGCATAAACTATTGGGTTTAGGTGGGTTGCAAGTCGGATTGACTTTGGCTGCCATTGCCGGCTTGGCCATGTTGCTGGGGCAGACTTGGCAGACAGGTGTGGCCGTCGGCTGTATCTTGGCATTGTCGTCCACGGCCATTGTGTTGCAGACATTTAGTGAGAAGAATTTGCTGCCGACTCCGGGCGGACAGGCCGGTTTTGCCGTATTGCTGTTTCAGGATGTGGCAGCTATTCCTATGTTAGCGTTACTACCCTTGTTGGGTACGGCTGTCGTTAAATCGGATCATAGTGATGTGCAAACCAATCTTTTGGCTGACCAGCCGGGCTGGGTAATCGCTTTGGTCAGCGTGGCGGCAATTGCTGTCATTGTCATCGGTGTGCGCTATCTTGTTCCAATTACTTTCCGCTTTATCAGCAAGAGCCGCCTGAGGGAAATGTTTACATTATTTACTTTGGCTGTGGTGGTCGGAATTGCAACTTTGATGTCGTTGATCGGTTTGTCTCCTGCACTGGGTGCTTTTATTGCAGGTGTGGCATTGGCAAACAGCTCATACCGACATGAAATGGAAAGCCATTTGGAGCCGTTCAAAGGCTTGTTGCTTGGCTTGTTTTTTATTACGGTTGGTGCGGGTATGAATTTCGGCTTGTTAGGCAGGGAGTTTTTACTGATTCTGGGTTTAACTGTTGCCACTATGGTGGTAAAGATAGTCGTGTTGCTTATATTGGGCAAACTGTTCCGATTGCCTTCTACAGCAGGTAAATTGTTTGCTTTGAGTTTGGCTCAGGCTGGAGAGTTTGGCTTTGTGCTTCTGTCTATTTCCCAGCAGAATCGTGTATTGCCGCAAGCACTGGCTGACCGTATTTCCCTCGTGGTCGCATTATCTATGTTGCTGACGCCGGCATTGTTCATCCTGTACGATAAGGTAATTGCCCCGCGCGGTATAGCCAAAGAAAACGAGAGCCGTCCGCACGACGAAATACATGAGGAAAATCCGATTATTTTGTTGGGGCACGGGCGATTTGGACGGCAAATCAACAGCATGCTGACAGGATGCGGCTTTCATACCACAGTCATCGATTTTCATGCCGAAACCGTGGAAGGTTTGAGCAAATATGGCTGTAAAATTTACTACGGTGATGCGACCAGCCCGGAATTATTGAACTCCATCGGCTTGGGTAAGGCTAAATTATTGATTGTTGCCATCGGAGATGACGACCAATCAACAGAAGTGGTGAAGTTCGTTCGCCGGCATTATCCTACGCTGACCATTATTGCCAGGGCGCATGGGCAACAACATGCTTACAACCTGCATCATGCAGGAGCGGATTTTATCGTCAGGGAAACTTTTGACGGTGCGATTCGCAGCGGACGGATTGCTTTGGAAAGTTTGGGCGTACCGTTGGCGCAGGCTAAGGATTTGAGTGAGTTTTACGCGGCCCGAGACCGATATCACTTATTTGCCTTGTCGGAACTGTATGACCCCGAAGTGCCGCCGTTTGCCAATGAAGCATTGATGGAAAAATCCAAGCAACTTGATGAAGAAACTGCGGAAATGATGCAGACGCTGTTGCGCGGAGGAACCGTGGATTGGCAGAACGAGGCTGCAGATTGGGCGTATAGTAAAAAGAATTAAACTGTATGCCAGCCATAAAATAAAAAAGGCCGTCTGAAAGTTTTCAGACGGCCTTTTTTCAGAGAAATCAGTTGCCTGATTTGATTTTTTGCCATAAATCGACGGTTTGTTTTTTCGCTTCATTACTCATTTGAGGCATCACAAAGCCATCGGCCATATCCTGATCGTTCGGGAAAATCGAACGGACTTCAACCAGTTTCGGATCCATCAGTTTTTTTGCAGGCAAACTTGCAGGAGCAAAGGTAACGAAATTACCGTTTCGGGCAGCGATTTCGGGTTGTAGGGTGTAATTGATGTATTTGTGTGCGTTAACCACGTTTTTGGCATCGGCGGGAATCAGCCAAGATTCAATCCAGAAACCCATGCCTTTCGGTGTCAAAACTTCGATGCCAACTTTGCTGCCGACTTCTTCCGAACGTTTCTTCGCCATATTCAGGTCGCCGCCGTTGCCGACAGCCAAACAGACGTCGCCTCGTGCCAGTTCATCAATCAATGACGGGCTGAAACGTTTGATGTCCGGACGCACTTTTTTCAACACTTCCGCAGCGGCTTCAATATCGGCGGGATTTTTACCTGCCGGATCCTTGCCCAGATAGTTCAGGATGATGGGGAAGACTTCGCTCGGCGTGTCCCACATGGCGATGCCGCAGCCTTTCAGTTTGGATGTGTATTCAGGTTTGAACAGCAAATCCCAGCCGTTTTCGGGTAACTGGCCGCCCAAAGCCTCTTTGCCTTTGGCTGTAATGGCTACAGTATTAACACCAGAAAAATACGGGACGGCATATTCGTTGCCGGGGTCGGCAGTTGCCAGCATTTCCAGCAATTTGGGATTGATGTCTTTGTAATTCGGGATTAGGTCTTTATTGATTTTTTGATAGGCACCGGCCTGAATTTGGCGCGGAAGGAAGGCAATGCCGGGAACCACCAAGTCGTAGCCCGATTTCCCTGTCAGCACTTTGGCTTCCAGCGTTTCGTTGTTTTCGTATAAGTCGTAAACCAGTTTCAAGTTGTTGGCTTGCTTGAATTCGTCTACGGTGTCTTCATCCACATAATTCGACCAGTTGTAGATATTCAGCGCGTCGGTAGCGCCGCTATTGGCAGCAGTTGCAGGCGTTTGACCGTTGTTTTGTGAATCGGCGGCCTGTTCGGATTTTCCGCCGCAGGCGGCAAGAGCCAGTGCAATCATTGCAGTCAATAAAGTTTTTTTCATGATGGCTATCATTCCTTGGTGTTGATAAAAAAGCTTCCTGCCGTTTATTTCAGTATGCACTGATTCGGTTCGGCAGGATGCCGGGGATTGTAATGTTATTTTTACAAAAAATCAAAATATTAAACATAACTTCCTGTGAGGGGTTTGCCGGTTTTGCGTCCAACCGTACACAAAGGAGGCCGTCTGAAAAAGCCTTTACGATAAAAACCTTGCATCTGGGCAGTTTAGTTATTAAAATGCCGCGTTTACGAAATTCAATTCATTCAGGAGATATCCGATATGGCCAATAGCGCACAAGCCCGCAAGCGTGCACGTCAGGCAGTGAAAAACCGCGCGCATAACGCCAGTTTGCGTACTGCGTTCCGCACTGCCGTAAAAAAAGTTTTGAAAGCTGTTGAAGCAGGCGATAAAGCCGCAGCACAATCCGTATTCCGCGACGCGGTAAAAGTGTTGGACCGCATTGCCGACAAAGGCGTATTCCACAAAAATAAAGCAGCACGACACAAAAGCCGTCTGTCTGCCAAAATCAAAGCAATGGCATAACAGCCTTTGCCGACCAACGCCCCCGAGACGGCCGCCTTGCGGTTGGCGGGGGTTGTTTTTTATGGTGGCGTAATTGGGGCGACACCGGACAATTCTGCATAAAAACAGAGTGGATGAATGTATAAATACCGTTTTTTGCTTTTTGCTGTTGCAGCCGCGTTGCCGGCAGCCGCAGTTGCCAACGATGCCGCGTTGCAATGTACATTATTGCAAGACAATGCCTTAAGGTTGGCCTGTTACGATAAGGTTTTTGCCGCACAATTGCCGCCGGAGCAGCCGCTTTCAGAGCATGAGGCTGACGGCAAACCTCAGCTCGACGTTGTGCAGAGCGTTCGTCAGAGTATAGGGAATAAAGAGGCGACGTTGGTGTTTGATACGCCGGAAGGGCAGGCGGAGCCGTCTCAAGAATTGGCCGATGCGGCAGCCGCCTATACGCCTTTGAGTCAGATGTACGATTTGGATGCCAACGATCCGCACGGTATTTTAACCGTACGGGAACACAACCCGATGTACCTCATGCCCGTATGGTACAACAGCAGCCCGAATTATGCGCCGTCTTCGCCAACGCGGGGCGCGGCTTCGCAGGAACGGTTTTCGGATCAAAAACGGATAGAAACCAAAATGCAGGTTTCTTTCAAGAGCAAAATTGCCGAAGATTTGTTTAAAAGCCGTGCTGACTTATGGTTTGGCTATACCCAGAAATCCGATTGGCAGATTTATAACCAAGGCCGCCGTTCCGCGCCGTTCCGCAATACGGATTACGAGCCTGAAATCTTCATTACCCAGCCCGTGAAGGCCCAGCTGCCATGGGGCGGCAGGCTCCGTATGTTGGGTGTTGGTTTTGCCCATCAGTCAAACGGGCAAAGCAGGCCGGAGTCGCGCTCTTGGAATAAAGTTTACGCAATGGCCGGTATGGAGTGGGGCAAGCTGACGGTTATCCCGCGCGTTTGGATGAGGCTTTTCGACAGCAGAGGCGAAGATAACGATAACCCCGATTTAACCAAATATTTGGGTTATGGCGACGTCAAACTGCAATACCGCCTGAACGACAAGCATAATTTTTCGACCACTTTGCGCTACAACCCGAAAAGCGGCTATGGCGCGGCGGAGGCGGCCTACACTTTCCCCATCAAGGGCAAACTTCAGGGAGTGGTGCGCGGCTTTCACGGTTACGGCGAGAGCCTGATTGACTATAACCACAAACAAAGCGGCATCGGTTTCGGTTTGATGTTCAACGGTTGGGACGGTTTTTAAAACTTTCAGACGGCCTCTTTCAAAGATACCCGGAGGCCGTCTGAAAAATTCGTTTCTTTCAAAACGGCGGCGTATAATGCGCAGCCTGCTCCACATAGAACAAAGGCATGGCAGACAAAAAACAAGAAGGCGGTATTGGCAAAGCGCTGAAAAAATACCTGATTACCGGCGTTCTGGTATGGACGCCGATTGCCGTTACCGTGTGGGTAATCGGTTATATCATTTCCGCGACCGATCAGTTGGCGGCATTGATTCCGGCGCAATGGCAGCCGGAACGCTACCTCGGCTTCCATCTGCCGGGAACCGGATTCCTTGTGGCCGTAGTCGTCTTATTGATTACCGGCGTGTTTGCCGCCAATATGCTGGGACGCAAGATTTTGGAGGGGTGGGATTCGCTTTTGGGGCGTATCCCGGTGGTGAAATCCATCTATTCCAGCGTAAAAAAAGTATCCGAATCCTTATTTTCCGACAACAGCCGCTCGTTTAAAACGCCGGTTTTGGTTCCTTTTCCGCAGCCGGATATTTGGACGATCGGATTCGTATCCGGTGCTTTGGCCGAAAGCGTTGCCTCCGCCCTGCCGGCACAAGAAGGCTATATTCCCGTTTATGTACCGACCACGCCCAATCCGACCGGCGGCTATTACATCATGGTGAAAAAGGGCGATGTGCGCGAACTCGACATGAGCGTGGACGACGCATTGAAATATGTGATTTCGCTGGGCATGGTGATACCCGATGAAGTGCCGGCAAAAGCTTTTGCCGAATACAGGCCATCTGAAAACGGCGATACGGAACAAAACAATTAAGGTGTCTTTTCAGACGGCCTTTTCTTTCTTTTCAAATTGAACAATCATAAAAAGGTGATTTTATGCGTACCAACTATTGCGGCCTGATCAGCGAGCAATACTTAGACCAAACCGTAACCGTCAAAGGCTGGGTGCACCGCCGGCGCGACCACGGCGGTGTGATTTTTATCGACCTGCGCGACCGCGAAGGCATTGTCCAAGTCGTGATTGACCCCGATACGCCCGAAGCGTTTGCCACTGCCGATTCCGCCCGCAACGAATACGTTTTGAGCATTACCGGCCGCGTGCGCAACCGTCCTGAAGGCACGACCAACGACAAAATGATTTCCGGCAAAATCGAAATCCTCGCCAAAGAAATCGAAGTGTTGAACGCCGCCGCTACGCCGCCGTTCCAAATCGACGACGAAAACATCAGCGAAAACGTGCGCCTGACCAACCGCGTTATCGACCTGCGCCGTCCGGTGATGCAGCGCAACCTGCGCCTGCGTTATCAAGTCGCTATGGGCGTTCGCCGTTATTTGGACGCGCAAGGTTTCATCGACATCGAAACCCCGATGCTGACCCGCTCCACGCCTGAAGGTGCGCGCGACTACCTCGTGCCGAGCCGCGTTCATCCGGGCGAGTTTTTCGCGCTGCCGCAATCGCCGCAATTGTTCAAACAACTGTTGATGGTGGCGGGTTTCGACCGTTACTACCAAATTACCAAGTGCTTCCGCGACGAAGACTTGCGCGCCGACCGCCAGCCTGAATTCACCCAAATCGACTTGGAAACCTCGTTCTTGAACGAGGATGAAATCATGGACATCACCGAAGGCATGGCAAAACAAGTTTTCCAAGACGCGTTGGGCGTGGACTTGGGCGATTTCCCGCGTATGCCTTACGCCGAAGCCATGTTCTACTACGGCTCCGACAAACCCGATATGCGCATCAGCCTGAAATTCACCGAGCTGACCGACCTGATGAAAACGGAAGAATTCAAAGTCTTCCGTGGCGTCGCCGACATGAAAGGCGGCCGCGTGGTTGCCCTGCGCGTACCGAACGGCGCGAAATTCAGCCGCAAGGAAATCGACGAATACACCAAATTTGTCGGCATCTACGGCGCGAAAGGTTTGGCGTACATCAAAGTGAACGATGTCGGCAACCTTTCCAACGGCGAAGACAGCGGTCTGCAATCTCCAATCGTGAAATTCCTGTCTGAAAATGCCCTGAAAGAAATCATCGAACGTACCGGCGCGCAAAACGGTGACATCATCTTCTTCGGCGCAGACAAAGCCAAAGTTGTGAACGAAGCCATCGGCGCACTGCGTATCAAAGTCGGTTTG
Source organism: Neisseria elongata subsp. elongata (assembly GCF_900113545.1). GTDB lineage: Bacteria > Pseudomonadota > Gammaproteobacteria > Burkholderiales > Neisseriaceae > Neisseria > Neisseria elongata. The sequence goes on along the minus strand of NZ_FOPS01000006.1, from coordinate 24,001 downwards.
GAACACGGCGCGGAAAACGGCTACTTCGTGGACGAATGGAAACCTTTGTGGGTCGTCGATTTCCCGATGTTCGAATACGACGAAGACGGCGACCGCTGGGCAGCCATGCACCATCCGTTCACCTCGCCCAAACCCGGCCATGAAGACCTAATGGAATCCGACCCTGAAAACTGCCTGGCCCGCGCCTACGACATGGTGCTCAACGGCTGGGAAATCGGCGGCGGCTCCATCCGTATCCACCGCGCCGACATTCAGGAAAAAGTGTTCGCCGCGCTGAAAATCACGCCTGAAGAGCAGCAAAACAAATTCGGCTTCCTCTTGGACAACCTGAAATTCGGCGCGCCACCACACGGCGGTTTGGCATTCGGCCTTGACCGTTTGGTAACGCTGATGACCGGCGCCGAGTCCATCCGCGACGTGATTGCCTTCCCGAAAACCCAACGCGCCCAATGTCTGCTGACTAATGCACCGAATGCGGTGGACGACAAACAACTGCGCGAATTGAGCCTGCGCCTGCGTCAAAAAGCGACCGAAAATAAAGAAGCGTAGTTTTCCGCAACGGTTAAAGGCCGTCTGAAACCCTGTTTCAGACGGCCTTTCCCATTTTTCAGCCAATTCAAATCAAAAGGAAGCGTCCTGTTGATGCGGAAACGGCAACGCCGTTTTGCGGCACGATCGCCGAGTGAAAAGCCGTGTAAAGGCACGGCAAGGCAGGTCGGCTGCTGGTAAAAGCATGTTTCCCCACTTGATTGCCCGTTTGTGCTCCGATTAGGATGACAGCCTTTCGAACAGGCAGTTTGTCTGCCCGATCTTAAAAGGAAGTGAGCATATGTATAAAACAAAGACCTTGCTGCTGACCGGCATCCTGTCCCTTTTTTCCGCCGCCGCGTTTGCCGCGCCCGTGCCGTCTGAAATATACAAACCGATCGGCGCGCGAACAGTGAAAGCCCATCATCAGGGAAGCGGGGAGTTCGAATATGAAGCCGAGTTGCCCGGCAAACGCATTTCCATTCCTTCGCTGGCGGAAAAAGTCATCGCCTATGCACGCAGCCATGGTTTTCAGATTGTCGAATCGAAAATCAAACACGACGATGCCGATTTGAAATTCAAACGCGGCAATCAGGAATTGGATGTCTCGATTGAGGACAAGGGACACCGCATCGAATATAAGGCTGATTTGGATTTGGATAACCATTAAGCCGGTTTCAATGGAAAGGCCGTCTGAAAGGTTGTGCTTCGCGGGAAGCGGAGGCCTTTCAGACGGCCTTTCCGCCTTATTGCCGGGATTCCGGCATTTCACTATATAATTGCGCGGTATCAGACGGAGAAGAAAGGCCGTCTGAAAACACACGGGTCGTTGCAGCCCGAACCATCCATCAACCCACTAAAAGAACAGCCATGCAAACCCTGACCATTATCCAGCCCGACGATATGCACCTTCACTTGCGCGACAGCGACGCGCTCCGAGCCGTACTGCCGTTTACCGCCCGCCAAATGGGCCGCGCCGTCATCATGCCCAACTTGAAGCCGCCCGTCGTCAGCGTGGCCGACGCGCTGGCCTACAAACAGCGCATCATTGCCGCCCTGCCCGAAGGCAGCACGTTTGAGCCGTTGATGACGCTTTATCTGACCGACAAGGCCACGCCCGAGCTTGTGCGTGAAGCCAAAGCGGCCGGTATCGTGGCCTTCAAACTTTATCCGGCGGGTGCCACCACCAATTCCGATTCCGGCGTAACCGATTTATTCAAACTGTTGCCGGTGTTGCACGAAATCGCCGCGCAAGACATGCGCTTTTTGGTTCACGGCGAAGTAACCGATTCCGACATCGACATCTTCGACCGCGAAGCCGCTTTCATCGATCGCGTGATGAAACCCGTTTTGGCACAAGTGCCGAATCTGAAAGTCGTGTTCGAACACATCACCACCGCCGAAGCCGCGCGCCTTGTTTTGGAAGCAGGCGACAATGTGGCCGCCACCGTTACCCCGCAGCACCTGCTGCTCAACCGCAATGATTTGCTGGTCGGCGGCGTACACCCGCATCATTACTGCCTGCCGGTATTGAAACGCGAAAGCCACAGGCAGGCCCTGGTGGCCGCCGTAACCGGTGAGAAAGCGCACAAATTCTTCTTGGGTACGGACTCCGCCCCACATGCCCAATCGGCCAAAGAAAACGCCTGCGGCTGCGCGGGCATGTTCAGCGCGGCAACCGCCGTCGAGCTGTATGCCGAAATATTCGAACAGGCGGGCGCGTTGGACAAACTCGAAGCCTTTGCCTCGCAAAACGGCGCGCGCTTCTACGGCCTGCCGTTCAACACGCGGCAAATCACACTGGTCAAACAGTCGCAGCGTGTCCCCGACAGTATTCCCTACGGCGAAGGTAAACTGATACCGATGCGTGCCGGCGGCAACACCGAATGGTCGGTACAGTATTGAATTAAAGGCTGTTTCAATATAAGAGGCCGTCTGAAAATGTTGCGGGTTGGGCAATCCGGCATTTTCAGACGGCCTCTTTATAACTTTTGGTTTGAACGTGCGGACGAAATGTTCTTTTCCCCGATTTCGGCTTTGCCGTATCATCCGCCGTCTTTTAATTGCAACGACACACTCAAAAAAGGAATACAGATATGGCACGTTTAACCATCCATACCGTTGAAAGCGCACCGGAAAAAGCAAAACCACGCGTTGAGGCGGCTTTAAAAAACAACGGCTTCCTGCCGAACCTGATCGGCGTATTGGCCAATTCGCCCGAAGCCCTGGCTTTTTATCAGGAAGTCGGCAAGCTCAACGGCGAAACTTCGCTGACCGCAGGCGAGCGCGAAGTGGTGCAGATTTTGGCGGCTAAAATCAACCAATGCGGCTTCTGCGTGGCCGGACACACCAAATTGGCAACTTTGAAAAAACTGTTGAAAGAAGAAGAAATTCAGGCAGTGCGTGCGGTAGCGCCGATTGCCGATGCCAAATTGAACGCCCTTTCAAACTTCACACAGCAAGTTATGGCGCAAAAAGGCAATGTGTCCGACGAAGAACTGAAAGCCTTTTTCGATGCCGGCTACAATCAACAGCAGGCGGTTGAGGTCGTACTGGGCGTAGCCTTGGCCACCCTGTGCAATTACACCAACAATCTGGCGCGCACCGAAATCAATCCCGAATTGCAAGCCTACGCCTAAAAACAGGTTTGCATGATGAAAGGCCGTCTGAAAATTTCCCGCTTCACCAAGCGGACACTTTCAGACGGCCTTCAAGCTGACGAACGCCCCACCTTCACAATCTGGAGAATATTATGTCCCGCGAAACCCTTTTGAAACACGTTGCCGAACTGGTGCAGACCAAACTGAAACCCTTGGCGGAAGACATCGACCGCAAGGGACTTTACCCCGAAGCCTTTTTACGCGAATTGGGCGGGATAGGCGGTTTTGCCGCCGCAGGCAGTGCGGAAGAGGGCGGCAGTGCGCTTGGTCTGGCCGTGCAAATCGAAGTGTTGCGCGAGATCGGTAAAGTATGCGGTGCCACTGCGTTTTCCGCCTGGTGTCAGGCCGCCTGCGCCTGGTATCTGCACCAAACGCCGAACGCGGAAGTGAAACGCCGTTATCTGTCCGACGTGTTGAACGGACGCGTGCTGGCAGGAACGGGAATGTCGAATACGGTCAAACATTTGGCCGGAATCGAGAAGCATCAGTTGCAGGCGGAGCGTGTCGAGGGCGGTTACCGCGTCAACGGCATCCTGCCGTGGGTATCGAATTTGGGCGACAACCATATTTGGGCGAATACGGCGCAGTTGGGCGAAGAATATGTGATGTTCATCACCGGCGGCGGCCGCGAAGGCGTGTCGCTGATTCCGTGCCCGGAATTCTGCGGCTTGGAAGGCACGCGCACGTTTGCCATTAAATTTGAAAACGTTTTTGTGCCGAATGAAGATGTTATCGCACAGCCGGAACAGTTTGAAACGTATATCAAATCCATCAAGGCCGGTTTTATCCTGCTGCAAATCGGCATCGGTGCCGGTATTATCGACGGCTGTCTGGCCGAAATCGCCGCTTCGAATGCAGGCAGCGAAACCAACGACTTCCTTGATAACGGTTACGACGAGCTGAATAACCGTTTTCAGACGGCCTTGTCGCGCACCATCGAGCTGGCAGATGCCGCCTACCGCAACGAACCCGAATTGTTGGAAACCCTGCGTTTGCGCGAAGCTGCCGCCTGGCTGTGTTTGGATGCCGCCCAGTCGGCCGCACTGCACGCCGGTGCCGCAGGTTATTTGATGAGCAGCCCGGTGCAACGGAGGGTGCGTGAGGCCATGTTTGTCGCCATCGTTACGCCCGCAATCAAACATCTGCGCAAAGAAATCAGCGAATTGGAATTTATCGGCGAGGGAGAGTTTTCCATTTAACCCTGTATCCGTCGTCAAACTGTCGGTACAATACCGACGAACAGGTGAAAAGGCCGTTTCAGACGGCCTTTTTTGACAGCAACGGTATGCGGACGGGCTGGTTCAGGCGCATGGCCGATGAGGTGAGATAGATGGGGCGTTTGTTCAGACGGCCTAATCTGCCGGACGGGAAGTGTAGGATTTCCTCTGGTTTTCACGTTCAAAAATCGGTGCGTTCGTCATGTAAGGAGCGATTCATCTGCTGATGCGGTAATCAAAGCGAAGGCCGCGTCGGCTGATTGGCAGTTCCACTATAAACGGACGGATGCTGTGTTTGCCCGCCGTCACATTAAGGATATGGGAAATGGCTCAATATGTATGCGTATTATGTGAATGGATTTATGATGAAGAATTCGGCGACCCCAAGCGCGGCATCGCCCCGGGAACGAAATTCGCCGATTTGCCCGACGATTGGGAGTGTCCGGAATGTTTTGCCGGTAAAGACGAGTTTGAGTTAATTGAATTCGGTGACTGATAAATAACGGAAATGGTCCGAGCGAACCGGAACGGGTTTGCCCGGACCATTTCCGTTATAATGCCCGTCCCGGTTTATTTTGGTGAAAAAAATGGAACAACAATATGCCGATTATGCGGATGACGGCTTAAACGAAGTGGCTGCCCTGTCGTTGCCGCCGCATTCTGTCGAAGCGGAACAGTCGGTTTTGGGTGGATTGCTGCTGGAAAACAGCGCGTGGGACCGCATTGCCGACGTGGTTGCCAGAGAGGACTTTTACCGGCATGAACATCGGGTAATTTTCCGCACAATTGCGGCACTAATTAACGAAAGTCGCCCTGCGGACATCATTACGGTTCAGGAGTGGCTGGAGAGAAATGACGAGTTGGAAGCGGTAGGCGGCTTCAATTATCTGATTACATTGGCACAAAATACGCCGTCTGCCGCAAATATCAGACGTTATGCCGAAATCGTGCGGGAGAAGTCCGTGATGCGGCAATTGGCTGAAGTCGGCACGGAAATTGCTAGAAATGCCTATAATCCGCAAGGAAAAGACGCAGCCCAGCTGCTGGACGAAGCGGAAAACAAAGTTTTCCAAATTGCAGAAAGCACAGCCAAGTCGAAACAGGGTTTTTTGGAATTGCCGGATTTGCTGAAAGAAGTTGTCGAACGCATCGACATGCTTTATGCACGCGACAATCCGGACGAAGTAACCGGGGTTCCTACCGGATTTATCGACTTGGATAAGAAAACATCCGGTTTGCAGCCGGGAGATTTGATTATCGTGGCCGGCCGGCCATCGATGGGTAAAACAGCGTTTTCCATCAATATTGCCGAGCATGTCGCAGTGGAAAGTAAATTGCCGGTAGCCGTGTTTTCAATGGAGATGGGCGGCGCGCAGTTGGTGATGCGTATGCTGGGTTCGGTCGGCCGTTTGGATCAGCATATCTTGAAAACGGGTGCGTTGCAGGATGAACATTGGGGACGTTTGAACGAGGCAGTCAACAAACTGGCCGATGCGCCGATGTTTATTGATGAAACCGCAGGGCTGACCGCTTTGGAATTACGCGCCCGCGCCCGTAGGTTGGCAAGGCAGTTTGGCGGCAAATTGGGCTTGATTGTTATCGACTACTTGCAGTTGATGGAAAGTTCGGGAAAAACGGACAACCGTGCCGCCGCATTGGGAGAAATTTCCCGCTCATTAAAATCCTTGGCCAAAGAGTTGCAAGTACCGATTATCGCATTGTCGCAATTGAGCCGTTCGGTCGAGCAGAGAACTGATAAGAGGCCGATGATGTCGGATCTGCGTGAGTCGGGGGCGATTGAGCAAGATGCGGATTTGATTATGTTCATGTATCGAGACGAATACTACAATCCTGAGTCACCAATGAAGGGTTTGGCCGAATGTATTATCGGCAAACATCGTAACGGCCCGGTTGGGAAGGTTTATCTGACTTGGATGGGGCAGTTTACCAAATTCGATAATGCGGCATATGTGCCGGATGCGGCCATGATGGACGAGTAAGTTTATCCATTAGAGATCAATTAAAATTTTCTAGAATACTGGAATATAAGCTCCATTATCGTTTAGAATAATGGAATAAAAATACTGCGAAAACAATTGAAAGTTGGGAATGAATTATGGGATCTAGGCAAAAGGGTTTTACCCTGATTGAATTGATGGTGACAATAGCTATTATGGCCATAATGGCAGCAATTGCTATTCCAAATTTTGCAGAATGGGTTGCTAAGAGGCGTGTTGCATCAGTAGCTGAAAAAGTGGCTAGTCAAATCAGGTTCGCTAGGGCAGAGGCAGCAAGGTTAAATAAGCCAGTTTATCTGTGCCCAGTACAAATTAAGACAGATGGTAAGCCGGATCAGTATTGTAAGAGTACTTATGCAGGTTCGGGATATGCTGTATGGGCTGATTCACCAGAGTATGATCAAAAATACGAAAGGAGTAAGGATGAATCTTTACGTACAGTAGTAATGAATAAAGCCAAAGATCAGATAAAAGTTCGTTATCAAATTAGAAATGTGGGATTTGATGGAAAAGATATAAAGGCAGAAAAGGATGCAAAAATATTGGCATTTTTTCCAGATGGCTCAATAAAAAGATATATTGCTGACAGTTCAGGAAATATGGGCGTTGGTTATCCTGTTGGCGGTTTTACTAAATTTACCTTTACCGATAATGAGGCGAAAGATAAAGAAACGGGTGAGCGTAGAGCGGTAACTTTGCTGGTATCAGGAGGGCAAGTTAGTTTTTGTGCCAATGGCGATAGCCGTCCGGCTTGTAAGTACGATGTCGATTTAACTGGCGCAACATGTAATGAGTATGGTGGATGTTAATATGAAAATAAATAAATATATGGGAATTGGATTCCAACAGCAGGGTTTTGCTTTAATTGAGGTTTTGATTTCTGTTGTGGTCTTGGCTTTGGGTATTTTGGCATTGCTGGCAACACAGCTGCGTTCGGTAGGTAGTGTTAGGGATGCTGAAACACAGAGCATTGCAGCACAGGCTGCCCAAAATTTGATTGAGGGTATGACAGCTAATCCGCAATTGGAGTTGGTTGGTAGTGATGGTGTTTGGACTAAAAGGAAATATGACCATTATATTATTGAAAAAGATCCACTTCCTGATGCTGAGCGAGATTCTAATGATAGCTATGATACTACCAACCTTGCTTTGAAACAGTTGAAAGAATTTAATGCCGAATTAAATGCAAGCAAGCTAGGCGATATGAATGTTAGAACGAAGATTTGTAAGACTAATAGTTTGAAAACAGCTATTGCAATAGATCCGGATACTGGTGAGGTTTCAGATTGGGGTTGTGATAATAAGGCAAGTAATAAGGTGGCAATAAAAATTGCTTGGTTGGTTCAGCCTTTGTCAGATAAAAATACAGATAAGGCGCAAACGGTTAGTTATCAAACTTATATTCGAGACGGAGAGTAAATTTTATGAAACGGCAAAACAATCGATATACCGTCTTACCTAAAAAAATTACGGGATTTACTTTAATTGAACTACTTGTTGCCAGTGCATTGAGCATTATTGTGTTGATTGCAGCAGGATCAGGCTTTGTCACTACACAAAAACTCAGTCAGGTGGCAAAGGGGCGTCTACAGGTGCAAAATGATTTGCGCAATGCAACCAATATGATTGTGCGTGATGCTAGAATGGCAGGTTCGTTTGGTTGCTTCAATTTAGCAAAAACGGCTGCGAGTAATCAAACAAAATTGAAAGATCATGGCACTGCTAATGTATTAGGAGCTTTGGAGTACAATAATCAAAATCAAGGCGTTAAATACTTGGATGGAACCATCTTATCACTGCCTGAATTTACTATTAGTAAGTCTAGTTCGAAAGTTCTGCTTTTTACTTATGGAATTGGTTCAAGTAGCGGGTATTCGTCCAGTGGTGCAAATAGTTTTTCTGTACAGATTGAGAAAGGTGGTGAGTTGGCGGAGTTGAATAAACAAACTAAAGCTCCCATCATTGTTAGCACCTGTTCATCATTAGAGAGATTTCCTAGTAGTACTAAGGAGTTGAATGGTAGTGAGCTAACCGTTAAAGATTTGTCCCCTAATCTGAGTCCTGATCATGACACTCAAGTTAATCCTAAGCTCCAATCAGAAATATCCGTATTTAGGCAGGTAGTTAATGTATATGCGATTGGTGCTCCTACAGGTGGGGAGGAAGGACTTTATTTATTCCAGTTAAATCCGACAACTGGAGAGCTTGGTAAGCCTCAATTGTTATTGGCAGGGGTTACATCTTGGAAGCTAGAGTTTGGATATGTTCAATCTCCAGGATGTAAATCTATGCAAAATGATGCGAAAATCAAATTCGTTAATGATATCGAAAGTGATAAAACGGCCTTATCCCCTGCTTTGCTAAGAATGAAATTGCGAGGTTCCGGTAACGATGGAGCGGTTAAGGGCGGTAAAGCAGCTAATAATTCTGAATCTGATGTTCAAACTTATTACATCAATGCAACTATACGTGGAGGCAACTCATGTGCAGAACGCAATTTCCAAGAGGATGCAAATTAATGAAGAGCCAAGATAATGTAAAAGGATTTTCTCTTCCTATTGTGATGATTATGATGTTGGTGCTCGCTATTTTAGTTTTGGCTGCGGCACAGCTATTCAATACTGAAAGTCGGCTGAGTAGTAATGATGCAGATCGTAAAATGACAATGCAGATTGCGGAGGCAGCTTTACGTCAAGGAGAGCAAGCTATTGTAGATCAAGATTTAGTTGATCTTGATAAAAAAGCACAATTTACTTCTAATTGCGATAATGGCTTGTGCCTGCCATCGAAATCTAAACAGGCCGTTTGGGAGGGAGGGAGTAATAGTTTACTGGAAACAAACGGTAAAGAATATGCTGCAGATACCGTATTGAATAAAAAACCGAAGTATGTAATTGAATGGATTTCGGATGGTACTGAGCAGATTGTTTATCGAGTTACTGCGAGGGCGTGGGGGGAGAATACTAATACAGTTGTCACCTTGCAATCATATGTTGCGGCGGATATTTAAGGAAAACGTAATGAAAGCTTCAAGTAGGCAGCTTGGTTTTACCTTGGTTGAAATGATGGTTACTGTTGCAATTATTGCGATACTGGCATCAATTGCTTTGCCTTCATACACAAAATATATCGAGAAGGGTGATCTTGTGAATGCAAGATCAAAGATGGCTAGCGTTGCGGATCTTATCAAAACAGAATTGGTTAAAGAACCATCTTATTTACAAAATAAAACCGAGGCTACTTTAAATACCGAGATTGCAAACATGATTGATGGCGATCTCAAAGCAAAATATACTTTTACTACTGAATTTATTAGGCAGGGAAAGAAAGATAAAGGTTATCCTGTTGGCATTAGGATTTATGCGGAGCCTAAAAAATCGGGGTACAGCTATACTGCATGGGTAAGTAGCCAGGGCGCAAGTTATTCTTGTATGGATGGCACTCGTGACGAGAATATTGCAGCAGCAAAGGCATTTCAAACTTCTGCTCCGTGTAAATAAAGGTATTGAAAACAAACCCGCAAGTAGTATTGCGGGTTTGTTTCATTTTATAAATCACACTACAATCGCCTTTTTAGTTGGTACTTTTCAAAAACAAATATGCAGCCCCTTGATTATTGCCGTAACAAAGTTTCCGAAAGCGGTTCCAGCTTTGTTTCCGGTTTTCGTTTTTTACCGCGAAATAGGCAAAATGCTCTGATTGCCTTATATGCATTTTGCCGCGAACTGGACGATGTAGTGGACGATTGTGCCGATAAGCAAGTGGCGGCAATGGGCTTGCAATGGTGGCGGGGGGATTTGGCCAAGGTATTTTCAGACGGTCTACCGGAGCATCCGGTTAATCAGACGTTAAAACATATTGTTATCGAATTTTCTCTGCCTCAAGCCGAGTTGGAGGAAATTATCGAGGGCATGCAAATGGATCTTCGGCAAGTAAGGTATCCCGATTTTGGCGAGCTGTCGGTTTATTGTTATCGGGTAGCCGGAGTGGTAGGCAGGTTGATTGCACGGATTTTGGGATTTGATAATGAGCAAACTTTACTGTATGCCGAAAAACAAGGATTGGCTTTGCAGCTGACCAATATTATCCGGGATGTTGGCGAGGATGCGCGGATGGGCAGAATTTACCTCCCGCAGGATGAGCTGGAACGTTTTGGTATTGCAGAACAGACGGTATTGCGCGCCGAATCTTCAGCTGAATTTATCGAATTTATGAATTTTCAATACACACGGGCGCAAAATCTTTATCGTGAAGCGCGTGATCTTTTACCTGATGAGGATTGCCGCAGGCAGAAAGCGGGCTTGATTATGGCGGCGATATATTATGCTTTATTGCAGGAAATCCGTAGGGACGGCTTGGGAAATGTGTTGCGTTACAAAATTGCAATCCCGGGGCCGAGAAAAAAACGGATTGCATTGAAAACTTGGTTATTTGGATTCAGACCATGAGCGTGAAGCGGAAAATAGCGGTTATCGGTGCGGGTTGGAGCGGTTTGTCGGCTGCGGTTAATCTGGCCGGAAAAGCAGATGTAACAATGTTTGAGGCCGGTAAAACGGCCGGGGGCAGGGCGCGGGCGTTGGCGGCGGATAATGCGGGCTTCAGCTTTTTGGATAACGGCCAACATATTATGATGTACGCCTATCGCGGTGTCCGTCATCTGATGGATAAAATCGGGGCTGATTACCGGCATGATTGTGTCAGATTGCCGCTGCAATGGCATTTGGCCGACGGATTACAGTTTCAGACGGCCTCTCTGCCTGCGCCTCTGCATCTTTTATGGGGTGTGTTAGGGGCAAAAAACGTCCGTTGGTCGGATAAGGCCGCATTGTTAAAACAGATGCGGAATCTGCGCATATGGCATGGTGAAGATGTTCCTGTAGGCAAATGGCTGCGTTCCCAACAATGCCCGCAAAAATTATTGGCAGGATTTTGGCGGCCGCTGGTGTTGGGGGCATTGAATACGCCGATTGAGGATGCCAGCCTGCGTGTTTTACGGGCGGTATTGGAAGACGGCGTATGGGCGGATAAACATGCTGCTGACTATCTGTTGCCAAAAACCGATTTGAATACTTTATTGGTCGAACCGGCAATCCGTTTTTTACGCCGACACGGGGTTCGTCTGTATTTCGAACAGCGCGTCGGCCGTTTGGCCCTGTTGCCGGGCGGACGTGTGGCTGTAAACGGCGAACCATTTGATGCAGTGGTGGCGGCGGTTGCTCCTTATCATATTTCCGCTTTAATGCCGTCTGAAACACCTGAGGATATTCAGACGGCTTTTGAAGGTATCCGGTACCATGCCATTACAACGGTTTACCTGCGCTATGCCGAAACAGTCCGCTTGCCGTCGGTAATGACCGGTTTGGCCGAAGGTACGGTACAGTGGTTTTTCCGACGCGGCTGCCTAGGTGCTTCCGACCGCGAAGTGGCGGCAGTCATTAGCGTATCCGAGCATGTCGGACGCTTGTCGGCGGAAGAATGGATACGGCGTGCCGATGCGGATTTGCACCGCATTTGTCCCGAAATCGGCACCCCGATTGCGGCAAAAGTCATTACGGAAAAACGGGCAACTGCCGCCTCTTATGCAAACAGGCCGCTGCCCGATTGCCGGTGGTTGCAGCAAAACGGTATTTATCCCGCAGGCGATTACCTGCATCCGCGTTATCCCGCCACCTTGGAGGCCGCAGTGCAGAGCGGTTTGGCGGCTGCGGAATTGATATTGTGCGAGTATGGCGGTTCGGGGTATTAAATCGGCTTTTATCCATGATAACAGGCCGTCTGAAAACATTATTCGGGTTTCAGGCGGCCTTCATATCAGCATCAAACAACAGATTTAAAAACGGAGAGCAATAATGAACATCCTGATTTGCAACGACGACGGCTATCTTGCTCAAGGGATTGCCGTTTTGGCCAGAGTGGCGGCCGAGTTTGCCAATGTGCGCGTTGTGGCACCGGAGCGTAACCGCAGCGGGGTCAGCAACTCGCTGACTCTGGACAGGCCGTTGCAGCTCAGACAGGCGGAAAACGGCTTTTACTATGTCAGCGGCACGCCGACCGACTGCATCCATTTGGCGTTACATGCACTGCCCGAATTCAAGCCCGACTTGGTGTTGTCCGGCATCAATCACGGTGCGAATATGGGGGACGATACCCTGTATTCGGGCACGGTGGCGGCAGCAACCGAAGCCTATTTGCTCGGTTTCCCCGCTGTGGCCTTTTCCTTAAACGACCATACCGACCGCTATTGGCCGACTGCCGAGAAGGCGGCATGGCAGTTATTGGAAAAATTGACGGCGAATCCACCGCAACAGCCGGTTTTGTGGAACGTCAATATCCCTGCCGTTGCCGCCGAAGATTTGCGCGGATGCAGGATCACGCGGCTGGGGAGGCGTCATCACGAACAGAGTATTGTGCCGATGCACAACCCGAGGGGGGAAAAGGTTTATTGGATTGGTGCCGCAGGAGAAGCTGCAGACCGGGAAGATGGAACCGATTTTGCCGAATGTGCCGCCGGTTTTATTACCGTTACGCCGTTGCAGATTGATTTGACAGCCTATAATCTGCTCCATGAAACGGCGCGCTATTGGCAGCAGAGTGAAGGATAACGGGATTTTACAGTCTGACTGCCCGATATTCGGCCATACAGCAGGGTTTGGACTTGAGAAGGCGGCTTAGTTTTATTATGATAGCGTCCGCTTAACTTAAGAAACTCAAAAGGTAAGAAAAATTATGTTGAAAAAAACTGCGTTGAGAGCCGGTTCCTTAGCAGCCGTTTTGATGTTGGGAGCTTGTTCGTGGCTTCAGCAGCCGGCCGCACCTGTAGTGGAAGGCACCAATACCGGCGTCGGCATGCAGAATACCGAAAGCAGCATCACAGGCGGCAATCCTTACGGTGCCGCGCCTTATGAACCCAGCGCATCGGTTGGAAACATGGGCGGAAATGCCCCTGTTTATACACCGCCGCCGACAATTTCCTCACCTTCGGTTTCCGGAAGCACCTATGTGCCTTCATATGCGCCGGTAGACATTAATGCCGCGACGCACAAAGTCGTGCGCGGCGATACCGTCTATAATATTTCCAAACGCTACAACATCACTCAGGATAATTTGCGTGCCTGGAACGGTTTGACCGATAACAATATCAGCGTTGGCCAGACCCTGCGCGTGAAGCCGGCCGGCTATGTTGCCCCGGCATCTTCAACCGTCGTGCATAGGCCTGCACCAAGCCATCCGCCGGTCAGCGCACCTGTCAATACGCCGCCGGTGAGTGTCGTACAGCAGTCCGCGCCGACACCGCTCGTTTCTTCCGCCGGATCGTCCGGAGGCGTGCGCACTGCAGCCGGTATTACTTGGCAGCGGCCTACAGCCGGTAACATTATCGCCCATTACAGTAACAGCAATAAGGGTGTCGATATTGCCGGAACAAGCGGACAGGCCGTTGTGTCTGCCGCAGACGGTAAAGTGGTGTATGCCGGCAACGGATTGCGCGGCTACGGCAACTTGGTTATCGTCCAGCACAATTCTACCTACCTGACCGCCTACGGCCATAACCAGGCTTTGTTGGTGAAAGAAGGAGAAGTGGTAAAACGCGGGCAAACCATTGCGCGGATGGGTAATACCGATACCGACCGCGTCAAGCTGCATTTCGAAGTACGTCAAGATGGCAAGCCGGTCAATCCCGTCAATTATGTTGCCTTCTAACACATAAAAAAGAACGTTAGGCCGTCTGAAAATACCTGCTGCGACAGTGGGTATTTTCAGACGGCCTTTTTATGGCGGATTTTAGTGTAAATCGGCATTATGCTTTGTTTTGTGTATCTGCGGCTTTTCCGTTTGCCTGTTCTATCAAACTGCAACATATCCTCCGTTGGGCAGTTTCAGGTGGTTTTGCATGAGTTAGAGCCTGAAATTATCTAATTCTGGTCAGACTTTCACTAACCGACAAGTCCTGATGGATGTGCCTCGATAAATCAATATGAGCGGCTGCTTTCGTAGATGAAAAGTCGAGGTGTCGGCATTTTTAATAGCACATTTAATAGCACGGTAGCGCACCCGATACGGGCATAAAAGCCGTGTATGCTTTTGGGTGGTTATTGGCAGGCGCAGACAGTAAGGATAATTTCCCGCTAAGCCGTTCGTGCGTTCCGAGAGGGACTATTGGAGCCCGAAGGAAGTAAGCATCGAACGGTTTTTGTATTGTCTATATATCGCAACAACCCCTTGCCGTTTCATTACTTGAACTCTGCTTTTGCCTTTTCCGTAAACGCCGGCAACCTTATTAACTCAGATTCAAACTGCGGTCTTGGGGCAGCCGTCCTGCCCAGTCGCAGGCAAATTGCCAGGCAACGCGGCCGGAACGCCCGCCTCGCATTTGAGACCAATTCAATGCTGCCCGTTGTGCAGTATCATCAAAATCCACACCGTAATATTCCAACCAGTTCGCCACTGCCTGAAGGTAATCGTTTTGGTCAAACGGATAAAAACTCAGCCACAGCCCGAATCTGTCGGATAGGGAAATTTTTTCTTCCACCGCCTCTTTGGCATGCACTTCGCCGCGAACGCCGGTGTGTCCCGTATTTTCATCCATATATTCAGGCATCAGGTGGCGGCGGTTTGACGTGGCATACACCAAAACATTGGCACAGCGTTGGGACAGGCCGCCGTCCAAAGCGGTCTTTAATGCCTTGTAGCCGTCTTCGCCGTCTTCGAAAGATAAATCGTCGCAAAAAACAATAAATTTTTCCGGACGGGAAGCCAGTAGTTGCAACAGGGCGGGCAGGGTGGTCAGGTCGCTTTTGTCTACTTCGATCAGTCGCAGGCCGCTCGCGCCGTATTCATGCAGCAATGCTTTGACTAATGACGATTTGCCGGTGCCGCGCGATCCGGTCAGCAGGACATTGTTGGCGGGGCGGCCTGCCAGGAACTGTTCGGTGTTGCGGACCAGCTTGGCGGTTTGGTTGTCTACCGCTGCCAGGCGGGATAATGGGAAGGTATGCGGTGCGGGCAGGCTTTCCAAAATTCCTTTGTTGCCGGCCTTTTGCCATCGGAAGGCGCCGGCATTCCAGTCCGGTTCGCGGGTTTCGGGCGGCAGCCAGGCATCCAGGCGGTTCAGAACCGATTCGGCCTTACGCAAAAAGGATTTCAGTTTCATGCTTTCATCTCAAGAAATGACAAAAGCGGGATTTTACACCATATCCAAAACGGTCGATTTGCGGTATATTCACAGCGATTGGTCTGCAAGGATTTTTATTATGTTCAAACGTCCGGAAGAATTGATTATGGCGGTGTTGGCCGCTTTATGGGTGGTGCTGACTTATTTTGCGGCTTCTTATTTTGGTGCGCCGGTGCATACTGCCTTGTTGATTTGCACGCTTACGCTGATTTGGGCGGCAGTTTTGTTTTTGTTATGGCAGCGGGATCGCATTCGCCTGATTTGGCCTTTGTTTCTCGGGTTGCTGACTGCATGTTGGTGGCCGCTGTTGGATTGGTATGCCGTGAGTAAGTTTGTCGAGCCAGGGGCTGTTGCCGACACAATTGTGATTAACAAGCCGTGGTTTGCATCTTGGACTTTTAAGATTGTTTTGGCTTTGGTGCCGACTGTTGCCGCTTATGCAGTGAAATACAAACACTACCGCAATCATCGTCATGATGCGCTGATTGATTAGATTGATGCTCCCCAATAAGGTCGTCTGAAAAGATCTTTCAGACGGCCTTATTGGCGAAAAAAGGTACATTTTTTATTTTATGCGGGAATTTTAGTAAAAAGACGATAAATTGTTGTTAGAAGGTGTCAGAAATTATCAGAAAATCCGTATGGGTAATTTACAAATCAGGCATTTTAATTCAAACTGCCGCCTGTTTTGCCGAGAGGCACCATAGACGCGGAGGGCGGATTTTTCAGACGGCCTACCGCACCGCAGCAACAAAAAATACGGAGACAGTTTTTATGAATTTCCAGAAAACATTGACCGCCGCAGCATTGGCTGCAGTATTGGGTTTGACCGCCTGTAACGGCGGCAGCCAAAACGCATCCCAAGCTGAAGGCGGAAAGCCTGCCGGCGATGCGCCTAAAATCGGTGTAACCATCTATAAATATGACGACAACTTCATGTCGCTGATGCGTAAATCATTGGAAGGCGAAGCGGCTGCGGCGAAAAATGCCGAATTGTTGATGAACGATTCGCAGAACAACCAATCCACGCAAAACGATCAAGTGGATGTAATGCTCGCCAAAGGTGCAAAAGTTTTGGCCATCAACCTAGTCGATCCTGCCGCAGGCAGCACGATTATCGAGAAGGCAAAAGCCGCCGGCGTTCCGGTCATTTTCTTCAATAAAGACCCTGGCGAAGCCGCTCTGAAAAGCTATGATAAGGCTTATTTTGTCGGTACCAATCCTCAGGAGTCAGGCGAAATCCAGGCATCTTTGATTGGCAAAATGTGGAAAGAGCATCCGGAATGGGACTTGAACAAAGACGGCGTGGTTGATTTCGTTCTGCTGAAAGGCGAGCCGGGCCACCCTGATGCCGAAGCGCGTACCAAATATGTGGTTGAAAAATTGAACGCCGACGGCATCAAAACCAAACAACTGCAGTTGGACACCGGCATGTGGGACGCAGCCAAAGCCAAAGACATCATGCAGGCATGGTTGTCCGGTACTTCGGGTAAAGACATCGAAGTGGTTATTTCCAACAACGACGGTATGGCGATGGGTGCTGTAGAAGCCATGAAGGCACAAGGTAAAGTCCTGCCGACCTTCGGTGTAGACGCACTGCCTGAAGCCCTGCAAATGATTAAGGCCGATACGCTGGCCGGTTCGGTATTGAACGACGGCGAAACACAGGCTAAAGCGGTATACGCTCTGGCAGTAGACTTGGCCGCAGGTAAAGATCCGGCCGCTTCTTCCGCCTACAAACTTGATGCAAACAGAAATATCCGCGTACCTTATGTGGGCGTGGACAAAACCAATCTGGATCAGTTCCTGAAACAATAATTTTCAGACGGCCTGATTGGATGCCCGGCCGGATTGAATATAATCCGGCCGGCTTCGCTATTTATATTTTTTATTTTTAGACAGGGTCTTCCATATTACGCCCCAACCGGAAAACGGCGGGTGCCGTATCACGATAAGGCCGTCTGAAAATCTGTGGCACACTGTTTTCAGGAAGCCATTTTGTTGACAATCATGAGGAACAAACCATGACGGCTAAGGATTCGACGGCGGAACAAGACCATTCCGTGCTGCTGACCATGACCGACGTGCATAAAGCCTTCCCCGGCGTGAAAGCCTTGGACGGCGTGAATTTGCAGGTAAGGGCGCATTCGGTGCACGCGCTGATGGGGGAAAACGGGGCAGGCAAATCCACCCTGCTCAAATGCCTGTTCGGCATCTATGCCAAAGATTCGGGCAGTATCCGTTTTCTCGGCCGCGAAGTGGATTTTTCCAGTGCGAAAGAAGCTTTGGAAAACGGTATTTCGATGGTGCATCAGGAATTGAACCTGGTGAAGCAGCGTTCGGTAATGGACAATCTGTGGTTGGGACGGTATCCGACCAAAGGCTTGTTCGTCGATCAGAAAAAAATGTATGCCGATACCAAAGCGATTTTTGACGAATTGGGCATCAACATCGATCCGCGCGAAAAAGTCGCAAAGTTGACCGTGTCGGAAATGCAGATGATTGAAATCGCAAAGGCTTTTTCCTACAACGCTAAAATCGTCATTATGGATGAGCCGACATCCTCCCTGTCGGAAAAGGAAGTCGGCCATCTGTTTACCATTATCGACAAACTGAAGCAGCGCGGTTGCGGCATTATTTATATTTCGCACAAAATGGAGGAAATCTTCAAAATTTGTGACGAAATCACGATATTGCGCGACGGAAAATGGATAGATACCGTAGCGGTGAAAGAGACCACCATGGACGAGTTGGTGGCAAAAATGGTCGGCCGCAGCCTTACCCAGCGTTTCCCGGAAAAAAACAATACGCCCGGGGAAGTCGTGTTGCAGGTAAAAAACCTGACGGCGAAAAACCAGCCGTCCATCCGCGATGTCAGCTTTGAATTGCGAAAAGGCGAAGTATTGGGTATCGGCGGATTGGTTGGTGCGAAACGTACCGATATTGTCGAAACCCTGTTCGGCATCCGCGAGCGTGGGGCAGGCGAAGTGTTGCTGCACGGAAAAGAGGTGCAGAACAAATCGCCGGTGGAGGCGATTAAAAACGGTTTTGCCCTGGTAACGGAAGAGCGCCGCAGCACCGGTATTTTTGGCGGACTGGATATCAGCTTCAACTCACTGATTTCCAATATGAAGAGCTATCAAAAAGGCGGTTTGCTGAGCAATAAAAGCATGAAGAGCGACACTCAGTGGGTTATCGATTCCATGCGTGTGAAAACACCCAGCCAGAAAACCCGTATTGGATCGTTGTCGGGCGGTAATCAGCAGAAGGTGATTTTAGGCCGCTGGCTTTTAACCAAACCCGAAATCCTGATGTTGGACGAACCGACGCGCGGTATCGACATCGGTGCGAAATTTGAGATTTACCAGTTAATCGGCGAACTGGCCGCGCAAGGTAAGGCGGTCATCATTATTTCTTCCGAAATGCCCGAGCTTTTGGGGGTTACCGACCGCATATTAGTGATGAGTGCGGGCAAGGTGGCCGGTATTGTCGAAACGGCGAAAACCAATCAGGAAGAAATCCTGCAATTGTCGGCCAAATATTTATAAGGCCGTCTGAAAACTTCAAAGCTATTACGCTGAATGCAAACAAATTGATTATTTAAAGGAATTTTATGAGTGCCGTCAAACAGAACAAAGCCTTGGACTTTATGAAGGACTACGCGCTGTATTTCGTGCTGCTGTTGTTGCTGGTGGTGATTATCTCCAAAGATGCCAGCTTTTTAAGCCTGACCAATTTCAGTAACGTTTTAACCCAATCTTCGGTCCGCATCATCATTGCGCTGGGCGTGGCCGGCCTAATCGTTACCCAAGGCACAGATCTGTCGGTGGGCCGCCAAGTCGGATTGGCAGCAGTGATTTCTGCCACATTGCTGCAGGCGGTGGACAATGTAAATAAAGTCTTCCCCGATTTGGGTGTTGTGCCGATTCCGATGGTTATTTTGCTGGTGTGCGCCATCGGCGCGCTCATCGGGCTGGTGAACGGCGTTATCGTTACCGTCATGAACGTTACCCCGTTCATCGCCACGCTCGGCACAATGCTGATTATCTACGGTGTGAATTCTCTGTATTACGACTACGTCGGCTCCGCACCTATTGCCGGTTTCGACGGCGCATATTCCGCCTTCACTCAAGGTTTCTTCGATATCGGCGGATTCCGTCTGTCCTACATCACCATTTATGCCATTGTTGCGATTGCATTGATGTGGGTGATTTGGAACAAAACCCGTTTCGGTAAAAACCTATTTGCCATCGGCGGCAATCCGGAAGCCGCCCGTGTTTCCGGCGTAAACGTTACTTTAAACCTGATTGGCATCTACACCCTGTCCGGCGTGTTTTACGCTTTCGGCGGCCTGCTGGAGGCGGGACGTATCGGTTCGGCTACTAACAATCTGGGTTTTATGTATGAAATGGACGCGATTGCAGCCTGTGTGATCGGCGGCGTGTCGTTCAGCGGCGGTGTCGGTACGGTATTCGGCGTGGTTATCGGCGTGGTTATCTTTACCCTGATTAACTACGGCTTGAGCTATATCGGCGTAAACCCTTATTGGCAATACATCATCAAAGGTTCGATTATCGTTTTGGCCGTGGCCATCGATTCGTTGAAACACGCGAAGAAAAAATAAAAGGTTTGCCTGTCTATTAAGAGGCCGTCTGAAAACCATCTTTCGTTTCCATCGTCGGAACAAGGGTTTTCAGACGGCCTTCATCATAGGCGGCGGTGAAATCACGATACATATTAACGTCGGCTCTGTTACAATGACCGCCCGTCCTGTCTGGAAAGAGGCCGTCTGAAAACGGCAGCTGGCAGGCACACACTTCCGCATATCTTTAGTCCAAAGGAAATCCCATGTTCTCAAAAAGCGTAACCATTGCAAAATACGACCCCGAGCTTGCTGCCGCGATTGCCGCAGAAGTCGAACGTCAGCAAGACCACATTGAATTGATTGCCTCTGAAAACTACGTCAGCTATGCCGTAATGGAGGCACAGGGCAGCCAATTGACCAACAAATATGCCGAAGGTTATCCGAACAAACGTTATTACGGCGGTTGCGAACATGTGGACGTTGCCGAACAGTTGGCGATTGACCGCTGCAAAAAACTCTTCGGCGCGGAATATGTGAACGTGCAGCCACATTCAGGTAGCCAAGCCAACCAAGCGGTTTACGCCAGCGTGCTGAAACCGGGCGACACCATTTTGGGCATGAGCCTCGCGCACGGTGGCCACCTGACCCACGGTGCAAGCGTGAATATTTCAGGCAAACTTTATCACGCCGTAGCTTACGGTTTGGATGAAAACGAAGTGTTGGATTATGCCGAAGTAGAACGCTTGGCATTGGAACACAAGCCCAAAATGATTGTGGCGGGGGCATCGGCCTACGCATTGCAAATCGACTGGGCGAAATTCCGCGAAATCGCCGATAAAGTCGGCGCGTACCTGTTTGTCGATATGGCGCACTATGCCGGCTTGATTGCGGGCGGCGAATATCCCAACCCCGTGCCGTTTGCCGATTTTGTAACCACTACCACCCACAAAACCCTGCGCGGCCCGCGCGGCGGTGTGATTATGTGCCGCGACAACACACACGAGAAAGCCCTCAATTCCGCCATTTTCCCCAGCCTGCAAGGCGGCCCGCTGATGCACGTGATTGCGGCCAAAGCCGTTGCATTCAAAGAAGCATTGCAGCCCGAGTTTAAAGAATACGCCAAACAGGTCAAAATCAACGCGTCGGCGATGGCGGAAGAGCTGGTCAAACGCGGCCTGCGCATCATCTCCGGCCGCACCGAAAGCCACGTATTCCTGGTGGATTTGCGCGCCAAAAACATTACCGGCAAAGCGGCGGAAGAAGCCTTGGGCAAAGCGCACATCACCATTAACAAAAACGCCATCCCGAATGATCCGGAAAAACCGTTCGTTACCAGCGGTATCCGCGTCGGCGCGGCAGCCATCACTACGCGCGGGTTCAGCGAAGCCGACGCACGCGAATTGGCCAATTTGGTTGCCGATGTTTTGGACAACCCGAATGACGAAGCCAATCTGGGCCGTGTGGCCGCTGCCGCTCAGGCTCTGTGCGCTAAAAATCCGGTATACGGCGCATAAGTGAAAGTATATGGCGGCCGGATAAACCATCCTTTGCTGCCATTGAGGCCGTCTGAAAATCTTTATGGCGTTTCAGACGGCCTTTACTGTTCAATTCTTCCTCTAACGATACTATGTCCAAACCGCAAGATGCATTTTCCAGATTGATACATGCGCTGAAAATCCTGCCCAATGTCGGCCCGAAATCGGCCCAGCGTATGGCCTACCAACTTCTCCAATACAACCGTGAAGGCGCGAAAGAACTGGTTGAGGCTTTGCAGCATGCGCTGAAACAAGTGCGGCATTGCACGCTTTGCAATACTTTGTGCGAGAATGAATTATGCGAAATCTGCGCCAATCCGGATCGGGACGGCAAGCGGCTGATGATAGTTCATATGCCCGCCGATGTTGCCGGAATGGAAGCGGCGCATTGTCATGACGGCTTATATTTTGTCCTGATGGGGCATATCAGCCCGCTGCAAGATATGGACTTGGGTCATATTGCATTGGAGCAATTGGTTGTAAGGCTGCAAAACAGCGAAATTGAGGAAATCATTATCGCCACAAATTTCACCGCCGAAGGCGATGCCACTGCCTACATTTTGGCCGAATTGTTGAAAAACCTGCCTTATAAAGTCAGCCGTTTGGCACGCGGTATGCCGCTGGGGGCGGAACTGGAATATATTGATGCGGGAACACTGGCTCAAGCAGTATATGACCGTAAGCAGTTAAAAGAGTAATTTATCAGTTGAACATACTGAGGCCGTCTGAAAAGTTTCAGACGGCCTCAGCTCATTCTTCAAAGTGGTCGGTATTATTTTTTCAAAAGTTTGGCGGCTTCCAATGCATAATAGGTCAAAATACCGTCCGCCCCGGCTCGTTTGAATGCCAA
Organism: Neisseria elongata subsp. elongata; assembly: GCF_900113545.1. Lineage (GTDB taxonomy): Bacteria > Pseudomonadota > Gammaproteobacteria > Burkholderiales > Neisseriaceae > Neisseria > Neisseria elongata. Next base: position 1,439 of record NZ_FOPS01000006.1, on the reverse strand, counting down.
CAGGCTCTCCAAAATTACCTGATTGCCGTCCAGCCAGCCATTTTGTATCGCTGCCTGCAACATGGCATATTCTCCCGAAACTTGATAAGCATAAGTCGGCACGCCGAAAGTATCTTTTACTCTGCGTACGACATCCAGATAGGGCAGGCCGGGTTTTACCATAACCATATCCGCTCCCTCCTGAATGTCCAAAGCAACTTCCTGCAAAGCCTCGTCCGTATTGGCGGGGTCCATCTGATAGGTTTTTTTGTCCGCTTTGCCTAGATTGCCCGAACTGCCGACCGCATCACGAAATGGACCGTAAAAAGCCGATGCATATTTTGCGGAATATGCCATGATTCGGGTATGTATATGCCCCGCGTCTTCCAAGGCTTCACGGATTGCACCGATACGTCCGTCCATCATGTCGGAAGGGGCCACTACCTGAGCCCCGGCATCGGCATGACACAATGCTTGCCGAATCAAGACCTCGATAGTCTCGTCATTCATAACATAGCCGTTACCGTCAGTCAGTCCGTCTTGACCATGTATGGTGTAAGGATCCAATGCAACATCAGTCATAATACCCAATTCGGGGAAACGTGTACGCAATTCGCGTACCACAGTCGGTACCAAACCTTCGGGGTTATAAGCTTCTTCTGCAAATTCGGTCTTATTTTCCGTTATCACCGGGAAAAGTGCCAACATAGGAATACCGTAATTGAGAGCGTCCTCGGCTGTATAGAGTAATTTATCCAGACTTTGCCGTTTCACTCCGGGCATCGATGCAATATTTTCTTCCTGATTGCATCCTTCCAGAACAAAAACAGGATAAATCAAATCATCGGCAGACAGTGCATTTTCGCGCATCAGGCGACGGGAAAAATCATCTTTCCGCATACGCCGCATACGGGCTAAAGGGAGAATACGGGGGAGGAGGTTCATAAGTGACAACAACCTTTCAATAATAACGGTATAAATTTAATCGAGTAAGAATTGTACGCCGAAGTCAAAATAAAAGCATACAGGTAAGTTGGAAATAAGTATCCTTAGGTCAATCCCTATGTGGGTTCAAATTTAATTTTTTAAAAAACAAAAATATAATAAGAAATCTTCTATTTTCTACAATATATGTTTGACAGTATTTTCGGATGTGCGTATAGTTCGGTTCTTCGCCGCTTCGGCGGCGTATTTTGACGGTTGAGTTCCGTTTCTTTTCAGAAATAGTTTGACAAAAAGAAGCGGCGTGCTATAATAATCGTCTTTGCTCTTTAACAAACAGATTACCGATAAGTGTGAGTGCTTAGGCCTCACACTGTTTAGAAGACAGACAAGATGATGTTTTGAACATTATTCTGTCGGTTTCTTTGAAGCAGACCAGAAGTTATAAGTTAGAGATTGAACATAAGAGTTTGATCCTGGCTCAGATTGAACGCTGGCGGCATGCTTTACACATGCAA
>NZ_FOPS01000011.1 GCF_900113545.1 Neisseria elongata subsp. elongata | reverse complement strand
GCAAAACAGGTTGAAATCGATGCGGGTGATGAGGCTGTGTTCGAGTTCGGGATCGGAGAGGCTGTGCCATTGGCCGAGCAGGACGGCTTTGAACATAGACAACAGGGAATAGGCGGGACGGCCGCGGTGGTCTCTAAGGTAACGGGTTCTTTGACGATTCAGGTATTGCTCGATCGGTTGCCAATCAATCACCTGATCCAACTTCAATAGTGGGAAGCGGTCGATGTGTTTGGCAATCATGGCTTGTGCGGTTTGTTGGAAGAAGGTGCTCATGAGAAATCCCCTAAATGTCTTGGTGGGAATTTAGGGGATTTGGGGGGGATTTTGCAAAGGTCTCAGCCTGTTAATTCTTCCGCCAAGATTATTTTGCATTGCTGCTTTCCTCTATCGCGTATGCCGCGTTACACAGTATTGCACTGAATTATATTATTGAATCTTCAAGTCAAATATTGATAAACAGAAAAAGCCGCCTGAAAAATCGGGCGGCCTTTTAGTAAAGGTTAAGATCAAAAAGGTTATGGGCTTTATATCTGCTTCAGGGCTTGGCGGTATCGTTCGCACAAATAGTCACTATACTACTGCATTATTTCGTGCCGTTCGTTCATGTAGTCTGTTCTAAGGTATGCCGCCCTGATGCGGTCTTCCTCCACATGGACTATGTGGTATTTAGGCGGAAGATTTTGCCGCCTGCGAGGTAACTTCGAGATACAGGCCGCCGCCGTCAAACAGTTTGACTTTCTTCCCTGCTTCGGTCGGCTAGGGTTCATGATTTGGCGGTCATTCAGCTTCATTTTTACAGTATTTTTTCGGGGTATTTTTCAGATACCGCAAGAGATCCCGTAAATTTTAGGTTGATTCGATTACATGGCAATGGGCGGGATTAGACAATCGGAAAGGGGCAAGCAGGATAGCAATCAGCCTGTAAGCCCCGTGGTTATTAGGTTTGATTTATGACATTGGACGGTATAAGACAGAAAAAAACCGCTTAGATGTCTAAGCGGTTTCTTGTGATGGTGCCGACAGCGAGACTTGAACTCGCACAGCCTACGGCCACTACCCCCTCAAGATAGCGTGTCTACCAATTTCACCATGTCGGCATAATTCGTTGTTTTTAATTTAATTTCCACCAGCCGGAGAGGAAGGGGCATTTGATGGAGCGGTATGTGCAGGCATTGTCTGTTGTACATTTCCAAAATCCAGCTTGCTTTTGCCAGAATGGGTAGAAATATAAGTTAATGCCAAACAAGTTGCAAAAAAGATTACTGTTGCAATAGCCGTACTGCGGCTGAGAAAATTACTGTTACCTGCAGAACCAAATACGCCTTGTGCGCTACCGCTACCGCTGGCAAATGAGGCTCCTGCATCTGCGCCTTTGCCGTGCTGCATCAATACCAAAAGGATGACGCTTAATCCGGCAAAACCGTTTACGATCATAATCAGTGTTTTAAATGCTTCCATAATTTCAAGCTTGCTCTGCTGCCCGGATAATGTCGGAAAATGCTTCGTAGGTTAAAGAAGCTCCTCCAACCAAAGCACCATCCACATGCGGAACGGCAAAAATATCTGCTGCGTTCGCTGGATTGACACTACCACCGTAAAGAACGCGGATTTTAGCATCGTTCCCGCACAATGACAATATTTCGCTATAAATAAATGCGTGCATATCGGCAATTTGTTCTTTATTGGCAACTTTTCCCGTACCTATAGCCCATACCGGTTCGTATGCAACGGCGAAACAGTCGGTTTTCAAACCTTTCAAAACGGAAAGCTGATAGGCAACGGCTTCTTTTTCGCGGTCGTCTTCACGTTCTTTTAAGCTTTCGCCCACACACAATAATGGCGTTAGGCCGACGGCAAGGACATTCTCGATTTTGTGCCGTTGGATATCGTTTTTTTCGTTGAAATACAGGCTGCGTTCGGAATGGCCGATTAAAACGACATCGACGCCGACATCTTTCAGCATTTCGGCCGAGACTTCGCCTGTATAAGCTCCGTTTCCTGCAAAACGGCTGACGTCTTGGGCGCAGGTGTGGATGGTATTGTTCAACACGATTTGCACGGCGTTGTGCACTTGGGACAAATACACTGTCGGCGGGGCAATGCCGATACATACTTTTTGCTGTACGGGCATGCTGCGCAATTTATGCACGAGCGCATTGTTATTTTGCAGACGGCCGTTCATTTTCCAGTTGCCGATTACCCATTTTTTATCCCACATCGTTCAAATCCTCGTTTTAGAACGGGCGTGATTGTACCCGAATTTGTCGGCCCGCAGTAGCCGAACGGACGTTGTCAATAAAACTCCGCTTCTCCGTCCGGCCTGGTTTTGAAGCGTTTGTGCAACCAATAGTATTGTTCCGGCATTTCGCGTATCCGTGCTTCGATAAAATTATTCATGGTCTGCGCGTCTGCTTCTGGATTATCCGTGGGAAAGTCATCCCAGGCCGGGTAAAAGCGCAACTCCACCGTACCGTCGGGCAAACGTGTCGGAATGGCGGGAATGACCTTGGCGCGCGTTAAGGCCGCGATACGGCTCAGTCCGGCAATCGTAGCCGTCTGAATACCGAAAAAACGGACGAATACCGAGTCTTTGCGGCCGAAATCCTGATCAGGCAGATAAAGGAAGGGCGCATTGCTTGCTTTGATCTGCTTGATAATCGCACGCAAACCTTCGTTACGTCCGATAAGGAAGACATTATTATAGCGGTGGCGGCCTTTCAGGATTTGCTCGTCCAGTGCCGCATTTTTCTGGTGCGAATACATGCTGATCAGCGGCACATCTTGGTTCAGCGCATATACGGCCAATTCGAAGGCCGTAAAATGCGGGTACAGCAAAATCACTTTTTCGCCTGCAGCCAGCGCGTCGTCGAAGAAATGCTTGTCCCGATAACGCACCAGTTTTTTCAGACGGCCTGCATCTCCATACCAATACAGACCATACTCGGCCAACAGCCTGCCCATATGTTTGAAATGCTCTTTCAAAACAGCGGTTCGCCGCTTTTCGTCCCATTCGGGAAAACACTTGGCCAGATTGATTTGCCCGACGCGGCGGCGCGGGGCAACCAAATAATAGCTCAAGATACCGATCATGCGGCCGATTGCCCCGATGGCGGAAAACGGCAGTAACTGGATCAGATACAAAACGGCAAACAGAATCTTCATTTCTCTTTTTTCAGACGGCCTGTCGGGTAAAAGCGGGCATTATACGGCAATTGGGCTATAATGCGCCCCGATTTGAAAGCGGCCGCGTGCCGCCGAATGCCATAAAAAAGGAAGGACATATGAACAAAAACCATCGCGGCTATGCCAGACAAGACCGTGTAAAAGAACAAATCATGCGCGAATTGGCCGAGCTGGTGCGCCGCGGCCTGAAAGACCCGCGCGCCGGCTTTATTACTATCAACGACGTGGAAGTTACCCGCGACTACAGCCACGCCACCGTTTACTATACCGTTTTGGACGACGCAACCCGCGACATCACCGCAGAAGCATTGGAACACGCCAAAGGCTTCCTGCGCAGCGAATTATCCAAACGCATCAAACTGTTCCGCATTCCGGAGCTGCATTTCCAATACGACCAATCCTTGGAGCGCGGTATGAGCATTTCCCACCTGATCGAACAAGTGGCGGCGGAAAAACCGGTGGAAGACTAATATGGCCCATTTAATCCTCCATCCGCTGGAAGGCTTGGAAATTTCAGGCAGAGGCCGTCTGAATTTCGGCCAACACAAAGACGATGCTGTAACTCTCTTGGGTGAACCGTCGCAGCAAAACGACCACGTCCTCTACTACGACCTGCTCGACTGCCACATCTATTTCGACCACCACGGCATCATCGATTTTTTCGACATCCCCGAAGGCCCTTTCCTGCAAACAGGCAACAGCGTCGAAATCTACGGCTGCAACCCGTTCGCCCTGCCGTCCGACCAACTGTACGCCCTATTGGCCGAACACAACGCCGGCGGCAAAATCACCGGCGACGCACCTTATGGCTACCGTTTCTGCAACATCAATACGGCCATCTGGCGCGAGACCCATGAAGAAGAAATCCGGCAAATGATGGAAGAATTTCCGCACGAAGCCGAACACCTCGCCCTCGAGCTGCCGAAAGGCAATTACTATTGGAGCATAGGCATAGGCTCGAAAGACTGTTACAGCAAAACCCCAAAACGTTTCCTACCCTGAGGGGCCGTCTGAACAGCACAATCCGAGGCCGTCTGAAAATACAGTTTGCAAACCGTTTTCAGACGGCCTTTCAAACATCTCCCCCTGCAAAACGGATTCATACCGAATATGACAGCCAAACCCGCCAGACGCCCCGTCAACGGTGTCCTCCTGCTCGACAAGCCCGAAGGACTTTCCAGCAACACCGCCCTGCAAAAAGCCCGCCGCCTCTACAACGCCGAAAAAGCGGGGCATACCGGCGTGCTCGACCCTTTGGCAACCGGACTTTTGCCCGTCTGCTTCGGCGAAGCGACCAAGTTCGCCCAATACCTGCTGGATGCCGACAAAGCCTACACCGCCACGCTGAAACTCGGCGAAGCCAGCAGCACGGGCGATGCCGAAGGCGAAATCATCGCCACCGCCCGCGCCGATATTTCCTTAGCCGAATTTCAAACGGCCTGCCAAGCCCTGACAGGCAACATCCGCCAAGTGCCGCCGATGTTTTCCGCCCTCAAACACGAAGGCAAACCGCTGTACGAATACGCCCGCAAAGGCATCGTCATCGAACGCAAACCGCGCGACATCACCATTTACGCCATTGATATTACCGAGTTTGACGCACCCAAAGCCGTCATCGACGTACGTTGCAGCAAAGGCACCTACATCCGCACCCTCAGCGAAGACATCGCCAAACACATCGGCACATTCGCCCACCTGACCGCCCTGCGCCGCACCGAAACCGCCGGTTTCACCATCCGCGAAAGCCACACGCTCAAAGCCTTGGCAGAATTAAACGAAGCCGAACGCGACGCCCTGCTCCTGCCTTGCGACGTTTTAGTGCGGCACCTCCCCAAAATCGAACTGAACGACCGCGCCGTCGAAATGTTGCAGCACGGCCAGCGTCCCCAGTTTTCAGACGGCCTCCCGAACGACAAACCCTTCCGCATCTACAACAAAAACGGCCGCTTCATCGGACTGGCGCACTATCAGGAGGAAATAGGCCGTCTGAAAGCCCTTCGCCTGATGGATACCAAACAGGCTTAACCCAACCCGGCCCGGCCCGGCAAAACCCGCAGGCCGTCTGAAAACCGACACCGATACGGTTCCGCGTACAATGCCCTAAAAAAACGTGCGCACGCCGGAAGCTTATGGCATAATGTCGCCTCGTCCGTTCGGCCTGCCCAGAAGGACGGATTCGGAGTTTGCCCGGTTCAGGCTAGGCAAACTTGTCTGCCGCAAGGCTTTATTTTTTGGAGTTTTTCAATTATGGCACTGTCCGTAGAACAAAAAGCACAAATCGTTAAAGATTTCCAACGCAAAGAAGGCGATACCGGTTCGTCTGAAGTACAGGTAGCACTGCTGACCTTCCGCATCAACGACCTGACCCCGCACTTCAAAGCCAACCCTAAAGACCACCACAGCCGTCGCGGCCTGTTGAAAATGGTCAGCGCACGCCGCCGCCTGTTAGGCTACCTGCGCCGCACCAAACCCGACACCTACCGCGAACTGATTACCCGTCTGGGTCTGCGTAAATAATTTGTGCGCCTCATTAAAAACCGGAACGGTACAATACCGTTCCGGTTTTTTGACATTTAATTGATGCCTGAATCAGCCGGAACAATCCTTATCTTTCAATCCACCCATATCAATCAGGCCGTCTGAAAACTTTGTTGTCGGTTTTCAGACGGCCTGATTGGTTTGTTGCCGTTTAGGCTTCTACCGGAATGATGCCGATTTTGGCCTGCCATTGTTTCGGCGCGACGGCATGGACGGATTGTCCTGCCGCATCTACCGCCACCGTTACCGGCATGTCTTTCACTTCAAACTCGTAAATCGCTTCCATGCCCAAATCGGCGAAGGCGACGACTTTGGCCTGCTTGATGGCTTTGGCCACCAGATAGGCCGAACCGCCGACCGCCATCAGGTACACGGCTTTGTTGTCGGCAATCGCCTGACAGGCCGCCGCGCCGCGTTCGGATTTGCCTATCATACCCAAAAGGCCGGTTTGTTCGAGCATCTGACGGGTGAATTTGTCCATGCGGGTGGCGGTGGTCGGACCGGCGGGGCCGACCACTTCGTCGCGCACGGGATCGACCGGGCCGACGTAGTAAATCAGTTTGCCCGACAAGTCCACAGGCAGTTTTTCGCCTTTGTCCAGCATATCGGTCATGCGTTTGTGGGCGGCATCGCGGCCGGTGTAGATTTTGCCGTTCAAGAGCAGCACGTCGCCCATTTTCCATGTAGCCACTTCTTCTTTGGTCAGCTTGTCCACATCGACGCGGCGGCCGTTTTTCGGGTTGTAGGTAATGTCCGGCCAGTCTTCGATGGTCGGCGGGGTAAGCACGGCGGGGCCGCTGCCGTCCAGTTCGAATTCGACGTGGCGGGTGGCGGCGCAGTTCGGAATCATGGCCACGGGTTTGGACGCGGCGTGGGTCGGATAATCCAGGATTTTCACGTCCAGCACGGTGGTCAGGCCGCCCAAGCCTTGCGCGCCTATGCCCAAGGCGTTTACTTTTTCAAAGAGTTCCAGGCGCAGGGCTTCGACGGTGGAGAGTTCAGCGCCAGATGCGGCTTTTTCCTGCAATTCGTGGATGTCGATGTGGCTCATCAGGGATTCTTTGGCCAACAGGGCGGCTTTTTCGGGCGTGCCGCCGATGCCGATACCCAAAATGCCCGGCGGACACCAGCCCGCACCCATGGTCGGCACGGTTTTCAAGACCCAATCAACGATGCTGTCGGACGGGTTGAGCATGGCCATTTTGGATTTGTTTTCCGAACCGCCGCCTTTGGCCGCGCAGGTTACTTCGATTTTGTCGCCCGCCACGATTTCCATGTGGACGACGGCGGGGGTGTTGTCTTTGGTGTTTTGGCGTTTGCCGGCCGGATCGGCCAAAACGGATGCGCGCAGTTTGTTGTCGGGATTGGTATAGGCACGGCGCACGCCCTCGTTTACCATTTCTTGAACGCTCATTTGCGCGTCCCATTGTACGTTCATGCCGACCTTCAAAAAGACGGTGGCGATGCCTGTGTCTTGGCAGATGGGGCGGTGGCCCTCGGCGCACATGCGGCTGTTTACCAGAATCTGCGTCATCGCGTCTTTGGCGGCAGGATTCTCTTCTTTCTCCCAAGCCTTGCCCAGGGCTTTGATGTAATCGACGGGATGGTAGTAGCTGATGAATTGGAAGGCATCGGCGATGCTTTGGATAAAGTCTTCCTGTTTGATTACGGTCATTTTGCGTTCCTTTGGGTTTGTTTTTTTCTTTCAGACGGCCTGCCGCATGATTGGCAATATTCGGGCAGCCATAACGCGGCAGGATAGCACAAAGGCCGTCTGAAAAACAGTTTCAGACGGCCTGCTTTGCAGGGTTCGCGTTATAATCCCCCCACTATCCAACCGAATAAGGAAACGAAGATGTTTAATATCGACAAACAGCAGGTTTTGGACGCGTTCCGCCACCGCCGTGCCACCCGTGCCTACGACCCGTCCAAAAAAATCTCACCGGACGATTTTGCCTATATTCTGGAATTGGCACGGCTCTCGCCCAGCTCCATCGGTTCGGAACCGTGGCAGTTTTTGGTGGTGCAGAACGCCGAGCTGAGAGGCCGTCTGAAACCGGTAAGCTGGGGCATGGCCTCGCAAGTGGACGACTGCAGCCATTTGGTGGTGATACTGGCGAAGAAAAACGCCCGCTGGGATTCCGCCTTCCTGCGTGCGGGCCTGGAAAAGCGCGGCTTGGACGAAGAAGGGATGCAGCGTGCTTTGGCGGTTTACGAAAAATTCCAAAAGCACGACATGAAAACCGCCGATGACGAGCGCGCGCTTTTCGACTGGTGCTGCAAGCAGACCTACATCGCCTTGGGCAACATGATGAGCGGTGCGGCAATAATCGGCATCGACTCCTGCCCGATAGAGGGTTTCGATTATGAAGAAGTGAACCGCATTTTGGCCGAAGCCGGCGCATTCGACCCGCAGGAATGGGGCGTGTCGGTGATGGTTACCTTCGGCTACCGCGCACGCGATATCTCACCGCGCAGCCGCAAGCCGATTGACGAAATCGTGAAGTGGCTGGAATAAACGGCCGAAACACCGTGCAAACAGGCGGCACCGCCATGCCGCCTCCTCCAGACAATCCGCACACGACACAATCAATCATGGCAAACCGCAATCTTTTCCCCGTCAAACGCCTCAGCCCCTCAAATGCCTTTTTATCGGCCGCAGAAGGCCATTTGAGCCTCTGCATCTGCTTCCGCCCATTCGTTTGGGACGGTGAAACTACCGAAACTTCCCTGAACATCGATTTATACAACGTGCTGCCCTCGCCCTATCCGCGCGACTTGGCCGGCCTGCAACGCACCTTCGGCGAAATTGAAAACGGTTTTGCCGACGAAGGCGCGCCCGAGCCCGAATGCTCTTTGGACGGCAGCCTGTATTTGGACGGCAAACACCATCCCGTTATCATCCGAAGCCTGTCCTTCCTCCCCAACCGCAACCGCACCGCGCTGACCCTGATGGTGAAAGGGGAATACCTGTTTGAGTTCGAAGGCCTGAACGATTACGCCGATACGCCGTTTACCTTGAACGCCCCGTTATGGTCGAACGCCGTATGAAAACGCAATATGCCCGATGGCGCATCCAAGCCCTACCGTACAAAATAGAGGCCGTCTGAAACTGTTTTTCAGACGGCCTTCAAGTTATTCGGCATACAGGGAATAGAGAGGGTGCCAACCCATTATCGGCATTAGCTTACGCAAACTGCGCGGGCATCCAGGGCAACTCAATCGAACACCTTTTTTGTCCGACAAACTTCTGTTCGGACATACCCGGGTTCCCGCCTGCGCGGGAATGACGACTAACGGCAGATTCCGTATCGTCAATACAAGTGAATCGGCCATCAACGAATAATCATCGCGCCGTACAAAACAGAGGCCGTCTGAAACTGTTTTTCAGACGGCCTCCCTGTTATTTCGCATGCAGGAAACGGGTGGCGGCTTCGCGGTCGCCCGCCATAATCAGCGGCAGGCCTTGCAGCGATTTTTCGATTGCCTTGTCTATCAGGGCGCGGTCTTCGGCACTCGGCTTGTTCAACACATAGCCGACCACCAGATTGCGGTCGCCGGGGTGGCCGATGCCGAGGCGCAGGCGGTAGAAGTCCGGCGTGCCGAATTTGGCCTGTATGTCTTTCAAACCGTTGTGCCCGCCGTTGCCGCCGCCGAGCTTGAAGCGGATTTGGCCGCAGGGAATGTCGAGTTCGTCGTGGGCGACGAGGATTTCCTCCGGCCGGATTTTATAAAACTGCGCCAAAGCGGCGACAGCTTTGCCGGAGAGGTTCATGTAGGTGTCGGGTTTCAAAAGCCAGACTTCGCCTTCGGGGCGGCTGACGCGTGCGGTGTGGCCGAAGTATTTTTTTTCGTGCTTCCACACGGCCTTCCACTGCCGGGCGAGTTCGTCTAAAAACCAAAAGCCCGCGTTGTGGCGGGTGTGTTCGTATTCTGTGCCCGGGTTGCCCAGGCCGACGATTAGTTTGATGCTCATATTCCGGGTTATCGTTTGATTTTGTTGCGGCCGCCGTCGGACACGCGGCGGCGGCGGGCTTCTTTGGGGTCAATCAGCAGCGGGCGGTAGAGTTCCACCCTGTCGTGTTGCCGCAAAACGGTATCGTCGGCGACCTGTTTGCCGAAAATCCCCAGCGGCGCGTGCAAATCGGCTTCGGGAAAGGCGGCGGACAGGCCGCTTTGCAAAACGGCTTCGCGGGCGGTTGTGCCTTCCTCGACGGCCAGTTGCTGCAAAAACTGTTTTTTATCCGTGCCGTAGGCGACTTCGATGTCAATCATAGCGTTTGTCCGCTTCGGCGATGAAGGATTCCACCAGCCGGCCGGCCAAGTGGCTGAAAACGGGGCTGATCAGGGCGGAAAGCATGGGGTTGGCAAAATCATATTCGAGGCGGAATTCGATTTTGCAGCAGTCGCCGCCCAAATCGATGAAATGCCACCGTCCGCGCAGGGTTTTGAACGGCCCTTCCAGCAGTTCCATGCGGATTTCGCGGCCGGGGATGTTGCGGTTGTGGGTGGCGAAGGACTGCTTTACGCCTTTATAGTCCATATACAGGCGGGCTTTGAGTTCGTCGCCTTCGCGCGAGATGACTTCGGTCTTGCCGTACCATGGCAAAAATTCGGGGTAGTCTTCGACTTTGTCCACCAGCTCGAACATTTGCTGCGCGCTGTGTGCCACCAATATGTTTTTTTCTACGGTTTTCATGTGTCCGCCGTTCGGGAAAAGGCGGCATTATATAGCGAAATGCGGTGTTTCGGGGCTTCGGGATAGGATGGAGGCCGTCTGAAAACCGGCTTTCAGACGGCCTGAATGCAGATTCAGCGGCCGCTGCCGAAATGGATGCGCGGATCGGCCCAGGCGTAGGACAAATCGGTCAACAGGCGGGCGGTCAGGCCCATCAGGGTAAAGACGTAGAGCGTGCCCATCACGACCGGGTAGTCGCGTTTGAGTACCGCTTCGTAGGACAACAGTCCGAGCCCGTCGAGGGAAAACAGGGTTTCAATCAGCAGGCTGCCGGTGAAAAACGCACCGATGAAGGCGGCCGGAAAACCGGTAATCAGCGGAATCATGGCGTTGCGGAAGATGTGTTTGAACAGGATTTTCCGTTCGGGCAGGCCTTTGGCGCGGGCGGTATAGACGTATTGGCGGCGGATTTCTTCGAGGAAGACGTTTTTGGTCAAAACGGTGGTAACGGCCAGGCTGCCGGCAACGGAGGCGGTAACGGGCAGGGCGATGTGCCAAAGGTAATCGGCGATTTTTCCCGCAGTGGAGAGTTGCTCCCAGTTGTCGCCCGTCAGTCCGCCTTGCGGAAACCAGGCGAAGAAGCTGCCGCCGCCGAACAACACCAGCAGCAACAGGCCGAGCACGAAGGGCGGGATGGTGTAGCCGACGAGGATGACGAGGCCGGTCAGGGTATCGAAACGGCTGCCGTCGCGCACGGCTTTCATGATGCCCAACGGGATGCAGATGAGGTAGGTGAGGAAGAAGGTCCACAGGCCGAGGCTCATGGAAACGGGCAGCTTTTGGCGGATGAGTTCGGCCACGGTTTCGTGGTGGAAGAAGCTGTTGCCGAGGTCGAAGCGGGCAAAACGCGCCAGCATTTCGCCGAAGCGGGTCAGCGGCGGTTTGTCGAAACCGTAGAGGGCGTTGAGGGCGGCGATGTCGTCGGCATTCAGGCGCGTGCGGCCCGCCATGCTGCCGCCGCCCGATGCCGCTTCCGCCGCCGCACCGCTGCCGGAAAGTTCCGCCATCAGCTGTTCCACCGGCCCGCCGGGCACGAATTGGATAATCAGGAAGGTGAGCGCGAGTATGCCGAGCAGGGTCGGAATCAGCAAAAGCAGGCGTTTGAACAGGTAGGGCAGCATGGGCGGTATTCCTCAGGCCGTCTGAAAATTATTTTTTCATCAAAAAGCCGATTAACAGCTCTTTGAACAGGAAACCGAATACGCCCAGCCCGAGTACGAAGAACAGGATGAACATGCCGAACTTGCCCGCATTCGATTTTTTGCCGAGGTCGTAAACGATGAAGCCGATGAAGATGACGAGTACGGTGAGGCCGATTTTCATGGCCCAGGCGGAGAATTGCGCTTCAGTCATGTGTGTTTTTTCCTTTTTTGATGTTGTGTGTTTGCCGCTGTACCGGGCAGGCGGGAAGCCGTCTTTCCAGTTTGCCGTCCGTTTGTTTTTCAGACGGCCTCCATTTGCCGAAGGCCGTCTGAAAGCGGTTTATGATGCCATTGCCTGTGCCAAATCGGCAATCAGGTCGTCGGCGTGTTCCAGACCGACGGAGATGCGCAGCAGGCCTTCGCGGATGCCCGCGGCGTATTTCGCTTCGGGCTGCATTTTGCCGTGTGTGGTCGTCCACGGGTGCGTGATGGTGGAGCGCACGTCGCCCAGGTTGGCGGTTTTGGAGAAGATTTTAACGCTGTCGAGCAGTTTCCATGCGGCTTCCTGCCCGCCCCGGACTTCAAACGCCAAGACGATGCCGCCTCCGGACTGCTGTTTTTTCACCAATTCGGCCTGCGGGTGGTCGGCGAAGCCGGAATGGTAAACGCGCTCGATTTGCGGCTGCCGCCGCAGCCATTCGGCGATTTTTTCGGCATTGGCACATTGCTGCGCGATACGCAGCGGCAGGGTTTCCACGCCGCTGAGCAGCACCCAGGCATGAAACGGTGCCATCGACATGCCGCAGGCGTTCATGTAAACCTGTACCTGCTGCATCAGTTCGGTGCGTCCGACCACCACGCCGCCCTGCACCCTGCCCTGCCCGTCTATCGCCTTGGTGGCGGAGTGTACCGACAAGTCTGCGCCGAATTTCAGCGGCTGCTGCAAAATCGGGGTCAGGAAGCTGTTGTCAACCACCAGCAGCGCGCCCGCCTGATGGGCGATGTCGGCCAGCTGTTCCAAATCGGCCACTTCGTTGAGCGGGTTGGACGGGGTTTCGAGGAACAGCATTTTGGTGTTCGGGCGTACGGCGGCGCGCCATTCGTCCAAATCGGTTTGCGAAACGAAGCTGATTTCGATGCCGAAGCGGGCGATGTGGTTGTTCAGCAGGCCCATGGTGGTGCCGAACAGGCTGCGGCTGCAAATCAGGTGGTCGCCCGCGCTGAGGAAGGTCAGCAGGGCGGCGTTGATGGCGGCCATGCCGGTGGAGGTGGCCACGGCCGCCTCGCCGCCTTCCAAAATGGCGATGCGTTTGGCGAAGGCGGCGGTGGTGGGATTGGCGGTGCGGCTGTAGGTAAAGCCGGCCTTCTCGCCTTTGAAGAGTGCTGCTCCGTCGGCCGCGCTGTCAAACATGAAGCTGCTGGTGATAAACAGTGCCTGGTTGTGTTCATTGTAGTTGGTTTGTTCTTTCGCGCCCCGGATGGCCAGGGTTTCGGGATGGAGTTCTCCGTTCATGATCCTCTTCCAATGTGAAGTTCGGTAAAGAACGCATTTTGCGCCTCTTCAGCGGGTGTTTCAAGCATTGAGGCCGTCTGAAAACGGATTGCCGGACGGGAAATGCGTTTTCAGACGGCCTGATGCCTTCGGTTTAAGCCGACAGCGCGCCGTCGGTCATGTTCAATACGCGGTCGAAACGGGCGGCCATTTCGTCGTCGTGGGTGACCACCACCAGCGCGGTGCCGAGTTCCTGCTTCAGTTCCATCATCATGTCGAGGATGTTGAGGGCGTTTTTGCGGTCTAGGTTACCGGTCGGCTCGTCGGCCAGCAGGCAGGCCGGGTCGGTAACCAGCGCGCGGGCGATGGCGGCGCGTTGGCGTTCGCCGCCCGAAAGTTCGCCCGGCCGGTGCAGTACGCGGTCTTTCAGGCCGACTTTTTCCAGCATCAGCAATGCCCGTTCCCGCGCCTGTTCTTTCGGGCGTTTGCCGATCAGGAGGGGCATCATCACGTTTTCCAAGGCGGAAAATTCAGGCAGCAGGTGGTGGAACTGATAAACGAAGCCGAGATATTGGTTTCTCAGCCCGCTCAATTGCTTCTGGCTCAACTGGGACAAGTCCTGCCCCATCAGGGAAACACGGCCGGAAGTCGGTTTGTCCAGCCCGCCCAAGATGTGCAGCAGGGTAGATTTTCCGCTGCCCGACGCGCCGACGATGCCTATGCTTTGGCCTTTGTCTACCTGCAGGGTCAGGTTGTCCAACACCTGCACATTCAGTTGGCCGTCGTAATAATTTTTACAGACGGCCTCGCAAGCCAATATGGTGTTACTCATAACGCAAAGCCTCCGCAGGTTCGGTTCGCGCCGCACGCCAGCTCGGATAAAGCGTTACCAGCAGCGACAGGCCGAGGGAAATGGCGACGACCGCCGCCACGTCGCTCCAAAGGACGTGCGAGGGCAGATAGTCGAGGAAATATACTTTTGATTCGATTAACTTGCGCCCCTGCAGGTTTTCCACCCATTTCAGAATGTCGCCGATATTCACCGCCAGCAACAGGCCGAGCACGGTGCCGATGGCCGTGCCGATTAAACCCAGCAGCGTGCCTTGAACGAAGAATATCTTCATGATGCCCGAAGGCGGCATACCCTGCGTGCGTAAAATAGCGATTGCCGACTGTTTTTCGGTAACGGTCATAATCAGGGTGGAAATCAGGTTGATTGACGCCACCAGGCTGATGAAGAACATCACGACAAACAGCATTTTCTTTTCCAATTCCACGGCATTGAAATACGATTGGTTGCTGAACGTCCAATCGCGCGCCCACACGCGGTCGGCCGCATCGGCCGGCAGGAGCTTGGGCACGATGGCCGGTGCGTTTTGCGGATCGGCCAGTTTCAGGCGCAGGCCGGCAAAACCGCCTTCAAAGCGGTAGAGCGTCCGTGCGTCTTCGATATGGGTCAGCGTCAGCGTATTGTCCAATTCGTAGAGACCGGTCTTCACCACGCCCACTACGTTGAACTGCTTCAGCCTCGGCACCACGCCGGCGGGCGTAACGTTGCCTTCGGGCGTAATCACCGTTACCTTGCCGCCCACTTCCGCACCCAGTTCGTTGGCCAATTCCTGGCCGAGGATGATGTCGAACTCGCCCGGTTTCAAATCTTCAAATTTACCGGCCGTCATTTTCTTCCAATAATCGACGACCTGCTTCTCTTCTTGCGGGTCTATGCCGCGTACCTGCACGCCGCGCACCACGCCGTTGTTGGCCAAAAGCGCCTGATCGGCGATATAGGGGGCGGAGCCGAGAACGTCCTTATTGCCCGCCACCATTTTGCGCAAATCCTGCCAGCTGCCGCCGTTTTCCGTATCGTAAAAGCCGATTTCGGCATGCGGCGCGACGCTGAACAATTGGCTGCGCACGTCTTTCTGAAAGCCGTTCACCACCGACAGGACCACAATCAGCGCCATCACGCCGATGGCGATGCCGATGATGGAGATAATGCCGATAAACGACATAAAGCCGCTGCGTTTTTTCGCCCGCAAATAGCGCAGGCCTATCCATGTTTCTAAAGAAATCATCGTTTGTTTGCGGTTTCCGGAAAAAATAAAGGCCGCATTGTACCGCAAAAGGCCGTCTGAAAGCCGCCCTCCCGTCCGATGGGTGCCGCATCCTTTTCAGACGGCCTCAAAACGGGGTGTTTCCGCTATAATCGCGCCCCAACCGAAAACAAACCGAAACACATAAAAATGTCCAACAAACCGAAACACGAACACGAAGCAAACAAACTGCAAAAACGCCTGCGCCACGCCGTCGGCGACGCGATTAACGATTTCAACATGATAGAGCCGGGAGACAAAATCATGGTCTGCCTCTCCGGCGGCAAAGACAGCTACGCCCTGTTAGACATCCTGCGTCAGCTCCAAGCCAGCGCGCCGATTGATTTCGAACTGGTTGCCGTCAATCTTGACCAAAAACAGCCGGGCTTCCCCGAAGAAGTGCTGCCGACCTATCTCGAAAGCATAGGCGTGCCGTACAAAATCGTCGAAGAAGACACCTACTCCACCGTCAAACGCGTATTGGACGAAGGCAAAACGACTTGTTCGCTGTGCAGCCGCCTGCGCCGCGGCATCCTCTACCGCACCGCCAAAGAATTGGGCTGCACCAAAATCGCCTTGGGACACCACCGCGACGACATCCTCGCCACCTTGTTTCTGAATATGTTTTACGGCGGCAAGCTCAAAGCCATGCCGCCCAAGCTGGTGAGCGACAACGGCGAACACATCGTCATCCGCCCGCTGGCGTATGTGAAAGAAAAAGATTTGATTAAATACGCCGAACTGAAGCAATTCCCAATCATCCCGTGCAACCTTTGCGGCTCGCAGCCCAACCTGCAACGCCAAGTCATCGGCGACATGATGCGCGATTGGGACAAACGCTTCCCGGGCCGCATTGAATCCATGTTCTCCGCCCTGCAAAACGTCGTCCCTTCCCATCTCGCCGACCCCGAGCTTTTCGATTTCGCCGGCTTGAAACGCGGTCAAAACCTCAAGCACGGCGGCGATTTGGCCTTTGACAGCGAAACCCTGCCCGCCCGTTTCGACAGCGGGGAAGACGAAGACAGCATCAGCCTCACCAAACCGCGCAAAGTCATCAACATCCTCGACAGCCGCCCGAAAAATTAAACGGCAGCCGTTAAATATCAAAAGGCCGTCTGAAAACCCGACATTCCGTCAAACGGGTTTTCAGACGGCCTTTGTTTTTTGTTTTCGATGTGATTGAAGGGCAAATTCCGCTTCATCGTCAATAGCGGCAAGGGAACATATGCCGCCCTACTCGGCCATACTTTTCAGACGGCCTCACTCCGCCGCAGGCAAACGCTGGCGCATTTGCTCGAACAGGCACACCGTAGCCGCCATGGCGACGTTGAGCGATTCGGTGTTGCCGGCCATCGGGATTTTAACCGTCCGGTCCGCAACCCGGCGCATTTCTGCACTGACGCCCGCTCCTTCGTTGCCGAACAGCCAGCCGCAGGGTCCGCGCAAATCCAAACCGTACAGGCCGCACGCGCGTTCGTCGAGTGCGGTGGCCAGCAGCGGCGGACGGTAACCCTGCCGCCAAACGGCCAAATCGGTATCGGGATGCAGCGTCAGCAGGAAATGCGCACCCATGGCCGCACGCAGGACTTTCGGCGACCACACGTCGGCGCAATCCGCACCGAGCACGATGTCGCGCACGCCCGAAGCGGCCGCGCTGCGCAATATGGTGCCGATATTGCCGGGGTCCTGCACCCGCTCCAGCACGACGCAGTCGCCGTCTTCCGGCAGTTTTGCGGCGGACGGCAGCTTAATCAGCGCGACGATATTTCCGCCCTCCCCCAATCCGGTCAGCCTGCCCAGTATCGGCGCGGCGACGGAAACGGTTTTTTCAGACGGCATCCGTTGCAGCAATGCCGATATTTCGGCATCTTCCAAACGGTTTTCCGCCACATACACGCATTCCGGCCTGCCGCCTGCGTTCAAAAAGGCTTCCAAAAGGTGCGTACCTTCAAGCAGGGTTTGGCCGAAAGCGCGCCGTTTGGCGGCGGAGGCGGCGAGTTTGGCCAGATGTTTGATCCGGCTGTTTTGGGCGGAGGCAATGTGTTCCATAGTATGGGCGGAAGTCGGTCGGGAGGTGGATAAAAACAGGCTGCCGAAGCGGCAGGCGGATAAACGGCTGTTCGGTCGTTCAGCTGCATTTCGGTTCAAAGGAAACGGCCTTTCAGATGCCTAAGCATCCGAATAACCCGTTCGGCACGATTTGTATCTACGGGGCAGCGGGCTTGAATGGCTTTGTAGCGACAGGGGCTTTATCGAGGCCGTCTGAAAACCGGTATTGCCCAAATGGGGAAAGAGTTTTCAGACGGCCTCTTAAATAGGGGCGGCAACTTGGCAGTTTTTGCACCTAAATATTACTGCTACCCGCTATACCCGTGCCGCTTCCAATGCCTGCGCCAAGTCGGCAAGCAAATCGTCGATATGCTCGATGCCCACGCTCAGGCGTACCATATCGGAGCTGACGCCCGCTGCGGCGAGTTCGGTATCGTCAAGCTGGCGGTGGGTAGTGGTGGCGGGATGGGTGGCAAGCGATTTGGCATCGCCGATATTCACCAAGCGCAAGAAGAGTTGCAGTGCGTCGATAAATTTTGCACCGGCTTCGCGTCCGCCTTTAATGCCGAAACTCAGCAAACCGGAGGCTTTTCCGCCGTAGTCGCGGTCGATTAAGTTTTTGTACGGGCTGTCAGGCAAGGCGGGATAGTTTACCCATTCGACCTGCGGGTGTTTCTTTAAGAATTCGGCTACTTTCAAGGCGTTTTCACAATGACGCTCCATGCGTAGGGCGAGGGTTTCCAAACCTTGCAGCAGTAAAAACGCGCTGTGCGGCGATAGGGCGGCACCGGTATTGCGCAGCGGGACGACGCGGGCGCGGGCGATGTATGCGGCCGCACCAAAATGCTCCCAGTAGTTTACTCCGTGGTAGGACGGGTCCGGTTGGTTGAAGGTTCGGTCAAAACGCGGATTACCTGCCCATTGGAATTTGCCGCCGTCGATAATGGCACCGCCAATCGTTGTGCCGTGCCCGCCGATGTATTTAGTTAAGGATTGGATAACGATGTCGGCGCCGTGTTCGATGGGACGAAACAGCGTGGGCGTGGCGACGGTGTTATCCACCATCAGTGGCAGCCCTTGTGCGTGTGCGGCTTGGGCGAATGCCTGAATATCGACGACATTGATGGCGGGATTGCCGATGGATTCGCAATACACCAGTTTGGTTCGGCTGTCGGTATTGGCGGCGATTTCTTCAGGTTTGGCAGGATCGATAAAGCGCACTTCTATGCCTTGACGCGGCAGGCTGTGGGCAAAGAAATTGTATGTGCCGCCGTAGAGGGTTTTGGTTGCGATGATGTTGTCGCCTGCTTCAACCAATGTTTGAACGGCATAGGTAATTGCCGCCATACCGCTGGCAACAGCCAATGCGGCAATGCCTCCTTCCAGACGGGCGACACGTTCTTCTAAAACAGCGGTGGTCGGATTCATGATGCGGGTGTAGATATTGCCCGCTACATCAAGGTTAAACAGGTCTGCGCCATGCTGCGTGTTGTCGAAAGTGTAGGAAGTGGTTTGGTAAATCGGGACGGCAGCGGATTTGGTGGTCGGTTCGGATTGATAGCCTGCGTGCAGGGCGATAGTTTCCCGTTTCATATGAATATCCTTGTAGTGAATTAAACATTGATAAATAGAGGCCGTCTGAAAAAACATAGATTGTTTTTCAGACGGCCTGTTTCTTGCTTTATTGCGGTGTATTGTCTTCTGTCGTTACGTTTGACTCGGTAGTGTTTTCTTCACCTGAAGCTGACGCGTCTTCCGGCTCTTCCGCTACCCGCTCGAGGCTGACCAGTTGTTCGCCTTCGTCCAGATTGATCAGACGTACACCTGCTGCGGCGCGGCCGGTTTCGCGGATTTGTTCGACTTTGGTGCGGATGAGGACGCCGCCACTGGTAATCAGCATCAGGTCGTCGGTTTCGCTAACCAAAGTTGCAGCAACCAAATCGCCGTTGCGCTCGCCGGTATTGATGGCGATATTGCCTTGTCCGCCTTTGTTTTTACGGCTGTAATCGGCAATCGGGGTACGTTTGCCGTAGCCGTTGGCGGTGGCGGTCAGCACTTGCAAATCGCTTTGCGCGGCTTCGGGTGCAAAAGTAATCAGGCTGACGATTTTTCCGTCGGCAGGCAGGCGCATACCGCGCAGGCCGCCGCTGCCGCGACCGGACGGACGGACGCCATGTTTGCCGCTTGGCAGGGCATTTTCGTTGTCGGCGGTTTCGTCTTCGAGGTCGTCTGAAATCTCGGTTTCGATGTCGGCATCTTCCGCTTCGTCGTTACCGGATTTTTCCCAGTATTCGTTGAAGCGGATGGCTTTACCCAAGTTGGAGAACAGCATGATGTCGTCCGAGCCGCTGGTTTGCGCGGCGCCGACGAGGTAGTCGCCTTCTTTGAGCGCGATGGCTTTGATGCCTTGGCTGCGGACGTTTTTAAAGGCTGAAAGCTGGACTTTTTTCACCATGCCTTGTGCAGTGGCGAAGAAGACGTATTGGTCTTCGGGGAATTCGCGCACGGCGAGGATGGCGCTGACTTTTTCGCCTTCTTCCAACTGGATGACGTTGTTAATCGGACGGCCGCGGCTGTTGCGTCCGCCTTCGGGCAGTTTGTAAACCTTAATCCAGTGGCACTTGCCGAGATTGGTGAAACACATCAAATAGTCATGCGTGTTCGCGACGAACAAGGTTTCGATGAAGTCTTCATCTTTGGTGGCCGCCGCCTGTTTGCCGCGCCCGCCGCGACGCTGCGCCTGATAGTCGGTGGTCGGCTGGGTTTTGATATAGCCGCCATGTGTCAGGGTAACGACCATTTCGCGTTGCGGAATCAGGTCTTCATCGGCAATGTCGCCGCCGAACGGGTTGATTTCGCTGCGGCGTTCGTCGCCGAAATTGGTTTTGGTTTCTTCCAATTCTTCGCGGATGATTTGGGTGATGCGTTCCGGTTTCGCCAAAATGTCCAAAAAGTCGATGATTTTTGCCATGATGTTTTTGTAGTCGCCGACGATTTCTTCTTGGTCGAGGCCGGTAAGGTTGCGCAAGCTCATACGCAGGATGGCGTCGGCCTGGATTTCGCTCAGATAATAGCCTTGTTCCTGTAAGCCGAGGTTGGCGGGCAGGCCTTCGGGGCGTGCCATGCGCAGGTCGAGGTCGGTACGGCTCAGCATGTCTTCCACCAAGCCGCTGCGCCATGCGCGGGACAGCAGTTTTTCTTTGGCTTCAGGCGCGTCGGCGGATTCTTTAATCAATCGAATCATCTCGTCGATATTGGACAGGGCGACGGCTTTACCTTCGGCAATGTGACCTTCATGACGCGCTTTTTTCAGGCGAAACAAAGTGCGGCGGGTAACGACTTCGCGACGGTGGCGCAGGAATTCCGCCAAAATCTGTTTCAGATTCAACAGGCGCGGCTGACCGTCCACCAAAGCAACCATATTGATGCCGAAGCTGTCTTGAAGCTGGGTGAGTTTGTAGAGTTGGTTTAAAACGACTTCGGCGTTTTCATTGCGTTTCAATTCGATAACGACGCGCATACCGGATTTGTCGGATTCGTCGCGCAGGTCGGATACACCTTCCAACGTTTTTTCGCGCACCAATTCGCCGATTTTTTCCACCAGTTTGGCTTTGTTCACCTGATACGGAATTTCGTCGATGATAATGGCTTCGCGTTCGCCGTTTTTGCCTATGGGTTCGATATGGGTTTTACCGCGCATGACGACGCGGCCGCGGCCGGTTTTATAGCCTTCGCGCACGCCGCTCAAGCCGTAGATGGTTGCGCCGGTCGGGAAATCGGGGGCTTGCAGGATGTTGATCAATTCGTCGATTTCGGTTTCGGGTTCATCCAAAAGACGCAAACAGGCATTGATGGTGTCGGTGAGGTTGTGCGGCGGGATGTTGGTCGCCATACCGACGGCGATACCGGACGAGCCGTTGACCAACAGCGCGGGGAAGCGGGTCGGCAACACCAGCGGCTCGTGTTCGCTGCCGTCGTAGTTCGGACCAAAATTGACGGTTTCTTCTTCGATGTCCGCCAGCATTTCGTGGGCGATTTTCGCCATGCGGATTTCGGTATAACGCATGGCCGCGGCGCCGTCGCCGTCAACCGAACCGAAGTTGCCCTGACCGTCGATTAAGACGTAGCGCATCGAAAAATCCTGCGCCATGCGCACGATGGTGTCGTAAACCGCGGAATCGCCATGCGGATGGTATTTACCGATGACATCGCCGACGATACGCGCCGATTTTTTGTAGGCGGCGTTCCAGTTGTTTTTCAGCTCGTGCATGGCGTAAAGCACGCGGCGGTGCACCGGCTTCAAACCGTCGCGCACATCGGGCAGCGCGCGGCCGACAATCACGCTCATGGCGTAATCGAGATAGCTTTTGCGCATTTCGTCTTCAAGGCTGACGGGCAGGGTTTCGAGTGCGAATTTATGGTCGTTGCGGATAGTTGCGTCGGTCATGGTTGAATTTTATAAAAGAAATTTCGCCGAATTTTAACATAAATGTATAGAGGGTGTCCCAGACAAGCAGGGCAGCTGTCTTTTAAAGCGGGTCCATTCGACTTCCGTCACGGTAGTACGGCATACCATCTCAAGGGAAATAAATTTCTAAGCTAATGAAACATTAAGCAAATCATGCCCTACTACCCGCAATGGCCATCCCCGCTTTATCTTCCGTTCAACCATCCTACCGATTGTTTCCAAATAAAAATTGAAACTTTTACCTTACTATCGTCCATACGCTGCCGATGTTCACTCAAGCACGCCTAATTATTTGTAATGTTTGCTCTTTATATGCCAAAGGCCGTCTGAAAACATTCGGGATGGTTTTCAGACGGCCTTTAACCAACCCGGCAAGCCGGTTACTGGTACAAACGATAAACTTTCGCTATAATTCCGTTTTCATTATTTATTGCCGAACAACCGGACACATAAAAAATCGCGGCTGCTGAACCCGATTTTCGAAACAAAGTTAGAAAGTAGATAATGGACAATTTAGACCGAAGCCGCAGCCGTGCATGGCGGCGGCATCAGGCAAAACGACCCAGCCATCGCGTACACGGCAAAAACCTTTTTGAGGGCAAGCCTGAGAAAAAGTGGGATTTGATGTATTTCCGCAGGAATAAAGTCAAGCGCGCGCAAAAACTGGGCTTTGTTTACCCCTTCAGGCAGCATGAATTTGAAGCCGAATGGTTTGATTAACTTAAAAAACACATTTCGATTTCATCGAGATGATTTTCACGAGGCGGATATTTTTCCGCCTTTTTTAATTTCTATGAACGCACTTTTTATTTGCAGCCGCAACCAATGGCGCAGCCCCACTGCTGAGCTTGTGTTTCGCCGTTACCCGAATGTTCAAACCCGTTCCGCGGGCACAAGCCCCAATGCGCGGCGCACTGTTTCTGCTGCCGACATCGCATGGGCGGATAAGGTTTTTGTCATGGAGCAAAAGCACAAAAACCGCCTGTCGGCGCAGTTTCCCCGCGCTTTGCGGCACAAAGAAATCATCGTATTGGATATTCCCGATGATTACCGCTATATGGACGAAGATTTGATTGGGATATTGAAGGAAAGTGTCGAACATTATTTGCCCAAATAGCAAATATGTTGAAAACAAAAGGCCGTCTGAAACACGCGACATGGTTTTAACTTCGTTGAAACTGCGTTTTCAGACGGCCTTTTGCTGCGGAATTAAAAAAACGTGCCCGCCTTAACCAAACGTTGCGCGTAATACGGCTTGCTCAGGCTTTCGGTCTGCACCGTGCTGCCGGAACGGGGGGCGTGAAGGAATTTTCCACCGCCCAGATAGAGGCCAACGTGCGAAATGCCCGAGCCGGAGGTGTTGAAAAATACCAAATCGCCGGTTTGCAGGTCGCGCGTGCTGATGGTGCGGCTGGCGGCGGCCATATCGCGCGAACTGCGCGGCAGGTTCACGCCGAGGGCGTTTTTGTAAACATATTGGATCATGCCGCTGCAATCGAATCCGGTATCGGTGCTGCCGCCCCAGCGGTAGGGGGTGCCGACCAAATCCATGCTGTGCAGCATCAGTTCCTGCCCGCCGGCGGTGCGGTTGATGTGGCCGATGCGGATGTTTTTGGGCGTTTTGGCGGCAGCCTGTGGTTTATGTTTGGTTTTATGGCTGCCGGTTTTGATTTTTCCGCCGCTGCCGCCGCAGGCGGAGAGTCCGAATGCGGCGGCGGCCAGCAGCATGAGCAATGCTTTGTTCTTCATCATTCTTAATCGTTTATTCTTGTATTCAGGTCGTCTGAAGGCGCTGTTTCAACGAAGTGAAACTTATCTTCCGGCCAAAATCAGTTTCAGACGGCCTCTCTGCCTTCTTCCGCCGCTTCGTAGGCTTCAACGATGCGCTGCACCAACGGATGACGCACCACATCCTCACTGGTAAAGGTGTGGAAATACAGCCCTTCCACATCGCGCAGTTTTTCCTTGGCGTCCTTCAGGCCGGATTTGATGTTTTTCGGCAAGTCGATTTGACTCAAATCGCCCGTGATGACGGCTTTGGCACCGAAGCCTATGCGGGTCAGGAACATTTTCATTTGTTCGGGTGTGGTGTTTTGCGCCTCGTCCAGAATCACATACGCGCCGTTGAGCGTGCGGCCGCGCATATAGGCCAATGGTGCAATTTCTATCAGGCCTTTTTCCAACAGTTTGGTTACGCGGTCGAAACCCATCAAATCGTACAGCGCGTCATACAGCGGGCGCAGGTAGGGATCGACTTTTTGCGTCAGGTCGCCGGGCAGGAAGCCGAGTTTTTCGCCTGCCTCGACTGCGGGGCGCACCAGCACGATGCGTTCGATTTGGTGTTTTTCCATCGCATCGACTGCGGCGGCCACCGCCAGATAGGTTTTACCCGTACCTGCAGGACCCAGCCCGAACACGATGTCGTGGTTCAGCAAGGCGCGGATGTAGCCGTTTTGGCGCGGGGTGCGCCCGCCTATGCTGCCGCGTTTGGTTTGCAGGTAATACTGTTTGTCCTGCCGCTGTTCGGTGTGTTCCGCATCGGCCGTTTTTGCCGCCACGGCCGCCAACTGGATGTCGTCCTCGTTCAAATCCCGGCCCTCGGCCAGCCCCGCCAATTCAATTAGCGCACGGCGGCCTGCGTGGGCATAATTTCCGATAAAGGTAAAACGTTCGAAACGGCGGCTGATTTGGATGTCCAAGGCTTTGCCCAATGTGGCCAAATGGGCATCGAGCGGCCCCGTCAGGCGTTGCAGGACGGTGTTGTCCATGTCTTCGAATTGCAGGTGTACGGTGTGGGTCATAACAATCGTGAAAAATCGGTTAGCGGAAAACGATGGCAAATATGGACTGTTTAAGCAGGAAAATCAAGCGACGAAACCCTTCAATCCATATTTTTAAAACCAATTTATAACGATAATACCTTTCATTTATTTAGATTTGATATTAATATTCTCTTTTTTTCAAGCAGCCTGCCCTGCCAAATCAATCAGAAAAACAGGAGAATCCAAGAGATGAGTTTTCATAAAATACCTGCTTCATGCCGTCTGAAACCATTATTTCTCATGATTAGCATCTTAGGCGGCATAACCCCTGCCGCATGGGCAGAAGGGGACGGCACAACGACAGAAGAAGGGAAATTGGCAGATGTTCAGGTCATCGGCATCCGCGACCGCGACAGAAGCGGCCACAGTCAAGTCTACACCCGCGACATCAGCAACCTGTACAAAGGAAAACAGGAAATCGAAACCTACCGCGGCAGCAGCGTGGCCGATTTAATCGGCGGCATGGCGGGCGTGTTCAGCGGTGACGCACGTAACAGCGGCGCGCTCGATCCCAACATACGCGGCATCCAAGGTGAAGGAAAAGTGCCGGTAACGGTAGACGGCACGGAACAGGCAATCAGCGTTTGGAGAGGATTTGAAGGCATATCCAACCGCAACTACATCGACCCGAACCTTATCAGCAGCGTGTATGTGGAAAAAGGCGCATCGGCAAACCGCGACATCCGCACCGGCATAGGCGGTTCGGTCAGCATGAAAACGCTGGAAATCGACGACGTCGTGCCGAAAGATCAAAAATTCGGCATGGAAGTCAAGATGGAAACCGGCAACAATACCATCAAGCAGCGGGAATACGCCCACGCCGAAACTTGGGGTACGGACTACCGCCGTTATCCCAAACCCTATTCTTTCGACCGCATGGAATGGGCGATTATGTTCGACGACAGCGACCGCCAGGAACAACGTTTCGGCGGGCGAGGAAAATTATTTAAAGACAACGCCTTCCGCATTTCAGCCGGTATGCGCGGCGAAGTGTTTGACGGCTTGATTGCCTACGCATGGCGCGACAAGGGCAATTACTTTGCCGGCAGCAAGGGCGCGGAACGCTACGGCTACATCTCCGACGCCAGCTCCATAACCGAAGAAGAATTTACCAAAAAAGTTAGGGATATTCAGCAATATACCGCCAATGTCGGTATGTATTACCATCCGTCCGGCGAAGTGGCCAACACATCCCTGAATATGCGCTCGTGGCTGGCCAAAGGCACGCTTAAACTGCACGACAACCAAAAAATACAGCTCGGCATACGCCATACCAACACCCGTTTCGGCGAAATCATGCCGTACAGCATCCTGTTCGGCAATATCGGCGGCAGCAAGCTCAAATCCGACGGCTCCGCCCAAACCGATATGAGTAAGCTCACCAAAGGCACGCTGATGGCGGAATGGCCGCAGGCATGGGTAAAACAGACCGCCGTCAATCTGGATTATTCTTGGAACCCCGAGAACAGCCGCTGGGTAGATTTGAAGGCGGGGATTTGGGGCACGTTCAACGATTCGCAAACCAACTCCACGGGCGGCTATCCTGCATCGACCCTATTCCTCGACAAAGCATTCAACGACAAATACGCCGAAGACTGGTATTACAAAGGCAAAGAGCCGGAATGGGACAAACTGCCGCCCAACACCAACAACCGTTTTACCGTCTTCAACGCTGCCGCCTACCGCGCCAAAAACAACCGCTTGGGCATCAATTTGTCCAACCGCATGAAGCTGGCCGACACCCTCGAACTGACCCTGACGGGCGATTACCAACGCGAAAAACTCAAAGGCAGCAGCGACACCAGCTGGATACTCGCCCTGCCGCACGACAAATACCGCAAGCTGGTGTGGGACGACCCCGAAACCACCTTAAACTCGAACTTCGCCATGACCATGCCGCGCCAAGGAAAACGCAATGAATGGAATGTCGGCTTCAACTTCAAATACGAACCGACGCCGTGGCTGACCCTGAACGCCGGCGGCCGCTATACCGACTACCGCATGACCGATACCTTCGTCCGTGATTATCTGTCCAAACATCGCGACCGCTTGGAAGCAGAAGGCGAATTTAACGTATTGTCTGAAAACAGCCGCAATGTCGCCGCCATCGGCAGCAGACTGGCCACTCCAGAAGAATACCGCGCCCGCATGGATTTGAAAGCCAGATACGAAGCCGCATTGAAAGCCTATGAAGAAAGCCCCGAAGTGGTGCGTACGCAAGCGGCATGGGACGCATACGACCAAAAATTTTGGGCATGGATAAACACCCTGCCCGTACCCGATTACGCCTGGGCGTTGGAAAATATGCCCGAAGAAACGGAAAGGCGGAAAAGCGGCTACCCTGATTTCATCCCGTGGCCACAAGAGCTGACCGATTTAAGCGAAGAATACAACAATTCAACCACACTGCCCGCCAATATAGAACAAGGCTATATGCCGCTTACCGACTGCACGACAGACCCTGCGGCAGGAAACTGCATTTATTGGAAAAACGGCGAAAACCCCGTTTCAGACGGCCGTCTGAAACAATTTGCCGAAAAAGGCATCAATCAAGCCACCGGAGAAGTCGAAAACAAATACCAAGGCGGCACACTAATCGGTGCAAAAAGCCCCGTTGCCGAATACCGGCACCTGACCGAAGAAGAACTGCGCAACTCATGGAAAAAAAGCGGCCACGCCTTCGCCCCCATGTTCTCCGCCACCGTCAAACTCGGCGACCACACCCGCCTGTTTGCCCGTTACACCGAATTCAAACGCTTCCCCAGCATGTATGAAGGCACATTCGGTTTCGGCAACCACAGCATCGCCAAGCTGTTCAGCATCCCCTTCGACCGCACCCGCTACCCGCTCAAACCCGAACATGCCAAGAATTGGGAAATTTCCCTCAGCCACGACTTCACCCGCCTGCTGCCCAAAATGCGCTATGCGGACGTTCGTCTGACCTACTTCCACAACAAAACCCGCAACGTCATCGACCGCAACTATACCACCTGGCAAATCAGCAATTACGACAAACAAGTCATCAGCGGCTTAGAGCTGCAAACCCGCTTCGACAACGGCCGTGTTTTTGGCGACTTGGGCGTGGTGCGCAACATGAAAAACGAAGTCTGCGACCACCGCGCCATCGAACAGCAATATGATGTGGAAATGTTTGTCCAAAAAGGACGCACTTTCCCCGTACCTTACTGTCAAAACGGCGGTCTCACTGGCGGCTGGCTGATCAACCGCATCCAGCCGCGCTGGTCAGTCGTTGCCAACCTCGGCGGCAGGTTCCTAAACGAAAAACTCGAAATCGGTTCGCGCCTGACCTTCCACAGCCGCGTTGAAGACAAACAACAGCCGTCAGCCCGCTGGCGCGACTACTACCTGCAACGTGACGGCGCAAACAGCAAAGCTTTCAACAGCGACAACAGCAACGCCAACTGGCAGCCCGTTACTGTCGTGGATGCCTATGTGCGCTACAAATTCAACAAACATTTCAGCGCAGAGCTGACGGGCAGCAACCTAACCGACCGCTATTACCTCGACCCCATGAGCCGTTCCTATATGCCCGCCCCGGGCCGTACCCTGCGCATCGGCCTGACGGGCAAATGGTAACCGCGCAATGCCCGAAACACACGGAGGCCGTCTGAAAACACACTTTCAGACGGCCTCCTTTACAAACCCCGCGCCAAACGACAAAATCCTGCCTTTCCATACCAACCATAGCCCATCGGACAACCCCTGCCCGTTGCCGTCCAGAGAAACCTCATGACTACCCCCGTTACCGCCGTTATCGCCTTCGGCAGCAACCTCGGCGAAAGCACCGACACCATACGCCTCGCCGCCGAACGCCTGTCCCGACACCCCGGCATCGCCTCGCTCCGCCTGTCGCCGCTCTACCGTACCGCGCCCGTCGGCTATACCGACCAACCCGACTTCGTCAATGCCGCCGCCCTAATCGAAACCACACTGCACGCATACGCCCTGCTCTCCTTACTGCACACCGTCGAACAAGATGCCGGGCGCGAACGCAGCTTCCGCAACGCCCCGCGCACCTTAGACTTAGACATCATCGACTACGGCGGCCAAACAAAAGACGACCCCGCCCTCACCCTGCCCCACCCCCGCGCCCACCTGCGCGCCTTCGTCATGCGCCCGCTGGCCGACATCGCACCCGACTACCCGCTGCCCGGGCACGGCAGCGCGCGCGATCTGGCAGAAACCTTGGGAACGGACGGCATCACACCGCTTACAGAGGCTGTCTGAAAACAAAAATCCCACCGAACAAACGGCTTGGTCGCCAAGCGGCAAAAACGTATAATCGCGCCATCCCCAAAACGCGCCGCATCCGGCCAACCACAGATACCGGGAAAACATATGGACTACCAATACATCGTCGTCGAAGGCTCGATCGGCAGCGGCAAATCCGCCCTTGCCCGCAGGCTGGCCGAATATTTCAACGCCCTCTACCTGACGGAAAGCCCCGAAACCAACCCGTTTCTCGACCTGTTCTACCAAAACGCCGCCAACCACGGCCTGGCGACAGAACTGCATTTCCTGATGCGCCGCGCGAAAGCCATCGACATCATCAACGCCGAAGAAACGCGCAACGGCCGCGTGGTGGCCGACTTCCTGCTGGAAAAAGACCAAATCTTCGTCCCCGTCGTCTTAGATGACAACCAACAGGCAAACGAACAAAACCTGTTTTGGGAAATCAAACACAAAGTCATGCCCGACATGCCCTTGCCCGACCTCGTCATCTACCTGCAAACCGGCAACGAAGCGGCACAAAGACGCTTGGTTTCCCGCAACGGCGTCGGCGCGCTGAACCTATTCCCGTCGGGCTACCTGAACCAAATCCACGAAGAATACCGCCGCTTCTTCCACCTTTACGATAACGCCCCGCTGCTGATTGCCAACAACGACGACATGGACTTCACAGACAACGACGACCATTTCGAGCTGCTGCTGCGCACCATCAGCCACATGCAGGGCAACCGCCACTACCTCAACCTGAAAGACAATTAAAACAACATGATTACCGTAAACACACTGAATAAAATGAAGGCCGAAGGCGAAAAAATCGCCATGCTCACCGCCTATGAAGCCAGCTTTGCCGCCCTGATGGACGAAGCGGGCGTGGACGTACTTCTGGTGGGCGACTCCTTGGGCATGACCGTCCAAGGACGCGATTCCACCCTGCCCGTCAGCCTGAACGACATGTGCTACCACACCGCCGCCGTCGCACGCGGCAGCAAAAACACCATGATTGTGGCCGACCTGCCCTTCGGCGCCTACCAGCAAAGCAAAGAACAGGCCTTCGCCGCCGCCGCCGAACTGATGGCCGCCGGCGCGCATATGGTCAAACTCGAAGGCGGCGTCTGGATGGCCGAAACCACCGAATTCCTGAAACTGCGCGGCATCCCCGTCTGCGCCCACATCGGCCTCACCCCCCAGTCCGTCCATGCCTTCGGCGGCTACAAAGTCCAAGGCAAAGGCGACAAAGCCCAAGCCCTGCTCAACGACGCCGTTGCCCACGAAAAAGCCGGAGCCGCCATCGTCCTGATGGAATGCGTGCCTGCCGAATTGGGCAAACAGGTAACACAAACCGTCTCATGCCCCACCATCGGCATAGGCGCGGGCGTCGATTGCGACGGACAGGTTTTGGTCATGCACGACATGCTCGGCATCTTCCCCGGCAAAACCGCCAAATTCGTCAAAAACTTCATGGCAGGTCAGCCCGACATCCAATCCGCCGTCAAAGCCTATGTGGAAGCAGTCAAAAACAAAACCTTCCCCGCAGCCGAACACAGCTTCCTCTAAACACTTTCAGACGGCCTCATCCCCATCAAGAGGCCGTCTGAAAACATAAAAACACACCAACCACGCAAACATCATGCCCGAACTGCCCGAAGTCGAAACTACCCTGCGCGGCATCGCGCCCCACATCACCGGCAAAACAATCGTCCGCACCACCGTCCGCCAAGCAAAACTGCGCCACCCCGTCCCGCCCGATTTGGACAATATCCTAAACGGCGAAACCGTCCTGCGCTGCACGCGGCGCGCCAAATACCTGCTCGTCCATCTTCCCCAAGGCATCCTGCTCATCCACCTCGGCATGTCCGGCAGCCTGCGCATATTTACCTCCGGCAACGCCCCCGACGCAGGAAAACACGACCATGTCGAAATAGAATTTTCAGACGGCACCTTACTGCGCTACCACGACCCGCGCCGTTTCGGCATCGTCTCATGGTATCCCGGCCCGGAAGAAACCCACCCCCTGCTGCAAAACCTCGCACCCGAACCGCTGGGCAACGGCTTTACCGCCGACTACCTCCACAACGCCCTGAAAAAACGCCGCAGCCCGATAAAAAGCGTATTGATGGACAACAAAACCGTCGTCGGCGTAGGCAACATCTACGCCAACGAAAGCCTGTTCGCCGCCGGCATTGCCCCAAACCGCCCCGCCATGCAAATCAGCCGCAAAGAAGCGGCGGCACTGGTACACCACATCCGCGAAACCCTGCGCCGCGCCATCGAAAAAGGCGGCAGCACCCTGCGCGACTTCGTCGACAGCGAAGGCAAAAGCGGCTACTTCCAACAAGAATACAAAGTCTACGGCCGCCAAGGCCAATCCTGCCTGCAATGCGGCGGCAGCATCGAAAAGACCGTCATCGGCCAACGCGGCACATTCTACTGTCCGAACTGCCAGCACTAAGCCCATTGACTAGCCGCAAAACAAAACACACAGCCGCAAAAAAGGCTGTGTGTTTTGTTTCAAGCATAGGCCGATACGGCCTCCATCGGCCAGCCGTCAGGCATTCAATACCAAAACCGCCTCGGCTTCCACCTGAACGCCCTTCGGCAAAGCGGCCACACCAACCGCCGCACGCGCGGGGAACGGCTGAGAGAAATATTCGGCCATCACTTCATTGAACACGGCAAAATTGTCCAAATCCGTCAGATAAGCATTCAACTTGACCACATCGTCCAGCGAACCACCGGCAGCCTCCGCCACAGCACGCAGATTTTTAAAAACCTGATGCGCCTCGGCACGGAAATCACCGCCGCCAACCACTTCCATCGTTGCAGGGTCGAGCGGAATCTGACCGCTCAAATACACAGTATCCCCCGCCCTGACGGCCTGACTGTACGCACCAATCGCCGAAGGTGCCTGATCACTGTGAATAATCGTTTTACTCATAAAAAACTCCTTTCGAAAAAAGGCAATTATAATCACATTTTTTAACCATCACCGCTAAAAGCACCCTGAGGCCGTCTGAAAATCCGCCCGAACCGTGCAGACCGCAACAGTACCCTCAAAACGCTGCAGTCAAAGAACGGTTCAAATCATCCCAAACCGCCCTCCCTCCGGAAACCGATCCCTTTCAGACGGCCTCCTCCCCTGCATATGAAAACACACCTTCAAATGTCAAAGCACACACCCGCCGTCCCACCTCACATTCCAGACGCGGCACCGGCCGTCTGAAAATACAGGCAAAGCAAAAATGTGAATGCATAATGAAAACGGTATAATCCAAACTGGTTCGATTAACAGCAAACAGGCCGTCTGAAAAAGGAAAAAACATGTTGGATCAGCCCATACCGAAAATCTTCCTCTTCGTCCCAGCCACCCAGCCCGACCGCATCCCCAAAGCCTTCGGCATCGGTGCCGACGAAGTCATTGCCGATTGGGAAGACTCCGTCTCGCCTGCCAACAAAGCACAAGCCAGAACCAACATCGCCGACTACTGCGCCACTGCAAACGCCCGCCCGATTTGGCTCCGCATCAACTCCGCAAACAGCACCCATTTCGCCGACGACCTCGCCGCCCTGCAAAACCTGCCGGCGGTAAAAGGCATCATCCTGCCGAAAGCCGAACGCCCGGCCGACATCACCTCACTCTACCAAAGCAGCGGCAAACCCGTCATCGCCGTCCTCGAAACGGCTTTGGGCATACTCAACCTGCCCCAACTGGCCTTCGCCCACGGCCTGCACGCCCTCTCCTACGGCTGCCTCGACCTGTCCAACAACCTAGGCATCCAAACCGGAACGGCGGCGGCGGACGTATTTTTCAACCGACTGCGCACCGACCTCCTCCTCCACAGCCACCTCAACAGTCTGCACCCGCCGATTGAAACCGTATTCCCCGATTTTTCCGACAACGAAGGCCTGCGCTCATTTACCGCCTTCTGGCGCGACATGGGCTTCGGCGGCATGCTCTGCATCCATCCCAAACAAGTGGCCGTTACCAAACTGATGTTGCGCCCCTCGGCAGAAACACTCGAATTTGCCGAAAAAGTTTTAATCGAATACGAACAAAACAGCTCACCGGTATTCCAAATAGACGGTCAAATGGTCGACATCCCGGTTATCGAACGGGCAAAAAAACTACTGGGCAGGACATAACCCGCATATAGCAAAAGGCCGTCTGAACAGACGGCCTTTTAACAACCGGATTGATGAGAATCTTGCCAACGGATAAAACAAAAATCATGGGACTGACATAGAAAATTGATTAAATTTTCACTATAAAGCCATTTCCAAATACTAAAAATACTCGGCTTTATATTAAAGCCAATGCAGGTTATCAGATACCCCAAATATACCCCCACTTTTTTGCTTTACTCAATTGCACGGCAATGGGTGGAATTAGACAATTAGGAAGGGGCAAGCAGGATGGCAATCGGCCTGAAAGCCCCGTGGTTATTGGATTTGGTTTATGGCATTGGACGGCATTAGACAAAAAAATAACCGCTCGAAAGCGGTTAATTTTTACAGTGTGGGACGGAGGGACACAAACTAAAGGCATAATTCATTGTTTTATATTATAAAAATAATAAAGCAATCTAAATATACCCACAAATATTCCCACATTTTGCAAAGGTCAAAAAATAATTTAGCAGTCTAGGCCGGTCATTATAACTTTTTTTGGGGCGTGTTGTTATTTGAGTGATCAGGCCGGCGGCTTCTCTCTCAAATTTAAACCGCTATATATATATACAAAATGCACTGGTTACTCTGGTTACCTGGTTACCAGCCCCTAAAAACCTTTATAAATCAACGATAATGCGGTAACCAGTTATGTCCTTGTCATTGGTTACCAGTGCCGGTTAAGTGGTTACCCGCCGCGTTTTGCTTTCTTTTTACGGACTTGCAAAAATCTAGGGACTGCGTTATTACGCGCGCGCGTATTGGTGTCGAAATTATTTATTCACTGCCTGCCTTTTGGGTAGATATGGCGTAAATAGGCTAAAATTGCGCTGTAAGCGTGTTTCATTGATTGGGTAGCAACTGTATTTTTGCCAGACGGGGTGAAAAATACAGTTGCTACACCTTGGTTTTAAAGAACGCGGTTAGCGAGGATGCAGGCTACGGCTTACTTTTTTTGTTGTGTGCTTTAAGCCATTTTTGCATTTGTTCAATTTCCGCTTGTTGTGCGTTAATAATATCCTCAGCAAGCTTACGCATTTCAGGATCCTTTCCGTATTTTAATTCAACTTCCGCCATTTTTACTGCACCAATATGGTGCGGCAACATACCTGCTGCAAAAGCAACATCAGGATCTTTATATTGTGCAGCTGCCATCATGTCTTGATTCATTTGATCCATACCTTGCATTAATTCTTGTTGCATTGCAGAACCTGTCGACATTTGCATATTCATGTGTGCTTGATGCGGTTGCTCATTAGCTTGGGCATAATTTGAAATTGCAATAGCGCTAAGTGTGATAAAAGTCATAAGTTTTTTCATGTTTTTCGCCTATGTGATAACTAAAGGAACACGAATCATAAACTTTGACCTAAGGTTAAAGTCAACATTTATTTCGATACACAAGGGTTGGTATAAGGAAAGGGGCAAACAGTCCTAATTTTTGAAATTTAGGGGCTTCCTGTTGATTTTATGCTTTCTTGGTTGGTCTGCCTGAATGTTTGGACGTAAAAAAGCCCGCCATTGTCGGTAATAGCGGGCTTGCTCTTGGTTATTCGTCAAAGTCGGGCGGGGCTTCTCCCATCAAAACATAGAATCGGCTTGCAACGCCGCTGCGTTTGCGCTGGTGTTGCCATCTGCCGTTGTCGGCTTTTTTTAACCATTCGTGATTATGTAGGACTTCACACGCTTTGCGCGAGCTATATCCCTTACAGACTTCATTTTCAAAGGTTACGGGGACTATCCAATACTCATCTATGCTTCCCTCCTGTTTCCGATAACCTGCGTGATTTTGGTTCACGGTTTGGGCGTTCCAGTCTGAAAAGCGCATTGACAGTGCGTTAACGTCCATAAAGGCGATCACTTGTTCAATGATTCGGCGGTCTTCGCGGTTTCCTGTGCCGTTTTCTTCAAGCCATTCATTGAAACACTGCCTTACTCCTGCCTCTCCTGCTCCTTGTCTTATGCCGGTAATAGGGGCGGCATATTCCAAGACGGCGGCCAAGAGGGCGAAGCGGCGGGCAATTCTTCGCGCCTGTCCTTCCATTGGTGGCAAGGTCTCAAGGAATCGGGCGCGGCTGGCTTCTACGGCTTGGGCGGCGGCTTCTTTTCCGTCTTTGAGGATTTGGCGGATAAGGGCGCGGCCTGCTGTTCCTCGCTGCTTGGCTGTGGCTTGGTTGATATGCTCCGACAGTTTCGCGCCATCTGCGAAGCCGTGCAACGTGTCGTATATGCCAAATCTTGCCTCTGCCTGTATGTCAGGTAACCTAACATGATTACCCGCTTTCCATTGGGCGCGGTCTCCTATCAGGCTCTCTGGGTTTATTTCGCCGGTCGAAAGTATCAGATTGCGCCATGTTTTCTGCCGGCGGTTGCCGCCATCTTTTGCGCCCTGTGTTTTTGACACGCCGTTGATAACGCTGTAAACCATTTGCGGGATTTTTCGCGGGTCGGCTGATTGCCCGATTTCATCTAACACCAGCAAGCCATCATTGCGGGCTAAAGCTAAATTCTGCAAGCCAAGCGGGGTAGTATCCCAATTTCCTTTAGTGGTTTCAGGGTCGCCCCATACGCTCAAGGCAAGCCGCGCGGCGGTTGTTTTGCCTTTTGAGGAATCGCCCGCTAAATGGAAACCGCCTCCCTCTTCGTTCAAAAGTGCCAAGAATGGCGCGGCCATGCTTAAACCTAAAGCAAGGCATAGGCGGCTATTGTTCTCTGCGTATCGCGCGGCCTGTTCCTGCCATTCCTTGAGGCTGCCTTTTTCTGTGTAACCGTCTTCCCATATCGCGGGCGTTTCTTGCTCTAGTTGCTCCGTGTCGGCGTGGGCGGGCTGGTTACAGGCTCGGACTACCAAAGCCAACGCCCCTAGCCATAATGTCATCAAGCAAGTTTTTGATGTGGGTTACCTTGATTTCATTAACGGGGATTTCTCCAATGACTGGGAAAACGTCATTTTTCAAATAACGCATGATCCGCTCGGCGTGGTGTTCTTTCCAGCGGGGCAAATTGTCCTCGTACCATTGCTTGGCTAAATGCTCAAAAGTATTTAACAAGGCGGCTTGTCGGGCTGCTTTGGCTTCTTGCTTGGCTTTGTTGGGGTCTTGCCCTTGTGCAATCATGCGGCGGGCGTTTTCGGCGGCTTGGCGGGCTTCTACCAGTGAAACGGTCGGATATTTCCCGATAGTGAAGTCTTTCTCTTTGCCATCTATACGGTATCTCATGCGGAATATTTTTCCGCCCGCTGGTGTAACTTCAAGATACAGGCTATTTCCATCAAATAACTTGATTTTCTTTCCAGTGTCAGCCGGTTTGGCGGCTTTGATTTGGCGGTCGTTTAGTGGCATTTGTGGGTATGCTTTACAGTGGTTTTGGCTGATCCCCTGAATCATACCCACATTTTGTGCTTTACTCAATTAAATGGCATTGGGGGTATTTAGACACTTGGCAAGGGGTATATTGGCCTGAAAGCCTTGCCAGTATTGAATCTTGATTACTGTGTTAGATTTGATTAGACGAAAAAAAAGCCCCTAAAAGGGGTTGGGTGGTGCGGACGGAGAGACTCGAACTCTCACACCTCTCGGCGCCAGAACCTAAATCTGGTGCGTCTACCAATTTCGCCACGTCCGCGTTGTCGTTGTAAGAGAAGGCGCGATTATACGGAAAATGAGCCGATTTGCAAATCAGATTGTATCCGTTTACTGTTTGGCTTGAAAATTTGCCGAAACGGGCTATATTGTCGGCTAGTGTTTTCGGCCGTCTGAAACGGTTTCAGACGGCCTGTTTTTATCGAAAGAATTTTGAATATGTCTGAAGTATTGGTGCGCGATTATCTGCAAACGCAGGGTTTGAAGCTGGCAGCAGGTGATGTAGCCGTGGCCCGTTTGGCGGCGGAAACAGTGATGAATATGGGGCAGGCCGAGATAGATAGGTCTGTATTGTGGGGCAATGGAAACGAGGCCTGTGCGGCCGACTATTTTACATGCGATGAAACGACGGAGCAGATTTTAAAACAGATTTTTATGGCTTTGGATTCCACCTGGGAGCAATCGGCGGCGCAATCGGCGGCAGTGTATGTACTGCTGCCCGAGCAGGCGGGCTTGCTGCGGCTGTCGCAGCAGGGGCAGCCGATTGAAGCCTTATTGAAGTTGGACGAAGAGGCAGAAGCGGCTTATCTGCCGAGCCGGACGGCTAACCGGGGCTGGTTGAATTTGGTTGAAGATACTGCGCGTTGGCTGGAGTCCGGTGAAATTTCGGGCGAACATCATGCGCGGAACGGCAGTCAGATGTCGCTGCCCGTCTGTTTGGAAAACGGCCGTGTTTTGGGAGTGATTCAGGTGGAAGCGGCGCAAAAAAACGGCTTCGATGAAACGGCACAAGCATTGTGGGTAGCATTGGCTTTGGCTTTGGCGGCACCGTTGACCGCCTTGCTGGGTGCGGGGGAAGAGGATGAGTAAATTGAATTTTGTCGCCGCCTGCCGCCTGCCGACCGAATGGGGCGTTTTTACCCTGCACGGTTTTGAGGATGAAAACGGACAGGAACATGTAGCATTGACGATGGGCGATGTTTCAGACGGCCTTCCGGTACTGGCACGGGTGCATTCCGAATGTCTGACCGGAGATGCACTGTTTTCGCGCAAGTGCGACTGCGGCCCGCAGCTTCAGGCTGCGATGCAGGCGGTGCAGCGTGAAGGCCGCGGGGCGATTGCCTACCTGCGGCAGGAGGGACGCGGCATTGGTTTGATCAATAAAATCCGTGCCTACCGCCTGCAAGATCAGGGCTTGGATACGGTGGAGGCCAATTTGGCTTTGGGTTTGCCGGTCGATGCCCGCGATTTCGGTTTGGCACAGCAGATTTTCGCCCATTTGGGCATACGGAGCGTCCGGCTGCTGACCAATAATCCCGACAAAGTGGAAACGCTGCGCTCGGCGGGTATAGAGGTTGCCGAACGCGTGCCCCTGCATGTGGGCGAGAATGCGGAAAACGAACATTATCTGCACACCAAAGCGGAAAAACTGGGGCATATGTTCTGATGTTGCAGATTTTGCGCGTTAAATAAAAATATGATTGGGAGGCCGTCTGAAAACAGGCGGCACATTTTTTTACCGATACGGGCTTGAATTTGCCTGCGGCAACCCTATTTTGCCCGTCGTTGAGTCGGATGTATGATGCGTCCGGCCTTTGGATTGCCCGCAAGGGCTTGTTTGTTTTCATTTTGGAGTACACACATGACCATCCGTCCTTTACACGACCGCGTCGTCGTCAAACGCTTGGAAGCTGAAGAGAAAACCGCATCAGGCATCGTCTTGCCGGGCGCAGCCGCTGAAAAACCCGATATGGGCGAAGTAATCGCCGTGGGCGCAGGCAAAATCGGTAAAGACGGCAACCGCCGTCCGCTGGATGTCAAAGTCGGCGACAAAATCATCTTCGGCAAGTACAGCGGCCAAACCGTAAAAGCCGACGGCGAAGAGCTGTTGGTGATGCGCGAAGAAGACATCTTCGGCATTGTGGAATAATAAACATCCGCATATTCAGACGACAGGCCGTCTGAAAAAGGCATACAACGCTTTCAGACGGCCTCAGACAGTATCAAACAATTTTGGAGAATCAAAACATGGCAGCAAAAGACGTACAGTTCGGTAACGAAGTCCGCCAAAAAATGGTCAGCGGCGTGAACACTCTGGCAAACGCCGTCCGCGTAACCTTGGGCCCTAAAGGCCGCAACGTAGTGGTTGACCGCGCATTCGGCGGCCCGCACATCACCAAAGACGGCGTTACCGTCGCTAAAGAAATCGAATTGAAAGACAAATTCGAAAACATGGGCGCGCAAATGGTGAAAGAAGTCGCGTCCAAAACCAACGACGTAGCGGGCGACGGTACGACTACCGCCACCGTACTGGCGCAAGCTATCGTTGCCGAAGGCATGAAATACGTGACCGCCGGCATGAACCCGACCGACCTGAAACGCGGTATCGACAAAGCCGTTGCCGCTTTGGTTGAAGAGCTGAAAAACATTGCCAAACCTTGCGACACTTCTAAAGAAATCGCCCAAGTCGGCTCGATTTCCGCCAACTCCGACGAACAAGTCGGCGCGATTATTGCCGAAGCGATGGAAAAAGTCGGCAAAGAAGGCGTGATTACCGTTGAAGACGGCAAATCTTTGGAAAACGAATTGGATGTCGTCGAAGGTATGCAGTTCGACCGCGGCTACCTGTCCCCTTACTTCATCAATGACGCGGAAAAACAAATCGCTGCGCTGGACAATCCTTTTGTATTGTTGTTCGACAAAAAAATCAGCAACATCCGCGACCTGCTGCCTGTTTTGGAACAAGTGGCAAAAGCCAGCCGTCCGCTCTTGATCATCGCTGAAGACGTAGAAGGCGAAGCCTTGGCGACTTTGGTGGTGAACAACATCCGCGGCATCCTGAAAACCGTTGCCGTTAAAGCCCCGGGCTTCGGCGACCGCCGCAAAGCCATGTTGCAAGATATCGCCATCCTGACCGGCGGTACCGTGATTGCCGAAGAAGTCGGCCTGTCTTTGGAAAAAGCCACTCTGGAAGACTTGGGTCAAGCCAAACGCATCGAAATTGGTAAAGAAAACACCACCATCATCGACGGCTTTGGCGACGCAGCCCAAATCGAAGCGCGTGTTGCCGAAATCCGCCAACAAATCGAAACCGCAACCAGCGATTACGACAAAGAAAAACTGCAAGAGCGCGTTGCCAAACTGGCAGGCGGCGTGGCAGTGATCAAAGTCGGTGCCGCTACCGAAGTCGAAATGAAAGAGAAAAAAGACCGCGTGGAAGACGCGCTGCACGCTACCCGCGCAGCCGTTGAAGAAGGCGTGGTTGCCGGCGGCGGCGTAGCCCTGTTGCGCGCCCGTGCCGCTTTGGAAAACCTGCACACCGGCAATGCCGACCAAGACGCAGGCGTACAAATCGTCTTGCGCGCCATTGAGTCTCCGCTGCGCCAAATCGTTGCCAACGCAGGCGGCGAGCCTAGCGTAGTTGTGAACAAAGTGTTGGAAGGCAAAGGCAATTATGGTTACAACGCAGGTTCCGGCGAATACGGCGACATGATCGAAATGGGCGTACTCGACCCTGCCAAAGTAACCCGTTCCGCGCTGCAACACGCCGCGTCTATCGCCGGCCTGATGCTGACCACCGATTGCATGATTGCCGAAATCCCTGAAGAAAAACCGGCTATGCCTGACATGGGCGGCATGGGTGGTATGGGCGGCATGATGTAAGGCCGTCTGAAACCTTCAGATAAACAAACACCGCACGGTAAAAACCGTGCGGTTTTTTCATCTTTTCCTCAACCAATTAGCCGGTATCGGCATGGAGAAATCGTAAGCCGACTAAATGCCGATAAACTTAACTTTTGCCACGGCATCATCCCGCATTGCCGGCAATTGACCTATAGCCCAACCTGACCATCAAAGTTTTCAGACGGCCTTTCCCTGATTCTACCCAAAACGGGACAAAAGGCCGTCTGAAAAAGCAAAATCCTCTATAATCCGCCCTTCCTGACAGACAGTCTGCATAAAAAACAAAACCATCATGCTTAAATTCACCTTACACAACAAAGACGGCCACGCCCGCCGCGGTACATTGGAACTCAACCACGGCAGCATCGAAACCCCCGTATTCATGCCCGTTGGCACCTACGGCTCGGTCAAAGCCATGACTCCGCAAAACCTGCACGACATCAGCGCCCAAATCATCCTCGGCAACACCTACCATTTATGGCTTCGCCCCGGCCTCGAAGTCATCGAACAATTCGGCGGCCTGCACGACTTTATCGGCTGGAACAAACCGATTTTGACCGACTCCGGCGGTTTCCAAGTGTTTTCGCTATCCGACATGCGCAAACTCACCGAAGAAGGCTGCACCTTCAAAAGCCCGATTAACGGCGACAAACTCTTCCTCTCGCCCGAAATCTCGATGAAAATCCAAACCGTGCTCAACTCCGACATCGCCATGCAGCTCGACGAATGCACCCCCGGCGAAGCCACGCGCGATCAGGCCGAAAAATCGCTGCAAATGAGTCTGCGCTGGGCGGAACGCAGCAAAAAAGCCTTTGAAGATTTGAACAACCCCAACGCCCTGTTCGGCATCGTGCAGGGCGCGATGTACGAAGACCTGCGCGAACAGTCCCTGCGCGGGCTGGAACAGCTCGACTTCCCCGGCCTCGCCATCGGCGGCTTATCGGTGGGCGAACCCAAGCCCGAAATGTACCGCATGCTGCGCGCCGTCGGCCCCATATTGCCCGAACACAAACCGCATTACCTGATGGGCGTCGGCACGCCGGAAGACTTGGTGTACGGCGTGGCGCACGGCGTGGACATGTTCGACTGCGTCATGCCCACCCGCAACGCCCGCAACGGCTGGCTGTTCACCCGTTTCGGCGACATCAAAATCAAAAACGCCAAGCACAAACACGACACCCGCCCGCTCGACGAATCCTGCACCTGCTACGCCTGCCAAAACTTCAGCCGCGCCTACCTGCACCACCTGCACCGCGCCGGCGAAATTTTGGGCGCGCAGTTGAACACCATCCACAACCTGCATTTCTATCAAACCATCATGGCCGAAATGCGCGAAACCATCGAACAGGGCCAATTCGCCGACTGGCAGGCGCAGTTCCACGAAAATAGGGCAAAAGGTGCAGATTAAAACACTTCCCATACAAGTCGGCAAAGGCGGTTATCCCGACAAAGGCAGAAAACATGAATGCAGAAACCCAACTTGAAACCAACTTTAAAAACTGGCTGACAGCCGTCAGTCGGGAGAATATCCCGCAGAATATTGCGGCCTGGTCATTCGAACTGTCGGAACCTTACGAAATCACCCTAGTCGGCTCAACCCATTTTAACGAGAGCAATGACGATTGGGCCTGCCCGGATGACGATGATTTTCATCCTGCAACTGCTGCACCAGACTTATCTGTGCTGTCTGGTCAAAACTGGGAAATTGTGCTGGAAACAATCGTTAACATCGTGCGGAAACTGACAGTTGAATTGCCAGACCTCGCCGTTTTTCGCGTACCACACATCGCAGCGGGATTTGTAGATGGAGATTTAGTGTTGATTCGTTGATTTCAGACGGCCTTTCTACCTTTGAGGCCGTCTGAAAAATGAGTTGCAAGCAGATCAGTAAATAAGGGAATCCTATGCCGAAATCCTTAAAAATCCAATCGGGAGATATTTTCGCCGTTCCTTTGTCAGACGGGAGTTTCGGTATTGCGCAAGTGGTTTTCTCTCATTACAGCAGGCTAATGATGGGGGTTTTAGCTATCCGGCAAGACCAAACAATACCTGAAAACCTCCCGTATCTGCTGCCGATGAATTGGGCGGAAAAAATGCGCCAGCCCGTGCTTTTCACCGGCAACCACCTGCTCAAAGACGGCACATGGCCGATTATCGGGCACCGTCCATTGGATGATGCCGCAAAGCGGATTTTTTATTTTGTTATCGCCAATACTCTATACCGTTATCCCGACTGTATGCCGCCCCAGCATAGTGTCCGCCTAATTAGTCTCGTAGAACACGGCAATTGGAACAGGCAATATATTGCTTCTGTGTATGATATTGCAGATTTTTTGGCAATGGGCGGATACGATGCCGTCCAACTGTACACTAGAAAAATATCTTAATAAGCTGAGAGTGTTACCTCTATTCTCGTACGGTGTCGCGGGAATTTCAAACGATCTCAGAACTATTTAGAAGCAAAACAACAAGCACCTTACGTCGAAAGCAAAAACATGGCCAAAACACTCAGCATCACCCAAATCAACCAAAGCACGGGCGCAAAGCGCACCATTTCCAACATGGCCAAAGCCATGCGTTTGGATGCGGAATGGCTGCACACATTACTCAGCCTGCATTGGAACTACGACAAAAAGGGGCGGGAAGCAATGGGCTGGGTGGAGCTTGAAACAGACGATGCTTTGCAGTCTGCTTATGAGAAGGTTCTATCCGTTTTCAGGCTACCTGAAACACCTATTTCGCCTAACGAAGCTGCCGAAGCCGTGCTGCACACTCTGAGCCATACCGATGAAACTGCGTTGCTGCACCGTTTTGCCACCGCTACCAAGCGCGGTGATTTTGCCGTGGTGCAGGAATTCCGCACTTACCATTATCACCGCAACGCCACTGCCGAACGACTGCTAAAAGTCTGGGATAAGCCGCTTACGGCCGAGTACATAGCCAGAAAGCTGTTCTATAAAGTTTTTTCCGCTTATCACGCGGTTGACCCCTATGTTTGCCTCGTGCTGCCCATGCCCTACACGCAAACCGATTTCGAGCCGACAGACTGGGTAGGGGAGTTTATCGGCAAAGTCCGCGCAGCACACACCGAAAAGCCGACTTTGAGCGATCTG
Source organism: Neisseria elongata subsp. elongata (assembly GCF_900113545.1). Classification (GTDB taxonomy): domain Bacteria; phylum Pseudomonadota; class Gammaproteobacteria; order Burkholderiales; family Neisseriaceae; genus Neisseria; species Neisseria elongata. The sequence continues at coordinate 35,336 of NZ_FOPS01000011.1, read as the reverse complement.
ATCAAACTCATTGCGCCTTACTGCAAAGGCAACAAATATTTCCGTCAAGACGTACTAACCGCCCTTTCCTTCTCCCGCCTGCTGCACATACCGGGGCACGATATACAAAACCTCTATCTGCCCGACTGCCAAGAACGGTACAGCAAGCATTTCATGTCCAACGAATGGGCGTATCCGATGCGTTTCTGGAACGAGCAATTTCACAGTTGAACCATTACTTTGCCGAGCTTCGCAAAACCACAAAAATAGAAACAATAGTTTGAATTACAAAGATTTGTTGCATCATCAACTGCAACAATATATCTTGATGCCTCCGACTGAAAAAATACCCAAAAACAGACCAAGCCGGCCGCCATATCGCCGGAAAATATGCCCGATATCGGCAAGACGGGAACTGGGCAGAAATATAGTGGATTAACTTTAAACCAGTACGGCGTTGCCTCGCCTTGCCGTACTATTTGTACTGTCTGCGGCTTCGTCGCCTTGTCCTGATTTAAAGTTAATCCACTATATTTTTAAATGTCGCGTATGGCAGGAAAATTTCAGGCCTTCACGCGGAAACACAATTTATTTTGGACCATTTTGGCAATAAACACAGTTGCACACGTGCCAGAAAACAAGCCGTAAAATAAAATATTTGGAAAGCAAACAGTAGATGAAGCAATTGAAACTTTCAGACGGCCTCCACAATAGATGAGGCCGTCTGAAAAACGGTTTGCACAAACCACGCATCCTATCTTGATAGCCCCTGCCCCTCCTTTCCAGCAAAACCCTTTCCCGTCATCAGGAGAACCGTCATGCCCCGCCCCGTCGTCCGCTTCACGCTCGGTGAAACCGCCGCCACTACGCCCTATCAAAGCAAAATCGGCGGCACGCCCTACCTGCCCAAAAATGCGGGATACCCGCACCACACCGAGAAAAAGCACCCGCTCACCTTAGCGGCGCAAATCAACTTTTCCGAAGTACCGCACCTGCCCGGCTTCCCCGAACACGGCATCTTGCAAGTGTTCATCGACGGACTGAGCTACAACATGGGCTGGGATTTCGAAAACCAGTCGGCACAAGCCGGCTGGCGCATTGTGTATTACCCCGAATTGCTTCCCGAGAGCGAACTTCAAACCGATTTTTCCGCTTACCAGGCCGCCGATTCCGACTGTCTGCCGTTTTCCGGTGAGTTTCCGCTGATTTTCCAAACGGCTAGTGAAGAAGAGGAAGACGCCGATTTCAAAACACTCGAAGGGCATAAAATCGGCGGTTGCCCCATTTTCATCCAGGGCGACCCGTTTTGGGAATATCACGAAGACACCGATTTTGACGACCCTGCCGCCTATTCCGACTGGCAGAAATACATCCTGCTGCTGCAACTGGACAGCGACATCAACGAAAACGACCGCTATACGGGCAAACTGATGTGGGGAGATTCCGGCGTGGCTAATTTCTTCATCACACCGGAAGACTTAGCCAAACGCGATTTCAGCCGCACGGCCTTTATGTTTGATTGCCATTAAAACATCCGGCCAACCACATTTTCAGACGGCCTCAGACACAAAGGCCGTCTGAAAAACAAACCGCCCGCCGTTATCATATGGAGACATTCATGCACACCCGAACCCTGCTGTACTGCGGCCTTGCTGCCGCGCTTTGTTGGACCGCCGGCGATATACTGCTGGTCGGATTCGTGCAAGAACCACAGCGGTATCCCCTATTCTCGCATACGCTGGCCGCACACTTGGGCAGCCAGGCGGACATGGCTGTCCTGATGCTGTCCGGTTCGCCGCAACGGCTGTTTTGGGGCGTGATTCCCGCCACATTCAGCATCGTTTTCTATCTGGCTGCCGCCTTCGGCGTATACAACCTGATACACTCGGGACGAACCGCCAAAATTTGCTTTGCCCTGCTGGCTGCGAGCTACGCACTCTCGCCGCTCGGACATGCGGGTTTTTACTATCTGGGCATCAGCGCGCAAACCATACTCGCCGCCCCGCCTGAAGCACATCCGCTGCTGCTGGAGCAATTCCACCGTTTCTACACCATGCTGGATGTACATTGGACAACAGCGGTCGGCCTGCTGGCTTTCGGCTGGCTGCTTTTTCTGGTGCAAACCCTGCGCGGACAAACCCGCCTCCCCCGCGCCGCATGGTGCATCAACCCTTTGTTTACAGGCACCATCATCGCCCTATCATGTGCACTGTTTCCCCAATCAACGGTTGCAGCTGCCATCGGCGGTGCGACTTTCAATTTGGCACAATTACTCTTTTATGCCTATTCTGCATATAATCAAGGCAACAGGCAAACAAACTGAGGTTGTTAAAAAGGCCGTCTGAAACCCATTTTTCAGACGGCCTTTTCCATATCAATACAATCAATACACGTTAGCCGCGCCGCCAAGTCGTGCCGCCGGCGTTGTCTTCCAGAATGATTTTGTGTTCATTCAGAAGGTCGCGGATGCGGTCGGACTCTGCCCAGTTTTTATCCGCGCGTGCCTGTTTGCGTCGGGCGATTAAATCGTCGATTTCCTCGTTGGAGAGGCCGTCTGAAATCGCACCGCCTTGCAGGAACTCGGTCGGATCGCGTTGCAGCAGGCCGATGATGCCGCCCAAGGCTTTCAGGCAGCCGGCGAGGTGTGCATCATTGGCTTTGTTCACTTCGCCAGCCAGTTCGAATAACACGGCAACGGCTTCGACCGTACCGAAATCGTCGTTCATGGCGGCGTAGAAGCGGCGGGTGTAGTCGTTGGCGTTTTCGGACAATTCGAACGCGGCGGCTGGGGTGTTTTTCAATGTAGTGTACAGGCGGGTCAGTGCGCCTTTGGCATCGTCCAGATGCGCGTCGGAGTAGTTCAGTGGGCTGCGGTAGTGGGCGCGCAGGATGAAGAAGCGCACGACTTCGGGGTCATATTGTTTCAACACTTCGCGGATAGTGAAGAAGTTGCCCAACGATTTGGACATTTTTTCGCCGTCCACGCGGATGAAGCCGTTGTGCAGCCAGTATTTGACGTGGCTCGCGATGCTTTGCCCGTGGTGGGTTTGCGCGTGGTCATGGCCGCAGGTATGTCCTGTCGCGCCGACGCTTTGGGCAATTTCGTTTTCATGGTGCGGGAACTGCAAATCCGCGCCGCCGCCATGAATGTCGAAAGTATCGCCGAACAGGTTTTCACTCATGGCAGAGCATTCGATGTGCCAACCCGGACGGCCATTGCCCCACGGGCTTTCCCATGCCGGCTCGCCTGCTTTCGCCGCTTTCCACAACACAAAATCAAGCGGATCACGTTTGAAACCGTCCACTTCCACACGCTCGCCTGCGCGCAGGTCGTCCAGCGATTTGCCCGATAATTGTCCGTAAGCCGAAAACTCGCGCACGGCGTAGTAAACGTCGCCGTTTGCGGCAGGATAGGCTTTGCCGTTTTGAATCAGGGTTTCAATCATGGCAATCATTTGCGGAATGTTTTCCGTCGCCTTCGGCTCGATGTCGGGACGCAAAACGCCCAAAGCATCGGCATCCTCGTGCATGGCTTGGATGAAACGCGCAGTCAGTTCGCCGATGGTCTCACCGTTTTCAGCAGCGCGGGCAATGATTTTGTCGTCGATGTCAGTGATGTTGCGCACATAAGTGAGCGGATAGCCGCACTCACGCAGCCAGCGGGCAATCATGTCGAATACAACCATCACGCGGGCGTGACCCAAGTGGCAATAGTCGTAAACGGTCATGCCGCAAACGTACATACGCACGTTTTTAGGGTCGATGGGGGTGAAGGGTTCTTTTTGTCGGGTAAGGGTGTTGTAGATGGTGGTCATGGGATTTTCAATTTTTGTTTAAATAAGGATAAATTATTTGGATTTTTTATGCAGAAGGATTCTTTATTTATTCATAAGCCAAGAAAGAATCAAAAATTAATCCATTTGAAAGTATGGTTTGCTCGATTGGCTTTACCCAGTCGGCTAAATGTTTGTTTTTCAAATATTGATGTTGATTTATCCATATTTGCAGTTGAGGATAGACGGATGAGTTATCAAAAATAAAACTTTCATCGGCAAACGGTAATGCGGTATAAAGGTTTTGCAGGCTCACATGGTAGCGTTTGAGGATTAACTCAGGGTCTATCCAGTGTCCGCCGCTTGCGACGCGCTCCTGCATACGGCGGATATTTAATTCGGGCGTCGCAAGACCGATATAGTTGAGTATGACGTAGAATCCGGCATTGCTGGCCGTTTGAATGCGTGTAAGGGCGGATTTGCCGGATAAGGTCGATTCCATGGAAAAAGAAATTCGATTATCCAACGCTTGACGGAATAAGCGCAATGCAGTTCTTCCCGCTTCCATATCGGCTAAGCGGGGCATTTCAGGGTTAATTTCTGCTGCGATATGGTCGGAATCAATCACTAACGAGACACAGTCTTGATTGAATTGGCGCAGGGTAGATTTGCCCGAACCGTTAGCACCACAGTAAAAAATCGCTTTAGGCCGGTTGTTTGACATGGCCTACTGTTCTTTGGTTACCGGAAGGATGATATTCGATCAGATTGCCTTCATTATCGACTACTGTGATTACGGCGTATTTCCGTTTTTCTGCTAACCATGCCTGATACAAAATTTTAAGCATAGCTTGCTTTTTCGCCAATTCGACACGTTTTTTATCAGAAATCATGGTCTTCCTTGCTTTTTGTTCCTGTATTCGGACAGCCCTATATTACATTAAACAGGTCGTCTGAAAACTTTTTATTTCCTTACTCCGGCTTAAACACGCCAGTATCTGTTTTAGGCTGTTGCTCGGCAATCTCAACATTTGCGGCTGCCTGCTCCGCTTCGGCTTTCTCGGTTTCAATGCGTTTTTTCTCGGTCAGGTATTGGTTGATTTGGTGTACCAATTCCTGCGTACCTTGGTGGGTCAGTGCGCTAATTTGGAAGAGGCGCGGGGTTTCCATGTCGAATTGGAAGCGGTCGTCAGGTTTGGGGTAATCCCAGCCGATGGCTTCGAGGAAAGCAGCGGTGCGTGCTTGGGCTTCTTCTTCGTCGAGCATGTCGAGTTTGTTCAGCACGAGCCAGCGCGGTTTGCCGTAAAGTTCTTCGTCGTATTTGCGCAATTCGTTGATGATGGCGAGAGCTTCTTCGGCTGGGTTGACGGTTTCGTCGAAGGGAGCTAAATCGACGACGTGCAGCAACAGGCCGGTGCGTGATAAGTGTTTGAGGAAGCGATGGCCGAGGCCTGCGCCTTCTGCAGCACCTTCGATCAGACCGGGGATGTCGGCCATGACGAAGCTGTGGTTTTCGTCGATGCGTACGACGCCTAAGTTCGGATGCAGGGTAGTGAAGGGGTAGTTGGCGATTTTGGGACGTGCGGCGGATACGGCGGTAATCAGGGTGGATTTACCGGCGTTGGGCATGCCTAATAAGCCGACATCGGCGAGGACTTTGAGTTCGAGTTGCAGGGAACGGGTTTCGCCTTCTTCGCCGGGCGTGGATTGTTTGGGCGCGCGGTTGACGGAAGATTTGAAGTGGATGTTGCCCAGACCGCCTTTGCCGCCTTTGGCAAGGCAGACGCGCTGGCCATGATGTGTAAGGTCGGCGACGATTTCGTCGGTGTCGAGATCGCGGATGAGGGTGCCGACGGGCATTTTGAGGACGATGTCGTCCGCACCTGCGCCGTAGCGGTCGGAGCCGTGGCCTTTTTCGCCGTTTTTGGCTTGGTAGCGTTTGACGAAGCGGTATTCGACGAGGGTATTGGTGTTTTCGTCGGCTTCTGCCCAGACACTGCCGCCTTTTCCGCCGTCGCCGCCATCGGGACCGCCGCGCGGTACGAATTTTTCGCGGCGGAAACTGGTTGCGCCATTACCGCCTTTGCCTGCGGCGACTTCGATTTTTGCTTCGTCGATGAATTTCATGTTTGTTTTATCCGTATGTTTTCAGACGGCCTTTTGGAGGCCGTCTGAAAAGGGTAAATGGTTAATCGGCGGTATTATAAGGGATATATGGAGGCCGTCTGAAAAAATCTTTTCCGATGGGCGGCTCTGCCAATCACGTCTATTTGAACGGTACCGCAGATTTGCCCAAGCAGGAAATTGTATATGAGGCCGTCTGAAAACCACGTTTCCGTCAGGCGCACGGTCATGCCGACGTTTATTTGCTTTCAGACGGCCTATCCCTGTCTGCTCCCTACTCTGCCTGTATGACCTGCAAGGTGTTGGTGCTGCCGCTTTCGCGCATACGGCGGCCGCTGGTGATGATGTATTGGTCGCCGCTTTTCAATACGCCGAGCCTAATCAATTCGTTTTCCACTTGCTCCAGGGCGGTATCGTGGTCGGTACTGGTTTCCAGGTGCAGCGGGCGCACGCCGCGATACATGGCCATGCGGCGTTGGGCGGAGGTGCTGGGCGTAAGGGCGTAAATCGGGATTTGGATGCCGTAGCGGCTGATTTGGAATGCGGTCGTACCGCTTTCGGTCAGGGCGACGATGGCTTTGGCATCCACTTCACGGGCAACATGGACGGCACCGCCCGCAATGGCGTGGTCTATGCGGCGGCTGTCGTCGAAATCATCTATGGTGCCAATCAAGGAATCCTGTTCTTTTTCGGCGGCGGCGCAGATGGCGGCCATTTGCTTTACGGTTTCAAAAGGATAGGCTCCGACGGCGGTTTCTGCCGAACACATGACGGCATCGGTGCCGTCGAGTACGGCGTTGGCCACATCGCTGACCTCGGCTCGTGTCGGCACGGGGTTGGTAATCATCGATTCCATCATTTGGGTGGCGGTAATGCTGAAACGGCGCAATTCGCGTGCGCGTTTGATCATGCGTTTTTGCAGTGCGGGAACGGCCGCATTGCCGACTTCCACTGCCAAATCGCCGCGCGCCACCATGATGCCGTCTGAAGTTTCAATGATGCTGTCGAGATTATGCACCGCTTCGATGCGTTCGATTTTGGCCACCAGTCCGGGACGAGGGCGGTCTTGGCATTCGGCCTGCAAAAGGTCGCGGGCGATTTTCATGTCTTCCGCATTTTTAACGAAGCTGACGGCCAGATAGTCGCAGCCGATGGCAACGGCGGTTTTGAGGTCGCGGAAATCTTTTTCGGTAAACGAACCGGCACTCAGGCCGCCGCCCTGTTTGTTGATGCCTTTGTTGCTTTTCAGGAAATGGTCGTTTTGTGCGACGGTGCGGATTTCGCTGCCGTTCACTTCGGTAACGGTCAGGGTAAGCAGGCCGTCGTCCAACAGCAGCACGTCGCCGGATTTGACGTCATCCGGCAGCTCGCGGTAGTCGAGGCCGATGCGCTCGCGTCCGCCCTCTCCGCTCCACGCGGCATCCAGCAGCAGGGTTTCGCCCGCTTTGACGTTGATACCGCCGCCCGCAATTTTACCGATGCGGATTTTCGGCCCCTGCAAATCAGCCATAATGGCAACTTCCTGACGCGCCTGCCGTGCCGCCTCACGCACGATTTCGGCATTGGTGCGGTGGAATTCGGCATCGCCGTGACTGAAGTTGAAGCGGATGACATTTAACCCGCCGGCAATAATCATGTCGCGCAAAAGTTCGACGTTATTGCTGCCCGGCCCCAGTGTGGCAATGATTTTGGTGTTGTGGCGGATGCGTTCGGTATCACGGATATTCATTGGTTGTTCCTGAAAACGGTTCGATGTTTAACGGCAAATGGAATACGGCCCTGCCTTGCTTGGATGAAAAATCGATTTATCTGTCTCGAGGACTACTTTAAATCAATATGGCGCAGTTTGGTTTGCCATACGGCTTGTATAGTGGATTAAATTTAAATCAGGACAAGGCGACGAAGCCGCAGACAGTACAGATAGTACGGCAAGGCGAGGCAACGCCGTACTGGTTTAAAGTTAATCCACTATACTGTTTCAGCCATCGCTTTGCCGCCTGTGCCGATTTGAATTTGATTGATTCAATTTTGATTTTGCATAGACGGTTTGAAGGCCGTCTGAAAATTTAAACTGCCCCGATCAAACTGAATATTCTATCCAGCCCGACAAAGAGCAGTTCAAACTTTCAGACGGCCTGTTCAAGCAAACCGTTTATTCCGCTGCAGGCGCTTCTGCTTCCGCTGCTTTTGCTTCGTGTTGCAGGCTGACCGCGCGGGCGGGAACGATGGTGGAAATAGCGTGTTTGTAGACCATTTGGGTAACTGATGTGTTACGCAACAGCACGACGTATTGGTCGAACGATTCGACCTGCCCCTGCAACTTGATGCCGTTTACAAGGTAGATGGAAACCGGCACATGTTCTTTACGAAGGGCATTCAAGAAAGGATCTTGCAGCATTTGTCCTTTTGCTGTCATATTAAAACTCCATTTTCAGATGGTTTTGGTTATTAGAAATAAGCAGTGGGCGATTGTAACGGTTATCAGCTGCCTTGACTACCTGTTGCAGGTAAAAAACAAGGTCAGACGTACTGCACTTCGACAATTTCGTATTCGCGGACGCCACCAGGCGCCTGAACTTCGGCGACATCCCCCTCTTCCTTGCCGATTAAGGCGCGGGCAATCGGGGAAACAACAGAAATCTTGCCTGCTTTAATGTCGGCCTCGTCCTCTCCAACGATTTGGTAACGCACATGGTCGCCGCTGTCGAGGTCTTCCAGCATCAGGGTCGCGCCGAACACCACCTTGCCTTCGGCATGGATTTCGGCAGGATTGATGATATGGGCGTGAGACAATTTATGCTCGATTTCGGCGATTCGGCCTTCGATGAATCCTTGTTTTTCTTTGGCTGCCTCGTATTCGGCATTTTCAGACAAGTCGCCATGTGAGCGGGCTTCCGCTATGGCTGCGATTACCTCGGGACGCGCCACGCTTTTAAGCTGTTGGAGTTCGTTTTTCAGCAGTTCGGCACCCCGAATGGTCAAAGGGATTTTTTTCATATCTTTCTATTCCTGGAAGCGATGGTTTCCCAACCTATATTCAAGCGGGAGGCACGGCCATCGGTGAAACAATAAAAAGGCAAGCCGCGCGGTCGGACGGCGGCTTGCGGGATTCATTTCAGACGGCATTGTACCAAAAACAATATATTCTGCAATGCCTGACACAGACTGACGGAAAAGCGGAAACGGCATGCCAATCACAACACTCCCCGTTTCTCGTCAAACCGCATTGCCTGCATCACCTTCCTTCAAATCAAATATAAAGAGCCAAGTTATTTCAAACTTGGCTCTTTATATTTGATTTGGTGGGTCGTGAGCGATTCGAACGCTCGACCAACGGATTAAAAGTCCGCTGCTCTACCGACTGAGCTAACGACCCGTAAAAGGGAAGCGCGCATAATAATGGGGTTTTAGAAATGCGTCAAGCTTTTTTTTAAAGGCCGTCTGAAAAATATTTCCATCCCTTTATCTACCGGCTTCGGTTTTCTTCCCGTTGGCGGATGCGTGCCAATTCCTCCCTCACCTTGGCTACTTTTTCTTCCGTAAACATATTGGCGATGTTGCGCCAAATGCTGTGATAGCCGTAAGGCCCCTGCTGCATTTCCCGTTTGGCTTCTTCAATCGGCCAGTTTTGATAAATGACGCGGTACATGCCCGAAATCAGGCCGGTACGGTCCGCACCGTGGTAGCAATGAATTAAAACAGGGCCTTGTTTTTGCCGTTGCTCAATCAGATACAGGGTTTCGGCGATGTGTTTCGGCTTGATGCGCCAAGTCAGCAGCGGTTTGTTAAACAGGGCGATGCCGCTTCCCGACAAGGCGGTTTCGTTATCGTCGCGGTCGAAAAAACGCAGGTTGATGACGCTTTTGATACCCAAACTCTGTACTGCGGCCGCATCGGAGCGGGTAAGCTGTTCGCTACGGTAGAGTTTGTCGTCCAAACGGTAGAGATTGGCATCCTGTTTGACCGGCGTTGCCCACTTCATCGGCATGTCTGCCGCATTTTCGGCGCAAACATTGGCCGACAGTGCCGCAGCCAAAATTAAGACGGCGAATTGACGCATATTTTTTCCTTTTGTTGTAACGGCCGCTAGAGTATCATTTCACACTTTTTTCGGCTAGCAGGACGTCGTATTTGCGGCCACAGGCTTTAACAAGGAGTTCCCTATGGCACAGTTTTTCGCCATCCATCCCGACAATCCGCAGGAACGGTTAATCAAACAGGCGGCGGAAATCGTCCGCAACGGCGGCGTAATTGCCTACCCGACCGATTCCTGCTACGCGCTCGGCTGCCGTTTGGGCGATAAGGAAGCGATGGAGCGGATTTTGCGTATCCGCCAAATCGATTTGAAGCACCATCTGACGTTGATGTGCGCCGATTTGGGCGAACTGGGCACTTACGCCAAAGTGGACAACAGCCAGTTCCGCCAATTGAAAGCCGCCACCCCCGGCAGCTACACCTTTATCCTTCAGGCAACCAAAGAGGTGCCGAACCGCACGTTACATCCGAAGCGTAAAACCATAGGCCTGCGCGTCCCCGACAATAAAATCGCCCTCGCGCTGCTGAACGAATTGGGCGAACCGTTGTTAAGCTGCACGCTGATGCTGCCGGAAGACGGCGAGCCGTTGTCCGACCCTTACGAAATCCGCGACCGTTTGGAGCATTCGGTGGACTTGGTGATAGACGGCGGCTGGTGCGGCATGGAACCGACCACGGTGGTGGACATGACCGACGGCACGGTATTGGTGCGCGAAGGCAGGGGCGACAAAGCCGTTTTCGGCCTTTGAGGCCGTCTGAAAGCACGAACGGCAAACAAAACTAATGAACAAAACAAACCAATCCGTCTTATTCGTCTGCTATTTGTTTTGGATAAACCTGCTGCCGATGCTGATTGCGTCCTTTTCCATCACAAACAAGCAGGCCGGGAGCATCAGCCCGAACTCAGCCCTCTATCAACCGCCCGTTTTCGCCGCAGCCGCCTGCATCATACTGCTGCCGCTGTATTGGAGCTACCGCTCCGGCAGGCATACCCATACCTACTTCGCCAACCGCAACCTTATCCCCATGCGGAAGAAGGTCGTTTGGTCGGCAACCTACCTCGGCCTTTTATTCTTAATCGGCACTTACGGCCATCCGGTTTTGGAATGGATGTTCGGCATCCCGCCGCAGGAATTGGAAAACCAACGGGCGATTATCGAATGGGTGCGCAGCCTGCCCTCCATACTGGTTTTGGCCGATGTGGTATTGGTCGCGCCATTGGCGGAGGAGTGGTTGTTTCGCGGTATCCTGCTCAATATTTTCGGCGACACGTTGCAAACCTTCGCCGGACGCTTTACCGCCGCAGCCCTTTCCGCGCTGATTTTCGGTTTTATGCACTCGTTTTACGACTGGCCGGCATTGGCGATATACGGCGCAATGGGGGCGGTTTTATGCACCGTATACCTCCACCTGCGCGACATCCGTTGGAGCATCGCCGTCCATATGGCCAACAACGCGGTGGCGATTTCATCCATTTATTACGGATTAAATTTGAATTAGGATAACGAAATATTTTCAGACGGCCTTACCGTGCCCTCCCAAACCGAAAGAACCTTACATGCAATTTGATTTAGCCACCTTCCTCCTGGCCGTCGCCCCCCTGCTGCTGGCCATTACCCTTCACGAAGCCGCCCACGCCTACGCCGCCCGCTATTGGGGCGACAATACGGCGGAAAAACTGGGCAGGCTGACGCTCAACCCCTTGGCGCATATCGACTTGATCGGCACCATCCTCGTCCCTGCGGCCCTGCTGCTGATGCAGTCCCCCTTCCTGTTCGGCTGGGCCAAACCCGTCCCCGTCATCAGCCGCAACCTCCGCAACACCAGAATCGCTTGGCGCACCATCGCAGTTGCCGGCCCCTTGGCCAACCTTGCCATGGCCTTCGGCTGGGCATTGCTGTTGGGCCTGTTCGGCCTCGTCGTCCCCGAATCCTTCCAAGAACCCCTCTACGGCATGACCCAATACGGCATCTCCATCAACATCGTACTGTTCACCCTCAACATGCTGCCCATCCTTCCTTTGGACGGCGGCCGCTTTATCGACAGCTTCCTGCCTGCGAAATGGTCGGTGCAATACCAAAAAATCGAACCCTACGGCACCTGGATCATTTTCTTCCTGCTGATGACCAGGCTTCTGTATCCGATTATGGAACCCGTCATCTCCCTGCTGGAAAAAGCCGCCGCCGTCGTTTACATGACCGTCGGCAGCCTGGTAGCCATCGTGCTCCACTGATGCCTCACCATACCAATCAGGCCGTCTGAAAACATACTCCGGCCGGAAAAACGTTTTCAGACGGCCTCACTTGACCCGCCGCTCTTTGTGGCATAATACCCCCTTATTTTCACATGATTTAACCGATAACCGACATGACCAAACCACGCAAAATCCTCGTTACCTCCGCCCTGCCCTATGCCAACGGCAGCATCCACCTCGGCCACATGGTCGAACACATCCAAACCGACGTTTGGGTACGCTTCCAAAAACTGCGCGGCCACGAGTGCCACTACTGCTGTGCCGACGACACCCACGGCACGCCTGTAATGCTTGCCGCGCAAAAACAAGGCATCGCGCCCGAAGACATGATTGCCAAAGTGCGCGAAGAGCATCTCGCCGACTTCACCGGTTTTTTCATCGGCTACGACAATTATTACAGCACCCATTCCCCTGAAAACAAACAGTTTTCCGAACAAATTTACCGCGCGCTGAAAGCCAACGGCAAGATTGAGAGCCGCGTCATCGAGCAGCTTTTCGACCCCGAAAAACAAATGTTCCTGCCCGACCGCTTCGTCAAAGGCGAATGCCCCAAATGCCACGCCCAAGACCAATACGGCGACAACTGCGAAGTCTGCGGCACGACCTATTCCCCGACCGAACTGATTAATCCGTATTCCGCCGTTTCCGGTGCCAAACCCGAATTGCGCGAATCCGAACACTTCTTCTTCAAACTCGGCGAATGCTCCGACTTCCTCAAAGCATGGACTTCCGGCAACAACCCACACGACGGCAAGCCCTATCTGCAACCCGAAGCCCTCAACAAAATGAAAGAATGGCTGGGCGAAGGCGAAGAAACCACCCTGTCCGACTGGGACATCTCCCGCGACGCGCCGTATTTCGGTTTCGAAATCCCCGACGCGCCGGGCAAATACTTCTACGTCTGGCTGGACGCACCCGTCGGTTACATGGCCTCGTTTAAAAACCTGTGCGACCGCATCGGCGTCGATTTTGACGAATACTTCAAAGCCGACAGCCAAACCGAGATGTACCACTTCATCGGCAAAGACATCCTCTATTTCCACGCCCTGTTCTGGCCCGCTATGCTGCATTTCTCCGGCCACCGCGCCCCGACCGGCGTGTACGCACACGGCTTTTTGACCGTGGACGGACAAAAAATGTCCAAATCGCGCGGCACCTTCATCACCGCCAAATCCTATCTGGAACAAGGCCTGAACCCCGAGTGGATGCGCTACTACATCGCCGCCAAACTCAACAGCAAAATCGAAGACATCGATTTGAACCTGCAAGACTTTATCTCGCGCGTCAACAGCGACCTCGTCGGCAAATACGTCAACATCGCCGCCCGCGCGTCAGGCTTCATCGCCAAACGCTTTGAAGGTCGTCTGAAAGACGTTTCAGGCAGCGCATTGCTGGCAAAACTCGCCGCCGAAAGTGAGACCATCGCCGAGCAATACGAAAACCGCGAATACGCCCGCGCCCTGCGCGACATCATGGCATTGGCAGACGCCGTGAACGAATACGTCGATGCCAACAAGCCGTGGGAACTCGCCAAACAAGAAGGTCAAGACGAACGCCTGCACGAAGTATGCAGCGAACTCATCAACGCCTTCACCATGCTGACCGCCTACCTCGCCCCCGTGTTGCCGCAAACTGCCGCCAACGCAGCGCGTTTCCTCAATCTGGACGCGATTACTTGGGCGAACACGCGCGAAACCCTAGGCGAACACGCCATCAACAAATACGAACATTTAATGCAACGAGTGGAGCAAAAACAAGTGGACGATTTAATCGAAGCCAACAAACAAAGCATTGCCGCCGCAGCCGCGCCTGTTGAAGACAGCAAATACGAAAAAGTCGCCGAACAAGCGAGCTTCGACGATTTCATGAAAATCGACATGCGCGTCGCCAAAGTATTGAACTGCGAAGCCGTCGAAGGCAGCACCAAACTCTTAAAATTCGACCTTGATTTCGGTTTTGAAAAACGCATCATCTTCTCCGGCATCGCCGCGTCTTATCCCAACCCCGCCGAGTTGAACGGCCGCATGGTCATCGCCGTCGCCAACTTCGCCCCGCGCAAAATGGCAAAATTCGGCGTATCCGAAGGCATGATCCTCTCCGCCGCCACCGCCGAGGGCAAACTGAAGCTCTTGGATGTCGATGCGGGCGCACAGCCCGGGGATAAAGTGGGCTAAAACTGAAAAAAGCCGTCTGAAACATCTATAACCGATGTTCAGATGGCTTTTTTACATCTTATCAAACTATGGCATACCGGATAATTACACCTTCATTCATATTTTCAGACGGCCTCTAGCTACCCCGAAAAAACCAAAGGCCGGCCATTCGGCCTTTCCGGCAAACCACCTGTATAATCCCGTCTTCATTTATCAAAAAACAATCAGGAAACAAACCATGTCATTACCCCCCTGCCCGCAATGCCAGTCGGAATACACCTACGAAGACGGCGGACAATATGTCTGCCCCGAATGCGCCCACGAATGGAACGAAACCGAAACACCGGCCGCCGATGAAGGCTTGAATGTCAAAGATGCCAATGGCGCGGTTTTGCAAGACGGCGACACAGTGGTACTGATTAAAGACCTGAAAGTCAAAGGCAGTTCGATGGTCATCAAACAAGGCACCAAAGTCAAAGGCATACGCCTGCAGGAGGGCGACCACAACATCGGCTGCAAAATCGACGGCAGCGCAATGAATCTGAAATCCGAATTCGTCAAAAAAGCCTAAAACCATTTTCAGACGGCCTGACGGCCGTCTGAAAACACGTTTCGCCCATCCGACCTATGCAATGGTATGACTATTTCGGCCTCTTCGTGCTGCTTTACCCCGGCATCATGGCTGCTTATTGGACCATCTCCGCACTGCTGTATTTCCTGATCTGGGAAAACCGCGATGCCGACGACACATGCACAAACACTCCACCCGTCAGCGTCCTCATCCCCTGCTTCAACGAAGCCCGCAACCTGCAAACCTCCATCCCGCACCTGCTCAATCTCGACTATCCGGATTACGAACTGATTTTTATCGACGACGGCAGCACGGACGACACACTACCGCTCATCCGCAGTTGGGCGCAACAGCACGACCGCATCCGCGTCCTTCATCAGGCCAACGGCGGCAAAGCTTCGGCACTCAACCACGGCCTGCGCCATGCCCAAGGAAAATATATCGTCTGCATTGACGGCGATTCCGTCCTCGACTACGGCGCATTGTCATACTTCGTACAAAGTATGGAAACGGACCCCAATCTCGGCGGGCTGACCGGCAATCCGCGCGTACGCAACCGCAGCACCCTGCTCGGCAAACTGCAAGTGGCCGAATTCAGCTCGATCATCGGTCTGATCAAACGCTCCCAAAGTATCTCCGGCATGTTGTTCACACTCTCCGGCGTCATCCTCTGCCTGCACCGCGACATCCTGCTGGAGTTGGGCGGCTGGAGTGAAAACATGATTACCGAAGACATAGACATCACCTGGAAAGCGCAAACCGCAGGTTACAGCGTCGGCTACGAACCCCGCGCCCTTTGCTGGGTATTGATGCCCGAAACCCTGCTCGGCCTCTACCGGCAACGGCTGCGCTGGGCGCAGGGCGGTGCGGAAACCGTCCTCAAATATTTCCGTCAGATGCTCAGAATGCAAAACCTCCGCCTGTGGCCGTTGTATCTGGAATACCTCATTACCCTGTTTTGGGCCTTTGCCCTGCTCATTATGGTACCCTTCGGACTGTGGCAGGGCATCAATGACGGCTCATTCAATCCGCTCACCGTAGAAGTGCCGACCGTCATTACTTTCTGCCTGTTCCTGCTGCAATTTTCCGTCAGCATGATAATCGACAGCCGCTACGAAACCGGGCTGTACCTCTACTTTTTCCACTGCATCTGGTACCCCTATGCCTTCTGGCTGCTGAACGGACTCACCCTGCTGCAGGGTTTCCCCCGCGCCGTTTTCCGTGATAAAAACCGTGCAGCCACATGGATCAGCCCCGACAGGGGATTACAATAACAGGCCGTCTGAAAAATCAAACTGCCGAAACCGACCACCCGAGAACCAGCCGCATGACCAGCCGCCGATCACGCGATTTGGGGCAACTAATGATCATCACACGCCCCCGCTACCGCAGCCGCCGCATCCTCATCCGCCATTTCGTCCTGACCACGCTGACCTGGCTGATGTGGCTGGCCATGATTTACTTCATCTTCCGCGACTACCGCCAAATCTTCTCCCGCCCCGTTCTTGACGGGCAAACCCTGCCCCAACTGGCCAAAACCGTCCTGCTCATCATCCTGCTGCAATTCAACCTCCTGCTGTCATGGTCGCTCATTACCGGCAGCGCGATGCGCAAACGCATGCGCCGCCAACGCAAAAACAACAAACAAAACACCGTCAAGGCCGTCTGAAAACACCTATTTTTCAACACCCAAAAGCCTAATTAACAAATAAACGGCATAAACAGGGGTAAATCATAAAAAAACTGCTTGAAATCAGGAATAATTTTTATTAGTATACCGCCCCTATGAAAAACGATCGCCTACTTACCTTTTCCATATTGGGATTTGTTACCCTGATGCACGTTGCATTATTTGCACTGCTGATGTTTTTAAATCCCCTTTCCTTACCACCGACAATCCAAGACATGGAATTTGTCGATTTGGGCGGGCTTGGTCTGCCCGGTGGCGGCGGAGGCGGCGAACCCGAAGCCGCTCCTGCGCCCGAGCTGAAACAGCAGCAGGCACAGCCCGAACCGCCCAAACCGGTCGAGCCGCCCAAGCCGGAAAAAATCAAGCCCAAACCCGTAGTCAAAGAAGCGGAAAAACCAAAAATCAAACCCGTAATTACCCAAACGGAAAAAGCCGATATCCGCATAGCCAAAGAAGAACCGAAACCCGAGCCAAAACCGGAACCTAAGCCGGAACCCAAACCGCTTCCTCCGGCCCAAACCGCGCCGCCTCCTCCAAAACAGCCGGCATACACCGCCCCCGGGGGAACAGGTACTGGTGAAGGCAAGGGAACAGATCCCAAAGCACACGGCAAACCCGGCAGCACGGGCAGCGGCGGCGGATCAGGCGGCGGCAAAGGTTCGGGAGAAGGCACGGGTACAGGCCCGGGCAGCGGTTCCGGTAGCGGTGGCGGTCATGGAGACGGCGGCGGTGCAGGAAGCAGCGCAGGCAATGCCATTGTAAAAGCCGGCGGCAACCTCGGCGTACCTGCCTACCCGCTCCAATCTATCGACGACGGGGAAGAAGGCACGGTAGTCATGGATTTGCTTGTTGATCCGAGCGGACAGGTAACCGAAGTCAAAGTAACCAAAAGCAGCGGCTATTCCCGCCTCGACAGGGCGGCACAGAAAGGTGCCCGCGCCGGTCATTACAATACAGGCGGCAAATGGGTGCGCTTCAAGGGTGCAAGAATCACTTTCAAGCTTCCTTAAAAGTGCAACATACCGTTCAGGCCGTCTGAAACGGCCTAAAACAGAAATTTTTAATCAACCATAAACGAAAGAAAGCAGCAAACATGGATTTATTACACGTTTTCAAACAAGGCGACCCCGTCCTCATCGCCGCCTTCCTCATCCTCGTCATCATGAGCCTGGCCACTTGGACGGTGATGATTGTCCGCACCATCAAACTCCGCAGGGCCAAAAAAGCCAACGCCCGTGTCAAAGACCGGATTTGGGGCGCGAAATCTTGGGAAGATGCCATCCGCATTGCCCGCGAAAACGAAGATGCACCAATGAGCAATATGTTATTGGACGCAGTCAAAGCAGACGAATTCTTCCATCGAAACCAAGATACCGATTTGGCTTCCGGCGTACCCTTCAGCCAATATCTGCTGCATCAGATCCATCACAACCAAGGACAGATTATGCGCGGCTTCGAAGGCGGCCTGACCGCACTGGCCTCCATCGGTTCCAGTGCGCCGTTTATCGGCCTGTTCGGCACGGTATGGGGCATCTATCACGCCTTAGTCAATATCGGACAAAGCGGCCAGGTCAGCATCGCCGCCGTTGCCGGCCCGATCGGCGAAGCACTGGTTGCCACGGCATTCGGCCTGTTCGCCGCCATTCCCGCCGTTTTGAGCTACAATTTCTTAGTGCGCGGCAACAAAACCCTGCAACAAGATTTGCATGCTTTCGGCCACGACCTGCACGTTCAAATATTGAACAAAAAAGACAAGGAGTAAACCATGTCCTTCTCCATGCACGACGGCGGCGAAGACTCGCCCGTAAGTGACATCAACGTAACACCGCTGGTAGATGTGATGCTGGTTTTACTGATCGTATTCATGATTACCATGCCCGTACTGACCCACTCCATCCAAATCAGCCTGCCGACCGCCGCAGAAACCGTGAAGGGCGAAGAAGAGCAGAAACCGAAAGAACCGATGTGGCTGTCTGTGGACGACAAGGGGCAATACTTCATCGACCGGGGTACGACCCCTACACCGAAAGAGCAGCTGGCGGCAGCATTTTCCGCCGCCGTCACCAAAAACCCGGATGTAATCCTGGCTGTGGATGCCTCCAAAGACGTTGATTACGGCACCGTCATCCAAGCCATCGACATTGCCAAGGAAGCCAAAATCAAAAAAATCGGCTTCAACACCGAAGTCAAAAATACCAACGGCGGACAATAAACCGCCTAACCTCAGGCCGTCTGAAAACCATTTTTCAGACGGCCTCATTCATTTTCTGCACATATTCCCTTAACCGTCTTCGCACAAAAGCGTAAAATCAGTCCGCAACCCCATCAACCACGCCACTGACGCCATGAAAAAACTGACCACCCAATCCCCCTCTTTCCAAGCCGAACTCAAAGCCCTGCTGGCTTTTGAGACCGCGCAGAATCCCGAAATCGACCGCATCGTCGCCGACATCTGCGCCGACGTGCAAAAACGCGGCGATGTGGCGCTCATCGAATACACCAACCGCTTCGACGGCACGTCCGCCCAAACCATAACCGACCTGATTCTGACACAAGACGATTTGCAGGCAGCGTTCGAGCGTTTGCAGCCCGAAATTCAAACCGCCTTGAAAACCGCCGCCGCACGGGTCGAAAGCTACCACCAACGCCAAAAAATGGAATCGTGGACGTATGAAGACGAAGACGGCACGCTGTTGGGGCAACAGATTACACCGCTTGACCGCGTCGGCATTTACGTTCCCGGCGGCAAAGCGGCGTATCCGAGTTCCGTCATCATGAACGCCATGCCCGCCCATGTCGCAGGCGTGAAAGAAATCATCATGGTCGTCCCCACGCCCAAAGGCGAACGCAACGACATCGTACTTGCTGCCGCCTTCGTCGCGGGCGTCACCAAAGTCTTCACCGTCGGCGGCGCACAGGCGGTTGCCGCCCTCGCCTACGGCACCGAGTCCGTACCGCAGGTCGATAAAATCACCGGCCCGGGCAACGCCTTCGTCGCCGCCGCCAAACGCCGCGTGTTCGGCGTCGTCGGCATCGACATGGTGGCGGGACCGTCTGAAATCCTCGTCATCGCCGACGGCACCACGCCCGCCGACTGGGTGGCGATGGATTTGTTCAGCCAAGCCGAACACGACGAAATCGCCCAAGCCATCCTCATCGGCACGTCGCAACCCTACCTCGACGAAGTCCAAGCCGCCATGAACCGCCTCATCGAAACCATGCCCCGCCGCGACATCATCGAAGCCTCGCTCGGCAACAGGGGCGCAATGATACTCGCCAAAGACTTGGACGAAGCCTGCGAAATCGCCAACTACATTTCCCCCGAACACTTGGAATTGTCGGTAGAAAACCCGCAGGAATGGGCGAAAAAAATCCGCCACGCCGGCGCGATTTTCATGGGACGCTACACCAGCGAAAGCCTCGGCGACTACTGCGCCGGCCCCAACCACGTCCTGCCCACCAGCCGCACCGCCCGCTTCTCCTCGCCGCTGGGCACTTACGACTTCCAAAAACGCTCCAGCCTGATCCAAGTCTCCGAACAAGGCGCGCAGAAACTGGGTAAAATCGCCAGCGTGTTGGCACACGGCGAAAGCCTGACCGCCCACGCGCGCGCTGCGGAATTCAGATTGAAAGACTGATGCGGTCGAACCCGCCCGCCATCCATCAAAAAGCAAAGGTCGTCTGAAAACCTGTTTTTTAGGATTTTCAGACGACCTCTATTAAAAGAAACACCATGAAACAAACGATTCAAGAAAAACTCACCCACATCGCCCATACCGAGCCGCTGCATTTCCTGCTGGCGGTAGAGAGCGGCAGCCGCGCATGGGGCTTTGCCTCGCCCGACAGCGATTACGACGTGCGCGCCATTTATATCCGTCCGCAGCCATATTATCTGCAAATCGACGAAGCGAAAGACACGTTTGAATTTATCGAAAACCAATGGTTTGACGTGGGCGGCTGGGACATCCGCAAGGCGTTGCGTTTGCTGCGGAAAAGCAATGCCACGCTGCTCGAATGGCTGCGTTCGCCGATTGTTTATAAGCAGGACGATGATTTCATAGGTCGTCTGGACGCGCTTGCGCCGCAATACGTCCAAGCCGCCGCGCTGCTGCACCATTACCGCGGCGTCGCGGGCAACGCTTTGAGAAACATGGATTTGGCGCACCCTGTCAAACTGAAAAAATGGTTTTACATCCTGCGTCCGCTGCTCGCAGCACGGTGGGCAGTGAAACAAGGCGGCATCCCACCAATGACGCTGGTTGAGCTGATGAGCGAATGGCAAACGGACTGCGCCACCCAAATCACCGATTTAGTGGCAATCAAGGCAGAACAGGATGAAAGTTACCTGCATACACTATCGCCCGAATTGCAATGCCTGACCGTTGATTTATATAACGAAGTTTCCGAATTATCCGCCCCCGCCGCCCAAACCGCCGACAGCGCGCCGCTGAATGAATTGTTCCGCGAAACTTTGGCGGCGGTTTATCCGTAAAACAAAAGCAGCCTGCAATTTCTCCCTTTTTTGTTTTGAAAAAAACCATGAACATCAAAATATTACTAATTTCCGCATTATTCCTGTCCGGCACCGCCTTCGCCGCCCCCACTAACCAAGACACCTTGTTTTATTGCCGATTCGGCAACGGCAAACAAGTCCGCATCCAACAGCACGGCGACAAAATCCGCTATCGCTTCGGCAAAAGCCTTGCCCGCCCCGAATTGGCGTTCGAGCAGCCGACAAACCGAGTTTACCAAGTCTATTCGACACCACTTTGGGACAACAACCAACGCGGCGAAGTCATCGAAATCCATCTGCGCAACGGCGATGCGTCCTATATAGCCAGCAAAATCAGCGCTATCGGTAAACCCGAATACATCTTATACGCCAAAAATGCAGATACAACACACATCATGACCTGCAAAGAACGCGGCGCATTCGTCAATTTGAATATGGCGTTAGGTTTGCCCGACCTACCCGATACCTATTGAATAATTGCCGAAACCATTTAGGCAGGGGCAGCGGGCAGGTATGGCCGGCACGTTTTCAGGCAGCCATTTCCCTTTTTCCGGCCGTCTGAAAAACAGCAAGTCGGATTACCAAATCCGACATGCACCAAAAGCAGCCTGAAAGTGCAGGATGCTTTTCAATGCCCAACCACCTCACAAAAGGTCGTCTGAAAATGCTTACCATCGAAGATTTGCACACACAAAACCTGCTTCTGCTCGAAGCCGTTTCCGGCAGCCGCGCCTACGGTTTGGCGACGCCCGAATCCGATACCGACATCAAAGGCGTGTTTTACCTGCCCAAATCGATGTTTTACGGCATGGAATACATCCCGCAAATCAGCAACGAAACCAACGACATCGTGTATTACGAACTGGGGCGGTTTATCGAGCTTTTGCTGCAAAGCAACCCGAACACGCTGGAACTGCTCGCCTCGCCGCCCGACTGCGTGCGCTACCGTTCGCCGCTGATGGACGCGTTCAAAACCGAATGGTTTGTGTCCAAAGCCTGCCGCCAAAGTTTCGCGGGATACGCCTACGGACAAATCAAAAAAGCACGCGGGCTGAACAAGAAAATCAGCAATCCGATGTCGTCTGAAAAGAAAAGCGTACTTGATTTCTGCCACATCGTAGAAGGCGCGCAAACCGTGCCGCTGCGACACTGGCTTTCGCAACGCGGAATGGAGCAGCGGCGCGTCGGTTTGGTCAAAATCGCCCACGCCCGCGAACTCTACGCCCTGTTTTACGACCCCGACGGCACGCGCGGCTACCACGGCATCGCGCTCAAACCCGAAGCCACCAACCTCTCCCTCAGCTCCGTTCCCGAAGGCGAAACCCCACTTGCCTACCTCTCCTTCAACCAAGACGGATACAGCAGCTACTGCCGCGAATACGCGTCTTACCAGCAATGGCTGGCAGAGCGCAACGAAGCGCGCTACCGAGGCACGCAGGCACACGGACAGGGCTACGACGCCAAAAACATGATGCACACCTTCCGCCTGCTCGAAACCGCCCTAGACATCGCCCGCCACGGCGAAATCCGCCCGCGCCGCCCCAACCGCGACGAACTGCTCGCCATCAAACGCGGCGAATCCTCCTACGAAGCACTGCTGGAAAAAGCGGAACGGCTGATGGCGGAAGTGGAAACGGCGTTTGAGGCTGCCGACCTGCCCGAAACAGTAAATGCCGCTTCGGCGTTGGCAGCTTTGGTTTCAGTCAGGGAAAGCATTTATGGCTAGATGGCGAAAGGTTATCTGAAAATAGACGCACCCATCAAAGAGGATGATAAGATTTATTTGATCATAAGGAACAATGCTAAAAAGAAAACCTATTTCCTGTTATCGCAAGAAATTATGCCTAACAACATAGCATATACGGATAGCTTGAGTAGTTTTGCCGCGTTGAATATCAGTGGATTTCATCATCACCGGATAAATCATAGTAAGCAATTTGCCAACCAACAAACCATATTAACGGTACTGAAAACTTTTAAAATCTGAAGCGGCCTGCGAAAAACTGCGCTGATTCTTGAGAAAATCCGTTTTGTTTTTTGTTGCACTATCTGCAATCTTTTTTCACTTTTTTATAAAAGCGACGTTGCCGTCGCTTTTTTATTTACCAATTGCATATGGCCAGCTCGCCGCTTGTCTTGCCGGTTTTGCTCCTGCCGATGGAATAGGCCAGTTCAAACTGGGCAATGCGGAAGTCTTTGAACAAGTTCCTGATGTCCGGATGGTCGTTAATGGACAACATGATTTTTCCTTTACTCTCACTCATTACTTTGGCCAGCAGTTGATACTGCGCCCAATCAAAAGCACGGTCGTAGCCTGCAGTCTGCCAATACGGTGGATCGGCGTAGAAGAAGGTGTGCTCGCGGTCGTATCGCTTGAAACAACGCTCCCACTGCTCATTCTCGATAAATACCCCGCTTAGGCGGTTTCGCGCCGCTGTTAGCTTTGCTCTGATTTGAGAGGCATCCCATGCTTTTGAGGTGGTGGTCGTACCAAAATGTTGATGAACAGTCTTTCCGCCAAAGGCGGTGTGCTGCAAGTAAAAGAAACGGGCGGCTCGCTGGATGTCGGTCATGCTCTCCGGGGGAACGGATTGCAGCCGGGCAAAAACTTCTCGGCTGGTCAATATCCAATCAAACTGCCGGACAAATTCGTCGAAATGGTGTTGTACTACGCGGTAAAGGTTAATGAGTTGACCGTCGATGTCGTTGAGGACTTCGCACTTGGCTGGTTGCGGCCGTAAGAAAAACAGTGCTGCTCCTCCTGCGAACAGCTCGACATAGCAGGAGTGCTCGGGGAACATGGGGATAAGGTGTTTTGCCAGTCTGCGTTTGCCGCCCATCCAAGGCACCAAGGGTTGGGGTTTTTGTGTCATTTTGTCTCCTGAATATCGAAGGTAAAACGGCACTCTCGGTGCTCTGAATGGTTATCTGGTTTGGGGGTGTTGCGGGTTGTCAAAGAACAGATGGTATTTACGGCTTTGCAGCGCGGGCATCTGATTTCGAATTTTCCTGTGCCTATGGCCAATAGTTTGTTACAGTTTTTGCAACGGTGTTTCATTTTTTGCAGCTCCTTGTATCAGCGGTGGTAAAATCCGCCTCCCCTGCAGGGGACGGTAAAAAAGGCTGATGCAGGCTATCGCTGCTGAGGCTGGCGCGGAGCACGGTGAGGACAACACCGCCGCGCAGCCGTTTTATCGTTTGTTGATTCCGCCCTGCCATACGTCGGCAGGGCTTTTGTTTTTGTATAAGCATCGGTTGACGGCGGCGGCGTATGCGCCCCGGCAATGGTTTTTTTGCCACCAAAACAGCTTATTGATGATCCAAACCACGCGCCGCCAGCGTGTATCGCCGCCCAACACGCCCAGCCGGTAGGCGCGGACGGACAGGGTTTCAGACGGCCGGCCGCCCAAGACGGCGTTAACCAGTTGGTCGGCGGCAATGCCGACGGATTTGGCGTAGGCTGCCACTTCCTTCAGACGGCCTGTTGATTTATCCATACTGCCTCCTTAGATTTTAATGCAGGCCAACAGCGCGATATTGCGCGGGCGGTTTTCGGCGGCGGTGGGGACGACGCGGGAGGCGTCGAAGTCAAATGCTGCCGGGTTGTTTCTGCCGTCTTGGGTATCGCTGGTCCATGCCTTCCACCGCCGCTGGCTGATAGCCAGTGCGCCCGTGGCGGTAGCCTCGTCAAAGAGTTGATGTCCGCCGTTGCCGCCTGTGTCGATCGAACCCGTGATGTTGCGGATGGCGTCGCCTTGCGCCGACCCAAATGCGCGTCCCGGGTCTATGGCGCGCCCGTCGTCCCAGCCGCGCACAAACTCACCGCGCAGGTCGGGCAGGTTGAAGGTGGTGCGGCCGTCGCCTACGCCGAACGTCGTGCCGATGGCCGCAAACAGGGCGGGATACTGTGTGCGCGAAACTGCCGAACCGTCGGCCTTCAGCCAGCCTGTGGGTGCGGACTGCATGGCAAAGTGCATCACCGCACCTGATGGCACGGACGATTCGACAGCAGCAGTCAGCTCTGCGGGCGATACGGTGATTTTCGCCCACGCTGTCCAGTTGCCGCTGTAGTCCTTGCCGCGCCGCCATATCTCATCGGCATCAAACGGGATATAAATCTGATGCGAGGCGATGTCGGTATCACTGTTATACGCAGACGGCATACTCAACAGGCTGCCTGCCTTTTTCGTAGGGTAATTGCGCTCCGCTGTGGCATTGACGTTTAGTCTTTGCCCGTAGATGCCGGGGAAAGTGATGCTGTTGAGGTCTTCGTCGGTCAGCCTTTTGGCATCTGCCTTGACTGCAGCTGTTGCCGCTGCTTTTGCCATTACCCAGCTTTGGTAGGCTACAGTTTCACCATCCGTACCAATGGCATGAAAGCGCAGTGCTTTTATCTTTTTCCCAGGCTCCTCGAATTTGAAGTTGAAACGGATACTGTCAGCCACGTTTTCGGCGGCAGTTGGATTGGTTTCCAATATCCAATTACCCCGTCCGGACGGCATGATAATTTTATTCCACGTGTTCGCTCGACCGACGGTCAATGTGCCGTCGGTAATGGTTTGGTCGCCGCTGTTGCCCAGCTTTTCATCGGCCAGTTTTTTGCCCATCGCGGCCGACAAGGCATCATCCGTCGCCGTGCCGGTCAGCGTATTGGCCACTCTGACTATGCCGCGCGCGGTAGATGAGGCTCGGGGCAATTTGTGGCTGTGGGTATCGCTGACGGCCACGCTCTCGCTGGTTTCGGTCAGGTCGGCAGGCTGCCCCAGGGAGATGGTGCGGTTGGCCGCCAGCGTGCCGCCGCCCGTCAGGCCTGCACCTGCGGTGATTTGGCCGGTTTTTAAGGCGTAAGCCTGCGCCGCCTCGGTTTTATTTGCGCCAATCTGGGCAACGGCTTTGGCCAGTTCGGTTTTTAGCCACAGGGTACGGTTGGCCAGTTCGCGCGGTGCGCGGTTGTCGATGCCGTTGGGGCCGCCCATCACGGGGTCGGAGGTTTCCAACTGGTAGATGCCCGCTTCCCAGCGGTTGGTTTCGGTTAAATTTGCCATCTGTCAGTTCCTTTATGCGGTTCCTCTGTTGAATTTGCCGTCGCGCAAGGCGCGGCCGTTGTGCCTTAAGGCGGCATGTTGGTAATCGAGTGCGGCTAAAACGCAGCGTGCCGGTGCAAATGCACTCAGGGTGTGCCGCAGCAGATCGGCCTGGTCATTGGTGATGGCATGAGGCATCGTGATGCGGTAGTGCGCCCAGCGGTCGCTGTGGCCGTAGGCATGTCGGCCGTTGCGGACGATTTCGCCGTTATGCCGTTTGTTGCCATAGCCTTCGGTAATTTCGACTTCTCCGAATTCGGCAGACGAAACATCAACCGTGTGCCCTAAAATTTCTGTTCCCATGTTTTTTCCTTTTCTGTCGTTTCAAAATGGACGCTGGCGTCCATTTTGGATTACCAGACATTGCTGGTGCGGTCGTGTATCTCTTTCAGCTTCGCCGTCAGCCTTTCCTGCTGCTGCCGGAAGCGTTCCGCAATTTGCAGCGTCCGCACGCTGTAGGCATAGTTGCCGTTGTCCAGCCGTACCACCAGTCCGGCCGCCATCAGGTCTTCCAAATCCCGGCTCGCCGAAGCGGGTGGAATGCCCAGGCCGTCTGAAAGCTCCTTATTGCTGATACCGACTATTGGATGTGCATCCATCGCCAAAAACACCCGCAACAACCGTTGCGCCTTTTTACTCGTCGCCATCCGCATCCTCCTTATTTCAGTCCCAGCTTCTTGGCAATTTCATGCCCCTTGCCGTAATTGCCTTTGCGCTGTCCGCCGACCACCAGATACACATCGCGTGGCTTAAAGCCGTTCTCTCTTGCCCACTGCGCCAGCGTCTGGCCGTTTTTAGCAAAATTTTCTTTTAATTTTTCAATAGTTATAGCCATAGATAGCCCTTTCCCATTGTGATAAAATAGTGAACTGTTTATGCACTAGTAATTGATTAGTGCATTACTGATGCGTGAATTATGAGATTTTAAAATCTCTTTTGCAAGGATTATTTTGTGATTTCTAAATCTCTTTTTGGTAATCGTTTGAAAGAAAAAAGAAAGTTTTTAGGGTTAACCCAAGCGCAAGCTGCTGAAAAAGCAGGTATTGAGCGTGAAACATGGGGTAAATACGAACGTGGCGTATTTATGCCTAGTGGAGACGTATTGCTCTCTTTTTTGAATATGGGAATAGATGTGAGCAGTCTGTTTGCTGCAGAACAGGAAATTAGGCCGTCTGAAAATTCTGAAATTAGTAAGGAAGAGTCAGAGTTATTAGGGTATTACCGCCAAGCCAGCGATAACGGTAAATTTGTCATTCTCAGTGTGGCAAAAGGTGCAGAGAAAAAAGCCCAAACTGCGCTTGGTAAAGTGAGTAATGGATAAAATGGATCAATTCGAATTGTGCCAAAAAGAACATATCAATCCATTTGCCTTGTCAAAGCAATATCTACTGGTTGTAACATTCGTCAAATCCAACAGTAAAAATTTTCAAGCAGCATTACTTTGGGCAAGAAGTGCCAAAATATTTGAGAATCTTGAGATTGAAAAAGAAACCATCTATTGCTGCGCTTTCGATAAAACAGCAGAACAGGCTGGGATGGCTGGGGTATTTTTGAATTATATTGAAAATTGGAATGGCAAACAGATTTACATCAATGGCCGAATCCATAGTGGCAGTATTTATGATTTGTTAGGGGTTTTAGACTGCTATCAAAAATCACAGTCTTGTCCCAACCCTAAAAGCCACTGTTGCTTTGTTTCAGACGACATTTTTCTATGGCATGGATCAAGACCAACTTTTGAAATCAGTCTTGATCTAGCCGGAAAGAAAAAAGAAACATCCTCTGCAAAGAAATTTGTGATGCCTTGTATTAATTTCCGTCACCATAGGATTGAAAAAGAAACCTACTTAGGAAATTGGAATGAACAAATTGCCGCATTGGCAGTAAAACAAAATATAGATTGGTGTCCAAGTTTTGATATTGAGAATTTTAGACAGTATGAATAATTACTATCTATATAGGAATTGCAGCAGCGATGTGTTATGGGTCAAACGTATCCAACGCCAAATTGACGGCAGCCTGCTCTTGATTTCCGACAACGCAACCTATCCGCCTATGCCCTTGGCACTGGCGGAACACCCCGATATTCAAATCATCGGGCAGGTAGTGCAGGTATCAAAAGACCTGAACTAAAACCAGAATAGCTGTAATAGAAACAGGAAGAGAAAGATGGAAAACTTACAATACAAACGTTTTGCTGATGTAAATCTGGACGACCCTTTTTTCGATTCTTTGAAATCATCTTATTGTGAATTTTCAGATTGGTTTCGAAGAAAAGCAGGAGAATATGCTTATGTGTTTTATGGCGACCGTGGTCTGATTGATGGTTTTCTATATTTGAAAGCAGAACCCCAAGTTATTGATGATTGTATTCCGGTATTATCCACCAACTTCAGTAGTGGCTGGTTGAAAGTAGGGACGTTCAAAATCAATGCTCACGGAACTAAACTTGGGGAGCGGTTTATAAAAAAAATCTTCGACTATGCGATTACATACAGGTTCAATGATATTTATGTTACTGTTTTTTCTGAACATGCCTCTTTAATTGCATTATTTGAACGATATGGTTTTTGGAGAGAGGCGGAAAAGGTAACGGCCAATGGAACGGAACTGGTTTTAACTCGACGCTTTAATCTGATATATAACGGTGTGGAAAATACCAATAAAAACTATCCTCTTGTGAATTTTAGGGGGGATACTACTTATCAACCTCAGATTTATTTACTGTCAATCTACCCTGAATGGCACACACGATTACTTCCGGATTCAATACTAAGAACCGAAGATACTTCTATTATTCAAGACGTTTCGCCAACAAACAGTATCCATAAAGTGTATTTAACTAATATGGGTGGAATTGAAAAATTAAAACGTGGAGATGTCTTATTTATCTACCGAACTACTGATGAACCGGGAAGGGCTTATTATCGTGCCTTGATAAGTTCGGTATGTGTCGTTGAAGAATATCGACACATTAATTCGTTTGATAGCTATGCTGAATTTGAGAAATACTGTGCCCCTTATAGCGTTTTCTCTCAAGAAGAGTTACAACGATTTTGGCAGGTAAGAAAGTATCCGCATATATTGAGATTCTCGTATAATATTGCCTTACCCAAGCGAATCATAAGAAAAGATTTACTTGAGCAGGTTGGTTTAAGTAAAGGTGAATATTTTGGTTTTATGCCACTTACCCACCTGCAGGCATATCATATTTTGAGATTAGGTCAAGTCAATGAAAGTTTTGTTATCTATTAAACCCGAGTATGCCGAAAAAATTCTTAGTGGCGAGAAAAAATTTGAATTTCGTCGGGTTTTACCCAAAAACAAAGCAGTTAAAAAAGTAGTGATATATGCCACTTTACCTATAGGAAAAGTAGTTGGTGAGTTTGAAATTGCAGAATTAATATCAGAGTCTCCTATCCATTTATGGGAAAGAACGGCAGAGTTTTCCGGCATCAGTGCCGATTTCTTTGAAGCTTATTTTGAAGGTAAAGACATTGCACATGCCATTAAAGTAGGCAAAGTAAAGAAATATAATCGACAAAAAGATTTGGCAGATATTTTGCCAAACGGTATCGCACCTCAATCCTTTTGTTACATTTAAGTTTTAACTCGCATTAAAAGCCCCCTCAGACGGCCTTTCCTACAATCCCTGTATTGATTTCCAACTCAATACAGGGATTTTCCCATGTCAGACAAATTCACCCAATTCATCGAACGCGTCCTCTCCCACGAGGGCGGTTACGTCAACCACCCTCAAGACCCCGGCGGCGAAACCAACTGGGGCATCACCAAGCGTACCGCAATGGCAAACGGCTTTAACGGCTCCATGCGCGCCATGACGCGCGAGCAGGCCATCGGTATTTACCGCAAGGCATTTTGGGAGCGTTACCACGCCGACCAAATGCCCGAAGCGGTCGCTTTCCAATTCTTCGATGCCTGCATCAACCACGGCTACGGCAATGCCGCCCGTATGCTGCAACGCGCCGCAGGCGTGCCGGACGACGGCGTTATCGGCGAAATCAGTCTCAAAGCCATCAATTCACTTCCTGAAAATGACCTCCTGCTCCGTTTCAACGCCGAGCGTCTGGTCTTCTATACCAAGCTCGGCACGTTCACGTCTTTCGGCAAGGGTTGGGTACGCCGTGTGGCGCAAAACCTGATTCACGCAGCAGCGGACAATACCGATTAAATTTCAGGCCGTCTGAAAAACGATTGCCTAACCCAAAAGGTGTTTTTCAGCCGGCCGACCCATACGACGGAAATAAAAATGAGATTCTTCAAATGGCTTTCCGGCTTGGTCTCCAATCCGGCCACGGGAAATATCAGCCACACCAAACTCTGGGCCAATGTTGCCGCCGGCACGATGACCTTCAAATTTATGCAGACAGCCGATGCCCCCGAATGGCTTTGGTGGGCATACGGCGCAATGGTCGGCGGTTATGCCCTGATTAAGCGCGGCCTGTCAGTCATTCCGCAAGTAGCGGAAATCGAGCGGCGCGAAGGAGGCGGAAATGTGGACGGTGATTAAGGCATGGCCGGCCGCATTGCTCGCCGCCGTATTACTGGGCGGCACATATGGTGCAGGCTACGTCCGTGCCAAACATACCTGCACGGCGGAGACGACGCAGATGCAGCTGACCCATACGGCGCAACGTTTGGCTGCCGAGCAGGAATACGGCGTGAAGCTGGCTGCAGCGGCGGCTGAAAAGCAACATTGGTATGACTTATCGCAACGACAAAGCAAAGAGTTGGCCGAGGCACAGGCCGAATTGGAGAAATCCCGCAACACCTTACAGGAGCAAACCCGTGCAGCAGTGGATAAAGACGGCAGCAGCTTTAACGGTATCGGCCCTAACAGCCTGCACCTCTACAAACGCGCCTTCGGATACACCGATTAAAACCGTGGAGGCGGCTGTTTTGCCGCCCGTATCTTCCGGGCTGCTGGTCAAATACGAACGCCCCGAGCGTCCGACCGGCGGCTCACCCGAACAACTTTTAAACCACGTTATCCGCTATGGCGAATACTGCCAAAAGCTGGAAGTGCAAATCTCCGGCTGGCAGGCGTGGTATTCGAAAGGCCGTCTGAAAGATGACTGATTTTGCCGACCAAGCCGCCGAATACGAAGCCGTCTTTTTGAGCGAGGCTTTATCCAAACATCAAACCAAACCTCAACATTCCGTCAGCCTGAGCCACTGTGAAGATTGCGGCAGCCCGATACCTGAAGCCAGGCAAAAAGCCGTCCAAGGCTGTACGCGCTGTGTGTTGTGTCAAGAATATTACGAGAGGGGTTATCCCTAATGGAAAAAACGTTTATCCACATCGAGTTTTGGCAGTTGGTCGGATTTCTTCTCTCCTTCCTCGGCATCTGTTTTACCTTCGGCAAAATGCTGCTGGCGCAATTCCGCGAGCAGCAGGACGAACGCCAAAAACAGCAGGAACGCCTGCAAGGCAAAGTCGAAATCATGGAAAACAAACTGGCGGAATTCAACGCCGGCCTGCCCCTGACCTATGTTTTGCGGGAAGACTACATCCGCAATCAGGTCGTACTCGAAGCCAAGCTCGACAACGTCGCCGAGAAACTCACCGAAATATACAAAATGGAAAGCGTAAAGAAATGATTAGCCAAGAATTGATTGCCAAACAACGCCGTGAAGGGATGCGTTGGAACATCATCAACACCCTTAATAAAGCCCGCCCGCACACTACCAGCGAAACCTTCCTGTTGGACATTATGAACGCGATTTACCCGCAAACCACCGCACTGGAGCTACGCCAACAACTTGATTATCTGGCTGACCGCAAAATGGTAGACCTCAATAAAGCCCCGCACGGCCTGTGGTTTGCCGACTTGACCAGTTTAGGTGTCGATATTGCCGAATATACGGTGGAGTGCCGTGCCGGTATTGCACGGCCTGAGAAAGTATGGAGCTAGGCATGGCGCAACGCAGCAGCATTGAAAAACTCCCCGAAGCCGTCCGACATGAATTTGAACGGAAGCTGGTAGAAAACGGTTTTTCAGACTACCAAGCCATTGTCGAATGGCTGCAAGACCAAGGCTATGAAATCAGCCGCTCAGCCGCCCACCGCTACGGCCAAAAAGTGCAACGTCGTTTTACTGCCATCAAATCCAGCACCGAAGCCGCGCGACTGATTGCCGAAGGCGCAGCCGATGAAGGTGATACCCGCTCCGAAGCATTGGTTGCAATGGTGCAGTCCGAATTATTTGAAGCCATGTTGGAAATTGGTGAAATGGAAGACTTATCGGCTGTAGACAGGTTTAGCATGGTTGCGAAAGCGGCCAAAAATATCGCTACTCTAACATCAGCCAGCACTCGCCTGAAAGAGTATCAGGCCAAGGTCAAAGCCAAAGTGGCCGCTGCTGCCGATGATGTAGCCAAACAGGCTAGAAAAGGTGGTTTGTCCGACGAAGCGGCCGAAGCCATCCGTAAACAGATCTTGGGGATTGCGTCATGATTACCTGTATCAGACTTAAAAACAAACTTCCTCCCAGTCGTGGCAGACGCCATCCTTTGAGTAGGAATATCAAAATTTCCCAATCAACATGCCGAATGATTAGAAAGCAAATTCTAGGTATCGATGATGTCGCCTGAAAATAAAATCGAAGACCGCACCCCGATGGCGCTGCTGCCTTATCAGCAGCGCTGGTGCGCCGATACTTCGCCGGTCAAGCTGTGCGAAAAATCACGCCGTATCGGTTTGAGCTGGGGAGAAGCTGCCGATACCGCCTTGCTGGCCGCATCCGCTAAAGGCATGGACGCATGGTACATCGGCTATAACAAAGACATGGCCATCGAATTCATCCGCGACTGTGCCAACTGGGCGAAATTCTACGGTTTGGCGGCGGGAGAAATCGAAGAGACCGAGGAGGTGTTCGTCGAGGGTGACGACAAAAAATCCGTCCTCGCCTTCGTCATCCGTTTTGCCTCCGGCTGGCGTGTTACCGCCCTGTCCAGCCGCCCCTCAAACCTTCGCGGTAAGCAGGGGCGCGTCATCATTGACGAGGCGGCGTTCCATGAGCAGCTCGGCGAGCTGCTCAAAGCGGCAATGGCATTGCTGATGTGGGGCGGGCAAGTACACATCATCTCTACCCATGACGGTGTGGACAATCCGTTCAACGAGCTGATTACCGACATTCGTGCGGGCAAAAAGCCGTACTCCATCCACCGCATTACTTTCGACGAGGCCGTTTCAGACGGCCTCTACCGCCGCATCTGCCTGCGTTTGGGTAAAGAGTGGACGAAAGAGGGAGAGGAGGCATGGTGCAAAGAGATTCGTGATTTCTACGGCGACGACGCATCCGAAGAGTTGGACTGCATCCCTAAAAACGGCGGCGGCAAATGGCTCAACCGAGCCTTGATTGAGAGCCGTATGAGTTCTTATACGCCGGTTATCAGATACGACCAAAGCGATGAGTTCGGCCTCTTGCCCGAGCCGCGCCGCGCCGCCGAAGTAGCGGACTGGATAGCCGACACCCTGCAACCGCTGCTCGACGGTTTAGATAAAACCTGGGTTTCCTTTGTGGGCGAAGACTTTGCCCGCAGCGGCGACCGTACCGTCATCGTCCCTTTATTGCAGCAGACTAATTTAAGCCTTAAGCCGCCGTTCGTGTTGGAGTTGGGCAATATGCCGTTTGCCCAACAAGAGCAAATCATGGCACACCTGTTGCACGGCTTACCCAATCTGCGCGGAGCGGCATTGGATGCACGCGGCAACGGCCAGTCAATCGCTGAAGCCATGCGCGACGAATTTGGTGCGGAGGTATGCGAGTCGGTCATGCTCTCGGAAAACTGGTACCGCACCCATACCGCGCCATTCAAAGCCGCCCTCGAAGACGGCACGTTGGACGCAATCCCCAAAGACGAAGACATCCTGACTGACCTGCGCGCCTTCGAGCTGGTCAGAGGCGTGCCGCGCATCCCCGACGTACGTACTAAAGGTCAAGACGGCAAAAAACGCCACGGCGACGCGGCGATTGCCTTTGTCCTTGCCTATTACGCCAGCCGCGAGCTGAATACCGGACCAATACGCGTAGCCAGCCGCCGAATCCGCCGAAAAAGCGCATTAACCAAAGGTTATTAAGGTATTTAAAGAGTACATATCATGCCCAAACCCCACCTCAAACTCAAAACCAGTCAAGGCATCATGACCTTCAAGCCGCAGGATTTATCTGCCCATCTCGCCGTTTCCCGCCAGTTTTTCAGCGGTTTTAACGGCTGGCTGCCTAATCCCGACCCCGTTTTGCGCAAAATGGGCAGGCAAATTTCCGTTTACCGCGAGCTGATGCGCGACCCGTTGGTCGGCTCGCTGGTGCGCCGCCGAAAAGCCGCTGTCGCCCGCCTCGAATGGCGGCTTCGGCATGAAACCCGAAGCTGCCGTCGCCTATCTCAAGCAAAAAGGCATTGCCGTATCTTGGGACTGGCAGGATATGTTGGACGACGCGCACGCCACTGCCTTTACGGTGGCCAAAACCGCCAAAATGGATGTGCTCTCCGACATCTATTCCGCCGTCGTCGATGCCGCCGAACAAGGCCGGACGCTGGAAGAGTTCGACCGCGAACTCGCCCCCGTCTTACAACGTAAAGGCTGGTGGGGCAGGCAGGAAGTTAAAAATCCCGAAGGCGAAACCCAAAGCGTACAGCTCGGCAGTCCGCACCGCCTGAAAACCATCTATCTGACCAATATGCAGTCGGCCTACATGGCAGGTCGCTACGCCGAAATGATGGATTCCATCGACACACACCCTTATTGGCAGTACGTTGCCATCAACGACAGCCGCACCCGCGAAACCCACCGTATGTTACATGGTCGCGTCTATGCAGCCGATGACCCCGTGTGGAATACTTTGTACCCTCCTTTGGACTACCGCTGTCGCTGCCGTGTCAAACCCCTGTCTCGCAGTATGGGAGAAAGCCGTGTCCAACCCAGACCGACTCTTGAGTCCATCACTGTCGATATAGGTGCGAACCCTTATACCGGAGAGGCACGCTATGCCCGGCGCACCGGCATCCGCGTGAATAATAAATTCATCGCCCCAAACGCAGGCTTCAATGCCAACCAAGGCAAATCCATGCTGTCCCGCATGGCGCAAATCGCCGTGGAAAAGGCGCAGGCAACCCATCCGGATATCGCCCGGAT
>NZ_FOPS01000001.1:323777-411738 GCF_900113545.1 Neisseria elongata subsp. elongata | reverse complement strand
AAAATCGGCAACATCTGAAAGAGCATCAGTTGTTAGACGGCATTATGCGCAAAGCCCACCGCAACCGTCCGCTGACGGAAGTGCAAACCAAACGCAACCGATATTTGTCGAAGACCCGTTATGTGGTCGAACAGAGCTTTGGTACGCTGCACCGTAAATTCCGCTATGCCCGGGCAGCCTATTTCGGGCTGCTTAAAGTGAGTGCGCAAAGCCATCTGAAGGCGATGTGTTTGAACCTGTTGAAAGCGGCCAACAGGCTAAGTGTGCCTGTTGCCGCATAAAAGGCGGCCCGGATGCCTGATTATCAGGTATCCGGGGAGGATTAAGGGGGCATTTGGGTAAAATTAGGAGTGATTGGGGGCGAAAACAGCCGAAAACCTGTGTTTGGGTTTCGGCTGTTGGAGGAAAGGCTTTTTTGCAAAGGTCTCAGGCCGTCTGAAAAAGAAAGGGGGGACGGAACCTTACCTGCCTTGTGTTTCAGACGGCCTCTTTGCATCCAATTCCTAGATTGCGTAATCAATCAGTTCGCTTTGACCGAAAACATACACTTGCCGGGGGGAGAGTTTGAGTTCACAGCCGATATGAAGGTTCAGACGGCCTGTTTCCGATGTGGCGAAATCGACATGAACCTGACGGCCTTCTGGCAGGGTAAGTGTCAGGTGGGTGAGCGCGCCGGAAACGTGGATGTTGGCGATTGTACCCGCCAGCATGGGGTTTTGGGCGTTGGTTTCCCATTCGTGCGGGCGGATGTAGCCGACCGCGTGCTGTTCCTGCCAGCGATATTGTCGATTCAGAGGCCAGGCAAATTCGCCATAACGCCATTCGCCTTTTTCGATGCGGCCTTCAAAGGCATCGGTGTTGCCTAAGAATTCGGTTACGAAAGCGTTGTTCGGCTGGCGGTAGAGTGTGGCTGCGTTGCCGACCTGTTCGATTTTGCCGTGGTTCATGACAACGATTTGGTCGGAGACTTCCAAGGCTTCTTCTTGGTCGTGCGTGACCAAAATACTGGTGATGCCCAATTCGTGGTGGATGTCTCGCAGCCAGGTGCGCAATTCTTTGCGTACTTTGGCATCGAGTGCGCCGAAGGGTTCGTCCAACAGCAGCAGTTTGGGTTCGACTGCAAGGGCACGGGCGAGGGCGATGCGTTGGCGTTGGCCGCCCGAAAGCTGGTGCGGGTAGGATTTGGCGAGGTGGGGAAGCTGTACCAGTTTCAGCAGTTCTTCAACCTTGCTGCGGATTTGTTTTTCAGACGGCCTTTGACTGCGCGGCAGTACGGTCAGCCCGAAAGCCACGTTGTCAAAAATATTCATGTGGCGGAATAGGGCGTAATGCTGGAAAACGAAGCCGACTTTGCGTTCGCGGACGTGTTTGGCGGTAACGTCCTGTCCGTCAAACAGGATTTTGCCGCCGTCGGCGTTTTCCAATCCGGCGATAATCCGCAACAGTGTGGTTTTGCCGCAGCCGGAGGGGCCGAGCAGCGAAGTGAGCTTGCCGGTCGGCGCGGTCAGGTTGATGTTTTTCAGGGCGTGGAACGCGTCGAAGTGCTTGTTCAGATTTTCGATGGTGATGCTCATGCTGCTTCCCTTTCGGCGGCGCGGTGTTTTTTCTGTTGGATTTTGGTAAGGATGTCCTGTATCGCCAGCGTGGCGATGGCCAGCAGGGCCAGAATGCTGGACAGGGCGAACGCGCCGACAAAGTTGTATTCGTTGTAGAAGATTTCGACCAGTAGCGGGATGGTGTTGGTTTCGCCGCGTATGTGTCCCGATACCACGCTGACTGCGCCGAACTCGCCCATCGCGCGGGCGTTGGTGAGAATCACGCCGTAGAGCAGCGCCCATTTGATGTTGGGCAGGGTAACGCGCCAAAACATCTGCCAGCCGTTTGCGCCGAGAATCAGGGCGGCCTGTTCTTCGCTGTCGCCCTGTGCCTGCATCAACGGGATGATTTCGCGCGCGACAAAGGGGAAGGTAACGAACAGCGTAGCCAAAATAATGCCGGGGATGGCGAAGATAATCTGTATGCCGTGCGCTTCCAGCCAACCGCCCAATGCCGTGTGTGCGCCGAACAATAAGACGAACATCAAACCGGCCACCACGGGCGATACGGAAAACGGCAAATCGAGCAGGGTGGTCAGCAACTGCTTGCCGCGGAAGTCGAAACGGGTCAGCAGCCACGCCATCGCCACGCCCAAGACGGCATTAACGGGAACGACAATCGCGGCGGTTATCAGGGTTAATTTGATGGCCGATAAGGCTTCGGGGTCGGAAAGCGAAGCCAGATACAGCCGCCAGCCGCCCTTCAAGGCTTCGGCAAACACGGCTGTCAGCGGGATGACCAGCATCACGGCAAGAAACAGCAGCGCGATGCCGATAAGCAGCCATTGCAGCGGGCGCGGTTCGGTAATATTCGGATTGGTTTTCATGCTTTCGCTCCGGCGCGTTTGCCCAAAGCCCATTGGGCGATATTGAGCGCAAACAGGATAGAGAAGGAAATCAACAGCATAAACAGCGCGACGGCGGACGCGCCCTGCACGTCATACTGTTCCAGCTTGCCGGTGATAATCAGCGGCAGGATTTCGGACACCATCGGCACATTGCCCGCGATGAAGATGACCGAACCGAATTCGCCCGTCGCGCGCGCGAACATCATGCCCGCACCCGTGAGCAGGGCGGGGGCGATTTCGGGCAGCAGCACGCGGCGGAAAGTGGTGAAACGGCCCGCGCCCAACGTGGCGGCGGCTTCTTCGTATTCGCCCGACAATTCTTCCATCACGGGCTGCACGGCGCGGACGATAAAGGGCAGGCTGACAAACACCAGGGCAATCCAAATACCTGTCGGCGTGAAGGCGATTTTGAACGGGAAAAACCGCCCCAGCCAGCCGTTGGGCGCGTACAGCGTGGCCAGCGCGATGCCGGTTACCGCCGTGGGCAGCGCGAAAGGCAAATCCACCAGCGCGTTCACCAAACCCCTGCCGGGAAATTCATAACGAACCAGCACCCATGCCGTCAGCGTGCCGAAAACGATGTTGGTCAGCATGGCGAAAAACGACATTTTCAGCGTCAGCCATACGGCGGACAGTACGCGCGGCTCGGCGATGGTCTGCCAAAACGAAGAAAAACCCATGCCGGCGGCGGTAACGGCCATCATGGCAAACGGCAGCACCACCAGCAGCGACAGGCACAGAACGGTAATCCCCAGGCTGATGTTGAAGCCGGGCAGTACGCTGGGAGTCTTTAACAGGCGCATGGTCGGTTGGTTATGGTTAAAAACAGGCCGACAATGTAATTCAGGCCGTCTGAAAATAAAAAGACTGTGTGGTTGTATGTTAAGACAGAATGGTTATAACTTGGCGGACGGCCGTGCGGCGAGGGGTGCGCGGCAATCTGCCCGGCCACTTTCGTTTATACCTGTCCCAAGGCAGGCAAATAACCATAAAATATAAACTTTCCGCCATAAACAGCGTATGATTACGCTTTTTCAGACGGCCTCCCCATCAAGCAAAAAGGCCGTCTGAAAACAAATGACGACCCAAACCGTCCAACCCCAAAAAACGGAGTTCAGATTGTTCCGCAGCATCCACATCCTGACAGGCGAAACCCTATATGAACGCCCGCCGCAGAGTCAGGCCGAATTTCAGACGGCCTTAAGCGCGCTCCGGCAGCGGCAGCGGCATTTTTCCGCACAGCCCGTTACTGCGCGCACCGCGCTGCTGTCCGCCTTCGCCCAACGCCTGGATGCCGAACGCGGCAGGCTGGCGCGCATGGTCAGCGAAGAAGTCGGCCGCTGTCTGACCGAATGCCGCGCCGAACTCGACAAATCGGTCGAACTCATCCGCTACTACACACGCCTCGCCCCCGAGCTGCTGGCGCACAAAACCATCGCCACACAGGCCAGCCTGAGCCAGGTGCGTTTCGAACCTTTGGGCGTGGTGCTGGCCGTCATGCCGTGGAACTACCCAGTTTGGCAGGTGCTGCGTTTTGCCGTCCCCGCCCTGTGCACCGGCAACGCCTGTGCCGTCAAACCCGCGCCAAGCGTCGCCCGCGTCAGCAACGCACTGTTTGAATTGGTCGGCGGCGACATCCCGCTGATGCCGGCATGGTTGGAACACGCCGACATCCCGCAGGCAATCGCCGATACGGACGCGCTGGCCTTTACCGGTTCGGCCGACACCGGCCGCATACTGGCTGCCGAAGCGGGAGGCCGTCTGAAAAAAACCGTGCTCGAACTGGGCGGCAGCAACGCCTTCATTGTCCTGCCTGATGCCGACTTGCGGCAGGCGGCCAAAGACGCGTGCTATTCCCGTTTCCGCGACGCGGGGCAGTCTTGCAACGCCGCCAAGCGCATCATCGTTACCGAAGCCGTGGCCGAACCCTTCATCCGCCTGTTTCTGGACGAATGCGCCAAACTTCAAACCGGCGACCCGCTCGACGCGCAAACCACGCTCGCTTCGCTGCACCGCGCCGATTTACGCGAGCGCGTCCATGCCCAAGTGCTTGATGCTGCGGCAAACGGCGCGCAAATCCTGTGCGGCGGCGAAATCCCCGCCGGACAAGGTTGGTTCTATCCCGCCACCGTGCTGGACAAAGTCAATCCCGCCTGCCGCGCCTATCACGAAGAAGTTTTCGGCCCCGTTGCCGCCATCCTGCGTGCCCGCGATGCCGAACATGCGGTAGAGCTGGCCAACGACAATCCCTACGGCTTGGGCGCGAGCATTTACAGCGCGGACGAAGCGGCCGCCTGGCGTTACGCCGAAAAACTGCACACCGGCGCGGTATACATCAACCGCCACACCAGCAGCGACCTGCGCCTGCCCTTCGGCGGCGTGAAAGCTTCGGGCTACGGGCGCGAACTATCCGAATTCGGTTTATATGAATTCGTCAACATCAAAACCTATTGGCAGAAATAATGAATAAAACCCTGTTTGCGGCCATGCTTGCCGCTTATGCTTCCGCCGCCTGGGCGGCTCCGCAGAAAATCTATTTCGACCAGCAGGGCAGGCCGACCGACAAACCGGCCGCCATCGCTTATGTGCGCGAATACACCCCGTCGGGCAATCATGCGGCGGTACAGGATTTTTATTATCCGTCGCGCAAAAAATATTCCGACCCCTACCACGCGCCGTTGAAGCAAATCCGCCAATTCGTGCCGCAATTGGAAAACGGCACGCTTACCCTGTGGCATTTCAACGGCAAACAGAAAATGTCCGCCCCGTTTCAAAACGGCAAGCCGCACGGCGAATGGACCAACTGGCACAACAACGGCAACAAATCCGCTGTAATGCCGTATAAAAACGGCCAAACGGAAGGGACGGGCGTTCGCTATTACCAAAACGGGCGCAAGGAAAGCGAAATCGAATTCCACAACGACAAAGCCGAAGGCAAATGGCGGCAATGGTATCCCGACGGCAG
The DNA here is from genome assembly GCF_900113545.1 of Neisseria elongata subsp. elongata. GTDB lineage: Bacteria > Pseudomonadota > Gammaproteobacteria > Burkholderiales > Neisseriaceae > Neisseria > Neisseria elongata. The sequence continues at coordinate 406,330 of NZ_FOPS01000001.1, read as the reverse complement.
CCCGAAAAGCGAAGTGCTGATGAAGAACGACCAGCCTGTGGAAATGGTCAGCTGGGACAATCAGGGGCGCATCACCGCCGAACTGAATTTCGCCAACAAAAAACGCAGCGGCTTTACTTTGGAATGGTATGACAACGGCGCGAAAAAATCGGAAACTGTTTATCAGGACGACGAATTGATCAGCCGCACTTTCTGGGATGAGAACGGCTTGATTTCCGACCGTTATTAAACATCAAACTTCGCGACGGCCTTTTCGTATGGCGGGTCAAATGAATTTTCGGGATAAGGCAGCGAATTGCGGCATTGCCGTATCACATATGCCGTCTTGCCTTGCCGTACCGTTGGCTGATGAATGTTCAAAGGCCGTCTGAAAGTCCGCACAAGCGGTTTTTCAGACGGCCTTCAGATTCAGGTTTAACGGCCGTTGCGGCGCAGCGGCGGATCGGTCCAGATGCTGCGGTAGCAGGTATAAGAGGTAAGGCTGGTCAGGCTGGCGAGTACAAAATATATCGGGATGAACAGCAGGAACATGGCGATGGCGGGACCAACGCCGATATCGCCGCTGCTCATACTGGATACGCCGGCGGATAAAGCAATAATAGCAAAGAAGATGCCGAAGAAAATCAGACTGATACCTGCCCATGCCAATCCGTTGACCAAAAACGCCCCCAAGTTTTTCAGGCAGCCTTTGAAACTCATCTTCATTGCCTCAAACGGCGGCACGTCGTGCAGGACGACCAGGGCGGGAGAGAAGACAATAGTCATCTGGACGGGAATGATAAACAGCAGCATGATCAAAAACAGCAATATAACCATTAAGAAGTCTTCTGCAGAAACATTGCCGCCCACAGCGGCTTGGAAGTCGCTGCCGAAATTGAAGCCGACAAAAGCGGCGAGCAGGATGCCGGCGATGAGCACAATGAATAGGATTGCCGTGAAATAGAGCAGGGTCAGGATGACCAGTTCTTTGAATTTGTATTTGAAACCGGAAAAGAGGTAGCCGACTTCCAGTTCGCCGCCTTCTTCCAGCGCGTCGCAGGAAAGCATAAAGCCGCCGGTGAAGAATAACGGCAACAGGTTGGTGACCATGCTGACGCCGGGGACAAACGATCCGACGAACATAATCAGAAACATGATGAAAATCATCAATACCCATGTGCCCGGGCGTTTTTTGAAAATCCGCCAGGCATCGCCTATCCACGCCGCACCTTCGCCGGCAGGAACTTTGCGCGGCTCGGCAAACAGGCGCGGCGGCTGGTTGCCTTGCGGTTGCTGCGGCACGGGTGCGGGGGGCGGTTCGGGTTGGAAAGAAGAGGGTTCGAATTGGTTCATAAATGCTCCGCATGGGAATGAAAAACGACAGACGGCCGATTTTAACCTATTTTTGCGTTGCCGTTTGACGTTTTCAGACGGCCTTTTTGTGTAACAGCAGCCCGCTTTCGATGTGGCCGGTGAACGGGAATTGGTCGAATAGGGCGGCGCGTTCCACTGTGTGCGTTTGCAGCAGCGCGTCCAGATTGGCGCGTAAGGTTTCCGGGTTGCAGGAGATGTAGATGATACGGTCGAAACGCGCCAGCAGTTTTAAGGTGTCGTCGTCCACGCCCGCGCGCGGCGGATCGACGAAGACGGTGGAAAAGCCGTATTCGGCCAAGTCGATTTGCTGTTCCTGCAGGCGGCGGAATTCGCGGCTGCCGTTAAACGCTTCGGTGAATTCTTCTGCCGACAGTCTGGCGATGCGGATGTTGTCCGCGCCGTTTGCCTCGATGTTCCATTGTGCCGCCTGTACCGAGGTTTTGGAAACTTCGGTGGCCAAGACCCGGCGGAAGCGGCGGGAGAGCGGCAGGGTGAAGTTGCCGTTGCCGCAATAGAGTTCGAGCAGGTCGCCGTTTGGCGTTTGGGCGCAATCGCATGCCCATTCCAGCATTTTTTCGCATACTGCGGCATTCGGTTGGGTGAAGCCGCCTTCCGTTTGGCGGTAGCGGAAGGTTTCGCCGTTTACCGTCAGCGTTTCGGTAACGAAATCCTGCGCCAGCACCAGTTTCTGCCCCTTGCTGCGGCCGATGACGAATATGCCGAGTTTTTCCTGTAGGGCAAGGGCGGCGTGTTTCCAGCCGTTGTCGAGTTTGCGGTGGTAAATCAGGCTGACCAGCATTTCGCCGCTCAAGGTGCTGAGGAATTCGCATTGGTAGAGGCGGTTTTTCAACAACGGGTCGGTGGACAGTTCGGCCAGTAAAAGCGGCATCAGGCGGTTGATGGCGACAGATGCGGCGGGGAAATCGGCGAGGCGGATCAGCGAGGCTGTGCCCGCTTTTTGCCCGCGCTCGAACATGGCGTAGCTGATGCCGTCGCCTTCGTGCCAAATGCGGAATTCGGCACGCATCCGGTAATGCTGTTCGGGTGAAGGGAAAACCTGCCATTCGGGCATGGGTATGCCGGAAAACAGGCGGCGGAGCAGGGCGGTTTTATCGTCGAGTTGTTGCAGGTAGGCCGGGCTGTGCATCGGGGTTCCAAAAATAGAAAAAGAAGCGGATTATAGCCGAAGGCCGTCTGAAAAAGGCGGCTGAGTTTTTTCAGACGGCCTCGGAGTGCGGAAATGGCAATGCGGCGGCTTTTTCGGTATGCTTCGATTTCCGGCCGCCCGAATTCGAGGAAGCGCGATATGAATCACAAAACCTTTACCATGACGGTGATTTTGACCACCTTTGCCGCCGCTATGTGGTTTGGTTATCTTTTTGCGTCCGACCGCATCGGCGGCGGCGAGTTCTTCCTCTATATGGCGGCAACGATACCCGCGCTGCTGCTGTTCCGCATCCTGTATTCCCTCATCCTCCGCAACCGCCGCCCATGATTCCTTCCGACTTTATCGACGACCTGCTGGCAAAAACCGACATTGTAGACATCATAGACGAACGCGTGCCGTTGAAGAAAAGCGGTGCGAACTACATGGCCTGCTGTCCGTTTCACAAAGAAAAAACGCCGTCGTTCTCCGTCAGCCCGAGCAAACAGTTCTACCACTGCTTCAGCTGCGGCGCGCACGGCAGCGCGATAGGCTTTCTGATGGAACAGCAGGGCATGAGTTTCCCCGATGCCGTCCAATACCTTGCCGACCGCGCAGGCATGACGGTTCCGCACGAAAAAGGGCGCATAGAAGCACCGGAAATCCGTGCCGAACGCAAGAAAAAACAGCAAACGCTGGAAGAAACCCTGCAAGCCTGCGCCGATTTTTACCGCCACCAGCTCCAAATCAACCCGCCCGCACGCCAATACCTCGACGGACGCGGCCTGAATGCCGAAATCATCGGCCATTACGGATTGGGTTATGCACCCGACGGCTGGCAGCCGCTGGCGCAAGTCTTCCAGCCCTATCCCAACAACGCCCTGACGGAATGCGGGCAGGTCATCCATAACGAAGAGCAAAACCGATACTACGACCGTTTCCGCCACCGCATTATGTTTCCCATCCGCGACCAGCAAGGGCGCATCATCGGCTTCGGCGGCCGCGTTTTGGACGACAGCAAGCCCAAATACCTCAATTCGCCCGACACCCCGCTGTTCGACAAAGGCCGCAACCTCTACGGCCTCTACGAAGCCCGCAACGCCGTACGCGATGCAGGACGGATACTCGTCGTAGAAGGCTATATGGATGTGGTGGCCTTGGCGCAGTTCGGCATTCCCTACGCCGTCGCCTCACTCGGCACTTCCACCACGGGCGAACACATCAAAATCCTGATGCGGCAGTCCGACGAAATCTATTTTTGCTTCGACGGCGATACCGCAGGCCGGAAAGCCGCCTGGCGCGCGCTTGAAAACGCCCTGCCGCAGCTCAAAGACGGCAAATCCCTCCACTTCCTTTTCCTGCCGCCCGAACACGACCCCGACAGCTACATCCGCGCCCACGGCAAAACGCAATTTGAAGACGCACTCATCCATCAGAGCAAACCCCTGTCCGAATATTTCTGGCAGGCACTTTCAGACGGCCTCAACCTGGCGACGCAGGAAGGCAAATCGCGCCTGTTGAAAACCGCCGCACCGCTTCTGGCACAAATTACCGCGCCCGCCCTCGGCTTCCTGCTCAAACAACGGCTGGCCGAACTCGTCGGCATCGACCCCGCAGACCTCGCCGTCCTGCTCGGGCAGGAAACCCCGCCGCGCCGCGTACAGGCCAAAAGTTACAAACTGCCGCGCGAAACCCGCCGCCAGCCGGCCATGCTGACCCTCGCGCAACGCCAAATCCGCAGCCTGCTGTCCAATCCCGCCTGGGCGGTTCACGTCCGCCTGCCCGAATACGTCGTCCTCGAAGGCGATACCGCCTGCCTGGCCAACATCGCCGACTTCATCCTCTCCGGCAGCACCCCGCCCGACCATGCGCGCATTTGGGAACACTTCCGCAGCACCGACACCGGAAATGTCTTGCAGCAGATTTATCAAGCCGGCGGTTTGGATGACGGCGAAGACGGCGGCGAAGAAAACGAAACCGCCTTTTCAGACGGCATGGGAAAACTGATCAAAGAATTCCGCCATGCGCAACTCGAAGCACTGAAAAGGAAAACCGTCGAAGGCGGCCTCAACGACGCAGAAAAAAAACTCCTCCTGAGCCTGTTGGCGGAAAAATAAACAAAGGCCGTCTGAAAACCCCGTTGCGGGATTTTCAGACGGCCTCTAAATTGAGCCTGACTGAGCGGCGGAATCTTGACTATGCACTACCGCATAAGCACCGCCGTTCAAAAGGCACGGCTACTTAACGATTAACGTTTTTTAAAGCTTTTCAAAGAACCGTCTTTGTTAAACTCAAACTCGTATTCCGCGCGGTCGGTTGAGAGATTGCTGGTATACCATTTGGTTTTGCCTGTCGGCACAAACAAAGAGTAGTACACATGATCCAACTCCGCACCTTCCGCGTTTACTTCTTTGGCTTTTTCGTTGAAAACCTGAGTGATTTTCGCAATATCGGCAAACTTGATTTCAGCCAAAGGGAACACATTGTCTTTCATATTGCCGCCGCCGGAAATGCGGACCGGCTGCGGTTCGCTCCATTTGCCGTCTTCAAATTCGTAGTGGTCGATATTGTCCGGATTATTGGGGTCTTGGATTTCCGCAATGATGCGCGGACGCTCGCCGCCATAGAAATGGATATTTTGGAAAATGTTAACCGGTTTGCCGCCGAATTGCGGCAGGGCTTTCAATGCATCTTCTGCAGCTTGCAGGGCAGCGGCGTCAGCCAGGAAATTGCCTGAAGAAACCACGGGTTTGGCTTCTTCGGCCTGTTTGTCGGCAGGTGCGGGAGTGCCTGCCGTATTGCCTGAGGCGGTTTGTGCGGGGGCGTCAGGTGCCGGTGCGGATGCCTGTTTGTCTTTGTTTCCGCAAGCAGTTAAACCCAATGCGGCAGCCGTTACTAGGGCAAGCCATTTCATTTTCATTTGTTTGTCCTAACTTTAAAAATATGCGACAGTGCATACGGAGTATATTATAACGAAGGACTAAAGCGTTTGCCGAATGTTTTGTATCGAGATTATTTAATTGCAATAGGAAGAGGCCGTCTGAAAAACCTGTGCGGGATTTTCAGACGGCCTCTTATTTCACACTGCGTTCAAATCAGGCAAACACCAGCCTGCCGCCTTCTTCTTTCACATGAATCGTGCTTTCGGGCGCATATTTACCTTCGAGCAACGCCATGGCCAACGGGTTTTCGATTTCCGACTGGATGGCACGTTTGAGCGGGCGTGCGCCGTACACGGGGTCGAAACCGGCTTTGGCAATCAAATCCAAGGCGGCATCGTCCACTTTCAGGTGCAGGTGCTGCGCTTCTAGGCGTTTTTCCAAGCCTTTGAGCTGGATTTTCGCGATGTTGCGGATATTCTCCTGATTCAGTCCGTGGAACACGACCACTTCGTCGATACGGTTGATCATTTCAGGACGGAAGTAGGCTTTCACTTCTTCCATCACCGCTTCTTTCACGGCTTCGTAGTCCTGCGTACCCATTTGTTGGATGTGCTGGCTGCCGATGTTGGAAGTCATGACGATAACAGTGTTTTTGAAGTCCACGGTGCGGCCTTGTCCATCGGTCAAGCGGCCGTCATCCAATACTTGCAACAGAATATTGAACACGTCGGGATGGGCTTTTTCCACTTCGTCCAGCAGAATCACGCTGTACGGTTTGCGGCGGACTTGTTCGGTCAGGTAGCCGCCTTCTTCGTAGCCGACGTAGCCCGGAGGCGCACCGATTAAGCGGGCAACGGCGTGTTTTTCCATGTATTCGGACATGTCGATACGGATGAGGTGGTCCTCGCTGTCAAACAGGAAACCAGCCAGGGCTTTGCACAACTCGGTCTTACCCACACCGGTCGGACCTAGGAACAGGAAGCTGCCGTAAGGTTTGTTCGGATCGGCAAGGCCGGAGCGGCTGCGGCGGATGGCGTCGGACACGGCGCGCACGGCTTCGTCTTGACCGACCACGCGGCGGTGCAATACTTCCTCCATTTTCAGCAACTTGTCACGTTCGCCTTCCATCATTTTGGATACGGGGATGCCGGTCATGCGCGATACGATTTCGGCCACTTCGTCTGCGCCAACTTCGGTGCGGAAGAGTTTGTTTTGTTTTTTGCCGTCAGTGTTGCTTTCTGCCGCCTGCAACTGTGCGCCCAATTTCGGCAACTCGCCGTATTCGAGTTCAGACGCGCGGGCGAAGTCGCCTTGGCGTTTGGCCTGCTCGATTTTGACTTTGATGTCGTCCATCTGTTTCTTGATGTCGGCGGTGCTGGAAGACGCGGCTTTTTCGGCTTTCCAGATTTCGTCCAAATCGGCGTATTCTTTTTGCAGGCCGTCGATTTCTTCGTCTATCAGTTCCAAACGTTTTTTGCTGGCGTCATCGCTCTCTTTGGCAACGTGCATTTTTTCCATTTTGAGCTGGATGATGCGGCGGTCGAGTTTGTCCATCTGCTCGGGTTTGCTGTCCAACTCCATTTTGATGCGGCTGGCAGCTTCGTCAATCAAATCAATCGCTTTATCGGGTAGGAAGCGGTCGGTAATGTAGCGGTCGCTCAACTCTGCGGCAGCAACGATGGCGGGATCGGTAATGTCGATGCCGTGGTGGATTTCGTAACGTTCTTGCAAACCGCGCAGGATGGCGATGGTGTCTCCCACGCTGGGTTCGCCGACCAATACTTTTTGGAAGCGGCGTTCAAGTGCCGCATCTTTTTCGATATATTGGCGGTATTCGTCCAAGGTGGTCGCGCCGATGCAGTGCAGTTCGCCGCGCGCCAAAGCCGGTTTCAACATATTACCTGCATCCATCGCGCCGTCGGTTTTGCCCGCGCCGACCAAAGTATGGATTTCGTCGATGAAAATCAGGGTGTTGCCGTCGTCTTTCGCCAAATCGTTCAACACTCCTTTCAAGCGTTCTTCAAATTCGCCGCGGTATTTCGCGCCGGCAATCAATGCCGCCAAATCCAAAACCAGCAGGCGTTTGTTGCGCAGGGATTCAGGCACTTCGCCGTTGACGATGCGCTGTGCTAAGCCTTCAACGATGGCAGTTTTACCCACGCCCGGTTCACCGATGAGCACGGGGTTGTTTTTGGTGCGGCGTTGCAGCACTTGAATCGCGCGGCGGATTTCGTCGTCGCGGCCGATAACGGGGTCAAGTTTGCCGTCGCGGGCGCGCTGGGTCAGGTCGAGCGTGTATTTTTTCAGCGCATCACGTTGGTCTTCGGCATTGGCATCGTTCACGTTTTGTCCTCCGCGTACCGCGTCAATCGCGGCGTTGATGTTTTGTTCGGTCGCACCGGCTTCTTTCAGGATTTTGCCGGTCGCATCGTTCTGCTGCACTAAGGCGAGCAGGAAAAGTTCGCTGGCGATATAGGCATCGCCGCGTTTGGTTGCCGCTTTGTCCATCAGGTTCAACACCGCCTGCAATTCGCGGCTGGGCAGAATATCGCCGCCTTGGCCGGATACTTTCGGCAGGCTGTTTAAATGCTGCTGCAAACGCTGTTTCACCTGTGGCACATTCACGCCCGCATGAGCCAAGAGCGCAGCGGCTCCGCTGTTTTGATCGTCAAGCAGGGCTTTCAGCACGAAGCCTGCTTCCAGATAGCTGCTGTCCGCAGCCAACGCCAAACTCTGAGCTTCTGCAAGGGCTTGTTGGAATTTGGCGGTTAATTTGTCGAATCTCATGATGACTCCTTACTCGGTTTGATTTTTCATGCCACGCTATATAGAGCCTCCTGTGGATAAGTCAAGCGTTAAAATAGGTAAACTGTGGATAAGTGGCCGTCTGAAAAAGAAGATGTGCCTTCCAAGCCTTGCCTATTGTTTTCAGACGGCCTACCATCGCGCTTTTTCAGGAGTGCGAAATGCCGTATCAATTTACTTTGCCGTCATCGTCCGGCAGCGATTTCGATTCTGCCGGCCATCTGCCGCTGGTGGTTTATTTTTATCCGAAAGACAGCACGCCCGGCTGTACCACCGAGGGCTTGGATTTCAACCGCCTGCTGCCGGAGTTTCAGGCTTTGGGTTATACGGTGGTGGGTATTTCGCGCGACGGCGTGAAATCGCATCAGAATTTTTGCGCCAAACAGGGCTTCCAATTTGAATTATTGAGCGACAAAGATGAGGCCGTCTGTAAGCAGTTTGACGTTATCAAGCTGAAAAAACTCTACGGCAAGGAATCGCTGGGTATCGAGCGCAGCACGTTCGTGCTGGACGAAAACGGCGAAATTTCGCACGAATGGCGCAAAGTCAAAGTGGCCGGACATGCGCAGGAAGTATTGGATGCTTTGAAGGCCGTCTGAAAACCATGAGTGATTTGACCGACCGTTTTCTCGACCATCTTTGGCTTCAGGAACGTTTGAGTGCGAATACGCTGGCGGCCTACCGGCGCGATTTGAACAAAATCGCCGTCCGTTTGGCGGGGCAGGGCGAAGACTGGCTGTCGGCCGACGGCAGCGGTTTGGCTGCCGCCGTTTACCATCCCGACGAAAAAACGCGTTCGCAGGCGCGGGCATTGTCGGCCTGCAAACGGTTTTACGGCTGGCTGCTGGAAACGGAACAGCTTTCCAATGACCCGACCGAATATCTGACCGCGCCCAAGCAGGAACGCACCCTGCCCGCCATCGTGAGCGAAAGCCAAATCGAAATGCTGCTGGCCGCCCCCGATACCGACAGCCCGCACGGCCTGCGCGACAAGGCTTTGTTGGAATTGATGTATGCCTCCGGGCTGCGCGTCAGCGAGGCGGTCAAGCTGACGTTGGGTGAAATCGATTTGCAGCGCGGCCTGGTCGTTACCATCGGCAAAGGCGGCAAACAGCGTTTGGTACCGATGGGCGAAGAAGCCTCATATTGGATAGAACGTTATCTGGCGCAGGCCCGTCCCGTTTTGCTGAAAAACGCCCGCTGCGACGAATTGTTTGTCGGACAGAAGCGCAACGGCATCAGCCGTCAGTTGGCATGGATGATTGTCGACAAGTATGCCGAAGCGGCCGGCATCCGCCACCTCAGCCCGCACAGCCTGCGCCATGCCTTTGCCACCCATCTGGTCAATCACGGCGCGGATTTGCGCGTCGTTCAAAGCCTGCTTGGCCATGCCGATATCAGCACCACCCAAATCTACACCCATGTCGCCAACGAACGGCTGAAAAATATCGTCTCCGAGCACCATCCGCGAGGATGAGGCCGTCTGGAAAACGTTTTTCCGACTGCAAATGGGTAAAATGTTTACTTGACGGTAAATAAAGGCATACAATGCCGCTTCCATACTATTCAGTAAACTTTCATGAACATCACCGAACTGCGCCGCGCCAACCTGCGGCAGTGGATAGACGAACGCTGCGGCGGCAGGCAGGCACTCTTCGCCCAAACCGCCGCCGTCAATCCCGGCGAACTTTCCGCCCTGTTGAAAAACAAATCTTTCGGCGAAAAGAAGGCCCGCAAAATCGAACAGGCCGCCGCGATGCCCGCCATGTGGCTCGATACCGTCCACGCCCCGTCTCAAAATTTACAAGAAGGTAAACACACCATGACAGCCGTTTCCACCATTCCCGAAATCCTGGCCGACATCAAGGCCGGCAAAATGGTCATCATCACCGACGCCGAAGACCGCGAAAACGAAGGCGATTTGGTGATGGCCGCCCAATTCGTTACCCCGCAGGCGATTAACTTTATGATTAAACACGCGCGCGGGCTGGTTTGCCTGCCGATGAACGACGAATTGGTGGACCGCCTGCGCCTGCCGCAGATGACGCAGAAAAACGGCGCGCAATACGGCACCAATTTCACCGTTTCCATCGAAGCCGCAGAAGGCATCAGCACGGGTATTTCCGCCGCCGACCGCGCGCATACCATTCAGACGGCTGTTTCGCCCGAAGTGCGGCCGGAAGACATCGTCCAGCCCGGACATATTTTCCCGCTGCGTTCGCAAAAAGGCGGCGTGTTGGTGCGCGCCGGGCACACCGAGGCGGCGGTGGATTTGGCGCAGATGAGCGGCCTGATGCCCGCCGGCGTGATTTGCGAGATTCTGAACGACGACGGCACGATGGCGCGTATGCCCGAACTGATGAAGTTTGCCGAAGAACACGGCATCAAAATCGGCACGATTGCCGACTTAATCGAATACCGCAGCCGCACGGAAAGCCTGTTGGAGGAGATGGGTGATACGCTGGTTCATACGCCTTGGGGCGAGTTCCGCCAGCACGTTTATGTGGACAAGCTGTCGGGCGAAACCCATTTGGCATTGGTGAAAGGCGAAATTTCCGCCGACAGGGAAACGCTGGTGCGCGTGCATGAGCCGTTCAGCGCGATGGACTTCCTGCAAATCGACCCCAACCATTCTTGGCCGCTGCCTACGGCACTGTCGCACCTCAGTCAGGCCGAAAGCGGGGTGGCCATCCTGCTGCACCGCACGGAGGACGGTTCCGCGCTGCTGGAGCGCACCCTGCCGAAAAACAGTTTCCAAGTGAAGAAATGGGACAGGAAAACCTACGGCATCGGTGCGCAGATTCTGGCCGGACTGGGCGTGCAGAAAATGCGCGTGATGGGCAAGCCTTCCTCTATGAACGGTTTGAACGGTTTCGGGCTGCAGGTAACGGGCTTTGAGGAGGCGGAATAGGGCAGGGATTTCAGACGGCCCGGATCATGTTTTCAGGCCGTCTGAAAAAATGGCGTTTGCCTGAATGCTACAAACCCGACCATGATGCCGTTGATGCGGCAAGCGGTCGGGTTTGATATTTTTTGTTTTGCGGCGGTTCAATACAGGCACTTTTGCAGCCAAATCCGCTGCTGGGCGGGTGTCAGCGAATGATAAAATTTATGCTGAACGGACAATTCGTCCACCGCGAATTGCAGGCCGTAGCCGTACCGTTCGCTGACATAACGTTGAGCCTGCCTTTCGTCGAAGTGCGGATTGGACAATACGCGCAGCAGGTTGTCCCGAAGCGGGCGTTCGCTTCCCCTGTTTTGCAGGTTCAGCTTTTCCACAGCCTGCTTGTATTCGCCGCGCAGGCCGCGCAAGGATTCGTATTGATCGCGGCTCAGGTTCAGTTGGCGGATGTCGCAGTTCGGATGAAAATCCTGAATAGTCAGGGCCGAAGCGGGGAGGGGCAGGCAGCTTAAGGGCGCGCTGACGGCGAGGATACCCAGGATTCGGCGTTCGGATGGAGTAAGCACGGTATGACCTTCTTGTCTTCTGTTCGGGCTTCGAAATTAAGGCGGAAATGTACGGGGACGACGTGTCAAACACGGTATAATAGCCGTAAACTTGGGTAAAACAAATAACGATTGATTAAATATTATGCGCTCTGCCGGTTTTAACGGTTTGCCGCGCCGTTTTTTGTTGTGAAAATACAATTTCAAAAAAGTTTATGTTGAATGAAAATGCAGATGGCCGTTGATACGTAGTGGCCCGTCAGGCAAAAAGAACGAACCGGTTGTGCGCCATTTTCAGGAAAAGGAAGCCGCTATGCAGAAATTCCGTATTGCCCCCAGCATTTTATCTGCCGATTTTGCCAGATTGGGCGAGGAAGTCGGCAGCGTTGTCGAGGCTGGGGCGGATTTGATTCATTTCGATGTGATGGACAATCATTATGTGCCCAATCTGACTTTCGGCCCCATGGTGTGCGCCGCGCTGAAACCTTATGCTTCGGTGCCGGTAGACGTTCACCTGATGGTGGAGCCGGTGGACGATTTGATTGTTGCCTTTGCCAAAGCGGGGGCGGACATCATTACCTTCCATCCCGAAGCCAGCCGTCATGTGGACCGCAGTTTGAGCCTGATTCGCGAACACGGCTGTCAGGCCGGATTGGTGTTGAATCCGGCGACTTCGGTGTCGGTTTTGGAAAACGTGCTCGACCGTTTGGACATGGTGCTGCTGATGTCGGTCAATCCGGGATTCGGCGGGCAGGGCTTTATTCCCCATACTTTGGAAAAAATCCGCCGTACCCGCGCTTTATTGGACGAATATCAGGCGGTTGCGGGCAGGCGGATTGCTTTGGAGGTGGACGGCGGCATCAAAGTCGGCAATATTGCCGAAGTGGCGGCTGCCGGAGCGGATACCTTCGTGGCGGGATCGGCGATTTTCGGACAGCCCGATTACAAAGCGGTTATCGGGCAGATGCGTGCCGAATTGGCCAAATCCGCCGGCTAAGGAATTGAGGCCGTCTGAAAGCCGCCGTGCAACGCAAAACAGGTTTTCAGACGGCCTCCTATATCAAACAGCAAACAGAAGGCAAACAAATGAAATCTCTTGGCGAATGGCTTTCCCATCTGGAAACGGCACACAGCAACGGCGTAATCGACATGGGTTTGGAACGCGTCGGCGAAGTGCGCCGGCGGATGGCATTGCAGCCGGAATGCCCCGTCATCGTGGTGGGCGGCACCAACGGCAAAGGTTCGGTCTGCGCCTTCCTGACCCATATCTACAAAGAGGCCGGTTTCAAAACCGGCACGCTGACCAGCCCGCACCTTCTGCGCTACAACGAACGGATTGCCGTAAACGGCGGGCCTGTGCCGGACGAAGCCATAACCGCCTCATTCGAGCGCATCGAAGCGGCGCGCGGCGATATTTCGCTGACTTATTTCGAGTTCAATACCTTGGCCGCAGTGGATATTTTCCTACGCGAACGTGTGGACGTGATGATATTGGAAGTCGGCCTCGGCGGGCGTTTGGATGCAGTAAACGTATTTGACGGCGACGTCGCGGCGGTAACCAGCATCGATTTGGATCATCAGGCGTTTTTGGGCGATACGGTCGAACAGGTCGGTTTTGAAAAGGCCGGAATTTTCCGCGCGGGCAAACCGGCCGTCTGCGGGCAAAATCCGCCGCCGCAGTCGTTAGCTGCACATGCCGACGACATCGGCGCTCAGCTGCTGCTGGCCAAACGCGATTTCAGTTTCGGCAAATTGGAAAACCAACAATGGTCGTTCCGTTTCCATCCCGAACACGGCACGCTTTTTTCAGACGGCCTCAAACGCAACCGCAACGCCCTGCCCATGCCGGCCTTGCGCGGCGGCTATCAATTGGGCAATGCCTCAGTCGCCCTGGCCGTTGTCGAATGCCTGGGCGACCGCCTGCCGATTGACGTGGGGGCAATCAAACGCGGCCTGCTGTCGGCGGAAAACCCCGGCCGCTTCCAAGTGCTGCCCGGACGGCCGCTGACCGTCTGGGATGTCGGCCACAACCCGCACGCCGCCCGCGCCATGCGCCAAAGCCTCATCGGCTTGCCTTTCGCGCAAAAACGGACGGCCGTATTCAGCATGTTGGCCGACAAAGACATAGACGGCGTATTGGAAATCGTGAAAGACCAGTTCGACGTTTGGTACGTCGCCCCGCTCCATCTGCCGCGGGGCATGGATGCGGCAGCACTGCAGGCCAAACTGGAAGCGCACGGAATCGCCAATATCCGAATGTTCGGCGACATTGCCTCGGCGTATCACGCCGCTTTTGCCGACAGTACGGAAAATGATAGAATTGTGGCCTTCGGTTCCTTCCATACCGTAGCGGAAGTGATGGAACATCAAGACAAACCCACCGGACACCACGCCGCCGGGTAAGACAGACAAGGTTCAAAATGGCAGACAAACGATTGGATTCGATGAACGAATACGAGCAATTAAAACGGAAAAACCGCCGCCGCCTGGTAGGGGCTTCGGCCATGGTACTGGTGGCGGGCATCGTATTCGGCGTCGCGGTAAACGGCGGCGACGAGGGCGGCAATGCCGCCCAGAACATCAGCATCAATAAAGACGGTGGGCAGCCCGAAATATTGACCCCCAAGCCAATCGAGCCTGCGGGCGGCAAAACCAGGCAAGACGAATTGGAAAATCCGCTGCTTGCCGGCGGCGGTTCGGCTCAGGATGAAACCGCCAACGACACCTTCGAGATGCCGTCTGAAAAGGCCAAGGAAGTGCCGCCCGTATATGAATTGAAGGAAGGCCAGGAAACAGTAGAAGCGCAAGGCGACGACGGCAACGTGCACACCGTGGTAAAAAAAGCCGAACCCAACAATGATTACGACCGGCAGCCGCTTCCCGCCATAACCATCAACAACAGCAACAAACAGGCAGCGGAAAAAGCCGAGCGCAAAGCAGCGCAAAAAGCAGCCGAGGCCAAACGCCAGGCTGAAGAAAAAGCCAGGGAAATAGCGGAACGGAAAGCCGAAGCCGATCGTTTGGCGGCAGAAGAGGAAGCGGCCGAACGCGCCAAACGGGAAGAAGAAGCCCGCTTGGCCAAACAAAAACAGGAAGCCGAGGAAAAACGCCTCGCCGAAAGACAGGCTAAAGAACAAAAAAGGCTGGAAGCGAAACAGCGCGCGGAAGAAAAGCGTTTGAAAGAAGAAGAAGAACGCCTGGCCGAATTGAAACAACAGCGTGAAGAACGCAAGCAGGCCGAAATGAAAAAGGCTGAGGAAGAGAAGCGGTTGGCCGAGCAGAAAAAACGTTTGGAAGAACGCAAACAGGCTGAAATGAAAAAGGCTGAGGAAGAGAAGCGTCTGGCCGAACAGAAAAAACGTTTGGAAGCGCGCAAACAGGCCGAAGCAAAAATAGCGGAAGAAGAGAAGCGGTTGGCCGAACAGAAAAAACGCGACGATGCGAAAAAAGCTGCCGACGAAAAACGCTTGGCCGAACAGAAAAAGCGTTTGGAAGAGCGTAAACAGGCTGAAATGAAAAAGGCCGAAGAAGAGAAGCGTCTGGTCGAACAGAAAAAACGCGACGACGCGAAAAAAGCCGCCGAGGAAAAACGCTTGGCCGAGCAGAAAAAACGTTTGGAAGAACGCAAACAGACCGAAGCGAAAATAGCGGATGAAGAAAAACGTCTGGCCGAACGCAAGAAACGGCTGGAAGAACTCAAACAGGCCGAAGCAAAAGTAGCGGAAGAAGAAAAACGTTTGACCGAGCGGAAAAAACGTTTAGAAGAGCGCAAACAGGCCGAAGCGAAAAAGGCCGAAGAAGATAAGCGGTTGGCCGAACAGAAAAAACGCGACGACGCCAAAAAAACCGCCGGCAACAAAGCCCAGCAGGCATTGGAAAACAAATCCAAGCCCGCCAAGGCTGATCCGAAAGAAATATTGAATAACCAGAAAGGCCGGCGTGCGATAATACAGGCAGGTGCTTATAATTCGCAGGCGCAGGCCAAAAAAGTCCAGCAACGCTTGGCGGATGCCGGATACAGTGCCTCCATCAACGAAGTAGACACAGCCAAAGGCAAGGTCTACCGCGTACGCACCGGTAGCTTCAGCAGCCAGGAAGCGGCACAGAATGCTTTGGCGAAAATCCGCCTGCAAGGTGTCGACGGCGTGGTGATTTTGGGTAAATAGCCTGAAAAGGCCGTCTGAAAAGTGCTGCATACGGTATTTTCAGACGGCCTCCATACAGGCTGTTCCTTGATAATGATATGACCTTATTCGATATATTTGCTTTATGTGCCATCGGCCTCTCCGTGGTGCTGGCCATGATGCGCGGCCTGGTTGGAGAAGTGTTGTCTTTGGTCAGCTGGGTGCTGAGTCTGATTGCGGCCAAAATGGCGGCCCAGCCTTTGGCCGAGACGGTTTTCAGCTTTATCCGGCCGTCTGCTTTGGCGGCCGTGGCGGGCTTTATTTCGGGGTTTGCTGCCGCTTTGCTGCTGCTGTTTTTTTTACGCTCCCTGCTGACCGGTGCAATCAAGGCAATCGGTTTGGGGGGCGTGAACCGTTTTCTCGGCGCGGTGTTCGGCCTGTTGCGCGGTTTTGCCGTGGTCACGCTGGCCGTTTTGGTTTGCGCTTTTACCGATTTGCCAAAGAGTGATGAATGGCAGAATGCCTACAGTTCGCCATTTTTCGAAGGAGCGGCTTCGGTGGCCGTGCCGTACTTACCGGAATATCTGGCGAAAAAAGTCAGCTATCCGTCGTTTTAACTGTTGGGGAGAATTCAATGTGTGGTGTTTTCGGCCTTGTGGCACACGAACCGGTAAACCAGTTGCTGTATGACGGTCTGCAAATGTTGCAGCACAGGGGGCAGGATGCGGCCGGTATTGCCACATTGGAAGGTTCCACTTTCCATATGCACAAAGGAAAGGGCATGGTGCGCGAAGTGTTCCGCACCCGTAATATGCGCGATTTGACCGGTTCTGTCGGCATCGGCCATGTCCGCTATCCGACGGCGGGCAATGCGGGCAGCGCGGCCGAGGCGCAGCCGTTTTATGTCAGCTCCCCGTTCGGCATCGTGCTGGCGCACAACGGCAATCTGACCAATACCGACGAGCTGTACCAAAGCGTGTGCGACAAACACCTGCGCCATGTGAATACCGGTTCCGATTCCGAAGTGCTGCTGAACGTTTTGGCGCATGAACTGCACTGCGAAATCGCCGCTTCAGACGGCCACAGGTTGGAAATCGACCATATTTTCAATGCCGTCGGCGAACTGCACCGCCGGGTGCGCGGCGCGTATGGCGTGGTGGCCTTGATTGCGGGCTACGGCCTGTTGGCCTTCCGCGACCCGTACGGCATCCGTCCGCTGGTGTTGGGCAAACAAACCAACGATAAAGGCGAAACCGATTGGGGTGTGGCTTCCGAATCCGTCGTTTTCAACAGCCTGGCTTTCGAGTTGGAGCGCGACATCGCGCCGGGCGAGGCCGTATTCATCACCCTTGACGGCAAACTGTACAGCCGCCAATGCGCCCGTCAAAGCAAACTTGCGCCCTGCCTGTTCGAATATGTTTATTTTGCCCGCCCGGATTCCGTTATCGACGGCGTGTCCGTTTATCAGGCACGCGTCAATATGGGGGTTAAACTGGCGGAAAAAGTCAAAAGGGAGTTGGACTTGAGCCAAATCGACGTCGTGATGCCGATTCCCGATACCAGCCGCCCCAGCGCGATGGAGCTGGCTGCATATTTGGGCAAACCGTATCGCGAAGGGTTCATCAAAAACCGCTACATCGGCCGCACCTTCATCATGCCCGGACAGGCGACGCGTAAAAAATCCGTGCGGCAGAAGCTGAATCCGATGGACAGCGAGTTTAAAGGCAAAAACATCCTGCTGGTGGACGACTCCATCGTGCGCGGAACCACCAGCCGGGAAATCGTCGAAATGGCAAAAGCCTCCGGCGCGGAAAAAGTGTTTTTTGCCTCCGCCGCGCCGGAAGTGCGCTACCCGAATGTTTACGGCATCGATATGCCGACCCGGGAAGAGCTGATTGCCAACGGACGCACGGCGGCCGAAGTTGCGGCGGAAATCAGTGCCGACGGCTGCGTGTTTCAGGATTTGGACGAATTGAAAGCCGTTATCCGCGAGATGAATCCGAAAATCGAAGCTTTCGACGATTCCTGCTTCAGCGGCCTCTATCTGACCGGCGACATCGATGAGAACTATCTGCAACGCCTGTCGGCCAGCAAATCGTCGGGCGCGGCAGCCTTTGTACAGCCCGGCCTGATTGACCACAGTGTGCGGGTGGAAAACGGCAACGAAGAATAGGCCGTCTGAAAACCCCCGTAGTTTAAATTTCCATTTTTATTTTTATTTTTTATCTGTTTGAATTGGAAGCAAAACAATGAAACAAACCCTACGCTTTACTGCCTTATTGTCTGCATTGGCTCTGACTGCTTGTCAGCCGGAAAACAGCACCAAGCCTGCCGCGTCCGATGCCCAACCCGTTGCTTCTTCAGCTGTTTCCGCATCTTCGGTAGCTCCCGAAGTCGCTGCCGCAAGCGGGACTCATGCCCCCGTTCCCGCAGCAGGCAACAACAACGAAGATCCGGCGTTCAAAGCCGATGCCTTGGTGTTGTTGAAAGCAATTGAAGAAATCGGCGTACAGAGTTCCACTTATCTGGATTCCGACGAAATGAGGCAGAAGGTTGCCGAATTCGGCAAGTCCAAAGACGAGGCGCAGAAAAACAAACTGGCCGTCGAAATTTACCAAAGCAATATCAATCTGTACCGTGATGCGGTCGAAAAATTGAAAACCTTGCAGGTGAAAGATCAGGATGTGGTCGGACTTCGCGATTTGTGGATTAAAAAATTCGAGACTGACATCGAGTTATTCAACATTCAAATCAAAGAGCAGGGCAAAGGTTTGACAGACGCACAGATTCAGGAAAAATACAAAGACATTTACCGCCAAAACCGTGATTTGGCGCAGGATGCGGCCGAACAGAATATGGCGCTTTACAAACGCTCCCGTTAAGCCGTTCGATTAAAACAGGCCGTCTGAAAATGCCGCTGCGAAAGCGGGTGTTTTCAGACGGCCTGTTTCTATATGCGGATGCTGTTTTGTTTATGGCGTGCGTTTCGGATCGTTTGGACGCAGTTGTACCGATAGTTTGTCCAAAATGCCGTTGATGAATTTGTGGCTGTCGGTGCCGCCGAAGGTTTTGGTGACTTCGATGGCTTCGTTGATGATGACCGGATATGGTGTTTCGGGCATCGCACTCAGTTCGTGGCAGGCCATCAGCAGGATGCCGCGCTCAATCGGGTTGATGTCTTTTTCATCGCGGTCGAGCAGGGGGCGGATGATTTGCATGTATTCCGCGCTGTTGCCGTGCGCGCCGAAAAACAGTGCGGTGAACAAATCGGCATCTGCACGTTTGAAGTCGGCGGCTTCGCGGATGTTTTTCGCCACTTCGGGTGCGGAGGCCTGGTTCAAGGCTGCCTGATAGAGGGCTTGGACGGTGAATTCGCGGGCGCGGCGGCGGGGGCTGGTTTTCATATCGGGTTCCTTTCAGACGGCCTCAGTCTTCTTGTTCACCGAGGAAGAAGTTGATCAAATTGCCGCACTCCACGGCCACGACTGCGGCATCCTGCGCTTTTTCAACGATGCGGGCATGTGCCTGTTCGTCGTTTTCGGTGGTCAGGATGGCATTGGCGACGGGGATGCTGTAATCCAGAGTCAAGCGGGTGATGCCGGCGGCCGATTCGTTTGAGACCAATTCGAAATGATAGGTTTCGCCGCGGATAACGCAACCGATGGCAATCAGTGCGTCAAAGCGTTGCGTGCCGGCCATCGATTGCAGCACCAGCGGTACTTCCAATGCGCCGGGTACGGTGGTTACGGTGATGTTGTCGTCCTTCACGCCCAGTTCGTGCAGTTTTTCTACGGTGGCTTTGAGCATGGCCGAGCCCACTTCGTTGGTAAAGCGCGCTTGGACGATGCCGATACGCAGATGCTCGCCGTTCAGGTTCGGTTCTATGATGTTCATGATGATTTCCTTTCGGGTTGATACCCCTGACCGAATACGGCAGGGCGGATGTTCCGTTTGACGCGCTGCGGCGTGTGTTCAAATACGTTCAGACGGCCCGAGGCCGTCTGAAAAAACGGTTTTATTCTTTCGGCTGCCAGTCGCTGACGGCTTGAAATCCTTCTTCCGCCCACTCCCACGCGCCTGCCTTTTCCTGAAGCAGCGGCAGGATGTCGGGATTGGATGCGGTGATTTCTCCGATGCCGCACACGGTGAAGTTGTCGGGATTGTCGGTGTAGCCGTCGCTTTCGTCGCCGCTGAAAAAACGCCAGCCGCTATCGTTGTCGAAAACCGGCTCTTCGCGGTACATAAAGCCGACGGGGTGGCCGGAAACGCTGATTTCTTTGGTGGCGACGCAGAGGTCGAGTGCGGCGGAAAGGGCTTGGGCAAACTTATTCATCGGTTTTCAGACGGCCTGTGGGATAAGGGCGTGATTCTACACGAAAGGCAGGCCGGATAGGGAGATTCGGCGGCTCAATGCGCCTTTGTTTTCAGCGAACCTAAGTAAATCGCCAGCAAGGTCAGCGCGGCACCGCCCCATTGTACGGCGTTAATCGGTTTGTCGAGCCAGAAATAATCGATTAACAAGGCGGCAACGGGTTCGCTCAGCAGCAGAAGGCCGGTCAGCGACAACGACAGCAGCGGGATGGCGTAGGCAATCAACCCCCAGGCGAAGCACTGCATGACCGCGCCGTAAACCAAAACCAGCCCGATGTCGCGCGCCGTGGCGGGGTACAGCCGGCCCCAGTCGAAAACCAAAGTCGGCAACAGCAACGCCAATACGCCGCCGATGCTGACCAGCAGCATCATGGGAAACAGCGCGGTAGGTTCGGCCTGATGCGTTTTGCGGATAAACGTCATCGACAACGCCAGCATCCCGCCCGAAATAATGCCGCTGACAAACCCCCAAACCGCATTGCCGTTATGGCCGAACTCGGGAAATGCAATCATCGCCACGCCGCCGACAGCCATAATCAGGCTGAAGATTTGCAGCTTGTTCAGCCTCTCGTCAAACAGGAAAAAGCCGATGGCGGCAAGGAAAAAAATCTGCAAACTGTTGAGCAGGGTGGAAATGCCCGGGCCGACGCTGTAAATGCTTTCGTGCCACAAAGCCAAATCGATGCCGAGTGCGGCACCCGAGAGCAGGGCATAGGCAAGGGCTGTTTTGCTGCGCGGCAGTTTCTGGCCGAAACGCCGTGCCAGAAACCAAAAGACCAAGCCGGAAATCAGCAGCCGCCACCACGCGATGGCATAAGCACCGACGGGGACGAATTTGACAATCAGGCTGCCGAGGCCGAAGACGACGCAGCCGACCACCAGCAAAGGGGCGGCATAATGATTGGATGGTGCGGACATGGTATTTTTCTTAGAAATATCGGAGCGGGTGCGGACGGGCATTCTAGCCGAAGCACTGGAGGCAGACAAACCGTCCTTATTTCAGCAGCTTTAAAACGCGGCGAAGCCAAACAAGGCAGGCAAAACCATATCGTGCATGAGCGAAATACGGTAGGCCGTCTGAAAATATTGCGGCAACTGTTTTTCAGACGGTCTCTATCAAGATAGGGGTACATTTGATGCAGGAAGAACGATGCCTGCATCAAAATTGATATGGGATTTTGGCAAAAGCATACTGTTTTGCTTAAGACGGCATTGATAAAAGACGGATTGATTTTTCCGTCATCTCTCCAAAAACACAGCTTCTTTACATTGATTTTTTAAGCTGGATTCCGATTATCCGCATGCTTTTGCCGCCGCCTTAATCCGCAGAATTTCCTTCACAAACGCCGCCAGTTTGGCCGCAAAATCCGCATCGTCCAGCCGTCCGACCAGGGCAAACGTTTCTTCTTTGCCGCCGTCGTCCGCTGTCAGCGTTTCGCCGCCGAAATGGCGGAAAAATAATTCCTTGCCGCCGCGGATTTTGCCGCGGTGCAGCACCCAAACGCCGCCGTTGCCATCTTCCGCGAACACACCGGACACCGCACGGTTCAAGCCTTCGGCAGGGAAATTGATTTCCGCCGCAATCGACACCTTTTTGCCGGCCGCAGGCTGGCCGATGCCGAAGCCGTTCCAGCATTTTTTGCCCTGCGGCTGCATGGCGTACCACAAATCCAGTTCGGGCGAATAAGACACTTCGGCTTCAAAGCCGCCACCCGCACCCGATACGGTGCAGGCTGCTTTTTGCGGCAGCGCGGCCAGCAGGGTTTCGGCAAACAAGGTTTGTGCGGCGGCGAGTTTTTCGGGGGATGTAATCACGGCGGGCATGGCGTTTCCTTTCAACAATAAAATGAAATAATAACGCGAAATCGATGAGGCCGTCTGAAAATCATGTTTGATTTGAGTGCGTGGCACAAGGGCGTTATTCGTCATACAATCATCATATTAAGTTTTGCAAACCGTTCAACACCGATTACGGAGGGAGTGAAACCATGAGCCAACTGCAACAAAACCGCCTGCCGGAACATTTTTATGACGAACCGTTCGCGTTGTGCTTTTCCGGGCAGGGCTTTGATTGGATAAGCAGCCTGCGCGAGGCTTTGGCCGACGGGGCGCGGGACAGAGCAAACGAAGTGGCCGCTGCTGCCGCCCGAATCTTGAAACCTGTAACAGAGCAGCTTGCCGCCGCCCGCCCGCAGGGTTTCGAACCGATAAAATGGGCGGAAAACGGCGCGGACGGCATCGATTTGGTGCGTGCCGCCGTGAGCGCGCCCGGCATTTTCCTGTCGCAAATCGCCAATCTGCACACGTTGGAAGCGCGCGGGCTGGACTGCGGCAAGGCGGCGGGCGTTATCGGGCATTCGCAGGGCATACTCGGGCGTTATCTGATACGCGAGCCGCAGCATGCCGCCGAACTGCTGGCTTTGGCCGAATTGATTGGCGCGGCGGCCACGCTGCAAGGGCGCGCAACGGGCATGTATCTGCACGACGACTTGCATCCGATGGTGATGGTGCAGGGCGTGAGCCGCGGGCAGATTGCCGCCGTGATTGACGAACTGTTCCCCGCAGATTCTGCCGACCGCCCGTGTATCGGCTTGCAAAACAGCGCGGACGGTTTTGTCGTCAGCGGCAAGCCCGAATCGGTGGCGCGCGTGTGCGGCGTGTTGTCGGGCACGGTGAAAGACGAAAACGGCCAAACGCCCGAAAACCTGCTGTGGCGGCTGGATGTGGAAGTCGGCTTCCACCACCCCGCCATGCTGCCCGCCGTGGCGCAAGTGGCCGAATGGGCGGCAGCCTGCGGTTTGGATGCGGAACAAGCGCGCGGCATCGCGCAAAATGTGTTGGTCAATCCCGTGGACTGGGTGGCCGAATGCCGCAGCATGGCCACGCTGGGCGTGCGGCGGATTTTGGAAATCGGCCCCTCCGGCGGCGTGGCCATGCTGACGCAAGCCGTGCTGGACGGGGAAGGAATTAAAGTGCTGGATGTTTCCGGCGCGGAAGGCAAGGCGGCGTTGTTTGGCGGATAACGGCGGTCTTTGATTTTTGAAACTGCGGCTGCCGCGAAGTTAAGAAAAGGCTACCTGAAAACGAACGAAGTGAGTTTCTGCGCAGCTAAAACGAAAGAAGTGAGTTTTAACTTCGTTAAAGCTCACGCTTTCAGGTAGCCTTTATCGATAGGATATTTGAATGGCAGCTTGCTGAAAACGAAGCTGCAACGGAGTTGAAAAGCAGCCTGCACATTGGTTTGTTTTTAGGTGGGTGGGGATTGACGGATAGGCCGTATTGGTCTTTGAGGCCGTCTGAAAAGTAGCAGCTTTGAAAGTAAATTTGGAAACGGCAAACCGTCAATCAAATAACCGCATGCGTGCGTACCGCACACACCCTACACGTTGGTTTTTAAGTTCTGAGTGATTCATCGGCAGGGTGTGTGACGCAGCCACGCACCCTACGTTGGCTTGTTACGTTGTTTCAGCTTCATCAATATTTTCTTGGGTATTTGAAATTTTAGGAGTATCGTTATTTCCGTCTTCACTATTACCCTGAGCCTTTAAAGGACTTTTCTTATCATCTTTGACACTATCTTTTACCTTTTCTCTTTTGAAAAATTGATTTGCCATATCATTGTATGGGGTACTGGCATTCGTATCATCTTTAACTAGCCTCAAAGGCTCATCATTCATAATTCTCAGCAAATTACCCATTAAATCTTTTAGCAAATCAACTGATATATCAGATGTTTCTTTACGGTATCCTTCATAACTTTGGCTAACAGAAGACTTAAAGCCATAATCTTCTGATAATTTAAATAATTTATGAATTTGAGTAGTAGCCAACCAAGAGAACCATAATGGAGCAGTGATACTTAACAAAGCAGTAATGGCTTGTAAGACAATAACTGTTGTGCTTATATTACTGGTACTATATAAACTTTGTAAACGACTAACCTGCGTACTACCAACAAACCAAAGTGCCAGCAGTGCGATAATAAGCCCGAAAGTCCACCATTTTGCAGATTTATTCAGTTGATTAGCGCGTTCTTTAAAAGCTCCAGCCAAACCATTTGTATTGGTTATGCTGTATGCTTGTGCGGATTTATCCTTATATTCATTGCATTGCTTATACAGGGCTTCAATATTATTTTTTAATTTTTCAAAATCTCCTAAAAACTCATCTCCTTTTGCTGTATTTATTGCAATATTTCTAGAAAAATCATCTGATTTATTTTTACTATCTTTAAAAATACTCTCGATTTCCTGATGTGTTTTACGAACCTCTTCTGTTGCTTCTTTTAAGTCATCTTGCACAGTAGGCAAGTTTTTTGCTGTTTCATATGCACTATTGATTTGTTTAACTTTCTCATCTAAACCAGCACTGGATTTTTCCAAATTTGTAACCGCTCTTTTTTGTACAGCCAGCCTTTGTCGTAGGCTAGATGGCATTGCATTTTCAGGTAAATGTTCCCATTCTAGGCTTTGATAAAGAAACTTATCAAGCCAGTCAACTGTTGTAATATATGAATAGAAATACGTATAATTTGAATAACTGCTTAATCCAGTGATGAGTAAATTTTTACTATCCATTACTCGCTCAGAAAGATATTCCATTATATCTAATTTTTCTTTAGAAAATTCATACGGTCTATTTTTAAGTTTTTGAATAATGCTTTTAGGAATATCTGCTAAATCTTCAAGCATAATGCATGGGTAGTTATCATACCCATGGCGGCTGTTAATGAAATTATCCTCAAATCCTTCTTGTTCTAAAATCGTTTTTACCAAATCTTCAAGAGCATTGATTAACTTATTTACTTCTTTGTTTTCCATAATTCAAAACCTTATATAAATTTAGAAATCATCTATTAGAAAGTTTTAATATATTTTTCAAATATTTCCCAGTATAACTGATTTCCACTTTTGCTACCCCCTCCGGCACCCCCTCCGCCACAATCCTCCCTCCACCATCGCCCCCTTCCGGCCCCAAATCCACAATCCAATCCGCAGTTTTAATCACGTCCAGATTATGCTCGATAATCACAATCGAGTTGCCTTTGCCTTTCAGACGACCTATCACTTCCAGCAATAGGGCAATATCGGCGAAGTGCAGGCCGGTGGTGGGTTCGTCGAGGATGTAGAGCGTTCTGCCGGTGTCGCGTTTGGATAACTCTAGGGCGAGTTTGACGCGTTGGGCTTCGCCGCCGGAGAGGGTGGTGGCGGACTGGCCGAGGCGGATGTAGCCGAGGCCTACGTCCATGAGGGTTTGCAGTTTGCGCGATACGGTGGGGACGGCGTCGAAAAATTCGCGGGCTTCTTCGACGGTCATGTCGAGGACTTGGCTGATGTTTTTGCCTTTGTATTGGATTTCGAGCGTTTCGCGGTTGTAGCGTTTGCCGTGGCAGACTTCGCAGGGGACGTACACGTCGGGCAGGAAGTGCATTTCGACTTTGATCACGCCGTCGCCTTGGCAGGCTTCGCAGCGGCCGCCTTTGACGTTGAAGGAGAATCTGCCGACGTTGTAGCCGCGTTCGCGCGAGAGGGGGACGCCGGCGAAGAGTTCGCGGATGGGGGTGAACAGGCCGGTGTAGGTGGCTGGGTTAGAGCGCGGGGTGCGGCCGATGGGGGATTGGTCGACGTTGATGACTTTGTCGAGGTGTTCGAGGCCGCGGATGTCGTCGTATGGGGCGGGTTCTTCTTGGGCGCGGTTGAGTTCGCGGGCGGTGATTTTGGCGAGGGTGTCGTTAATCAGGGTGGATTTGCCGCTGCCGGATACGCCGGTGATGCAGGTAATCAAACCGAGCGGCAGTTCGAGGGTGACGTTTTTGAGGTTGTTGCCGCGCGCGCCTTTGAGGACGAGCATTCGGTCGGGATTGACGGGCGTGCGTTCAGACGGCACGGCAATGGATTTTTTGCCACTGAGGTATTGTCCGGTAACGGATTTTTCGCATTTGGCGACGTTTTCGGGCGTGTCGGCAATCAGTACGTTGCCACCGTGTTCGCCTGCGCCCGGGCCCATATCGACGACGAAATCGGCTTCACGGATGGCGTCTTCGTCGTGTTCGACCACAATCACGCTGTTGCCCAAGTCGCGCAGGCGTTTGAGGGTGGCGAGCAGGCGGTCGTTGTCGCGCTGGTGCAGGCCGATGGAGGGTTCGTCCAAAACGTACATCACGCCGGTCAGGCCGCTGCCGATTTGACTGGCGAGGCGGATGCGCTGGGCTTCGCCGCCGGAAAGGGTTTCGGCGGAACGGCTTAGATTCAGGTAATCCAGCCCGACGTTAATCAGGAAGCCGAGCCGCTCGGTGATTTCTTTGAGGATTTTTTCGGCGATTTGTTTTTTGTTTCCGTCCAAATCCAGCGTTTCGAAGAATTGGTGGGTTTTGGTCAGCGGCCAGGCGGAGACTTCGTGCAAGGGTTCACCGCTGACGTAAACGTAGCGGGCTTCTTTGCGCAAACGTGCACCGCCGCAGCTTGGGCAGGCGCGGTGGTTTTGGTATTCGCGCAGTTTTTCGCGCACGGTTTCGCTGTCGGTTTCGCGGTAGCGGCGTTCGAGATTGGGAATGATGCCTTCAAAGGCGTGGCTGCGGTTGAAGGTGGTGCCGCGTTCGGATAGGTAAGTGAAATCAATGACTTCTTTGCCTGATCCGTGCAACACGACTTTTTTGACTTTTTCAGGTAGCGTTTCCCAAGCAGCCTGCACATCGAAACCATAATGCCGTGCCAGCGACTGAATCATTTGAAAATAGAATTGGTTGCGCTTGTCCCAGCCGTCAATCGCGCCCGTTGCCAGCGACAATTCGGGATGGGCGACCACTTTTTCAGGGTCGAAGAAATTGGTGTTGCCCAAGCCGTCGCAAGTCGGGCAGGACCCCATCGGGTTGTTGAACGAAAAGAGGCGCGGCTCTAACTCGGGCAGGCTGTACGAACACACGGGGCAGGCGAAACGCGCGGAAAACCAATGCTCTTCGCCGCTGTCCATCTCCATCGCCAGCGCGCGCTCGTTGCCGTGGCGCAGCGCGGTTTCAAAACTTTCCGCCAGCCGCTGCTTGATGTCCGCCTTCACTTTCACGCGGTCGATGACCACGTCGATATTATGCTTGATATTTTTTTCCAGCTTCGGCACTTCGTCCAACTGATAGACCTCGCCGTCTACGCGCACCCGCGCAAAACCCTGCGCCTGCAAGTCGGCAAAGAAATCGACAAATTCGCCCTTACGCTCGCGCACTGCCGGCGCAAGAATCATCACGCGCGTGTCTTCCGGCAGCTTCAAGACGGCATCGACCATCTGCGATACGGTTTGGCTCGACAGCGGCAGATTGTGTTCGGGGCAATACGGCGTGCCGACGCGGGCGTACAAAAGGCGCAGGTAATCATGGATTTCCGTAACCGTGCCGACGGTGGAACGCGGGTTGTGGCTGGTGGATTTCTGCTCGATGGAAATCGCGGGCGACAGGCCTTCGATCAAATCGACGTCGGGTTTGTCCATCATCTGCAAAAACTGCCGCGCATAGGCGGACAGGCTCTCAACATAACGCCGCTGCCCCTCGGCATACAGCGTGTCAAACGCCAGCGACGACTTGCCACTGCCCGACAGCCCCGTTACCACCACCAGCTTGTGGCGCGGAATGTCCAAATCGATGTTTTTCAAATTATGCGTGCGTGCGCCGCGGATGCGGATGGTGTCGTTGTCGCGGGCTTCTGAACGGGGAGTTTTGCTGTCATTTTGATGATGGTGGTTGCACATGGTTTTTTGAGGCCGTCTGAAAAATTAGGAAACCCGTCATTGTAGCACTTTTCCCACCTTCATCTTTTGCTCCTTACAGCACGGCCATTAAAGAGAAAGGCCGTCTGAAAACGGATTTTCAGACGGCCTCAAACCGTATGCCTGTTTTTCAGACGGCCTTATTTTTTCGCAGCCTCGATTTGGATGTTCAACTTCACGTTTTTCGCCATGCCTGCGGAAACCAGGTAATCCGCTCCCCATTGGGTGCGGTCGATGGTGGCGGCAAAATCGCCGCCGCAGACTTCCACTTTCTTCATCGGGTTTTGGTAGCAGTTGAATTTGCTGGCTTTGAGGACAACCGGATGGGTTTGTCCGAGCAGGGTCAGGTTGCCTTGAACCGCGCTTACTTTTTTGCCGTCAAAGATGAATTTGGTGGAGGCAAAACGGATTTCGGGATATTTCTCGGCGTTGAAAATATCGGCCGATTTCAGGTGTTTGGTAAATTCATCGCTGCTCGATTGCAGGTTGGCCAATGGCAGTACGGCTTCGACGGAACCGGTTTTCTTCGCGGGGTCGAAATGGACATTGCCGGTAACTTTGTAAATGCCGCCGACGTTGGTGCTGGTGCCGAAATGGTCGATTTCGAAGCGGGCGTTGGAATGGAACGGGTCGATTTCGTATTGTGCGGCCGATGCGGCGGCAGATGCGGCGGCCAGGGCGGCGGCAAGCAGGATTTTTTGCATGATTCCTCCGTTTGCAAAGGTTTGATTGAAAGAAAAGGCATTGTAACAAGAATTTACATATCGGCAAGCGGAAAGGGGGAAAAGCATCGTTTCCTGATAGGAAAGGCAGACAAAGCCAAGCGCGGCGGGTGGCTCTGTGATAAAGTAAGCCCCCTTTGTTTCAGGCCGTCTGAAAACAGGGTACGCCCTATTTGGAGGAAAGAATATGTTTGCCCGCAAATCCCGCTTAAAAACCATCGTATGCGCCTTGATGCTGCTGTGCGCCCCCGCGCTGTATGCCGAGGATAAAAACGATGCCCCGTCCAAGGAACAGGTTAAAAGCGAAAAAATCGAAGCAGGCCGCAACTTCAGCCGCAATCAGCAGGCAGACGAGCATCAGCGTCGGAAAAACATCATAAACCGCGCCAACGATACCTTTTCCCTGCTGGGTGCGGAGCTGGCATTGCATAAAGGCGACCCCGGCCTGGCATTGGCCACCTATATGGCCATGCTCGACCGCACGCGCGATTCCGAAGTAGCCGAGCGCGCCATGGATATGGCGGTCAATCTGGGTGCATACGAGTATGCGGAGGCGGTATACCAGCGGTGGGTAAAACTCGAGCCGACGCCCGGCCCGGCCTTGAAACGCATCAGTTGGATGCGCGATATGGTGCGCGGGGAATACGGCGATGCACGCAACGGCTTCGATGCCGCGCTGGAAGGTGCGAATGAAGAACAGCGCAGCCGAATTTTCCTGCTGGTGGCGCAGATTGCCGCGCAGAACCCCGCCGTCGCCCAACTGATGGACGACACGGTGCACAAACGTGCCAAAAGCTATCCCGAATTGCCGGAAGCCGTGATTGCCGATGCGATTTTAAGCGCGCTGAACGACAAGGCTGCCGATTCGGTTCAGGCATTGCAGAAACTGGCGCAGCTGGACAGCGAAATCCTGCCGCCTACCCATCTGACCCTGCGCTTAATCGGCCAGCGGCGGCCGGAAATCATCAACCGCTTCTTCGCCGAAACGGATACGTCCAAACTGTCGCCCGTATGGCAGGAATTGCAGATTGAAGCATTGATTTATGCCGAAAAAAAAGATGAAGCACAGGCTTTTCTGCAAAAATTGCTGGAAAAACAGCCTAATGCCGACCTTTACATTCAGGCGGCCTTATTATCCAGCAGCCGCAAGGCACCGCTTGAAGAAACAATGGACTATCTGACCAAAGCCTACCGGCATGGCACGCAGGAACAGCAGAGCAGGGCGGCCGTTATCGCCACCCTCCGCAACGGCGACAACAAAAAATTTGCCGAAGCGCGCGAATGGGCGAACAAAATCCAGGCACCGGACTTCCGTTTCGACAAAACCGTTTTGATGGCTTCGCTGAATCTGGAAGAGGGCAAATGGCGGCAGGCGGCGGCCGAAATCAAACGCGCCCGCGCCATGACTTCGCGCCAAGGCCGTTTCTTCGACGAAAACCACCTGTTGCAAGTCCAACTGCTGGTAATCGGCCGATATGACAATCCGCAACAGGCTTTGCAGGAATTGAACCTCCTCCACGACCAAATCGCCCGCCGGCCCAATAATGCCGAGAACTTGAGTGCCGTCCTTTATCAGCGCGCGCTGGTGTACGTCGATAAATTGAACCGGCCGGAAAAGGCGATTGCCGACCTGCGCCGTTACTTGGAATTGAACCCCGATAATCCGAACGGGCAAAACGCCCTCGGCTACACCATGCTGACCATGCCGAATCCGAAAGTGGACGAGGCATTCGAACTGATACGCGCCGCCTACGAGCAGGAGCCCGAAGGGCCCGCCATCAACGACAGCCTCGGTTGGGCTTATTTCCTGAAAGGCGATGCGGAAACGGCTTTGCCGTACCTGCAATATGCCTTTAAGATGCAAGGCGATGCCGAAGTGTCCGCGCATTTGGGCGAAGTTTTGTGGCATTTGGGCAAAAAAGAGCAGGCGGTCGAAACGTTTGAAAAAGGCTGGAAGGCGGGCGGCAACATCCGCGTCCTGCAAAACACCATGCGCCGCTTGGGCGTGCCGTTGCCGGAATCGGACCAGCCTGCCGTGAAAGATAAAAAGGTATCCAAGCCTGCGGCAGTGAGAAAAAAATAAGCGGCGCATTGAGAAAAGGCCGTCTGAAAACTGAAGCTTTCCCGAAGCAAAAGTTTTCAGACGGCCTTTTTGCAACTGAAGCCATACTCCGTGCGGAAGCGGCAGTTGTTTGAAAAACCGCCTGAAATTTTCCGGTTCGGCCCATGATTCGGCGGCCTCCCGTATTTGGCGGGCAGCCGTTCAGCCCTTCAAGACGACAAATTTTCCGCTGAATACGGCGGCTTTTACGCCGTCGGAAAATATTTCCGTTTCCAGCACGATTTTGCCTTTGCCCCGCTGTTCGAACATTTCCTTCATCTTGCGCCAGTCTTCTTCTGCAGCGGCGCGGGTGATGACGGTCAGGTCGCCGTTTGCCGGATGCAGGTAGCGGGTTTCGCCCTGTTGGATGACGATGTTGCCTGCGGCTTCGGGAAACCGGCTGTGTACCATCGCCCAGCCGCCGACCGTGGCGGCAAGGGCGATGCTGCCGCCGAAAACGGTGTTTTTATGGTTGCGGTTCGGCGCGTGCGGGGCGGAGAGGATAAGGCTGTCGGGCGTGATATCGACGACGGACAGCGACAGTGCGGCCGTTGCGGGAATGTTGGCGTGGAGGAAGGCTTGCAGTTCTCGGGCGGTCATGTGGTTTTCCATGTGTGTCGGACGGTGGCGATTGTAGCGCGAAAGCGGTGGAAAGATGCAAAGGCCGTCTGAAAAACGGTTTCAGACGGCCTTCGAATAGATTGGCGGCTTGTTCAGCGTTGGCGTGCCTTGAAGCGCGGGTTGCTTTTGCAGATAACGTAAACGCGGCCTTTGCGGCGGACGATTTGGCAGTCGCGGTGGCGGGTTTTCGCGGTTTTGAGTGAGGATAAAACTTGCATTATTTGTCCTTCCTTAAAGAGTTCATCATGCCTTGGAAACGTTGCTGGAATTTGCTGGCACGGCCTTCGCTGCTGAATTCGCGGCGTTTGCCGGTGTAAACCGGATGGGATGCCGACGAGGTGTCGAGCATGAATACGGGATATTCGTTGCCGTCGTGCCAAACCATGGTCTTGCCGTGGGTGTCGGCGCAGGAACGGATGAGCCAGCCTTCGTTGGCACCGCTGTCGAAAAACAATACGGTGCGGTAGTTTTCGGGATGGATATTCGGTTTCATGGAAATACTCCTTCTTTGTTATATCGTAACATTCTAAACGCTGCGGAACGCTTTGGCAAGTGTGCGGGCATGGAAAGGCCGTCTGAAAACTGTTATCTTTGCCGCCCGGAAAAAATTATCCGTTCAAACCGTGCCGCCGTTTTGCGGCGGCAGTTTTTCAGACGGCCTTTGGAATGTCTATGGAACCTATCTCGGAACGCGGCGCGTGGCGGGCGTTCAAACGGCACAGGCGCGGCTATTTCAGCCTGCTGCTGCTGGCTTTTTTGTTTTCGGCCTCGCTGCTTGCGCCTTTGTGGAGCAACGATAAACCTTTGTGGCTGTCGTATCGCGGCGAAAGCTATTTCCCGTTGCTGCACACTTACCACGACCGCGATTTCGGCGGCGATTTCGACACGCCCGCCGATTACCTCGACCCCTTAATCAGGCGCAACCTTTCTTCGGACGGCAATCGCGCGGTTTATCCGCCCAATCCTTATGCCGCCGATACGCTGAATGATTTCGATACCGTGCCCGACCCCGCCGCGCCGTCGGAAAGGCATTTGCTCGGCACGGACGACAGGGGGCGGGATGTGTTGGCGCGTTTGGTGTACGGTTTCCGCGATTCGCTGCTGTTTGCGCTGGTTTTGACGGCGGTTACGACGGTTATCGGTGTGGCCGTCGGCGCGGTGCAGGGTTATTTCGGCGGTAAGACCGACCTTGTGATGCAGCGGTTTATCGAAATCTGGGGCGGGATGCCGGAGCTGTACCTGCTGATTATCCTGTCGTCGTTTTTCAATCCCGGCCTGTTGGTCTTGCTGGCCTTGCTGTCGCTGTTCGGCTGGATGGGGCTGTCGGATTATGTGCGCGCCGAGTTTTTAAAAAACAGGCAGGCCGATTATGTGCTGGCGGCGCGCGCGATGGGCGTGGGCGGCGGTGCGATTATGTGGCGGCACATCCTGCCCAACAGCCTCACGCCTGTATTGGCGTTCCTGCCTTTCCGTATTTCCGGCGCGGTGCTGGCTTTGACCAGCCTCGACTTTCTCGGACTGGGCGTTCCCGCCTCGCAGGCCAGCTTGGGCGAACTGCTGGCGCAGGGCAAGGACAACCTGAATGCCTGGTGGATAGGCCTGTCGGCTTTCGGCACACTGACGGTTATGTTGTTACTGCTGGTGATGATAGGCGAGGGGCTGCGCCATGCTTTCGACGTGCGGGCAAGGAGGGGCTGATGGAACCGTATATCCTGGAGGTTGAAAACCTGACTGCCGCATTCGGCAGCCGGGAAGTGTTGTCCGGCATCGGCTGCAAAATCCGTCGCGGGCGCAAAACCGCCGTTGTAGGCGAAAGCGGCAGCGGTAAAACCGTTTTCGCACAAAGCATCATGCGGCTCAATCCCGACCTTGCCTTGAAAGGCCGTCTGAATTTCGACGGCGAAGACGTTTTGCAGGCCGCGCCGCGCCGTTTGCGGCAGTTGCGCGGCAGCAAAATCGGCATGGTGTTCCAAGAGCCGATGACCGCGCTCAATCCTGTGATGACTGTCGGCGCGCAGATTGCCGAAGTGCTGACCCTGCACTTGGGTTTGGATAAAAAACAGGCTTGGGCAAGGGCGGTCGGGCTGTTGGCGGAAACCGGCATCGGCGAACCGGAAGCAAAGGCGGCGGCGTATCCGTTCCGGCTTTCCGGCGGCCAGAGGCAGCGGGCGATGATTGCAATGGCTGTGGCAGCCGAGCCGGAACTCCTGATTGCCGACGAACCGACCACTGCGCTGGATGTCGCCGTGCAGGCGCAGATACTCGACCTGCTTTCCCGCCTGCAGCAAACCCGCAACATGACCCTGCTGTACATCACGCACGATTTGAACCTCGTACGCCGCTTTGCCGACGACATCATCGTCATGAAGCAGGGCCGCGTGGTGGAGCAGGGTGCGGCGGCTGAAGTGTTTGCCGCCCCGCGCCACGACTACACCAAGCTGCTGCTCGATGCCGCCCCCCGGCGCGACGTGCGCTCCGTGGCTGGGGACAGCCCGTTTGTCATCGAGGCCGACGGGATTGCCGTCTCCGTGCGCGAAAAAAGCGGCTGGTTTTCCAGTAGGCGGAAAACGCTGTTGGAGCCGCTGTCGCTTCAATTGAAGGCGGGTGAAACGCTGGGCATCATCGGCGAGAGCGGCAGCGGCAAAACCACGCTGGCCAAAGCACTGATGCGGCTGATTGAGGCGGAAGGCCGTCTGAAAATACGCGGGCGGGAATGGCGGCGCGAAATGCGGCGGGAAATACAGATGGTGTTTCAAGACCCGTTCGGCGCGTTCAACCCGCGCATGAAGGTGTCGGACATCGTATCCGAAGGCCTGCGCGTGCACGAACCCCGCTTGGACAAGGAAACCGTGCGGCAGCGCGTGGCCGAAGTGTTGCGGCAGGTCGGCCTGCCCGAAGACGCTTCCGAACGCTATCCGCACGAGTTTTCAGGCGGCCAGAGGCAGCGGCTCGCCGTCGCCCGCGCCCTGATTGTCAAACCTTCGGTGCTGGTGTTGGACGAGCCCACCAGCGCGTTGGACGTGCAATGGCAGCGGCAAATCCTGAAACTGCTGGCCGATTTGCAGCGGGAATACGGCTTGAGCATGGTCATCGTCAGCCATGATTTGGCGGTCATCAACGCCCTGTCGCACTGCGTGATGGTGATACGGAACGGGAAAATTGTAGAGCAGGGTGATTGCGAAACGGTTTTCAGACGGCCTCAACACGAATACACGAGGCAGTTACTGGCGCATTACGGAAACGACGGCGGCTTACAAAATTGATTCGGATGACGGCACGGCACGATGCCGTGTCCGCACGCCGCATAAGGAATAGGCCGTCTGAAAACGCAGCTTCCGCCAGGAAGCGGAGTTTTCAGACGGCCTTTCTGCCTGTCGCACGGGCATCGGGCGGTAAATCAGAAATGCAGGTGTTTGCCGTTGTGCGGATTGGCGGATTTGAGGGCGGAGAACAGGGCGGGAAAGTCGAGCGGATATTGCCGCGCCAACTGTTCAGCCCGTTTTTTCAGCGAGTCGAGATTCAGTTCCGCCGGAGTTTGCCGGAAGGCCATCACGGCAATGTTGCCGTGGCTTTCCGCCGGCACTTCCAATACTTTTCCGTCAAACGCTTCCTTCAAATCGGCAACAAAGCGCGGATAGCGTTTGTCGCCGCTCCACCAGTTGGTCATGAAAATGCCTTTGTCCGACAACGCCTGCCGGCAGTCGGCAAAAAATCCGGAGCTGACCAAATCGTCGATAATCTGTTCGCCGTCGAAACCGTCGGTCAGGATGATGTCGGTGCCGCCGCGCAGGGTTTTGACGTATTGCGCGCCGTCGGCCTCGACGATTTCGAATGTTTCCCCTTCAAACGGCAGCTCGAACAGGCCGCGCGCCACGGCGATGACGTTCGGGTTGATTTCCACCGCGGTCTGGCGGCAGTCGGGCAGGCAGGCGTCTATCCAACGGGCGAATGAACCGCCGCCCAGCCCGATTTGCGTGATGTGGACGGGCGGGTCGGCAAACAGCAGCCAGGCCATCATCGCGCGGCTGTACGATAAAACCAGCTCGGTCGGATTGTCGAGGTTCATTGAGCTTTGGATGGTGTCGCTGCCCAGATGGAGGGAGCGGATGTTGCCGGTTTCGGAAATGCCGACTTCGGGCATGGCGGGGCGTGCGGGGCGCAGGCGGTGGTAGGGGTGGCGGGCCATAAATTCGGAATCAGGTTGCGTAAGGGCGGCATTTTAACCCATTTGCCCGCAGAGTCGGGAATTTCCCCGCCCGCCTGCCGCGTCGAAAAACGGCGGTATCCGCTATATAATCGCCGCTTTTCCCCGCAGGCCGTCTGAAAGATATGAAACTCAACCGCACGCTGATTGTTTCCGTTTTCGTTGTCGCAAGCTGCGGTTTGGCTTACGAGCTGATTATGGCCGCGCTGGCCAGCTACCTGCTCGGCGACAGCATTTTGCAGTTTTCCTCGATTATCGGCCTTTATCTTTTTGCCATGGGCATCGGGGCGCATCTGACCAAGTACATCAAAGACGAAGACACCCTGCGCCGCTTTATCGAAATCGAGCTGCTGGTGGGCGTTATCGGCGGCATATCGGCCTTGGCCTTGTTTGTGGCCTTCGGGCTGGCCGCCGCGCCGTTCCGCACGCTGCTGTACGCGCTGGTGTTGGTGGTCGGCACGGTGGTGGGCATGGAGATTCCGCTGGTGATGCGGGTGTTGAACCGCGAAGAGGCGGACTTCAAAGAGATGGTGTCCAAGGTGCTGACTTTCGACTATCTCGGCGCGCTGGCGGTTTCGCTGCTGTTCCCGCTGGTGCTCGCCCCGCGGCTGGGTATGGCGCGTTCGGCCCTGCTGTTCGGCATATTGAATGCCGCCGTCGCGCTGCTGACCGCCCGCATCTTCAAAGGCCGTCTGAAAAATTACCGGGGGCTGCAAATCCGCGGATGGACGGTACTGATGTTCCTGCTGCTGGCCTTTGCCTACGCCAACCGGATTACCTTCCGTGCCGAACAGAGCTATTTCGGCGATCCGGTGGTGTTTGAAAGCCATTCGCCCTACCAGCGGCTGGTGGTAACGCAGTGGAAAAACGATACGCGGCTCTACATCAACGGCAACCTGCAATTTTCTTCGCGCGACGAGGCGCGTTACCACGAAGCCCTGGTACTGCCCGCCATGCAGATGGTGCAAAAGGCGGAAAACGTGTTGATTTTGGGCGGCGGCGACGGACTGGCCGCGCGGGAAGTGTTGAAATACCCGCAGGTAAAACAGCTGACGCTGGTGGATTTGGATCCCGAAATGACCAAAACCTTCCGCACTTCGGCCACATTGAGCAGCCTGAACCAAGGTTCGCTGTCGCACCCGAAAACCAAAGTCGTCAATGACGACGCGGCAAAATGGCTGGAGGAAAACGAAGGCCGTTTCGACGTCATCATCATCGACCTGCCCGACCCCTCCAACTTCTCGCTCGGCAAACTGTATTCCGTGCCGATGTACCGCCTGGTTGCCCGCCGTCTTGCGCCGCAGGGTAAAATCGTCGTCCAGTCCACCTCGCCCTATTTCGCGCCCAACGCCTATTGGTCGGTGGTGGCCACGCTGGAGGCCGCAGGGCTGCATACCGCGCCGTATCACGTTTACGTCCCTTCGTTCGGCGAATGGGGCTTTGTGCTGGCCGGCCGTGAAAACCGCTTCCCCGTTCCTGCCGCGTTCTCCGTCCCCACCCGCTATCTGAACGGGAAAACCGCTGCCGAAATGTTCGACTTCCCGCCCGATATGGCGCGGCGGCCGGTAGAGGCGAATTATCTGAACAACCAGATGCTGGTCAATTATTTCGAACGCGACTGGGCGGAAGTCATCCGTTAGCGGGGGCGGCTGCGCGGGCGGCGGTTGTTTTGCCTGCGTCAAGCGGGTACACTCGCGCCTGCCGAAAATGTCAGGATTCCATCATGCAGAATTTTCTCTTTATCTTTACCGCCGTTACCGTGGCCGCCTTCATCGCGGCCGGTATTTATTTCTTGATCGGTGCGATTAAAGAAGGGCGCGAAGAGCGCGAACGCAACCGCATCAACCATTAAACCATGCAGGCCGTCTGAAAACACCGGGGCACGGTTCGGCAACACCGCACCGCCGTATTTTCAGACGGCCTTTTCAACGGACGACGAATGAGGGCAGACCCATGGCGAGCGACATCAGCGTACTGATTTTGGCCAAAAACGAAGAGGCAAACATCCGCGAATGCATCGAAAGCTGCACTTTTGCCGGAGAAGTCATCGTCATCGACGACTTCAGCACCGACGACACCGAAAAAATCGCCGAAGCATGCGGCGCGAGGGTCATACGCCGCGCCATGGACGGCGACTGGGGCGGACAGCAGACCTTCGCCGTCGAACAGGCGCGCTGCGGCTGGATTTTCTTCATCGATGCCGACGAACGCTGCACGCCCGAAGCGGCCGAAGAAATCGCCCGAACGGTGGAAAAAGGCGAAAAAGCCGCCTATTGGCTCAGACGGCAAAACCGCTTCCGCCACAACAAAGCCGTACACGGCGTGTTGCGGCCTGATTACGTCTGCCGCCTGATGCCGGCGGAGGGCGTGCGGGTCGAAGGCTACGTCCATCCCGCCATCCTGCATCCCTACGTGGACAAAAAACTGCAACACTTCCTGCTCCACTACACCTACGACAACTGGGACCAGTATTTCAACAAATTCAACAAATACACCAAACTGTCGGCAGAGAAATACAAAGACGCGGGCAAACCGGTCGGCTTCTGGAAAGACATCGTATTGCGGCCGATTTGGGCATTTATCAAAGTCTATATTTTCGACCGCGGTTTTCTGGACGGCAAAATGGGATGGATACTGTCGGTCAACCACTATTTCTACACCATGACCAAATACGTCAAACTCTACACCCTCTATAAATCCGACGGAAAACTCTAAAATGCGCGCCAGCCTGATTGTTACCACCTACAACCGCCCCGACGCACTGCATCTGGTTTTACAGTCCGTTTTGCAGCAAACCGTACCGCCGGCGGAAATCATCGTCGCCGACGACGGCTCGGGCGCGGACACTGCGGAAACGGTTGGGCGGTTTGCAAAAACCTCCCCGATACCGGTCAAACACGTTTGGCAGGAAGACCAAGGCTTCCGCGCGGCACAATCGCGCAACCGCGCACTGGCGGCGGCGCAAGGGCCTTACATCGTGCTCATCGACGGCGACATGGTGCTGCATCCCGAATTTATTGCCGACCACCTGTCCGTGGCGCGGGAAGGGCGTTGGGTGCAGGGCAGCCGCGTGCTGCTGACCGAAGCCGCCACCGCCGCATTGCTGTCTTCGCCCCTGCCCGTGCCGTTCAAGCCGCCTTTCTATTCGCAGGGCATCATGAAGAAACACGCCGCCATCCGCTGCCGCAGCCTGATGCTGCTGACGGCTTTGCTCGCAGGCAGCAGCATGAAATCGATTAAAAGCTGCAACATGGGTTTTTTCCTGAAGGATGCGGCAGCCGTAAACGGCTTCGACAACCGCTTTGTCGGCTGGGGCAGGGAAGACAGCGAGTTTGCCGCCCGCCTTTATCATTCTGGCCTCGGCCGCACCAACCTGAAATTCGGCGGCCTGGCCTATCATCTTTGGCATCGGGAAGAAGAGCGCGCCTCTTTGCCGAAAAACGATTTGCTGCTGCGGCAGACCCTAGAGTCCCGAGCCGTGCGCTGCGAAAACGGCATGAAGGAATGCTGCGGCAAGTCCGAATAATAATCCTCCCTATCGTTATTCCCGCCTGCGTTGGGTGGCGAAGCGGACTTGTTCGGGCCAAGGTATCGGAATTTAAGTGAATGGGTCATGGTTTGAACGGATAAGCAAAAAGGCCGTCTGAAAAGATATTTCAGACGGCCTTTTTGTCTCAAACTGCCTTTCAGACGGCCTAAATGCCTGCGGTAACGATGTATTTCATTTCCAGATATTCATTCATGCCGTAGCGCGAGCCTTCCCGGCCCATGCCCGACTGCTTCACGCCGCCGAAGGGGGCGGCCGCGTTGGACAGCATACCCGTGTTTACCGCCACCATGCCGTATTCCAAGGCTTCGGATACGCGGGTGATGCGGCCGATGTCGCGGCTGTACAGATACGATGCCAGGCCGTATTCGGTGTCGTTGGCCAGCCGTACGGCTTCTTCTTCGTTCCCGAAGCGGAACAGCGGGGCGACGGGGCCAAAGATTTCTTCTTCCGCCACCGCCATTTCACGCGTTGCGCCGGCGATTACGGCGGGTCGGACGAACAGGCCGTTTGAAAAACCGCCGCATAAGATTTTGCCGCCTTTGGCGCGCGCGTCGTCCAACAGGCGTTCCACATGCGAGACGGCGGCTTCGTCAATCAGCGGGCCGATGTCCGTGCCTTCGTCCATGCCGTTGCCGACTTTCAGTTTTTCCACTTCCGCCGTGAGTTTAGCGGCAAACTCGTCATATACGCCGCTTTGGACGTAGAAGCGGTTGGCGCAGACGCAGGTTTGCCCCGCGTTGCGGAATTTGCTGGCCAGCGCGCCCTGTACGGCGGCATCGATATCGGCATCGTCGAAAACGATGAACGGCGCGTTGCCGCCCAGTTCCAGCGAGATTTTTTTCACTGTGGCGGCGCATTGGGCCATCAGTTCGCGGCCGACTTCGGTCGAGCCGGTGAAGCTGAACTTGCGTACCCGTTCGTCGCCGGTCAGCACGCCGCCGATGGCGCGGGACGAGCCGGTGATGACGTTGAACACGCCCGCCGGAATGCCGGCCCGTTGGGCGAGTTCGGCAACCGCCAGCGCGGACAGCGGCGTTTTCGATGCGGGGCGGACGATGAAGGTGCAGCCTGCCGCCAGTGCGGGCGCGGCTTTGCGGGTAATCATGGCGTTGGGGAAGTTCCACGGCGTGATGGCGGCGCACACGCCGACGGGCTGGCGGATGACGCTGATGCGCTGATCGGCGCGCGTGGCGGGGATGGTGTCGCCGTAAACGCGCTTGGCTTCTTCGGCAAACCATTCGATATAGGATGCGCCGTAGGCGATTTCGCCGCGCGCTTCGGCCAGCGGCTTGCCTTGTTCGGCGGTCAGGATGCGCGCCAAATCTTCTTGGTGCGCCGTCATCAGGTCGAACCAGCGGCGCAGGATGCGGCTGCGTTCGGCGGCGGGGCGTGCCGCCCAGTCTTTTTGCGCGGCGGCTGCGGCGGCAATCGCGGCGAGGGTTTCGCTTTCGACCATATCGGGTACGTCGGCCAAGTGCTCGCCTGTGGCGGGGTTGCGCACGAACATGGTGCGGCCGTTGTCGGCACGCCGCCATGTGCCGTTAATCAGGCATTCGGTTTTAAACAGGGTGTTGTCGTTCAGTTTCATGCTGCTCCTCCTTTTTTGTTGCGATGCCGGATTCGTGAGGCCGTCTGAAAAGGCGGAAAATGAAATCCGGGCGTTTTGCAGGTGGTGCAAAACGCCCGAAACTATACGCCTGACGGCGGGTTTTGTCTTTTCAGACGGCCTTTGGGGCAGGACTTAGCTGTTCAGGGTACGGGTGAAGAGGATGTTGTTTTCCAGTTCGATGTGGTCGGCCAAATCGTCGGTGAATTCTTTGGCCAGTGCGTACAGCCGCTGCCATGAGCCGCAGGCGTTTTCCGGCGGGGTGAAGTCGTTGGTCAGGCTGCGCAGTTGGGCAATCGCGCCCTGATGGTCGTCGTGTTCGTGCATCATCATGCGGATGGGCATGGTCGCACCGCTGCCCGCGCCTTGGTCTATCATGGGGAACAGGATGCGTTCTTCTTTCATCATGTGGCTCAGCAATTCGTTTTGAATCGCCTGCACCAGCGGGACGAAATCTTCGGGAAAGCTGCCGGCGTGCACTTCGGCCACTTTTTCGCCCAGTTCCAGCATTTCAGCCATTTGGCTGCGGTGGGTGTCGTGATAGCGGGGGACGATGTGGGCGGTGATGTTGTTCAGCGGGGCGTTTTGCCAGATGCTCAAGTCGGTCATGGTTGTGTTCCTTTTTTATCGTGTTGTTTAAAGATGCGGATTATAGGAATGTTTTGCCGGCTGGGCAAACAAAGAGAGGCCGTCTGAAAAACGCTTCGCGGCAAAAAGCGTTTTCAGACGGCCTTTATGGTTTTATCACGGATTTATTCGCCCAACAGCCAAGCCTGCGCTTCGGCGGCGGTGTCGAAGTATTTCGGGTGGGTGCGGGTCAGCAGGTCGGAGATGTGGGTGGCGAATTTGATCCAGATGTCGTCCACCACGATGGCGATGCGACCGAAGTCTTTGTCGTGCGCGTTGACGAATTTCAACTGCTCCCAAGCCATATCGATGGTGAAGTCTTTCAACATGCTCAAATCCAACAGCAGGTCGGGGCGGTGGACGCGTCCGACGGCTTTCAGTACGGCCTGTTCCAGCTCGCGGAAGTCTTCGATGGTGAATTCGTTGTAGAGCGCGACGTTCAAGCCGTAGCTTTGTTCTCGGATGGAAATCATGATTCAGCCTTTCTGTTATGGGAGTTTATTTTTTCAAACCGCTCAAAATGCCGCCGGCGATAATAATACCGATACCCAGCCATTCCTGCCAGCCGATTTGCTCGTTAAACAGGATAATGCCGGACAGTGTGGAAAAGACGACGGTCAGATAAGCCAGTGCGGCAACGGTAAATTTCCGGCCGACGGCGTAGGCGTGTGTCATGGTCAGTTGCGCCAGCATGGCGGACGCGCCGATGCCGAGCAGGTAGGGCAGAGATTGCAGGGAAGGGCGGTGCCAGCCGGTAAACGTGGCCAGCACCGCGCCCATTATCATGCCGACCAGCGAGAGGTAGAACACTACCCTCCAGGCCGGTTCGCCCGCCAGGGAAAGTTCGCGCACCTGCAAATACGCCCAGCCCGACAGCAGGCCGCCGCACAGGCCGACGGATGCGGCGAAAATCTGCCCGCCGCCTACCGAAGGATGCAGCAGCAGGACCACGCCGGCAAAGCCCAGCAGCAGTACGCCCTGCATATAGAGCGAAATCCGTTCGCGCAGCACGATAAACGACAAGACGGCGAGGAAAATCGAGGAGGTATAGGAGAGGGTTACGCCGGTGGCTAGCGACAGGTGCATCACGGCATAGAAGTTGCACATCATGGCCACTGTGCCGACGACGCTGCGGTTGAGGTGGCGCGGCAGGTTCGGCGTGGAAAAGGTTTTCCCCTGCAATTTGGCCAACCCGCCCAGCACCACGGCGGCAAACAGCATGCGCCAGAAAACCAGCTCGCCGCTGCCCATGCCGAATTTTTGATGGGCGGCTTTGATGCAGAGGTTCATCAAGGTGAAAAACAGGGCGGCGGCAATCATCCAGGCCGACCCTAAAAGCTCTCGGTTGTGTGCTTTCATGGCGGGGTAAGGTAAAGGGGCCATCTGAAACGGCTAAAAACGGGGATTATACGGGAAAGCAAGGTGCAGCGGCCGTCTGAAAGTTTGGAACGGGTGCAGGCGGCTGTTTGGCGCAGCCGCTATTGCAAGGCGGCGGCTTCGTTTTAGCTCCGCAGAAACTCCGCTTCCTGACGGAAGCTTCGTTTTCAGATGGCCTGTTATCCAGTACAATCCCCTGCCTTTGTTGTAAGGAAACGATATGTATTTTGTAGATCGCAGTGCCGTGGTGCTGAAACCGACGCAGAAATTCCTCGATTGGCTGAAGTCCACCGATGAAAATATGCCCGAATTGACGTTGGAGCAGATACGCAGCAACTGCTCGGTGTTTTTGGTGCCCGAATTCGATACGCCGGAAGCGGTGGTCGGCTATTTCGACGAACGTTACCGCCAAATTTTCGAAGCAGAAGTCTCTTCATGGGAAGTGCCGCAGAAGCATTGGCCGCAAGATATGGGCTTACAGGCTTTCTGGGAATTTTTTGATGTCGAAATCCACGATATGGTGCTGGATATGGACGATGCCGACATCAAAATCGAGCCCGTATTCGACAACATGATGTAACGCCGTGCAGCCGTTTATCGTCGAAGTCAGG
This sequence comes from Neisseria elongata subsp. elongata, assembly GCF_900113545.1. GTDB lineage: Bacteria > Pseudomonadota > Gammaproteobacteria > Burkholderiales > Neisseriaceae > Neisseria > Neisseria elongata. The sequence goes on along the minus strand of NZ_FOPS01000001.1, from coordinate 363,033 downwards.
CCTTCGCGGATGCTGATTGCTTTGGTCGTTGCACTGCACGTTGCGGCCATCGCCGTCTGCGGTCTGTATTTCGAAGGATGGCGGATGGCGGCAGGTTTGGCCGCTTTGGCGTTTTCGCTTCTCTACGCCTTATATGCCGGCTGCGGTTTCGGCCGCGATTCGGTTGCCCGTATCAGCATCGATGCCCAGGGCAGGGCGGCATTGCTGATGCGACGGAACCAAACGGCTTTTGAGGCCGTGCTGCTGCCGGGCAGCATGGTTCACCGCGCGGTTTGTTTTTTACACTGGCGCGTGGGTGGGCGGGTTATCCGCCAATGCCTGCCTGCGGATGCCGCCGGACGGCAGGCTTACCGCCGCCTGACAATATGGGCGCGCTACGGCCAACCCAAACACAAGGACGGATTGAGACCTTTGCAATAACATAGGTTACTAAAATTTTATGCTCAATCTCATTTTCAAAATGCAAAACCTTTCTGATTTTTCCTACTTTTTGCTCAATATTAGGAAGGTTTTAGTCAATTGAAATTTTTTGGCGCATTTTTATGCGTCAAATTTCGTTAACAGACTATTTTTGCAAAGGTCTCGGATTATGAAAAAAACACTTCCCTTATTCGCCGCCGCACTGATTCTGGCGGCTTGCAGCTCCGAGCAGAAACCTGCTTCCGAGCCTGTGGTGCAGCAAACAACCGTTACCCCCGTGCAGCAAATGCCGAAATTCGATGAGTCTGCCGCCTCCGTGTCGCTGGTGGGTTTCAACGGCAACGACAATGTGCAGCGGTTTATCGATTTTGAAGCGGCAAACGGCCGTTACAATAAAGCCGAACTCCAGGCCTTTTTCAATGGCGCGGTGTATAAACCAAATATTATCAATATTATGAATAAGCCGGGTACGTCGCGGCCATGGTATGAATTCCAAAAAGGCAATGCGGGGGCGGCCAAAATCGCCGACGGCCGCAATTTCTATATGAAAAACCGCCAGGTCATCGACCAAGTGGCGCGAGAATACGGCGTGCCGGCGGAAGTCATTGTCGCTATCGTCGGCATCGAAACCAATTACGGCCGCAATATGGGCAGCTTCCGTTTGGCCGATTCGCTTTCCACGCTGGCTTTCGATTATCCGCGCCGTGCCGACTTCTTCCGAAAAGAGCTGCACGAACTCTTGCTGATGAGCAAAGAGGAAAATCAGGATCCGTTCTGGTTTACCGGCAGTTATGCCGGCGCGATGGGTATGCCGCAATTTATGCCTTCGAGTTACCGCAAATGGGCGGTGGATTACGACCGCGACGGGCATAGGAACATTTGGGGCAGCGTGCCCGATGTGGCCGCATCTGTGGCGAATTACCTGAAATCGCACGGTTGGAAGACGGGCGGGAAAATGGTGATTCCGGTGCTGCTCACACCGACTCCGAAGCTCGAGGCGGTTATCGAGGAAAAAACCGAGTTGAAATACACCGTCGGCCAGTTGCGCCGGATGGGGGTTGAAATCCAAGAGCCGGTGGCCGATCACGAGCGCGCGGTTTTATTCAAGCTGGAAGTTTCACCCGGCCTTTACGAATACTATATCGGCCTGAATAATTTTTATGCGGTTTGGCAGTACAACCACAGCCGGATGTATGTAACCGCCGTGCGCGATATTGCCAACGGTGTCGGTTCGGGCGGTTTGTAGGCGGTTAGACAAAGGCCGTCTGAAAAGGCCGGACCAAACAAAATCAGGACAATGCAAAGCCGCGTTGTCCTGATTTTTGTATTTGCCGTTTCAGACGGCCCCAACGTTCCGAAGCCTTACAAATCGGCCAGACGCTCGACACTCGGCGCATAGTAATAGGCACTGCGTTTGGCGGTGGACATGTGTTTCAGCAGCAGGTCGATTTTGCCGTCTTTTTCGCCGAACATAAATTTCAGTTGTTCGTCGATGTTGTGCAGGCTGGCGCAGTAGGCGATGAATTGCAGGCCGTGTTCGCCGCCGACTTGGCCGAAAGGCAGGCTGCGGCGGACGATTTTCAGGCCGACGCCGTTTTCTTTGATGTTGGTACGGCCCAGGTGCGAATCGGGCAGCCGCTCTTCGCGGGGAAATTCGATGTTGTCTTCTTTGCTGCGGCCTACGGCCTGTTCTTGTTCGGTTACGCTGATGCTGTCCCATTTTTTCAGGTCGTGCAGGTATTGCTGCAGCACCACATAGCTGCCGCCCGCGCTTTTTCCTTCGGCAATGATGCCGACGGAGGCGATTTTTTCGTCGCCGTGCGGGTTTTCCGTGCCGTCTACGAAGCCGTCCAAGCCGCGTTCTTCCGGCATGCGGAAGCCGTGGGTTTCGTTTTTCATTTCAAGCGATTCGCCGAAGGCGGCCATCACTTTTTCCGCCAACAGGTAGTTCAGGCCGGTATGGGCGGATTGGATGTGTATCATCAAATCGCATTGGGTGGCGGGGCACAGGCCGTTGCCCAGCGGTACGAACGGGCGGATTTCTTCGCCTTCGCCGCTGTGGTTCAGGCTGCGCCAAAAATCCGCACCGAAGGCGATGGTCATGCCCAGTTCGTGTCCGGGAAAACGGGTTTGACAGTCGGTCAGTGCGGCGAGGGCTTCGCGGCAGGCGGTTTTGATTTTCGCCGCATCGCGTACGTCGGCTTCGATGTAGATGGCGGCGGTAATGGTTTCGGGGATGATGGCGGATTGCGGGGTGCTCATATGAGTTTCCTTTCTTTTGTTCGGTTTGTAGTGATTGAGGCCGTCTGAAAGATGGTTTTCGGTTTTTCAGACGGCCTCATTGTCTTACTCGGCCCAGTTTTTCTTCTTACTGGTTTTACCTATGCCCGGATTGAAGCTGTTGGTCGGGTCTAGTTTGCGGTAGAACTGTTTGAGCGCGGGTTTGGCCTCGTATAAATGGCCGACGTTGTGCTCGGCGGGATATTGCGCGCCGCGTTGGTCTAAGAGATGCAGCATTTCGTGTTCCAATGCCATGCAGTCGTTGCCTTTTTTGATGATGTAATCCTGATGGAAAACGTGGCACATGAAATGTCCGTAGTAGAGTTTGTGGATGATTTTATTGTCGATTTCCGACGGCAGTTTTTCAAACCAGTCGCGGTCGTCGCGGCGCAGGGCGATGTCCAGTGCGACCAAATCTTCCACTTCGTCGTCATGTACGGCGCGGTAGCGGATGGCGGCAGAAGCGACGGCAAAACGGTGCAGCATGGCGGCTTGGGTTTCTTCTGCGTTGCATTTGAAAAACTCGCCGCTGCGGTGGGCAAAATACTCTTTCAGGAACGCGCGCGCTTCATCGACGCCTTTTCCGCCCATTTTCAGAATCAGATGGTGTTCGTATTTGTCGCGGTAATCGCGCATGGATTTGGGTAGGTGGTCAGGCAGGTATTTGCTGACGAACTGCATGACTTTGTCGGAAAAATGTTTGGGCAGGAAGCTGACTTTTTTGCCGAATCGATCAACTTTAGCTTTGAAATCAAATAATTTCGGCAGTTGGTGCGTACCGAATTTTTTGATGACGTAGAACGTGTCTTTGCCGTACACGTCGGCAATATCGAAAGCGTCGCGATGGATGTATTCGCCGGAAACGGGCAGGCTTTCAAATTCGCCCAAGGCGGTGCGGCGGATGTCGGTCAATTCATTAATATCGTTGGTGCCGATGTAGAACACCGCGGTTTGCTTCTCTTGCGGGAAGGTGTCCAAGCGGACGGCGAAAACCATCAGTTTGCCCGCGCAACCGGACGCTTCGTAATGACGCGCCGGGTCGGCGTTGAAACGCGCGGCGGTCGGCTCGTCCACTTGGCGGACATGGTCGCAATAGGCATGGTCGTGTCCTTTACCCGCGTCTTGCGTGATGTCTTTTCTCTGATAGTGATGACCTTGAAGGTTGGTCAGGATTTCTTCGGGCGTGTCGCCCAAATCTATGCCCAAATGGTTAACCAGCTCCAGTTTGCCCTCTTCATTGATTTGGGCGAACAGCGCCATTTCCGTATAGGCAGGACCGCGCTGCACCAATGCGCCACCGGAGTTGTTACACACGCCGCCCAAGACGGACGCGCCGATGCAGGATGAGCCGATGACCGAATGCGGTTCGCGCCCCAAAGGTTTCAGCAGCAATTCGAGCTGGTTCAGGGTCGAACCGGGCAGACAGACGACTTGTTCGTTGTTGTTGATGGTTTGGATGATGTTCATCCGCATGGTGTTCACAATCACGATGTCGCGGTCGTAATCGTTGCCGTCGGGGGTCGAGCCGCCTGTCAAACCGGTATTCGCCGCCTGCGTAATCACAATCACGTCCGCTTCGACGCAAGCCTGCAAAATTTTCCACATTTCCAGAATGGTTCCGGGGCGCACCACAGCCAACGCCTTGCCCTCGCCGAAACGGTAGCCTTGGCGGTATTGTTCGGTTTTCGCGGGGTCGGTGATGATGTATTTTTCGCCGACGATGCCGGCCAGGTTTCGGGTGAGTTGCGATGCGTCCATAATTGAAGTGCCTTATTGTCTGTGATTGAGTTGAGGCCGTCTGAAAAACCTTTCAGGCGGCCTGGCGGTGCAGCAGGCATTATACTGCCGTGCCGACGGGACGGACAAATTTAAACAGGTGCTGCAAGCGGGTTGAGGCCGTCTGAAAGCATTTGTACGGCGCGTGTTTTCGGGGAGGCGGGACAGTGCGGGCCAAGAAAGGCCGGAAAGGCCGTTCAAATACAGTATCCGTTGCTGTTTCTATGCTGCCTGCATCGTTTGAGGTTTACCTCGGGGTATTTAAACAATTGATATTCCTATATTCTAACAATGCCTTATCGCGGAACGGCATGAAAAAATAAATGTTAAGGTGCTTGCATTATTGCAAAAACGCGCAAACCAGGTGGTCGATATGCTATCTAAAACCGAAGTCGGCATGTTAAGATGGGAAATGTAAAGATTTTGAATCCACCAACCGCAAAGGATTAAACCATGAGCCGAGTATTATTAGTAGACGATGATGCCTTGTTGACCGAACTTCTGACCGAATACCTGACCGCGGAAGGTTTGGAAGTGCGCAGCGTGCCGGACGGCGAGGCCGGTGTGCAGGAAATCTTGTCCGGGCAGTACGACGTGGTGGTTCTCGACTCCATGATGCCGAAAATGAACGGCTTGGACGTATTGAAAACCGTGCGGGCGCAAAGCAGTATCCCAATTATCATGCTGACGGCCAAAGGCGATGATATAGACCGCATTATCGGCTTGGAGATGGGTGCGGACGATTATGTGCCGAAACCGAGTACGCCGCGCGAATTGTTGGCGCGTATCAACGCCATTTTGCGTCGGGCGCAAAACCAGCACGATCAGGGCAATGCTTCCAACAGCCTGTCGGTCAGCAATGTTACCCTTTATCCGTCGAAGCGGCAGGCCACTATCGGCGACGGCCCGTTGGAATTGACCAGTACCGAATTTAATCTGCTGGAAGTGCTGATGCGCCATGCCGGGCAGGTTGTCAGCAAGGAAACCCTTTCCATCGAAGCGCTGGATCGCAAGCTGGCCAAATTCGACCGCAGCATCGATGTGCATATTTCCAGTATCCGCCACAAATTGGGCGACGCTTCATTGATCCAAACCGTGCGCGGTTTGGGCTATCTGTTTGTCAAAAACTGATTAGAAAGCCGATGCTCAGATGAAGCTGTTCCAACGTATCTTCGCCACGTTTTGCGCCGTGATTATCTGCGCCATATTCGTGGCGAGTTTTTCATTCTGGCTGGTTCAACAGTCGCAGGCCGAAAACCATTTCAACCAACAGCGTGCGATTGACGAAATCCTGCTGGCCAATGCGGTCTCCGCTTTCCGTGTGCGCGGCGAGGCGGGTGCGCGCGAAATGCTGCAGGGATGGCATGAGGGGCAGGGTCCGGAAAAAATCCTCATCATCACCGGCGACGAACAGAGCGACTTGCTCGGGCGGAAAGTAGATGCCAAGCGGATTGAGAAAGCGCGGGCGTATGCGTTGGAAAATCCGGACAGCAAAAGCGTTCATTTGGAATACGGCCGCTGGGGCGAAGAATATCTGTTTTTCATCCGCAATTGGGACAGCACGGAAATCCAGCGTCGTCCGAGTCCGCTGTATATCCCCGGCCTGCCTTTGGAGCAGACGTGGCATGAAATCATCATTCTGGGATTTATTTTCCTGGTCGGCTTGGCTTTGGCCTACATTCTGGCCAACAACATCACGCGCCCCATACGCATTCTCGGGCAAGGGATGAAGCGTTTGGCGGCAGGTGAATTGGAAACGCGCATTACACAGTTGATGGATAACCGCGACGACGAACTCTCCCAGCTGGCCATCCAGTTCGACAAAATGGCGCAGCAATTGCAACAGCTGGTGGCCAAAGAGCGGCATTTATTGCACCATGTTTCGCATGAAATGCGTTCGCCGCTGGCGCGTATGCAGGCGATTGTCGGCCTGATACAGTCGCAGCCGCAGAAGCAGGAGCAATATTTGCAGCGTTTGGAAAGCGAACTGGTGCGGATGGACACGCTGGTGGGCGAACTGCTGACCTTGTCGCGTTTGGAAACGGCCAACGTCAAACTTGAAAAAGAGCCTTTGAAACTGGTACCGTTTATGCGGAACCTGGTGGAAGACAGCCAGACTTTGGCGGAGAAAAACGGCCAAATCGTCGATCTGGTGATAGAAAAAATGCCCGAAGATGCCGAAATATTGGCCAATGAAAGCTACCTCTACCGCGCATTTGACAACGTAATCCGCAATGCCATGAATTACAGCCCCGAGGGCAGCACCATCAAAGTCCATATGCGGCAGGATGCGAAAAATTGGCTGATGGATGTTACCGATAACGGCCCCGGTGTGGCTGAAAACCAATTGCCGCATATTTTCACCGCTTTTTACCGCGCGGACAGCAGCGGTAACAAGCCGGGAACAGGTTTGGGACTGGCCTTGGCCAAACATATCGTCGAACAGCATTGCGGCAACATCAAGGCGGAAAATATGCAGCCGAACGGCTTGCGGGTCTGCTTTATATTTCCGAAAAAAGCCTGTAATGCCTGTATAGACCGAAACCAGAGATAGCATATGAACGGCAGGCCGTCTGAAAACCGTTAAAGTTTCAGACGGCCTTACGCTTGAACAGCCTTTTATGGCATAATCCGCCGGTTTTCAGACGGCCTTTCATTCTTCAAAAAGGCCGTCTGAAAACCAGTCAGCAACTGCCGCATTATTTCCAACCGCCGCATAGTCTGAAACCCTAACACTGCGCATTACCGTCCGGCCGAGTGTGCAGTGTTAGTGTTTTAGCTTTGCGGCTTAAACCGAAAGGACTTTACATGTTCGACAAACATATCAAAACCTTCCAATACGGCAAACATACCGTTACGCTGGAAACAGGCGAAATCGCCCGCCAAGCCGCGGCAGCGGTTAAAGTATCCATGGGCGACACCGTCGTCTTGGTGGCCGTTACCGCCAACAAAGAAGTAAAAGCAGGGCAGGACTTCTTCCCGCTGACCGTCGATTATCTCGAGCGCACCTATGCCGCAGGTAAAATCCCCGGCGGTTTTTTCAAGCGCGAAGGCAAACAGAGCGAGAAAGAAATCCTGACCAGCCGCCTGATCGACCGCCCCATCCGTCCGTTGTTCCCCGAAGGCTTCTATCACGACATCCAAATCGTAGCCATGGTGGTTTCGCTTGATCCCGAAATCGATTCCGACATCCCCGCCATGATCGGCGCGTCCGCCGCATTGGTATTGAGCGGCGTACCGTTTGCCGGCCCCATCGGTGCGACACGCGTCGGTTATGCAGACGGCGCATATCTGTTGAACCCGACCAAGTCCGAGCTGGAAAAATCCCAGTTGGATTTGGTGGTGGCCGGTACGGCAAAAGCCGTACTGATGGTGGAATCTGAAGCGCAAATCCTGCCTGAAGACGTGATGCTCGGCGCAGTGGTGTACGGCCATGAGCAAATGCAGGCCGTCATTGCCGCCATCAACGAATTGGCCGACGAAGTCAATCCCGAAGTGTGGGATTGGAAAGCACCCGAAACCAATGAAGAATTGGTGGCCAAAGTGCGTGAAATCGCAGGCGCAACCATTGCGGAAGCCTTCAAAATCCGATCCAAACAGGCACGCAGTGCGAAAATCGCCGAAGCATGGTCGGCCGTTGAGGCTGCGCTGATCAACGAAGACACCGATACGTTGGCGGCCAACGAAATCAAAGGCATCTTCAAACACCTGGAAGCCGATGTGGTCCGCGGTCAGATTCTTGACGGACAACCGCGCATCGACGGCCGCGATACCCGCACTGTCCGCCCGATCAATATTCAAACCGGCGTGCTGCCGCGCACCCACGGTTCCGCACTGTTTACGCGCGGTGAAACCCAAGCCCTGGCCGTAGCCACTTTGGGTACTTCGCGCGACGAGCAAATCATTGACGCACTCTCCGGCGAATACACCGACCGCTTCATGCTGCATTACAACTTCCCGCCGTATTCCACCGGCGAAGTCGGCCGCATGGGTGCGCCCAAACGCCGCGAAATCGGCCACGGCCGCCTGGCGAAACGCGCATTGATTGCCGTCTTGCCCGAACCGGAAGATTTCAGCTACACCATACGTGTCGTATCCGAAATTACCGAATCCAACGGTTCTTCTTCTATGGCCTCCGTCTGCGGCGGCTGCTTGAGCCTGCTGTCTGCCGGTGTGCCGCTGAAAGCACACGTGGCAGGTATCGCGATGGGCTTGATTTTGGAAAACAACAAGTTTGCCGTCTTAACCGATATTCTGGGCGATGAAGACCACTTGGGTGATATGGACTTCAAAGTTGCCGGTACGACCGAAGGCGTTACCGCTCTGCAAATGGACATCAAAATCCAAGGCATCACCAAAGAAATCATGCAGATTGCGTTGGAGCAGGCTAAAGAAGCCCGCCTGCACATCCTGGCGCAGATGAAAGAAGCCGTTGATGGCCCGCAGGAATTGTCGCAGCATGCCCCGCGCCTTTACACCATGAAAATCAACCCCGATAAAATTCGCGAAGTCATTGGTAAAGGCGGCGAAACCATCCGCGCCATTACTGCCGAGACCGGTACCGAAATCAATATCGAAGACGACGGCACAGTAACAATTGCCGCCACTACATCTGAAGCGGGCGAAGCAGCGAGAAAACGCATCGAAGAAATTACCGCCGAAGTGGAAGTGGGCAAGGTATACGAAGGTACTGTGGTGAAAATCCTCGACAATAATGTCGGTGCAATCGTAACAGTGATGCCGGGCAAAGACGGTTTGGTACACATTAGCGAAATCGCTCATGAACGTGTGAAAAACGTCGGCGATTATTTGCAGGTCGGCCAAACGGTTAATGTGAAAGCTTTGGCGGTGGACGACCGCGGTCGGGTTCGTTTGTCGATGAAAGCCCTGTTGGACAAACCGGCAGCAGAGTAAAGTAGTAGAGGCCGTCTGAAAAGTTTCAGACGGCCTTCTTTCAAGACGGTTTTATATTTCGAGTTGGATAAGGTTTCAGCGTAAATCCAGCTTGTTGCGGCAGAGGTGGCAGATTCTTAAAAATTCCACTATAATCCGTCTCTCTTTATCTGGGGGCGATCTTGGTTTCGACGGGGGTTGCGAAGCAGATGCGGGCATACCGGGGTCTCAGATTTCCCGTAAAACACTGAATCTAAATAGTCGCAAACGACGAAACTTACGCACTGGCCGCTTAAGGCCTGCCGTTGCAGCAGTTGGTCAATGGGCTGTGTAGCGCACGCTACCGCAACGTCATTTTACATTGACTGGTTTCCTATCGGGTTACTTGGTAGGGAATAAGATTTAAGGTAACTGGTTTCTGGATGGCCTGTCGGTCGGCATGATAGGAACGAGATTTTAAATAGACACGACTAAGTATGTAGAACGCTTTGTAGAGGACTTTCGGACGGGGGTTCAATTCCCCCCGCCTCCACCAAGATATCCGATAAGTATCCTGTACTTATCTCCATTTCTGTGTTTTTTGGCACACTATTGGCACATTTTCCACTAAGAAGCTGCTCAATTTTGGACTTTTCACGCTGCTTGTCGGCCAAGTCAATCCAGCGGGAATAGTTTTCAAGTAGCATTTTCATGGTGCTGTGTCCCATCTGACGGGCTACCCACATGGGGTTGGCTCCGGCCATGAGGTTGAGTGTGGCAAATGTATGGCGGGTGTTGTAGGGTTTCCTGTACCTTACCCCCGCTATTTTTATGGCGTGCTGCCACGGTCTCCACGGCACTTTGTCGTTCTCAAACGGGCTGCCGGTTTTCGGATTGATGAAAACGTATCCGCTTGCTAGTCCTGTTCTTTGCCATTGCCTACGTAAAGCTTCCAAGGCGCAGCTATTGAGCTCGATGTCTCGATAGCTGTGGGTTTTGGTGCTTTTCAGCTTGCCAGCCACGGATGCTTTGTTCACGCGCGCGCACTGCCTTTGGAAGTCGATGTCCTGCCAAGTGAGAGCGATAAGCTCGCTGGTACGCATACCGCTAAAAAAGGCCAGCTCGAAGTAATTGTGAAACACAGGTTCATTTTTCAGGTAGCCTAGGATGGCTTCGGCCTCTTCGAGCGTGAACGGATCAGGCGGCTCTTTCTGCACTTTGGCGTTAGCCAGATGCTGGGCGGGATTGTCTTTTATCCTACCGTCGCGGAGCGCAAGAACAAACGGCTGCCGAATAACGGTGGCGATGTTGTTGCGAGTTTTTGCGCTACAGTCTAAGGTAGCCAGCAGCCCGGCTAGGGTACTGTACTGGATACGGTCTATCGGTATGTCGCCAATTTTGGGCAGAACGTGGCTGTTGAGCATGCCGCGATAGCGGGATAGGGTGGAGTGGGATAGCTGGTTAACGGTGGACAGCCAGGCTTCGGCCATCTCACGGAAGGTGGGGCTGCGTTCCGTTTCTTCCGCCCGTTTGGAGTCGGGGAAGAATTCGGCATAATCGAATACGCCGATGGCGATTCGGGTACATATTTCTTCCCGGAGTTTGGTGGCGTGTCGGATGTTGGCGGTGGTGGGCTTGAGCGGCAGGCTTTCCCAACATCGTTTACCCCGATACATGAACCATATTTTGATACTACGGTCGCGAATAACTAAGCCGGTTGGCATTCGTTTCGTTGCCATTTTTCTACCTCTTTTACGTTGATTAAGATGTGGCGGTCAGGTGCACGGTAGTAGTGGAGTCCCTCTACCCAAACGCCGGTGCTAATTTTGTCCCTTAAAGCCTTTTCTGTATAGCCTGACAACTCGGCGTAACGTTTTAACTGAATTTGGTTCAACATATTCAATCCTCCATATGAGTAATTAGGACTTGCAGTAAGTGGTCGTAGTACCGTAGCCAACCATGTGGCGGACATCAGGCAACCTGAGTCGTCTTTCTGTTTGCATTTTTTCTCCAAATTTAAAGTTCGCCTTTAAGTGGCTTAGTTAATCCATTGTCCACGAAAGATTGTGTTCCAAACTGCGTTGTGGCGGGTAATTTACCGGTGGGATAAGCAACAATGTCAGGTACGTATCTATTGCCTATATCGGTACCAACCATCTTAGCAGTAAAAAGCCCTAAAATTTTTTTCAGCCCATTCTCAAAGGAGGATGAATATCGGCAGACCATATGGCGGTTTGAAACGTAGAAAAGCCTTTGTTCACTGAGTGAATAACAGGTCACTTTGGTTGGGTGGAGCTGGTTATCTCTATAAAAGTACGATGGCCACAAGTGTATTCATGTAATGGAACAAGGTCTTGTTAATGCTGAGCATAGTATGGTTTTTAATATAAAGTAGAAATAATATTAAATATCAATGGATTGATATTTTTGAAGTGGTTTCTGCCCGAGACCTTGGCAAAATTCACTAACTGGAGAACCTGGTCAGGCACACTTCCCCATCTGTTGAGCCTAATCAAGCACCGATTGAGCGGACAAGATTCCAATATCCCGTATGCCGATGTAGGTATCGCTGGCGTTATCCGGACCTGGTCCATCAGCGGCTGACAAAATCAGGTCCGCACATCGGTGCAAACGGTATCTGTACCACCACCGGCAACGACTGGGATGCATGCCGGGTTAAAGTCACTTTAAGCTCACTCACAGCATATCCGCACCGATGCAGAAAGTCATACCTACGGGCAAAGGGCAGATTACCGAGACCAAATCGGCAATCAAAAGCGGTATTGAGGTAGAAAGCAAGGTTGTCTGACAAGGCAGATAGCCTTGCTTGGAAGCAGGGATGGTTGCAAGGATCTAGTTCTTATCACTCACTGAAAGATAAAACCTAAGCAAGAGGTGATGATGCATACCAACGACCAGCAGCTATCTTCCCTAGTGACCGGAGAGTACCTAGGTCCGTTGTAGATGCTTCCGTTGCAGATGGTTCCGGTGTTGATACTGTTTTCATTACCCGCAGCATTTGTTTTTATTCAATTTGAAAACTATTCCCGCTGGATTGACTTGGCTGACAAGCAGCGTGAAAAGTCTAAAATCGAGTAGCTTTTTGATGGAAAATGTGCCAATAGTGTGCCAAAAAACACAGAAATGAAGATAAGTATAGGATACTTATCGGATATCTTGGTGGAGGCAGGGTCTACTAAAATAATACCCAAAGGAATCTAATTTTATTTTATTTAAATAATTTAATTATTTAAAATCAAAATATTAAATTAATTACTATCTGATATTTTCTAATTCTATCTAAACAAATCCTCAAATAAATGGCATACTTAATGGCATACCAATATTAACACAAACGGAAATACTCATGGCAATCCTGACAGATACCAAAGCTAGAAATCTTCGCCCTGATTCGCCAGCCATTTCCCACGGCGGGGTCGCAGGATTAACTTTACATCCCAGTTCTACAAAAGGTCGTGGTAAATGGGTTTATCGCTATGTAAGCCCTGTTACCAAGAAACGTAGAAATGCTGGTATGGGTACATATCCTGAAATTAGTATTGCAGAAGCAGGAAAATTGGCGCAAGCAATGCGCGATTTAGTTAAGCAAGGTTTAGATCCATTAGAAGAAAGAGCAAAGCGAAATACTGAAAATCAGCTTAAAAACAATATTCCTACATTCCAGCAAGCAGCATTGGCTGTTCACACCAGTTTGCTACCAAGCTGGAAGAATAAGCGTCATCAAGATGAGTGGCTATCCTCCTTGCATCGATATATTTTTGATGTTATTGGGAAAATTAAGGTTTCTGATATTCAACCTATTGATATTGCAAATATTTTAAAACCTATTTGGCTAGAAAAATATGAAACAGCAAGTAGAATTAAGCAGAGAATTCATGCTGTTATGGCATGGAGTTGGGCGCATGGTTTTACTCAATCCAATCCAGTTGATATTGTTGATAAATTATTACCGCCTCTACCTAGTAAAATTATTCGCGTGCAGCATTTACCAGCAATGCCATGGAAAGAGATACCTAAATTTATTAATAATAATATTAGTAATAAGAACCATTATGATACAAGTAGGGCAATTATACTATTTATTATATTAACTGCTTGCCGTTCAGGTGAAGCGCGTGGTATGCAATGGTCGGAAATAGATTGGCAAAATAATGTTTGGACTATTCCTGCTGACCGCATGAAAACCAATATAATTCATCGCGTTCCATTATGCACTCACGCGATAGAATTATTAAATTCCATTCGTGGGCTTCATGATACATTGGTATTTCCATCACCAAGAAAGCAAACAATTCTATCTGATACTGTTATGACAATGTTTCTGCGCAAGCACAACGCCCCTAGCGACACACCCAACAGAGTAGCTACTGCACACGGTTTTCGTTCCAGCTTTCGTGATTGGTGTAGCGAACAAGGTTATGCACGAGATTTGGCTGAACGTGCTTTGGCTCATACTGTCGCCAATCAAGTTGAAGCAGCTTATCATCGTACGGATTTGTTGGAGCAACGTAGACCAATGATGCAAGCATGGGCGGATTTTGTTATGGGCGAAATACAGCAACCTGAAAAAACATAAAACATCAAAACCAAAGCTACTGGCACAAAACCAGTAGCTTTGGTTTATCTTTAATGCACACTCATCAAAACGAATACCCCACCTGAAACCCTGTTACCCATTTCTTCGTCTGAAAATACTTAGGTTTTTCCACCGCACGACTGGCAAACAAATCATAGTGCAAATTCCCACCTGCTCTCATTTGCCCACGCACACCAACCGTTGCACCGGCCAAAGTTTGTCCCAACAACCATTTTGCCGATTGTCCCGAAACATGTCCCACATCTGCACCTAAATACAGTTGATGTCCTTGTTTAAACTGCCAGCTCAAATCATTGCGCCAATACCAGCCGCGTTCCGCAGCCAAGCTCATTTCGCCATCAAAACCGCGCACGGTGTGGCGTCCGCCAATGGCGATTTTATCTTGCGGCGTTAACGGCGTTTTATTCCATTGTGCTTGAATCGTGGTGTCATAAGCAAAAGATTGTTTGCCGATTTGAAATGGGATATTCACATCCGCATTGGCTGTCCAAATCTTCATACGCGAAGTGCCTTCACCAACTGCTTCTTCGGGAGCACGCAAAGCATCACTCATACCCGTCCCACGTTTATAAGCAATCTTAAATTGAGCCGTACTGTTGCCAATGTATTCTTTATGGCTTAACTCGGCTAACCAACCTGCCGTTCTACGGCGTTGCACCGTAATCTCCGCATCGTCAATATAGCTTTGTGTTTCGCGTGTCCATAATTTCGCACCAACATGTGTTTTGCGTTTGGCATCGCGGTAGATTAGGCGGTTGAAACCCAAATCGGTGTTGTAACTTTTACCGTTGTAATCATACGCTGCACTTAATCCTGCTACGGCTTGATGATAGCGGTAGCCGCTGTGATTGAATACCCATGTCCATTTGCCAAACGACACAGAGTAATGCAGCGCATAATTGTGTGTACCACCTTTTTTCAGGCTGCCTGAACTGTCTGTTTCATCGGGAACATTACCAATGGAACGTCCATAGTTCACATAAAACAAATCGCTTAATCCCAATGGATTATCCGCCGAGAAAGTAACATTGCCTTGATATTTACCTGTTGCCTTTGTACCCGAATCATCCATCCCCACACTCAAACGATAAGGCACCAATCTTTGCTGCCATTTCACCAGTACCGTACTTTGATTGGGTACCCCCTCCACAGGCACAATTTGAATATCTGCTTCCACTGTTGGAATACGCTTTAAATTCTCCAAACCCTGTTCCAAATCGCGCAAATTCAAGATGCCGTCTGAACGCGTGGGAAATTCATTTTGAAACGCCGCAATGCGTCCAGCATGGGTTTGATTCGCTTGCGACATATCCACTTCAACGTTTTTAAGATAACCTGCCAACACCGTTAAAACCAGCTTACCGCTGTTTAAATCCTGTGGCGCAGCCAAAATGCGCGTGGTGGTGTAACCCCGTCCAATCAAAATATTTTGCGTAACCGTCATAATGTGATTGATGTCGCCTGCATTCAAACACTTGCCAGCCTGAAAACCCGTTTCGCGCAAGGCACGTTTTAGGGCAAACTGAAACCGAGCATGGTGTTCGCCTTCCAACACCACTTCGTTAATGGCAAAACACGGTTGGCTGCTGTCATCGCCCATCAACTGATTAACCGTTTCCCCCGTGTTTTTTTGATGCAAACGCACATCGCTTTCAGGCTGCATGGTTTGGCGCAACTGCTCTTCGCGTTGGCGTTACTGAATATCTTGCTGCATACGGATTTCGGCAGGGTTGGGGGCGGCCAACAAAGTAGCAGGAGCGATGATACCTGCCGATAAGCAGCACCAAGACAAAAAGCGAATATTAGGCAAATAGGATAAAGGAAGTTTCATGGCATGGTCGCAAAATCAATAAAATCATCAATGGGTATTCAATACACGATTGCATCAAGTTTTAAAAGTTAAAATTCTTAAACCCTCATCGCTCCCTTTATGATACAAGGCGCGTACTGTCGTACTAGGAAATAACTGGCGCACAGCTGAGCGCATTTGATGACTGTGTCCCAATGGCGCAAACCATTGAATCAGCCAAATATTGTCGCCACAGTTCCAATCGCTGTTGTCGCGCAAATGGCGGTCAGATTCTAAATAATGCGCCTGCGCTACTTCATCAAAATAAGCCCATGAGATATAACCGATTGGTTGGGTACCCTTGCAAAACAAAGCGAACTGCCCGTTTTTTAACACAGGCAATATATACGTCATCATCTCCACAATAGGTACTTGGCGATGCGTAGGCGACTGATACCATAGCCAAGTGATGGCACCGAGTGCTTCGCTTTCGTTCCATTGTTCATTGGGGTAGAGTTTAGGGGAGATGATGTTTAAGGGTGGAGTGATGGGCATATTTTAAGTTAGGGTTGGTGTTGGTTAAAACAAAAAATGGTTTCAGCCTGAAATGAAATATTTCACGTTAAAACATAGTTTTAGCACATGAGACTGAACTGCGTGGGCAACGAGTTGCCCACCCTACCATTTAACATTTTATGTTAATTGCACAGGCTACGCTGGCTAAGGCTAAATCTCCCATCAGGGCTGCCCATTGTGCAGTATCTTTATCCATGCCTAGAGTTTGCAATCAGAGCTAATTTTTCTAGTTCAGAGTCCGAACCTTTAACATAAAAAGTCACAAAAGTTGTAGGACCTCTTGTAAATGAATTGCTATCAGATACTTGATATGGTTCAACCATAGTCGGTATTTCAGAGAATATCCTTTGCACTCTTTCTCTATTATCCGTTTTGTAACCTAATTTACCTTCTTGTTGAGCTTCTGTTATCAATAATGCAAAACAAATCCCAAACATAATTACCATACAACCAAATATGGTATTTAGATTTTTATTGATAAGATGGAATGGCATTAAATGAATCTCCAATACTAGGTAAGTTTGCAGGAATAAATCGTTGAATATTGCTAGAGGTTGCCCTGTTTTTTTGATCTGCGGAGGCATACCACATAATCAATTGCGCCTAAGCCACATGACAAAACCATCACTACCTAATAAAGATTAACACATTTAATTAGGATATATACCTTCTATATAATCCTTATTTAAATAAAAACTCTTATAAAAATCTGTGTTATCTGTCGGGATTGAAAAAAAGATTTTATCTTTCTCATCAGGTTTAAATTTGTTATCAATATTAAAAAGAGAATAAGGATTACAATGAGTTCGACATACTAATGGTAAAAATTTATATCTTGGATCATGAAATATTCGATATTTATCAGGATCGAAAGATGCTAAAAATTCATCAATATTGGTACTAGATATTTTGTCATCACTAATAAACATCGCTAGAGATAGGTGACTTTGATTTTCCATTTGTTGATTAGTAAAGGATATAAATACTAACTTGCCATTATCAAACCACATAGATTTATAGTTATTGCCTTTGGGAGAATAAATTCTAGCAGCACATACCATAGATCTATCTTTACAGTCGTTATATTGAGTTTCATCAAACTCAACTGCATGGCACAATAAAGGCAATAGAAAAAACAGGGTTATTAATTTATTACTATACATAAGACGGCTTTCTATTTATTCGATAATAAATCTAGTTTTCAATATTTGATTTTGTTCTGGATTAGTGTACATAATAAATTTTACTGCTCCAAAATCTGACATTAAACCCACAACCTTTCCATTTTCTGTATAATTTTCAGGCTTATCTGCACTAATAATTTTATCTTTTAGGTGTGGGAATTTTTCTTTTAGAATATCACTCTGTACATTCATCCCTTTTTTATAAATATTATCTGAGAACATCTTTAGTATGGTATGATATTGAAATGCTAAATTTGCATCTTGCAGCAAATTATGCTCTTCAGATGTCAAATTTTGACCTTGTCGTTCTTTCAACTTTATAGGTGTTACATCTGTTAAAAAATCTTTTAAACGATTATATCGATATTTATGTAAGATTGAATTTAGTTCTGTTTCCGCTTTATCAAATTCTTCACTATTTTGGGTATAATTTTGAGAATTTAAACGTTCAACTATAGGTTGTGTAATAAGTAAACGATTTGCTAAATGCTGATATTCTTTATTTGTTTGAGCATTATCATTCATGTTTGGTGTATTAAAATCACTTGGATCCCAAATCATTTTGGCATATGAATCAACATATAGTGTCGGATTATCTGTAATAGGAAATTTATTTTCATCAGGGTTTTTCATGCTACTAATTAAAAGATTTTCAAATACAGTTTTTCCTTGTAAAACAATTGGCGCTCCTGTTTCATCAGATACCAAAGTTAATACACCATCTAAATTTTCATAATGATAACCATCAATGACTAATCTATTGTTTTCATCAACTTTCAATTTTAAATTTGGAGTAGAGGGTGCGATGATATTAATAAATTGCATTGCGTCATTTTTGTTTGGGAAAGAAATATAATTATTCTCCACTGCGCTCTGTGTATTCAGGCTACCTTGTGCTGCGTTTGTTGCGCTGTTTCCGATTGCCGCCCCCGTAGCCGTTCCCAACAGATTTGTAATCGCGGTTACAGTCTCTTTCTGCTCCGCCGTCAGTTTGCTGCCATCTTGCTCATTGTAGAGGTAGTTACTGATAATCGGCGCAGCAGCCTCCGCCCCACCTGCGCTAATCGCACCTGCTAGGGCGTTATTGTCTCCTGCCGCTGCAACAGCCGCTCCTAATACCGCATGGGCAAGGATATGTGCAGGTGTGCCTTCTGCATTGTGTTTTTTGAATTGTTGTCCAATTTCATATGACAATGCTGGTGATGCAGTTGCGGCTACTATGCCCGTTGTGCTTTGGGTCGGCGCACTTAAGCCTGCGGCGATGCTGTTGAGTAGCACTTGTCCTCGTTGCCAATTTTTCACTTGGGTGTCGTAGTCGCTTTGACTTATCTCGCCTTTTTCTAGTTGTGCTTTGAGTTGGTCAAGGCGTTGGTTAATTTCGGTATTGGCTGCTTGAACGTTTTGGTTGAAACTTTGGCTAACCGCTCTTTGTAAATCCAGTTCACTTTGCACTTTTTCTTTATCAAACACGTTTTTCAGGCTGCCTGAATGTTGTTGCGCGGTTTCGCTGGTTGTGTTTGTGTATATGTCGGCTTTGGTCTCCTGTGCCGTTTTGCCCGTCAGTTGGATTTGTTTGTCCTCATCTGTAATGCGGATATTTTGGGTGTTGATGCCGCTTTTTGTGATGCTGCTTTGATTGTCTCGATCGCTGCCATAACCTACTGATGAACTTGTACCGTTTTTATCCGCTACGCTTGTTAAGTGACTGTCTTGCGGATGGTTTTGTTCTCCTTGCCCCAGTGTTTTACCGCTGATTGTTGCGCTGGCACCCAGTCCGAAACTTTCACCTTTGTATCGGCTGTAATTTTGAATATCGCTGCTGGCAAGTGTGCCTGTGATGAATCGGTTTTTGCCGTTATCTTCTGCGCTTTGGCTACTGGTGATAATGCCGCCATCAAGTTGGGTGTGTTGTTTCACATTCACTTGATAGCCCGCATCACCCGCATAAATGCCGCTTTGTTCGCTGACGCTTTGGTGCTCAGCGTTAATTTTGCTTTGGCTGTAACTACCGCTGGCACTGAATCCATAGCCGACAGTAACTTGTGCGCTGGCGTTTTGTTGTTTGCTTTGATAGCTCTCGCTATCTTGTACACTTTGAATGGTCAGGTTTTGGGCATCAACTTGTACGCCTTGGCCAATGACTTGGGCGCCTTTGATGGTGCTGTTGCCGCCGCTTTGAATGATGGTTCGGCTACCTTTGTCGCCAATATGGCTATGCCGGTGGGTGATGCTGTCGCCATTGCCGTAGCCTTTGCCGACATTGCCGCCTGCGGTAATGCCCAATGACCAGCCCCCTTGTCCGAATGATACGGCGACTCCTGCGTTCCAGCCGCTGCTTTTGTTGTTGCTGCGTTCTCTGCTGCTTTGTTCGGCGGATTGGAGTGTGATGTCGTTATCGGCAATCAGGGTGGTACCTGCTTTACCCGCTACATCTGAACCTGTTATGGTGATGTTGGATTGTTCTGCTGCACCTGTGGCAATTAATGTGGTTTTACCACCTGCTTGAATTTGACTTGCTTGGGCTTGGCTTGCTTGAATTTGGGTGGTTTGTTGGTTTTTTTGCTCGCCATAGGTAATGGAGATGCTGACTTGGTTGGCATTGGTTGTCCCGTTGGCTAAGTTTTGTGCACTCTTACCTGTTTGATAGGCTTGCCAGCCTGCATTGGCTGCTGCCATGGCATTGACACGACCATTTTTGCTTTGTCCGACTTGTTTGCTGCTTTGTGCGACGGCAATAGCTTGTTGTGCCAAATCGGTAACGGGCGAACTGAATGCCACCGTTAAGCCTTTTTGTTCATAGGTTTGGGTGGTATTGCTGTTTAATTGGTTGTGTGCCGCTTGAATGTCTATACTTTGGGCATGGATGGTATTGTTGCCTTCCGAGCTGGAAACGGTACTGCCGATTTGTTGGTAGTGTTTGCCTGCCATAATGGTGGTATCGCCTTTCAGGCTGCCTACGGTACTACCTGTATGTTCGGTGCTTTGGGATTGGTTTTCTTGTGTGTTTGTTTTGCTGCCAATCGTGAAGCCAATACCTGCACTCATCAAACCTGATTTTTTGGTTTGATGATAGGTTTCGCTTTGATTATGGGTTTGGGTTGTGCCAATGTGAACATGATTGCCTGCTTGGATATGGGTGCCATTGTCAGAAATGACGTTGCTGCCATGGATGTTGGCATCGTTTCCTGCCTGCAATACAACTTGCTTGCTGTCAAAAGTGCTGCTTTGGGCGGTTTCGTTGTGGCTCTGGGCTTTGTCGGTAATAATCAATTTATTGCCACCACCGCTTCTGCCTGTGTGTTTGGACGCGTCATCAACATGGGTCGTGTTGATGCCTGCGCTGATGTTGATGTCATTTTTGGCAGACACAGCGAGTGTACCGTTTGCGCTGCTGACTTCGGCAGCTTTGGCATTGAGGTTATTGCCTGCTAACAGGTTAACATCACCTTGCGTTTGAATATTGCTACCAATTTCGTTAGTTGAACCGCGAATAACATGGTTATCAGCATCAAAATGGGTTGCTTGATGTTTGCTGGTTTGTACCGTATCTAGGTTAATGTCGCGCCCTGCTTGCAGCTGGGTTTGTCCTTGCTCTGATTGATTGCTGATTTGACTGGCGATGATGTTAATATCATTACCTGCCTGCGCTGCTAAAACACCTTTTTCTGTGCCTGTGATGTAAATACCTGCTATTCGGTCTAGGTGGGTGCTGCTGCTTTGTGTATTTTGACTGCTGGCGGTAGTGCTTTGGCTGTTGATGTTGTTGCCTGCTTGAAGTATCAGGGCATTTTTAGCAGAAAGAGTACCGCCAATATTGTTGATGTCTTGTGTGGCAGAAATGGCTGCTTTTTGTGCATGAACATGTCCACCGATATTGTCCAGTGTATCGGTGTTGATAATCAGTGCATTGCGCCCTGCAATCGTGCCTGAGTTTTTCAGGCTGCCTGAAACGTCTATTTGTGCATTGCTACCAGAGAGCAATGCACCTTTACCGTCTATGTCGCCATTTTTCACACGCACATAAACCTGTGGCACCAACACGGTTTGCGTACTGCCATCAGGAAGTTTGACTTCTTTGTGTACCAACCAAACAATGTCGCTGGTTAGCTGTGCGACTTGCTCGGCATTTAGTGCAATGCCAACCGTGAGATTCATGGAACGTGCAGCGGTTGCGCCATTATCCATTAAGGCTTTGAATTGTGCTTCGTCGTTTTGATAACCATCTAAACGACGATGCCCCGTTAGATCTGCGATTTGTTCATTGATTAAGCGTTGCTCGTAATAACCATCACCCAA
Source organism: Neisseria elongata subsp. elongata (assembly GCF_900113545.1). Taxonomy (GTDB): domain Bacteria; phylum Pseudomonadota; class Gammaproteobacteria; order Burkholderiales; family Neisseriaceae; genus Neisseria; species Neisseria elongata. Next base: position 341,222 of record NZ_FOPS01000001.1, on the reverse strand, counting down.
ACGTTTATGTAGATTGTTGGGGTCTAGTTTGAGGCTGCCCAGCATGTAATCACTACCTAGCCATTGACGGTAGTTGGCAAAGCGTGGGTCGGTTTCAACAAGGTAACCTTTATTGGCTGGGTTAATAATGTATAGACTGCTACTGGGTAGTTGGGTAAAAGGATTGGGTGTATTGGGTAGCGAAATACCGTTGTTTTGTACAGTACGGATATTATCCCATTGGCTTGTCGGTAAAGCTGTGCCTTGATTAGGTGCGTTATGGCTTAATGCTTGGCTATGCGATTCATAGGCAAATGAACCCAGTGAAATGTTGCGGGTGATTTCTTTTGGCAAAATATAGTTTTGTTCGCTATGTCCTGTTTCATCGCGTCCTTTACGATGCGCACGCCAGTAGTTGTGCAACTTACCGTTTTCGCTGAAGACTTTCTTCTCGCCAAAGGTTTGCTCGTTATGCAAACCGTCTTTTTCTGTTTGCACAATGAGATTGCCACCAGCAATGATTTGGCTATCGGTATTAAATACTTCTTTACCATCAATGGTTAAATCATTACCTGAAATGATTTTGGCTGGCGCGGTTTGGGTAACTTGGGTTTTTTGGGTGACTTTTTCATAATCGTATTTATGCCAATTTTCATGATTCACACCATCGGGCGTGTGTAAATGGTCTGATTCATCGTTGTACACAAACCAACCCAATGCTTGCTGTGTACCTTCTCGCAATAATTCGTGGCGTCCAAATGCTTCGTAATCCACAATATGCTCACGCCCTGTTTCTACCAACTGCGTTTGCAAATGCTCATTGGTATTGAGCAGCTTTTCTACGCCTAAACGCATTTTGCCGGCGGCTTCAATGGTGGCGCTGGCATTGCGTATGCTTTTGGCTTTTCCTATGGCTTGACCTTGGGCATCCAATGCACCGCCAATTGCCATGTCATTACCGCTGTAAATCAGGCTGTTTTCACGGTTACTTAATTGATGAACCCCTAAATTCAGGTTTTCTCGTGCAGCAATGGTGGCACCTGTGCCGTTTTCATCTTGATTGTCTAAGCGAGTAGCCGCAATAGCGATATTGTCGCCATAAATCCGACCTGTACCGATATTATTCACTTGCCCCGCTTGGATTTTGGTTTGTTGTCCGTCAATCAAGCCACGGTTGGTTAAATTGTGCTGCGCGACAATATTTGTTGTGCCGCTTGATTGGATACTGCCTTGCGCTGCATTATCAATGCTGTTCGCTTGAATCTGAATGTGTTTTCCAGCTTGTAAAGTATGTGAATTTTTCAGGCTGCCTTGTGTGTTGAATGAAAGTTCATTGCCCGCTACAATGTTGCGCTCCACATGGAAATCATCTTTTAACACAATATCGAGCTTATTATCAGCTGCAAGCATACCATTGTTGGATAAAGATTTTGCCTGAATAACAACATCGTGACCCGATTGAATCTTGCCGTTCGTGTTATCAATGGCAAGGGTGTACTGCCGACCATCGTTAATGGTCAGTTGTTGATTGGTCGCGATTTCGCCATTTTGATTATTCAGGCTGCCTGAAACGGTGAATTGTGCATTTTCAACAGACAAAAGTTTGCCTTGTTGGTTTTCTGCCTTTTGGCTATGGACAGTCAGTTGTTTTGTGGTCGTGATGTTGCCGTTTTGATTGAGCAGTTGCTGACTTTGGATATCGGCTTTATCTACGGCAATTTGCCCTTGGGTATTGTCTAAGATTTGCCCTTTTGTTGTCAGTTCTCCAACAGCAATATTGCCCGAATTGCGTAAGCTGTTTTGACTGGCAATACGACCACTTTCGCTAAGAATATGACCCGCATTATCCAAATGACCAACATCGAGATTTAAATGCTTGGCTTGAATTTCTGCTTTTTGCGTATTATTCAGGCTGCCTGAAACCGCTAAATCCGCTTTTTCTGCCGACAACAATTGACCATTGGCATTATTCAGCTGAGCGGTTTCAATCGCTAATTGTTGGCGTGTTGTGATGTTGCCGTTTTGATTATTGAGATTGTTGGTTTGAATATGGGCTTTATCACTGATTAACGTCCCATTGTGATTGTTAAATGCCGAACCTTTGGCGTTTAACTGATGAATAGCCATTTGCCCTGCATTGTGGAGACCGTGCTGAGCAGTAACATTTGTTTGACCATTGGCAATGATGTTGCCTGAATTATTCAATGCCCCACGCGTTTGGATTGTCCCATCAGCAAAGGTAGGTGCATTTGTGATTGAAGTAGAAACGGTTGCGCTACCCATACCTGTGGCAGTTGTGGGTGCGGTAGCTGATGAATGAGAAGGTGTATTGTGGTGATTGCCTGTATGGTTGCCTGAATTATTTGATGCAGTCGGTGTTGTGTCTGGCAAACCGATTTTGCCACTATTGCTTAATTGACCATTGGCTTGAATATGCAGTTTTTGTGAACCTGTTTGTGCAATCGTACCTTGATTATCCAGTGCGTCGGTATGAACAGCCAAACGTGCTGCTTGAATATTGCCTGATGTTTGGTTTTTCAGGCTACCTGAATTGTGAATATCTAATTCACCGGAAGATAATACTGTGCCTGTGTTTTGAATGGATTGACTTTGAATTTGCGTACTTTGTTGTGAAGCAATCGTACCGCTGTTTTTAACGGTTTGACTGCGGATATTGACTTTGTGCGCCTCTGAATGATTCGCGTCTTGTGCATTTGTGGCGGCAATCGTGCCGCTATTAACCAACTGCCCTTTGGCATCTATCGCCACATTGCCAGCTGTGGCAAACAACTGTCCTTGATTGCGAATGCCAGCTTGTTCAGTCGTGCTGATTAAAGTGATTTTATTGGCATACATCCCACCTAATGCACCTGTATCAATGGCAAACATAGGTGCATTTGCGCCTTGGGTTAATGTATTGGCAGCTGCATTACTTTGAATGTGCGAATGCACATCACCTGTTGCCGCCACATCATTTTGTCCTGCCACCACCCGAACATCTTTACCCCAGATTGGCGCATTGACTTTGGTGTGATAACTGAGAATGCGGGTGTAATCCGTATCTCGTGTATCCAAACCTTGTCCATGAATGGCCACTTCGCCCGAACGGACTTGAAAGCCTGTTAATGCACCTGCTTGATATTGTGGTGTACCTGTGGTCAAAGTCGCACGAGAAGCATTGATAAAACCACCGCCATTGACTTCAATCCCCACTGGATTGGCAATCACTACTTCAGCCCGTCGTCCACCCACTTCAATATAGCCATTCAGTTGTGAAGGATGGCTGCTGTTGATTTGATTGACAATCACCCGAGCTTCGCCCCTTGCCAACCAAGGATTGCTTTGAATCCAACCACCTAGCTGTGTTTGCACATTACCACGACTGTTATTTAAAATCGCCCCTTTGCCATTCACATCAAACTGCTGGTACTGATTGACAGAAACCCCTGCCGAAGTAGGGGTTTGAATGTTGATTTGCGGTGTGCCGTTACCTGTTTGCAAAATCGTGGCTTGTTGGGTTTTGGGCGCATGTTTATCAGCAACAATGCCTTGCGCATGGGTGATACTTGCTGTACCTAGAGCTAAAAACAGGGAAAAGCCCAATAGGGAAATGGAGAATGCGCGAGAACGAAGAGCAAAACCGTTAATAGGATTGGTTTCAACATGAACGCTGCCTGAATCGGTATCGGCACAGCTTTTACCCTCGCGCTTGGCGGTTTCGGCAACAACCATCATACAGCCGCGTTTGCGGTTGAAGATAATGCGATAAAGGGTTTTATTCATGAGGAAACTCCTTAAATAACTTAAATTAGTTCAATATTGAGAACATGGCTAGAACATTACGGTTGTCATTCAATTAAGCAATTGGACTTTCTGTTAAACATGTTTTATAAACAGTCTATTACTTAAATTTAATGGTTCTTATCAAAGCATAATAATTCTTTAACGTAAATTTGACAACATTGGCAAAGCATAATTTATGTAAATGAGTAGAATAAAATGGTAAAAATATGTAATCAGCTCGACTAAAAACCGCTAACGCTTTTTCCATTCAATCATTTGTCTTACCAAGCTTAGCAACTCAATTCGTTCTTCTTCTGCCAATTCCTGCAACAAATCTTCCAATTCCCTCACTTGGTCGCGCACCCGAGTGCTGCCTTCATGCAATAAATCTGCCGTTTCACAACCAAAAATTTCCGCTAGCTCAACCAATTCGTTCCACCGTCAAACCAATATTGCCACGCTCCAAACGCGATATGGCATCAAGGCTTAAATTCAAACGTTCTGCCAACTGCGCTTGCGTCAATACGATCGTGACACTTTTATTGAGGAGTCTGGTATGCGGTTGTTGGAATTTTGATAGGAATTTCTGCCTGCCTGCCGGAATTTTTTTCTTATGCTGGAAAAAAGAACAGACGCGTCATCTATTTTTTCATAAATGAACGATGCTTGATATGCAAATATGTGATGATCCAAAAAAGCGAGTTATTTTTGAAAAGCCCGTTGCCTTTTTTCAAAAAAAAGGTATTCTTTATATTTAATATATATATAGTATACCTATTTATAAATGACCTATGTCATATAAATTACAATAGGGCGGTTTAATGGGCTAATGTGGTGATGTTGGCGAGAGGGTGACGGCTTCAGCCGTTTTGTATTTTTTAGAGGAAGGATACTTCCAAATCTCAAGTGTGGTGGATTGATCAATAATCAACATGAAGACTTGGATCGAGTAGAATATATTTCTTGTATAAATGGAGGCTCATTGTTGATGATTAGCACACTTTGACCATCAACCGGTATTTCTCCTAGTTGGAGTTGTGGTCGTAGCAGGAAATTTATCGGTAAGGTGGGACATAGTGAAAAAAGACATTTGGACTGTAGTAGGTGATGCCGATACAAGAGACTGGTTATGTTGCTGCTTTTATATTGCTGTTTTATATCCCGTCAACCGATGAATTTTTGTTATGCTTGATGAATGCTTTTGACAATGGCCGACAAGTTGTTTGCAAAACTACCGGGCAGCAGATGGCCTGAAAAATTGGACGTGCTATTCGCTGCAAAATTATCTCTTCGGTTTTTGGATTGCATGTAGTATAAAAGTCCGGTGCGCAGAAACGGGGGGATGACTAGCCTACTGTGTTGGTAAAATGTGATCGCCGCATGGGCATGAGATTCACATTACTGTTGATGGTGGTAATCTCCCTGTGTTCAATCAGTAACAGAATGATTTGGGACATAGCACCAATATTGAACATAAAATTTTTGGGTTCCATATTAGCTATTTCCCATGATGGGAGACTCGCGGTGATGGTCTTGGCCGATATCACTGTATGGGTAAATCAATCGGCCGTACTGGTAGGGAGACGTTGTGCTGTAGAGGTAGAGATAGTTTTCATCCCTGAAAAAGATGACTGATTGACTGGATACGCCTTTATCGTAATGGCTCGCTGAAAAGTACACTCTTACGCTTTTTTGAGTTCATACTTATCGCAGAAGCATAGCAACGGTTGAGCTGGTTCCTGTGAAACTCGGCGGTCATGTGCCCGAGTAGGCGGGCGTGGGTAGCGGTTAGTAATCTGGAAAAGATTTGGACCTCCTTGGATTCGCATTTCAAGTGCAACACTATGGTACCGGTGGTTGGAACAGATTCAAGAATAAAACACTTGGCGTTTCGCAGCCAAGTGTTTTTCTCGGCCGGTGGTTCAACTCATCTTGAACCCTGCGTATCTCCCGATCGCTGATGTTTCGGAAATCGGTTTGTTTGGGGAAATATTGCCGGATGAGTCCGTTGGTGTTCTCATTCAGCCCTTTTTCCCAAGAATGGTAAGGGCGGCAAAAATAGGTTTCCGCCTTCAATGCTTTGGCTATTTTGGTGTGTTGGTAAAATTCTTTGCCGTTATCCATGGTGATTGGTGTGGACTCTGGCTTTATAGACCTTTAATACCCTAATGACTGCCCGGGCAGTGTCTTCGGCCTTTAAGTTATCCAATTTACAGATGATGGTGTAGCGGGTAACGCGTTCGACCAAGGTCAATAATGCGCTTTTCTGATCTTTGCCGATGATGGTGTCGGCCTCCCAATCGCCGATGCGGGTTTTCCGGTCGAAAATGGTGGGTCGGTTTTCTATGCCGACGCGGTTGGGCACTTTGCCTCTGGTCCATGTGCTGCCGTAGCGTTTGCGGTAGGGTTTGCTGCATATTCTGAGATGTTGCCACAAAGTGCCGCCGTTGCTTTTGTCTTGGTGAAGGTAGCGGTAAACGGTGCTGTGATGGAGTGTGATCTGGTGGTGTTTATGCAGGTAGGCGCATACTTGTTCGGGACTGAGTTTGCGGCGGATAAGGGTGTCGATGTGCTGAATCAGCTGCGAATCGAGCTTATAGGGTTGTCGCTTACTCTGCTTGATAGTCCGGCTTTGCCGTTGGGCTTTTTCGGCGCTGTATTGCTGCCCTTGGGTACGGTGCCGTCTGATTTCGCGGCTGACGGTGCTTTTGTGGCGGTTAAGCTGTTTGGCGATTTCGGCAATGGTGCAGTGGCGGGACAGGTATTGGATATGGTACCGTTCGTCTTGGGTCGGTTGTGTGTAGCTCATGGCAATCTTTCTTGCAGGAAAGGCCGTATGCTACTGCATACTGGCCTTTTTCTGTTATGGAAAGTTGCACTTCAAATGCGAACCCTCCCGGGACTGAATATCTCTGGCTGGGTGTAGTAGATTATGGGAAGGATTTTGGGTTCCTTGTACCGTTTCCAAGACTACATTGATATCGACACGGGTCGAACGCAGTATCCGTTGCTGTTCTGTTGCGTGTGCTTGAAGCAGGGAGGCTTGTGTGCCGTACTCCATAAGCTCACCCCTTGGCGCCATCTGAACCACGTCAAAAATGCTCTGCAGCTGCGAAAGAGCATGTTCTGGTTTCAGCAGTGGTTCGGATGTGCCTTTGTCGGTCAGCTTGCCTAACTGGAAAGAGCGGTTCTTTTTTTTAGTCGGGTTAGCGTATCTGTAAGCATCATCAGCTACTTCCTGTTATGCTCGCTGATCGCTTAATGCTGTTAACTCTTCACGCACCTTTTGTACCGCCGGAGAATCTACCGTGTTATCTAGCCCGGTCTCTATTGTTGATTACCTGCCTAACAGCCAGAATGAGCGGCGCATCACGCCCGAGGACTATGTACGCCAGTATAACAAGGAGTGTATATAGCGGCTGTTTCGCGGTGTGGCCTACGGCATCATTACCATACAAAATAAGATGTATTGCGCAAAAATACAGTTTAAATTAAGATTCTGTCTTAAGTTAAACTGGATTTTGTTATGTATTACCCACGTCACCTGCAATCCGTCCTGCAAAAGCTGTCCGCCCAATTTCCCGCCGTATTGCTGACCGGTGCGCGGCAGGTCGGTAAATCTACGCTGCTTCAGCACATTGCGCCCGAATACGGATACCTTACCTTAGACGATCCCTTGCTGCTCGACCAAGCCGAAAACGAGCCGCAACTGTTTTTATTGAACCACACGCCACCGCTGATTGTGGACGAAGTCCAATATGCCCCCGAGCTGTTCCCCCTGCTGAAAATGGATATAGACCGGCGCAAGCAGAACGGCCTGTACCTGCTGTCCGGTTCTCAGGCTTTTGAGTTGATGCAAAATGTCAGCGAAAGCCTGGCCGGGCGCATTGCGGTATTGAAATTAAACGGATTGTCGTGGCGCGAAATGCGCGGCGATGATTTTCAGACGGCCTTTGTGCCGGACGAAGGCTATTTGGCTGACCGGAAACCGGTATTCAGTTTGCCCGAACACGAAAATATCTGGCAGATTATCCACCGCGGCGATATGCCGCGCTTATACGAGCAACCCGCAACCAACTGGCAGGTTTACTATGCCTCGTATGTCGCCACCTATATCGAACGCGACGTGCGCCAATTGGTCAATGTAGGCAGCAGCGGCGATTTCACTCGGTTCATGATTGCTATTGCCGCCCGCAGCGGGGAATTATTGAATTACAGCAGCGTGGCCCAGGAAATCGGCGTATCGGTGGATACCGTCAAGCGTTGGCTCACCGTGCTGCAAACATCGGGCATCGTCTATCTGCTGCAACCCTATGGCAACAACCACCTTAAACGCGCCATCAAAACCCCGAAAGTCTATATGCTGAACACCGGCCTGATGGCCTACCTGACCAAATGGCTGACGCCGGAAACCATTCAAAACGGAGCCAAGAGCGGGCAGTTTTTTGAAACTTTTGTCGTGGGCGAAATCATCAAATCCTTCCACAACCAAGGCCAAGAACCGCCGATTTATTTTTACCGCGACACCAATCAAAAAGAAATCGACCTACTGATCGAACACCAGCAGATGCTGTACCCCGTTGAAATCAAAGCCACCGCCAATCCCAATAAAAAAATGGCCGCTGCTTTCAACCTGCTGCGCAACACGCTGCCGGCAAACGAATTGGGCATCGCCCACGGCACGATCATCAACCAGTACCCGCAAAAAATCTGGTTGGCGGAGAATTTGGTTGCCGTGCCTGCGGCCTATGTTTGAGGCTACCTGAAACCGCCCTTCAAGGAATGAACTATGCCCAACACCCCCGCCAACCCCATCCCATCCGAACATTTCCACGACGGCGCCCTTATCTCCTGCAAGCTCACCGACTGGACATTCACGCGCTACCACACGCCCGGCAAATCCGATTATGCCGTGGTGTACGGCACGGTCGCTCAAGACGGGTCGGGGCGCTTTGCCGCAGGCGGTCGGATCCGCACTTCGCCCGTTACCCGATGGGCGGCACCTCTGGCCCATACGCACAACTCGGTGTATTGCCTTCCGGCCGGTGCAGGCTGCTTTTGCGACCTGCCCGCAACTTTGCAGCCTGCCATAGACAGTTTGGGCATCGACCCTGCCGAAGCGGCCGTTATCCTACAAAACGCCTTCATGCAGCCTGCACATACCTTGCCTGAAACCGCCTGTTTCGGCGTTCCGGTGATGCGGCCGGCAGGACAGGGCGATTATCCTGTCGTCATGGAGTACCACATCGCCGAATTGCCGTTCTATTCATTTTGGCGGGACAGCAGCATCGGTTCTGCCCAAAGCCTAATAGACGGGCAAGCCGCCGTTTTTCTGCACGATTGGAACGCATTCTGCCGCCGGTTTGTCCGTACCGGTAAACACCGCGGCCAAACCGGCCATACCAGTAAACAAGCTGCAGACGGCCAATATAGCTATTTCGGCCTGCCGATTGTGCATACGCCAGAACAAGACAATGCTGCCGTATTGGAAGCCGACATCGCCAAACTTCCGTTTTACATCTATTGGCGCACTGCCTGCGCTTCCGATGTACACCCGTTGGCAGACGGCACGCACGTTGTGCACCTTACCGACTGGGAAGCCTTCTGCCGACGGTTGGTATTGACCGGCAGATAGATGGGCAAAAAAGTGCAGGCTGCTTTTTATCGCCCCAACCCTGTTTCAGACGGCCTCTAAAGCAGCCTGCACCTTATTTTTCATTGTCAGATCACCCGAAACCGAGTATCCCATGTCCCAAACCTATTTCACCGCCGACTGGCACTTCTCCCATCCCAACATCGCCCGATACTGCCCGCAATTCCGCCTACAAAGCGATAACACCAACGAGCTGAACGAATACCTGATCGACTGCTGGAACCGCGTCGTTACCCCGCAAGACACTGTGTACAACCTCGGCGATGTCTGCTTTGCCAAAAATCCCGCACACATCGAAGCCGTGCTGCAACGGCTTAACGGGCAACACCATTTGATCTACGGCAACCACGACTACCTGATTTGGCAAAACGAAGCACATTTCCTCAACACGCGCAAAGCCGACGGCCATCCGTTGCTCTCGTCCGCCAGCCATTACCTGCGGCTCAAACTGCCCGAAATCGGCAATACCGCGATTTTGTGCCACTATCCTTTATACGAATGGGACGGTATCCACCACGGCCTATACCACCTCTACGGCCATCTGCACGACCGCATGGCCGCCGTCAAAGGACGTGCCCTCAATGTCGGCTGGGATATGCACGGCCGTTTCCTGACCGCACAAGATATTGACGGCTTCCTGCGCGACCTCCCTGCCATGCAGTATTTCGATGACAAGCAAAATGTTATCGTTGGCAACAGCACGGAAGATGCGGCTGCAAAAGTTCGGGCGAGATTGGCAGCATTGAATGAATGAGCTTTTTATTTTAGAAATGAATTTTCAGGTAGACTTGAATGGTGCAGGCTACCTGAAAAACAACCGGCAAAACAAAAGGACGGGTTTTCAATCCGTCCTTTCCGCATCAGCAATACCGCCAAGTGTCCTGCATAAAATGAATGATCTCGTTTAACAGTACAGGCGAAAGCGTAAACAGCTTGTCCCCTTTCTTCTGCTCCACTTCCAAAATCAACATACAGCCTTCCGACAATTTTCCCTGTCCGTCAAATTCCAATTCTTTAATTTTTACCGACCGGGTGATGCCGTTATCCGCGAAGTTGTTTTGGTATGCCTCGCCCGTGTGCCCGTAAAAATGGTAGGTAAACGCCAGCTGGTCCAACACACTGGCGATCTCTTCCGCGCCGTAACCTCTTTGGCTGTCGGCAGGCTGGTCGTGCGTTATCAACACATCGGGGTCGTGTTTGTTTTTCAGGCAGTCTTTAACAAAGTGGCGCAGGGTTTGCCGTTCATATTCCTGAATAAATTCGCCGTGCGGCCGCTGTTTCCTATCGCCAATGCGCCCGATGCCGAGAATTTCCAGCGACTCGCCATCCTTCTGCAACACAAACGGCTCGCCCGTTTTCAGCACCCAAACGCGCTGATAAACATCAATCGGAAAAGCAGCCTGCACACTTTGCCGCTCCAATTCATCCAAAAATTCATGGTCTTCATGATTGCCGCGTACGCAGAGCATATTGAGGTTGAGCCGGTCGAGGAATTGGGCGATCGGCGGCTTGGCGTGCACAAAATCATCCATAAAGCCCAATTCGTCGCGGTCCCTCGCCGCATGACGCAGCGTGGCCTTGTCCATACGGCCCTTATCCGGAAATGCGCCCATATCGCCGCATTGGACAATTAAGTCTATGGGTTGGCCGGTGGTTTGCTGGTAGTGGTGCGAGAGCTTGAAGGGGAGCAGGAATTTGCCGTGGATGTCGGCGAACAGGGCAAGGCGGATCATGGGAACGGTTGCAATTGAGTGATGGAAACAAAACGCAGAAACGGTGGCGCGTCGGGCAATCGGAAGACTATTTTAACAGCAAACAGCAAACTATTTTTTATTTCTCTGTTCGGGTACCGAGCATCAAACTAATCTACGCCGGCTTGCACGAGAAAAGTTCCCTGAGATGACATTCTCGACACTAGATCGCTCTGAGTGATCTGTATTATGAAATCAAAACAGGCATATCCTTCAGGAGATGCCTGTTTTACTAGTATCAGTCTCTCAGATATGCTTCTGATGAAGCAAGAAACTTTTTGAATTCACACACGAACATTGCCGCCTTCAAGTTTTCGCTTAAACAGATCTGAGTGAGTACGATTTGACGGACAAAGCTTGAATGCTGCATCAACCTGATCATAGCCAAACTGTCAGGCATAAACCTTTTTTCCAACCAGTTTTTGACTGTTCGCTCTGATACACCTGTCCAATGTGCAAGGTTTTTGACATTGACATGATTTTTCTGCAATTCTTTGTATAAAGCGCTTGAGAGTAACTCTTTCCACATATCTTCATTGATATTCTTCAAGGGAAGTTTTTTTCCATTTGAGTGCAACATTTTTCCTAACTGTTCCTTTATATTCTGTTAATCAATAAATTACCTGCCATTTGTTATGGATCCAAAGGAACAGTTATCAAAACAGCAAAAAGCGGTTCTGTATATCCGTATGTCCACGGATCATCAGAAATATTCGCCTGATAACCAGAAAGCTTTTTTGCTGGAATATGCCAATAAGAATGGACTGACCGTTGTTGGTGAATTTATTGACGAAGGCATCAGCGGAGTCGTGACGCAAAAACGGTATCAGTTCTTGAACTTAATTGATTTGGTCAGAAGCGGCAAAGCAGATTTCGGTCATATTTTGGTTTATGACGCGAGTCGCTGGGGACGCTTTATTGACCCGCAAGAATCTAGTTATTACCAATACCTCTGTCAGCAGCAAAACATCATTCTGCACAAATGTGCGGAACCGATTCCAGTGGCAACAGAAGAGTTGGATCCGGTAGTAACAGGTATCATAGATGTATTCCAGCAAACTTCCGCCGGTCTCTTTAGCAAGGGGCTATCAAAGAAGGTTTTTCTCGGGCAAGAAAACTTGATCAGGCTCGGTTTCCGACAAGGTGGCTCTGCAGGGTACGGATTGCGCCGCTTGTTGGTAGACGAGAATAGGCAGCCAAAATTTGAGCTTAAGGCCGGGGAACATAAGAGTATCCAAACCGACAGGGTAATTCTGGTTCCCGGCCCGGAACATGAACAGGCCGTTATCCGGAAAATTTACGAGGACTTCATTTACCAAAAAATGAGCGAACAGGCGATAGCTGATGATTTAAACAGACAGCACATTTTGACCGACCGTGGCACCTCTTGGACTAGAGGTGTTGTGCATCAAATCCTGATTAACGAAAAATACATCGGCAATAATGTCTGGAACAAAAGCAGCTATTCGCCCTTCAAGCCACATAAAGGCAAGAATGCCTCCGAACAATGGGTACGGGCTAATTCAGTCTTTCAACCCATTGTTTCCACCGTACTGTTCAATGCCGCCCAAAGCATTATCCACCAAAGAAGCCGGCATTGGAGCAATGAAGAAATGCTGGATAAATTAAAGGAGCTACTCCGAATTAACGGCAAGCTGTCTGGTTTGATCATTGATGAAGCCGCAGATTGCCCTTCCAGCAGTATGTTCCGTAGCCGCTTCGGAAGCCTACTTAAGAGCTATCGGGAAGTAGGTTATACACCCAGCCGAGACTATCGCTATCTGAAAATCAATCGTGCCTTGAGACGGACTCATGCAGATCTGGTTGAGCAGACGATTGCAGAAATTGAGCGGCTGGGGGGAGCGGTATCCCGCATTCCGGAAAACGATTTACTCCATATTAATCAGGAGTTTTTTGTTTCTCTAGTGCTGGCACGCTGTCGGATAACCAATGCTGGTACCAAACGCTGGTTTATACGTTTTGACAGTAGCCTTGCTCCTGATTTGACCATAGCTGTGCGGCTGGATGAAACGGCGGAGAAAATAGTAGATTACTATCTACTTCCTTCCGAAAAAACCCATTGTGCCAAAGTGAGATTGACGGAACAAAACCCAATTGACTGGGATTGTTATCGCCATAAAGATTTGAGTCGTTTTTTTGCCATGAGTAAACGGGTATTGATTAAGGAGGCAATTTTATGAGGATGGTGATTCAAACACTACCGATCAATCGAATCAAGGTCCTGAATCCACGCAGTAGGAACCCCAAAGTGTTTAACCAATTGGTCGCCAGCATCGCGGCAGTCGGTCTAAAGCGTCCGATTACCGTTACCAAATCGGAAATATTGGATGGAGAACAATGGTATGGCCTATTATGCGGCGAAGGAAGATTGACCGCCTGCCAAGAGCTAGGTGAAGAGTACATACCGTGTCACATTGTGGAGGTTAGTGGTGACGAAGGATTTTTAATCAGCCTGGCTGAAAATATTGCTAGACGTAAGCACACCAATTTGGAAATACTGTCTGCCATTCGGGTGTTGTATGAACGTGGATATTCCGAAAAAGATATTTCACGAAAAATTGGCCTTCATCAAGCATACATACGGGGAATTTTACATTTGTTGCGAGAAGGTGAGGCACGCCTGATTGCAGGCGTAGAAAAAGGCTATTTGCCGATTGACGTTGCTGTAGATATTTCCCGTGCAAAAGAAAAAGAAGTTCAAACGGCTTTATCCGATCTCTACCAACAACAGAAGCTAAAGCGCGGAGATATTGCCAAAATCAGGAGACTGATCCAACAGAGAAAGCGTGATGGTAAAACTTACCACTTCACTCCGAGGCGTAATACACCTATCAATAAGGAGAAGCTACTTCAAATGTATGAGAATGAGATTAAGCGAAGACAGTTGATGGCAACACAGGCTGAATTTTGCCAACAACAGCTGCTGATCATTCTTTCTGGGTTAAATCGTTTGTTTGAGGATAATCATTTCAAAACACTGCTTCGGGCAGAGAGAATCGTAGATATGCCTGAGAACCTCAGTAAATGTCTGAGCCATTATAGGGAAACATATATCAATGAATCAGCCTAAACACATCACTTATGCTTTTCAAGCATCATTGAAGAACATCGCGCTCAAAGATATTCAAACTATGCACCCCTTCCCCGAAGGGATACGGGGGAGCGTGAAGTTCAAAAGCATCTTGGCCTCAGTAGAGGAAATTGGTGTTATTGAGCCGCTGGCTGTTTATGAAGAAAACGGTAAGTACCTCTTACTGGACGGGCATCTCCGTCTGCTTGCCTTACAAGAACTAGGAATCGACACGGTAGTATGTCTGCTGTCCACAGACGATGAAGGATTTACCTATAACCGGCAAATTAACCGGTTAAGCCCAATTCAGGAATACCGGATGATCAGCCGTGCAATTAGCAAAGGCATACCAAGGGAGAAGATTGCCAAAACCCTGAATATCAACTTATCCGGAATCGAAAGCAAGTTGAATTTGCTGAATGATATCACGCCCGAAGTAGCCGCGAAACTCGCAGACAAGCATCTGGCACAAGATACGTTTCGGATCCTCCGAAAAATGAAACCCATCCGACAGATGGAAGCTGCAGATATGATGATTGCAGCCAACAAGTTCACCAAGTCCTATGCTGAGATGATCTTGGTGGCATCCTCCCAGGAAGACTTGGTTGATCATGCTCAGAAAAAGAAAAAGCACTCGGATAGTCTAGAAAAACTTTCACTGTTGGAACAAGAAATGGACAGGTTGAAGGAGGACTATACCCGGACAGAGAAAGAAATTAGTGATACCAATCTGTCTTTGATTGTTGCTGGCGGTTATTTGAAAAGATTGTTAGATAATTCTGCCGTGAAAGAGTTCATCAGCTTGTATTATGCAGACATCCTAACCGCATTAGATACGGTTTCCCAGCAATTACAACAAGCCCCGATGTCTCTTGAGAAAGAGTAAAGTATCAAAAAAAGCTGCCTCATTTCTGAAAGATGTCTTTTTTAGCTTTGTTACTCCAATCACAAAAAGTATGCCACCCTCCGAAAGGCTGTAGAAATCAGTAGCGTTGTCTACACTTTTTCCGCTACTGAAAGCTTCTATTTTTGCTGAAATAGTTTTTGAGTAGTTATCCGGTGTTGTCAAGAACAGAGTGGGTTTCCTGTGCCTATCGACATTCTTGATAATGCCGGGTAGCTGCTTAATTGGGTCTTCAAGCAAAAATCAAAAGTGTAAACAATACTGTTAGATACCTTTGCAAAAAGCCTTTCCCTCGACAGCCGGAACCCAAACACAGGTTTTCGGCTGTTTCCGCCCCCAATCACTCCTAATTTTACCCAAATGCCCCCTTAATCCTCCCCGGATACCTGATAATCAGGCATCCGGGCCGCCTTTTATGCGGCAACAGGCACACTTAGCCTGTTGGCCGCTTTCAACAGGTTCAAACACATCGCCTTCAGATGGCTTTGCGCATTCACTTTAATCAGCCCGAAATAGGCTGCCCGCGCATAGCGGAATTTACGGTGCAGCGTACCGAAGCTCTGTTCGACTACATAACGGGTTTTCGACAAATACCGGTTATGTTTGGTTTGCGCTTCCGTCAGCGGACGGTTACGGTGGACTTTGCGCATAATGCCGTCCAGCAACTGATGGTCTTCCAGATGTTGCCGGTTTTCCGCACTGTCATAGCCTTTGTCGGCATAGACGGTCGTACCTTCGGCAAAACGAGGCGCAGAGGCAGGCAGAGCAGATGAATAACACGTTTGAGGCCGTTGCCCGAAAATGGCACGCCGACCAAGCGGCCAAGCCCGACAAATGGAAGCCCGACCATGCGGGGCGCGTTATCCGCAGCCTTGAGCTGCACATCTTCCCCGACCTTGCCCGCCGCCAAATAGGCGAAATCATGCCGCTTGAAGTGCTGGGCTTGCTGCAACGGCTGGAGGCGGCAGGCAAACACGATACGGCGCATAAAGTCTATGACGTGGTAAATCAGGTTTTCCGCTACGCAGTCATGCTGAGATTGTGCATATTCAACCCCGCCGCCGAATTGCGGGGGGAGCTGGCACAGGTGGAGCAGAAACATTACCGAACCATTACCGACCCCGAAAAGATAGGCGGGCTGTTGCGAGCCTTAGACGGCTACACGGGCAGCCCGCAAACGCGGGCATTGCTGCAACTTTCCCCCTATGTTTTCGCCCGCCCGTCCGAATTGCGGCTGTTGCGCTGGTGTGAAATCGACTGGGAGGCGCGGCAATACCGCAAAGACGGGGAGGAGATGAAAAACGGGATAGGGCACATTGTCCCATTGAGCCGCCAAGCGATAGCGATACTGGAAGGCCTGAAGCCCGTAACGGGGCATCATGAATTTGTGTTTGCCAACATCGGCAGCAAAAAGCCCTTGAGCGAAGGGGCGGCACGCAAAGCCTTGGCACGGCTTGGCTTCCTAGACCAAATCACGCCGCACGGCTTCCGCCATATGGCAAGCACGCGCCTGAATGAGATGGGCTTCAATTCCGACTGGATAGAGCGGCAGCTTGCCCACAAAGACCCCAACGCGACAAGGACGGCCTACAACCACGCGGAATACTTGGAGCAACGCGCCGAGATGGTGCAGGCATGGGCGGATTATCTGGACGGCCTGAAGGCGCAATCAGGCATATTGCAGCAAACGGGAGGATAAACTATCATCCTGCAATGCCCGCATCCTAGAGCTACGGCGGGCAGGGTATCAAATCGCCTGCACCATGGAGCAGGTAGAGAACCAATACGGCCAAACCGTGCAGCGCGGGCGTTATTCACTGGTGTCGGAGGGCAGGGTATGAGCATCCTCAAACTGGACTATCAAGGCCTGCCCGTCCATGCCGACCGCGAAGCGTGGTTCAACGCCACCGAAATAGCGGCCATGTTCGGCAGGCGGCCTATCGACTGGCTACGCCTGCCCGAAGGCGATGTGTTTGAACCTGTTGAAAGCGGCTAACAGGCTAAGTGTGCCTGTTGCCGTCTAAAAGGCGGCCCGGATGCCTGATAATCGGGTATCCGGGGAGGATTAAGGGGGGGTATTTGAGTAGAATCAGTGGATATTTGAAACAAAAACAGCCGAAAATCTTTATTTAGGTTTCGGCTGTTGGGGAAAAAGGAATTTTGCAAAGGTCTCTGCCTGTCCGATTTTAAAACTTCACGTTCACGCCGCCGGTAAAGCTGCGGCCCATTTGCGGCGTATCAGAGAGGAAGCTGCTATGGGCGTAAACGGATTGGTTGAGCAGAT
>NZ_FOPS01000001.1:0-323767 GCF_900113545.1 Neisseria elongata subsp. elongata | reverse complement strand
ATTAAGGGGGGGTATTTGAGTAGAATCAGTGGATATTTGAAACAAAAACAGCCGAAAATCTTTATTTAGGTTTCGGCTGTTGGGAGGGAGAAGGAATTTTGCAAAGGTCTCAGGCTGTAAGACTTAATCGAAACTTTCTCCGAAATGTGCACTCATCCAAGGCGGAACCATTGCCGATTTGCGGGGATATATCGAAAGTTCCGGCGGTATTGCGGTGGGTGTAACTGCCTTGATGGGTAAGCCGCATTCTGCTAGACTGGCCATTACTAAACCTACTTTAGGCCAGCTGCGCAAATCCCTTGGCAGGGACTTTGAAGTGTGGTGGCAGGAGCAATTCGGCTATGACTTCTCAAAACTCACAGAATCGGAAGCACGGTACATCAACAAACAGATCACCCGTTCAGGCGTTGACGCCGTCCGAGATACAATCATTGCGCGAAGACTTGAAACAGTCGGTCATTCAGGCCCGTAAAATTATCGCCGATATAATGGCAAAACGCAGTGCTTAACCAATAAAACCACTCCAAACAACGGGGTGGTTTTTTTTATCCCTTTTGGGGTTTGCGGCCGTTTTAATTTCCTTGAATAGCAGGAAGTTAAAACGGTTTTTTGTTGCCCGCCGTATGGATATTCGGGGTGTTTGCGGCGGATGCCGTGTTTTATTGGAGTGTGAAAGATGAAATTGGATGAAAACGGCCATGTGGCGGTATCCGACGGTAAGCCGGTGTATGTGCATGACGACGGGAAGGAAATCCCTTTTGACGTGCCTGCCGCCATGCAGAAAATCAGCGGCCTGAATGCCGAAGCCAAGCAGCACCGCGAAGCCAAAGGGGCGGCGGAAGCGAAGCTGAAGGTGTTTGACGGCATTGAAGACGCAGCGGCGGCCTTGAAAGCTGGATAATGGGTTTCAGACGGCCTTCCGATTTATTTGTCCACTACCTTGCCCAGCTTTTTGGGAACGGCTTTTTCTGCGAGACAGGCGCAAACTCAAACACGTTCTTGCGTGCATTCCATTGCAGCGGTCGCAGACAGTTTTCGTATTCGGCATTGACCTTATTGCGCGTGTTTTGCCCGCATAAACTGCCGCGCACCCCTAAATACAGCCTGTCGCCAATGATTCCCGCACCGACTGCAGCCTCAACAAACACTCCTTTGGCCGTTCCGTTCGGCTGTCCTGCAAATACCGTTACCGGCCAACCTCCCGATCCGCCTAAGTCCATGCCGCCTACGCATGAGGCTTTGCCGGCATCGTAAATATAATCGGGGTAAGTGTCGCCGTTTAAATCGGCAGTCTGCACGGCATTGCGGTAGGAATAGCGTCCACCGCTTTCGCGGCAAATTTGTGCGTCTGCGTTGATTTCTTTCATTACGGCGGCAGGTAATTTAGTGGCTTTCGGGGCGGCGGCGGCAAATTCCACATTCAGCATCAATGCGGCTGCAATCATCAGTTTTTTCATATTTCTCCGTTCTTGGCTGCAATGGCGGCAAACAGTCTGTTTGTGTCGCCTGTTTTTAAAACGAGCCGTCTGAATTTATTCGTTTTCAGACGGCCTTTGGATTTTACAGTTTCACCGAATGCTCGCGCGTTTCGTGGAACACGATGTCCGGCCAGCGTTCTTGCGTGAGTCCCAAATTCACGCGGTTGGGAGCGAGGTAGGCGAGGTTGCCGCCTGCGTCTATCGCCAGGTTGCCCGCGTTGGCTCTCTCAAACTCCGCCAGTTTTTTCTTGTCTTCGCACGATACCCAGCGCGCCGACCAGATGGATGCGTTGTCGAACACGGCTTCTACGCCGTATTCGTTGGCGAGGCGCGAGGTAACGACTTCAAACTGCAACACGCCGACCGCGCCCAAAATCAAATCCGCGCCGCTCATCGGTTTGAAGACCTGCACCGCGCCTTCTTCGCCAAGTTGTTGCAAACCTTTTTGCAGTTGCTTGATTTTCAGCGGGTTTTTGATGCGGACGCTGCGGAACAGTTCGGGTGCGAAGAAGGGGATGCCGGTGAACGCCAGTTGTTCGCCTTCGGAGAAGCTGTCGCCGATTTGGATGTTGCCGTGGTTCGGGATGCCGATGATGTCGCCTGCGTAGGCTTCTTCCACCAGCTCGCGGTCGTGCGACATGAATGTAACCACGCTGGAGGCGGCGATTTCGCGGTTGATGCGCAGGTGTTTCATCTTCATGCCGCGCTCGAATTTGCCGGAGCAGACGCGCAAGAAGGCGATGCGGTCGCGGTGTTTCGGGTCCATATTGGCTTGGATTTTAAAGATAAATCCGGAAAATTTCGGCTCGTCCGGCTCGACCATGCGCACGGTCGCGTCGCGCGGTTTCGGCGCGGGCGCCCAGTCAATCAATGAATTGAGGATTTCCTGAATACCGAAGTTGTTAATCGCCGAGCCGAAGAACACGGGCGTGAGTTCGCCGGCGAGGAATTCGTCGAGATTAAATTCGTTGGAAGCGGCCTGCACCAATTCGATTTCGTCGCGCAACTGTTGGATTTCCAATGGAAAGCGTTGTTCCAATTCAGGATTGTTGATGCCTTTGATGATGTCGAACTCGTGCGGCAGGCGTTCGCCGCCGGCTTCAAAGAGATAGATTTCGTCGTTCAGGATGTGGTACACGCCTTTGAAATTTTTGCCCATGCCGATCGGCCAAGTAACGGGCGCGCAGCGGATTTGCAGGATGTTTTCCACTTCGTCCAGCAATTCCAAAGAATCGCGCACTTCGCGGTCGTATTTGTTCATGAACGTGACAATCGGCGTATTGCGCAGGCGGCAGACGTTCAAGAGTTTGATGGTTTGCGCTTCCACGCCTTTTGCCGCGTCGATGACCATCAACGCGCTGTCCACGGCGGTTAAAACGCGGTAGGTGTCTTCGGAGAAGTCTTGGTGTCCCGGCGTGTCCAAGAGGTTGACGGTGTGGTCTTTGTAGTCGAACTGCATCACGCTTGATGCCACGGAAATGCCGCGCTGCTTCTCGATTTCCATCCAGTCGGAGGTGGCGAATTTGCCGGTTTTCTTGCCTTTTACCGTACCCGCGCTCTGAATCGCGCCTGAAAACAGCAAGAGTTTTTCAGTCAGCGTGGTTTTACCCGCGTCGGGGTGGGAGATGATGGCAAATGTGCGGCGGCGGCGCACTTGGTCGAGGATTTCTTGGGACATGGGGTTCTCGTGTCGATTTGGCGTTTTCAGACGGCCTGAAACGCGTGAAAAGTAAAACGGCGGATTTTAACAGGTTTTGACACATAAAGGCCGTCTGAAAAACCAACCTGGCGGTTTTCAGACGGCCTTTTGTTATTTGCGGTTAGAAGTTGTTTTTCAATTCGCGCAATACGGCAAAGGTTTCTTGGCTGCCGGAAACCGCGCGTCCGGCCAGTTCGGCGCTGCGGCGGCGGACGGCCGGATTGTCGGTACGCAGGAACGGATTGACCGCTTTTTCGTGAGCCAGGCTCACCGGCAGCGTGGGCGTTCGGCGTGCCGCTTCGGCTGCCGCGCGGATGGCCGGATTGTCCGGTTCGATGTGGGCGGCAAAGGCCAGATTCGCCGCTGTGTATTCGTGTGCGGGGTAGAACAGGGTGTCGTCGGGCAGGGCTTTGAAGCGGTCGAACGAGGCGGCCAGATCGGCTGCCGTTCCGGTAAACACGCGGCCGCAGCCTGCGCTGAACAAGGTGTCGCCGCAGAAAACATGCAGCCTGCCGCCGTATTCGAACAGATAGGCCAGATGGGTGTCGGTGTGTCCCGGCACTTGCCAAACTTCTGCACGGCAGCCGCCGAAGTTGAGATGCGCGCCTTCCGAGATAGGGTGTGTGGCGGCGGCAATGTCGCGGTTGCCGTAGATCTCGCAGTCGGGAAAACGGCTTTTCAGGCCGGCGATGCCGCCGGTGTGGTCGTGGTGGTGGTGGGTAATCCAGATTTGCGTCAGTTCCGTTTTGGTTTGTCCGAGGTAATCGAGCACGGGTTCGGCATCGCCCGGATCGATGCAGACGGCTTGGAGGCCGTCTGAAAGCAGCCAGATGTAGTTGTCGCCCAAAGCGGGAATGGCGGTGATTGATAGGGTTTGGCGGGTAGGCGGTTGAATAGCGTCGGTCATTTTTTAGTCTCTTCCAAAATATTTTCTTTAGGCGGAACGGGGGCAAACCAGCCCACCAAAAGCAGCAACAGGCCGACGGCGATGAACGATACGATGCGGGCGATGCCGCCGCTGTTGCCCAATTCGACCAAAAACAGTTTGACGACCACCACCGCCATCAGTGTGGCACCTGTCAGCCAGCGTCTGCGTCTGCCGCTGCGGTTGCCGCCCACCATCAGCACGATGGCCGTTACCGCCCATACCACGGACAGGCTGGCCTGCAGGCTGAAAGAGGCCAAAAGGTAATCCAGCCGCCAGCGGATGCCGTCGAAGAAATGCCACAGGCGCATCACGCCCGCGCTCAATACGATAAAGGCCAGTCCGTTCAAAAGCGCGGCATATTGGCGTTTTGCCGTCCCGCTCCAGCCGTCTGATACGGCGATGCGTTCGAACCCGCGCCAGCCCAGCCACAGCAGTCCGACGGAAGCCAGTTCCAATGGGTTGAGCAGCGGCAGGTAGGGCAGCGGGGCAGGGCGGTGCGGCGCGGAAATATTGACCCACAGCAGCCATCCGGCCGCGAACAGCGCGCACATGATGCCGCCGAATTTCAGATAGGCGGCAGGATGCCGTCTGAAAAGGGCGGGCTGTTTCGGTGCGGCCAGCAGCAGCCAAAATGCTAAAGGCACGGTCAGCCATACCACCTGCAGCCACACGCCGTCGAGCCAAAGCGCGCCGACCGTGCCGGAAAAATGTGTCCAAGCGGCGGCGAAGAGCAGCAGGGAAATGCCGTGCAACCAGTCGGCGGCAGATTGTTCCAACGGCTGTACTTTCAGCAGATACCAATGGACGGCCGTTGCCGCAGCCAGACAGAATGCGGCATAGAGCGGCGTTTCGCTGTAAGCGGCCGCGCCGGGATAGCCGGTGAAGGTCAGGAGGCTGAAGAAAAGCAGGATAAAGAGAGGCGGCCGCCAGTTTAAGCGCGAGCAGGCAAGGGCAAACGGCAGCAGCCATACGGCCGACAACAGCCATACGGTACTCGTACCGTAAGCCTCCAGCGGCCGCAATACCTCCTGCCAACCGGTATGGGCGGGCAGCAGGGAAATGGTAAACAACAGGCTGCCTGCACACAATGCCGGTACGGAAGTCTTGTTTCCGTTCTGCCATTTCGGACGGCCGGCGGCAAAAGAGGCGGTAAACAGTAAAACGGCCTGCAACAGCCATGCAGCTGTCTTATTGGGCCAACCGTCCGACATATTGATGCTGAAGAAAATCAAGGTCAGGCCGCACAACAGCGCGGCGGCAGTAAATACCGGCTGCCTTTTTCGGTATTGGCACGCCGCCCACAGTAAGGCTAAAGCGGAGTAGGCAACCGACAAGTTTCCATTTTTTGTCAACAGCAGCATCGGCAGCAGCGAAGCATAAAGTACGGCGAAAGCCAAAGAGGCCGTCTGAAAACCGCGTTCCCACGCGGCAGAACCTTCGCAACGCCATTTTTGCCAACAGGCATAAAGCAGGCCGCCGCCTGCCGCCGCGAACAAAGTGTCCGCCCAAGAGCCGGACAAAAGCGTATCGGCAGCCGGGCTGTAACCGCCCAACTGACACACCGCCGCCGACAAATAAACCGACAAAGCGGCGAAACGCAGGTGCGGCAGCCGTCCGCGCAGGCCGAAAAAGTACAGCAGCACCGCTTCCAGCGACCACAATGAAACCGTGTCGCCGCGATTGAAAAACAGCGGTACGGCCGCCGTGGCAAACAACAAAGCGCAGGCGGCGAACGCCTGCCGCAACACCGCCAACCCCGAACTGCCGCGCAGCATCAGCGCGGCCGCGCCGTAAACGGCGGCAAACAATACGGCAGACCAGCCCGAACCGTGCGTCAGGTGCGCGGTGAGGCCGCACTGTAAAGCGAAAGCGGCGGCCATTGTGCCGAACAGCAAGGTGTGGTCGAGTATGTGCACGCGGATTCCGTGTTTGGCGATATGGCCGATAATGTCCCCCAGCGGCGCATTGTCCGCCAACGGCGGCAGCGCATCGCCCCCGCCCTCCGACAACCGGCGGCGGGCGAATAAGCAGGCAATCAATGTATAAAGCAGCCAGTGGTAAATCAAAAACGGCTCGGTCGTGGAGAAATGTGCCGGCGTATACGACTTGAGGCCCCAAAACAGGGCGATACAGAACGTACAGACAAAACCGGTCAGGTTCAGCGGCCGCCAGGCCTTAAACCGGGCAATCGCCGCAATACCGGTATTGAGCAGTGCGAGATAGGAGAACAGCACCAGATAATTGCCGCTGCCGTCGGACACCAAAATTGGTGCGGCCATCCCGCCGATGACCGCGGCCTGAGCCATTATTTGGGCATCCTGCCGCACCGCCATCATGGCCATCGCCGCCACCAGTACCACCATCGCGGCAAACACTGCGGGCGCGGGCAGCAGGGGGTGCAGCTTCAAAGCCGCCAGCGAGGTCAGATACATCACC
Organism: Neisseria elongata subsp. elongata; assembly: GCF_900113545.1. Classification (GTDB taxonomy): domain Bacteria; phylum Pseudomonadota; class Gammaproteobacteria; order Burkholderiales; family Neisseriaceae; genus Neisseria; species Neisseria elongata. The sequence continues at coordinate 317,226 of NZ_FOPS01000001.1, read as the reverse complement.
GCCACGCCGAAACCCTGCAGAATCAGGCCGTATTCGCGCCGCCGGCTTTGCAGCTTCCAACCCGCAACCACAGCGGCCAAACCGCCGCCCGCCACCGACAGATAACGCAGTCCGATTGGGATATGGACGCGTTCGGAAGCATAACGCAGCAAAAAGGCCAAGCCGAGGAACAGCACCACGATGCCTGTTTTTAACAACAGGTTTCCACCGATCAGGCGTGCGAGCAGCGAACGGCCTTCATTGGCTGCATCTCCTTCAGACGGCCTTTGGACATAACGGGTAGGCCGGGAAGCAGTCTGCCATTGTCCGGTTTCAAAAGAAGAAGCCGTCTGAAAATCTGCCGGATCGTTTTCAGACGGCCTGCCTTCCGCTACCGTTTCCACTGCTGCCCCTTCGGCCTGCAAACGCATCTGCTGCAAACGGCTGACGCGAGCGGCCTGCGGTTTTTCGGTTTCGTTTGCCGCGTATATCGGGGAAACGGCCGCCGCCGCTTCCAAGGCCGGTTCGGCCGCAGACGGAATCGGCATGGCATCGGGTATGGCTGAAGCATGGGACTCCTCTTCCTGCACGGTTGGCAAAACATTTTCAGACGGCTCCGACAGCTGCAATTCCAGCGCATGCACCCGTCTTTGCAGATCGGCTATCTCGGCCTTCAGCTGTTCGTTTTCCGCCGACGGCTTACCTTGGATTTTGATAATGCCATACCACAGCGCAAGGCCGATGATGAAACCGGACACGGGATAACCCATCCATCCGCCGATAACCACGGATACGACAAATACCACATACTGCATCGCAGCGTCCTTCCGACAATATATATTTCCCGGCGATTCTAACAGGCCGTCTGAAAGCTGTCCAAATGCCCAAAACTGCCGCCAAAATGCTTTTCAGACGGCCTCCATCCTGCAATAGATAGGATTTATATACCGTTTGTAATCAGACTAAAGACCGATATAAAAGGTTTGACTGTACGCCGATATGCACTACAATTCTACCCTTTTCGGGTATAGGTAACGGATTCAATACAATAATTTCCGTTCGTCATAATAGCCCAAATCTGCCGCCCGCAGCCTCTTGCAGGTCGTCGTTGTTATACAGAGTCCGCCGTTATTAAAAGCACATTGCGCCGGATTATCAAAATATCTATCTGATTGGAAAGAGAAAAATGAATAAAATCTTTAAAATTGTTTGGAATCACAATATTGGTTCTTACACCGTCGTTTCCGAATTGGCCAAAGGAAAAACGAAAGCATCTTCAGAGCAAAACAACAGTATTTCTGAAGCCGGAAAAGGCCGTCTGAAAAAACAATTCATCCTTACTGCATTAGCACTATCTTTAGGTGTGGAAAGTGCTTGGGCAATGATTCCTGAAAAGTCTGCAACAGGTGGGGCTGTATTTGCTATCGGTACAGGAACGACTTCGGCGCATGGAACGGGTGCGCTCTCTATTGGCCATAATACTCAAGCTAAAAACAATGGTGCTTTAGCAATCGGTCCAAATTCAACTCATACAACTGTTGCGAATAGTAATAATTCCATTGCTATTGGTGTTAATCTTCAGGCAACTGGACAAAAGGCGATAGGGATTGGTACAGATACAACCGTTGATGGAATAGGTGCTATTGCTATTGGTAATAATGATTCGGGCAGAATGGCGAATCAAGGTGTTAACGGGAATGGTGCCATCGGTGTGGGTAGTAACTTAACAGCGCGCGGTAACAATGCAATTGCTGTGGGCACAGAATCTCAGGCAACGGCAAACCATGCGATTGCTATCGGTACTGGTACACGAGCAACAGGAGAAGATTCTATCGCTATCGGTAGGTCCGGAGGTACTAACTTGGCGCAAGCAACCACAAAACAAAGTCTTGCCATTGGTTGGGCGGCTCAGGCAACAGGTGCAACTCAAGCAGTCGCCATTGGTCCGGATGCCATTGCTTCGGGTACTCAATCAACCTCTATCGGTAACAATACCCGTGCAACAGGGGATTCATCCATTGCTATCGGCGGCGATGATTGGAATATCGTACGGACTAAACCAGTTGTGGCAGCAGGAAATAAACAGGTCCATCAAGTCTTCCAAGAGTTGACCGGTATGGAAATGAAGGCAAATGGAGAGGCATATAAAAACCCATTTAAAGGCACAACTTCTGCTGATGCCGCTGTTGCCGTGGGTGTCAATGCCTATGCTGAAGGCGTGTTGTCTACCGCCTTTGGTTCAGGTACCTCTGCGACCGGTCTGGGTGCGTCAGCGTTTGGTGTGGGTGCAGAAGCCAGCAAGGATAAATCAGTTGCTATTGGTGCAGGGTCTAATACAAGTACAAATGCGGCAGCTATAACAACTGCAACAGTTAATGATATTACTTACAGTGGTTTTGCAGGAACAGCACATATTACTGAAGGTTCTCAAGTTTCTGTGGGTAGAGTAGGTTATGAGCGTCAAATCAAACACGTTGCGCCGGGTGAGATTTCTGCTACTTCTACCGATGCCATTAATGGCAGCCAGCTTTATCAAGTGGCTGTTCAGGCAGCTAATCCGCTCAAATTTGACGGTGATAGCGGCACAACGGTTGAACGCAAACTTGGTAGTACGCTCAACGTTAAAGGCGGTGCAACCGGTACGCTTACTGATAATAATATTGGTGTAGTGGCTGACAAATCCAGCAATACCTTGCGCCTGAAACTTGCACAAAACATTAATTTGGGTGCTACAGGTAGTCTGCAAACTGGCAACACAACTGTAAATAACGATGGTGTTGCCATCACCGGCGGTCCAAGCATCACCAAAGCTGGCATCAGCGCAGGCAATAAACCAATCACCAACGTCGCAAGCGGCGGCACCACTGACAGCAACGCCGCTAATATTGGCGACGTTAAAAAAGCCGCTGCTGCCGCTAAAACCGTGGTAAAACAAGGCGCAAACACCAGCGTTTCTAGCGCCACCGACGCAGCAACCGGCGCCACCGAATACACCGTCAATGCTGAAAAATCGGTGGTACAAGGCTCTTCGGATGTTACCGTAAATGCAGCAACCAACGGGTTAACCACCACATACACCGCCGATTTATCAACCGCAGCCAAAGCCAGCCTAGCCAAAGCCGATAGCGCAGTACAAAAGGTGGTTTCAAGTAACCCTAATTTAACCGCCAGCAAAACTGGCGATACCGTTACTTTAGATTTTAGCCAAACCCCAAGCTTTACCAGCGTAACCACTGGAAATAGTGTATTGACTTCAGACGGCCTAAAAATTGGTAGCGGCACTAATCCCGTATCCCTAACCAATGCCGGGCTTTCTAATGGCGGCAACAAAATCACCAACATCGCCGATGGCGCAGTCGATACCGACGCAGCAAGCTTTAAACAAGTTAAAGCCGCCAAAACCGAGGTTCAAGCCGGTACCAACGTTGCCAGTGTTACCAAAACCGATAACCCGACTGACGGCCATGCGGTTTATACCGTCAACGCCAAAGCTGCCGCCGTCACATTGGAAAACGGCGCTGATGGGTTAAAACTGACTTCAGCAGAAGATACCGCCAGCAACCTAACCACCTACAAACTGGATTTGGCAGACAAAACCAAGACTTCTTTGGCTAAAGCCGACAGCGCCTTACAAAACATTGGCGTACAAGTCAATGGCACCAACGCTAAAACATTAAATCAAGCCAATTCGACGCTAAACTTTGTTAACGGCACCGGCACAACCGCCGAAAACAAAAACGGCGACATTGCATTTAATGTCAATAAAGCCAATCTAAGCGTAAACGGCGGCACGGTTTCGGCTGACAAAAACGGTGATGAATTTGCCACCGCAAAAAGCGTTGCTGACGCCATCAATAAAGCGGTTACCGGCAGCGAAAAAACCAGCGTGGTTGCAGCGGGCGACAATACCCACGTTGCTTCTACCGTTTCCGGTAACCAAACCACTTATACCGTTCATGCAGATAAAACCACCGTCAGCGCCAAAACCGGCGGCAAACTGACCGTGGCGTCAGCCCAAACGGCAAACGCCAACCAAACCAAAACCACCAACTACGAACTTGACCTGACAGATGCCGCCAAAGCCGAGATTGCCAAAGGCGTGGAGGCAAAAACTGCCGTCGATACCAAAGGCATTGGCTTTGCTGCCGACAGCGGTTCAGCCGTTACCAAAAAATTAGGCGATAGTTTAAACATCAAAGGCGACAACAAAAATATTGAGACCGTGGCAGGTTCGGGTGGTATCAACGTTAAATTGAAAGACCAAATTACGGTTAAAACGGCCAAAGCCGATACATTCAAAGCCGGTGACAGCACCTTGAATTCAGACGGCCTGAAAATCAACAATGGTGCGAACCCTGTGGAGTTGACCAAAACTGGCCTGAACAACGGCGGCAACAAGATTACCAAAGTTGCTAAAGGGACTGCGGACACAGATGCTGTGAACCTCGCTCAACTTAAAGATGCGGCTGCTGCGGCAAGCAACAAAGTTGAAAGCGGCAATGCCAATATCGTCGTTAAGCCTGTAAACAACGCCGATGGCAGCACCACTTACAAAGTGGCAACTGCAGATAAACTGACCGCAGACAGTTTTACCGCCGGCAACACCGTGGTCAATAACGGCGGCGTGAAAGTCGGCAATGCTGTGGCACTTGGCAATGACGGGCTGAAAGCAGGTAATGTGAGCGTTGGTACAAACGGTATCAATGCGGGCAACCACACTGTTAAGAATGTTGCCAAAGGCGTAAACGACACCGATGCGGTCAATGTTGCTCAATTGCGTGAGCAAATTGCTGCCGGAGCGAAAACCACCACCGTTGTGGCCGGTAAGAACGTTACCATCAGCAATAAAGTGAGTGGAAATAACACCGAATATACTGTAAACGCTGAAAAAACCACTGTGAGCGCAGCTGCCGGTGGGGCGGTTAAAGTAAATGCAGGTACGAAAAATGCCGACGGTGTTACTGATTACGCCGTGGATTTAACCGATGCGGCCAAAGCCGATGTCGCCAAAGGTGTGGCAGCCAAAAACACCGTGGACAAAAAAGGCCTGACCTTCAATGCCGACGGCTCAACTACGACAGGTATCAAAAAATTGGGTGATACCGTCGCCATAAACGGCGATGGCAACATCATCACCAAAGCCGATGCAAACGGTATCCAAATCGGCCTGAACAAAAATCTGAACGTACAGAGTGTGAAAGCAGGTGATACCATCCTCAACAACAGCGGCGTAGCCGTTGGTGGAAACGTTACGCTGACTCAAAACGGACTTAAGGCGGGTAACGTCAATGTAAGCGCAAGTGGCATTGATGCAGGCGGCAACAAAATCACCCGTGTCGCCCCGGGCGTGGTGGCAGCAGGCAGTACCGATGCTGTCAACGGCGGCCAGCTTTATGCAGCCAATCAGGCGGCCAGGGCGGCGAAAACAGAAGTCGTTGCAGGTAAAAACATAGTCGTTACCGAAAGCCAAGGTGCAAACGGCCAATCTGTTTATCAAGTTGCCACATCCGACAATTTGACTGTCGGCAGCGTAAAAGCAGGAGCGACAACCGTGAACGACCGCGGTATCAGCATTGCCCTGCCCACTGTCCACGATCCGGAAAATGCCGTCAGCCTCAGCCCGGACGGCCTGAATAACGGCGGGCGGCGCATTTCCAACGTTGCGCCCGGCAGAGTAGGTACGGATGCCGTTAACCTAAACCAACTTGCCGGTTTGGGTAATGCCCTACAAAACAACATTGACCGAGTCGGTAAGAAAGCTTATTCAGGTGTGGCCGGAGCGATTGCCCAAGGTTCGATTCCTCAGGTTACCCGCCCGGGAGCAACCGGCATCGGCGTCGGCAGCGGTTATTACGGCGGCCAATCCGCTATGGCCATCGGCGTATCTGCCATGAGTGACGGCGGCAACTGGATCATCAAAGGCAATTTCTCGGCTAATACCGGCGGACACGTCGGTGTTGGTGCAGGTGCTTTGTATCAATGGTAAGGCCGTCTGAAAGCATCATCTGACCGTCATGAATGATACAACCGACAAGCCGGCGGTATTCACCGACACCCACACCCACCTTGCCGATCCTCTGCTGGCCGTACGGGCGGCAGAGGTCATACGGCAGGCCGATGGGGCAGGTGTGCGCCGCTTTATCGTTCCGTCCGCCAACCGTGGCGACTGGAAGGCCGTATCGGATTTGGCGGCAGACAACATCGTCCCCGCTTTCGGCATCCATCCCTGGTGGGTTGGAGGAACGGCCGAACGGCAGGATTTGGACAGCCTTGCCGATTACCTTGCCGGACATCCGCAAGCATGGGTGGGCGAAATCGGATTGGATTATCTGCGTGCTTCCGATGATGCACAGCGGCAGCGGCAACGCGGTTTGCTTGCGGCCCAACTGCAACTGGCCGGCGATTACCGCCGGCCGTTCGTTTTGCACAATGTCCGTGCAAGTGCGGATTTGTTGGCGTTGTTGAAGCAATATCGGAATCCTTGCGGCGGCATCGTCCATGCCTTTTCCGGCAGCTTGGAAGAGGCAGCGGCATTTTGCAAACTCGGATTGAAAATCGGCATCGGCTCGCTGCTGCTGAACCCGCAGGCAAAAAAAGTCCGCCGCGCCGCCGCCGAACTGCCTTTGGAACACATCGTATTGGAAACCGACAGCCCGTATATGTCGGAAGGCAGCACGCCTGCCGACATATCCCGCATAGCTGAAATCGTCTGCGGCTTGCGCGGCATCGGTTTGCCCGAACTCTCCGCCGCGACCGAACGGAATGTGGACGGATTATTGGCTTTCTGATCAGTAAAGCACAGCAAGGCATTTATACAATTTAGAAACCTCAACCCTCCAACCTTTGGGAGACGCAATGCACGAATCGACAGCCGCTTCAAATCAGGCAACCCCGACAGCACCATCCGCACACAGGCAGGAAGCCGAACCCCGGATTTTCAGGGATACCGATAAACTTTGGCAAACCAATGCCCTGTCTCGCCTGCGCGGGCAGGACGGCGGAAGTCTTTCTTCCTTGAATCCGCCATACGGCAAACAGGCGAAAGAAAACGCCCTATCCTCCAGCATGGGCTGCTTTATGAAGGGCACCTTGGTAGAAACGGAAGAAGGCTGGACGCCGATAGACGAACTGAAGGTGGGCGATTTTGTGATGTCTCGCCCTGAAAACGGCATCGGTGAAGCCGTGCCCAAGCGGGTGGTGAACACCTTCCGTTATGAGGACAAGGAAGTGGTGATGTTGAATTTCTCCCGATTCCCCGAAAGGAACGGGGGGGGCGGGAACCCTGGTCGCTACTCCGAACCACCCGTTTTGCGTGTACGGCGTCGTTACCAACCTGATTCTTGAGCATCCGGAATTCGGTAAGCTCGGCGCTTATTGGAAGGGCTGCGATTACGACAGCAGTGATATGTTCAATGGGCCGGACGGCTGGGAGAAATACGACGCCCTGTCGGCCTTTGAAAAAACCCCTTATGAAATGGGGCTGTACGAACAGCCGGTGTGGAAGCGCGCCGACCAGCTTGAGCGCGGCGATGTAGTTCTGGGCTTTGAAAACGATTATTACGTGGTGGAGGATTATCGCCCGCTGTATGTCTACCGTGATACCGACCAGGCTTGGATACAGCAGACCAATCTGGCCTACGGCTGGGAGCAGTCGGAACAGGGAGAAAATTATAATATGGTGCTAAATGAAGAATCGCGGCATCGTCCGACATGGGATTTGATGGATATGCCGAATGACGAGAACCTGCTGTATGTGGGCGAGGATGGACAACGGCATTACCGCCGCTACCGCACCACGGTTTATAATATCGAGGTAGAGGATTACCACACCTATTGCGTCGGTTATCAATGTATCCTGGTACACAACCAGAATTGCGGCGCAGAGCGGCGCAGCCGGGTGGACAGCTCGGTAATCCGCGACGGCGGGCAACCGTAATGCCGCTGTTTGCAACAGAGGCCGTCTGAAACGTTCAGACGGCCTGACAAGCGGAAAAAGGAACGGATGCTTGGATTGGGCGGGTTTCGGCCGATAAACCCCGATAGGTGCTGAAAAGGCGGCTGAAGTCCGCCCGTATTTGCCGATAGGGAAGGTGTAGGGTTGCATTGTTGCAGGAGGAGGCCGTCTGAAAACCGGAAAACGGGTTTTCAGACGGCCTCTTGCAATGCGGACAGGGTGGGCAGCAGGAGGTTTTCGACGAGCAGCCAAAACAGTTCGCTTTCTATCGGCGGCGTTTCGTCGTTGCCGAAGACGAGGGCGACTTCGGCGTAGTCGGCTTGGCCGACGTTCATTTTGCCGCCGAAGTAGTGGGTTGCGGCGGCTTTTCGGGCGGCCTGCAGCTTTTCGTCTTCGCTTTTTTTGCTTTCGGACAGCAGGGTTTGCGCGGCGGCGAGGCCGGTTTTGGGGAAGAAGGGCAGCGGGCGGGTTTGGCCGATGAGGTAGTAGGCCAGCCAGCCGTTGAGGATTTCTGCGGCTTGGCCGGCGGGTACGGGGGGCAGGGTGAGGATTTCATCGGGCAGCACCCAGCGGCTGGAGAGGTCGCCGCTGCCTGCGGGACGGACGGTGTTGTAAATCAGGTGTTGCAGGTAGAGGCCGATTTTTTCGGGGGCGTTGGGCCGGTGGTCGAGGAAGTGGATTTGGCCGTGCAGGTGCAGCGCGGTCAGGCTGCCGTGCAGGGTGAGGCCGTCTGAAAGGTATTCGTAGGGGGCGGCGGGCAGTTTCGGGCTGTCGAGGATTTCTTGTTCCAGCGATTTGGCGGCGGTTTCGAAGTTGGTGCGCCAGAGTGTGCCGAGTTGGCCGGCGGGCAGCATGGATTGCGCGGTCAGTTCGGCGGCGGTGTCGGCGAAGTCGCGGTGTTCGCGCCGGGTCTGCAGGTAGGCGGCGGAGATTTCGCGGCTTTTGGGCGGGGCGAAAGGTTCGCCCGCGCTATCCGCTTCTTCGAGGTAGGGGGTCTGCCAGTCGAGTGTGTGCCGCAGCCAGTGTTTGACCGGGTTTTTCCAGAAGGCGGTCAGTTCGTTTTGGCTGACGGACAACGGCGGTTCGCCTTTTTCTAATGGGTTGGTGTAGAAGGGCGGGCGTTTTTCAGACGGCCTGTTGAGTGCGTCGGCGTAGTCTTGGCGGCTGCTGCTCAGGCTGCCGCCGTCGAAGTAGCGGGTGGAGAAGGCTTGCAGGGGGTGTTGTTCGATTTGGCCTGCGTAGAGTTCGGCGGTGCTTTTGCCGGTCATGTCGGCGATGCAGTCGGCCAATTCGTTCAGCAGTGCGGAGGGGGCGAGGGCTTCGTTGGTGCGGATGCTGCGGCCGACGTAGGAGAGGTAGAGGTGTTCGCGCGCGCTGATGAGGGATTCGAGGAAGAGGTAGCGGTCGTCGTCGCGGCGGGCGCGGTCGCCTTTTTCCGGGTGGCGGGCGATGAGGTCGAAGGCGGCGGCGCGGGTGTTGCGGGGGAACAGGCCGTCGTTGAGGCCGAGCAGGCAGATGGTTTTGAAGGGCAGGGAGCGCATGGGTACCATGCTGCAGAAGGTGATGCCGCCGCGCAAAAAGCCGGTTTCGCTTTGGCTGCCGAGGAAGTGGGCGAGGTGGAGGTTGATGACGGAGTAGGGCAGTTTGCCGCCGAATCCGGCCAGTTCGGCTTCCTGATGCCAGCGGGCGAGTGCCTGTTCGAGCTGCCGTAGGGATTGGCCGTCGTCTTCGGTGGGGGTGAAGAGTTCGCCGGCCAGCTTGCGGACGCGTTCCGTCCAGCCGCCGATGTTTTCGGGCTGCATCCATATCTGCCGCCAATGGGCGAGGCGGCGGATGAAGGCGGCGAAACGGCTGAGGACGGCGGTGTGGCCGGGGTCGGTGTGCCACGGGCTGATGCCTTGCCACAGGCCGCCGCCGCCGGGCAGCAGCCAGCCGAGGGCGAGCCGGTCGAGCCCTTGCTGCCAGGTGAACAGGGGGTCTGTGCCGTCGCGCATTTCCGCGTCCAGCCCCCAGTGGATGTTGAGGCTTGCGATGGTGTCGTGCAACAGGGGAAGGTCTTCGCGGGTCAGTCCGAAACGGGCGAGGACGGGTTCGCTGTCGAGCAGGGCGGTTACTTTGTCGGCTTCGAAGCGGCTGTCGAACAGTTCCAGCACTTGTTCCAGCGCGTGGAGCAGGGGACGGCGGTGGCTGAGTTTGACGTCGGATACGGAATAAGGCAGCGGCCGTCCGCTTTGTTCGCCGAAGACGGCTTCGATAAAGGGGACGTAGGGTTCGATGTCGGGTGTGAGGACGGCGATGTCGTGGGGTTGCAGGTCGGGATGGCGGTCGAACTGTTCGAGCAGGTGTTCTTTGAGGATTTGCAGTTCGCGCAGCGGGCTGTGGGCGCAGACGATGCGGATGCTGTCGTCGGGTGCGGCCGTGCCGTCGGGCAGGGAGAGGGTTTGGATGTCGTGCTGCAGGCGGTGGAGGAGGCCGTCTGAAAGCGGTTCGTCGGCGTACACTTGCAGGTCGGTATGCAGTTCGCTTTCGGTCAGGGCGTTGAAGAAGTCCCGCCCCTGTTTGCCCAGCGAGGCGAGCAGGGGGTGGCCGGTTTGGCTTAAATCGGTGTCGTCGGGGTTTTGCAGCATTTGCGCCGGTTCGATGATGTTGCCCCAGTATTCGGCCGCCGGGTTGAGGGCGAAGATGTGTACTTCGCTGTGCTGGGCAACGGCCTGCAACAGTTGCAGGTACATGGGGGCGAGTGTGGCGATGCCGAATACGAACAACCGCTCGGGCAGCTTGGCTCCGGGCGCGGAGAGTGCGTCGAGCAGTTTGTGCCACAGAGCGACGCGGTGCGGTGCGATTTGCCTGCCGTCGTCGAGGAAACGCCACAGTTCGACCTGCCAGATTTCGTCTTCGCCCAGGCCGATCAGGCGGCCGTTTTGCCAGGCATCGATCCAGTCGGGGCGGTAAACCAGATATTGGTCGAAAATATCGGCAAGCTGTCCGGCGAGCTGGTAGGCGGCGACGCTGCCGCCGGAGAGGTAGGCCGACAACGCCTGCCGCGCGGCGGAATATTCGGGGGCGGAAAGGCCGTCTGAAAAAAACAGTTCCAACAGCCGCCAGCGCATCACTTCGGTGTTGAACGGGCTGAGTTCGGGAATGCCCGGCAGCAGTTCGCGCATCAGCCGCCAGTTGAAACCGGCCGGCAGCGAAAAGCGGAGGTTGGCCGCGATGCCGCCGCTTTTGGCCAGCGCGTGTTCGATAAAGCGGCGCATGCCTTGGCTTTGCACCAGGATTTCCTCTTCCTGCAACGGGTCGGACAGCGGGCTGCTTTCCTGTATTTTCCACAATAGTTCGGCAAGGTCTTCGAGGCGGTTGGATTGGTAGAGGTGGAGCATGGCGGTTCCGGTTTTTTGTGAGGATGAGGTGGCCGGTACGAGGGGATGGAGGCCGTCTGAAAACAGGTTGGGATTGGCGGGCAGCAGTCGGTCAGGATATCTTCGTAGTCATCGGGATTGGTTATCCAAAACAGACCGTCTGCAAAACCGCAGAAACCGTATTGCCGCCGATAGGTCATAGCCGGTCGGGTAGGATGCCGCGATACTTTTGCAACACGGCCTCGTTTGCGGCCTTAGCGGCAAACGGTTGGCCGAAATTAGTCAAAAAATCGGCAAAGTCTTTATCAGAGGTGTAGGTTATGTTTTGTTCCTATGAAACGTATGCAGGCTGCTTTTACGTGTTTCGAACAACAAAGCAGCCTGCACTTTGGTTTGCAGGCCGTCTGAAAACGGAGTTTCTGCGAAGCTAAAACGAAGTTTCCGAAGGAAGCTGAGTTTCTGGGAGCTAAAACGGGTGCCGCCGTATCAACCGCCGCTGTTTTGGCCGGACAGACGGAGAAAATATTCTGCCAAGCGGTGCAATATGTCTTCGGGGCATTCGCTGTTTTCGGCAAAGAACCAATATTCGCCATATGGATTGTGAATACTGAATTTCCAGCCTTTGTAGCGGAAATCCATCCACGTTTCATCTGTAACCAAATCGGGGCGAAAGGCGGTGGGCAGTCCGCCGAAACGGATAATCCGCCACATTAGGCGCGAGGGCGGGCAGGTTTGCGGCAGTTGCAGGAACAGGCGCGAGCCGTCGGCCATGATGTCGTTTTTCAGTTTAATGCCGGACATATCGCTATTCTTTTGATAACAGCTATTCCCTGTAGGCATAACCGAGTTTGCGCAACACCGTATCAGGATCATGTTTCAATTTTTCCCGCTGTTTATAATGGCAGGTGCGTAGGTAGGTTTCACCCTGGTTGTAAGTGGCATTGGTCAGCGGTTCGCGCATATCGTAGACTTCCGGGCCGTCTGAAACGGTTGGATTTTCGTAAGAACATACGACCGTATAGTTACCGTCCTTTTGCCACTGCACCGCTTTTTTTCCGCGTTTGTTTGAAAATTCCTGAACATTGAATGTTACAGCTTTGCCGGATTGTTTTACTTTTTCAGTGATGTATTTGTAACTAAAGCCGCTGCCGGTTTCTATGCTTTCTTTTGGAGGGTGTGCAAAGGCTGCTTTACCTGCGGCTGATGCGCCGGCGGATAACATTAAAAGGCCGTATAGGCATAATTTTAAGCGTTTCATCATGAATCCTTAATTATTGAAAGAGATGGTTAGAACAACATAGCCTGTTTTGCTTTATGGGGAATAAAAGCGGTGTTCAATCGTAACGCGCGAACCATGCGGGATGAGTTTGACCGATTCTGAGGATGGATACATTGCCCCAATATCAATCGTTATCAAAATATCGTCGCCGATTTTTTTAAATAACCATGTTTCAATAATTTCTTCCCCACTTTCTCTGTATTTGATGGTTTTTTTACTAGGGATGGGTGGCAGGTTGCGCGGGAAGCCCGCTTTTGAATCACCCAAACCGTTTTTTTTGTCTGCCCTGAAAGCTGCATAGGCATCTTTTATGGTTCCTTGATATTGGCAAACGTGTTTGGCAGCCAGCAATTCGTTATTGAACCCGTTGCCACTCCCTTTTTGATTGCGCTCTGCTTCAACTTCTTTGCTTTCGGGTTCGAATTTTTTGCATTGCAATGCCGCCGCTTGCGTTACCAAAGGTAGTATAAGGCAGCAGGCTGTGAGAAGGTGTTTGGGTTTCATTATAATTTCCTTAAGTGGTTAGAAATTTTACAACTCGCGCACGTCTACAAACCGCCCGGCCACCGCCGCCGCCGCCGCCATCGCTGGGCTGACGAGGTGGGTTCTGCCGCCGTTGCCTTGCCGACCTTCAAAATTGCGGTTAGAGGTGGAGGCGCAGCGTTCTTGCGGTGCGAGACGGTCGGCGTTCATGGCCAGGCACATGGAGCAGCCCGGTTCGCGCCATTCGAAGCCCGCGTCGGTGAAGATTTTGTCCAAGCCTTCTTTTTCCGCCTGCTCTTTCACCAAGCCGGAGCCGGGCACGACCAGCACGCGGTTCACGTTGTCGGCCTTTTTGCGGCCTTTGGCCACGGCGGCGGCTTCGCGCAAATCTTCGATGCGGCTGTTGGTGCACGAGCCGATGAACACCACGTCCACGGGGATTTCGTTCAGCGGCGTGCCGGCAGTCAAGCCCATGTATTCCAAGGCGCGTTCCATGCCCGCGCGTTTCACCGCATCGGCTTCGTCGGCGGGGTTCGGCACTTTGCCGTCCACGCCCAGCACCATTTCAGGCGAGGTGCCCCATGTTACCTGCGGCTCGATGTCTTCGGCGCGGAATCTGTACGTTTTGTCGAATTTTGCGCCGTCATCGGACACCAGCGTGCGCCAGTAGGCCACGGCTTTGTCCCAATCCGCGCCTTTGGGGGCGAATTTGCGGCCTTGGATGTAGTTGATTGTGGTGTCGTCCACGGCCACCAAGCCGCTGCGCGCGCCCGCTTCAATCGCCATGTTGCACAAGGTCATGCGGCCTTCCATGGAGAGGCTGCGGATGGCTTCGCCGCCGAATTCGATGGCATAGCCCGTGCCGCCCGCCGTGCCGATTTGGCCGATGATATACAGCGCGATGTCTTTGGCGGTAACACCCGGTTTCAGACGGCCTGAAACTTCAATCAGCATGGATTTGGACTTTTTGGCGGTGATGCACTGGGTGGCCATGGTGTGTTCCACTTCGCTGGTGCCGATGCCGTGCGCCAGCGCGCCAAACGCGCCGTGGGTGCTGGTGTGCGAGTCGCCGCAGACGACGGTCATGCCGGGCAGTGTCGCGCCCTGTTCGGGGCCCATCACATGCACGATGCCTTGGCCTTTGTCTTTAAATGGGAAATACGCCAACGCGCCGAATTCTTTGATGTTTTTGTCCAAAGTGTCCACTTGCAGCTTGGAAATCGGGTCTTTGATGCCTTCGTCCCAATGGTCGGTGGGGGTGTTGTGGTCGGCGGTGGAGACTACGCTGTCGATGCGCCACAGCTTGCGGCCGGCCATTTTCAAGCCTTCAAACGCCTGCGGGCTGGTGACTTCGTGCACCAGATGGCGGTCGATATACAGCAGCACCGTGCCGTCTTCTTCTTCGCGGACGATGTGGCTGTTCCAGAGTTTGTCGTAGAGGGTTTGCGGTTTCATGTTTTTATTGTGGATATTAAAAGAAAGAAGGTGTGATGGTAGCTTCAACCAGGCGGCGGCGCAAGGATAATGTCTAAAAAATTTGAGTTTTGTAAAAACTTTTGGATTTTTATTTTTATTTTAGACTTTTTGTCTAATAAAATAAGCGGCAGGCTTGTGCGGGCCGTCTGAAACGGTTTATGATGCGCCCTTTCAAATGATTCGTATGGATTGAATATTATGCCCCTACCCGTTATGAACGCGGCCTACCTGCCGCAGTTGCAGGCATTCGAACGGCAAATCTTATCGAACCAAACCAAAATAGAGGCTTGGTTCCGCAGCAAATGGAAGGAGCACAAGCCTCCGTTTTACGGTTCGGTGGACATCCGCAACGCGGGCTACAAAATGGCTTCCATCGACATGAATCTGTTCCCCGGCGGTTTCAACAACCTGAATCCGAATTTCATCCAATTGGCCTCCCATGCCGCGCTCGACGCGGTGGAGCGTGCCTGCCCGCAGGCCAAATCGGTGTTGATCGTGCCGGAAAACCATACCCGCAACACCTTCTACCTGCAAAACGTTTATGCCCTGTCCAATATCTTGCGCAACGCGGGTTTCGAAGTACGGTTGGGCAGCATCAACCCCGAAATCACCGAACCGGTGGAACTGGAAACCGCCTTGGGCGACACGGCCACACTCGAACCGCTGCAACGCACCCGCGGGCGCGTACATTTGGCTGACGGCTTCTCGCCCTGCCTGATACTGCTCAACAACGACTTGTCGGCGGGTGTACCCGATATTCTCAAAGACATCAGCCAAACCGTGTTGCCACCCCTGCACGGCGGCTGGACGACAAGGCGTAAAACCGCCCACTTTTCCGCCTACAACGACGTGGCCGCCGAATTTGCCGCTTTGGTCGGCATGGACGAATGGCAGATCAACCCGTATTTCGAACAGATTTCCGGCCTGAATTTCCAAGAGCGCGAAGGTGAAGACGCTCTAGCCGACGCGGTGGAGCGGATGCTGGCGAAAATACAGGCCAAATACGATGAAAAAGGCATTACCGACCAACCCTTCGTCATTGTCAAAGCCGATGCGGGCACTTACGGCATGGGCGTGATGAGCGTGAAATCGGCCGACGAAGTACGCGGCCTGAACCGCAAAAACCGCAACAAAATGGCAAAAATCAAAGAAGGCCTGGAAGTGAGCGAAGTCATCGTGCAGGAAGGCATCTACACCTACGAAACCCTGCACGGCGCGGTATCCGAGCCTGTGGTTTATATGATGGACCGCTTCGTCGTCGGCGGATTCTTCCGCGTGCACGAAGGGCGCGGCGCGGACGAAAACCTGAACGCCACCGGCATGTCGTTCGTGCCGCTCAACCATGCCATCCCCGTGGCCGAAAGCGACCAAAACGACGAATGCGGCCGCCGCGTATTCGAGCAATGGCAGGAATTGGGCGTGCCGCAAACCAAGTCAGCCGATCCTGATTGCGGTTGCAACCGCCTGTACGTTTACGGCGTGATGGCGCGCTTGTCGCTCTTGGCAGCGGCAGTGGAGTTGGAGCGCACAGTCTGATTTGGGCTTCAGCCCTTATTATGGAATCAGGCCGTCTGAAGGTGTAAACTGCCTTCAGACGGCCTTTTTGATATTGCCCAATCCGTTCGATCTGCTTTGCCGCCAATAGAGTGGATGGATTTAGAGCCGGTGTAGCTTTGCTTTGCCTGTCGTTGTGTTTTGACGGTATGAGGTCGTCTGAAAACAAGGAAACCGTATGTTTGATTTGAAAGAAAGGATAATATGGATACCCAGTCCATACAAAATCAATTCAACGCCGTATCCGCACAATACGATGGTCAACGCCGAGCCCTGATACCCTGTTTCGACCTGTTTTACCAAACCGCCGCCGACTTGGCCGCAGGTGTGCCGAATGTGCGCCGCGTACTTGATTTGGGTGCGGGTACGGGTTTGATGAGTGCATTTATACACGCACGTTGTCCTGACGCCGAATATACTTTGGTCGATATTTCCATGCAGATGCTTGCTCAAGCCCGGCAGCGTTTCCAAGGCCTGCCGAATTTCCGTTATATGGCGCAGGATTTGGCGCGGTTGGACGAAGCCGCAGGCCTGTCGGAGGGCGATTTCGACCTGATTGTGTCCGGCTTGGCCATCCATCATTTAGAAAACGGGCAGAAACAATCGCTGTTTCATCAAGTTGCCCGCCTGCTTGTGCCAAACGGCCGCTTTATCAACGCCGACCAAGTGTTGGGCGAAACCGCAGCCGCCGAACGCATCTATACCGAAGCATGGCGGCAGCATGTTATGCATAACATCGCGCTGACCGAAGCCGAGAAAAATGCCGCATTCGAACGCATCAAACTCGACCGCATGGCTACGTTATCCGACCAGTTCCAATGGCTGCGAGAAGCCGGGCTTCAGGCCGATTTGTATTTCCAACATTATAATTTTGTTGTTTTCGCCGCTGTCAAACCGTCAGAATGCGGGAGATAATCCGATGAACGATGCCCTTATCCAAACTTTCTCCCTGACCTTCGGCTTCCCCTACATGCAAACGCGGCAAGAATTGCCGCCGTTGGAAGGCGGGCGGCATCTGCGTTTGGGCGCGTTGGACGGGTTTTACCGCAATATGGACGGCGCGTGGCGGAGTGAAAACCCGCTTGCCGATTATTGGCTGGAAATGGAAACCCTGTTTTTGCAATGGTTGCCTTATGCAAGGCTGCCGGATATTTGGAACGATTGGGCGTTTGGCTGGAATGGAAAAGCCAAACAATATCTGCCGATAGAAGGTTGGCGCGAAGAATGGGTGGTGTTTGGCGTAATGTTTGACGATTCGATTCTTTTTGCCGATACCGTCGCACCTGACAGCCCTGTTTATTGGCTGATGACCGGTTACGGTACGGTGGAAAACCGCCGCCTTGTCGCGCCGTCCGTGGCTGCTCTGATGCAGACTTTATTGGCAATTTATGATTTTGAACAGAAATGGCAGGCAGAGGGCAGAGCGGTTTATGATGAAGAAGGCTGTTGTACGGCTGCAGAATTGAGTGCGGAATTGCACGATTTGCTGTGCCGAGAACTGCCGCCTGAATGTGCGGCAGGGTTTGAAGAAGCGTTTTGGGGATGATGTCGGTTTGAGGCCGTCTGAAAACAGTTAGGACGGTTTTTCAGACGACCTTTTCGGGATAACCGACTACGCTTCAATCTTGTTTATCAACAATTGTATTTTGAAAATTTGGAGAAAATAATGAAATCAGTTTTACTTTTGGGTTCGATTTTACTGTTGTCGGCGTGTGGCTCGATGCAGAGTCAGGTTGTAAAGAAAAACGTTGCTTTTGATCCGGGCAGTCAGGCACAAATCCGCTCATATGGTTCATATGGTTCGGATTTGATCCGCATATATCCTGAAACGGACTGCGCAAAATGGGAGGGAACAAAACGGAATGCGGTAAACCGTCGTTTTGTCAACGGATTGCCGCGTAAGGTTAGGAATATTTCGATAGGTATTCCGCCTACCGAGTTGAGCCGTAAAACGGAAAAAGACACCGGATTCGTTTTCCGTGATTCTTATCGCGAGATGGTCGTATCGGCGGATCAGCCTGTGGTTTTGGACGGTGCATTTTCGTCTCAAACGAGAAATTACCATTATAGTTGCCGAGTTGCCGCTTCTTTCACACCTAAGGCAGGCGAGGCTTATGAAGTCCGCTATCTGTCAGAGGAAGATGGATGCGACATTGAGGTTTACCATATCGGTCATGAGGAAAAAGACGGTGTCCGCCAAACCAAAAAACTTACTGCAAACTATTGCGCAAGGCCGGGAACAAGCTTTTAAAGATGTGGTACGAGAAATTTAACTTTCTCAGCCGCGAAGCTCCCGCATCCGATGAGGATTTGTCGTGTTTTTTTCGGGCGGCGGACAAGTATATCGGCGATGAAGGTATTCGTGCTTTGGCACAGGCTTTTCCCGAAGCGGGCGTGGTGGGGAAATTTGCCGCCACCTGCCTGCGGCTGCCCGATTATTTTTATATTCCCAAAGAGATGGAACAGCTTTGGCGTTATGCCGTAAGTGGCGAAATCGAAGGAAACGGGCGGGAATTCGGCTATTTTTCGCCGAAAGACGTGGTGGAATTTTATTTTAGTTACGAATTTTGGTGTTACGCCCCACATTTCCTGCCGGTTGCCTTTGACGGCGGTGGTATATTTTATGCTTATGATTTCCGCCAGCCTGACGATTTGCGGATTGTGTTGGCGGATTCGGGTTTTTACGGAGAAAAAGAAGGCGAATACACGCCTGCGGGTAAAACGTTGGCAGAAGTTTTAAGTCGGAAGCCTGATTGATTCGTTGCTTGCGATCAGACCAAAACAAAACTAAGGAGATACAAAAATGAAGATTACTTCGCTGGATCATTTGGTTTTAACCGTTGCCGATATTTCCCGCAGCATTGATTTTTACACCCGTATTTTGGGTATGGAAGAAATCACGTTTGGCGAGGGGCGTAAGGCTTTGTTGTTTGGCAGGCAGAAAATCAATCTGCACAGGCGCGGGGCGGAAGTTGTGCCTCATGCTGAAAATGCTGCCTGCGGTACGGCGGATTTGTGTTTGTTGACGGAGACGCCGTTGGAGCAGGTTTTGGAAGAATTGGCTTCGCACGGTGTGGAAGCCATCAGCGGGATTGTTACGCGCACGGGAGCGGTCGGCGCGATACGGTCGGTTTATTTGCGCGACCCTGACGGCAATCTTTTGGAAATCAGCCGTTACGAATAGGTCGTCTGAAATCCTGTTTTCTGCAAAAAAGGCTGCATCATGAACACCGTTTCCATCCAAAACCTTTTCCACCGCTACGGTAAGACCCTTGCGCTTGACGATGTGTCGCTGGACATCCCGAAAGGCGCGACGGTCGGTTTGATCGGGCCGGACGGGGTGGGCAAATCGACGTTGCTCTCGCTGATGGCGGGGGTGAAGGTGATTCAGGACGGACGGGTGGAAGTGTTGGGCGGTGATATGGCGGACAAGGACGTGCGGCGGGACTTGTCGCACCGCATCGCCTTTATGCCGCAGGGTTTGGGGCGCAACCTGTATCCTACGTTGTCGGTGTATGAAAATATCGATTTCCATGCGCGGCTGTTTGGTTTGGACGGGCAGGAACGCACGCGGCAGATTGCGCGGCTGATGGAGGCGACCCGCCTTGCGCCGTTTTCCGGCAGGGCGGCGGGCAAGCTATCGGGCGGGATGAAGCAGAAGCTGAGTTTGTGCTGCGCGCTGGTGCACAGCCCGGATTTGTTGATTCTAGACGAACCGACCACGGGCGTGGACCCTTTGTCGCGCCGACAGTTTTGGGCGTTGGTGGACGATTTGCGGCGGGAACACGCGGGCATGACCGTGATTGTGGCGACTGCCTATATTGAAGAGGCGCAGCGTTTCGAGCGGCTGCTGGCGATGGATGCGGGCAGGCTGTTGGAAAACAAGCCTACTGCCGATGTGCTGGCGGATTACGGCACCGACGTGTTGGAAGAGGCCTACGTCAAAATGCTGCCGCCGGAGAAACAGCAGGGTTCGGGCGGTTTGGACATTACTCCGTTCGTCCCCGATCCCGCTGCGCCGCCCGCGATGGAAGCGCACGGGCTGACCAAGCGTTTCGGCGATTTCACCGCCGTGGACCATGTCAGCTTCACCATTCAAAAAGGCGAGATTTTCGGCTTTCTCGGCAGCAACGGCTGCGGCAAGTCCACCACCATGAAAATGCTGACCGGCTTGCTGGAAGCGACCGAAGGCGCCGCCACGCTGTTGGGCAAGCCGATAGACGCGGGCGGCTTGGATACGAAAATGCGTGTCGGCTATATGTCGCAGGCGTTTTCGCTGTATGAAGAACTGAGCGTGCGCCGCAATCTGGATTTGCACGCCAGACTCTACCAGATGGGCGCTAAAGGCGCGGCGGCGGTGGAGGAAGCCCTGCAACAGTTTGATTTGGCGGACGTTGCCGACACTGCGCCCGCATCGTTGCCGTTGGGCATCCGCCAACGCCTGCAACTTGCCGCCGCCTGTCTGCACCATCCCGAAGTATTGATTTTGGACGAACCGACTTCGGGGGTCGATCCCGCCGCGCGCGATATGTTCTGGCGGCATCTTCTGAAACTCTCCCGCGAAGACAAAATCACCATTTTCGTTTCCACCCACTTTATGAACGAAGCCGCCCGCTGCGACCGCATTTCCTTTATGCACAAAGGCCGCGTGTTGGCGGTGGGTACGCCCGCCGAACTGGCGGCAAGGCAGAATGCGCCGGATTTGGAAGAAGCGTTTGTGCAGTATCTGATTGAAGCAGAAGGTGGGGAAGGGTTGTCCCGCCAGGAGGCTGCGCACTCTGAAAGTGATCAACGCGAGTTGCTCCAAAATACAGGCGGCGTGCGTGAACAAAGTTCACACACCCTACCGGCGGAAACTCCGTCCGTAGGGTGTGTGGCACAAACCACACTCGCGGAAGGGGGAACGGATGACAGGCATTCTGAATTTTCAGACGACCTTCAAGGAAAAGATACAGGGTCGTCTGAAACCCAAAATGGCGTGCGTGAACAAGGTTCACACACCCTACCGGCGGAAACTCCGGCCGTAGGGTGTGTGGCGCAAGCCACGCACGCGGAAGTGGCATCGGATGACAGGCATTCTGAGCTTTCAGACGACCTTCAAGGAAAAGATATAGGGTCGTCTGAAAACCAAAACGGCGTGCGTGAACCAAGTTCACACACCCTGCGAGACAACCCAAACATCCAAACCTTCAAATACCGCTTCTCCATGATTTGGACCTTCGCCCGCCGCGAAGCCAAAGAACTTTTGCGCGACAAAATCCGCCTGTTTTTTGCCGTGTTCGGCCCGCTGATTATTATGGCGTCGGTATCGTGGGGGATTTCGTTTGACGTGCGGAATCTGAAATTCGCCGTTTACGACCGCGACCAAACCGCCGCCAGCCGCGAGCTGGTCGAATATTTCGACGGTTCGCGCTACTTCCTCCAACAGCCACCGATACAGTCCGAAGCCGAAATCGACACCGTGCTCAAAAGCTCCGGCGCCATATTGGTCATCGATATTCCGAGCGGTTTCGGGCGCGATTTGGCGCGCGGGCTCAAACCCGAAGTCGGTTTTTATGTGGACGGCTCCATGCCGTTTAACGCCACCAACATCCGCGGCTACATCGGCAGCCTGATCACCGCCTACACTAAAGACCGCATCGCCGAAAGCGGGCTGCCCGTTTCGCTCAAAGCCCCCGCCTGCATCGAACCGCGCTTTATGTACAATCAGGATTTCGACAGCATCAACGCCATCGCCCCGGGCGTGATGATGCTGGTGTTGATGATGATACCCGCCATGATGTCGGCGGTCGGCGTGGTGCGCGAACGCGAAATCGGTTCCATCGCCAATTTCTACGCATCGCCCGCCGCCGTGGCGCAATATCTGATCGGCAAACAGCTTCCCTATATCGCCGTCGGCATGGTCAATTTCGCCGCCATGATGCTGATGATTATTTACCTGTTCGGCGTGCCGCTCAAAGGCTCGTTTGCCGGACTCGCCGTCGGCACGCTCTTGATGGTGTCCGCCAGCACCGCGCTGGGGCTTTTGATTTCCTGCTTTGTGCGCTCCCAGCTTGCCGCCATCTTCTCCACCGCCATCATCACCATGATTCCCGCGCAAACCTATTCCGGCTTTCTCTACCCGCTGTCCACCATGGAAGGCGGCGCGCTGGTTATCGGCAAAACCTTCCCGTCGTCGTGGTACTACACCGTCAGCGTCGGCAGCTTCACCAAAGGGCTGCACACCGCCGACCTGCTGCACGAATACGCCGCCATCGCCGCCTTTGCCGCCACCAGCCTGATTTTGGCGTGTTTGTTGTTGAAGAAGCAGGAGAAGTGAGAGGTCGTCTGAAAACTCAGCAGGCGGGTCTTGATGCCTGATTTGTTCCTTAACCCACTATAAAGGAAAAAACGCCATGAACCGAGCAACCCTGTTTGACGGACTGGCAGAACGCTACGGCGCGGCGGCGGAATATCCGTGGGCGAAATCCCCCGACTTTGCCGTGTTCCGCCACACGGGCAATCGCAAATGGTTCTGTTTGTATATGCCCATGCCGTCTGAAAAATTGGGTATGGGCGAGGGCAGTCTGACGGAAATCGTCAACGTCAAATGCCGCCCCGAACACATCGGCGCATGGCGCGCAACGGCAGGCATCCTGCCCGCCTACCACATGAACAAAGAACACTGGTTGAGTATCGTATTGGCGCAAACGCCCGCAGAAAACGTGTGGCGGCTGATAGACGACAGCTTCGTGCTGACACGCTAGAATTGGTTAATTTCACACATTAGATACAAGAGGACATGATGACTGGCATTACCCTTATCCCCGTTTTCAGACTTTATTTATTAAATTTCAGGAAAAAACATGAAAACCATAGGCATCATCGGCGGCATGAGTCCCGAAAGCACCGTGCTCTACTACCAAATCATCAACCGCGAAACCAACCGTCGTTTGGGCGGCAACCGCAGCGCCAAAATCCTGCTCGACAGCGTGGATTTTGAAGAAATCGTCCGTTTGCAGAAAAGTGGCGACTGGGTGGCGGCAGGAAACGTGTTGGCGCAAAGCGCGCGGAAGCTGGAAGCGGGCGGTGCGGATTTTTTGCTGCTCGCTACCAACACCATGCACAAAGTCGCCCCCGCTATCGAGCAGGCGGCCGGTATTCCCTTGCTGCACGTCGTCGATGCCACCGCCGCCGCCATCAAACGGCAGGGCTTGTCCGCCGTCGGCCTGCTCGGCACGCGCTTTACCATGAGCGACGGTTTTTATACGGAGCGCATGGGTTCGCAGGGCGTACAAACCATAACTCCGACCGCCGCCGAACAAGACGAAATCCACCGCATTATTTTTGACGAACTGTGCCTGAACCGCATCCGCCCCGAATCCGCCCGTTACTTTTACGACGTGATAGGCCGTCTGAAAAACGAAGGCGCGCAGGGCGTGATACTCGGCTGCACCGAAATCTGCCTGCTTGTGAACGAAACCGACAGCCCGCTGCCCGTGTTCGACAGCACCGCCATCCATGCGCTCTCGGCAGTAGATGAGGCGCTGGCGGAGTAACGCGGCAAACGCCGTTTTGTTTAAAGGAGCAGGCTGTAAAGCCGAAAAACAGCCGGACAATTTTTCAGACGGCCTTTGAGAAAGCAAGTTACCAACAGGAATCCCCATGCGTACCCTGAAAAACATTCTGACCCTGATGCTCAAAGAGTTCCGCAGCGTGCTGACTGATCCGGTGCTGATGGTGCTGATTGTGTACATCTTCACCGCCACGATTTATCAGATGGCGCAGGTCGGGGCGGATTTGAAAAACGCCACCGTCGGCATCATCGACCAAGACCGTTCGGTCTTGTCCATGCGCATCCGCGATGCCGTGCAGCATCCGTTTTTCAAACCGGTAGAGGACGTGCGGCGAGAGGATTCGGACGAATTGATGGACAAGGGCGAATTCACCTTTATTTTGGAAGTACCGCCCAATTTTCAGCGCGACATGGCGGCGGGGCGCAATCCTGATTTGCAGCTTTTGGTTGATGCGACGTCGATGACGCAGGCGGGGGTGGGCGCGTCGTATCTTTCGCAAATTATCAACCGCGAAATTTACGAATTCACCGGCGTGATGCGGCCGGAGTTAATCAAGCCTGTCGTTAACACCTTCTACAATCCCAACGGCGAAAGCGCGTGGTTCATGCCGACTTCGCAAATCGGCTCGATGTCGTGTATGTTGCTGATTTTATTGACAGGGGCGGCGGTTATCCGCGAACGTGAACGCGGCACAATCGAGCATTTGCTGGTGATGCCGGTCAATGCGTTCGAACTGATGATGGGCAAAGTGCTGGCAAATGCCGCCGTGATTTGGGTGGCGGCGTTGTCGTCGCTGTGGTTTATCGTGCATTTGAGCATAGGCGTGCCGCTCATCGGCTCGGTGCCGCTTTATGCGGTAGGGCTGGCGTTATTTTTGTTTTCGGTGGCGTCGCTGGGCATCATGATTGCCACGTTCGCATCGACGATGGGACAGTTCGGTATGCTGATGCTGCCAGTGTATATCGTGATGAACCTGTTTGCCGGCGGCGCATCCCCGCGCAGCAACATGCCGCACGCGGCGCAATTGATCAGCGAATACTGGCCGCTGACGCAGTTCGTCAAATTCTCGCAAGACATTCTGTTCCGCGGCGCAGGGATTGAAATCGTGTGGGGGCATATGCTGATCATGGGCTGTATCGGCGTAGGATTCTTGTGGCTGGCATTGTTGCGGTTTCAAGGGATGCTGGAACGGCAGAGTTAGATAGGCCGTCTGAAAATGAGCAGCGAAGCGAGTTTCGCTAAAATTACAAAGCGAACTTCTTCACAACCTATTCTTGAAAGATTGAAAAGATGATTGAAAACGAATACGGCCAACCGGTTGGCGAAATCGTGGAAAATTTGGGTGCGGGCAGCCTGCCGCAGGCGCAATTATTGCAGGGACGTTTCTGCCGGTTGGAGAAACTGTCGGCAGAAAAACACGGTAGCAGTTTGCGGGAAGTATATGCTTCGCCGCCGGAAAATTGGACCTATCTTTCCATAGGCCCGATAACGGATGCAGACGGCTTGGCGGCTTATTTGGCCAAGCTGGAGCAATCTGCCGACCCGTATTGGTTTGCCATTGTCGAACAGGAAAGCGGACGGGCGGTCGGCACGGTTGCACTGATGCGTACCGATACCTCCAACCGCACGATCGAAGTCGGCTGGGTGGTGTACGGCGAGAAACTGAAACGCACCCGCGCGGCTACCGAAGCGCAATTCCTGCTGATGCAATATGTATTTGAAACCCTGCACTACCGCCGCTATGAATGGAAGTGCGACGCGCTGAACGCATCTTCCCGCCGCGCCGCCGAACGGCTGGGTTTCACTTACGAAGGTACTTTCCGCCAAGACCGCATCAACCGTGGCCGCAGCCGCGACACCAATTGGTATTCGGTAATCGACAGCGAATGGCCGGAACGCAAACGGCGTTTCCTCGACTGGCTGTCCGACGATAATTTCGATGCACAAGGCAGGCAGAAAAAACCGTTATAGCGGATAGGGTGGCCGGCATAATCAAAGGAGACCGAAAAATGAACCAGAAAACCGAAGGCAAACCCGCCAAAATCAGCCTGAAAAAATACCTGCGCGAATTGAGATACCTGCATGGCGAACTGGTTGCCCTGCAACGCTGGGTACAACGCGAAGGCCTGAAAGTCTGCATTATCTTCGAAGGGCGGGACGGCGCGGGAAAGGGCGGCACAATCAAGGCGATTACCGAGCGCGTCAGCCCGCGCGTCTTCCGCACCGTCGCCCTCCCCACGCCCACCGAGCGCGAAAAAAGCCAGATTTACCTGCAACGCTACATCCCGCACCTGCCCGCCGCCGGTGAAGTCGTCATCTTCGACCGAAGCTGGTACAACAGGGCCGGTGTGGAGCGCGTGATGGGTTTCTGCACCGAAGAAGACTGCTTCAAATTCCTGACCATCATGCCGTTTTTTGAAAAGGCACTCACCGACAGCGGCATCATCCTGCTCAAATATTGGCTGGAAATCGATATGGAAGAACAAGAACGCCGTCTGAAAAACCGCATCGCCGACCCGCGCAAAGTCTGGAAACTTTCGCCCATGGACACCGAGTCCTACCGCCGCTGGTACGACTATTCCCGCGCCCGCGACGAAATGATGGCCGCCACCGACACGTCGTGGGCGCCGTGGTTCGTGGCCGACAGCAACGACAAACGCACCGCCCGCCTGAACATCATCCGCCATTTGTTGAGCCAAATCCCCTACGAACACCTGCCCGTGCCCGAAGTCGAATTTCCGCCGCGTCAAAAGGCAGACGGCTACCGCGAAACCGACCGCAGCCGCCGCATGGTGGAAGACTGGTACGGCAAACAGGCGCAAGCCGACAGGGAATATAAAGAACAACGCAAAAAACAAAAACGACAGATAAAAGCCGACAATGCGGAATTAGAAGGGTAGGGATAATAAATCTAAAGGCCGTCTGAAAACGGCAAAACACCTTTCAGACGGCCTGTAAAGCCGATGTTCGATTAACGGCGGAATTTGCCGTGGTCGAAATCGTCGAATGCATCATAAGCTGCGCGGCATTGCTCAGCCTGATCGCGGTAAGGCAGCTCGCGGAACGCCTGTTTTGCCTTCGCATTTTCCCGCAGCTCCGCCTTATCGCCCTTCAAACGATACCACTTGGCGCGGCGGTCGAGATATTTTTTACAGGCCGGGTGCAGCTTTTTCGGCTTCTCAGCCTTATGAGCCTTGCCCGCATGACGGCCGTGCGGCGGTTCGGCGGCGGCAGGTACGGACACTCCCAAAGCCAGTACCAAGGCCAGTGCGGAAAAAAGCGGCTTGCTTGCAAACATAATAAGCTCCTATTGAAAAACATACCGATAACGGTAAAGACATTATAAGCTCAGACTAACTGAAAAAATTGCAGGTAAACGTCAAAACCGATGATGGCGGCGTAAATCCGAATCGCAACGGCATCGCCCGATTTGCTTCCGCCGCCGTCAAAAGCAACAAACAAAGGAAAACCCATGTTCCGACCGCAAAAAACAGCCTTGGCTTTGGCCGTCTGCATCCTGACTGCCTGCCAAAGCACGCAAATCCCCCTGAAAAGCGAAATAAACCTGCCCGAAGCCTACGGCCAAAACCGGGCCGCCCAAGGCAGTGCCGAAACCGCCCGCTGGTGGCAGAATTGGCACGACCCCGTATTAAACCGCCTGATAGAGCAAGGCTTGGCGCAAGGCCACGACATCCGCATCGCCCGCAGCCGTCTGGACGAAGCCCGCGCACAGGCAAGGCTGGCCGCTGCCGACATGGGCATCAACAGCGGCATCAGTGCCGAAGCCCGCGCCACGCACAGCGAAATAAACAACCCATTGGATGACGGCATACGCGGCCGGCTGGCACAAAACCCCCAAACCGAAAAACTCGGCCGCGACACTTTGAGCGGCAGCCAAAACCTGTTGGCCGCAGGCATACAGGCATCATGGGAACCCGATATTTTCGGCCGCAAGCGCAGCGATGCCGATGCCGCAAACTATGCCGCACTGGGGCAGCAGGAAGCCTTGTACGGCGCGCAACTTTTGCTGGCGGGCGAAATTGCCGCTAACTACCTGAACGCCCGCGCCGTACAGGCGCGGCAGCAGACTGCCGCCGCCAATATCGCCGTCCTGCAGAAAATGCTGCAATATGCTGAAGGACGCTTCCGTGCCGGACACGTTGATGCCCATGCTGTCAAACAGGCGCAAAGCGCGCTGGCCGCCGCACAAGCCGTACAAAGCACACTTGATGCCGAATACGGCGCATACGTCCGCAACATCGCCGTATTGACCGGCCAAGTGCCGCAACACTTCCGGCTGCCCGACAGCCCCGCCGACATCCTGTCCGCCCAGCCTGAAGCACCAAGCGGGCAGACCCCGCAGGGATTGATCGAACGCCGTCCCGACCTTCGCGCCCGCGCCGCCGAAGTCCGCGCTTATGCTGCCAAACTCGCCGGCGCGAAAGCCGACCTGTTACCGCGTTTCACCATACAGTTTCTGGGGCAGGGCGGCCGTCTCGAACTTGAAGGCGATCGCAGCCTGCATGGTTGGAACAGCCTGTTTAAAATCGGCATCAGCGTCCCGCTGTTTACCAACGGCCGCATCAAGGCCAACATCGATGCCGCCGATGCCCGCTTAAAAACCGCCCTGTTGAATTACGACCGCACCCTGCTGACCGCTTTGGGCGAAGTTGATTCCGCCTACCAAAGCCAAACCGCCCTGACGCGGCAAAGCAAACTACTGCAACAATCCCTGCAACAGGCGCAAAGCCGTGCCAACGGGGCGCAAAAATTATTCCGTTACGGCAGCCTGACGCTGGACGAGGCCCTGCGTGCGAGGCTGGACGAACAAGAAGCCAGAGAACGTCTGATACGTTCGCAACTGGCCAGGGCGCAGGCGACGGTAAACCTGTACAAAGCATTGGGCGGCGGCTGGGAAGAAACGGTTCATGCGGATTAGCGGATTGTGTCAGGAGATGGTAACGCTGCGGCCAGGCAAATGAATCCGTAACGATTCGTCAATTTTTGCGGATGATGCCTTTCAGACGGCCTCCTGTCTGAAAATGCACGGTTGGCCGCTGGTTTGTCCCGTCTTTCATATATGGCCGATGGCATCATTGCCGCCATCCTCCGTCCGCAGAACGAAAGGCCGTCTGAAAACCGATATTATGGTTTTCAGACGGCCTGTATCTGCATCGCCTGCTTGGCTTAATCCTTGCTCAGCGTGCTGTAATCGACCATCATGAATTTGGCGGTCAGTTTTTTCGAGGCGTTGCCTTCGTCGCCCATCACAATCAGACGCGGCTTGCCGTTTACGGTAATGGAGTCGACGGCTTCCACGTTTTTGATGTGCTGCAGGTTGGGCAGGGTAATTTTCTGCGGCTCGTCGCTGTGTTTGCCGCTCCAGGTCCATAATTGCGAGAACCTTTCGCCGGCTTCGTCTTTGACCTCGTTGGCGATGATGTAGGTTTTCAGGATAGGGTCGTAGTTGAGCGAACGGATACCGCCGCCGGCAATGTCGATGACCGCGACTTCGTCAAACTCGGGTTTGGCCTTGTGCTCAAACACTTCTTTCGGGTTGGAGATAAAGGCAACCAATGCCATGTTGTTGAATTCGGGGTCGCGGAAGCCCAGCACCAGCCGTTTTTTCACCGGATCGAAAGCCATACCTTCTATATTGATTTCTTCAAACGAAACCTCGGCGTTGGTGCGTTCGCGGATCAGGTCGTGCAGCTTGGTATCGGTTTCCAACACCTGCGTCAGGTCGTCGTAGCTCGTCAGGCCCAACACCTCGCCGTTTTGGATTTTGAAACGCAGCATGTGTTCCCGGTCGGGCGAACGCTGTCCTTTTTTGTTGCGCGAGTGCGAGGTCAGCGCGTAGATGAAGCCTTCATCGTCGCGGGCGAGTGCCTCCAAGTCGTTCAGACGGCGTTTGAAGCCCGTGATGATACGGGTGTCGAGTGATTCGTCTTCAATCAGTTGTTCAGACTTATCAATGGACAGTATGCTGAAAGCATGGTTCGGTTCGTCTTCGGCAATCAGCAGCCGTCCGTCGGGAAGCTGTTGTACGGCGGAAGGTTCATACACGCCTTTAAACATATCGATACCCAGTGCGCGCAGCTCTGCCGAATTGTCGGCGGATGAAGGCATCAATGTGGGCAGGGTTTTCACGCCGATAAAGGCGAAAAGGGATGCAAGCAGCCCCCAGCGGAATACTGAGTAGGATAAGTTGATGTATTTAAACTGTTTGTCGGTCAGTAGGCCCAGCCAGTAAAGATGGTCGCTCATTTTTTCGTACACTTGTTTTCGGTCTCCCATAATTTCTTGCATCATTTCCCAATATTCTTCTTTCTGTACCTTCACGCGGTCTTCATAAATCAGGATATTGGGCTGGCCGCCGCCGAAAAAGCGCGTTTCGGCATGGCTGACACGGGTTTTCCAGTCCGAGAGTTTCGCCCGTCGGCGCAGCACGTCTTTCAGCCATTCGCGCGCCGCACGCACTTTGCCGATTCGTTCGGGCGAGGCGGAAAGCAGCGCGAACACGATGGATGCGGCGGCGGTAATCATAAATGTGCTGGCGGGAATCAGGAATTCGGGCGACGACGAGAAAATAAATGCCCCCGAAATCATCAATGCCGATACGATGAAGCCGTTGAGCGAAATCATAATGTTGGCTTTGGTTGCCGCCAATGCGAGCAGCTCCATTTCTGAGCGCACGGCGTTGCGGAACATGGTTTCCACGCCTTTGCCTGTACCGATTTCGCTGATGCGGCGTTTGGTATTGCGTTTTTTGCGTTTGCTTTTTTTAGAGGGTTGCGTTTTGGACGCAGGTTGGGTTGTTTGGGAATCCGCACCGTCGGGCTTATGTTCCGGCTGGTTGTCGGAAACGCCTTCAACACCGTTTTCAGACGGCCTGCCGCCGTCGTGTGCCGTTTCGGATTGGGGTGGAGATGAGTGCGGAAATTCCGCATTTTCAGACAGGTTGTTCGGGATATTTTCCATCATTCATACGCACTCCGTAAAAATAAGGAATTTAAATCATTTCATTATCATTTATCTATTGTCAAGCATAAGGGGCCGGGTGGTCGGTATTTCAGACGGCCTCACGCTATTTCTGCCGTGGGTAAAATCAGTTACAATGACGGCCTTTTTATTCTTTGATTTTACTTGGAAGCTATGTTTTCAGCCGTAGAGAAATACAACGGCCCGGCCAAGATAATGCTGGGTTTGATTGCACTGACTTTTATCGGTTTCGGCGCATCTACCGTCGCCGCGCCCGGTTCGGACTACATCGTCAAAGTGGGAGACGAAAAAATCAGTACGCAAAATGTGCAGGCCACCGTGCGCGAAGAGGGCTTGGAGTCCAATCAGGACGCGCTGGCCGTGCTGACCGACCGTGCCTACCTTTACGAAGGCGCGCGCGCAATGGGCATCAATGTTTCGCTGGAGCAGTTGAAGCAGGTCATTATGGACGACAAAGGCTTTCAAGACGAAAACGGCCGTTTTAACGAGCAGAAATTCCGAAATTTTCTGGCGCAAAGCGGCCTGACCGAAGACCAGCTGATTGAAAAGCTGCGCCATCAGTTTGAATTGCAGAACGTGGCTAACCTTGCCGCCAACGGCAACATCGTCAGCAGCCAGCAGCTCGAACGTATCGCCAAACTGATGCAGGCCGAGCGCGAAATCCGCACCGCCGTGGTCGACCCGCGCAATTTTGCCGCCGGAATCAAAGTGGACGATGCCGCGCTGAAGGCCTATTACGATAAAGACAAAAGCAAATACCTCATCCCGAAAGCGGTGAAATTCGAATATATCGAATTGTCGGCAAAAACTTTGGCCGACAGGCAGATCGTCAGCGAAGAAGAAGTAAAAAAAGCCTTCGCCGAACAGCAGTCGTCCGCACAACCCAAGCAGGAAGTGTCGCACATCATGTTTGCCCTGGCTCAGGGCGGCGATAAAGCCAAAATCAAAGCGGAAGCGGAAAAAGTGCTGGCAGAAGCAAAAGCTGCACCTGACAATTTTGCCGCCCTGGCGCAAAAATATTCGCAAGATACCGCCACGGCCCAGTCCGGCGGCGCATTGGGTGTGGTGGATAAATCTTCCGCCCTGCCGGAAGAGTTTAAAGCGGCAATCGCCAAGCTGAACAAAGGCGACATCGCCCTGGTGGAAAGCACTGCCGGTTTCCATATCGTCCGCATCACCAATACGCAGGGTCAGCAGAGTTTTGACGAAGCCAAAGCCTCGCTGGAAGCGGAATTGAAGCAGAAAAAAGCGCAGCAGGCCTTGGCGCAGATGCGGCAAACCCTATCGCAAACCACGTTTGACTTCCCCGACAGCCTGAAGGCCGCAGCCGAGAAAACAGGACTGCCCATCCAAAGCCACAACGAATGGTTGAGCCGTCAAAATGCCGTGCAGCAAAATATTCCTGCCGAATGGCTGGAGGTGTTGTTCAGCGACGAAGTGTTTAAGAAGAAACACAATTCCGACGTGATTACGGTTGGCGATACTTCTTGGGTGCTTCGTGCCACGGAAACGCGGGAAGAAAGCACGCCGGCTTTCGAACAGGTAAAAGAACAGGTACGCACGGCCTACGTAAACAGCGAATCGGCCAAAGCGGCGATGGAGCAGGCGAAAAAACTGTTGGCCGAACTGCAAAAAGGCGGCAAGCCCGAACTGGCGTGGTCGGAAAAAGAAACCCTGAGCGCGTCGGACGCACGGTTGCGCCTGTCTCCTCAGGCATTGGCCGCGCTGGCAAAAGCACACCCGACAGACGGAAAACCCGCTTACGCGCTGCTGGAAGGACAGCCTGCGCCGCTGTTGGTGGAAGTCTTGTCGTCAAAAGTGCAGAAAGCCGATGCGGATGAAAGTAAAAAACTGAAAAACGAATTGGCGCAGCGTACCGGGCTCGGCATGTATACCGGCCTGCTGACCTATCTGAAAACCAATATTCCCTTGAAGCAGGGCGCGCAAAAATTGGATTCAGACAAACATTAAGCATGGTGCCGAAACCATTTCAAAGGCCGTCTGAAAATACCTTATGCCGGATTTTTCAGACGGCCTTGATTTTCCCGCCCCCCGCCTAATATTAGGCCTTCGTCCACATCCGTCATCACAAAGGAAAACGATGAAAAAATCCCGCCTGACACTGCTTGTTTTCACTGCATTCGCCTTGGCTGCCTGCGGTAATGACAAACAGGCCGAACTCGAACAGCAGCTTAAAGCGCAACAGGAGCAAATCGCCCAATTGAAGGCGCAAGCTGCCTCGGCCGCCGACCAAACCGTTTACCAGCTCCTGCCCGATGCCGTTAATGAAACCCTGTCGCCCGAAGCCCAGCAGCAGGGCAAAAACGGCGAAATCGTAACCGGCAAAGACGGCCAGCAATATATGTATGATTCCTCAACAGGAAGCTGGTTCCTGCAAAGCCTGGTCGGAGCGGCGGCCGGTGCCTTCATCGGCAACGCCCTGGCCAACAAATTCGCCCGCGCCCCGGCCAACAGTCCGGCCGTGCAACAAGTCCGCAGCCGCTACGAGCAGCAATACAAAGGCAAACGCCCCACCGCGCCGACCAGCCTGCGCCCGCAAAATGCCGGACAACGCGGCCAACAGGCCGGCGGCTACCGGCCGACCGACCGCGCCCAATCCAACTATCAGCAGCCGCGCCGTCCCACCATGCCGCGCCGCAGCGGATTCGGCCGCCGCCGCTAACCGTTTTCAGACGGCCCCTTAACAAATGAGGCCGTCTGAAAAACATTGCACCGCATCCCTAGATACAGCAAGGAATAAACCATGAGCAGCAAGCACCACAAACTCATCATCCTCGGTTCCGGCCCCGCAGGTTACACCGCCGCCGTTTATGCCGCCCGCGCCAACCTCAATCCCGTCATCATCACCGGTTTGGAACAAGGCGGCCAACTCATGACTACCACTGAAGTGGACAACTGGCCTGCCGATGCCGACGGCGTGCAGGGCCCCGAACTGATGGCGCGCTTCCTCGCTCACGCCGAACGCTTCGGCACGGAAATCGTTTTCGACCATATCCACACCGCGCAATTGCAGCAACGCCCGTTCAAACTCATCGGTGATGCGGGCGAATACACCTGTGACGCACTCATTGTTGCCACCGGTGCATCGGCCAAATACCTCGGCCTGCCGAGCGAAGAAACCTTCGCCGGACGCGGCGTGTCCGCTTGCGCCACCTGCGACGGCTTCTTCTACAAAAAACAAGACGTAGCCGTTGTCGGCGGCGGCAACACTGCCGTGGAAGAAGCACTTTACCTGGCCAACATTGCCAACACCGTTACCCTGATACACCGCCGCGACAGCTTCCGTGCCGAAAAAATCATGGTGGACAAACTGATGCGCCGAGTGGAAGAGGGCAAAATCATCCTGAAAACCGAAGCCGTATTGGAAGAAATATTGGGCGACGACAGCGGCGTAACCGGCGCGCGGTTGAAATTCAACGACGGCCGCAGCGAAGACATCGCCGTCAAAGGCGTATTCATCGCCATCGGCCACAAACCCAACACCGACATCTTCAAAGGCCAGCTGGAAATGGACGACGCAGGCTACCTGAAAACCAAAGGCGGCAGCGGCGACAACGTCGGCGCAACCAACATCGAAGGCATTTGGGCGGCGGGCGATGTGAAAGACCACACCTACCGCCAAGCCATCACCAGCGCGGCCTCCGGCTGCCAAGCCGCTCTCGATGCCGAACGCTGGCTCGACGGCCAACACTGATTTCCACGCCGTCTGAAAAAAACCTTTACACGAAAAAAGTTTTCAGACGGCCTTTACCTCAACCGAAAGGATTGCAAAATGATTAAACTGACCACCAACAAAGGCGTGATTACCCTCGAACTGGATCACGAAAAAGCCCCGATTACTGCCGCCAACTTCGAACAATACGTTAAAGACGGCTTCTACGACGGCGTGATTTTCCACCGCGTCATCAAAGGATTCATGATACAGGGCGGCGGCATGACCCCGGACATGGGCGAAAAAGCCACCCGCGACAGCATTCAGAACGAAGCGCAAAACGGCTTGAAAAACGACAAATACACCATCGCCATGGCGCGTACCCAAGCCCCGCATTCCGCATCCGCCCAGTTCTTTATCAATACTAAAGACAACGACTTCCTCAACCACACCTCGCCCAGCCTGCACGGTTGGGGTTATGCCGTATTCGGCAAAGTAACGGACGGTTTCGATGTGGTCGATGCGATTGAAAACGTCACCACCAAACGCCACGGCTACCACGACGACGTTCCGGTAGAACCCGTTATCATCGAGAAAGCGGAAATCGTTTAATCCGCACATGCAGGCCGTCTGAAAACTTGGGTTTCAGACGGCCTCCCCTTATGAGATAATCATCACCCCATTTGACAAACCTCAACGAGAATACCCACCATGGCAGACGAGAAAAAAAGCAGCAAATCGGAAGACAAAAGCAAAGCCTTGGCCGCAGCCTTGGCCCAAATCGAAAAACAGTTCGGCAAAGGTTCCATTATGAAAATGGACGGCAGCCATCAGGATGAAGACCTCGAAGTCGTCTCTACCGGCTCGCTCGGCCTCGATTTGGCGCTCGGCGTCGGCGGTTTGCCGCGCGGCCGCATTGTTGAAATTTTCGGCCCGGAATCTTCCGGTAAAACCACCCTGTGTCTGGAAACCATCGCCCAATGCCAGAAAAACGGCGGTGTGTGCGCCTTTATCGATGCCGAAAACGCCTTCGACCCGATTTATGCGCGCAAGCTGGGCGTGAAAGTGGAAGAATTGATGGTTTCCCAGCCGGATACCGGCGAACAGGCATTGGAAATCTGCGATATGCTGGTGCGTTCCGGCGGCGTAGACATGGTGGTTATCGACTCGGTTGCCGCACTTGTACCGAAAGCGGAAATCGAAGGCGATATGGGCGACAGCCACGTCGGCCTGCAAGCCCGTCTGATGAGCCAGGCACTGCGCAAACTGACCGGCCACATCAAAAAAACCAACACCTTGGTGGTATTCATCAACCAAATCCGCATGAAGATTGGCGTCATGTTCGGCAGCCCGGAAACCACCACCGGCGGTAATGCCCTGAAGTTCTACGCATCCGTCCGCCTCGACATCCGCCGTACCGGCCAAATTAAAAAAGGCGATGACGTTATCGGTAACGAAACCAAAGTCAAAGTCATCAAAAACAAAGTTGCCCCGCCGTTCCGCCAGGCCGAATTCGATATCCTCTACGGCGAAGGCGTGAGCTGGGAAGGCGAATTGATAGACCTCGGCGTGAAATACGATATTGTTGAAAAATCAGGCGCATGGTACAGCTACAACGGTGCGAAAATCGGTCAAGGCAAAGATAATGTACGCGTTTGGCTGAAAGAAAATCCCGATGTTGCAAACGAAATCGACAGCAAAATCCGGGCTGCCGCCGGTACCAATATCGAAATTACCGAAGGCGTGCGTGATGAAACCGACGGGGAAGAACCGGAAGAATAAACTTTGGGTTCGGCTTGAATAGAAGCAGTATCGACTGTCTGTCTGATTCAAAACACCTTCTCCCCAATATGGACACGGTTGTTTTAAATTCAGACAGGCCGTCTGAAAAGCATGAATCAGAGTCCGGAAACGGCTGTTCAAACAAACAGGCAATTGCAGAGGCAATTGCCTGTTTTAACATAACTTGATAGAATTACGCCAAATATTATATTGTCAATTACTCACTTTATCTAAAATCATGTCTAAATTTTCTAATTCATTAACCAAGTCGCGCAATCCTTTCGATCAGCAAAAAAACAAAAAAAGTGCCGCGCCGGGCAGTACGGCGGGTGCGTTGGGATTGTTGTTGTCCATTCTTGCCTTTGCCGTTTTGCCGCTGTTGAAAACGCTTGAGTTAGGCAGCGTTGTTACTGACTTGGGCGTGCCGCTATATGTATTGCCGATCGCTTTGGCAGTCTTAGCGGTGGTGTGCGGATTCAAAGGACGGGGCGGAGTGGCCGTAATCGGATTGTTGCTGGGCATCGCGTGCCTGTTGTTGGCGGGTACCTGTGTCGGCATCGAGCGCTTTGCACCACAGTTTAATACGGCATTGAAGCCTGTTTATGAACTATCCGGTTTGGAAATGCCGACGGCTGTTTCCCCAGTAACGGGGAGTCCCGTTCCCAATATCGAACAGAAAAGCAGCCCTAATCCTG
Source organism: Neisseria elongata subsp. elongata (assembly GCF_900113545.1). GTDB lineage: Bacteria > Pseudomonadota > Gammaproteobacteria > Burkholderiales > Neisseriaceae > Neisseria > Neisseria elongata. The sequence continues at coordinate 280,434 of NZ_FOPS01000001.1, read as the reverse complement.
ACTCTGCTGCTGATGCCTTGATTTTTACGCAAAACCTGGTTGCGTCCAAGCTATCGGAAGGTTTGGAGTTGAATCAGATTACAGAGGCACTGATGTTGAACGAAACGCAGCATAAGTATTGGCAAAGTATCAGCATCCTGCAGGGCACGATTACCGCTATTCCGGTTGGCAGCGATCAGGCTTTGGCTATGCTTCCATTGCAGGAAGGCAATAAAATTACATGGGTATGCAGCGGCAATATTCCCGATAGTGTAAAAGAGTTATGCGAATAACTTGCTCACAAACTGGATTTAATCAGGCCGATGCAGTAGGAGGCTTTGAACCCATAAACTAAACAGTGCTGGGCAATCTACTTTGATTGTTCAGCATTGTGCATGAAGAAAATGATTTTCTTTGGGGGTGTGCAATACAGCTGGATATTCTTAATTTTAAAGTTAATGTATAGTCTCATTGACTGCCATATTGTCGGTTTATCTTACCTACATTCTTTGATTGTCTGAGGTTCGAACCTTGTGGCAGTTGATTAAAATGGAGATAAACAAAAAGCAGACTGTATAAAACAGTCTGCTTTTTAAATTTGTGGCGGAAAGGAAGGGATTCGAACCCTCGATACGCTATTCACGTATACACGCTTTCCAGGCGTGCGACTTCAACCACTCATCCACCTTTCCTGAAATAAGAGGCGCATTATAGGGAAATTTATTGTTGAAGGCAATATTTTTTTCAGACGGATTTAAACAGGGAGTATCTAAATATGAAAATATTCAGGCCGTCTGAAAATTAGTTCAAATGATGCCTCTGTCTTTTTCACATAAATCATCAGGATTTTCCCGATATTGCCTGTCTAAATCCTTCAGGAAATATAAAAGGCCGTCTGAAAAAAGTTTTCAGACGGCCTCTTTCATCACTTGAATCAAGCCAGTAACTGCCGCCAGCGTTTCACTTGGAAGCGCACTTGCTCCGGTGCGGTTCCGCCCAAGTGGTTACGCGCGTTCAGGCTGCCTTCGGGTGTCAGCACGCCGTACACGTCGTCTGAAATCAGCTTGCTGAAACCTTGCAAGACTGCAAGCGGCAGTTCGCTCAAATCGACGCCCGCTTGGTCGGCATGGCGCACGGCTTGGGCGACGACTTCGTGGCTGTCGCGGAAAGGCATGCCTTTTTTCACCAAATAATCCGCCAAATCGGTGGCGGTGGCGAAGCCCTGCATCACGGCGGCGCGCATATTGTCGGGTTTGATGGTCACGCCGCGCATCATATCGGCGTAAATCCGCAGCGTGTCGATGAGCGTGTCGGCGGTGTCAAACAACGGCTCTTTGTCTTCCTGATTGTCTTTGTTGTATGCCAAGGGCTGAGATTTCATCAGGGTAATCAAGCCGATAAGGTGTCCGATGACACGGCCGGATTTGCCGCGCACGAGTTCGGGCACGTCGGGATTTTTCTTCTGCGGCATGATGGACGAACCCGTACAGAAACGGTCGGCAATGTCGATAAAGCCGAAACGCGAACTCATCCACAAAATCAATTCTTCGGACAAACGACTCAGGTGAACCATAACCAGCGAGGCGGCGGCGGTGAACTCGACGGCAAAATCGCGGTCGGATACGGCATCGAGCGAGTTTTGGCAGATTTGTTCGAAACCCAGCAATTCGGCGGTGATTTCGCGCTGAATCGGATAAGTCGTACCGGCAAGGGCGGCTGCACCGAGCGGCATACGGTTGACACGTTTGCGACAGTCTGTCATGCGCTCAAAATCGCGTCCGAGCATTTCGACGTAGGCGAGCATGTGGTGTCCGAAACTGACAGGCTGGGCGACTTGCAGATGGGTGAAACCGGGCATGACGGTTTCGGCGTTTTGTTCCGCCAAATCGACCAAGGCCGTCTGAAGGCTCCGAATCAGGTCTTGAATGACGGTAATCTGGTCGCGCAGCCACAGGCGGATGTCGGTGGCGACTTGATCGTTGCGGCTGCGGCCGGTATGCAGGCGTTTGCCGGCATCGCCGATTTTGTCGGTAAGGCGGCGTTCAATGTTCATGTGGACGTCTTCCAAATCCAGCGACCATTCGATTTTGCCGGCTTCGATTTCTGCCAAAATCTCGGCCATACCCTGTTGGATGGCATCCAAGTCGGATGCGGGCAACACGCCGGATTGGCATAACATCTCGGCATGAGCGAGTGAGCCTTGGATGTCCCATTGTGCCAAACGTTTGTCGAATTCGATGGAGCCGGTGTATTTTTTTACCAGTTCGGATACCGGCTCGTTGAATCTTCCCGACCATGTTTTGTTGCTATTCATATATAATCCGCAGTTTACATTGGTTAATGATAATAAAGAAATGGGTATTATACGTCAAATGGGCAGCTGGTTTGCAGTTCCCGATATGCGCAATTTGGGTACGACGATCAGGATAGTCGCATTCGGTATCATTGCAGCATTGATGCTGCCTTTGGTGTCCGGCGACGGCGGTTCGTATTTCAATAAAGTTTTGAAGGAGCTTGAATGGATTGCCCCGGTTATTCTGATAAACGGATTGGTCGGCTGTTTTACAGACCGTTTTTTAGTCAGGTACAGTCATGGCGTGTGGATTAAAATCATTGCCTGCATGGCCCAGTTTTTTATTGTCGATTATATATTTCTGGGTACGCGGGGTGAGTTTGTCAGGCATTTGGTTCTGTATGGGACGGGATTGCTCTTCATGATGTATGTCGAGGCCAACCGTTTGCGCGCGTTGTCTCCTGCAGTATCGGAAGCCCGATTAACGGCCTTAACAGCGCGTATCCGGCCGCATTTTCTGTTTAACAGCCTCAATGCCGCCATCAGCCTGATACGTTTGCGGCCTTATGATGCCGAAACCCTGCTGGAAAACTTGGCCAACCTGTTCCGCGCCCAGTTGCGCGACGGCGGCCAGTACAGCACGTTGGGGCAGGAAATCGAATGGGCGCAGGAATATATCGCCATCGAGCAAATCCGTATGGGGCACCGCAGGGTTCAGGTGGAGTGGCATCACGATGCGCCGGATGATGCGGAAACTCCGCAGCTGCTGTTGCAGCCGTTGCTGGAAAATGCGGTTTTCCACGGCGTGGAAACCACCCACAGGCCGGGCAATATTGTGGTTCAAACCGCTTTGCAGGGGCATTGGCTGTATATCCGCATTGAAAACCCCTTTACACCGCATGAAAATATGGAGAATACGCAAAAAGTCCACCGCAGCAATTCAATGGCCCTGAAAAATCTGAAAGAGCGTTTGGACATTATGTATGACAATGATGCCCAGCTGAAATTGGAAGCATTGGACGAATTGGGCATTTACCGCGTCGATATCCGCTTGCCTTACCGCAGCAAGGAAAAAGAAACGGAATACCAAACCCTTTTCGGCGATTAACGTCGTTGATAAAGCGTATGGCTGCCATACGCGAAAACTATTGTTTGCACCTAGGGCTTGAAATCGGCGGTCATTCCCCATATTCTGTCTGCCGTATTGCTTACAACCGAAAGAAAAGGACAAACCATGAGCAGCGAATTGATTGTACACAGCAGTGATGCCGATTTCGAACGCGACGTTTTACAGTCTGACGTTCCCGTATTGCTGGACTTTTGGGCACCTTGGTGCGGACCGTGCAAAATGATTGCACCAATTTTGGACGAAGTGGCTGCCGAATTTGAAGGCCGTCTGAAAGTGGTTAAAATCAATATTGACGAAAATGAGCAAACCCCCGCCAAATTCGGCGTTCGCGGTATTCCGACTTTGATGGTGTTCAAAAACGGCCAAAACGTGGCAACCAAAGTGGGCGCGCTGGCCAAAGGCCAATTGACCGCTTTTGTTAATGCCTCCATTGCCTAAGCGGATTTTTATTCATTTGAAACAAAACGGTATGCTTAAAAGCATACCGTTTTTCGTTGTGCGCCGTATTGATGGCGGCAAACCGGTCGGAAGTGCCGCCATGTTTTTCAGACGGCCTATTTCAAAATATTGACACGGCGGATGATGACGGGTTTGACCGGGACATTTTGATGAATGGCCTGATCGGTAGTGGAAACTTTGCCGATATTGCGCACGACGTCCATACCGCCGATGACTTTGCCGAATACGGCATAGCCGTAGCCTTGGGGCGATTGGTCTTTATGGTTTAAAAATCCGTTGTCAGCCAGGTTGATAAAGAATTGGCTGGTGGCGGAATGCGGGTTGCCGGTGCGCGCCATGGCGATGGTGCCTGCCGTGTTTTTCAGGCCGTTCCCCGCTTCGTTGCTGATGGCTTTATCGGTGCTTTTTTGTGCCAGGTCGGCCGTAAAGCCGCCGCCCTGAATCATGAAGCCGTCTATCACGCGGTGGAAGACGGTATTGTTATAAAAGCCTTTTTCGGCATAGCGGACAAAGTTGGCTACTGTTTTCGGCGCGCGCTGTTCATCCAGGCTGAGTTTGATGGTGCCGTAGTTAGTGTCTATCTCGGCCAAGGTTTCGGCTTGGGCGGTCAGGCCGGAAACGGCAAAAGCGGCGGCCAGCAGCAGTTTGGCGGTTTTATTCATAAAATGACTCCCGTGTGAAAAAGGTGCAATCATGCGCGATTTTTTTGTGAGGAAGGGTAAACGGCGGTTAAAACCTGTTTGAGGCCGTCTGAAAATAGGGAAACGGCAAAAAGCCGGGTTTCAAAAAAGCCAACGTGCAGTAGAAGTCTGAAAGCAGCCTGAAAGTCGGCTATACTGCAAACCCTTATCCGTAAACAAGGAAACAAACCGTGGCGGTGAATAATTACTGGCACATGCAGATGCATCCGACAGACGAACCGGCGGATTTCGGCTGCCATATCGATTGGATTTTGGAACACCGGAGCTTTATCGGCATGGGCGAATGGGAAGGTGGGCGCGATACGATTAACACATTTGTCAATGAGATGGCGGTAAACGACATCGTTGCCATCAAGCGCGGAGGCAAACTGGTGGCTTTGGTTCAAGTCATCGGCGATGCCTATTTCGTCCCGCGCGAAAACGATGCCGACCCGCGCACGCAATGGATGGAAAACCGCCGCCCTGTCCGCGTATTGGACTGGGCAATCAACGGCGAAACCCTGCCGCAACGGATGGGCACGTTAAACCGCTGTGCCAGCCAACAGGCGGAGACCACAAAGATTATCCGAAACTGGCACGCGCGCGTGAACGAATCGTTGAAAAAACGCGGAATTCCGATCGAAGTCTGACCGATTTTGATGCCGTAGCCTGTAGGGTAGGGAACCGATTTGCCGTTGGAGCGGGATTGTTATGGGCATACTGACAACCTTCATCGTTGCACTTTTTTCCACATCAGAACCTAAAATTGCCGAAATCCGACACACGGCGGAGTACGGTGGTTTGCTGCAAATCCGGATTGCGGCGGATAATAATCGGCCATGCGGCAGCATACACATGACGCCGGAGAGCTTGGATTACATCATTACTTGCGGCCGATACGCAGGCAAAGCCCTGATGCCGCATCATGACATCATATTGAACCATACCGGACAGCAGCTTGTCGCGCACTACCGTTCAAACGGAAAAATATTGTTCAAAATCAACTGTTCTGCCGACGAATACAGAAAAATCTCGACCTTTCTGCCCGAACCGGTAGAGGATGTGCGGATGGAGATTGGAAAGGAAAGCCCGCATCCGCCCCGCAGTCATCCGTCAGACAAATAACGGCCAACCAACTTATAATACCCAATTTCCGGGTATGGCCGTTTCATGCGGCCTGCCGCTGTCCGACACACACCTGAAAGCCACAATATGCTTATCCTGCTTGATCAAGACAACGTACTTGCCGATTTTGAAAGCGGCTTCCGCCGGCATTGGCGCAACCGTTTTGGCGAAGACGCGCCGATAGAAGGCAAAGAACATCTCTTTTATATCCGCGACCGCCTGCCCGAGCACCTGCAAGCATATGCGGCCGAACTTTACGGCACAGTCGGTTTTTTCGAGAGCCTGCCGCCCGTCTCAGGCGCGGTGGAAGCCGCACGCGCGCTCTTGGCTGCCGGGCACGACGTGCGCATCTGTACCGCGCCGGTAAACCAATACCGTTACTGTGCCGGCGAAAAAATTGCTTGGGTAGAACAGCATTTGGGCACGGAATGGACACGGCGAGTCATCATCACCAAAGACAAAACCTGGGTACGCGGCGACATCCTTATCGATGACAAACCCAATATCGAAGGCACATTGCCGCCCCTATGGCAGCACCGTCTCTACGATGCACCGCATAACCGTCATCTTGATGTGCCCCGCATCGTATGGGCACAGCCGGACACTTGGGCGGATTTGCTGACCGGTTGATGCCGCTTTTGTGCGGATGGCCGATATGGCGGATTCGCCGGGGTTGGGTTGGTATTTGATAGATTTTGTTTCGATTGAAAGATTACCCATATGCCGAGAGGCCGTCTGAAAGGGTTTCAGATGGCCTCTTGCTGCATTCTGCCTATTTGTTTTTCCTGCGTTTCGATTTGGCGGGCGGGTGGTGCTGTTCCAGCCATTCGAACGCCGTTTTTGCGGTTTGCTGTTCGGCGGCACGGCGGCTGTGCGCTTCTGCGGTAGTGATGAAGCCGAGTTCGCCCAAGTCGCAGGAAACGGTAAAGCGGGCGGTGTAGCCTTCGCCTTCTTGGTGTTCGATGCGGTATTTGGGCAGTGCGAGGCGGCGTGCCTGCAGTGCTTCCTGCAACATGGTTTTGGCATCTTTGCCTTCGTTATCGAAGTTGATGCTGCCGACCCGGCGGGCAAACAGGTGGCGGACGACTTGTTCGGCAGCGTTGAAATCCGTGTCGAAGCTGACGGCGGCAAACATGGCTTCCATGGCGTCGGAGAGGATGGAAGGCCGTCTGAAACCGCCGCTCTTGAGTTCGCCGTTGCCCAACAGCAGGGCGTCGCCGACTTTGAGTTCCGTTGCGATTTCGGCCAGTGTGTCTTGATTGACGAGGTTGGCGCGCAGGCGGGACAGGCGGCCTTCGGGCAGGTCGGGGAAGGTGTCGTAGAGCATTTTGGCTATGGTGTAGTTCAAGATGGCATCGCCGACAAATTCGAAGCGTTCGTTATGGCGGGAGGAGTAGCTGCGGTGCGTGAGGGCGCGGGTCAGCAGTTCGGGCTGTTTGAATCGGTATTGCAGTTTTTGTTGGATGTGCTGCAATGCGGCGGTATGCAGTTTCGGGTTCATTTCGGTATCCGTCGGGAGGCCCGAATGCTTTTCCAGACTCGGCAGGAATACGGAAAAGGATTGGGACGGTTTGCGGCATCAGAGGCCGTCTGAAAAGGCGGTATTGTAACGGATTTGTATGCGGATGTGCCAAAGAGAGGCCGTCTGAAAAGCCTTAATCGGTTTTCAGACGGCCTTTTGTGCGGCTGTGGTTTAGAAATTCAGTCGCAGTCCGGTGCGCAGGGAGCGTCCGGGAAGCGGGGCAAGATATTTGAGGGTGGAGTTGTGCGGCCGTGCTTCGACGTTGCCTAAGTTGCGTGCATCGGCAAACCATTCGAGTGTGAGGTCTTTCGGCAGTTTGCGGGTGTAGGAGAGGTAGGCGTCCCATATGTTGTAGCCGCCGAGGTTGGGCTCTTCATATATGGCGCGGCCGCGACGTTTTTGTGCGGTGTGGCGCGTCAGGCTGCTGCCGAGCAGCCAGTTGCCTTTGCTCCATTCCAAGCCGATGCCGTAGCGAGAGGTAGGCATGGCGGGCATGTATTTGCCTTGGTTGTGGGAGCGGACGCATTTCAGCCATTTTTCGCGGTTTCTCGAGTCTTCCGGGCTGCAAGAGCTGTGATTTTCAGCAGGGTAGTTTTTGACCAAGTCGGCAAAGAGGCGTGCTTCCAAATTACCCGCGCGGTTGAGATCGAAGAGGTGGGTGAATTCCAGTTCGAAGCCTCGGATTTTGGTGTCTCCCTGCTGCCAGTAGCGCAGCGGCATCCATTCTACTTCTGCGCCGCTGTCGTTGAGGTAAATGTAGTTGTCGAAGGCGGTGTGGTAGTAGGCGGCTTTCAGGGTGCTGTTTTTCCATTTGAATTCATTGGACAGCTCCCAGGTTTTCGCGGTTTCTTTTTTCAGGTCGGTATTACCGCTTTCGTTGGCAAAGACGGCAAAGTGGCGGTTGGCGGCAAACAGCTCGTTGATTTCGGGTGCGCGCTGCGAGCGGCTGTGGCGGATGCCGATGCGCCAGGCATCAAAGGGTTTCCAAGACAATGCGGCCTGATTGCTGTTGAGGCTGTAGCGGTATTGTTTGTTCTCAAGCGAACCGCCGTAGTTACGCATCGGTTTGAAGCCGTTGAAGTTTGGGGTATGGCTGACACGGCCTATCCGGCTGCCGATTTCGGCTTCCCAGTTGCGGTAGTTGAGTTTTTCCAAGGCGAAGATGCCGTAGGATTGTGATTGGGTGTCAGGCATGAGGCGGTCGATTCCTTCGCCACCGGTACGGCGTTTTTTCCAATCCAGTCCGGCACTACCCCGTACCAGGCTGCCGATTTTGTGGTTGAGTTCGACGCGCAACTGCGTACTGCGGCTGTCGATGCTGCTGACGAAGTGGTCGGCAAGCAGTTCGCGGTTTTCGGCATCGGTGTAAGCCAGTTGTGTTTTGACGTTATCCAGCCAGTTGTTGTTCGGCCGGTATTGGGCCTCGGCCGTCCAGCGGGTTTGGTCGGCGGAGATGTTGGTCGGCAATGAGCCGTCCAGATGGCTGCGGGTGCGGAGGAAGGAATAGCCGGGCATGCCGTAGTCTGTCAGGTAACGGCTGACGCCGATGCCCGCATAACCTTGGCTGCCGATATAGCTGGCGCCGACGGAAAAGTTACGGGTGTGTTGGTGGCTGTTGGTAAGTTTGCCGTGTTCGTTGGGTGTGATGTGGGTGATGCTTTTGACGGTTTGACCCTTGCCGCTGGTGATGCTCGGATCATACAGCGGGTTTTCCGCCCAATTTCCCCACTGAGGCCGTTCTGTCCTGTAAATGTCGGCGTAATCCAGCCCCATCATGTCGCGCCATGCTTCGCCGCGGTCAAGGTAATTCTGCATGACATAACGGTAGTAGCCTTTATTGAAAAAAAAGTCGTACTGTACGTCGAATTGGCAGGCTTTCCCAAGAGGGAAGTAGTGCCTTTCGCCGACGGAATTGTAGCAGGCATCGGCTTTGCTGTTGCCGGGTATGCGATAGTGGGAAATTTTGCTGTTGATGCCGTCTACATGCCAGGCTATTTTGCCAATTTTGCCGTCTAGAGACAGCAGCTCGGTGTGGGGTGTGTTGTAACCGCCGCTTACTTCGGCTTTGCCCGTCCAGTTTTTTTCAGGCAGTTCGTCCGGGATTTGTCCGGTTTCTACGTTTACCGCGCCGCCGATGGCGTTGCCGCCGTAAAGTACGGCGGTGGATGATTTATGTACGGTGATTTTATCGGCCATAAAGGGATGGACAGCGGTAGGCAGGTTGCCGCCGAAGGCTGCCGTATCCGAAATGCCCAAGCCGTTTTCCATCAGTTTCACCCGTGTACCGCCAAGGCTGCGGATTTGCGGTGTGCCGTTGCCCGGACCGAAGCTGCTGTTTTGTACGCCGCTGATTCTTTCTACTGTCTGCCCCAATGAGGTGCTGCGGGCGGATTTCAATTTTTGTCCGTCCAGAATGTCCAGCGAATCTTTGCTTCCGCTGTCCAAGCGGCTGCCGCTTTGCGCCGGCCGTTTGCCGGATACGGTTACTTCGGGAAGTTCCCCGGTTTGCACATCTTCGGCATATGAGAGCGCAGGAAAGGCGGCAATGGTGAGAAGTACGGATAATTTGATTTTATTTGAAGGGTTCATACTTTTCCTAATGCTATAATCTATCAAAAACAGTTATATTATATCATTTAGCGAAAAAAAATGTTAATAGGGAAGTAAAAAATATTTCTCTGCAGATGAAAAGAGAGGCCGTCTGAAAACATGGTTGGATGCTTTCAGACGGCCTCTATCGTTGATTCGGCAAATAACTTTACAGAGAATGTTTATCTAATTATATGAATTTCCGAGTAAATAAATTTTTAATTGCGTGTGTTTACGGGAAGTGGTTTGCCGTCTGACATGACAGGCGCACACATTTCCGATAAGTGGTTAGGCACTTTATCCTTATCGTTAATCTAGTAATAAAGAGTCGTCAGATATTTGTTCGCCACGCGTCCGTTCGAACAGGTCGAGCAGGTCGGGAACGTCCATGCCCGCGCGTTTTTCCCCGCCGACATCGAGGACGACGCGGCCTTGGTGCAGCATGACGGTGCGGCTGCCGTGGTCGAGTGCCTGACGCATGGAATGGGTAACCATCATGGCGGTCAGTTTGTTGTCGGCGACGATTTGTTCCGTCAGCTCCATCACGAAGGCCGCGGTTTTGGGGTCGAGGGCAGCGGTGTGTTCGTCCAGCAGCAGGATTTTGCTTGGTTGCAGGCTGGCCATCAGCAGGCTGACGGCTTGGCGTTGGCCGCCGGAGAGCAGGCCGATGCGGTCTGTGAGGCGGTTTTCGAGGCCGAGTTTGAGCAGGGCGAGTTTTTCGCGGAAGAGTTCGCGGTTTTGGCGGTTCAGGGCGAAACCCAGCCCGCGTTTGCGGCCGCGGGAGTAGGCCAGCGCCATGTTTTCTTCGATGCTGAGTGCTTCGCAGGTGCCGGCAAGCGGGTCTTGGAAGACGCGGGCGACGAGGTGGGCGCGTTTGTGGGCGGGCAGGCGGGTAACGTCGCGGCCGTCGATATGTATGCTGCCGCTGTCCACCATCAGGTCGCCGCTGACGGCGTTGAGGAAGGTGGATTTACCCGCGCCGTTGCTGCCGATGACGGTAACGAATTCGCCGTCTCTGATGTGCAGGCTCATGCCGCGCATGGCAGGGTTTTCGATGGCCGTGCCGGGGTTGAAGGTTACTTTCAGGTTGTCGGCGCGCATCATGGTGTCGGTTTCCTTTTCAGACGGCGTTTGACGGCCGGCAGTTGCAGGGCGAATACGACCAGTACGGCGGTAATCAGGTTCAGGTCGGTGGGGCGCACACCTATGCTTTGCAGTTGCTCGTTGCCGAGTGCGAAGGCAATCATCAGGCGATAGACGATAGAGCCGAGGACGGCGGACAGGGTGATGAGGAAGATGCGTTTTGCTGGCAGCAGGTTTTCGCCGATGATGACGGCGGCCAGGCCGATGACGATGGTGCCGATGCCGCTGCTCATGTCGGCGCTGCCGCTGGTTTGGGCGAAGAGTGCGCCGCCCAGGGCGATAAGGGCGTTGGAGAGGGCCATGCCGAGGACGATCATTTTAGAGGTGGGCACGCCCTGGGCGCGCGCCATGCGGGCGTTAATGCCGGTGGCGCGTACGGCCAGGCCGGTTTTGGTGTTGAAGAACCAGTCGAGCAGGAGTTTTGCGGCGATGACGAAAAACAGGACAATGAGCGGCTGTACCCAGAATTGGTTGGAAAAATCGGGTGCGGTAAAGGGGGAAAAGACGCTGGGCGTGTCGATAAGGGGCAGGTTGGGCGTGCCGCCGGTAATGCGCAGGTTGAGCGAATAGAGGGCGACCATGACCAGGATGCTGGCCAAAAGGGGCAGGATGTTCAGTGAAACGTGCAGCCAGGCGGTAACGGTGCCGGCGGCCGCTCCGGCCAATGCGCCAAGCAGGCAGGCCAGCCAAGGATTTACGCCTGCTCCGACGGAGACGGCGAAAACGACTGCGCCGAGCGGGAAGCTGCCGTCGGCGGTTAGGTCGGGGAAGTCGAGGATGCGGAAGGAAATCAAAACGCCCAAGGCGACTAATGCGTAAATCAGGCCGGTTTCGATGCCGCCGAAAAAGGCGATCAAGGTCATTGCTGCGGTGTTTCTTTCTGGTTGTTTCCGATGTGCCGGTATGGCGGGACGGCTGTTGGCAGTGGCTGGATTGGGGACGGAATGCGTTGTGCCGCCCTGCCCCGATTTAAGTTTTACCCGTTATGCGGATTCGGCCACTTACGTTTTCAGACGGCCTTTTTTCGGGAGGCCGTCTGAAAACGGTGTGGCCGGATATTTTGCAGGAGGGTTTATTCTTTAACTTCTTTGGCTTCTTTCAGCAGCTCTTCCGGCAGGGTGATGCCCAGTGCGGCGGCGTGTTTTTTGCTGAGGTAGAGGTCGAGCTGGTCGAGTTTTTCAGACGGCATATCGCCCGGTTTGCCGCCTTTCAAAACGGCTGCGGCGAGCTTGCCTGCTTTTTGGCCCGTGCCGAAGGAGTCCATGCCCAAGGCAGCAACTGCGCCGCGCGTTACCGAGTCGGCATCGGAGGCGACCAGGGGGATTTTCAGTTCCATCGAGGCTTTATACATGGATTCGTAAGAGGAGACGACGTTGTTGTCGAGCGAGGTGAAAATCACGTCGGCTTTGCCGCCAAGGCTGCGCGCGGCGGTTAATACGTCGGCCGAACGCTGTGCGGGCGCGGCGGCTACTTCGATGTTTTGTTCGGCGGCTTTGGCTTTCAGGCGTTCGAGCACGGTGGTGGAATTGACTTCGCCGGGGCTGTAAACGTAGCCGATGGTTTTCAGATTGGGCACCAGTTTTTTCATCAGGTCGATTTGCGGGCCGACGGGCAGTTCGTCGGATACGCCGGTGATGTTGGTGTGCGAGGGTTCGAGCGAGGGCACGAGTTTGGCGCCGACGGGGTCGGTTACGGCGGTGTAGATGAGGGGGATGTTTTTAGTGGTGGCGGCGACGGCTTGTGCGCTGGGGGTGGTGATGGCGATGATGGCGTCGGGGTTGGCACCGGCGAATTTTTTCGCGATTTGGGCGGCGTTGGCGGTGCTGCCTTGCGCGCTTTGGAAGTCTACGGTGAGGTTTTTGCCTTCTTCAAAGCCTTCGGCTTTCAGGCCGTCCAGAACGCCTGCGCGGATAGTGTCGAGCGCGGGGTGGTCGGCGATGGCGGTGATGGCGATTTTTTTCTGTTCCGCCGCCGAAGCAGCCGGGGCGGGGGCGGTTTGGCCGTTGTCGGCCTGTTTGTCCGCCGGTGTGCAGGCGGCGAGGATGGTGGCGGCAATGATGCCGAATATGGAGCTGGTGTATGCGGTGCGCGGGGTCATGGTCGGTTTTCTTTCGCTGAAAGGGTTAAATTATAGCGGGTTTTGTATGTTTTTGTAATGACGGCAGGCGTTTTGCCTGCCGTTTGCCGGATGAGTCTTTTCAGACGGCCTCTGTGCCGTTTTCGCTGCCGCCGGATGTTTCCTGCGGGTTTTCCAGTTTGTCCAGCCGGGCTTCGAGTTCGGCCAGTTTGGTACGGGTTTTGATGAGGACTTGCTGCTGGATGTCGAATTCTTCGCGGGTGACCAGATCCATTTTGTTAAACGCGCTGCCGAGCATGGCTTTGACGTTTTTTTCCATATCTTTGGCCGGGCTGTTGGCGATGGTTTCGCCGATTTTGGCGGATACTTCTTCTAAGATTTTCGAACCGAACATGGCTGTTTCCTTCTTTAAACTGAACAGGGCGGATGACGCGGCATTGTATAGGCAAACAGGCCGTCTGAAAAGTTTGCGCTACAGCCATTCGGCCAGTGAGGCGGTGGGGATGTCCCACGACCAGATGCCGTTGCGGCCGCCGGAATCGAGTCCGCGCAGGAAGAGGTAGCGGATGCGGACGGTGCGGGGCATCTGTCCGCGCTGTTTGAGGTGGCGGGCGGCGGCAAGGGCGTATATCCAGGCTTGGAGGTAGTAGTGGTGGTCGGCGACGGCTTGGTCGAGGGCGGATTGGGTGTAGCCGTCGGTGTCCATGCCCAGGTGGTTGGATTTGTAGTCGATGATGCAGGCCGTGCCGTCGGGCAGCAGGCAGGTCAGGTCGATGAAGCCGTTGAGGAAGCCTTGCAGGGTGGGGAAGTCCAGCCGTTCTGCGGCGGCGGTGCAGGCTTCGGGCAGGCCTGCTGCGGCAAGATGGTTTTTCAGACGGCCTAATTCCAAACGGTCGAAGTGCATGACGAAGCCCATTTCCGCTTTGCGGCGGGCGGCGGGGAGGGCTGAGAGGGTGGTGCCGCCGTGCAGTGGTGCGGCGGCGGTTTGGTCGGCCATGAGGCAGACGGCATCCAGCCATTCGGTTTCGATGCCGTGTTTTTCCAATATGGCGGCGATGTTTTCGCGCTGTTGTCCGGCGGGGTGGGCGAAGTCGTGTTTTTCGAGGATTTCGTGCAGGCAGATGCCGGCGGCCGCGCCGCGGGGAAAGTGGAAGATGTCGCGCGGGGCGTTGTCCGTGTCGGGAAGCGGCAGAAGGCTGTCGGCGGACAGTTCGGCCGGGTCGAGCGCGGGTTGCAGCCCGTCGTCGTCATCGGGCTTGGCTGGGCCGTGGCCGAGGTAGCGGGTGAGGCCGGTAAAGCTGGTGTGGCGGACGAAGCTGAAACGGCGGGGCGGGTAAACGGCGGCGCGGTATTCGGTGCCGCTGCGGCGGCGGGTTTGCACGGCTGCCGAAAGGGGTGCGCCTTCCTGCCATTCGATGCTTTCGGGGGCGGCGTTTATCCAGCGCAGCCAGTTGCGGCGCAGCATTTCGGTCTGGTTTTCTTTCTCGGCTTCGTAGGCTTGGCGGGCTTTCAGACGGCCGTCTGAAGGCAGGCCTTCGAGCAGGTAGGCAAAGGTGTTGCGCGGGGTACTGCTGCAGCGGGCGGCATAGATGACGAGTTGTTCTTCGGCGCGGGTGAGGGCGACGTAGAGCAGGCGAAGGCGTTCGCCCAGGTCTTCGTCGTCGAGCTGTTCGCGGTCGGCTTCGTCGAGCTGGCTGTCGGCAAGCAGTTCGCTGCCGTTTTCGCGGTGGAGGATGTGCCATGCTTCGTTTTTCTTTTCGGCGGTGTCCCAGGAGAACGGGCAGAACACGAAGGGATATTGCAGGCCTTTGGAGGCATGGATGGTTACGATTTTGACCAGTGCCTCGTCGCTTTCCAGCCGTAGGACGGCGTTTTCGTTTTGGGGCGGGTCTTGGATTTGGGCCAGCAGCCATTGGTGCAGCGCGGCGGGGGTGTGGCTGTTTTCGTTTTCGTCGGCCAAAAGTTCGGCCAGCTGCCAGAAGTTGGTCAGGGTGCGTCCGCCGTCTGCGGCCAGCAGCCTGCCTTCGAGGCCGTAGCGGCGGGCGAAGGCGGTCAGGGCGGCGTAGATGCCCTGCCGCTGCCAAATTTGCAGGAAATCTTCGGCGGCGGAGATGTATCCGGACAGCAGGGCTTCGTCGCGGTTGAGGGCATGGAGTTGTTCGGCGGTTTGACCGAACAGGATGCCGGCGAGGATGAAGCGCAGGGGTTCGGTGCGGCGGGGGTCGAGCCAGAAGCCGAGCAGGGCGGCCAGGGCTTTGGCTTCTTCGCCGGCAAATACGGATTCGCGCTCTATCGATACGCTGGGGATGCCGCGTGCGGCCAAGGTGCGCTTTATCATCGCGCCTTGGTTGTGGCTATGGACCAAAACGGCGATTTGGCCGGCTTCCGCCGGAATGTTTTTGTAATTCAGACGGCCTTCCGCCGCTTGGTTGATCAGGGCGGCGATTTCGTCGGCGCAGTATTCGGCTGCGCGGCTGCGGAGGGTTTCTTTGTTGGGGTCGGGTTCGCCGCCGTCGTTCAGCCAGCGGATTTTCAATGCCGCCTGCGGCGGGGTGAGGCGGCTTGTCGTGCGCGGGGCGGTAACGGCCGGGTAGCCGATGTGTTCGAGGACGAAGGGGCGTTCTTTCTGTTGGAACAGGCGGCCGATGTTGTCGATGAGCAGGCTGTGGCTGCGGTAGTTGTGCGCGAGGGTGTAGTGGACGGGGGTGTCGGCGGCGGCTTGGAGGTAGGCGTAGATGTCCGCGCCGCGAAAGCCGTAAATCGCCTGTTTGGGGTCGCCGACGAGGAAGAGCGGGTTGCCGTGGGCGGCAAAGGTGCGGCGGAAGATTTCGTATTGCAGCGGGTCGGTGTCTTGGAATTCGTCTATCAGGGCAACGCGCCAGTTTTGCGAGACGGCTTCGGCGAGTTTGTCTCGGTGCGCGCCGGCGGTGAGGGCGTGGTAAACGTCGAGCAGCAGGTCGTCGGGACTGCGTTCCTGCCGCGTCGCCCGCTGTTCGGCGGCGGTGCGGCGGACGTATTGCAGGCAGTCGAGTTGCAGGGCGATAAGTGCCTGTTGTTCGGCATCGAGCAGGCTTTCTGCCGCAGTAAGCGTGCGATCAAAAAAGCTAAGTTCGGCTAATTCCCCATTAGATAGTGGACTATTTTTTTTAGCTGCATTGAGAAGGTATTCTGTAGAGAATACACGTTTTTTATTCTTATTTTTTAGGTTTTTTACTATCCATTCTGTAGGTATCTGATCTTGCTTGAGAAGCTCAGTTAATTTATTAAGTTTCTCTTCATAATCGGGTTGTTTAAACCAACCCTGATGCAACATGGGATGCACACGCCAGAACAGGTCTTTCAGTTCGGGGAAACGCTGTTGCAGTTCCGTCCAAACCGCCTGCGCCCGCTCCGTTTCGGCGGCCAAATCGGTTTGAGGCCGTCTGAAAAGCAGGTCGGGGCGGCCGAGGTAGCGGGAAAACTGTTGCAATACCTGGTCGGGCGTGAGGTCGGCATGAAAGGCGAGGCGGGCGTTTTGCGCGTCGTGCGACACGTTTTGCCGCCAGAAATCCTGCGCGTAGGTGTTCAGATCGCGTTTGTCGTTGTCGTCGGCGGAAGAGGTTTCAAACGGCACTTGGCAGAGGAAGGCGTAGTCGCCCAGCAGGCGTTGGCAGAAGCCGTGGATGGTGTAGATGGCGGCGTTGTCGAACTGCGACAGCGCGGCTTTCAGGCGCAGTTCCAGCCGTTCGGGCGTTTCCTGCCGCGCCGCCTGTTCGAGCAGGCCGCGCATGAAATCGTCGGCTTCTTCGTCCATTTTGTCGCCGCGTATCCGGCGGAAGGCTTCGTCCAAACGGCCGCGCAGGCGGGTTTTCAGTTCGGCGGTGGCGGCTTTGGTGAAGGTAACCACCAGCACTTTGTCCACAGGCAGCTTTTCCAGCAGGATCAGGCGGGCGAAGAGGGCGGCGATGCCGTAGGTTTTGCCGGTGCCGGCGGAGGCTTCGATTAAGGCGGTGCCTTGTACGGGGACGGTCAGCGGGTCGAACGGGAGGATGCTGCGGGACATGGCGGCGGGTCGGAAGTGTGGAAAACGCGCATTATAGCAAGGCGGCCGTCTGAAACGTTGCGGCGGCGGGTTGTGCTTGTGGTTTTTCCGCCGCCTTTCGCGCTAAAATGCCGCTTTTTTTCAGACGGCCTTTGCTATGAGCGACACTCCGAACTACATCACGCCCGCAGGCTGGCTCAGCTTGAAAGACGAGTTGTACCAGTTGGTCAATAAAGAACGGCCCGAAATCGTGCAGATTGTGAACTGGGCGGCTTCCAACGGCGACCGCAGCGAAAACGGCGATTATCTTTACGGCAAACGGCGGATGCGCGAAATCGACCGCCGCATCCGCTTTCTCACCAAGCGTTTGGAGGCGGCGCAGGTCGTTGATCCGGAAACGCGCGAGGCCACCGACCAAATCTTTTTCGGCGCAACCGTAACCCTGCTGCGCGGCAACGGCAGCGAGCAGACGGTAAAAATCGTCGGCATAGACGAAATCGACACCGCGCAAAACAAAATTTCCTGGATTTCCCCGCTGGCGCGCTGCCTGATTAAGGCGCGGGAGGGCGACGAAGTGTCGCTGAACACGCCGGAGGGGCGCGAGGACATCGAAATCCTCGAAGTGGCCTATGTCAGAATCGATTGAGTCCGCCCGTAGCGGGATAAGCAAACAGAGCCGGAAAATATCCGGCTCTGTTTACGTTTCGGTTGTCGGTTTTACTGTTTGACTTCGCGGCCTTTGAGGTCGATTGAAAAATCACGGCCGTTTTGCCGCACTCTGGCGGACGTGCCGTATTGTTCGATAAACGGCTCGGCCTCTTCATAGCGGAACGGGATGCGGGTTTTGTCCGACAAATCGATGTAGCCCCAAAGCTTTCCCTTTTTTACCGGTATCAGCAGTTCTCGGTTTCTCGGAAACCTTTCCGCCGGTTTGTCGGCGGCATCTTGATATTGCGGCGGGATAATAATTTTTCCGTCCAATTCGGCATAGCCGTAAAGGCCGTTTTTCTGAATTAACATCACGACGTTGTCGTAGCAGCCTACTCCGTCGAAGCGGGCAGCGACGTTGGGGTCGGGTTTGACGCAGATGGAGGGCATGGCGATGGCGGCGGCGGGCAGGGCGGCGGCCACTAAAAAGGCGGCGGAAAACAGGGCGGCGGTTTTCTTGTTCATATCGGCTTTTTCTGTGCGGTTCGGGTGTAAACGGGGAGGGAAAATGTTTTCAGACGGCCTCTCCGGGCAGGGAGGCCGTCTGAAAAACGGTTTAGCGGGTCAGCAGGGTCAGGGCTTCGCGGTATTTTTCCACGGTTTTGGCGATGACGTCGGCGGGAACGCGCGGGGCAGGGGCCTGTTTGTTCCAGCCGCTTTGCTCCAGCCAGTCGCGGACGAACTGTTTGTCGAACGAAGGCGGGTTGGTGCCGACTCGGTATTGCTCTGCCGGCCAGAAGCGGCTGGAGTCGGGGGTCAGCACTTCGTCCATCAGGGTCAGCGTGCCGTTTTCGTCGAGGCCGAATTCGAATTTGGTGTCGCAGATGATGATGCCGCGCGATTTGGCGTATTCGGCCGCTTCGGTGTACAGGCGGACGGCTTTGTCGCGCACTTCTTCAGCCAGCTCTTTGCCGATGATGTTTCGGCATTCTTCGAAGCTGATGTTTTCGTCGTGGTCGCCGACGGCGGCCTTGGTGGACGGGGTGAAGATGACTTCGGGCAGCTGCTGGGCTTCCTGCAGGCCGGCGGGAAGGGGAATGCCGCATACCGCGCCGGTTTGCCGGTAGTCTTTCCAGCCGCTGCCGGCCAGGTAGCCGCGCACGATGGCTTCCACTTTGACGGGGGTCAGTTTTTTGGCGACGACGGCGCGTTTTTCCAGTGCCTGCGCCTGCTCGTGCGGCAATACGTCGTAAACGGTGTCGCCCGTGAAGTGGTTGGGCATGATGTGGGCGAGTTTGCCGAACCAGAAATTAGAGATGGCGGTGAGGATTTCGCCTTTGCCGGGAATGGGGTCGTCGAGGATGACGTCGAAGGCGGAGAGGCGGTCGGATGCGACCATCAGCATACGTTTATCGTCGATTTCGTATAAGTCGCGTACTTTGCCGGAATAGATTTTTTTCAAACCGATGTGGGTCATGGCCGGGTTTCCTGTGGGTTGAAAGGGTGTGGAAAGGGGCGCATTGTACTCCAAACGGCGTGTTTTGCAGCATGAGGCCGTCTGAAAAAACGTCTGCGGCCGGGATTTTCCGCAACGGTTTTTCAGACGGCCTCCGATGGGGGGCGAAGGTGCGGCCTTGCGGCGGCGGAATGTTTTTCAGACGGCCTTTAAAGTTTGTTTTTAAAACAGCCATTGCGAGAGGCTGTAAATCAAGAGGCCGGCCAGGCCGCCGACGAGGGTGCCGTTGATGCGGATGTATTGCAGGTCGCGGCCGAGGCCGAGTTCCAGTTTGTCGGTGATTTCTTCGCCGTTCCAGCGTTTGACCTGTTCGGCGACGAAGGCGGCGGCACGGCCTTTGTTGCTGCCCAGCAGTTCGCGGGCAAGCAGGGCGAGGCGGATGTCGGCGCGGCGCATGAGGCGGGGGTTGCGTTCGATTTGCGCCGGGATGCGGTCGAGCAGTTTTTCTATTTGCGCGCGTATGCGTGAGTTTTCCGCCGCCGTGTCGCGCCGCGTCCATTCGGTCAGGCTTTGCCACAGTTGCGCGAGGCTGCGCTGTAGGGCGGGGGAGGCGGCGAGTTGCGCCTTGCCCGCTTCGAGGCGGCGGTGCCAGCTTGCGGAGTGGCGCAGTTCGCCGATCATGCGGGTGTATTGGCGGTCGAACATTTGCCGCAGGGCGTGGTCGGGCTGTGCGGCGGCATCGGCCAGGCAGCCGTCCACCCAATCCAGCACTTTGGCCGCTACCCAGTCGTCCACGCGGCCGACGAGGGCGGATTTGAGGGAGGCTTTGAGTTTGTCCCAGCTGCCGGGCGAGCCGCCGTCGATTTTGGCCGCCCATTCGCGCAGGTTTTGTTCCAACAGCACGCGGGTGCTTTCGCTTTGCAGCCATGTCCGCGTGTGGCCGAGCAGGGCAAGGAACAGGCTTTCGTGCATGTCGCGGTTTTTCAGCAGTTCCATGCCGTCGGCCAGCGTGCTGCCGATTTTGCCGCCGTCGTATTGTTCGGCCAGCAGTTTGGCGGCAAAGCGGGCGGCCTGTTCGGGCGGCACGGTTTGCAGCAGGTCGGGCAGGCGGGCGCAGAGCGGGGGCAGCCAGATGCGGCGGACGGCGGGGTCGGCCAGGCGGCGCAGTAGTTTTTCCGTCGGTGCGGCGCGGTAAACGCGCAGGGCGACCGGCCGTTCGCGCAGGAAGTTGTATTCGATGAAGCGGCCGAGTTCGTCGGCAATGCGGTTTTGGTTGCGCGGCAGGATGGCGGTGTGGGGGACGGGCAGTCCGAGGGGCCGTCTGAAAAGGGCGGTAACGGCAAACCAGTCGGCCAGCCCGCCTATCATGGCGGCTTCCGAGAAGGCTTTGAGGTAGGCCAGTTGGGGGTAACGGTGCAGGAAGGCTGCGGAAAGGCAGAACAGTGCGGCGGCGGCCAAAAGCAGGGCGGTGGCGAGGCGGCGGCTTTTTTTCAGGCGCAGCCGTGCGGCTTGGGTGCGTGCGGCGGCGGAAAGGGTTTGCATGGCGGTTCCTTATGCTTATTTTTTGTGCGGTTTGTTTTTTGCCTGTCTCCCGAAAGGCTTAGGGGGTTTATCCACATTTTCTATACAGGGCGGCAAACAGCGGCTGTGGGTTTTGTCGCCCGCACGGTTTGTTCAGGCCGTCTGAAAAAGGTGTCTGCCGTTGTGGTGCGGATGTTTTAAGTTTGCCTGTTTTTTAGGCATTTTATTTTTCGGTCGGCGTTTGAAGGGCTTATCCCGCTTATCCACATTTGCTGCACAGGGCGGCAAACAGCGGCTGTGGGTTTTGTCGCGCGCATTGCTTGTTCAGGCCGTCTGAAAAAGGTGTTTGCCGTTGTGGTGCGGATGTTTTAAGTTTGCCTGTTTTTTAGGCATTTTGTTTTTCGGTCGGCGTTTGAAGGGTTTACCCCGCTTATCCACATTTGCTGCACAGGGCGGCAAACAGCGGCTGTGGGTTTTGTTGCCCGCACGGTTTGTTCAGGCCGTCTGAAAAAGGTGTTTGCCGTTGTGGTGCGGATGTTTTAAGTTTGCCTGTTTTTTGGGCGTTTTGTTTTTCGGTCGGCGTTTGAAGGGTTTATCCTGCTTATCCACATTTTCTATACAGGGCGGTAAACAAGGCTTGTGGACGGCCTTTGCACGGCGGTTTTCAGACGGCCTCGCCAGCCGGTTTTTCCAGCCAAATCATGCTGACCATCCGGCCGGTTTGGCCGTCGCGGCGGTAGGAGAAAAAGGTGTCGCGTTCCAATACGGTGCAGTGCGTACCGCCGTAAATCAGGTTTACGCCTTCGCGGCGCAGGGTTTGCCGCGCGAGGGCGTAGATGTCGGCCAGGTATTTGCCGCCGCCTATGCCTTCAAAGGCGTTTTCGGCGGTGGAATGCAGGCGGCAGAAGGCTTCGCGCACGTCTTCGCCGACCTCGAAAGCATCGGGGCCGATGGCGGGGCCGAGGTAGGCCATGATTTCGCCGGGATCGGCCTGCATCGCGGCCACCGTGTTTTGCAGGATGCCGCCTGCCAGGCCGCGCCAGCCCGCATGGGCGGCGGCCACCACCGTGCCCGCGCGGTCGCAAAGCAGAACGGGCAGGCAGTCTGCCGTCATCACCGCGCAAGCTGCCGTGCCCGTGCGGTCGAATGATGCGTCGGCTTCGGGCGTGCTGCCGAGCACGTCTGCGGCGGGCAGCACGATGCTGCTGTGGGTTTGGTTCAGGTAGGCGGGCGGCACAGGTACGGCGGCTTGCACGATTTCGCGGTTGCGCGCGACGTTTTCCGGCCGGTCGCCGACATGGCCGCCGACATTCAGGGAAGCATAGGGGGCTTGGCTCACCCCGCCGTTTCGGGTGCTGACCAATGTTTTCACGTTGGCGGGTGCCGGCCATTCCGCCTGAAAAAACGGCAGGCCGTCTGAAACGAGGTTGAGGGTTTGACTGATGGTTTTCACGGTGATTCCTTCATTGTCCTTGAAAAGGCGGAGTGTGTTTTCAGACGGCCTATCATACCCGATTTCCCGCCGCGGCGAGATGTTGGCTATAATGCCGCCCTTTCACATCCGGATTCAGACAAATCACATGAACAGCAGCCGTTTTAATTCCACCGGTCCCAAAATCGGCCTGAGCGTACGCCTGGCCGAAACCCAAGCCGAAATCGAAGCCGCGCAACGCCTGCGCTACCGCGTGTTTGCCGAAGAATTGGGCGCGGACATCCCGAACACCGACGGGCGCGACATCGACCCCTACGACGAGCACTGCCACCACCTCCTCGCCTTCGACGACGCTACGGGCGAAGTCATCGGCTGCTACCGCCTGATTACCGAAGAAACCGCCAAAAAAGTCGGCGGCTGGTACAGCGAACACGAATTCGACCTCTCGCCGCTGAAAGACATCCTGCCGCAAACCGTCGAACTCGGCCGCGCCTGCACCCACCCCGACTACCGCAACGGCGGCCTCGTCATGCTCCTGTGGACGGGCTTGGTCAAATTCATGAAAGACGAAAACCTGCGCTTCATGATAGGCTGCGGCAGCATCGAAATGCACGACGGCGGCAGCGACGCGGCCGCGCTTTACCACAGCCTGAAAGAAAAATATCTCGCGCCGGAACAATGGTGCGTCAAACCGCTCAACCCCCTTAAATGGAACGAAATCACGCCGTCTGAAAACCCGTCCGTGCCGCCTTTGATTAAAGGATATTTGAAAGCCGGCGCGTGGTTTTGCGGCGAACCCTGCGTAGACGAAGCCTTCAACTGCGCGGATGTCTTAATCATGATGGACATCACGCAACTGAGCGACCGCTATCTGCAAAAATTCGCTCCGAAAGTCTGAAACAGCCGACAAAAGGCCGTCTGAAAACCTTTCAGACGGCCTCCTGTCCGTATAATCATAAAAAAGCCCGATACATGAATCAAATACGCTTCATATTCCGCCTGGTCTGCATAGGCGGCTGCCTGCTTTACGGCATGGCCGAAATGTTCTTCCTCTTTCCGTTTTACAGCAAAAAACGCAAATTGCGCGCGATACAGATATGGTCTTTGCGCGTCCTCGCCTCGTGCGGCATGAAACTGAAAACCTACGGCAGCCTCCCCTCCGAAGAACACGGCCAAATGCTGATCTGCAACCACATCTCATGGCTGGACATCATGGCCGTAAACGCCGCTTTCCCCGGCCGCTTCGTCGCCAAAGACGACGTGGCCAAATGGCCGGTTATCGGCTACCTCGCCACACAGGCGCAAACCGTTTACGTCGCCCGCAACAAAGGCACCGAAGGCAACAGCGAAAAAATCCGCCGCGTTACCGAAGCCCTGCAAAACGGCGACACCGTAACCCTCTTTCCGGAAGGCACCAGCACCGAAGGCCGCAGCATCCTCCCCTTTAAAACCAGCTTTTTTCAGGCGGCCTATGAAGCAGGCGTCCCTCTGCTGCCCGTCCTCTGCCGTTACCCCAACCCCGATGGCAGCAGCCCGAACCCCCATGCCGCCTACTACGGCGACATCAGCCTGTGGCAATCCATCCGCGCCATTATTTCCCAACCGCAAAGCACGGTGGAACTGCACTTCCTCGAGCCTGTTGCCGCCACCGAAGCCAGACAGGAAACCGCCCGCGCCATCCATGCCTTGTTAAGTAGGAAGCAGGACGAATTGGGCTGACCGGGCGGCAAGCCTGACGGATATTCCTTTATCGATGCAGACGGCATGACTTAATAAGTCATGCCGTCTTTTTATCGCCATTGTTGCCGAATACCAACAGAAAAAAACAGGGCTTCCGGCACGATTCCAAATATTTTCATTAATTAGAAAACATAAATTCAAGTAATACAAAGTTATAGAGAATAAATCACATTATCTTGATGATAAGGAAGTGTGAAATTAACGCCGCTTGATGTAAGCAAAAATTTGCCTGAGTAAATTTCATATCGGATAATCCGCATCGATAGAAAACCATTATCAATTATGGCAAAGTAACAGCCGCATTGAGAAACGGTTACGGATACAGACGAACTTCAGAGGAAATGAAATGAAGCACAACAAAATGACGCCAATAGCCTTGTCCGTAGGGCTTCTGTTCTGCTGCGCCGCCCATGCGGCCGACAGCGTCGAACCGGTAGAAAAATCAGACGCGCTGAAACAAGTAACGGTAAAAGGCCGCCGCAACGCGCCGGCCTCCGTGGAACGGGTAAATGCCAAAACCATTCAAGAGCAAATGATTCGGGATACCCGTGATTTGGTGCGTTATTCGCCAGATGTCGGTATTGTGGATAACGGCCGTCACTTGAAGGGTTTTGCCATGCGCGGAGTAGAAGGTAACCGTGTTGGTATCAGTGTGGATGGTGTTAGTTTGCCTGATTCGGAAGAAAACACACTTTATGCTCGTTATGGGAATTTCAATCCATCCCGTTTGTCCATCGATCCTGAACTGGTCGGTAATATTGATATTGTGAAAGGTGCGGATTCATTCCAATCAGGCAGCGGTGCTTTGGGTGGAAATGTCAATTATCGTACACTGGATGCAGGGAATATTGTTCAGCCTGATAAAAAATTTGGCACATTGGTTAGAAGTGGTTATGCCACTAAAAACCGGGAATGGACCAATACTGTTGGCTTCGGTTTTCAGGGAGATAGCGTGGATGCCGTATTGCTTTATTCTCAACGTTATGGGCATCAGATGAAAAGTCGAGGGGAAGGACCAGAGTATAGATATAGTCAAAGCCAACATCCTGATCCTGCGAAGCATCGAAATCACAGCTATTTGGCCAAGATTAACTGGCAGATTGCTCCGGCACATCGTATTGGTATAGCGGCTAATGGTCAGAATGGGGGCAACTACACAGATGAGCGTTCCTATACATCCTACGGTTCGGCATGGCGTGAAGCGGATGACAAGCACAAGCGTATCAATTTCAACACGTATTATGAATATACGCCGGAGTCTCCGTGGCTTTCTATGTTGAAGGCGGATTACGACTATCAATATACTGACTTGAGGGCGGTAAATTATGCCGGCGGCAGAAATCGGCAAACAGATGAAAAAGAATTGGATGAAATTAAAGACCGCAGTATGACGACACGCTTCCAGCGTTTCACCCTGCGTATGGACAGCCAACCTTTCCGTGCCGCCGGACAACATGTGTTAAGCCTTAAAGCTTTCATCTCCAGACGAAATTTTGAGACTCTGAACGAAGACCAAATCAATATCGCGTCCAACGCTAGATACGGCAACCCGCCCGACACCGTCCGCGAAACCATCCAATATCCGGTCAGAACCACGCAGTATGGATTATCGATAAAAGACAATATAACGTGGAGTCCTGTTTTTTCAGGGCAATTTGGTGTGCGTTATGATAGCGAAAAGCTTAAACCATTGGATTTAAATGCACCTTGCAGCAGAGCCTGTACGGCGGAAGGTAAGCCTGATGGTGCCAATTTATCCAACTGGAGCGGTTTTGCTGGTCTGTATGCACAGATTAACCCAACTTGGAAAATCGGTTACAACTTTTCCAGCGGCTACCGTGTGCCGACTGCATCAGAAATGTATTTTACTTTTACCAACGCCTATGGCACATGGAAGTCCAATCGGGATTTGAAACCCGAAAGAAGCATCAATCATACGCTTTCATTGCAGGCGAACCATCAAAGAGGAATGTTTGACCTGAATGTATATCACAGCAGTTATCGTGATTTCCTATTTGAACAAACCAATCTGATAGAACAAACCCAATATGGGCGAACTTTCCAAACTCCGATGTCGCAAACGGTCAATATCGATAAAGCACGTATTTCAGGTTTGGAAATCAAAAGCAGCTTGAATCTATCGGAGGGTTGGAAACTTTCCGGCACACTGGGCTACAGCCACGGGAAATTGTCGGATGCGAAAAGTTTGTTATCCATCCAACCGTTAAAAGCCGTTATTGGTTTGGACTATGAACGGCCTGACGGCAAATGGGGCGTGTTCTCCAGACTGACTTATTTGGGTGGTAAAAAACCGCGTGATGCCAAAGTAGAAGAAATCAAAGACCGCTGCCTGGAATACGAATACGATTACTGGACCGATGAAGAAGTATGCACGAAAACAGAACAGTATAAAGAAATCGCCACTTACAAATACCTCAACAAAAAAGCCTATGTATTCGACTTATACGGCTTTTACCGTCCGGCGAAAAACCTGACCCTGCGCGCGGGTGTGTATAACTTATTCAACCGTAAATACCACACATGGGATGCATTGCGCGGAATCAATGCCAATAGTACTACCAACTCCGTAGACCGTAACGGCAAAGGCTTGGAACGTTATTATGCGCCCGGCCGCAACTACGCCGTATCGCTGGAATGGAAGTTCTAAACCCGTTTAACCGTTTTCAGACGGCCTTCGAAGCAGCAAAAGGCCGTCTGAAAGCATACAACCCGAAAGGAAATACAATGAGCAACGAAACCACATTTGCCAAAACACTCAAAGAAAAAACCACCACCGTCCACGACAGCGTGGACAACTTGGTGATGTCGGTCGAACCCTTCGTCAGCAACGAGAACTACATCAAGTTTTTGAAACTGCAATCCGTGTTCCACAAAGCGGTGGACCACATCTACAAAGACCCCGAATTGAATAAAGCCATTCCCGAACTGGAATACATGGCGCGTTACGATGCCGTGGTCAAAGATTTGGCCGACTTGGGCGAACAGCCTTACGAATACGATAAACCGCTGCCGCACGAAACCGGTAACAAAGCCATCGGCTGGCTCTACTGCGCCGAAGGCTCGAACTTGGGCGCGGCTTTCTTGTTCAAACACGCCAAACAGCTCGAATTCAACGAAGAAAAAGGCGCGCGCCATTTGGCCCCCCATCCCGCCGGCCGCGGCAAACACTGGCGTGCCTTCGTCGAACTCTTAAACGCGCTGCCTTTGAGCGAAGAAGCTCAGGCCGAAGCGATTGAAGGCGCGAAAGAAGCGTTCGCCTTCTATAAAGTCGTGCTGCGCGAAACCTTCGGCCTGCCCGAAGGCGCGGAAGCACCGGAAGGAATGCAGGCGCACCGCCATTAAGCATTAAGCTGCTATAAACAGGGAGGCCGTCTGAAAACCGTGTTTCGGTTTTTCAGACGGCCTTTGATTGTTGTACGGACGGAATATATATCAACGATTCACTGAGTTTCAGATGTCGAATCGAGTGTTAAACGTCATTCCCGCGCAGGCGGAGAGTCCGAGCCTTGGATTTTCGGGTGTAGCTAAAGTCTGCCGCAGAACAACCCTCTGGATTCCCGCCTACGCGGGAATGACGGCATGGGCATTTATAAGCTGCGCGGCTTGATTGCCATATTTGCCGCGTCGGGGCGGAAGCCTGCCTCGGCTTTGCCTTTGACGAGATGCGGTCTGTCGGGAAGCGCGGGTTTAGCGGAACAAATCCAATACCTTGAGCGCGACCATAATCACGCCGTAGGCCAGCGGGATGCCGACCGCGAGCCAGCGCAGTTTCACGCCCGTGCCGCTGTGGGCGATTTCTTCCGCCGCCTGCGCCGCTTCTTCAAACGCGC
The DNA here is from genome assembly GCF_900113545.1 of Neisseria elongata subsp. elongata. Classification (GTDB taxonomy): domain Bacteria; phylum Pseudomonadota; class Gammaproteobacteria; order Burkholderiales; family Neisseriaceae; genus Neisseria; species Neisseria elongata. Next base: position 252,769 of record NZ_FOPS01000001.1, on the reverse strand, counting down.
TTTCTTCCGGCACTTGGTGCGGGATGTGGAAGCTGCCGTCGGCATGGTGTTTTTCGTTTACCGGCCGCACCAGCAGGTTGCAGATCAGGCCGAGAATCAGAAGTCCGGCCATGATGTACATGGTGATGCTGTATGCCTGTGCCGCCGGCACGCCGCTGTCGATTTGTCCCTGCCGGATGTAGTTCACCAGCACGGGACCGAGCACGGCGGCGGTAGACCAGGCCAGGAGGACACGGCCGTGGATGGCGCCGACTTCCAGTGTGCCGAACAGGTCTTTGATGTATACCGGCATGGCGGCAAACCCTCCGCCGTACATGGAGATGATGACGCAGAAGCCGATGATGAACAGCGTTTTGCTGCCGCTTTCGCCCAACGAGGGGATGGCGAAATAGAGCAGTGCGCCGAGGATGAAGAAGAGGTTGTAGGTCGGTTTGCGCCCCAACCGGTCGGAGATGCTGGACCAGAAAAAGCGGCCGCCCATGTTGAACAGGCTCAACAGGCCGACGAAGCCGGCCGCCGCCGCCGCACCGACCGCCGCACCCGCGCCGACGGATTGTTCGGAAAACAGTTCCTGTATCATGACCGAAGCCTGTCCCAGCACGCCGATGCCGGCGGTAACGTTCAGGCACAGAATCCAGAACAGCAGGTAAAACTGCGGCGTTTTGACGGCCTGTGAGGCGGTAACGTGCTTGCTGCTGACCAGTTTCCCGCCCGCTTTCGGCACGAAGCCGGCAGGTTTCCAGCCTTCTGCGGGGATGCGGATAGTCAGCACGCCGAAAAGCATGAAGAAGAAATAGAGGATGCCGAGGACGACGAAGGTTTCCGCCACGCCGACCGAAGTCGCGCTTTTAAAGAAGTCCATCAGCACCACCGACAGCGGGGAGGCCAGCATCGCGCCGCCGCCGAAGCCCATAATCGCCAGGCCCGTGGCCATGCCCGGTTTGTCGGGAAACCATTTCATCAGCGTGGAGACGGGGCCGATATAGCCCAATCCCAGCCCCACGCCGCCGAGTACGCCGTTGCCCAGATACAGCAGCCACAGGTTGTGCTGCCGCACGCCCAGCGCGGAGACGAGGAAGCCCAACCCGAAGCAGACGGCGGCAACGAACATCGCTTTGCGCGGGCCGACGCGCTCCATCCATCTGCCGAACATCGCGGCCGATGCGCCCAGCACCGCCAGCGCGATGCTGAATATCCAGCCCACGGTGGCCAGCGACCAGTCGCCGGGTGCGGATTCGGTGATGCCGAGGACTTTCGTCAGCGGGGCGTTGAAAACGGAATAGGCGTAAATCTGCCCGATGGAAAGGTGGACCGCCAGCGCGGCGGGCGGCACCAGCCAGCGGTTGAAGTCGGCCGGCGCTACGGTGTTTGCTTTATCTAAGAAGGACATGGGAACGGACGCATATGGGAAGTTAATAAAGAAGAGGCCGTCTGAAAAGCATGAAAAGCATTTTTCAGACGGCCTTATTCTAACCAAATTTAACGCAGGTCAAGATGAAATATCTTGACTTTCAAAATGACTGAATTTTGTTTGCCCGACAACGGCGGCGGATGGATGGGAAGACGTTGTTTTTCCATCTATCGGACTTATCCGCCTATCACGACGGCTTGCGCGCCGGCGGCCAGCCATGCGCTGCGGAAGGCAGCCGCCGTTTCGGAGGGTGCGGCCACGGCCAGCGGTACGGAGCAGCCTTCGTCCAAAGCTTCGAGCACGGCCCGTGCGTCCGAACCGTCCGCCACGCGCCACAATAAAACGTCGGTTGCCGGATGTGCCGCAGCCGCGCGGTATTCGTTTGCGTCCGCCACCTCTACCCATACGCTTTCGGCCTGCGGCGGCCTGCCGGAGGTTTGCAGTGCGCCGACGGGCAATAAAATATTCGCTTCCTGCGGCAAGGCCGACGCATACGGCACGACGCGGTATGCGCCCATGCCGTTTTCGCCGCAAAGCGCGCCGTCGGCGGAGAGTGCCAGTTCGGTCGGCACGGAGAGGGCTTTGAGCAGCGGGCCGTTGGCCGGCAGCATAGGGGAAACGGTGAAGTCGCCCGCTTTCTGCCAAGACCATGCCTGGCCTTCGCGCGCCTGTATATCGCCCGACCATTGGTCTGCCGCCACGCGGTAAAAACGCAGGCGGACGCGGGCGTGTTCGTAGGAATGGACGCGGCACAGCCACGGCACGGCGGCATGGATGCGGATGCCGAGTTCTTCTTCGAATTCGCGTTGCAGCGCGGCGGTTTCGTTCTCGCCGGCCTCGACCTTGCCGCCGGCAAATTCCCAATAGCCGGCATAAGGCTTGCCTGCCGGACGGGAAGACAGCAGGTATTCGCCTTTGCCGTTCAGGATGATGCCGGCAACGACGTGAAGCAACGGGCGGGAATCAGTTGTGCTCATATCGCTCTGTTCCTTGTCAAATGGTTTTCAGACGGCCTTTTCTGTTTTATCCGCGCTGTTTGGCGATGTCGGGCGTATCAACGGCTACGTCGGCATTTTGCGCGCGGTGGCGTAGGGCGTGGTCGATAAGCACGAGCGCGAGCATGGCTTCGGCGATGGGGGCGGCGCGCAGGCCGACGCAGGGGTCGTGCCTGCCGTGGGTGGCGAGTTCGACGGGGTCACCGTTGATGTCGATGCTGCGGCGCGGTGTGGCGATGGAGCTGGTGGGTTTGATGGCGATATTGACGTGGATGTCTTGTCCGGTGCTGATGCCGCCGAGGATGCCGCCGGCGTGGTTGGACAGGAAGCCTTGCGAGGTCAGTTCGTCGCCGTGTTCGCTGCCGCGTTGGACAACGCTGCCGAAGCCCGCGCCGATTTCTACGCCTTTGACGGCGTTGATGCCCATCATGGCGTAGGCGATTTCGGCATCGAGGCGGTCGAATACGGGTTCGCCCAAGCCGACGGGGACGTTGGCGGCTTTGATATGCAGCTTCGCGCCGACGGAATCCAAGGATTTGCGCACGCTGTCCATATAGTTTTCCAGTTCGGCGATTTGGCTTTGGTTGGCGGCGAAGAAGGGATTTTGGGAAATGTGTTCGCAGCCTTCAAACTGAATTTCTTTTTCGCCGACTTGGGTAACGTAGGCGGTGATTTCCGTGCCGAATTTTTCTTTCAGCCATTTTTTGGCAACGGCTCCGGCGGCAACGCGGGCGGCTGTTTCGCGGGCGGAGCTCCTGCCGCCGCCGCGGTAGTCGCGCGTGCCGTATTTGTGCCAGTAGGTATAGTCGGCATGGCCGGGGCGGAAGCTGGTGGCGATGTTGCCGTAGTCTTTGCTGCGTTGGTCGGTATTGCGGATTAAGAGGGCGATGGGGGTGCCGGTGGTTTTGCCTTCGAAGACGCCGGAGAGGATTTCGACTTGGTCGGCTTCGCGGCGTTGGGTAACGTGGCGGCTGGTGCCGGGTTTGCGCCGGTCGAGGTCGGCTTGGATGTCTGATTCGTTCAATGCCAGTCCGGGCGGGCAGCCGTCGATGATGCAGCCCAAACCTGCGCCGTGGCTTTCGCCGAAAGTGGTAACGGTGAAGAGTTGTCCGAAAGTGTTGCCTGCCATTGTCCGTCCTTTATGTGGTTTTGTGTGCCGTCAAACGGTGCGGATTTTAGCATAGGCAAACATCGGGAGGCCGTCTGAAAACATGTATTTCTTCGGATGCGGTGTTTTCAGACGGCCTTAAAAGGTGCGCGCTCAGGCGGGTTGGGCGGAGTCGCAGGGCAGGTCGGGCAGGCTGCCGACGGTGAGGTTGAGGTTGTGGAAGGCGGCCAGCGAGCCCCTGTGGCCGATGCTGATGATGATGCTGTCGGGCAGGCGGTTGCGGATTAAGGTGTAGAGCATGGCTTCGGTCGGTTCGTCCAGCGCGGAGGTAGCTTCGTCGAGCAGGATGAGTTGCGGGGCGGCGAGCAGGATGCGGGCGAAGGCGATGCGCTGGAGTTCGCCGGGCGAGAGGCGTTGCTGCCAGTTGTCGGCGGTATCGAGCAGCGGTTCGAGGTGTCCGAGGCGGCATTCGCGCAGGGCGGCGGCGACGTTTTGCGGGTCGGTGGCGATGTCGGGGTAGCAGACGGATTGCAGCAGCGTGCCTTGCGGCATATAGGGTTTTTGCGGGACGAACAGGGTGCGGCTGCGCGGCGGGCGGCTGATTTTCCCGCTGCTGCCGAAAGGCCACAGTCCGGCCAGCGTGCGCAGCAGGGAGGTTTTGCCGCAGCCGCTGGGGCCTTGGATCAGCAGTGAGTCGCCGCATTCGGCGCGGAAACTGATGCCGGAGAGCAGGGTGTCGCCGTTGTTGCGCTTCAAGCCGACGTTTTCCAGTATCAGGCCGTCTGAAATTTCTTCTTCCTGCGGCCGGTCGGCGGTTTGCGGCGCGTCGAGGTAGTCCATAAAGCCGCTCAAGCGGTCGAGCCGGGCGCGGTAGACGGTGAAGTCTTTGTAGAAATTGCGGAAGAAGGACATCGATTTTTGCAGGCGGGCAAAGGATTGGACGGTTTGTTGGACGTCGCCGATTTTGATTTGTCCGGCAAACAGGCGCGGAGCCTGCAGCATCAGCGGCAGAAGCTGCATGATTTGGCTGAAGACGTCGTTGAAGCCGCTGAGGCCGATGCTTTGCCGCGCTATGCGCCAGCGGTTGCGGACGATGGCGCGGAAGCGTTCTTTGAGCTGTTTTTCTTCCTGCCATTCGCCGTTGTAGAAGGCGATGCTTTCGGAATGGTCGCGGATGCGGACGAGGGAATAGCGGTAGTCGCCGTTGAGGTGTTCGTTTTCATAATTGGAACGGATCAGCGGTTTGCCTATCCACATGGCCAGCGCGGTGGCGGCGAGGATGGCGATGTAGACGAGGAAGACGATGCCGTGCGGGATTTCAAAGCCGAATACCGGCAGGATGCCGGCCAGCCCCCATAAGACGATGGTGAATTCGATGGTGGAGACGATTGAATTGAGCATGCCGCGCAGGAAGGTGATGGTGGAAACTATGAAGTCCTGCGCGTCCATCTGGATACGTTGGTCGATGTTGTCGGGCGCGTCGCGCCGCATTTGGAGGCGGTAGTAGTTTTTCCGTGCCAGCCAGTTTTCGGTCAGCACGCGGTTGAGTTGTTCCGACCATTTGATGGCCAGGGCTTGGTCGAGGAAGTCGTTGATAATCAGGTTTACCGAGCGGATCATCATCAAGGCGGCGTTAATCAATACCGCCTTCCAAAATACGTCGGCCAGCCTGTCCTGCATCGCGCTGTACGCGCTGCTGTTCAAAAACGTATTGAGCACATACAGTCGGATTTCGGTCAGCAGCAGGACAATCATCAGCAGCGATACCGCCAACGTCTGTAGCGCGCCGCGCCTGCCCATGCACGGCTTTAATACCTGCCAAAACTTGCGGCCGAAACGGCTGCGGCCGATGAGGAACACCGCACATACGGCTATCGAAACGACGCCGAGCAGGGTTTGCAGCAGCCACAACGGCGTGGCACTCAATTCGGCCTGCCATTTCTGGAGGGCGGCGGCCGGTTGGATCAGGCCGCCGATGGCGGGCATCAGTTCGGCAAGACGGACGGATTCTATGCTCATGGAAAGAAGGGAGGCCGTCTGAAAAAGTCATCTGTCGATGCCAAACCTTTTTCAGACGGCCTGATGTGTGCTGAAAGGGGCGCAATGATAAATTATCTTATTTGGTGGCGACAAGTGTTTCGTCAAAATTTTTTAGCAGAAAAAAGAATTGCTTAGATAGCATGGGAAACAAAATTACAACATCTCCGGTTAATTTTTGTAAGTAATCGGATATTTTGTTTTAAGGTTTGCCGGGTTTGTCGGATAATGCACACCCTTATCATTTTCTTTTATTTTCCTTTGCAAACCTTGAGTTATAGGGTAACAATATGAATCAGAGATTAGCCATCCTTCCTTTGATGATTGCCGCTGCATTTGCCTGTGCCGATGATAATGTTTCCGAACAGTCGGGCGGGTTGCAGGACGTGGAAGTCCGCGCCGATGCGAGACGCGTCAAAGCCGCCCGTTCTTATTCCATCGCCAGCGACGGCGATATGCGCGACCGCGTGAACTTGGGCGTATTGGGTAAAGCCAACGCTTTCACCGCGCCGATTACCGTCGTCAATTACGACGAACAAGCCCTCAACAACACCGAAGCGCGTACTTTGGTGGATGCCGTAGCAAAAAAAGACGCTTCCGTTTGGCAGTTCGGCGGCGAAAGCAACACGCTGACCGGCCTGTATTTCCGCGGTTATCAGCTTGACTCGCGCCAATTCAGCGTCAACGGTTTGGCGGGTATGTACGGCACGCAAGGTACGGCCAGCGTGCAAGTCGGCTCCGCACAACTGATTAAAGGCGCGTCCACCGCCGTAAACGGCATGGACCCTGAAGGTGCGGTATCCGGTTCCGTCAATATCGAGACCAAAAAAGCCGCCGATGAAGGCAACCGCAAAATCGGTTTGGGCTGGTTCAGCAACAACCGCGCCCAAGGCACATTCGACTTGGGTCAACGTTTCGGCGAAAACAAAGAATTCGGCGTGCGCGCCAACGGTAAACTGCGCCACGGCGACACCCCGCGCCACGGTTACAGCGAAGACAACAAAGAATTTGCCTTAAATGCCGACTATCGCGGCGAAACACTGCGCGTGGCGTTCGACTCCATCTACGCAAAACGCAAAACCAACGGTGGCCGCGCGCGCATGCAGGATATTCAAAACCTGCAAGCGGGACTGTTTAATGCGCCCGACGGCAAAACCAACCTGCTGCCTGCGTGGAACTGGCAGAACACCGTCGGCCAGACCAATATGCTGACTTTCGAATGGGATGCGTTTGAAAGAGCGCAGATTACCGGCGGCATCGGCTACAACAAAGCGCGCTATTACGGCACGCTGATTTCCCCGACCGTTTGCTTGAACGCGACCAGCACTTGTACCGATACGGCCAATACCAATGCCAGCGGCAGGACGACTGCCCGCGCCTACGATTACAATACCGGCACGGCGCGCCTGGCCGATCAATATTTCCGCACCTTGAGCATGAATTTGTCCGCACGCGGCGAATTTGAAACCGGCCCGGTCACGCACAACTGGAGTACGGCTTTTGACCGCGTTATCCGCCAACGTGCCACCGTGCGCGGTTCGGCGGCAGGCAGCAGCAGTGCTTTGATTGATGCAAACGGCAATATTGGCGCACAACTGGCCTCATTCAAACCGGACTATCCGACCGCTTGGGAAAACGCCGCCAACCTCGATGCCAATATCAAAGTCAACAGCCTGGCTTTGTCCGATACGCTGAGCTTTGCCGGCAACAAATACCGCCTGACCTTGGGCGGACGTTTCCAGGCAGTCGAATATACCGACAAAAAATCCAAAGCAAGCGGCGATGCCAAACGCTTCAGCCCGATGCTGATGGCTGCATGGGTACCGCAGCCCGATTTGGTGGTATACGGCAACTACATGGAAGACTTGGAGCCTGCCGACATCAAAACCGATGATGACGGCAACACCACCATGTCCAAACCGCGCGTCAGCCGTCAGTTTGAAGTCGGCGTGCGCAAAAACTGGGGCGACTTTGTTACCACTTTGAACGCATTCCAAATCAAACGTCCGGGTTACTGGAGAGGTCAGACAACCACTGATGCAAAAACTAGGAAAACAACGCTGACCTACGGCAACAATTCCGATTTTGCCCGCTATAAAGCGCAAGGTGGCGCGGCCGGCGACGAACAAGGCATGGAACGCAGTCGAGGTATCGAGTTCAACGCATACGCCAATCTGTTGAACAAAACCCTGCGTCCGACTTTCGGCCTGATGTACCTGCAATCGACCGTGAAGAATTATCCGAATTCGCGCGATATGCTGGTCAGCGGCGTACAAGTCGCCAATCCGCGCGTGATTGCCAAAGCGGGCGTGGAATGGGATACCCCGTTTGCCAAAGGCCTGACGCTGAACGGCGGCGTGCAGTATTTCGGCAAGTCTTACCAAGACACGCAAAAACAATACGCCTTCCCGTCCTACGCCTTGGTTGACGTAGGCGCGCGCTACAAAACCAAGCTGGGCAAAAATACCCTGACCGTCAGCAGCGCGGTGGAAAACCTGTTCAACAAAAACTACTGGCAGGTGCAGCGCGGCCAATACGACCGCAGCTTCGCCGTCGTCGGTATGCCGCGCACTTATTGGCTGAAAGCGGAATTGGATTTCTAAACCGCCGGCAGTTTGTATAGAGGCCGTCTGAACATAAAGTTTCAGACGGCCTCTTTGTTTATTGCCGCTTATTGCTTAATGAAGGACTTCCATGCCGTGATTCCCGCTCTAGAGGGTCGGCCTGCGGCAGCCTTCAGGTATAGTGGATTAAATTTAAACCAGGACGGCGTTGCCTCGCCTTGCCGTACTATTTGTACTGTCTGCAGCTTCGTCGCCTTGTCCTGATTTAAATTTAATCCACTATATTTCCGAAAACCCGATGCACGGATTTCCTCGCCTGCGCAGGAATGACGTTCAACGGCAGATTTGGTATCCAAAATTCAGTGAATGGGCGATATACATCTCCCGTCTGTACCACAACCGGCTGCAAGCGGAATCGGATTTTTCAACCGCCGGCAGTTTGTTTGTATTGAGGCCGTCTGAAAACATGTTTTCAGACGGCCTTTTTGTCGTTTTACCTGTTGCCGGACGGATTAGGGTTTGCGTGCCAGCATGGTGACGAATTTGAGCCTGATGGGGTTGCCCGCTTCGTCGGTGGCGTGCATGTTGCCCGGCTCTTCGCGGTATTCGACCAGTTCCCAGCCTTGGTAGTAGTCGCGCAGTTCATTTTCCTTGAAGGTAAAGGAGAAGGGCATGGGGCAGGGGTAGTCGTCGGTATTCATGGCGGAGACGATCAGGTTGTAGCCGCCGCGCGCGGTGTTCTGCTGCATGTTGGCGATGATGTCGGGTACGCGGCCGGCTTGGAGGAACATGAAGACGACGGTGGCGACGATGAAGTCGTAGGGTTCGTCGAGGGCGGCGGCGTTGATGTCGTAGCCCGCGATTTGCAGCGGCAGGTTTTCTTGCGCGGCAAGGTCGGAGAGGGCGTAGAGCGGGTTGGGGTTTTGATCGACGGCGGTTACGTCGTAGCCTTTGAGGGCGAGGTAGAGCGCGTTGCGTCCTTGCCCGCAGCCGAGGTCCAGCGTTTTGCCGGGCGGGACGGTGGCGGTTGCGGCTTTGACGGCGGAGTGGGTGGCGGTCATGCCGTATTTTTTGTGGAAATAATCGGCTTTGTCGCAGTGGAATTCGAGTTGCATGCGTAAGTTTTCGCCGAGCGGTTCGATTTTGTGCCACTGCTGCGGCTCGATGGTGTGGATGCCGCTATCGGGCGAAAGTTCTTTTTCGGACAAGATGTTGTCGTGTTCGTCCAAACCGTAGAATTTCAGACGGCCTTCCAAGACGCGCAGTTTGCCCCAGGTGCCTTCCTGCGTGTTGTGGCGGGAAAGGAAGGCGGCGGGGATGGTGTCGGCCGTCCAGACGGGCATTTGTTTGTAGCAGATTAAGTCGTTGTTCATGATGGGCCTTTCGTTTGCAGTTGAAGGGGCGGCAGGGCGTTTTCAGACGGCCTGTTTATTTTTTCCAGTAGTCGGGTGTAAAGAGGATGAAGACGGTGAAGATTTCCAGCCGGCCGAGCAGCATGACGGCGGCACACATCCATTTTTGCAGGCCGCTTAATGCGGCGTAGTTGTCGGCGGGGCCGACCGCGCCCAGTCCGGGGCCGGCGTTGGTGATGCAGGCGATGGTGGCGGAGAGGGCGGTGATGAAGTCCATGCCGCTGGCCAGCAGCCCCAGCGTGAAGATGACGACGGTCATGAAGTAGACGAAGATAAACGCCATCACGGCCATGGCGGTGCGGTCGGAGATGGAGCGGCGGTTGAGTTTTACCGTCCGCACGGCGTTGGGGTGCAGCAGCAGGGAGACTTCGCGCAGGCTGAATTTGGCCAGCACCAGCGCGCGGGCCATTTTGATGCCGCCGCCCATCGAACCGGTATTGGCCAATACGTTGGATAAAAAGAACATCCACAGGGTAACCAGCAGCGGCCAGGTGGCGAAATCGGCGTTGGCAAAACCGTTGGCCAGGCCGATGGAAACGAAGTTGAAGCCGACGTAGCGCAGGGCTTCCAAAGGTGTGTAGTAACCCTGTTGCCACATGTAGACACTGGCGGCGGCGATGCTGGCGGCAAGGATGGTGAGCATGGCGCGGGCTTCTTCGTCGCGCCAGTAGGGTTTGGGCGATTTTTCCCGTGCCATGGCGAAGTGGCTGGCGAAATTGACCGCGCCCAAAATGGTGGCAGCGATCAGTACGGCTTCGATGGCGGGGGAATCGAAGAAGGCGATGCTGGCATCGTGGGTGGAGAAGCCGCCGAGGGAAAAGGCGGACATGGCGTGGCATACCGCGTCAAACCAACCCATGCCCGCCCATTTCAAGCCCATGCAGGTAAGCAGGGTGAAGCTCAGGTATACCAGCCAGAGGCGTTTGGCGGTTTGCGAAATGCGCGGTGCCATTTTGCTGTCTTTGTCGATGCCGGGGATTTCGGCTTTGAACAGTTGCGTGCCGCCCACGCCCAGCATGGGCAGGATGGCGACGGCCAGGACGATGATGCCCATGCCGCCCAGCCAGTTCATCATGTGCCGCCAGAAATTGAGGGACGGGGCGAGCGTGTCGAGGCTGGACATAACGGTGGCGCCGGTGGTGGTCAGGCCGCTGACGGCTTCAAAGAAAGCGTCGGTGTAGCCGATGTTGGGGAAATAAAGGTAAAAGGGCAGGGCGGAGATGGCGGCAAAGCCCAGCCAGAGGAGGAATACCAGTGTGAAGCCGTCGCGCGGGCGCAGTTCGCGGTCGTGTTTGCGGGTGGCCGCCCAGACGGCGGTCGAACCGGCCAGCGTGGCCAGTGCGGTTCCGGCGAAGGCGTTGAAAGCGGAATCGTGGTAGAGGTAGGACACCAACGTGGGGACGAGCAGCAGGACGGCGTAGAGCACGGCGAGCTTGGACAATACGTGGACGATCGGAGCGATTTTATACATGGCTGTGTTTTCGTTTGTGCGGGCGCGGGGCTGTTTTCAGACGGCCTCAACCGAAAAAGCCCACTTTTACCTGAATCAGTTTTTCCAGTTCGCGTACCACGCGGCGGCGGGACACGAAGAAAATCAGATGGTCGCCGTCTTGCAGTTTTTCGTCGCCCTTATGCCCCATCGTTACTTCTTCGCCGCGCACCAGTGCGGCAAAGTGGCAGCCCGACGGCCATTTGACTTCGGACACGCGGCGGCCGACCAGGGCGGAGGTTTCGGGCGTGCCGTGGACGATGACTTCCACCGCCTCGGCATGGCCGCGCCGCAACGGGTGAACCGCCGCGACATCGCCTAAGCGGATGTGGGTGAGGATGTTGCCGATAGTCATCATGTGCGGGGAAACCACAATGTCTATTTGGTTGCCCTCCAGCAAATCCACATAGCGCGAACGGTTGATGATGGTGATGACCCGTTTCGCACCCAAATCTTTGGCCAGGAGGCTGGCCATGATGTTGTTTTCGTCGTCGTTGGTTAAGGCGAGGAATACGTCGATTTCGTCGATGTACTCGTGCGACAGCAGGTTTTCGTCGGTGGCGGAACCTTGCAATACCAGGCTGGAATCGAGGTTTTCCGCCAGCCATTCGGCACGGTTGGGATTGTGCTCGATAATTTTGATGTCGTAGAGGTTTTCCACCTGCTTGGCCAGGCGGTAGCCGATGTTGCCGCCGCCGGCAATCATTACGCGGCGGGTGCGCTGTTCCAGCGGCCGCAGTTCGCGCATTACGGTTTTGACGTGGCGGCTGTCGGCGAGGAAGAATACTTCGTCGCCTTCGATAATCACCGTTTCCGCCGTCGGTACAATCAGGCGGTTGTTGCGGTAAATCGCGCAGATTTGGCAGTCCACGCCGTCGGGCAGGTGTTTGCCCACCAGAGAAATCGGCTGATTGACTAAAAGCCCGCCGTTGTGCGCCTGCACCACGGCCATCCGCGCCTTGTCGTCGGCAAAACGCAACACCTGCAATGCGCTGGTGTAGCTCAACAGCGAAGCCATGCGCTCGGTAACCAGCTGTTCGGGGTGGATGGAATCGGTAACGGCAAAGGCCTCCAATACGAGGCGTTCTTCCTCGTTGCCGAATTCCAGATAGTCGCTCAGGCGCACGCGGGCGATGCGGTTCGGAATGTTGAACAGGTCGGCGGCAATCCTGCAGGCGGCGAGGTTGGTTTCGTCGTGCCGCGTCAGGGCCAGCAGCATGTCGCAGTCGTCCGCGCCCGCCGATTGCAGGATGCTGGGCGATGCGCCGTTGCCGACGATGGTTTGCACGTCCAGCCGCGTGCCGATGTTGCGCAGCGCGTTTTCGTCGGTATCGATGATGGTTACGTCGTTGTTGGGCATGGCCGCCAGATTCTGCGCCACGGTGGAACCGACCTGGCCGCTGCCGAGAATGATGATTTTCACGTTGTCCGCTCTGCCGGAAAAAGGCGGCATTATAAACCGAAATGGCAGACAGGGCTGCAACGGCGGGCTGCCGTTTTTCAGACGGCTTACGGGATATTGTGGAATATTGTGTAAAAAAGAAAAAGCCAAGTTCGAAAACTTGGCTTTCTGAATTTGGCTCCCCGACCTGGGCTCGAACCAGGGACCTGCGGATTAACAGTCCGTCGCTCTACCGACTGAGCTATCGGGGAAGAAAGGCGGCATTATATCTCTAATTCCGATTTTGTCAATTCATTGCGGCGGAAAATGTATCCGGCCCGTTTAAGTTCATCAATTTTCGGTAGATTTGGCCGGGCAGATGCGGGCAAAATAGCGCGGCAGCGGGCGGTTGCCGCAGCTTTGGTGGAAAAAGGCATCCAAAATGCGGCGGTATTGCCCGAGTTCTTCGGCCGAAGCGGGACGGTATCCGGCGGAAACGGCAAAATGGGATGCCAGTATTTCCGCCTGCTGTTCCATATTCAGTTCGGCAAAACTGACGATGCGGCCGAGGGCGGGGCAGTGGTAGGCGCGGCGGCCGAGGTAGCCGCCCCGCGTCCACAAAAGCAGTCCGCCCAGCCAGGTTTGGAAGCCGTGCTGCCATTGCCAGACGTGGGTCAGTTCGTGTATCAGCCAGATTTGGTAGGACGTGCCGGCTTGGGAAAAATCGTCCAGATAATGCGGCGCAGGGTAGTATATTGACCCGTTGGGGGAAACGGCGGCCGTCAGCCATTTCGGCGCGCGGCAGATGCGGACGGCGGCGTAGTCGAGGTGGTTGCCGAATACGCTTCGGGCAAGGCGGGTTTCTCCGTCGGTCAGGCGGCGGGATTCGGGCATGGCGCGTTCCTTGTTTGCGGGCGGGCAGGGCGGTTTGGCCGGCGGTTGTGTGCAGGCCGTTGCCAAGAAGGGTTCTTTTTCCGACAATAGCGTCTGTTTTGCGGCAGGCCGTCTGAAAAACGGTTTCCGATTGTTTGCGAATGTTTTCAGACGGCCTGACATTGTACCTTTTATTAAATCAAAATGACCGACAGCAAATCTCTTTCGTTGGCCGTAGTCGGCCACACCAATACAGGTAAAACTTCGCTGCTGCGCACATTGCTGCGCGACGGCGGTTTCGGCGAGGTGGCCGATGCGTCCGCCACCACGCGCCATGTCGAACGGGCGGCAGTGTGCGACGACGGCGGCACGCTGCTTTATTTGTACGACACGCCCGGGCTGGAAGACGCGGGCGGCGTGTTGGACTGGTTGGAAGCGAACACTTCGCCGCGCGAAGACGGCGTAGACCGCCTGCATGCCTTCCTCGCCTCGCCCGCGGCCGCGGGGGAATTCGGGCAGGAGGCGAAAGTGTTGCGCCAGCTGCTGCAAAGCGACTCCGCCCTTTACGTTATCGATGCGCGCGAGCCGGTGTTGAACAAATATAAAGACGAGCTGACCGTATTGTCGTGGTGCGCCAAACCGCTGATGCCGGTGTTTAATTTCACCTCCGGCGGCGGCCTTTCGGCTTGGACGGATATGCTGGCGCGGCGCGGTTTGCACGTTTGCAGCAGCTTCGACACGGTGGCTTTCGATTTCGACGGCGAAATCCGCCTGTGGCAAAACCTGGCCACCATGCTGCCCGACGACGGCACGCTCCGCCGCCTCATTAGCTGGCGGCAGGACGAATGGCGGCGTTTGGACGGAGCGGCGCGTGAGGCCGTCGCCTCCTTCCTGCTGGATGCGGCCGCCTGCCGTCGGGAGTGCGCCGAAGGCAGCGATACCGCGCCCGTGCTGGAGGAAATGCAGGCGGCGGTCAGACAGGCCGAACGCCGGCTGCAATCGCATTTGCTCGGGCTTTACCGTTTTTACTACAGCGAGATAGACAACGACGGCGGCTGGGCGTTGAGCGCGTTCAGCCAAGACCCGTTCGACGGCGATTTGTTGAAAGAATACGGCATCCGCACCGGAACGGGCGCGGCGGCGGGCGCGCTGATCGGCATGGGGATAGATTTGGCCACGCTCGGCGGTTCTCTCGGGCTGGGCACCGCCCTGGGCGGCCTGATAGGCGGCGTGTTGCCGAATATGGGCGATTTGTCCGACAAAATCAGCGGCAGGCAAACACTGCATATCGATTCCGCCACGCTGACCCTGCTGGCCGCCCGCGCCCTCGACCTGCTGCACGCGCTGCAAACGCGCGGCCATGCGGCGCAAAGCCCGGTGGTGCTGCAAAGCGGCAAAACGCCGTGGCCGGCCGACAAACTGCCGTCCGAATTGAACCGCGCCCGCCGCCATCCCGATTGGTCGCCGCTCAACGGCGGCTCCGAAATGTCGGCCGAACGCCGCGAGTGCGCACGCACGTTGGCCGAACGCCTCAAAAACGCAAAAACGGCTTGAGGCCGTCTGAAAAGCTGCTTTATCCGTTTTCAGACGGCCTCAGGCCGTTTTCCGTATGTTCAGGCCGTCTGAAAACGGTATAATTCGCCGTTTTCCCCTTTGAGATTTTCTTTTTTAAAGCAGAACCATGATACAAGAACACTATCATCCGTCACTCATCGAGCCTGCGGCGCAGAAAAAATGGGACGACACCCGTATTTTCAACGTCTCCGAAGACGCTTCCAAACCCAAATACTACTGCCTCTCCATGTTCCCCTACCCCAGCGGCAAGCTGCACATGGGGCATGTGCGCAACTACACCATCGGCGACGTATTGAGCCGTTTCAAACGCTTAAACGGCTTCAACGTCATGCAGCCTATGGGTTGGGACGCGTTCGGCATGCCGGCGGAAAACGCGGCGATGAAAAACAACGTCGCCCCCGCCGCTTGGACGTACGACAACATCGAATACATGAAAACCCAGCTCAAAAGCCTGGGTTTTGCGATTGACTGGGAACGCGAAGTCGCCACCTGCAAACCCGAATACTACCGCTGGGAACAATGGCTGTTTACCAAGCTGTTTGAAAAAGGCATCGTCTATCGCAAAAACGGCACGGTAAACTGGGACCCTGTTGACCAAACCGTCCTTGCCAACGAGCAAGTCATCGACGGGCGCGGCTGGCGTTCGGGCGCGTTGATCGAAAAACGCGAAATCCCGATGTATTACTTCAAAATCACGGATTACGCCGAAGAGCTGCTCAACGACTTGGACAAGCTGGAACACTGGCCGGAACAAGTCAAAACCATGCAGCGCAACTGGATCGGCAAATCTCGCGGCATGACCGTGCGCTTCGCCGTTTCAGACGACAGCAAACAAGGCTTGGAAGGCGATTACGCGAAATTTCTGCAAGTTTATACCACCCGTCCCGACACGCTGATGGGCGCGACTTATGTTGCCGTTGCCGCCGAGCATCCGCTGGCAACCGCCGCAGCCGCCGAAAAACCTGAATTGCAGGCATTTATCGCCGAATGCAAAGCCGGCTCGGTTGCCGAAGCCGATATGGCGACGATGGAGAAAAAAGGCGTGCCGACCGGCCGCTATGTCGTCAACCCACTCAACGGCGACAAGCTGGAAGTGTGGATTGCCAACTATGTATTGTGGGGCTACGGCGACGGCGCAGTGATGGCGGTTCCGGCGCACGACGAACGCGATTTCGAGTTTGCTACCAAATACAATCTGCCGAAAAAACAAGTCATTGCCGTCGGCGACAACGCATTCGACGCAAACCAATGGCAAGAATGGTATGCCGACAAAGAAAACGGCGTATTGGTCAACAGTGGCGACTTGGACGGCATGAATTTTCAGACGGCCTTCGACGCCATCGCCGCCAAACTGCAAAGCCAAGACGCGGGCGAACCGAAAACCCAATACCGCCTGCGCGACTGGGGTATTTCGCGCCAACGCTACTGGGGTTGCCCGATTCCCATCGTCCATTGCGAAAAATGCGGCGACGTCCCCGTCCCTGCCGACCAACTGCCGGTCGTTTTGCCTGAAAACGTCGTACCCGACGGCATGGGTTCGCCTTTGGCAAAAATGCCCGAGTTTTACGAAACCACCTGCCCATGCTGCGGCGGCGCGGCGAAACGCGAAACCGACACCATGGACACCTTCATGGAATCAAGCTGGTACTTCTTCCGCTACATGTCGCCCAAGTTCGCAGAAGGCATGGTATCGACTGAAGCCGCAAAATACTGGGGCGCGGTCGACCAATACATCGGCGGTATCGAACACGCGATTTTACACCTCTTATACGCACGCTTCTTCACCAAACTGATGCGCGACGAAGGTTTGGTCAGCGTGGACGAACCGTTTGAACGCCTGCTCACACAAGGCATGGTCGTCTGCGAAACCTACTACCGTGAAAACGCCAACGGCAGCAAAGACTGGATCAACCCCGCCGATGTCGAGCTGACTTTCGACGACAAAGGCCGCCCCGTTTCCGCCGTCCTCAAAGCCGACGGCCTGCCCGTCGTCATCAGCGGCACGGAAAAAATGTCCAAGTCCAAAAACAACGGCGTCGATCCGCAAGAGCTGATTAATGCCTACGGCGCGGATACCGCCCGCCTGTTCATGATGTTCGCCGCACCGCCCGAACAGTCCCTCGAATGGAGCGACAGCGGCGTCGAAGGCGCGCACCGCTTCCTGCGCCGCCTGTGGCGCACCGTTTACGAATACCTAAAACAAGGCGGCGCGGTCAAAGCGTTTGCAGGCAGCCAAGACGGTTTGTCCAAAGAACTCAAAGACCTGCGCCACAAACTGCACGCCACCACCGCCAAAGTCAGTGACGACTACGGCCGCCGCCAGCAGTTCAACACCGCCATCGCCGCCGTGATGGAACTGCTCAACCAATACGACAAAACCGACACCGGCAGCGAACAAGGCCGTGCCGTCGCCCAGGAAGTATTGGAAACCGCCGTACGCCTGTTGTGGCCCATCGTGCCGCACATCTGCGAAACCCTGTGGAGCGAATTGAACAGCGCGAAACTGTGGGAAGCAGGCTGGCCGACAGTCGACGAAGCCGCCTTGGTCAAATCCGAAATCGAAGTCATGGTTCAAGTCAACGGCAAACTGCGCGGCAAAATCACCGTTGCCGCCGACGCCTCCAAAGCCGACCTCGAAGCCGCCGCACTCGCCACCGAAGGCGCGGTGAAATTCATGGAAGGCAAGCCTGCCAAGAAAATCATCGTCGTGCCGGGCAGGCTGGTGAACATCGTGGTGTAAAGCCCGTCGGCGCAATAAAGGCCGTCTGAAAAGCGGATTCGGGTTTTTCAGACGGCCTCAATCAATCAAAACAAAGGAGACGGAACATGGACTACACCGTCCACCCCACGGCCATTATCGACGAAGGCGCGCAAATCGGCGCGGGCAGCCGCGTTTGGCATTTTGCCCACATCTGCGGCGGCGCGAAAATCGGCAAAAACTGCTCGTTCGGCCAAAACGTGTTCGTCGGCAACAAAGTGACCATCGGTGACGACTGTAAAATCCAAAACAACGTTTCCGTGTATGACAACGTTCACTTGGAAAACGGTGTGTTTTGCGGCCCCAGCATGGTGTTCACCAATGTCTACAACCCCCGTTCGCTGATTGAGCGCAAAAGCGAATATCGCGACACTTTGGTTAAAACCGGCGCGACGTTGGGCGCGAACTGCACCATCGTCTGCGGCGTCACCATAGGCAGGTTTGCCTTTATCGGCGCAGGCGCGGTGGTCAATAAAGACGTGCCCGACTATGCCCTGATGGTCGGCGTGCCCGCCCGCCAAATCGGCTGGATGAGCGAATACGGCGAACAGCTTGAACAACTGCCGCTCACAGGCAGCGGCAAAGCCGTCTGCCCGCACAGCGGCGAAACGTATATCCTTTCAGACGGCCTCCTCAGCAAAGCTTGAGGCCGTCTGAAAAATGCCCTACCCACCATGAGAAACACCATGCAATTTATCGACCTCGCCGCCCAGCAGGCGCGCATCAAACCCCAAATCGACGCAAACATACAAAAAGTCCTCTCGCACGGCCAATATATTTTGGGGCCTGAAGTGGCCGAACTGGAAGACAAACTGGCGGCCTACTGCGGCGCGAAACACTGCATCGGCGTCGCCAACGGCACTGACGCGCTGCAAATCGCCCTGATGGCCCTGGGCGTAGGCGCGGGCGACGAAGTGATTACCCCCGGCTTTACCTATATCGCCACCGCCGAAACCGTCGCCCTGCTCGGCGCAAAACCGGTTTACGTCGATATCGTCGAACAAACCTACAACCTCGACCCCGCCAAGCTCGAAGCTGCGATTACCCCGCGCACCAAAGCCATCGTGCCCGTATCGCTCTACGGCCAGTGTGCCGATTTCGATGTGATTAACGCCATCGCCGCCCGCCACAACCTGCCCGTCATCGAAGACGCGGCGCAGAGTTTCGGCGCATCGTACAAAGGCCGCAAATCAGGCAGCCTGACCACTGTTTCCTGCACCAGCTTCTTCCCCAGCAAACCTTTGGGCTGCTACGGCGACGGCGGCGCGGTTTTTACCGACGACGACAATCTGGCCACCGTCATCCGCCAAATCGCGCGCCACGGCCAAGACCGCCGCTACCACCATATCCGCGTCGGCGTAAACAGCCGTCTGGACACGCTGCAAGCCGCCATCCTGCTGCCCAAACTGGCGATTCTGGAAGAAGAAATCGGCCTGCGCGGCCGGGTTGCCGCCGTTTACGCGCGGGAACTGGATAAAGCCGGTATCGCCGCACCGTTTATCGAAAGCCACAATATCAGCGCGTATGCCCAATACACCGTGCGCGTGAAAAACCGCGATGCCGTTCAGACGGCCTTGAAAGCGGCAGGCATCCCGACCGCCGTCCATTATCCGATTCCGCTCAACAAGCAGCCCGCCGTCGCATCCGATGCCGTGCTGCCCGTGGGCGATTTGGTGGCCGAAGAAGTGTTGAGCCTGCCGATGCACCCGTATATGACGGAGGAGCAGGTGCGGCAGGTAGTCGGCGCGCTGGCACGGGCATTGTCCCGATAATCTTCCATACGCGGTTTCAGGCCGTCTGAAAACGGATATTGCTTTTTCAGACGGCCTCTGACGGCAGAAACCGTATCCTGACCCGTTCAAACCGAATAAAGCCGAAATAAGGGAGGCCGCTATGAAACCGAGTACCGCCGCAATCCTTGCCGCTTTGCTGCTCGCTGCCTGCTACAACAACGAGGCAGACGGCGAAAGGCTGAAGGCGCAGTGGCAAAAGCAGCTGGCCGCGTTGCCCGTCGGGGCGGATAGTGCGCAAATCAAGGCGTGGGCGTGGGAAAACAGGATTTTCTTAACCGCCGACCGGCAGGGTTATACCGCCGCGCGCGAATTTTTGGGCGGCGGCGATGCCGCATGTCAGAGATGGCTGGTGACTTTAACGGTCAAAACCGATGCCGAAGGCCGCGTGCTCGACAGCCAAGTCGAAAGTGCCTGCGACTGAACCGTTCAGGCCGTCTGAAAGCCCGACCGACGTTTTCAGACGGCCTCTAAACAAGGATAAAACATGAAATACAAAGACCTACGCGACTTCATCGCCATGCTCGAGCAGCAGGGCAAACTCAAGCGCATCGCGCATCCCGTTTCCCCGCATTTGGAAATGACCGAAATCGCCGACCGCGTGCTGCGTGCCGAAGGGCCGGCGTTGCTGTTTGAACACCCGATTAAGCCCGACGGTACGCGCTACGATTATCCCGTGTTGGCAAACCTGTTCGGCACGCCCGAACGCGTGGCGATGGGCATGGGTGCAGACAGCGTGTCCAAGCTGCGCGAAATCGGGCAGACGCTGGCGTATCTGAAAGAACCCGAACCGCCCAAAGGCATTAAAGACGCGTTTTCCAAACTGCCGCTGCTGAAAGATATTTGGAGTATGGCGCCGAACGTGGTGAAAAATGCGCCGTGTCAGGAAATCGTGTGGGAAGGTGAAGACGTTGATTTGTATAAACTTCCGATTCAACATTGCTGGCCGGAAGACGTTGCACCGCTGGTAACGTGGGGCTTGACCGTCACGCGCGGTCCGCACAAAAAACGCCAAAATCTCGGCATTTACCGCCAACAATTAATCGGCAAAAACAAGCTGATTATGCGCTGGCTGTCGCATCGCGGCGGCGCGTTGGATTATCAGGAATTCCGCAAACTCAATCCCGATACGCCGTATCCCGTCGCCGTCGTGCTTGGCTGCGACCCCGCCACCATTTTGGGTGCGGTAACGCCCGTTCCCGATACCTTGGGCGAATACCAGTTTGCCGGACTGCTGCGCGGTTCGCGGACGGAACTGGTGAAATGTATCGGCAACGATTTGCAAGTGCCCGCCCGTGCCGAAATTGTGCTGGAAGGCGTCATCCATCCGAACGAAACCGCGTTGGAAGGCCCATACGGCGACCACACCGGCTATTACAACGAGCAGGACCATTTCCCCGTGTTCACGGTCGAGCGCATCACCATGCGTGAAAACCCGATTTACCACTCTACCTACACGGGCAAACCGCCCGATGAACCCGCCGTTTTGGGCGTGGCGTTGAACGAAGTGTTCGTACCGCTCTTGCAAAAGCAGTTCCCCGAAATCACAGATTTCTACCTGCCGCCCGAAGGCTGCTCCTACCGCATGGCGGTGGTCAGCATGAAAAAACAGTACGCCGGACACGCCAAGCGCGTGATGATGGGTTGCTGGTCGTTCCTGCGCCAGTTTATGTACACCAAATTCATCATCGTGGTCGATGACGATGTGAACGTGCGCGACTGGAAAGAAGTCATCTGGGCGGTAACCACGCGCATGGACCCCGTGCGCGACACCGTTTTGGTGGAAAACACGCCCATCGACTACCTCGACTTCGCCAGCCCCGTCAGCGGACTCGGAGGCAAAATGGGCTTGGACGCAACCAACAAATGGCCGGGCGAAACCGACCGCGAATGGGGACGGGTCATCCAAAAAGACCCTGCGGTTACGGCTAAGATTGATGAGATTTGGGGGGAATTGGGGTTGTAAATTCAAGTGCAGGCTGCTTTTATTGCGTAGATAACCGAGAGAAGCAGCCTGTACAGCATTTGACTGATTTAAAAGATGCTATATTAAATAAAGGGGCTGACGTAGATTAGCCCCTTGTTTAAAGCGAAGTCAGAAAAGTCAGAAATCCCAATATCACGCCGACTGCGTTGGGTATAATCAGAATCCAGTCTTTCCGGGGTTCTTTGCTCCAACCGTACAAAACCCAAATCAGACAGGATACTGCTGCAAACAGGGGTTGCCACGGCTGCGCCTTTGCCCCTTGTATATTGGCGATAATTTGGGGGATATAGGCGACAAATACGAAAATACCCATTGCCGCCCCTATACTGCCGACAACGGTATTGAATTTTGCCTTGCTTATCATGGTGGTAAGTCTCCTTTTAATATGAAAATCGAGGCGGTAGATAATATAGGCAGGCTGACTCAGCCGAGGGAACAGCCGCAGCCGCAATGATGTTCGTGGCCTTGGCCATGTTCGTCCGAATCTTCGGCAAGCAGGGCTTCGTAGTCGCCGCTTTCAATCAGGCTGACCAGTTCTGCCGGACTTTCCGCACCTTCTACCTAGTCGCAGAATCGACAGCTCTATTCTACCGCAAAATCCGTATGGTTATCAGCCATCATTTGGCCTTGGCTGCCGATGAGGTTTTTGAGGGCTCTGTTTGTTTCTTAATATATCTTAATTCTTAATGAAGAAAAGGGATGGATGCCTTATTCTGCCTGCTATTGGTTTGGACTTTGTTATCCAGCAGGCACTTATTACGTTTTTTTGTCCCGAGATTATAAACGTATCCAACCATAGCACCCGTCCAAACTCTGATTTGAAAGGAATGCCGTGAAATCATCCGCCCATATCGCCGCTGCCGTGCTGCTGTGCGCCGCTTCCCCGTTTGCCGCCGCGTTGTCGCAACCGATGGGGCAGACGGTGGAAATCGTCAATCAATGCCCGCACGACATCGCCATCCGTGCCAAAGGGCTGTTCAATCCGTGGCGCAAAGTCTTCAACCGCCGCACGCTGGAAGCTGGCGGCCATATGCAGGAAACGCAATTTTTCTGCTCGCTGTTTTCCTGCAAAATCAAGCCGCTGCCCAACTGGACATTCAGCGGCGGCGGGCAGGACGAGCTGCCATACGAAGCCGTTCTTCTCCGCAACAGGCCGTCGCCCGGCCACACGCAAGTGGTTGTCTGCCCAGAGCAAAAGCAGCCTGCACATTTGAAAGGCCGTCTGAAAGCCTGATTTCAGCCGATTATCAGTCTGCAGTCTTTCGGTATTTTCAGAAACACTGGCGGTATGCGGTGATGAAATGCGGCAGGATTCGGCAAGACGGCAGGGGCGGTTTTGCGGATTTTTGTTTGAAGGATGGCAGAGGCCGTCTGAAAGTCAAGCAGGCTTTCAGACGGCCTCTTTTTTACAGATTACGCGGAACAAAGGCGAACAGCGGCCTGCCGTTATTTCAGGTGGACGGCGAACAGGCCGCGCAGGGCGTTGCACAGGCGGATTTCGTCGGCCTGCATGAGTCGGGCGCGGCTGATTCGGCTTTCAAAAACGCGACTTGTGCCGAGATATTGCTGCGGTTGCTGCAGGATTTGCCGCCGCATGATGCCGTCCAAAATGTCCAGCTCCAGAGGCGGGGTGTGCCATTCGCTGCCGAAACGGACAAAAACGCTGCTGCGCCCGCCTTCGAGCAGTTCGCCCGCGCGGTTGAAAAACAGGCTGTCGAACGCGCCTTGCGCTTCGGCCTGCCGCCAGCCTTGGTCTAAGGTTTCGCGGTGCGTGGTTTTGAAGCGGCGCAGGAAGTCGCGTTCGGGCAGGGCGGTGTCGGAGAGAATGATGCTTTGATTGGGCGGCAAGTCGGACAGCGGAGCGTGGCTCAGTTGCAGGCCGTCTGAAAACAGGGCGGCTTTGACACGGTATGCGCCTTGGTCGGGCAGTTCGGCCAGATGGCGGCGGATTTGCTGTCCGGCATCGTCGGGCAGGCTGAGGTTTAGGGCGGCAGCGGCGGTTTTCAGACGGCCTAAATGGTCGTCCAACAGCGGGATGCGGCCGGCTTCGGCGCGCATGGTTTCAAACAGGCCGAATTCGGGGGGAAGTTCGGTCAGGAAACGGGCTTTCCAGCCGCATTCGCGATATTCGCTTTCGGGGTCGCTGTCGGCCACGATGCCGGAGCCGACGCCGTAAACGGCGCGGTAGGGCGGAAGGCCGCTTTCGGGCGGCGAGGGGCTGAGTTGCAGGGTGCGGATGACGACGTTGAGCGTGCCGCCGAAGCCGAGTCCGCCCGCGCAGGGTTCGAGGTGGCCGATGCTGCCGGTGTAGAGGCCGCGCGGTTCGGTTTCGAGTGTGCCGATGATTTCCATGCTTTTGCGCTTGGGTGCGCCGGTAATGCTGCCGCAGGGGAAGGCGGCGCGGAAGATGTCGGCTGCGGACGTGCCTGCCTTTGCCTGTGCTTCGATGCGGCTGGTCATCTGCCATACGCCGCCGAAGGGGCTGACTTTGAACGGTTCGGGGACGCGCACGCCGCCGGTTTGGGCGATTTTGCCTAAGTCGTTACGCAATAAATCGACAATCATCACGTTTTCGGCACGGTTTTTTGGGTCGGACTGCAGGGCGGCGGCGCGTTCGGCATCGCGGCCGTCGTTTAAAATCGGTGCGGTGCCTTTCATGGGTTCGGTGGCAATCAGGCCGTCTGAACGGATGTTTAAGAAGAGTTCGGGCGAAAAGCAGAGCGTCCATGTTTGGCCGTTCTTTTCATCGGGCAGGCAGGCGAGCGCGGCGTAGGGGACGGGTTGGCGCAGGCGGTGGTAGAGGCGGACGGGGTCGCCGTAGGCAGAGAGGTGCAGGCGGACGGTGTGGTTGATTTGGTAGCAGTCGCCGCGTGCGATGGCGGCCTGGATTTCGGCAATGTCGTTTAAATATTCGATATGCCCGCGCGATATTTCCGGCCGTGAGATGCCGGCGGGCGAACCGTCTTCCCGCGCGGCCAGCCATTCGTCGGCATTGACGTTTTGCTTGTCGGCAAACCAGTGCAGGGCGAGGGTGTCGCTTTCGGTTGCCGGCAGGTTTTGCAGCGGTATGCCGAAGCCGTAATCGGCGGTGAGGAAGAGGTGCAGGCCGCGCCGCCAGCCTTGCGCCAGCAGGCCGTTCAAACGGTCGAGGCCGTCTGAAAGGATGCGGTCGCTGTATTGCAGGTTTTGGAAGAGGACGGCGCGGCCGGAAACGGCATCGTCGAGCAGGGCGAAATAGGGCATGGGCTTGCGGGGAAAAAAGGCGGATTATAGCCCATAAGCCGTCTGAAAAACGGAAAGGCGGGGCGTGTCGGCGGTTGATTGAGGGTTTGCTTCGGTTTGGGATGGAAAGCGTTGCATCAGGCGGCCTAAATATGCTTAGGTATTTGTTTGTTTTTGTCAAAGAGCGTAAAATCAGGGTATAGATTATTCCTGCGTCCGAATACGGGAAGCCGTTCGGGCGTACTTTAAAACTTTGAAAGGACGAACCATGACCGATCATCAACTGAAACCGTTCGAGCAAGTCAATGTGGGCGAGGGTAAAGACCGCCTGCAGATTTTTGAAGAAGAGGTTTTGCAGCATCAAGGACGGGTTTCCAGTGAAGATTCCAACACTGCGCCGCTGCCCGAAAGCTATCCCTACCGCCTGCGGATGAACCGCCGTGTGTATGAGAAAGAAAAAGCTACTTTGCAAATCGAATTGCTGAAAGTGCAAAGCTGGGTGAAAGAATCGGGCCAGCGTATCGTCAGCCTGTTTGAAGGACGCGATGCAGCAGGTAAGGGCGGCACCATCAAACGCTTTATGGAACATCTGAACCCACGCGGCGCGCGCGTGGTGGCGTTGGAAAAACCGACCGAAACCGAACGCGGCCAATGGTATTTCCAGCGTTACATCCAAAACCTGCCCACCGCCGGCGAAATGGTGTTCTTCGACCGCTCGTGGTACAACCGCGCAGGCGTGGAACGCGTGATGGGTTTCTGCGAACCGCAAGAATACCTGCTGTTTATGCGCCAAGTGCCCGAACTGGAAAGAATGCTGGTAAACAGCGGCCTGCACTTGTTTAAATTCTGGTTCTCCGTATCGCGCGAAGAACAGCTGCGCCGCTTCCTGTCCCGCCGCGACGATCCGCTGAAACACTGGAAACTGTCGCCGGTGGACATCCAGTCGCTCGACCGTTGGGACGATTACACCGAAGCCAAAAACGCCATGTTCTTCCATACCCACACCGGCGATGCGCCGTGGACGATTATCCGTTCCGACGATAAAAAACGCGCCCGTTTGAACTGTATCCGCCACTTCCTGCACCAGCTCGACTATCCGGGCAAAGATGTGAAAGCCATCGGCAAAGTGGATAACAAAATCGTGTTGGTTCCCGATACGCGGTATAAAGAAAAAAATCTCGACCTGGGTCACGATTAAAGGTGTAGACTGAACAAGGGGCCGTCTGAAAAACGTTTTCAAGGGTTGAACCCGCGTTTTCAGACGGCCTTTTTTCCAGTTACACATCCGAATACCGGAAACCCATTCGAGCAGGTGCAACCCATCATGACCGAGCCGATTACCATCGCCACCTACAATATTCATAAAGGCATGTCGCCGCTGAACCGCAAAGTGCAGATTTCGGACATGGCGCAGGCATTGGAAAGCTTGAAGCCCGACATCCTGTTTTTACAGGAAGTGCAGGGACAAAACCTGTTGCGCGAATTGAAACTGCCCGATTTCCCCGCCCGTCCGCAAGACAACATCATTGCCGAACGTCTCGCCTATCACTCGAGCTACGGCAAAAACGCCGTTTTTCCGCAAAAACACCACGGCAACGCCATCCTCAGCCGACTGCCGATACAGATGCGGCAAAACGTCAATATCAGCGTGAACCGCCTGGAAAAACGCGGTGTCCTGCATTGCGAAATCCTACCCGATGGCTGGGAAATGCCCATCGTCTGCCTTTGCGCCCACCTCAACCTTTTCGAACGCGACCGCGTCAAACAATATGTGGCGATTTTCGAATACGTAACCACCTACATTCCGCCGGAAGCCCCGCTGATACTGGCAGGCGACTTTAACGACTGGCGGCACAAATCGACACTCAATATCGGCAGCACCTTGGGGCTGACCGAAGTTTTCCTCGACCGCCACGGTGCACTGCCGAAAACTTTCCCCGCCCGTATGCCCGTGTTGAGCCTGGACCGCATCTATACGCGCAACCTCGATATCCTCAACGCCACCCTGCACAGCGAGGAACCGTGGCAATACCTGTCCGACCACCTGCCGTTGAGTGCCACCGTGCGGATGCGTTGAAGCGGGCAGTGTGTCTGTATAGGAAGGCCGTCTGAAAAAGTTTTCAGACGGCCTTTTCCTTTTTATCAGGTGTGGTTGGGAGGTGGGGCTTTGTATCGAAACATTTTGGAAAATCAAACGGACTGCATCAGCAGGATGAGCAGTTGCGCCGCAGTCAGGTAAAGGCTTTTGCGCCACAAGGCAAGCGCACCCGCCACACGTTGCGGCATGGAGAGGTCGTCTGAAATACGGCGCAAGCCGGTTTGCCGCAAGGTTTGGTCGAAGGCTGCGGGCGTATAGCGGCCGTCGGTAAAATCTTGGAACACGCGGCGGTCGAACTCGATGCGGATGTGGTAGTACAACAACACTGCCGCCAAGACAAGCTGCACCGCCGACCACACGCCGCCGCGTTGTGCGGACAAAGCGAATAACAAGGCATTGAACACGGCGGTATAGCGGGCGGTGGCAAGCAGGCGGGCGGTAATCAGGCTGTCGGTTGCTGGTGTCGTATTCATGGGTTTCCCTTTTGATATGTTCAGAAATTTTTCAGACGGCCTGCCGCCGCTTCTACTGCCCTTGCCGTTTCCGGCGGCAACACCATCTGCGGACGAGCCTGTTTCAGTTCCGCCGTTGCCTGCGCCAAATCCCGACAGCCGCCGTAAACCAGCAGCCAAGTCAGCACCACCGCCGCACTGCGTCCGTAGCCCAGCGCACAACAGATCAGAACCTTGCCGCGTTGTCGGCGCAATGTTTCCAGCAATGAAGCCGCCTGCATCAAATTGTTTTCAGACGGCGCAACCATGTCCAATAACGGCAGAGCACAGTATGCGCCGCAATAACGGTGATGGGGATATTCGGCGCATACGTCCAATACAGCGGGGAGGCCGTCTGAAATTGCCAGGGGGTGCGGAGATTTAGCTTGTGAAGCGGATTTTTGTGGCAAAAAATGGTAGATGCAAGGCAAAAAGCGCAGCAAGGTTGAACACCTTGCGAGCATTTTTAACGCAGCAGATGCCGTTTTTTTCCCAAAAACTCCGCCACAATGCTGAATCTCCGCAACCCCTGAGATACTGCCAATCGACACATCATCACGAATCCGCGCCGTCTTTGCCTTGCCGCTCAGCCAATAAGCCATGTTCAGCCGCACGCCCACCAGATAAGGCAGCAGCAAAATCGTTGCTGCTGCCGACAATCTGCCGTTTGCCTGTTTTTGGAATACCGCCGCGTTGCCGGTCAGATAGGCGAAAGCGACCACCGATAGCGACACGCTGACCCACAACATCCACAACCATACACCGCCGAACAAGGACGGCAGAGCCGACAATACTGCTCCCGCCAGATACAGCATGGCGATTTTGATTTCGCGGGAACGTATTTCGGGGGAAGTTTGGGCTTCACGGAAATCAGTGTTGTTCGTTTTAGCTTCGCAGAAACTCACTTCGCTCGTTTTAGCTTCGCAGAAACTCACTTCGCTCGTTTTGGCGAAATTTGCTTCGCTCATTTTAGCTTCGCAGAAACTCGCTTCGGTCATTTTCAGACGACCTGTTTGGCTGTCCGGCTCTGCTACGGACAAACTTCGTCTCCTGAAAGGCGATACGCCGTGTTGCGGTATTGCCCACAACACCAGCCAGCCCAGCAGCGCGCCGGTCGGTACATCGATAAAGTGGTGTTGGTAAGTCGTCAGCACCGATAAGGCAATCAGGCTTTGCCACAACAAAATCGGCAAACGGATTTTGGGAAACCGCGTCCAATAAAACGCACCGACAATGATAGACAGCGCGATATGCAGCGACGGCGCTTGGTTGTACGGCAAGTCAAACGCTACCAACGAATCAAAAAGCCAACCCCACAGCCCGTCGGTAGGCGGCTTCGGCCAGCCGAAATGCAGCGGAAATAGCATGAAGCAAGTAGTGGCAATAATTTGCGCCGATACCAGCCGTGCGACGTAGCGATTTTGTTCACACGCATTTCGGCAAAGGAAAAACGCCGCCGCATACATCAGGTTCAGCGACCAATAAGGCACAATCGTCCACGCCCAAAACGGAATGCCGCGCTCCCACGCAAAAGCGACTTCCGGCACATAGGCCAGCGATGCCGCGTAATGGTTGGACAGGCCGTAGCTGGTGTAGAACAGCGCACCGACCAAAGCAAGCTTGCATAGGGAGATTTTCAGGCGGGGAGTCATGATTCTATTTCGAGCATCCGAATTCATCGCCGTAATGATCAGAATGCAGGCAGGATAAAGCATTTTCTCTTGGATGGTAGCGGAACTCCTGCCACGGGCCATCAGATGAAACGGCACGCCAGTGATGCGGTGAAGATTGGTATTGCTTCAACGTCCCGTGTGTACCTTTGATACAAAAATTCTGCGCCCTACCCGCTGCCAACATACCGCGTCGTTTATCGGTTGGTGTTGTAAATAAGGGAATAAGCTTAGACATATCGGCATTTCGGGCAAACTTCATTTTGACATAGCCGAATCCTTCATTGGATTCAATAACTAAGGCTGACAACGGCTGTCCGAAAGCAATAGAGTTTTTCAATTCGATGGTGAATACTTCACCATCTGATGCTGTCTGTCTGCTATGGCTGCGGGCAACGGAGGCACGGTATTTGGCAGGCAGTTTGCCGATTGCGGACTTTCCATAAGGCAAGGCATTAAAATCAACAGCGCAGCCTTTCTTCATAGATTCCAACAACGGCGTCCAGTCAACCGCAGCAGCATGGCCGACGGTTGTTGAAAATATAGAAATAAGTAATATAGGAATAGACTTAATCATAAGGAAACTTGTGTTGAGCAGTGGCTAGGAGATGGAGAAAGTTATCCGGGTATGTTGCCTGATCAGTGTGTTTCTCCGTTTATTTCCTTGTGTAAGGCATCGCTGAATTTCTCATGATATTCATCTACTTTTTGTTGCCATTTGGCTGCTTCCGCCGCATCTTTTCTAAAGCAGGCCGAACCGTTTTTATACCAGTGAACCAGCAGTTTGTAGGTCTCGCCGTCATTTTGTTCCGCAGCCCGCCGAATCCAGCCTTCGGCTTGTTTGCAGTCGCGTTTAAGGTATTTGCCTTCGTTCAAACCGATTGCCAACCGTCGCTGTGAGTCGGCATTGCCTTGTTCGGCGGCTTTGCGCGTCCAGTAGTAATATTTGTCGTGGTTTTGGTTGCCGAGTGTGAGGTAGAGGTAGGCCAGTTGGTTTTGTGCCAATTCATGTCCCTGCTCTGCGGATTGTTCCAAGAATTTCATGCCGCGCAGACGTTCTTTTTCGGGGTGCCCGTCTCCCGTCAAATAGTCTCCCAGCAGATATTGAGCTTGGATGATGCCTGCTTGTGCGGCTTCTTCCAGAAGAGGGATGGCTTTTATATGGTTGAGTTCGGGGCGGCCTTTGGGATTGTAAGGACTGGTGCAGCCTCTAAGGTACAGATAGCCTAAATTGCTTTTTGCGCGGGGATTGCCTTGTCCAGCCCATTTTTGCCAGATTTTTTCAGCAGTAACATAATCTTGTTGATAGTAACAGGCTAGCTTGGCAACAGTGTTTTCGGGTTCAAACTCAGCATTTTGCCGTTCTGTTTGTGCAAAGGCATTAACCGAGAGAAGGGCGGTGAGGGCAAAGGAAAGATACTTAGGCATGTGGCCTCCATGTTTGGGTGGGATAACGGCGGAGTTTTGCTGGTGTGTATGGTTAAACCGCCGAGTTTCATGGTTGAAAGTATGGCATTTTCGGCTGGAGGAAGGAAGTTTTTTGTGCGAACCGTATAACTTCCAGAATATTATTCATAATAAACATAAAGTTAATAATAAACAAACATAAATTTTCAAATTTTCGATTGAATGTTCAATCGGAAGCTTTACAATGCGACCCGTTGCATTGGCAACCGAAGGAAAATCGCTTGCAGGTTTTCCGGTTGAAAAGCAAACTCTTCCAATAATGAAAATGGAGTACATATTTATGAAATTATTACCTGCTTTTGCCGCTGCCGCTTTGGCTGCCGTTTCATTCAGCGCCGTTGCCGCTCCTGCCGGTTATGTGTCTTACCGCTGCGACAGCGGTAAAAAACTGAATGTAATGTATGAATTTGACCGTGATGGCAATGCTGTCGGTGCTGCTGTCAATGCAGCCGGTACTAAAGCAAACCTGCGTGTTGACAGAAATCGTTCCGACGATACCGGTACGACTTTCAGCAATAAACGCGGTTATGTAATGTCTGCAGGCTACATCGGCAGAGACACCCACACTACATCTGAAGTGGTTGGATTGAACGCTCCGGGTGGACGTTTCATCGTTAAAAACTGTGAGCCTACCAGCCGTTAATCCCGTTTGATATAAGAGGCCGTCTGAAAATTGTTTTCAGACGGCCTTTCTGTTGCCGTTTTTGGGATGGGGCGGTAAGGTTTTATTGTATTTTTATTGGCAACGGTTTCGGCAGGTGGCGATAAGGTTGGGGATAGCGGTAATCCGTTATGGCCAAATGTCGGCAGTTAAACCCAGTTGGGTTCGGTTTCCAATTCGACGGCAAAAGTTTGATAAACCTGAGTGCGGATTTCGTCTGCCAATGAGGCAACGTCAGTAGCGGAGCCTTGTCCGAGATTGACAATGACCAATGCCTGTTTTTCATGTACGGCCGCGTTGCCGATGCGTCGGCCTTTCAGGCCGCATTGGTCTATCAGCCATCCGGCGGCGAGTTTGACTGTTCCTTCTGCCTGGGGATAGTGCGGCATGGTTGGATGGGCGGCGAGCAGTTCGGCGGCACGGTGTGTGGAAACCACGGGGTTTTTGAAGAAGCTGCCGACATTGCCTTGAATTTTAGGGTCGGGCAGTTTGCTGCGGCGGATGGTGCAGACGGCTTCGGAAACGCTGCCGGCAGTCGGCTGCCGTCCGCCGCATTGTTCGGCCAATACGGCTGCCAGGTCGCCGTAAGCGGCTTTCAGGATGAAGTCGGTGGAGAGTTTGAATACGACGGCGCAAATGACGTAACGGCCTTTGCCTTCCTGCTTGAACAGGCTGTCGCGGTAGGCGAAGCGGCATTCGGCGTTGGAAAATTCGACGAACCGCCGTTCGGCCAAATCGAAGCATTTGACGGTGTCGATCAGGTCTTTCACTTCCACGCCGTAGGCACCGATATTCTGTACGGGTGCCGCGCCGACCGTGCCGGGAATCAGGCTCAGGTTTTCCAAGCCGTTCAGGCCGATGGTGACGGTGTGGCAGACGAAGTCGTGCCAGATTTCGCCTGCTTGCGCTTCCAGTAGCACCAGGCCGTCTGAACGCCGGATTTCACGGATGCCTTTATTGTTGATTTTCACCACCAGCCCCGGATAGTCGCCCCGGAGCAGGATGTTGCTGCCGCCGCCCAGCCAAAGGACGGGATGCTTGGCAAATATTTCGCTATCGCAGAGGGCCGGCAGTTCGGCTGCATCGTTCAGTTCGGCAAAGTAGCGGGCACGTCCCGGCAGGCCGAAGGTGTTGAGGGTTTGCAAATCAATGTTTTCTTGAATGTTTATCATGACGACCTCGAATGGTTAGCGATGGTTCTGCTGTGTTTTTCAAGCAGCCACACGAGCAGGACGGCGGCAGCGGCGAGGGAAACGATCAGTGCCGCCCAAAAGCCGTAAATCTTCATTCCGGCCAAATTGGCCAACAGCCATCCCGGTATCAGTCCCAAGCCCCAGAAGGCGGCGGCGTGAACCAACATTGGCGCACGGGTGATTTTATAGCCGCGCAGGGCATAGGAGGCGATGCATTGGGTGAAGTCAAACAGTTGGAACAGCGCGGAAAAAAGCAATACGGAAGCCGCCAACTGCAAAACGGCGGCATCTTTGGTGTACATTCCGGCCAATGGAGCGCGCAGCAAGGAGAGCAGCAGCATGGTGCATAAGGCCAGCATCAGGCCGCAGGCGATGCCGACGCCGGAAATATAACGCGCGCGCTGTTTCTGCCGCCGTCCGATAGAGTAGCCGACGCGCACGGTTACCGCCGCTCCGACGGCCTGGGGAACCATGTAGATAATGCCGGTGAGGCTGATGACGATTTGTTGCGCCGCCACATAATCATTGCCGAATTTGGCAATCAGAAACATGATGAAGGTAAACAGGCTGGCTTCGAGAAAGTACGACAGGCCGGCCGGTTTGCCCAGTTGCCAAAATTGCTTGAGCATCGCCAAATCCGGTTTGGAAAAGCCACCCTGCAGGCCGAAGCGGTGGAAATAGGGCGATTTTTTCACATATAGCCATAATGCGACGGTGCTGAACCAGCAGACCAACATGGTGGCCAGGCCGCAGCCCGCGCCGCCCAATTGCGGCATGCCGAACTTGCCGTATACGAAAACATAGTTCAGCGGGATATTCAGCAACAGTGCGGCCCAGGAAACCCACATAATCGGTTTCGGCCGGTTCAGGCTGGAGGCGTAGGCGTGCAGGGCGCGGTGCAGCATCATGGCGGGCATGGCGGGCGCGGTAAACATCAGATATTGCGCCAGCATGTTTTCCACATTGTCCGACAGTTTCAAATACCATAAAAAAGGCGGAATCGCGGCCAGCAGAAGCACCATGCCGGCCAAGCCAAGCAGCAGGCCGAACCACAGACCCTGACGGCCGGTTTCGCCTACCTGTGCCGTTTCGCCCGCGCCGTGCTGCTGCGACAAAATCGGGTTCAACGCAGTCATCACACCCATCCAGGTAATGAATACGGTGGCGAAGGCCGCACTGCCCAACGCGACGGCGGCCAAGTCGTCTTTGCTCGCACCGCCCGCCATGACGGTATCGACAAACCCCAGCCCCACCGCCGCAATCTGCGCCAGCATCATCGGCCAGGCCAAGGCAGCCAAAGTTTTGGCTTCTTTGGCGAAAACGGCCGGGGAATAGCGGTTCAAATCAAGCAGCATGGGAATTCCGATACGGTTCAGACGGCCTGTTGTGCAGGCCGTCTGAAAAATAAAAAAGGGGCGTATTTTAACAAATTCGGGCGGCTAAGGCCTATTCCATTTCCTCAATCCATGCTTGTTGCACGGCTTCCAAAATGCGTTCGCCGCAGCGGGCCGGGTCATCGTCAAAATCGGGCAGCGCCATAATTAAGTCGCGCAGTTGGGTGAAGCGTACGGTTTTCGGGTCGATGCTGTCGCCGTGCAAATCGTAGAGTTCTTCGGCGATGCGTTGGGTGTCTGTCCATTTCATCAGAATTTCCTTAACGGTTGAAACCCCATCCTTCAGGGCGGTGGAACCTTGGTTTATTTTGGATGGGTGTAACCCTTTCCAAATCAGGGCGGCACACAGGGCTGCGCCTTATATGCGGCCCTATGTGTTGAAACATGGTTTGTTCTTTGTGTTTCGGGATTGCGTTGTCAGGCCGTCTGAAAGAGCCCTGTTTGGGTTTTCAGACGGCCTGTTGCCGTTTAATGGTTTTCACGCGCGTGGTTGATGGTGTATTTGGGGATTTCCACTACCAAATCTTCGTCGGCAACAACGGCCTGACAGCTCAGGCGCGAGTCGGCTTCCAAGCCCCATGCCTGGTCGAGCAGGTCTTCTTCCAGCTCGCTTGGCTCTTCCAAACTGTCGAAGCCTTTGCGGATGATGACGTGGCAAGTGGTGCAGGCGCAGGATTTTTCACAGGCGTGATCGACTTCGATGTCGTGGTCGAGCAGTACGTCAAGGACGGTTTTGCCTTCGGGCGCGTCTTCAATGACTGCGCCTTCGGGACATAATACGGCGTGTGGGAGTACGGTGATTTTGGGCATTTTTATTGTCTCTTGTAATGAGTGGTTTGATAATGGTGGGGTTTAACAATAGTCTGTGTTCTATGTCCATTCGAATGTAAATAATGCAATCCGGCTGACGGGTTCATAGAGCAGAATTACGTCATCTGCTCCGTTGGAGTATCCATATCCTGAGCATGAGGCAATATGGTAGAAAGGATTACCCTGGTGTTCTATGAATACGTTCCAATCCTTGTCTTCTTTTAGAGTGAAGGCGGGAGGAATGGGACTAGTATCTACCCAATTTCCACCTTTAATCACTCCGCCTAATCTATCAAGATATAGACCAAAATAGGTATTATCGTAAGGCTCGTCGCCGTACCGCCCCTCTCGTTTTTCAAAATCTGATTTGTTCTTTTGATAGATTTGAACAGATTCATCGAAATACTTCAGTGCTTCTTGATAAAATTCTTCTTTACACGTTTCCAGAATGTCTTTGTTTTCAAAAGCATTGGGATCGAAATCGGCGCAAAGTATTTGTTTTAAGTTCTCTCTGTATTGAGGACTGCGGGTGAAATAGCCTTCTTCTCCCAAAAATTCATATTTGTTATCGTCTGTCAAACGGAAAGCCAGCCAGTTTTCACCAATAAATTTATTGTGGTAAGCGGGTGTGCAGCCACCTATATTGTATCCATAAGGTTCGATTGGGTTGATAAGATGGACGATTGTGCCACTCCATTCTGTTTTAAATTCTCCCAAATCTATACTCATCATGGGTAGGAAATGATTTTTTAGCCATGGCTGTTTTTCACAGAATACAGTTTCCGGTTCTGCAAAAGCAATGAGATTTTCATTGAGTTCGTTGACTTTTTCCTTGAATGGGAGATTTGTAAGTTTGTTCATGGTTTGCTCGTGCTGGGTTGGTTATTATAGTGGATTAAATTTAAATCAGGACAAGGCGACGAAGCCGCAGACAGTACAGATATAGTGGATTAAAATTGCAATGATACGGCGTTGCCAACGCCCTTATGTACTACCCGTACACGGCGGGCGTTGCCGCCTTGTCTCATTTTTATTTTAATCCACTATAGTACGGAACCGATTCACTTGGTGCTTCAGCACCTTAGAGAATCGTTCTCTTTGAGCTAAGGCGAGGCAACGCCGTACCGGTTTAAAGTTAATCCACTATATTTCAGACGGCCTTTTGTGATGAAAGGGTCGTCTGAAACCGTTTATAACACGATGCCTTTGTTTTTTAAATTTTCCAGACATTCGTCCAGATAAGCATCATCGTGTTCGGGGTAAATCGGCGAATCGGCGGCTTCGATATCGTGTGCGGGATAAGGGGCAACCGCTTTGCCGCGGTACAGCGGGTCTTTCCACAGCGGGTCGGGTTTGTAGCCGCGTTTTTCCATTTCATCCATAATCAGCGCGTGATACAGATAGAGCTTGTAAGGCGAATGGGTGAAGACGTAATTCACCGTCGCGTGCGGCCTGCCCCAGCCTGCTCCGCGTAAGGCGGCGCATTCGCGGTGCTGCCCTAACAGTTGGGCACGGGGGAGCAGGGGAATGAGGGTTTGGTGCCAGAGTCTCATTTTGATTCGAATAATGTCAGGTACTCGGAATAGGCTTGTTTTAAACCTTTTTTGGAGTAGGTGGTATAAATAATGTTGCTGCCTTGGACGGTAATGTTGCCCTCGCGGCTGCGGATATTGATGTCGCCGCCGGCTTTCAGGCTGCTTTCGCGGCTTTGGCGGTAGTTTTGGTTTTGTTCCTTGCCGGCGGTTTTAAAGCCGAAGCCGGCTTCGACGGACAAGAGGACGGCGCCTTGCTGTCCGGTTTGGTTTTTAAGGGCGTCGGCCACTTTGCCGACGCCATCGGCCAGTTGGTAGGCTTGGGCGCCGGCGGCATCTGATTATTTTGAAATTGCCATTTCAATGACTTGCTCAACATAGTTGTTTTCCAAATCAATTACGTCTCCTTTTTTTTTGTTTTGATATTTTTAATTCGTCATACGCGTAAAAAATAGCAATTTTTTTCCCTTCACAAAATAAATGTCTGTCGGATTTATTCATCATATACATACTTTCATTCCTTACGATGCCTTCACCATCTATAAAACTAAAACTATTCGGTATGTTTCTTCTTTCCATTCCTGCCTCATATATTGACGATATTACTCCGGAAACGCTTCTGGTGATAATCTGTCCGGAATCAATATTAGCCCACCATTCATCCGACGCAAACAATCCTTTGTCTTTTTTGATGCCAAAGATACTTTCGTCATTCAATGACAGTAATCTTGTATCTTCAATATGCTCCTTCTTTTTTCTATTTTTCATATCTTTTTTAAAATCATAAACCAAATACATATCATCATCTAAATTTAAATAGCTCATTTTATATCTCCAATTTTTTCAAATGGAGTCCGTCTTCGATTTCAGTGGTTAATTTTGTTCCGCTTTTGCCGAAATATTCATCAGACAGACAATGCCGGATTTTTCCATCTTGATTCTTTATTTCGTTTTTACAGACGCTATCTTCAGACGGCCTATTTCGTTGTATAGGCCGTCTGAAACCTTTTAGCGTCAAATGTTATCTACATTCTGCCCTGTCAGCGCGCGCTGTATGGTGCGGTTCATGCGTTTGGCAGCGAAGTTGTCGGTGCTTTGTCCCAGTTTAGCGACGGCGGCGCGGATGTCTTCAGCCGTGCCTTCTTTCAGACGGCTTTGCAGTTCGGCGATGCAGCCGCGTATATCGGCTTGTTCGTTCTCGTCCAGCAAGTCGCCGTCCAGTTCGAGTGCGGCGGTTACGGCGGCGGTGATGCTTTCGGCTTCAACCAGGGCTTCGGCACGGGCGCGGGCGGCCATGTCTTCGGCGGCGTTGGCCATGCTGTCTTTGAGCATTCGGGTGATGGTTTGGTCGTCCAGGCCGTAGGACGGTTTGACTTCGATTTGCGCCTGCACGCCGGTGGTTTGCTCCTGCGCGGATACGGACAGCAGACCGTCGGCATCGACTTGGAAGGTTACGCGGATACGCGCCGCGCCCGCACTCATGGGCGGGATGCCGCGCAGGGTGAATTTGGCCAGGCTGCGGCAGTCGGCGATGAGTTCGCGTTCGCCTTGGACGACGTGGATGGTCATCGCGGTTTGGCCGTCTTTGAAGGTGGTGAATTCTTGTGCGCGGGCGGTGGGGATGGTGGTGTTGCGCGGTATGATTTTTTCGGCCAGCCCGCCGTAGGTTTCGAGTCCGAGCGACAGCGGGGTTACGTCCAAGAGCAGCCAGTCGCCGCTGTTTTTGTTGCCGGCGAGTATGTCGGCCTGCATGGCCGCGCCCAGTGCGACGACTTGGTCGGGGTTGAGGTTGTTGAGCGGGGTTTGGCCGAAATAGGTGGCGACGGCTTGTTGGATGTGGGGCATACGGGTCGAGCCGCCGACCATAATCACGCCTTTGATGTCGGCTTTGGATACGCCCGCGTCTTTGAGTGCCTGTTTGACGGGCTCTATGGTTTTTTGGACGAGTTGGCGGGTCAGGTTTTGAAATTCCTGTCGGGTGATGACGGTGCTGATGCTGCGGCCGTCTGAAAGAGTGGTTTCGACCGTGGTTTGTTCGCGGTCGGTGAGTTGTTCTTTGGCGCGGCGCGACAGGGCGAGCAGGTTTTGGCTGTCTTGTTCGTTCAGGGCGGAGAGTTTGTTTTGTTCGAGCAGGTGGCAGAACAGGCGGTGGTCGAAGTCGTCGCCGCCCAGCGCGCTGTTGCCGTTGGTGGATTTGACGGCAAACAGGCCTTTGCTCAGTTCGAGTACGGATACGTCCAGCGTGCCGCCGCCCAAGTCGTAAACGACAAACGTGCCTTCCGCACCGTTGTCCAGTCCGTAGGCGATGGCGGCGGCAGTGGGTTCGTTCAGCAGGCGCAGGACGTTGATGCCCGCCAGCCGTGCCGCGTCTTTGGTGGCTTGGCGTTGGGCTTCGTCGAAATAGGCGGGAACGGTGATGACCGCGCCGACAAGCGTGCCGCCCAAGTTGGCTTCGGCGCGTTCTTTCAGGTGGCGCAGGATGTCGGCAGAGACGTCTATCGGGGTTTTCGCACCTTGCCGCGTGTTGATTTCGATGATGTTTCCGCCGTTGCCGAAGCGGTAGGGCAGGTGGGCGGTGTCGATGTCTTCGAGTTTGCGCCCGATCAGGCGTTTGGCCGAACTGACGGTGTTTTGCGGATCGGCTTTTTGCGCGCCCAGGGCTTCGCCGCCGATGACCAGGCCGTCTGAAAGGTAGCGGACGACGGAGGGCAGGGCGGTGTGCCCATGCTCGTCTTTCAGGCAGGTTGCGCTGCCGCTTTTGACGGTGGCAACCAGGCTGTTGGTTGTGCCCAAGTCTATGCCGACGGCGAGGCGGTGTTGGTGGGGGGCGGCGGATTTGCCGGGTTCGGCGATTTGGAGTAGTGCCATGATGTGTTCTTTATGTATTCGGGGTTTGGGGCGGATTCGGTTTAAACGGCGTTTTCGATTTCCTGCCGCATTTTATTGAGAAAACGGCCTTGTCGCACGAGTTGGGCGGCAGTTTGATATTGTTGCGCATCGAAGGCGGCAGCCAGTTGGCCGTATAGGGCGGTTTGCTCCGCAGATACTTGGCGCTCCAAGGCATTCAGGGCGGCGGTGTCGCCTGCCGCACGGGCTTCGGCCAGCGTTTCGCGCCATTCCATCTGCTGCATCAGGAATTCGGGGGCAAAGGCGGTGTGTTCGGGGGCGTCGGCATCGATGTTTTGCGTCATGAGCAGGCTGGCGGCGCGGTCGATGGGGTTTTTCAGGATGCGGTAGGCTTCGTTTACGGCGGCAGCCATCATCACGGCCTGTTTTTGTTCGAAAGCCGATGCTGAGGCAAATTTGTCGGGATGGCAGTTGGCCGCCAGTGCGCGGTAGCGGGTTTCAAACGCGTTTTCGTCGATTTGGAAGGTTTCGGGCAGGCCGAACAGGGTAAAGTGTTGGTTCATCGAAATTTCCTTAATGCTTGAAACTCCATCTTTAGTGACGGTAGGGCAGGGTTCGTTCGGGAGGGGTGTCGGCGTTTCCGGCAGGGCTGTACATGGGGCTGTGCCTCATATGCGGCCTTTTTGTTGAAACATCAGCTTGTTACGTTTTTTTGTTTTGGCTATAATCCGCCGCTTTGTTTTAATATGAAAGGACTGGCAGATGGCCGGCAAGGTTCAGCTCAATAAGGGCAAAATCCGCGATAATGCGTTGAAGGCTTTGGTTAAATCCAATTTGTTCCGCCACAAGGTAGAGCGCAAACGGAAAGGCAAAGGCAGTTACAACAGGCAGGAAGCGAAAAAATGGCGGGACGGTTTTGATACTGTCCCGTCTTTTTTGTTGCCCGCTTCCCGACGGATGTCAAACGTGGAAGCTTTCTCCGCAGCCGCATGAATCTTTGACGTTGGGGTTTTCGAATTTGAAACCTTCCTGTAAACCTTCTTTGGTGTAGTCCATTTGCGTGCCGTCGAGATACACCAGGCTTTTCGGGTCGATGTAGACTTTTGCGCCGTTTTGTTCGAATACCAAGTCTTCGGGGTCGGCTTCATCGACAAATTCGAGATTATAAGCCATGCCGGAGCAGCCGCTGGTTTTCACGCCCAAGCGAACGCCTAAGCCTTTGCCGCGTTTTTCAAGGAAGTTTTTGATGTGGTTGGCGGCGTTTTCTGTGAGGGTAATCATGTTTTTCCTTTGTTTTCGAGTGGAAACGGGTTTCAGACGGCCTGATTTACTTTTAAAGGCCGTCTGAAAGGTTTTGGCGAGCCCATTGGATTGCGGCGTTTACGGCGGCTTTGGCCTGCGGGCTGTTTTTCCAGCAGGTTGAGCCGGTCAGTGCCGCGCCGTGCTGTAAAACGGTGTCTGCATCGGCTGCCGCAAGTTTGGCTACGTCATCCAAGCCCATTTGCTGCAAACGTTGCAATACGGTTTTGCCTATGCCTTTGACGGCAAGCAACGATTGGGTTTGTTCTTCGGTAAAGGGCATGGGTTTCTTTCTTTGCCGTGCGGTTGTCGCCTTAGTTTCTTGATGGTTTGCCGGCCTGTTTCGTTTGGAGGGCGGGCTGTTTGGGTGCGGCATTTTGTTTTTCAGACGGCCTCTCGGATAGCAGGCCGTCTGAAAACGCCATCAGGCTGTTTCGCGTTTTTTGCGGTAGTCGGATACGGCGGCTTTAACTGCGTCTTCGGCCAAAATCGAACAGTGGATTTTTACCGGCGGCAATTCCAATTCTTCGGCGATTTCGCTGTTTTTAATTGCCATGGCTTCATCCAAACTCTTGCCTTTCAGCAATTCGGTAACAAGTGAAGACGAAGCGATGGCGGAACCGCAGCCGTAAGTTTTAAATTTCGCATCTTCGATGATGCCCTCGTCGTTCACTTTGATTTGCAGGCGCATCACGTCGCCGCAGGCGGGCGCGCCGACCATGCCGGTGCCGACGGATTCGTCGTTTTTGTCGAACGTGCCGACGTTGCGGGGGTTTTCATAGTGGTCGATTACTTTATCGCTGTATGCCATGATGTGGTTTCCTTAATGTTTTTGATAGTTTCAGTGGTTTGTTTGCCGATTTTCAGACGGCCTGAAGTTTAGATTTTGCACGCACCGCCTTCGCAGCCGTCGTCGTTTTCCGAATCGACGCCGCCTTCCACGGTAACGCCGTCAAAATCTTCAAGCAGGTTGTCGAGATTGTCCAAATCTAAATCTTGTTCGTTCATGGTTTTGTATCCTTGATTTTAATGTGGTGGCTTTTAGGTCGTCTGAAAAGGCCTTTGGGGATTTTCAGACGACCTTTTTTATTTATAGGTAGGTTGCTGAAAACGGATGCTTTAGCTCAAATCAAATACCTGTATCGTCAAAACCGCTTCGGGCGGCAATGTGCGCAGTAATTCAGGACGATGCAGTTTCAAAGGACGATAGCCGTACGACTTCATCAGCACGGTTTCGCCCTTGTCGTCTTCCATAAAAACAGGCGTGAAGTTTCCATGCGGCGCATTGCCCTGCGGCGAGATTTTACCGCCTAGCAGCCACGAGGCGACGTGCCGCGCCTGCGTTTGGTAAACATCTGGATAGCCGCCTTTGTTCTCGGTCTGCGTGGCTCGCCCTTCTTTGCAAAGTTCATCCAGCCAGTCCGAACCGGAAACGCCGCACTCCCACGAGGCGATGAGATGTGGCTCTTGCCTGTCTGCATCGCTGAAAACGCTTATCCACCAACCCAGCATAATTTATTCCTTTCGTGATGGTTTTTTGAGTGCAAGCTGCTTTTAATGCGCCGCCCATTCAATCGAGTTCAAATCAATCCCGTCTTTGAACATTTCCCACAGCGGAGACAGTTCGCGCAGTTTGCCGATTTTGGATTTGATCAGTTCGGCGGCGAATTGCACTTCTTCTTCCGTGGTCATGCGGCCGAAGGTAATGCGCAGGGATGAGTGTGCCAGTTCGTCGTTGCGGCCGAGCGCACGCAGGACGTAGCTGGGTTCGAGCGAGGCGGAGGTGCAGGCGGAGCCGCTGGATACGGCGAGTTCTTTCACCGCCATAATCAGGCTTTCGCCTTCGACGAAATTGAAGCTGACGTTCAGGTTGTTCGGGGCGCGGTGTTCGAGGTCGCCGTTGATATAGACTTCTTCGATGCCTTCGATGCCTTTGAGGAAGATGTCGCGCAGTTTGCGGTAGTGCGCCATGTCTTGCTCGAGTTCTTCTTTGGCGATGCGGAAGGCTTCGCCCATGCCGACGATTTGGTGGGTCGGCAGGGTGCCGCTGCGGAAGCCGCGTTCGTGGCCGCCACCGTGCATTTGGGCTTCGAGGCGGACGCGGGGTTTGCGGCGGACGTACAGTGCGCCGATGCCTTTGGGGCCGTACACTTTGTGGCCGGACATGGACAGCAGGTCGATTTTGGCGGCTTCCACGTCAACAGGCACTTTGCCGCAGGCTTGGGCGGCATCGACGTGGAAGATGATTTTTCGTTCGCGGCAGATTTCGCCGATGGCGGGAATGTCTTGCACTACGCCGATTTCGTTGTTCACCCACATCACGGAAATCAGGATGGTGTCGTCGCGGATGGCGGCTTTGAGTTCTTCCAAATCGATTAAACCGTTTTCCTGCACGCCGAGATAGGTTACTTCGAAACCTTGGCGTTCGAGTTCGCGCATGGTGTCGAGCACAGCTTTGTGTTCGGTTTTGACGGTGATGAGGTGTTTGCCTTTGGTTTTGTAGAAGTTTGCCGCGCCTTTGATGGCGAGGTTGTCGGACTCGGTCGCGCCGCTGGTGAAGACGATTTCTTTTGGATCGGCGTTAATCAGGGCGGCGATGTCGGCGCGGGCTTTTTC
Organism: Neisseria elongata subsp. elongata; assembly: GCF_900113545.1. Taxonomy (GTDB): domain Bacteria; phylum Pseudomonadota; class Gammaproteobacteria; order Burkholderiales; family Neisseriaceae; genus Neisseria; species Neisseria elongata. The sequence goes on along the minus strand of NZ_FOPS01000001.1, from coordinate 210,089 downwards.
GACGGCCTCTTCCGCTGTCCAGCCGAATGCATGGCTGTTGGAAGCGGGGTTGCCGAAGGTTTCGGTTAAGTAGGGAATCATTTTTTCGGCAACGCGTTTGTCAACGGGGGTGGTGGCGGCGTAGTCGAGATAAACGGGGGTTTTGACGGTCATGGTGTGTTCTTTCTTACTGTTGTTTGTCAGTTGATATGGGTCAGATGAACGATTTTGTTCGAGTGGTGGTCTTTTTGATTGAGTACGGTTTGCAGGGTTACGCTGCTGAGGTATTGGTTGATGGTGCGGTTTAGGTTTTCCCACAGGTCGTGGGTCAGGCAGGGTGCGCCGTTGTGGCAGTTGGCTTTGCTGCTGCACAGAGTTGCATCCAGTCTGTCTTCGGCGGCGGTGATGATTTGGGCAATGCTGATTTCGTCGGCTGCTGCAGCTAATACATAGCCGCCGCCCGGCCCGCGTATGCTGTCCACCAGTTTGGCCCGGCGGAGTTTGCCAAACAGCTGTTCCAAATAGGATAGTGAGATGTTTTGACGTTCGCTGATGTCGTTTAGTTTGACCGCGCCGTTTTGGGCATTCATGGCCAAATCGAGCATGGCGGTTACGGCGAAACGTCCTTTGGTAGTCAGTCGCATGGTGGTTGGTGTTGTTATGGTTTCGGGGTGGATTTTGCGATAGTTGAGTGAATTAGTCAAGTATTTGCGCTTTATTTGACAGCGGTCAATACAGATAAAATTTAAAATGATATGTATTTGCAAGTAATGAAGATTTGCGTTAGAGTGCGACGTTTTACCGCAGCAGTGAGGCCGTCTGAAAAAGGGGCTTGCGGCGGTTGGATTTAAGCCGATAAGAAGGAAGGAAAATATGCGTGATTTAAGCAAAATGACCTGCATTGAGGATTTGCGCCGTGTGGCGAAATTCAAAATGCCGAAGATGTTTTACGACTACATTGATTCTGGCTCGTGGACGCAAACCACTTACCGTGCCAATACCGCCGATTTTATCCCGATTCAGTTTCGGCAGAAGGTTTTGGTGGACATGGAGGGGCGTTCTTTGGCGGCCAAGATGATCGGGCAGGATGTCAAAATGCCGCTGGCCATCGCGCCGACGGGTTTTACCGGTATGGCTTGGGCGGACGGCGAAATCCATGCGGCGCGGGCGGCGGAGAAATTCGGCGTGCCGTTTTCATTGTCCACGATGTCGATTTGTTCGATTGAAGATGTGGCTGAAAATACTTCCGCGCCGTTTTGGTTTCAGCTTTATGTGATGCGCGACCGCGAATTTATGGAAAATCTGATTAAGCGGGCGCAGGCGGCAAAATGCTCGGCGTTGATTCTGACTGCGGACTTGCAGGTTTTGGGACAACGCCATAAGGATATTAAAAACGGTTTGTCCGCGCCGCCCAAACCGACGTTGTTAAACTGCATCAATCTGGCGATGAAATGGGAATGGTGTTGGAATATGTTGCATACCGAACGGAGAACTTTCCGCAATATCGTCGGCCATGCGAAAAACGTCGGCGATTTGTCTTCGCTGTCTTCGTGGACTTCCGAACAGTTCGACCCGCGCCTGAGCTGGGACGATGTTGCCCGAATTAAGGATTTGTGGGGCGGCAAGCTGATTATTAAAGGGATTATGGAACCTGAAGATGCGGAGTTGGCGGTCAAACACGGGGCGGATGCGATTGTGGTGTCCAATCACGGCGGCCGTCAGTTGGACGGTGCGCCTTCGTCTATTCATGCATTGCCTGATATCGTACAGGTAGTTGGCAGCCGGACCGAAGTGTGGCTGGACAGCGGCATCCGCAGCGGGCAGGATATGCTGAAGGCTTGGGCGATGGGCGCGCGCGGCTTTATGACGGGCAGGGCGTTTTTATACGGACTGGGTGCGTACGGCGAAGATGGCGTGCGCCGCGCTTTGGAGATTATGTATAACGAAATGGATATTACGATGGCGTTTACCGGCCACCGCAATCTGCATGATGTGGATAAAAATATATTGGTGGAAGGCACTTATCCGCAGCCCGCGCGCTGATTACCTGTGTTGTTGTGTCTAGTTCGCAGGATTTTCCGCAAATAGAGTGTGCCGCATTCGCAGAATGATGAGGGTTGCAGAAGTTGCGGATAGCCGATATTGACTGTTCAGGCCGTCTGAAAGTTTTTTCAGACGGCCTGATTTTTCTCTTCTTCCTGTTTCAACAGCTGCTCATATTCGACGGCGCAGGGCGGCTTTCCCAGTCCGGCGAGTACGTACAAATGGGCGGCGGCGGCGGCGGCCAGCGAGGGCGGGTGATAGCCGCCTTCGAGGACGGAAACGATTTTCCCGCCGCATTGCGGGGCGGTTTGCATGATTTTATGCGTCAGCCAGGCGTAGTCGGCCTCGTGCAGGCGCGTGTCGCCGAGGGGGTCGTCGCGGTGTGCGTCGAAACCGGCGGAGAGCAGGATCAGTTGCGGTTTGAAGGCACGCAGGCGCGGCAGCCATTCGTTGCGGACGGTATGGCGGAATTCGCGGCTGCCGCAGCGTTCGGACAGGGCCGCATTGAAACAGTTGCTGTTTTGCGGCAAGGAATGGTTATCGTAGGGGTACAGCCTGTTTTGACTCAAGCCCAGCAGCAGGATGTTGGGTTGTCCGTGCAGGATTTCTTCGCTGCCGTCTCCTCTGTGCACATCGAAATCCAGTACGGCGACCCGTTGCAGGTGGTGCCGTGAAACGGCGTGCATGGCGGCAACGGCCGTGTGGTTGATGAGGCAGAAGCTGCCGCTTTGTTTGCTTTTGGCATGATGTCCGGGCGGGCGGGTGGCGCAAAAGGCGTTACGTATTTTGCCGGCCAAGACGAAATCGACGGCTTTTATTACGGTGCCTGCGGCGATTCTGGCGGCTTCCAATGCGTTGTCGGTTAAAACGGTGTCGTCGTCGATGCGGCGTATTTTGCCTGTTTGAGGCTGCATACCTTCCAGCCGGAAGAGGTAGCTGCGCGAGTGGGCGAGTGCGATTTGACTGTCGGTTGCCTCTTTTCCCTGAATCTGCAACAGGTGCGGCCAGATGCCCTGACGGCGCAGTTCGGCCTCGACGGCGGCCACGCGTTCTGGGCTGTCGGGGTGTTTCGGCGGCCGGTAGGCATGCATCGTCGGGTGGTCAAACCAGCCGAGGCGCAAAGGGTGGCCGAACAGGCGGCGCAACCGCTGGGGAAGGAGGAGCATGATTTATTTTTCGGCAGTCTGGTAGGGAAGGCGGCACGACGGTTGTGGCCGTCTGAAAAAAGAAGCCGGATTGTAATCAAATTAGAGTAGTTTGTCAGATTTGGGGCGCGGATAAGGATAGGCCGTCTGAAAACGGTATCGGGTTGAAACGAGACAAACCCGCAGGATATTTATCTGCGGGTCTGTTGTCCTGCACCGTCAGGGATTCAATCCCTGAAGGTTGGCACAGTTGTGTTGCTTCGTGTTTTCAGACGGCCTTCGGCGATATTAGGCGGATGCCGCGTTTTGTTCCGCTTCTTTGCGCAGTTCGCGGCGCAGGATTTTGCCTACGTTGGACTTGGGTAGTTCGTCGCGGAATTCGATGTCTTTCGGCACTTTATAGGCGGTCAGCTCGGTGCGGCAGAAGGCGATGAGCTCTTCCTCGGTCAGCGATTCGTCTTTTTTTACTATAAACAGTTTCAATGCTTCGCCGGTTTTCGGGCTTGAAACGCCAATGCAGGCGGCTTCTAAAACTTTCGGGTGCGAGGCGGCAACATCTTCGACTTCGTTCGGATAGACGTTGAAGCCGGAGACGACAATCAGGTCTTTTTTGCGGTCTACCAGTTTGAACCAGCCTTTTTCGTCCATGACGGCGATGTCGCCTGTGGCAAGGAAGCAGCGCGAATCCAGTACTTTAGCCGTTTCTTCGGGGCGGTTCCAATAGCCTTTCATCACTTGCGGGCCGCGTATCCACATTTCGCCCGGTTGTCCTTGTGCCACTTCGTTGCCGTCGGCATCGCGCAGTTCGATTTCGGTGGAGGGGATGGGCAGGCCGATGCCGCCGGTGTAGGCGGGGATGTTTAGAGGGTTGGCGCATACGCCGGGGCTGGCTTCGGTCAGGCCGTAGGCTTCGACGATGGGCGTGCCGGTGATGTTTTTCCATTTTTCGGCAACGGCTTTTTGAGTCGCCATACCGCCGCCCAAAGTCAGGCGCAGGTTGGAGAAATCGACGGTGGCGAAGTCGGGCTGGTTCACCATGCCGTTAAACAGGGTGTTGACGCCGACAAAGACGCTGACGCGCTCTTTTTTCATGTCGCCGATAAAACTTTTCATGTCGCGCGGGTTGGTAATCAGGATGATTTTGGAACCGGCCTGGGTAAAAATCATCAGATTTACGGTCAGCGCGAAGATGTGGTAGAGCGGCAGCGCGGCGATGACGGTTTCTTTGCCGGGCCGGAGCAAATTGACAATCCATTCGGCCGCCTGCTGCATATTGGAGCAGATGTTGCCGTGGCTGAGTATGGCACCTTTGGCCACGCCGGTCGTGCCGCCCGTGTATTGCAGCAGCGCGGTGTCTTCGCGGGTCAGGGTAACGGGGCGGAAGGTGTGCGCCGCGCCTTCTTTCAAGGCCGTCTGAAAAGGGATGGTGTCGGAAATGCGGTATTCGGGCACCATTTTTTTGATTTTGCGCAGGACGAAATTCATCAGCGTGCCTTTGAAGAAACCGAACATTTCTCCTACGGAGGCGACGATGACGTGTTTGATTTGCGTGCGCGGCAGCACCAGCTCCAGCGTGTTGGCAAAATTTTCCAAAACGATGATGGTGGTCGCGCCGCTGTCTTTCAACTGATGCTCCAGCTCGCGCGGGGTGTAGAGCGGATTAGTGTTCACCGCCACCAGCCCCGCCTGCAGGATGCCGAAAAGCGCAATCGGGTATTGCAGCAGGTTGGGCAGCATAATCGCCACGCGCTCGCCGCGCGGCAGCTTCAGGACGTTTTGCAGATAGGAGGCGAAATCTTCCGCCAGCTTGCCGACTTCGGCGTAAGTGAGCGTTTTGCCCATGTTTTGAAACGCGGGTTGGTGCGCGAATTTTTCCACGCTTTGGCGGAATACGTCGGGGATGGATTGGTAGAGTGTCTCGTCGATTTCGGTTTTTACGCCTTTTTCATAGCTGTCGAGCCAGGGCTTTTCCATAATGTTCGCTTTCTAGGTTGAGGCCGTCTGAAACGTTTTGGCGAAATGCGCCAATCGGTTTTCAGACGGCCTGATGTTTTATCGGGTGATGATGACGGGCTTGTCTGTGGACATGATAATGCCGCCGCCCAAGCAGACATCGCCGTCGTACAGCACGGCGGATTGACCGGGCGTTACCGCCCATTGCGGTTCGTCGAACACCAGCTCGACCGTGTCATCGTCCAGATAACGCAATTCGCAGGGCGCGTCCGCCATGCGGTAGCGGGTTTTGCAGGTGTAGCGCCCTTCTTTCGGGCGTTCGGGCAGGGTGAAACTCAAATCGTTCATAACGAGGCTGCGGGTATAGAGCAGCGGATGGTCATGACCTTGTACGACGATGAGTTCGTTTTTCGTCAAATCCTTCGCGGCAACAAACCACGGTTCGCCCGCGCCGCCGATACCCAGTCCTTTGCGCTGTCCGAGCGTGTAGAACATCAGCCCGACGTGTTCGCCGACGGTTTTGCCTTCGGGCGTGACCATTTTGCCGTTGTTGGTCGGCAGGTATTTTTGCAGGAACTCGCGGAACGGACGTTCGCCGATGAAGCAGATGCCGGTACTGTCTTTTTTGGCGGCAGTCGGCAAATTGAATTCGGCGGCAAGGCGGCGGACTTCAGGTTTTTCCAAATCGCCCAACGGAAAAATCGCGCGCTCGAGTTGGAAAGGCTTGAGGCGGTAAAGGAAATAGCTTTGGTCTTTATTTTGATCCAAACCTTTAAGCAGGTAATGAGTGCCGTTGCGGACTTCTTTGCGCGCATAGTGTCCGGTGGCAATGGCATCCGCGCCCTGCTCTATGGCATAGTCCAAAAAGCATTTGAATTTGATTTCGGCATTGCACAACACATCCGGATTCGGCGTGCGCCCCGCGCTGTATTCTTTGAGAAAATAGGCGAATACGTTGTCTTTGTATTGGGCGGCAAAATTGACGATGTCGATGTCTATGCCGATGATGTCGGCGACGGCAATGGCATCGAAAGAGTCTTGCTTGATGCTGCAATATTCGTCATTGTCGTCGTCCTCCCAGTTTTGCATAAACACACCGCGCACTTGATAACCCTGCTGTTTGAGCAAGGCGGCGGTTACGGAGGAATCGACACCGCCGGAGAGTCCGACGATGATGTTTTGCTGTGTGTGGTCGATGTTCATGCCTGGGAGGTGGAAATGAGATGAGGATAAGGGGTTAGCAAATTGCTAATTGCGCCAGGATTTTATATTTTCAGACGGCCTTTGTATAGCAGGCCGTCTGAAAATATAAAATCTATGCTTGTTTCAATGCGAATTTAAGGATACAATCGCGCCCTTATTTGTTTTGTTCTAGCCGGGTCTGTAGCTCAGGGGTTAGAGCAGGGGACTCATAATCCCTTGGTCGTGGGTTCGAACCCCACCGGACCCACCATATCTAAGCCGCATGGAATATAGGTTCCGGCGGTTTTTTTGTATCTGAACAATTGGTTTGGCGAATGTCGGCATGATGCAAAGCGGACATGATCGGACTGTTTTCATCTGCCGTATCTTAAATGGGCCGGTTGGCTGCTATTATTGTGAAATTCGAATGACGTGAAAAAATTGCTGCAAGCCTTCATGGATAGGGCTTGCAGCGATTTTGTCCAATCAGACGGATTTAAAATCTTAGCCGAGCTTTTCAGACGGCCTTATTTCTTCAATTCCGCCAAAATCTCGTCAACGGTTTTCTTCGCGTCGCCGAAACACATTACGCTGTTTTCGTTGAAGAACAGCGGGTTTTGTACGCCTGCGTAGCCGGTGTTCATCGAGCGTTTGAAGACGACGACTTCTTTTGCCTTCCACACTTCCAACACGGGCATGCCGGCAATCGGGCTGTTCGGGTCGGTTTGGGCGGCGGGGTTGACGGTGTCGTTTGCGCCGATGACCAGCACTACGTCGGTTTCGGGGAAGTCGTCATTGATTTCGTCCATTTCCAACACGATGTCGTAGGGGACTTTGGCTTCGGCGAGCAGTACGTTCATATGACCGGGCAGGCGGCCGGCGACGGGGTGGATGCCGAAGCGTACTTCGGTGCCGTTTTTACGCAAAAGCTCGGTGATTTCGGCAACGGGGTATTGTGCTTGCGCCACTGCCATGCCGTAGCCCGGGGTGATGATGACGCTGCCGGCGTTGCGCAGCATTTCGGCGACTTCGGCGGGTTTGGCTTCGCGGTATTCGCCGATTTCTTCGCTGCCTGAGGCTGCGGCGGAGCCGTCGGTACCGAAGCCGCCTGCGATGACGGAGATGAAGGAGCGGTTCATGGCTTTACACATGATGTAGGACAGAATCGCGCCGCTGGAACCGACCAGCGCGCCGGTTACGATGAGTAGGTCGTTGGAGAGCATGAAGCCTGCCGCTGCGGCCGCCCAGCCGGAGTAGGAGTTCAGCATGGACACGACCACGGGCATATCCGCGCCGCCGATGGAGGCGACCAAGTGCCAGCCGAATGCGAGGGCGATCAGGGTCATCAGGATCAGGATGAAGCCGCTGCCGTCAACGGATACGAACACCAGCATCAGGATAAAGGATAAAACCAATGCGGCGAGGTTGAGTTTGTGTTTGGCGGGCAGTTGCAACGGCGCGCTGCTGATTTTGCCGTTGAGTTTGCCGAACGCGACCAGCGAGCCGGTAAAGGTTACGGCGCCGATGAAGATGCCCAAATAGACTTCGACCAGATGGATGGTGTGCATATCGTGCGAAACGTTGCCCGGCTCGATATAGCTGTTGAAGCCGACCAAAACCGCCGCCAAGCCGACGAAACTGTGCAGAAGTGCAATCAGTTCGGGCATTTCGGTCATTTCGACTTTTTTGGCTTTGTAGATGCCGACGGCGGCGCCGATCAGCATGGCGATGATGATCCAGCCGAGTCCGTTGGTGTTTTCGGAAAACACGGTAACGAACAAGGCAACCGCCATACCGGCTACGCCGGAATAACAGCCCTGCTTGGCGGTTTCCTGCTTGGACAGCCCCGCCAGCGAGAAGATGAACAGTATCGCGGCTACGATGTACGCCGCTGTAACGAGTCCTGAAGACATGGTGATTCTCCAATTATTTGTGAAAGTAAATGTATTTTGAAACTCGGAGGCCGTCTGAAAACTTGATTCAGACGGCTTTGACAGTCTGAAAACCCGTTTTACCCTTTCCTAAACATATTCAACATCCGGCGCGTTACGAAGAAGCCGCCGAAGATGTTGATGCTGGCAATCAGGATGGCGATGAAGGCCAGCAGGGTAACGAAACCGTTGCCTTGGCTGATTTGCAGCAGTGCGCCGACGACGATGATGCCGGAAATCGCGTTGGTCACGGACATCAGCGGGGTATGCAGCGAGTGGCTGACGTTCCAGACGACGTAGTAGCCGATGACGCAGGAGAGGACGAACACGATAAAGTGGTTCAAAAATGCTTCGGGTGCGACCGCGCCGACCCACAGCACCAATACGGCGGCGATGACGGCGGGCGCGAGTTTTTTCCACAGGGGAACGGGTTTCGGCTCGGGCTTGGCGGCAGGCGCGGCTTTTTCAGACGGCGTTTGCTGCGGCTGGGCGGAAACCTGAATCGGCGGAGGCGGGAAGGTGATTTCGCCGTCGCGGGTAACGGTCATATTTCGGATAATCACGTCTTCGAAGTCCAGCGTGATTTCGCCGTCTTTGTTCGGGCTTAACAGCTTGGTCAGGTTCACCAAGTTGGTGGCGTAAAGCTGGGAAGACTGTCCGGCAAGGCGGTTTGCCATGTCGGTGTAGCCGATGATTTTCACGCCGTTGTCGGTCACGAACAATTCGCCCGGTTTGGTGAGTTCGCAGTTGCCGCCCGTCGCCGCCGCCAAATCGACGATGACGGAGCCGGATTTCATGCTTTCCACCATTTCTTTGGTAATCAGCTTGGGCGCGGGTTTGCCCGGAATGGCGGCGGTGGTGATGATGATGTCCACTTCTTTCGCCTGCTCGGCAAAGAGCTTCATCTCGGCGGCGATAAATTCGTCGCTCATCACTTTGGCGTAGCCGTCGCCGCTGCCGCCCGATTCTTGCGGGAAGTCGAGTTTCAGGAATTTACCGCCCATCGATTCGATTTGTTCCGCCACTTCCAAGCGGGTATCGAACGCGCGCACCACTGCGCCGAGCGAGTTTGCCGTACCGATTGCCGCCAAACCCGCCACACCTGCACCGATCACCAAAACCTGCGCGGGCGGTACTTTGCCGGCGGCAGTAATTTGACCGGTGAAGAAACGACCGAATGCGTTGGCGGCTTCAATTACGGCGCGGTAGCCGCTGATGTTTGCCATCGAAGACAAAGCATCCAAAGCCTGCGCGCGGGAAATGCGGGGAACCATGTCCATCGCCAATACATTGACCTTTTTATCGGCCAGTTTTTTAACCAGTTCTTCGTTTTGGTTCGGATAAAGGAAGCCGACCAAAGTCTGGCCTTCTTTCAGACGGCGGCATTCGTTGCCGTTCGGCGCGTTCAGCTTGTAAATCAGCGGGCATTTCCACACTTCGGCGGCTGCGGCAACTGTTGCCCCCGCTTCTTCATAGGCTGCATCGTCAAAACTCGCGCCCAAGCCTGCGCCGTTTTCCACCACCACGTCGAAGCCCAGTTTCTGCAATTGGGCAACGGTGGCGGGGGTGCAGGCCACACGGGTTTCACCGGCAAGGGACTCTTTTGGGATACCGATTTTCATGTATTGTTTCCTTTCAAATATTCAGGATATGGAAAGCGATAAAAGGCAATTGATGCAGTGGGATTCACGACTGCAAGACCGCCGAAAATTAAGGCATAGCGTTTATCCGAGGATATTGATTAACTTTATAACTGAAAGCCTGAACAGGGGCAACCGCTTTGGCTGAAAAAAACGCATTTCGGCATCGTTTATTGCCGCCCGGCAGCCGCTTGCCGTACAATGTTGCCGCTTGAAGTGCAGGATTGGCAGCACTTTGTCGATTAAACGGATAAAAAAAGGAAACACAATTATGCGTATGCTCCACACTATGCTGCGGGTGGGCGATTTGAAAAAATCGCTCGAGTTTTATCAGGACGTATTGGGGATGCGGTTGCTGCGTCAGAAGGATTATCCCGAAGGACGGTTTACGCTGGCTTTCGTCGGCTACGGCAGCGAGGCTGAAAGTACGGTTTTGGAACTGACCCACAACTGGGATACCGAAAGCTACGATTTGGGCAATGCTTACGGCCACATCGCCATCGAAGTGGACGATGCTTATAAAGCCTGCGAACGTGTGAAAGGGAAGGGCGGGAAAGTCGTACGTGAAGCCGGACCGATGAAGCACGGTTCGACCGTGATTGCCTTTGTGGAGGACCCCGACGGCTATAAAATCGAGTTTATCCAGAAAAATACGGGCAAAGATTCCGTGCAGTATTAAAGGTTGGCAGATTCATGAAGAGAGGCCGTCTGAAAACCCGTTTCAAGGTTTTCAGACGGCCTCTTTATTCGACGGGACGGCTTGCTTATGCTTCCAGTTTTTCCAAACCACCTAAGTAAGGACGCAGGGCGGCGGGGATGTTGATGCTGCCGTCTGCGTTTTGGTGGTTTTCCAAAACGGCCACCAAAGTACGGCCGACTGCCAGGCCGGAGCCGTTCAGGGTGTGTACCAGGCGGTTTTTGCCGTTTTCATCTTTGAAGCGGGCCTTCATGCGGCGGGCTTGGAAGTCTTCGCAGTTGGAACAGCTTGAGATTTCGCGGTAGGTGTTTTGCGCGGGCACCCAAACTTCCAAGTCATACGTTTTGGCCGCACCGAAGCCCATGTCGCCCGTGCAGAGGGTGATGACGCGGTAGGGCAGTTCCAAGGCTTTCAGGATGTTTTCGGCGTGGCCGACCATTTCTTCCAGCGCGTCGTAAGACGTTTCGGGGCGAACGATTTGCACCATTTCCACTTTGTCGAACTGGTGTTGGCGGATCAGGCCGCGCACGTCTTTACCGTGCGAACCGGCTTCGCTGCGGAAGCAGGGGGAATGGGCGGTCAGTTTCAGAGGCAGTTTTTCAGACGGCACGATGCTGTCGCGCACGGTGTTGGTGAGGGTAACTTCGGCGGTAGGGATCAGGTATTGCGTGGTTTTGCTTTCGTCGCCGCCTCGGGTAACGTGGAACAGGTCTTCGCCGAATTTAGGCAGTTGCCCCGTGCCGTAGAGCGTGCTGTCGTTTACGATATAGGGCGTGTAGTGTTCGGTGTAGCCGTGTTGCTGCGTGTGGGTATCGAGCATGAATTGCGCCAGTGCGCGGTGCAGGCGGGCGATTTGGCCTTTCATGACGGTGAAGCGGGAGCCGGAGAGTGCCGCGCCGCCTTCAAAGTCCAAGCCCAAGGGTGCACCCAAATCAACGTGGTCTTTAATGTCGAAATCAAATGTGCGCGGTGTGCCGACGCGGCGCACTTCGACGTTTTCCGTTTCGTCTTTGCCGGCGGGTACGCTTTCATGCGGCAGGTTGGGGATGGCGGACAGCCAGGCTTCGAGTTCTGTCTGCACGGCCTCGAGTTCGGCGGCGGCCTGTTCCAGACCGGTTTTGATTTGTGCCACGGCATTCATGGCCTGTTCAGCTTCTTCGTGTTTGCCTTGGCTTTTGAGCATGCCGATTTTTTTCGATTCGCTGTTGCGCTCGGCCTGCAATTCTTCAGTTTTGACCTGAAGCTGTTTGCGTTTGTTTTCCAGGGCTTCGAAGCGGGCGGTGTCGAATTGGAAACCGCGTGCGGCCAGGCGTGCGGCGACTGCGGCTGTGTCGCTGCGGAGTTGTTGGATGTCTAACATGGGATGTCCGTTGGATGGTTTGTCAAGGAATGTGCGGTATTGTAAACGATTTTACAGCGGCAAAAAACCGAAAGGCCGTCTGAAAGAAGGTTTCAGACGGCCTCTAAGACGGTTTCAGGGTTTTAGCGCAGGAAGAAGTACGCCCACAGTGAAACCAGGACGATGCTGAGGATGTTGAGCAGCATACCAACCCGCAGCATGTCTTTCTGCGTAACCAGCCCCGTGCCGAACACGATGGCATTCGGAGGTGTGGCCACCGGCAGCATAAAGGCACAAGATGCGCCGATACCGATGATGAGTACCATCACTTCTTTCGGCATGCCCATTTGTTCGGCCACGCTGGCAAAAACGGGCACGAGCAAGGCGGCAGAGGCGGTGTTACTGGTAAACTCGGTCAGGAAGATGATGAAGGCGGACACAGCCAGAATCACAATGAACGGATGGGTGGCGACAAAAGCCGAAGCCATTTCGTTACCCAATGCGGCCGACGCACCCGATTTTTGCAACAGGTTGCTCAAGGCAATGCCGCCGCCGAACAGCAGCAATACGCCCCAGTCAGTATTGCGGGCGACTTCGCGCCAGCGCACCACACCGAAAATCACCACTGCAACGGCTGCCGTGAGGGCTACGAACGCATCCGGACTATCAATGCCGAATTGTTTTTTCAGTTTGTCGCCCATTACCCAAGCTACGGCCGCAGTGATGAAAATCAGCATGGCAATCACGCGGTGCATTGTCCATGGAATGTCTTCTTTTTCCACTTTGACACGGTGCGACAGATTAGGCCTTAAGATGACGAACAGAGAAATCAGCATCAGCGGCAACAGTGCCAGCATCATCGGCAGGCCGAATTTCATCCAGCCTGCAAAATCTAAATTCAGGGCTTTGGCGGCGATGGCGTTCGGCGGAGAGCCGACCACGGTACCCAAACCGCCGATGCTGGCGCAATAAGCGATGCCGAGAAGGACGAAGACAAAAGTATTGCGGTCTTTTTCCTTATCCAGATGGCTCATCAGACCCATGGCCAGCGGTAACATCATGGCGGCAGTGGCCGTGTTGCTGATCCACATGGAAAGGAGGGCGGTAACGGCAAACAGGAGGTGCACGGCGATAAAGGTGTTGCCGCGCGAAAGGGAAATCAGCCAAATAGCGATTTTCCGATCCAGCTTCTGCATGTGCAGCGCGGTGGCCAGTGCGAATCCGCCGAAAAAGACATAAATAATCGGGTCGGAAAATCCTGCCAATGCTTGCTTCGTGCCCATTTCGGGAACTTTGAACAAAATGGCGAAAAGCGGCACGATCAATGCGGTTACCGTGATATGCACGGCTTCGGTAAACCACATGATGGCGACAAATGCCAAGATGGTCAGGCCTTTATTGACGTTTTCGTCATAAGGCAGGATTTGATAGAGCACCACGCTGATAATGGTGGCAACGATGGCGATCATCAGGCCTCGGAAATTGGTTATCGGCGCTTGTGCGCTCAATAACTCCACGTTTTCCGGCTGTTGGTCGGTTTGAGGTTTGTTTGTCATGGAAAATCTCTCCTAATGGATTCTTCTTGCCGAAAGCCGAAGCTTCGGTGTGCGCACGATAACATGAATTTACATGAAATGGCAAAAAATTAAAGTAAGGGGATTTTCCAGACATTGCAAATATTATTTCAGACGGCCTTTACAGCGGCTTTGGATGCGTCTGGAGGCCGTCTGAAAAATTATTTTTGCAGTTGGGCAGACAAATCACGAAAGAAGCCGTCTTCAAAATCGGCTTTCAGCACGCTGCCATTGCGTTGCGCCGTGATGCCGATGTGTTTGCCGTTTTCGCTCTGCTCAATTTGATAACCTGCTTGGCGCAGATATTCGGCAACGGCTTCGTGCTGCCGATACAGCACAAACGTTGCCACCATCTCGGGAATGACGACAGTGGCGCGGGCAGGATTCTCGGCGGCCAATGCTTGTTTCAAACGCGGATCGCGCAGGGCAAATACGGCAATGCCCGCATCGTGAAATGCCAAATAATAGCCGTCCGCCTGCGTGATGCCGACGGCAACGGCAGCCACTGCCTCCACGTCGTCCTGTTCCAGTTCAAACGTACGCTCGGTCAGCCACGCAATGCCGTTTTCCTTACCGTATCGTTGCAATGCAAAGCTGTCGCGCACAATGTTTTCGGCAAAATCCTAACCTTGGTTGCACCAAGCCCACAGCCAAGTACCGCCGCACAACACATCCGTCTCACCACCATCGGCATATTGCAATACCTCTCGCCCAGCCTGCAATTCCTGCTCGGCCTCACCGCCTTCCACGAACCGTTCAGCCGTATGCAGTTTGCCGGTTATCTGTGGGTATGGGCGGGCTGTGGGGCGCACGTAAAACAAGGACTACCTGAAAACCGCCGTACCGATTTTCAGGTAGCCTCACATGAGCCGATTCCAAGCCTCCACTATAGTTGGTTTCCAAACCACACCACATAACCGATGGCAAGCAACAGCAACACGATTGCCAGCCAAATAATCGGCGATACTTTCAGCTCTTTGTAGCGCAAACCAATTGCCTTGCAGGCCCGATAGCGCAGGAAAAACGGCAAAAGGGTGTAGGCAAACATCGCGCCCACCGCCAGCCAAAATGAGATTTGCCCCGCCAGCGGCGACAATGAATCCAACACGCCCGCCATCCAAGCAAACAAGGCAAGAAGTGCGGGTATGCCGAGTGTGTATGCCCATATCCGCCGAGCCTGACCCCAATGCACCGGCTGCTTGATGATTTGATAAGTTGCGCCGGAGAGTATGGTCGAATCTATCGACAAAACCCGCGCGCTATATAGTGGAATCAGCGGTATCCATAAAGCCACAATCCACGCCGTGGTAACGTACGTGCCGTCCGGTTCGTAATCGCATTCACCGACAAACGTGGTACCAAACCCATTGAGTGTGAACATACTTTCTCTTTCTTTCGTTTTATAGTGGATTAACTTTAAATCAGTACGGCGTTACCTCGCCTTGCCGTACTGTCTGTACTGTCTGCGGCTTCGTCGCCTTGTCCTGATTTAAAGTTAATCCACTATAACTGATTGCCCCATGGGCTGCCTGAAAACCGCTTTGCCGATTTTCAGGCAGTCTGCACTTGTCTTACTCAATCCCTTTTTTCGCCAGATAGCTCTCGTAATCGCCCAGATAATATTCATAGCCGCCTTTGCCGTCGAGCTCGATAATCTGTGTGGCGAGAGAAGACACAAACTGGCGGTCGTGCGACACGAAAATCAGCGTGCCTTTGTATTTTTCCAGCGCCATGTTCAGTGATTCGATGCTTTCCATGTCCATGTGGTTGGTCGGCTCGTCCATAATCAGCACGTTGGGTTTCAGCAGCAAGAGTTTGCCGTAGAGCATGCGGCCTTTTTCGCCGCCGGAGAGCACTTTCACTTTTTTCACCACGTCGTTGCTGCCGAACAGCAGGCGGCCGAGCGTGCCGCGAATCACTTGTTCGTCGTCGCCTTCCTGCCCCCATTGGCGCATCCATTCGGTCAGGTCCATGTCCACGTCGAAGTCGTTTTCGTGGTCTTGCGGGTAGTAGCCGATGGTGGCTTTTTCCGCCCATTTGATGCAGCCTGCATCGGGTTTGATGTCGGACAGTTTTTCGTCAAACGCGCCGGCCAATAGTTTCAGCAGGGTGGATTTGCCCGCGCCGTTCGGGCCGATGATGGCGAGGCGTTGTCCGGCTTCCAGAATATAAGACAGCTTTTCAAACAGGGTTTTGTCGAACGATTTGGCCAGGTTTTCCACTTCCACGGCTTGGCGGTGCAGTTTGTTTTTCTCGTCGGTTTCAAAGCGGATATACGGGTTTTGGCGGGTGGAGGGTTTCACTTCCACCATTTCGGCTTTGATTTTGTCGGCCTGTTTCAGACGGCTGGTGGCTTGGCGGGCTTTGGATTTGTTGGCCGAGAAGCGCGCCACAAATTCTTGCAGTTCCTGCAATTTTTCTTTGGCTTTGGCGTTGTCTTTCAGCGCGCGCTCGCGGGATTGGGCGGAGGCGAGCATGTAGTCGTCGTAATTGCCGGGGTAAACGGTGATGGTGTTGTAGTCCAAATCCGCCATGTGGGTGCAGACTTCGTTCAGGAAGTGGCGGTCATGGCTGATGATAATCATGGTGCTGTCGTATTGGTTCAGCACGCCTTCCAGCCAGCGGATGGTGTTGATGTCCAAGTTGTTGGTCGGCTCGTCCAAGAGCAGCACGTCGGGCTTGGAAAACAGGGCTTGCGCCAGCAATACGCGCAGCTTGAAGCCGGGCGCGACTTCGGCCATGGTGGCGTTGTGAAGTTCTTCGGCAATGCCCACACCACTGAGCAATTCGGCGGCGCGCGCTTCGGCGGTGTAGCCGTCGTATTCGGCAAACTTGGCTTCCAGTTCGGCCGCGTGCATATAGTCTTCTTCGGTGGCTTCTGGGTTGGCGTAAATTGTGTCGCGCTCGGTCATCGCCGCCCACATTTCGGTGTGCCCCATCATCACCACGTCCAGCACGCGCATGTCTTCGTAGGCAAACTGGTCTTGGCGCAGTTTACCCAAGCGTACCCCGTGTTCAATCGCCACTTCGCCGCTGGTCTGCTCCAAATCGCCGCCCAAAATCTTCATGAAGGTGGATTTGCCCGAACCGTTCGCGCCGATAAGGCCGTAGCGGTTGCCTTCGCCGAATTTGACGGAGACGTTTTCAAACAGCGGCTTCGCGCCGAACTGCATGGTGATGTTGTTGGTGGAAATCATGGAATAGCTCTTTCAAATAGGGAAATCAAAAATCGGCGGATTGTAGCATAAGAGGGCATACGCCCGATAACGTGCCGGATTTGGAATTTTTCAGACGGCCTTAAAACAGGCTGTAAAGCCATACGCCCAACAGGGTCAGGAGGATGGCGACGGCACAGCCGACTTTCGCCACCACGCCCAAGATGAAGCCGATAAAGGCTCCGATGCCGACTTTCCCTGCCAGCCAGGCATCTTTACGGGCGAGGAATTCTCCGATTGCGGCACCGAGCAGCGGGCCGAGCAGCAGGCCGGGAATGCCGAAAAAGGCACCGGCAATGCCGCCGAAAAACGATCCCCAGACGGCCTCTTTACTTGCGCCGGTGAATTTTGCGCCGAGCATACCCGCTACGAAGTCGGTTGCCGTGCCGACGGCGGTAAAGATGCCGATGGCAATCAGGGTGCCGCTGCCGATGGTGGCGTAGTCGTCGGCATATCCGAGCAGCCAGGCTCCTACGAACATGAGGATCAGTCCGGGAAGGGCAGGGTATATCGTGCCGAGGAGGCCGATGGCGAGGGCGGTCAGTCCGAGGATGATGAGCAGGGTGGGTGCCATGATGCGGGTACTTTCTAAACGGCTGGTGGGGAAATATGTTTTTCAGACGGCCTGGATGGTGTGCGAAGCGGGGAAACCATGTCAAGGCCGTCTGAAAGATTCGGGAGAAGATTGATTGTAAGGGGGGGGGTTTCAGACGGCCTAACGCCGTTTGTCTTTCTGATTGGCGATGCCCATCAAGAGGGCGAGGATGATCATAATGGATAACGTGGATGTGCCGCCGTAGCTGACCAGTGGTAGCGGTACGCCGACCACGGGCAGGATGCCGCTGACCATGCCCATATTGACAAAGGCATAGCAGAAGAAAGTCATGGTCAGCGCGCCGGCCAGTGTGCGGCTATAGAGGTTGTGTGCCTGCGAGGCGATGTAGAGCCCGCGGCCGAGGATAACCAGGTAAATCAACAGCAGAAGGAGGTTGCCGATCAGGCCGAATTCTTCGCCATATACCGCGAAGATGAAGTCGGTGGTGGACTCGGGGATGTAATCGAGATGGGTTTGCGTACCGTTGAGCCAGCCTTTGCCCCAAACGCCGCCCGAACCGATGGCAATCATCGATTGGATGATGTGGTATCCGTCGCCAAGCGGGTCTTTTGTCGGATCGAGCAGGGTAAGGACGCGAGTTTTTTGATAGTCGTGCATACCGTAGTTCCACATCAACGGCAGGGCGCAGATGAAGAGGACGACGGAGGCGAAAATGACTTTCCACGGTAGTCCGGCGAAGAAGACGACGAACAGGCCGGAAGCCATAATCAGGGTGGCCGTGCCGAGGTCGGGCTGTTTGAGGATCAGCATGACCGGCACCATGACCAATATCAGTGCGATCAGGTAGTGATGCCAGCGCAGGTTGCCGCTATGGCGTTGGAAATACCAGGCCACCATCATCGGCAGGGCTATTTTCATGATTTCGGAAGGTTGGATGCGGATGCCGAGGTTCAGCCAGCGGGTGGAGCCGTTTACGGTAATGCCGAAAAAATGCACGCCCAACAGCAGCAGTACGCCGAGAATGTAGGCGGGCGGTGCAAAGGCAGCCAGTGTTTGCGGCTTGATACGGGCAATAATCCACAGCAGGACAAAGCCGATGATGGTGTGTATGGTCTTGCTTTCCAGCCGGCCGATGTCTTGGCCGTCGGCCGAGTAGAGCAGGAACAGGCTCATGATGTAGATGATCAGCATGGCGTAAAAGAGCCAGGCATCCATCGGATCCCAAATCAGGCGTTTGAGTTTCAATAGGATGTTTTCTTCGGTCATGGTGCGGCTTCCGAGGCGGCCGAATGTGCGGCTTCAGGGTTATGGATGGTGCGGAAGGCTTCGGTGATTTTGTTTTCAGACGGCCTCACGGTGCCGCTGCCTGCCAGCAGGGGGTTATCCACGCCTGTTTTATTGCGGTTGTCCACCGGGATGTCGTGGTCGCCACCCGATTTGAGTTTGAGCAGGTAATAATCGCTCAGCCCGCGGGCCAAGGGGGCGGCATTGGCACCCCAGCCGCCGTTTTCCAAAATCACGGCAATGGCGATTTGCGGTTTTTCCATGGGCGCGAAGGCAATAAACCAGGCATGGTCGCGGTGTTGTTCGGCCAGTGCGGCGGCATTGTAGTTTTTACCTTGGGCGATTTGCACCACTTGGGCAGTACCGGTTTTGCCGCCCATGCTGTATTTCAGACCCACACCGATTTTTCGTGCGGTTCCGCCCGGCTGCAGTACTTTGGCCATCGCCGCTTTGACGTAGTTGAAATTACTTTGCTTGAACGGTAGGACGCGCTGCGGTTTAGGGTCGATTAGGGTGATTTGCTGTTTATTGTGATCCAGCAGTTCTTTGACCAAGTGCGGACGGTAAACCACGCCGTTGTTGGCCAAGGTAGCGGTGGCGTGCGCCATTTGCAGCGGGGTATAGGCGTTATAGCCCTGGCCGATGCTGATCGGCACCATCTCTGCCGTGTTCCAGCGGCGCCGTTCGGGCGGTAACTTGGAAAACCGTTTTTCTTTCCATTCGGGCGAGGGAAGTACGCCGCGGTATTCATTCGGCAAATCGATACCGGTTTGTTGGCCGAAATCGAATTCCGCCAAATACGGACGGATTTTCTCAATGCCCATTTCAAATCCGAGTCGGTAGAAAAAGGTATCCGAGGAAACTTGGATGGCTTTGCTTAAGTTAGCCGAACCGTGGCCGCTGCGGACGGAGTCGCGGAACATATGTTTGGTTCCCGGAATGCTCCATGCGCCGGGGGCGGGAATCACGGATGATTGGGTAATTTTGCCGCTTTCGAGCAGGGCCATGGCCATAAATGGTTTGAAAGTGGAGCCTGGCGGATACAGGCCTTGGGTAACACGGTTGATGAGCGGCTTTTGCCAGTTTTCGTTCAATGCCTTCCAGTTTTCGCCGTCGATGCCGTCGATGAAGAGGTTGGGGTTGAAAGACGGGTTGGATACAAAAGCCAGTACGCCGCCTGTTTGCGGGTTGATGGCCACCATGGCCCCGCGTTTGCCGCGCATCAGGCGGACGGCTTCTTGTTGCAGGCGGATGTCCATTGCCAGCTTCAGGGTTTGGCCGTTTTGCGGCGGAACGGTGCGCAGGGTGCGGATGATGTTGCCGTAGGCGTCTTTTTCTACTTCGCGGTAGCCGGGCAGGCCATGCAGCTGGCGTTCGTAAAAACTTTCCAAGCCGGATTTGCCGATGTGGGTGCTGCCCCGATACAGTGAGCCCAGTTTTTCTTCGGCCAGTTTGGCTTGGTCTTTGTCGCTGATGCGGCCGATGTAACCCAAGAAATGTGCGGTCAATTCCCCATAAGGGTATTCGCGGAAGGTTCTGGCGTTGATTTCCACGCCGGGCAGCGCATATAAGCGGGCGGCAATACGCGATGCCTCGTCCGGCGTGAGTTTCAGCTTGAGCGGGATTTTTTCGTAGGAACGGAATTCGGTACGGAATTTCTGAAAACGGTTTAAATCGGCTTCGGTAATGTCGGCCAATGTTTTTAGGACGGCGATGGTGTCGTCCAGTTTGCCTTTGATTTGGCTGGGTATGATTTCCAATGAGTAGGCCGGATAGTTGCGCGCCAGCACGACGCCGTTCGCATCGACGATTTCTCCCCGTATCGGTGCCGTAGGAATTAAGGAAATACGGTTGGAGGCTGCTTGGGCGGTAAATTCGTCCCGTTTGTGGATTTGAAGATGGACAAAGCGTGCCGCCAAGATGCTGAATAACAGGAAGATAAACAGAAAGGCGGCAAGTAGTCTGATACGGAAGTCGCGCTGGATGGAGGCATTGTCATTGCCGAGACGCGAAATGTGGCGGAGTGTTTTCATCGGCGACGGTACAGGTTAAGGACGGCCAGCATCAATTTGTTCAGCATCGGCCAGGCCAATGCGCCCACAACAGGGGCTAAAAGTCCGGATAGGCCGATGAGGCGGTGTTCGCTTATCAGGCGGATAATCAGCAGTGTAAGCTGACTTCCGGTTAGTGCGATAAAGACGGCAACCGCTTGAAAGGCGTAGCTTTGCAGGATAATGCGCCGTTGGTATTTTTGAATGAAAAAGACCATCAGGACATAGGCCAGTGCATGTTGTCCGAGTGGTAGGGCGATACCGGTATCCAGAAATAGGCCGCAGGCGAACGCGGTAAACAGGCCGACCGATTGCGGACGGTTAAGCCCCCAATACAGCAGGCTCAGGGCAGTCATTTCGGGCAGCCAGAAAGACAATGCGGCAGGAAACGGAATCAGGTCAAACAGCAGGGAAGCGGCAAAAGTGGCGGCAATCAGACGTTTGGGAATCCGGTTGTGAAAGTCGTCAAAATCAGTCATGGGTTCTTATTGGGGAGAGGATGCCGCAACGGAAGAGGCCGTCTGAATCGACAGTTCTTCAATTTGCGGCAATACCAAAACATATTTGCTGCTGCGAATGGCGGCAGGAATAGATAAGGTTGTGCGGTAGTAAGGCGTTCCGGAAGAACGCAGGGCACTTTCCACTTTGGCCACAGGAATGCCGGCAGGGTAGACAGAATCCATTCCTGATGTAACCAGTAAATCGCCAGGCTGCAAATCGGCATCTAATGGGAAATAGCGCAGGGAAACCTGGTTGCTGTCGCCATAGACCAAACTGCGTACGCCGGTACGCGCCACCATTACGGGAACGACTGTCTGACTGCTGGTGAGTACGGTTAATTCGGCATTAAAAGGCTGCACTGCCGAGATCTGGCCGATTAGGCCGTATTGGTCGATTACCGCATCGCCGGCCTTCAGTCCGTCGTTGCTGCCTTTGTTTAACAATAATTTGTCAGACAAGGGGTTTTTGCCGTTTGAAACAATTTGTGCCGCCGTGCTGTTGCCGATACCGCTGCCGGCTAAGAGGTTGAGTTTTTTCAATTCTGCCAGCTGAAGCTGCTGTACGTCGTTTTGCCGGATGGCGGTGCTCAGGCGCATATTTTCGGTTTGCAGCCTTTGATTTTCCTGAATGAGTGTTTGCTGTGATTGCAGGAATGTACTGCCGTAGTCATACAGTGCGACAGGCTGGTCGGCTAGCCATTGCAAAGGTTGCAGTGCGATGGCCAAGTAAGCCTTGAGTTGGCGGACGGCTGCATAGCGGTTGTCCAATACCATCAACAGGATGCTGATTATCGACAGGATAATCAACCGATTGACGGGACGCTCGCGATAACTGCGGGTAAAACTAAGCGATTTGGACATGGCGGGTAACGGCGGCAATTAGGGGTTCGGAGCAAAAATGGAATTCAGACGGCCTATCAAGTCCAATGCGCGGCCTGTGCCGCGTGCCACGCAGGTCAGCGGATCTTCGGCAATCATAACGGGCAATCCGGTTTCTTCAGCCAAAAGCCGATCTAATCCTTTCAATAATGCTCCGCCACCGGTCAGTACCAAGCCGCGTTCGGCAATGTCAGCACCCAGTTCGGGCGGGGTTTTTTCCAGTGCGGTTTTTACAGATTGTACGATTTGATTGATCGGCTCTGTAATGGCTTCAAGTATTTCGTTGGAGGAAATGGTAAACGAACGCGGGATGCCTTCGGCAACATTGTGGCCTTTGACTTCGATTTCTTTGACTTCCATGCCCGGGAATGCCGTGCCGATTTCTTTTTTGATGCTTTCGGCAGTCGCTTCGCCAATCAGCATCCCGTAATTGCGGCGGACATAGTTAATAATCGCTTCGTCAAACGCATCTCCTCCGACACGTACCGAATGGGAATATACCATGCCGGATAAAGACATTACGCCCACTTCGGTCGTGCCGCCGCCGATATCGACTACCATTGAGCCGGTCGGCTCGTCAATCGGCAGACCTGCACCTATGGCTGCAGCCATAGGTTCTTGGATTAGATAGACAGCTGACGCCCCGGCTTCTTCAGCTGAGTTTTGAATCGCTTTTCTTTCTACCTGGGTAGAGCCGCAGGGAACACAGATGACGATACGCGGGGTGGCGGCAAAACGGCTATTAGTTACTTTTTTAATGAAATGCTTCAGCATATCAGAGGTTACGGTAAATTCAGCAATAACGCCGTCCTTCATGGGGCGGATGGCTTTGATGCTGCCCGGCGTGCGGCCGAGCATTTTTTTTGCATCAGTGCCGACGGCCAAAACCGAACGTTGTCCCGTGTCGGGGTGAATCTGCATGGCCACCACTGAAGGTTCGTCCAAAACGATGCCTTTGCCTTTGGAGTAAATCAAAGTGTTGGCGGTGCCCAAGTCGATAGCTAAATCATTGGAGAAATAACGTGTGATGAAACGCAGAAACATGAGTAATCCTGAATGGTAACAATGTATTGAACACATTTTCAGACGGCCTGAATCAAGCGCAACAGGCCGTCTGAAAAGCGGAAATCTTTAATGGTAGGGAAGGTTTCGGTTATAATCCCGCGCCCGAAGTAGTTCGGAAAACGCGCTATCATACCTTAATTCGCCAATATTGCTAATTATCTTTAAGGAATTTTTCATGGCCTTGAATTTGTCTGATGTGGAAAAAATTGCCAAGCTGTCGCGCTTGAGTTTGACAGAAAACGAGAAAACGAAAACTTTGTCCGAGTTGAATGACATTTTCGCTATGGTTGAGAAAATGCAGTCTGTGAATACAGACGGAGTAGAGCCTATGCCGCATCCGCATGAAACCGCGCTGCGCCTGCGTGAAGATGCCGTTACCGAAACCGATCACGCTGCCGAATATCAAGCTGTCGCCCCCGAAGTTCGCAATCGCCTGTATATCGTGCCCCAGGTGATTGAAGAGTAAGTTGAATTTAATTTTTTTAAGGAGTCAATGATGAACAAAATCTTAACAGCATTACTGCTCGGCGCATTTGCCGTTAGTGCCCATGCCGCACCGAACCAGGGTGATAACGAAAAATCCGCCGCCCTGCTTGCCGGCCGTTCGGGTAAAACCGTGCATTTGTATGACTACGAAACCCCGGGTGGCACATACAGTGCATCGCTCTATCCGTCCAGTGTAAAAAATCTTGGCAACGGTTGGTATTCGACCGTCACGCTGCATCAGCCTGCCCGCGCAGGCAAACATGCCCATATGCTGATTTTGGATTGGGTGCACTGCCAAGAGCCCAAGCAGTCTGTCATGAGTGCGATTGCACTGTTCGGAAAAAACGGCAAGCTTGAAGAGCGCGCCGATATCCACGATTACGATAGTCCTGAAAAAATGCCGCAGGAAGTCATTGAGCAGGTGCAAAAAGAAGATTCCGAAGAAGCCATGCACAGCGGCAAAATGGTGGAAACCGTGTGCCGCCGCGTGAAATAAACAAGCATCAGATGTTTTGCTTTGCCTAAGCAGGCCGTCTGTAAAGCAATATCTACTCTTTCAGACGGCCTGAAAGGCATTTTTATGAAGCAGGCTTTCATATATACCGACGATAAATCTCAAAAATTTTGGATTATTGATGCTGCCGGCAATGACATCATGGTTAATTTCGGTAAGCTTGGAACGAACGGACGTTTCCAAAATTACCGAATTACGGCGATGAAGCAGAGTGTCAAAAAGCCGCTGACAAGCTCATCATGCGAAAGACAAAAAAAGGTTATAAACCTGCCCCGCGAAAACAAAACCGAAGCCTATCAAACCAACAAAGCCATCATCGCCACCGCCTTCGGCAGCATCACAATTTCAGGTAGCCTGCTCCCCGAACTGCATCGCCTCTCACTGCTCGCCATATAGCGGCTCGACATACTGGCGCAACTACGCGGCTGGCTCACTGTCGACATGCCGTTTGAAACCGGCTAATGGCAGAAGACCTGCAACGCTTTGCCGCTGAAACCGCCTCCTTCAGGTAGCCCGAAATATATAAACCCACAAAGGTATAAAATAGATCTGACAACCTAGATACAATTAGGAGTGTAGCTATATTATGGATCTCATTACTAGTGCAAGAGAATTAAGCAAGAATTTTATTACGTTAATTAAGAAATATAAATATATGTCTTTTGCGACAGCATGGGCTTCAACAGAGCATCCTGCTTTTCAAAACCTGCTTGAATACCAAGAAAAAATCCAACACTCAACTATTGGTCTACATTTTTATCAAACAGACCCTGAAGTTTTGGCACAACTACAGCACAATAAAAATGCGAGATTCATCTTGCAAACAAATGGTGTATTTCATCCGAAGCTGTATTTATTTTGGAATACGCCAACTGATTGGGTATTGCTTTCAGGTAGCGCAAACTTTACCAACGGTGCATTTAATGGCAACAATCGAGAAACTATGCTTTTAATAAAAGGGGAATCTGCCGATTTTTTTCAAGAAATTTCCTGTTTTTTAAAAAATGATTGCTTCGATAACGCCGTAGAAATTGGCGACGAACAAATCGAACGCTATCGTATCCTTTATCATCAACGGCAAAAACCCTTACAGACTCTATCCAACCGTTATCTGACTGGTAATAAGCATAGTGAAATGGGTAAGAGCATCTTATCCACTAACATATTGACATATTCGTGGGATAAATATTTTAAAATAATCCAGCAGGATAAAAATCAATCGTTTAAAGATCGATTGGATTTATTGGATTATGTAAAAGAATTTTTCCAAAATAATGGAAACTTTCTTTCCATAGATTCAGAGAATCGAAAACTTATTTCGGGTTTGCCCAATAATGCAAAAGGCAGTCAAGAACTAGACTATGGTTTGTTTGGCAGCACCAAGAGCAATGGTAATTTCCACAAGGAGATTAATAATGGAAATCCAAAAATTATTCAAGCCATTAACTTAATTCCTTTAACAGGAGAGATTAGTAAAAGTAATTTTTTAGAGTATGACAAAATTTTCCGGCAAGCCGGCTTTAACAACCCGATAGGTGTTGCTACGCGGCTATTAACAATGAAAAGACCTGATTTGTTCTTTTGCTTCAATGGCGCAAACAAAGAAAAAATATGTGCGGAATTAGATTTGCCTAAAAACCTTAATGCTGAACGCTATTGGGATGAAATTTTGCTGCGTATTTACGATACTGCTTGGTTTAACAGCAGCAGACCACAAGATACAATCGAACAAAAAGCATGGGACGGCAGGGTTGCCCTTATCGACTGTATTTATTATGAACCAAAGAAAAGCTAGCAATTACCTGCTATCTGCTTTCAGGCAGCCTGCACCCCATCCCCCCCCCTTTAAATTCCCAATTATTTCCAACCGAAAGACCCGAAAATGACCCAATACACCCTCAAACAAGCCAGCCAACTGCTCCAATCCAAACAAATCTCTGCCGTCGAGCTGGCAACCGAATATCTTGCCGCCATCGCCGCAAATAACTCCTCCATCAACGGCTACATCACTCTCGACCAAGATAAAACTCTCGCCGAAGCCCGTGCCGCCGATGCACGTATCGCGCAAGGTAACGCTACCGCACTCACCGGCATACCCATCGCCTACAAAGACATTTTCTGTCAAACAGGTTGGCGCAGCGCGTGTAGCTCCAAGATGCTGGACAATTTCGTTTCGCCCTACACTGCCACCGTCGTCCAAAACCTGCTCGACGAAGGCATGGTAACGCTCGGTCGTACCAACATGGACGAATTCGCCATGGGTTCGACCAATGAAACCTCGTTCTACGGCGCAACCAAAAATCCGTGGAATCCTGAGCACGTCCCAGGCGGTTCATCCGGTGGTTCCGCAGCGGTCGTTGCCGCACGCCTTGCTCCTGCCGCACTCGGTTCAGATACCGGCGGCTCCATCCGCCAGCCTGCTTCACACTGCGGCATCACCGGTATCAAACCCACCTACGGCACGGTTTCCCGCTTCGGCATGGTTGCCTACGCATCCAGTTTCGACCAAGCAGGCCCAATGGCGCAAACTGCCGAAGACTGCGCGATTTTGCTCAATGCGATGGCAAGCTTCGACGAGCGCGATTCCACCAGCTTGGAACGTAACAAAGAAGACTACACCCACGATTTGGACAAACCGCTCAAAGGCATGAAAATCGGTCTACCTAAAGAATATTTCGGCGAAGGCGCGGATGCCGATGTGCAGGCTGCTTTGCAAAACGTTATTGACCTCTTAAAAGCGCAAGGTGCGGAAACCATTGAAGTTTCCCTGCCCCAAACCGCCCTGTCCATCCCCGCTTACTACGTCCTCGCTTCCGCCGAAGCCAGCACCAACCTTTCCCGCTACGACGGCGTGCGCTACGGCCACCGCGCCGCCCAATTCGGCGACCTTGAAGAAATGTACAGCAACACCCGCGCCGAAGGCTTCGGCAGCGAAGTCAAACGCCGCATCATGATTGGCACTTATGTGTTGTCGCACGGCTACTACGATGCCTATTACTTGAAAGCCCAAAAACTGCGCCGCCTCGTTGCCAACGATTTTCAGACGGCATTCGCGCAATGTGATTTCATCCTTGCCCCAACTGCGCCCACCGCCGCCCCCAAACTCGGCAGCGACATCCACGATCCCGTGCAGATGTACCTTTCCGACATCTACACCATCGCCGTGAATCTGGCAGGATTGCCCGCCCTGACCCTACCCGCAGGTTTCAGTAGCAGCGGACTGCCCATCGGCGTGCAGTTCATCGGCAACCACTTCTCCGAAGCCAAAATCCTTGGCGCAGCGCATCAAGTACAGTTGGTAAGTGATTGGCATACGAAAGTACCTGTGTGAAGTTTTCAGGTAGCCTTTGAGGCCGTCTGAAAACCGCATGGATGAATGATAAAAACGTGCGAAGTGCCGACTACCGCCAAGAAATGGTAATCTCATCAAGATATTATCCGCACAAGCGAACGAGTCATTGAAGATGAGAAAAGCAGCCTGCATCTCCCATTCTATAAAATGCAGGCTACCTGAAACCCAAGACCAAGGACATCTAATGCCCGCCGCAATCCTCGTATACGCCGCGCTCCTGCTCGGTAGCACCTCCGCCGTAGCCTCTGCCAATAGAGACATCTTGTTCTATTGCCAAACCACCAACGGTAAGCAAGTGCATATCCAACAACACGACAGCAACGTGCGCTACCGCTTTGGCAAAAACCTGGCCCACCCCGAACTGGAATTCACACAACCCAAAACTCAGGTTTACCAGCGGAACTTCACAGTCGATGACAACGGCTACCGCGCCCACGCAAGACAAATGTGGCTGCACAACGGTAATGCGCACTATGTCACCACCGTGCTTTACCTTTCAAAAGGAACGGTGTATTCGCTGGGCGTATACCATGACGGCAAAGATGTCGACATTCCCTGCCGGCGGCGACACGCCTTTGAAAACATAACGCTCATCGATGCTCTGCCTGAACTTCCTGACGATTTTGAAGTTGAATAAGTTATTGATTTACTGTATTAATTACGGTTTAAAATAGTGTGTTATCGCCGCCTCATTGGAAGATTTTTTTGACCTGTTTGACTGGGCATAATCCTTTTTTCAGGTAGTCCAAAGCAATTCAACTAGGAGATTACAATGAAAAAACTGTTCCAAACCAGTTCGTTAGTTTCCGTGCTCAATGTATCCGATTACACAGTGGCTCTGACATGGTACAGCGCATGGCTTAGCAAGCCCGATGAAACACCGATGGACGGAATGGCCGAATGGCGTATTGCCGACAATGCCTGGCTGCAACTGGATGCTACTGCAGAAACGGTAAAGCCCTCGGCGGCCATTATCGGCGTGAATGACTTGGCCGCCTGCCGCACCGTGTTGCTGGAAGCAGGAATTGCCGTTGGCGAAATCCAAGATTGGGAAGTGGTATTAAGCTGCGATTTGCACGACCTCGACGGCAATAAGATTTCGCTGGCACAAATCATCAGCCAACAATAAGGCTACCTGAAACCATGACCACCACCGACTTCATCCAAATCATCGGCACCGCCGCCTTCGCCGTGTCCGGCTACCTCGTCGGTTACAGCAAACGGCTCGACGTACTCGGCGTGGTCATCACCGCCTTGCTCACCGCCGTGGGCGGCGGCATGATGCGCGATGCGCTGGTAGGGCGCATACCGCAGGTATTCCTGCGTACCGACGCACTTACCGTTGTGTTTGCGACCCTCGTTATTGCTTGGCTACTGCGTGTGCAACGCTATCGCCGCACCTACCTAACAACCGCCTTCCTCATTGCAGATGCCGTTGGTTTGGCCGCCTTCAGCATCACCGGGGCACAAATCGGTATTGCCCTACAATTAAACCTGTTTGGTGTCATCATGCTTGCCTTCATAACCGCCGTGGGCGGCGGCATTGCCCGCGATATTTTGGTAAACGATGTACCCGTTATCTTGAGTGCAGACCTTTATGGCAGCGTCGCTATTTTGATTGGCGGCCTGATGTATGTTTTCGCGCACCTTGGCTGGATCAATGCCGTTACCCTGCACCTACTGTTCGCTGCAGGCCTCGCCCTGCGGTTGGCTGCCTATCATTTTCACTGGCAGCTTCCCGGCTTCCAGCCGCGCAGAAAATAGCGGCAAAAGGCCGTCTGAAAGATAGAATCTAGGTTTTCAGGTAGCCTCTGCCCCAACCGGAACCCCTTTTACAAACCGATTAACCCTTCTTCAATAGAAAGACCCCTTATGACCTGGGAAACCGTAATCGGACTGGAAATCCACGTCCAACTCAATACCAAATCCAAAATCTTCAGCGGTGCATCGACTGCGTTCGGTGCGGAACCCAATGCGCACGCCAGCGTGGTTGAATGCGCACTGCCGGGCGTGCTGCCGGTAATGAACCGAGAAGTCGTTGAAAAAGCCATCAAATTAGGCTTGGCTTTGGATGCGAAAATCAATCAGAAAAACGTGTTCGACCGCAAAAACTACTTCTATCCTGATTTGCCAAAAGGCTATCAAATCAGCCAGTTGGATTTGCCGATTGTCGAACACGGCAAATTGGAAATCGTGGTCGGCGACGATGTGAAAACCATCAACGTAACCCGCGCGCACATGGAAGAAGATGCGGGAAAATCCGTGCACGAGGGCTTGAACGGCGCGACCGGTATCGACTTGAACCGCGCCGGCACGCCGCTGTTGGAAGTGGTATCCGAACCTGAAATGCGTTCCGCCGCCGAAGCCGTTGCCTACGCTAAAGCTCTGCACAGCTTGGTAACCTGGCTGGACATTTGCGACGGCAATATGGCGGAAGGTTCGTTCCGCGTCGATGCCAACGTATCCGTCCGTCCGAAAGGTCAAGCGGAATTCGGCACGCGCCGCGAGATTAAAAACCTCAATTCCTTCCGCTTCTTGGAGCAGGCGATTAATTACGAAGTGGAAGCGCAAATCGAGATTTTGGAAGACGGCGGCAAAGTGCAACAGGCAACCATGCTGTTCGACCCTGAAAAAGGCAAAACCCGCGTGATGCGTTTGAAAGAAGACGCGCACGACTACCGCTACTTCCCCGACCCCGATTTGCTGCCCGTCATCATTTCAGACGACCAGTTGCAAAAAGCCAAAGAAGAAATGCCAGAGCTGCCGAAAGAAATGGCGGCACGTTTCGTGGCGGATTACGGCGTATCCGACTACGACGAGCGCCTGCTCACCGCCAGCCGCGTGCAGGCTGCCTATTTTGAAGAAGCCGCCAAAGAGAGCGGACAAGGCAAGCTGACTGCCAACTGGATGAACGGCGAACTCGCCGCCACGCTGAACAAAGAAGGCATGGAACTTGCCGACAGCCCGATTACCGCTTCGCGCCTTGCCGCTCTGGTAGGCAAAATCGCCGACGGCACATTAAGCAGCAAATTGGCGAAAAAAGCCTTTGAAGCCATGTGGGCAGAACCTGAAGCCACCATCGCCGAAATCATCGAAAAACACGGTTTGCAACAAATGACCGATACCGGCGCGATTGAAGCGATGGTAGACGAAGTGCTGGCAAACAACGCCAAAGCCGTGGAACAATTCAAATCCGGTAACGAAAAAGTCCTGAATGCGATTGTGGGACAAGTGATGAAAGCCAGCAAAGGCAAAGCGAATCCCGCGCAGGTGCAGGAATTGGTTAGGGCGAAGTTGGGGTAAAGAGAGTGTGCAGGCTGCTTTTGTCAAGCGAAAAGCAGCCTGCACACCAATCATTCAGAAAAATACCCGTCCGCACCGATATTTT
This sequence comes from Neisseria elongata subsp. elongata, assembly GCF_900113545.1. GTDB lineage: Bacteria > Pseudomonadota > Gammaproteobacteria > Burkholderiales > Neisseriaceae > Neisseria > Neisseria elongata. The sequence goes on along the minus strand of NZ_FOPS01000001.1, from coordinate 179,316 downwards.
CAGACGGCCTTCCCGTCAAAATACAGTGGTTTCAATACACGAACGGAAACCAACGCAATCTGCCTAATAAAGGATAAAACATGAAAATGTGGACACTGCTTTTGGCTCTGCCCCTCTCGATGACGGCAGCCGCCGAACCGTCTTACGGCGGTTATTCGGGACACGGCGGAATGACGGCCTATGACATCGCCCCAAATGTGTACGAATACCATTACGACCACGGTTTTACGGGCGAAGACGCGATGGGATGGAAACCCGAACTGCAATTTATTTGGTCGCGCTTCGGTGCAGCCGAAGCCTGCGGCCTTCCCTATGACAGCGAAGCGGCATTGGCGGCATTGCAGCAAAAATACGGGCATGACCGCTTCGTACACGAAATCAATGGCGTCAGTTTTCATGCCGCACAAGCTAAAGCCAATGCAAATTTCTGCACACCGAAACGGGTGCAGCAACTTAAACGTGAATTGTCCGAAATTAATAGTAGATTAAAATTAAAATGATACAAGGCCGAAACGCCGCAGCATTGCAGTTTTAATCCGCCATACACTTCAAACCCGCACTTTATTTTGCCGAAATGCAGGCACTCATCGACACCACCGCTTGGTGGCAGGGCAAACCGAACGGTTTTAAAGGCCGTCTGAAAGCAGGGTATAGGCTTTAATTTTGTTAAAGCTTGATTTTCAGACGGCCTTCAAGCCATTACAAATCAAGGAATAAGATGAAAATAATATTACCTGCAGTGCTATTGCTGGCAACGGCTTCTTCGTTTGCAAAGAATTACGCCGATCAGCCTTTTACCCCTCAAGCAGTGCAGGATGTATTGCATTGCAAGGCGTCATCGTTGGATTTTTCGCGTTGGATTCCGGAAAATTTCACCGGTTATCTTGATCCGAATGAACGTGCGGAAGAAGAAAATGTGGGACGTTTTGTCAATAAGATCGACAATATTACTTACCGTTACCGCTTGCCATTTAAGGTGCACCTTGCCAATCCCTTAGATGGAAAAGAAGTAGAAGGGCAGTATGTCGCTATTCGCAACAACGCCATCTATTTGGAAATTGATTGGCCGCAATATCCCAACCTGCATTCACGATACCGTCAGAAATATCAGGAAAACCTTCAAGAGCTGATGCAACAGATAATGGGACAAAATATCATTTCTAAAACGACAGCTAAAAAACGGGATACATTGGGTTATGATGTCCCTGCTGACGAAAAATCGATAACAGACCCTGGTGAGAAAGTTAAGATATTGAAATATTTTGGCTTTGCTGCTGTCTTTAAAGCAGATGTACTAAAGGGTGATTCAGATAGAGGCTATATCGGCTGCCGTTATCCGTTGTAGGCTGTATTCCGAAGATGAAGGCCGTCTGAAAGTTGATTTTTCAGACGGCCTCAATGCAAGAATAGCATCAGCCAATTGTAGAAATTGAATTATTAAAAATATATTTTGTCATGCAGATTACGGTTTGCCCTGCATTATGTATATTTTGAAAAATAATGGGAAAGGATAATTATGCCAGCGGGAGAAATTCTATTTTAAAATGGTTGGATATGACCAATTCTTTGAATTTATCCGAGAATACCCAAATCATCGTTTATATCCTTTGCGCAAAACTCGAAGTCGGAGATATTTTTCAAGAATACAGGCGGGTGATCAATAAATTTTTCTCCGTCGATTTCATAAAAACTTGATTTTTCCATATCCACTAAATTGGCAGCTAATTTAATTTTTCCCAGGAAAAATTTGAATCCTTCATCCTTAATTTTCAGCTTGGCAGGGAAGAAGTCCAGTTCATTTTTTAATGTCACAGCCAATTTATAAGTAAAATTTTCAGAAAACAATAACATTTTGGGAATGGTTTGAACGTAATCCGTTTGGTGGATGTTTGTAGAAGTATAGCCGCTTTGAGCAATAAAAACAGCTTCGTTTGTATACCTGCCTTCATTATAATTAATGAAATTGATAATTTTTCTATTTGCCTGCTTTAAGTCCGCATACGCATCTTTATTGTCTACGGCAGAATATATTTGATAAATATTCATTGTCCATCCTTTAAGATTAACATCCACCCGTCTGCTTTCAGACGGCCTCATTTATCCGAGCCAATAATCATGATCAACCTATCAAACAATGAAGCATTAGGCGCAGCTGCCATCGCCGCACATAAATTTTCCTTTAAAAATAGAGAGTATCTTATACGGCCACAGCTTTGCGGCTGTTTTCATTGTTTAACCATCTTTCATTCGACAGAACTGAAAGAAGATGACTTTCTGTCGGAAGACGACGGACAGTATACTGCATGGTGCCCTTATTGCGGCATTGATAGTATAATCGGGGAAAATTGCGGGTATGAAATTACCCCGAAATTATTGGCAGCGATGAAAGACTATTGGTTTTAAAAGATATAAAGTATAGAGTAGGGCTTTCAGACGGCCTCCAAATATTAAATGATCAAAAGAAAAAATGACTGAAAAATTTAAAGGCCACATTGTGAAGTGGCACGATGAAAAAGGTTTCGGCTTCATAAAATGCCAAGATTTATTGGAAGAGATCTTTTTTCATATTAGCCAATATAAAGGGCGGCAACGTCCTGAAATCAATGAACAGGTGGTGTTTGCCTTAGGCAAAAACAGGCAGGGGAAAACGCAGGCTTTGCAGGTGCAAGAATGGCTGTTTGTACGCAAACAAGAGCGAAAACATGAGCATTGGCAACAGCAGCAAGACGAATTTGAGCATAATCGCCAACTTTTTACTGTTTGTGCCATCGCTCCCCATATCTTATTGGCGGCTGCTTGGTTGATTGGAAAAGTTCCGACTGTATTGCCATTGTGGTACGTTATATTAAGCCTGATGACTTTTGCTGCCTATGCCAAAGATAAATACGCTGCGGAAAACGGCAGCTGGCGCACTCCTGAAAATACGTTGCACTTGCTTAGCTTGTTTGGCGGGTGGAGTGGTGCATGGCTGGCGCAAATTTGGCTGCGGCATAAATCAAAGAAAACAGAATTTCGCAGAATCTATTGGCTGACTGTCTTGGTTAACTTGTTGCTGCTTTTCTATTTATTATTTTCCCCATCAGGCCATCGCTGGCTTAGCATTTAGGGGTAACTTTTATTTGTAATTGGGTAGGAAAATTATAAGACTACTAGATTTTTGATGTGAGGACTTAATATTTTTCTTACTTGTTAAGTATAAACGGCAGCTGTTGCTTCTCCGCAGCTGCCGTTCATTTGACTATGCCGTTTTAAAACGTATAGCCTACCTGAAAACCGCTTGCCCATTTCCTTGATTGGAAAGATTCAGGCTTTTTCAATGCACGGCCGGTAAATATATCGTAATGCAGGTTACCACCGAGCTTCATCTGCCCGCGTATCCCAACTGCTGTGCCGGCTAAAGTTTGGCCCGATAACCATTGGGCGGATTGTCCTGAAACATGTCCTACATCAGCCCCAAAATAAAGCTGATGGCCTGGTTTAAATTGCCAGCTCAAATCGTTGCGCCAATACCATCCCCGCTCGGCAGACAAACTCATTTCACCGTCGAAGCCACGTACGGTGTGGCGTCCGCCGATGGCCAGTTTGTCTTGCGATGTTAACGGGGTTTTGTTCCATTGTGCGTGAACAGATGTATCGTAGGCAAATAGCTGGTTACCGATTTGAAAAGGAATGTTTACATCAGCCGATGCCATCCAAATTTTCATACGTGACGAGCCTTCGTTAAAGGCTTCTTCAGGCGCGCGCAGAGCATCTTTCATGCCGGTGCCGCGTTTATATTTCAACTTAAAATCTGCCGTACTGCGGCCGATATATTCTTTGTGGGAAAGTTCTGCCAACCAACCTGCAGTTTTACGCCGTTGTACAGTCAGTTCGGCATCATCAATGTAACTTTTTGTTTCCCTCGTCCACAGTTTTACACCGAGATAGGTTTTGCGTTTGGCATCACGATACAACAGGCGATTAAAGCCGAAATCAGTATTGTAACTTTTTCCATTATAGTCATAGACTTCCGATAATCCGGAAACTGCCTGATGGTAACGGTAGCCGTTGTGATTGAATGCCCATGTCCATTTGCCGAAAGGGGCTGAATAATGTACGGCGTAATTGTTTGATCCGCCTTCTTTGCGATGGCCGTCAAAACTTTCCTCATCGGGTGTGCCACCAATTGAACGTCCATAATTTACATAGAACATATCACTCAGTCCAAAAGGATTGTCGGCAGAGAAAGTGATATTTCCTTGGTATTTTCCTGTCGCCTTACTACCCGAATTATCCACACCCACACTCACACGGTAGGGCAGCAGACGTTGCCGCCATTGCACCACGACATCACTTTGGTTTGGTTCGCCCTCTACGGGAACGATTTGGAGATCGGCTTCCGCAGTCGGGAGACGTTTGAGATTTTCCAGTCCTTGTTCCAAATCACGCAGATTCAACAGATTGTTCGAGCGGGTGGGAAATTTGTTTTGGAATGCCGCAATACGTCCTGCATGGGTTTGATCATCGTTAGACCTATCGATTCGTATGGAGCGCAGATAGCCCGGCATCAGGGTTAATTGAAGCTTGCCACTATTCAAATCCTGTGGGGCAGCCAAGATACGGGTCGTGGTATATCCCCTGCCGATCAAAGCATTTTGTGCTAAAGACATGATTTGATTAATGTTGCCCGCATGCAGACACTTGCCGGGAACAAAATGTGTTTGGCGCAAGGCATGGTTGAGCGCAAACCGAAATTTAGCCGCTTCTTCACCCACCAATTCCACCTCAGAAATAGGAAAGCAGGGGCTTGCCTCATCCGAATTTGCATCGCCTACCTCTGTTGCCATCTTCTCCATGCCCGTATTGGTACCATCCAAACGAACATCTTGTTCCGGCTGCATCTGTTCACGCAGTTGCTTCTCACGTTGACGTTGGAGAATATCCTGTTGTTGTAAAACAGCTTCAGGTGTGGGTGCGGCTGATGTTGGGGTAGGGAAGGCAGCCATCAATGATAGGACTAACAGTGATAAGGGATGAAATACATTTTGGGAGGAAAAGAAAGGTTTCATAGGATTGGTCTAAGTAATGTAAACGGGCAATTATAGCAATGAACAAAAACAGACAAAAAGATAAAAAACACTAATGCTATGAATTTTGCTTTAACTATATGATCTAAAAAAGAGAGGTGTAAGATTTGAAGCCGTCTGAAAAAGGAGTTGAGAATTAGATTATTTTTTCAGACGGCCTCTTATGATGGCAGACGTTAAAAACAGAGTTATCCATATTCACACATTATAGGGTGCTGGAATAACTTGTGGGAGGATTTTATTTTTGTTTAGGCCGGAAGGCGTGGCAAATGGTAATATCGGTTTCAATGAAGCCGCCGCCGATTAAATCCACACAATAAGGAATGGCGCCGAATAGGCCTGGTACAACGATGCTGCCATCTTCCGAACGTACGCCGCCCAATGTTTCAGCAATGGCTTTCGGTCGGCCGGGTAGATTCACAATCAGGCTGTTGCCACGAACACCTGCTGTTTGGCGTGACAAAATGGCTGTGGGTACATAATGCAGGCTGATACGGCGCATTTGTTCGCCAAAACCGGGCAGTTCCTTGTCTAATACGGCTTGTGTGGCTTCGGGTGTGATGTCGCGTGGTGCCGGCCCTGTGCCGCCGGTGGTAAAGATCACATCGCAATGCTCTTCATCTGTCATATGGATAAGCACGCTTTTGATTTCGTCTTGATCGTCAGGAATAAGGGCTTCTACATAACGGATCGGATTGAGGACGGCTTTGTCAAGCCAGCTTTTGAGTGCAGGAATTCCTTCATCGGCATACACGCCGCTGCTGGCGCGGTCACTGGTGGAAATTAGGCCGATGGTGATGGTAGGAAGTGTGTTCATGATAATAGCAGACTCAAAAGATAGAAAACTGCATTGTACCTGATTAGCTGTATCTGTTGTGGGTGTTGGCAATGTGCAAAATAGCAGGACTTAAAATACATATCTTCAGGTAAAGGCTAGCTTGAGAAGTTGTCTATAAAAATCATTTCTCAATAAATGTACTCAATCTCAAATAGGATGATATTCTGATTATCTCCTCATTATTGTTCTGCTCAACAAGTAGTTAGCTATGAATGAAATCTTGTGCATAAATTGCCTCAACCGCTTTATTTCCTATTGACGGAGAATTTAATAAAAAATGCCTGTCTGAAAGTTTCCTCTCAGACAGGCATTGCTCTTCACTAAGTTTTCAGACGACCTTAACCTGCCGGTTCGTCCATCCAATCTACTTTGCTCATCTTGCGCACAATCACCCATTCGTCGCGGTTGGAACCTACTGTACCGTAGTAGTTAAAACCGTAGGCAAGTTGGGCGTAGCCGCCAATCATGTGGGTTGGTTTCAGAATGGCGCGGGTTACCGAATTGTGGATGCCGCCACGTTTTTGTGAAACCTCGCCCGCTGGGGTATGGACAATTTTTTCCTGTGCGTGATACATCAGGATCATGGTCTCGGGGATGCGTTGGCTCACCACGGCGCGACAGGCAATGGTACCGTTGGCATTAAACACTTCTACCCAGTCGTTATCGACAATTCCGGCTTTCTTCGCATCGACTTCGGAAATCCACACGTTCGGTCCACCACGGAACAGGGTAAGCATACGCAGATTTTCCGAATAGGTACTGTGAATACCCCATTTTTGGTGAGGTGTGAGGAAGTTCAGTGTAATTTCCTTGTTACCGTTGGGGTATTTGCCCAGCAGTTTTTTGGTGGTTTTAAAATCAACGGCAGGTTTGTATACACACAAGTGTTCGCCGAAATCCCGCATCCATTTGTGGTCTTGATAGAACTGCTGGCGGCCGGTAATGGTACGCCACGGGATCAGTTCGTGTACGTTGGTATACGCCCAGTTGCTGTTCGTACAGGTCTTGCGGATTTTCCACTGACGCGGCTTGTTCGATTTTGTCTGCATCGTACAGCAGTACGCCCAAATAGCGGATGCGGCCTACGCAGGTTTCGGAACATACGGTCGGCTGGCCGCCTTCGATACGCGGATAGCAGAATGTACATTTTTCAGCTTTGCCGGAAGTCCAGTTGTAGTAGATTTTTTTGTAGGGGCAACCGGATACGCACATACGCCAGCCGCGGCATTTGTCTTGGTCAATCAGTACGATGCCGTCGTCTTCGCGTTTGTAGATGCTGCCTGACGGGCAGGATGCCACACAGGTCGGGTTCAAACAATGCTCGCACAGGCGCGGCAGGTACATCATGAAGGTTTGTTCGAACGCAGCGTGCATGTCTTTTTGAATGCCTTCAAACAGTACGTCTTTTGCACGTTTTTCAAATTCGCCTGCCAAATCGTCTTCCCAGTTCGGACCCCATTCCACTTTGTCCATTTTTTTGCCGGTGAGCACAGAGACAGGACGGGCGGTCGGCGGCGTTTTCATTTTCGGCGCGTTTTGCAGATGCTCGTAATCGTAGGTGAACGGCTCGTAGTAGTCGTCGATTTGCGGCATGTTCGGGTTGGCAAAAATATTCGCCAAAATCTTCAATTTGCCGCCTTGTTTGGGTACCAGTTTGCCGTCGGGTTTGCGTACCCAGCCGCCATTCCATTTGTTTTGGTCTTCCCAGTTTTTCGGAAAGCCGATGCCGGGCTTGGTTTCAACGTTGTTAAACCACGCATATTCCACGCCGTCGCGCGAAGTCCAGACGTTTTTACAGGTAACGGAGCAGGTGTGGCAGCCGATACATTTGTCTAAGTTCAGAACCATGCCGACTTGTGCTCTGATTTTCATGGTAGTGTTCCTTTTGGTTTGGTTTTCAGACGGCCTGTCTAAATAAGCCGTTTGAACATAGCCGTTAATGATGGGGCGGTAACGGTAGCTTGTTTTAAAAAGATTTTTGACGCTTAGGAGTTTATAGGAGCACACACAAGAAAAATATGCATAGAAAGCGTAGCCCGAGACAGCAAAATAAGGGGAAAAGGCTGGCTGAAAGAGTGAAAGTGCATACTACTTTGGAAGTATCGGGCGAGGGCGTGAAAATGCGTTGCGTTTGTCTTCTTGAAAATAAGGAAGGCCGTGAAAAGAGTCGGCATCATGGCCATAAAATTGAAAACGCGTATGTAAATAAGGCAGTCTGTTGGGCAGAGGTGATTTTTTAAGGCAGGCTTCGATTACCGGATTGATTGATCCAGGCAAGAACGGCATCGCTATCTGCGGGCAATTCTCCACCCTGTCCGCCCGAAAAACTTCTCCAGTCCGGCAGGTATTTGCTGTGCAAGGTGGTCAAAACGGGAATGCCGCAGCTGACAGCGGCAAGGTATTCCGACAACAAGCCGCGGTTATCAATTTCGGCATGGCCAAATTTATTGATTACCACCAAATCCACACCTTCCTCTATGGCTTCACGAATCACTGAGCCGGCAGTTGCCAATGCGCCGGAGTCCAGTTTACAGCCGTCCGCATGGCGGCCGAGATTTTGGAAGATGGGAAAGCACCGGCCGTCTGCAACTGAAGCCAGTTCCGAATTGCAGTGCCTACCGTTGTCATCTATCGGATTTAGTAGGCCGGCTACACGCCATCCGTCTTGTTGCAACTGACGGACCGCTTGCCATAATGCCGTTATCGCAGCGTCGCCTTCATCGGCGTATACCACGGCAGCAATGGCATAGTCTGATCGTTGTTCCATATGGTTTGACATCAATATGCTTTCAAAGGTTGTGATAAGGCATCTCTGGAACCGGAGGACACTCTCCTGTTATTAGAGTCTTGGGGCAAATCATGCGATGCCGTTGTAAATGATAAAACGTTAGAATCTTTTGGAGCTATTGTCCGTAGGTACTAGTCGGGAAATGAGGACTGATGCAGTTGTTATCGAAAATAATAAGGAATGCACAAAGTTTGGCAAGTAAAAGGCCGTCTGAAACGGATTTCCGGCTTTCAGACGGCCTCTTGTCAAATAGTACGGGATTCCAGGGAAAAGCTATCCTTGCCTATGGCACATTAGGCATATTGCTTCATTAATTCATACACGGGAACCAGCCACCCCTCGTCTTCCAATCCTGTCGGATAATAGCTTTCCAGCAGTGTTTTACCATATTTATTTTTATGATGAACGTCTCCACCTTTATCTAGCATCATTTTTAATATATCCAAACGATCGGGAATATATCCGATCATGCCTAATGGGATGGACTTGTGTTCGTGGTTTTCAATGTTCGGATCCGCTCCGGCTTCCAGCAGCACCATGGCCGCATCCCCGTTTTCTGCCTGCATCGCGTAATGCAGCGGCGTCATGCCGTAGATGTCTTGGGCGTTTACGGGAACGCCTTTGTCTATGTAAAACCGTATAGTCTCAGGTGATGACGGAGTCCAAATATTAGCCCTATGCAGGCTATTCCATTTTTCATCAGGAGAAATACGGAATGGATCTAATTTCCCCTCGCTTTCCGCCTTTTGAAGGAAAGCAATATCACCTAACTCTTCAGCTTCCGCAATTTTTTCTTCAAAACTGGGAGGTTTTAAATTATTTACCATTTAAAAGTTCCTCATATCTTGTTTAATTGCACTCAAATCACCCCTACCCGTTTTTTCAAACCTGGGGAAAGGCCGTCTGAAACCGTATTTGTTATTTTCAGACGGCCTTCTTTCAAGCAATGGGGGCGAGGACACAATTGGTTTTGCGGAATTTCCAAGCCAACGTGGGCGCTGCACATACTTCATGGGGAGAATTTGCTCAGGCTGCGACTTGCTAATCCAATGTCTGCGTATGCAAATCATGACTCGCTCGGATAATTAATAAATAGTCGGGCACTGTCTAAATTCATTCGGACTCCATTAATAACTTCAGGCTTAGATGCTTCAACTGCCAGTGGATAAAATTCTTGAAATCCGCCTTCACCAAATATAGCTTCATGTATTATGGCCTTGCCGAACTCATACATAGCCAAACGGGAGGAGAAAATAAAATTAACATATTTATTTGATTCATTGAGTTCAATATATAGTTGGTGTTCATTCTCGATTAAATAAATATCGGAAGGTATATTATCTCCATCTTCCGTTAATTCTATATTTTTATTAAGTTCACATTTCATTTTTTTGTTACTCCATCTTTACCCCACCAAGTAAATCCACCTGACGAAGTAGGAACAATATGCAAGTTTTTAATCGTTTTTATACTGCCATTAGCCTTGGGAATTTGTACCTCAATATTTCGTACCAGTTACACAGGCTGCGCTTGTTATACTTATTCATCGGCTATTTTGGAATACATATGCTCCACGGCTTTAGGTGATAGTGGTGCTTTACACTCGGTGCAATAATCTTTATTAAATGGAGAAATTCCTCTTGAATAAGTTAAATTATTAGCATCAATCTCAAATGATTTGCCATTAAATTTTTGAAAAGAATGGCAATATGGACATATGCTGGCAATCGGAATATAAATAATACAAAAAAGTAATCCAACAACCCAATATATAGTAAATATAATAAAAAAATATCTTTCTTTAAGAAATTATTGTTTGTAACAATTTCTTGGAGGGTTGCCGCACCAGATATACAGGCTACGGAAATAAAAAAAATCTTAGGAATTAACATTCTTTTTTGAAATTTTTTCGCAATATACATTGCTTGTTCTTTGTCATCTAATTTTTTCATATCTTTTACTTCTTCTGGTTAAAATATCCTATCTCTATTCCTAATTGAGGTTTGGTTAAAAGAGTTTCTCTAATAATTCTTCCGTTTTCTTGAATTAGGATTATATTAGTAAGCAAAAGGCCGTCTGAAACGATAATTTTCAGACGGCCTGTATTTATGCTTGGGTAGTACTTCAACAAAAAGCACAGCTGTCGATGTGAAAGCTGACTTTTATGGAAATAAATAACCTATTTCATTGAAAAATGGTTTTAGTGGTTGCATTCTGTAAATTCTATCATTAAATGGTGCTAAAACGACCTAAAACTTTATTTTCTACATTGCTATTTAATACTAAACGAGTTAAAAATTTATCTTTAAGCCAAAATTACAGCGATATTTGAGACTGAATTATCATGCCTGTCAGAAAAATTCCCAAAAATTACCGCAATATCACCGGAATGGCCGCCCATTCTAAGTCTGTAGGCTGCGCAGCTTATGAATCTTCTTTGGAACGGGATTTCCTTAGTTTATTGGAGTTTTGTCCCGATGTAATCCGCTTCGAGGTACAACCGGTTTCTATCGAATGGTTTGATGATTCCGGCAAAAAGCATATGTACACACCTGATGTTTTGGTGCACTACAAACCTAGTCGGCAACCTGTTACGATAATTCTCTATGAAGTCAAATACCGAAGCGATTTGAGGAAAAACTGGTCAGTATTGCAGCCAAAATTTAAGGCAGCAAGAGCATTTTGCCGACAAAAGGGCTGGATGTTCAAACTGGTCACTGAAGTTGAAATTCATACAGTCTATCTTCAAAACGTGCGATTTCTGCTGCCCTATATGCGGAATGCCGTTGTGCATGAATATTACGAGCCATATATGATACTACTTGACCAAAAATTAAAAGAGCTTAAAACAGCTACTCCGAGAGAGCTAGTTGCAGCTGTTTTTCAAGATGAGTGGAATCAGGCAAAGATTTTACCAGTGTTATGGTATCTAGTGGCCGTAGGAAAAATCGGTGCAGATTTGAACCTACCGCTGACGATGAATTCTACATTATGGAGAAAGCGATGAATACCGGAAAGGCTGTGTTAGATATTCGACCGGGAGCAATGGTCGAATTTAACGGGATCTGCTGTGTAATTACAAACATTGTGGATTTGGACACGGTTTTGCTGACTGAGGTAGAAAGCCGTAAAACTTATCAAGTTAAAGTGGCGGAGTTGTCCTCCATAACGAATGAACCTTCTTCCGCACAAGATTTAAATACCATTGATGCACAAGAATGGTCCATAGCAACAAAACGTTTTGAGATTATCAAGCCTTTACTAGACAATAAAAAACGGACGAAGAAAGCCGTTGAAGAAAGAGCTGTACAGTTTGGTGTTCATGCCAATACCATTTACCGATGGCTTCGAAAATACCACGAAACAGGTTTGCTGACGGGTTTATTCAAACAACACCGAAAAGACAAGGGCCGTTACCGTATTGACGACAATGTCGAAAAGATCGTCCAATCAGTTATTGAAAAAGAATATCTGACCAAACAAAAAAAGCCAGTTCAACAAATAATTAACGAGATCAAACGGCAATGCTTGGATGCAGGATTTGCATATCCTCATAACAATACTATCCGTGCCCGTATCAGCAAGCTGGATCCTCAATTTAAGATAGCGAAAAGACAGGGAAAAAAAGCTGCTGAGGAGCAATTTAAACCGGCTGAGGGCAGTTTTCCCAATGCGGACTTTCCGTTAGCAGTCGTTCAAATAGACCATACCAAACTAGATATTATTTTGGTTGATGATGTTTACCGTAAACCAATTGGTCGTCCCTGGATCACAATGGCAGTTGATGTGTTTAGCCGAATGATTCCCGGATTCTATATTTCCTTTGATCCACCTAGTGCATTATCGGCAGGATTGTGTCTGGCTCATTCCGTACTGACAAAAGAAACATGGCTTGCCCAGCATGAAGTGGAAGGCTTGTGGCCGTGTTGGGGATTACCGCGAAAAATCCATTTGGACAATGCAAGAGAATTTCACGGTAAAGTATTGGAAAAAGCCTGTAAACAATACGGCATCGACATTGAATGGCGTCCGGTGGCACGGCCACATTTCGGTGGCCATATAGAGCGACTGCTGGGTACGGTTTTACAGGAAATTCACACTTTGCCCGGTACGACTTTTTCCAATGTTGTCGAACGTAGTAATTATGATTCCGAAGACAGTGCAGTATTTACACTGTCGGAATTTGAAAAATGGCTGACAATTTTCATTACTGGTGTGTATCACCAGAGAATGCATTCAGCATTGGGTATGTCGCCGCTGGCCAAATATAGAGAAGGCATATTCGGTACTGACTCTCTTCCGGGAACAGGTATGCCGCCTAAAGTCCTAGATGAAACCAAATTCCGATTGGATTTCATGCCTTTTGAGATGAGAACTGTCCAGCAATATGGCGTATCCATCCATAAAATTCATTATTGGCATGATGCACTTCGCACTTGGATTGGTGCAACAGAACCGGGAAACCCGAAAAGAGCCCGTCAGTTTGTGTTTCGATTTGATCCCCGTGATCTCAGCGTAATCTGGTTTTTTGACCCTGAATTGAACAGCTATTTTTCTATCCCTTATCGGGACAGTTCCCATCCAGTTATGAGTATTTGGGAATTAAGGGAAATCAACCGCCAACTCAAACAGGAACACAAATCCAACATTGACGAAAGAATGATTTTTTCAGCTTATGGCAAGATGCGCGAGATGGAAGAACAAGCTCAAGGCAAAACCAAAGCGGTACGCAGAGCGATGCAACGACGTAAAAACGAAAGTATTGCTATAAGCAAACCAGTTTCCAAAGATAATAATGGTATCAACAATACCGCCACTGCTTTTCCGCAAACGGATTTGCTGGAGACTGAAATGTCTTTTGAAAATGTACAGCCGTTTGACGACTTGGATGATTTGTCATGAAATATCCTCATTTGCACAAAAAAACCGCCACATATTTGGATGCTGACACAGAGGAACGCATCTGGCACATCCGTTCGCCGCATTGGATAGGTTATCCCCAAGCTGAGCACATTTTGAACAAACTGGAAGATCTTTTGGTTTATCCCAAAATCCACCGTATGCCGAATCTTCTGATTGTCGGAGATACCAATAACGGTAAAACCATGCTGGCTCACCGTTTTTTGAGAAAACATCCTGCTGACCAAAATTTGGATGGTGACAGTGTATTAGTTCCTGTACTGCTGGTTCAGGCTCCACCTGTTCCGGATGAAGGAAGATTTTACAATACCATTTTAGATGCAATCTTTGCACCATATAAATCGCATGACAGAATAGATAAGAAGCAGACTCAAGTCATACACTTACTCAAACGTATGCAAACTAGAATGCTGATTATTGACGAAATCCATCATATCTTGGCTGGTAGCATGAACCGGCAAAGGGCTTTTCTGAATGTCATCAAATATCTAGGAAACGATTTACAAATACCGATTGTCGGTATAGGCACTAAGGATGCTTTCCGTGCGTTGCAAACTGATCCGCAGTTATCCAACCGATTCGAACCGGCTGTTCTGCCTAGATGGAACTTAGATAGAAATTTTCTTCGGTTGTTGGTTAGCTTTGAAAGAATGATCCCCCTGAAAAGACCGTCTGAACTGCAAACGAGAGAACTTGCCGTCAGATTGTACAATATGAGCGAAGGATATATTGGAGAGCTATCTCGGGTACTGACAGAAGCTGCCGCAACTGCTGTACAAAATGAAACGGAACAAATAAATCATGAAGTGCTTGATTCAATCGGCTGGGTAACACCTACTGAGCGGAAGCGGCAAATAGACAAACTGGCTTAGATATGTCTGACTTATATCTTTGGCCAGCACATCCCCATCCGTATCATAATGAATTACTGTCTTCATGGCTGGTTCGAACGGCACATGCGAACGGACTAAAAGTTCAGACATTTTGCAACTTAGTCTTTGGGAACAATTATGAGATATGGAATCGGGACATTGACAGATATATTCCAGAGTGGATAGTTACAAAGCTAAGTGAAAAAAGCGGAATAAATGCGGAGAAAATCGATAGAACTTCACTACGGCGTTTTCAGGGCACTTTGTTTGATAAAGTACGTCCATCAGGACATCTGACGTGGGTAAACAGTTTGCAGATATACCATCGGAAACGCGTAGGATACGGTTTATTGTTCTGTCCATTGTGCTTAGCAGAAGACTATGAACCTTATTTTAGGGTGTCATGGCGTGTTGCCTGCTATACCTTTTGCCCAAAGCACAAAGTGATACTTCACGACAGATGTTCACATTGTGGTGCGGGTGTTGCATTCCATCGGCAAGAGATGGGAAATATGCAAGAAACAGCGTTTCGGCCCCTCAAATTCTGCTGGCAGTGTAAAACCGACTTGGCTTGTACAGAAACACAACCCGTTACAGCTTGGAGTGGTAATACACTTGAACAATGGCGAAGGCTGTTAGTTTGGTTGGAACACTACCCGGTAGAAAGTTCACAAAACAGTTATAGAGACAGTTTGAAAATATTGCACCACTTTGTCACGCTATTAACTTCACAACGACTGGCACCGAAATTATATTCCTATTTATGCCTAAAAACCGGTTCACAACCACAAAAAATTGACAAAAGCAAGCGTACAGCATGGGAAAGCAGAGAACTGATCGAACGCCACCATACTTTGGATTTATGTTGGTGGCTGATCGATAATTATCCGGACAATCTCTTTCAGGCATGGAAAGATGGTGTTTTGCGCTATAACCATATGCTGAAAGATTTTGATGATTGTCCAGACGAGTTCAAAAAGCTGATTGATGTTCTAAACCGAAATATAAGAAAAGAGCTTTATCGTAAGACTATGTTTTGAAAATTATTGAATTCATTATCAAGACAAACAGAGGTACGCACTCATTTTGATTATTACAGACTCCTGAGTAAATCCAACATTGCTGCCACATCATATGCACCTTCGAGCCGCTCTTGATCAAACACCATCATATAACGATATTTTCTCCCATCGTTCAGTGCATTGGCGGCCTTTTCCCAATCCTTGCCAGCCCGGATCCTATCTTTACTACCAGCGCCATCCAATTGTTCACCTTTAGTTTCCAGCGCCACCACCGTGCCTTTTTCCGTTAGCAACACAAAATCAGGAAAATGATTAATAAAGCTGTTGATACAAAAGCCTTTTTTACTTTCGTTTCGATGCCACCAACGTAAATTTACTCCATTATCTTCCAAAATTTTACGCAAAATCATGGTTTCAAAATCACTAATCTTACCCTCTCGTTCATACAAACTCTTGCCTAATGAAGTTGCCAATTCAGTTGGAGCAATAGATGTCTTGAATGAATACATTGCTTGCATCATTAATGCGTCTTTTTCACGCTGCCTGAAAAATTCTTGTTCTGCATAATTACCTGCTAAACCGTCAATTTTCTTCTTAATAACTTTGTAGTATTGGTCAATATGTTCAAAACAATGTTTACGTTGTGCATCAGTCATATCTTCCACAATGCGACGGAAATATTTGCGCACATCATTATCATCAATCGGATAGAATACTCGTTTTCCAGCCAGTTGAAACAAACTTTCCACCAAACTCCTCTGCTGCGTTTCGTCTGATTGATTGGCAAATAAATTCAGTAATTCCTGCTTTTCCTGATTTTTCAGAGGGCTAAATTCTACTTCACGTTCGTTTTTAAATTCACTGGTGTAAACCACCCCGTTAATCTGTCCAAAATCAATGACGGTATCACATCTTCCCAATGGGAAATCTATCAGTAAATTAGTTCTGTCAAACAACACCACCTCGTTAAACAAACCATTATCCAAATGAATTACAAACTGTGGCAAACGGAAATCTGCCATCATTTCGGTAAATTCAGGGCGAATGGGGTACATCGTAATTTTCTCCTGCAACTCCGTTGGTGGGGCATTCATGGCAGTAGCAGCTTGTGCCTGTTCACCAAACTCAACATTGGCAGCAACAGTTTGTATAACCAATTCGGTAATTTGTTCGGCAACAGGATTATCAGCCACCTGTTCACTCATATTGTTAGGAAGCTTGAATGTCGGTGATACGTTAAAATCGTCTATGTCGGGCAGTTCATGAGCAGTCAACGTCAATTCAGGTTGTGCAACATCTGGCGTATTTTTAGGTGGCATTTCTGTTTGAGCAATACGGTAATCCTCACGGCTAAACCCTGCATTAACCAAGCCCATTTCCAAACTTTTGAGTGTTTCGTGAAATTTCTCACTAGACGTAAACACGAAACTGCTGTTCAACAGTTTTTTATTATGCCAACGGGCATAAGGTTGTCGCAGCACACGTCCGACAATTTGAGTAACATCAACTACCGAGGATTTATTTGCTAAATTGGCCAAAATATATGCGAACGGACAATCCCAGCCTTCTTTGAGTGCATTTACGGTAATCACAAAACGAACTTCACAATCAGGTGACAACAGATCCACATTTTTCAGTTCATTGATTTCGCTGGTTTTAATGGCGATCTGATTCTCTGGGATACCAATATCCAACAATTGCGCTTTCACTTTTTCAAACGTGATTGTGTCTTCTTTACTTTTAGGCTCAGCTTGGAACAGAATGATTGGGCGGATATAGGCACCACCTTTTGTTTGCTCAGCCAGCGCTAATGCCTCCAAATTGTGCCGTAACGTCAGCGCAGCCATCATTACGTCACTTTGGCTGTTTTGCTGGCTTACCATCAGAGGCAGTTTAATCATCTGTTCGCTGTGCAACGCCATTGCATCAACATAGCTAATGATATTGCTGTTCTCATGCGGCGTAGCAGTCAATTCCAGCACGAAACACGGATTCAGATTCAAAAGCATTTCTTCCGACAACGGCGTACTGGCATTATGACTTTCATCCACTATAATCACCGGATTCATCGAACGCAGCACGTTAATCAGTGCCGTATCATCAAACTCTGTTAACTCATTTTGAGACAGCCTAAAAACATCAAACGAAGCCAGGTTCGGATTTTCCCGAAATGCACGCAGTGTCTCTTTGCTACGGCCTTTCAGGCTATCAAACGTCATTACGATAATGGAAATGCCGCGTACCACTGAATCCGCGTCAAAATCAGTACCGCGCAACACCTGCTCTTTATCCAAGATATTAACGTGATTACCGAAATGCACCGTTAATTTCTGTCGATATGGGTGCGCAAGATCGCGCAGATTCGCCAACGTCTGCGATAAAATGGATTCAGACGGCACCAGCCACACCACTAAACGCGCCTGTCGCGCCGACAACTCACGAGCCGCAAAAATCGGCTGCAAAGCATTCACGGCAATAAAGGTTTTTCCTCCAGCCGTCGGCACTTTCAGGCACACTCTCGGTACCCCTATTACTTTATCGTGATACGGTACAATTTTATCTACTGCCAGCGGAAAACGGGCGTGCATTTTCCAATAATCGGCAAATGCAGTTTTCAGACTGATTGAATCCTCCAGCACACGCAAAAATGCTTCCAGATCATCAATTACATTTTGCTGATATTTCTTTAGTTCCATTTTTTATCCTTTATAACCCGGAAATATCACGCGGAATGCGTTTGAAGATAATATTGGACTGTTTTAACTGCTCGTCCGTCAAAACATTGGTATCGGCATAAATAACCCATTGTTCCGGTTTTTCAGACAGGCCTTCGGCATTCAGCGTGTTGAGAAAATCCCAACTGAGCGCCGTGGTATGCGGTTCGTAATAAAACACATACGCCGTACCGTTTTGATAACCCAAAGCGTGGGGTGATACGCCGTTGTCCGTGTGCCAAATATCTTTCAAACCTTCGGTATAGCCGATGTATTCACGGATGGCGCAAAGTGGTGCTTTGGGATTGAGATTGTCATCTTGAAAAAGCGGTTCCCCCACAGTGTAAAACGAAAAGCCTCCGCCTGTACCGTTTTGGGTTTCGGGTTTTGTACCGTAGCCGTTGATAACACGGCGGATGCGCTCGGCAGTAATATTTTCGGCATAATCCATCATTTCCACACCAATAAACCGGCGGTTGCCGCCGTCTTTTTGATTGAGCGACAACACGGCGTGAGCAGTGGTACCACTACCTGAAAAGCTGTCTAGGATTAAGGCGTTTGGGTTATCTATAAGGCAAATCAAATATTCAATCATTGAAACATTTTTTGGATATTTGAAAACGCCTCGTTGTCCCATAATTTCGTTTAACACCAATACTCCATTGCTGCTTGAAAACTCCAAAATGCTTCTGGCGTTAATTCGATTGGTCATTCGGTAAACCAAAGAATTTCCAATACTTTCTACATTCCTTTTTTCCACAAACGTTCTTTTGTGTACACGGTACGAATTTTTTGTTTCTTTGATCAAGATGTTTTTATTGTTGGAATTGAATTTTTCCAAAGACCAAGTCCAGCAACCTAATTTTCCACGAACTTGTGGAGGTCTAATTGGAATAAATCCTTGATTAATCAAATTAAAATCATCGGTGTAGATTTCGTTAAGATGGTTAGATATTTTGGCTCGTTCGACATCGTAATCAACCACTGCAATACTTTTTTTAGTTTCAGGATTATAGTAAATCGTATAACCGAGATTGGGGCGTGCATTTAATTCTCCCCCATCTCCCCGAGTAGTAATCGTGTCATTTAAATAAAAAAATTCCCCATTCTCTTCAAAAACTTCTTTTATTTTATCGTTCGCTACGGAGACAATATCGATCGGACTGGAAGAATTTCTTTTGTAATACACTAAAATGTATTCATGGTTTTTTTGAATATTTGTCCTATCATTTTTTGAATTAAGTTTATTGTGAACAAAGCAGCCAATAAATCCCTCGCCAAAAATCTCATCACAAATCAGTTTCAGGCAGGCCTGTTCATTATCGTCAATACTGATAAAGATTACTCCATCTTCGGCCAGTAGTTGTTTCAACAGCTTTAACCGCGGATACATCATGCACAACCATTTATCATGGCGACTGAAATCCTCACCCTCTTTGCCTACCACTTCACCCAGCCATTTTTTGATACGGGGGTCATTCACATTGTCGTTATATACCCACTTTTCTTCGCCAGTATTGTACGGAGGATCGATATAGATGCAGTTGATCTTGCCGCCAAATTCTGGCAACAGTGATTTAAGTGCTAACAGGTTATCGCCGTGGATCAAAATATTGTCGCTGCGGTTATCGGGCGAACCGGCAGCCGCGTGAAAATCATATTGCTTGTTGAGAAGATGAAACGGCACATCCAGATGATGCAGTTTGACTTGAGCTTTTCCTTGCCAAGTTAATTCGGGCATTTTGTACCTCCCGTATCACTTGACAAAAAATCAGCACAATGAGTTGAATTCTTTAGACAATTATTTGATGTGAAGTATAATTGCGTGCGTGCGTGCGTGCGTGCGTGCGTGCGTGCGTGCGTGCGTGCGTGCGTGGCATAAGTTGCATCCTAAAAATTAAGAAAATATTAATGTATCTAAATGACAGATGTACTAATAGATTTGGATTGTACCAACAGAAACACAAGTCAGGTGGAAGTTGCCAAGCAGGCTTTGTAAATAGATGAAGCATATTCTTCGATACTCGGCCAGCTATGCTTCATTGGCCTGATATGAAATCTCCCGTGTGGAGGAATATTTTTCCAAATTCCTTTTGACCGAGCAAGCAAATGCAGGATTTTTTTTATTTCTTCAGCCTTCATTGAACTTGCTCCATATATCATAGCAGCAGTTAAGGATTCTGATTCTCTTTGTTCAAACTCCACCAACCAAAATAGCATATTATCTATATTGAGTTCGGTAATTAAAACTCTTCTTGGAGTTTTGACTAGGTTGGTTGTTGTTGCAGAAGTATCTAAATAAGACCATTGACTGCTACGATTAGAAGTTAACGGCATATATAGGGTCGGCCATACTTTTGCCGTAACACCTCTATCCTGATAGTTCTCTGATAAATATCGGACAGCGGCCATCATATTTTCAAAGGTAGCAGGCAGAGCTTCGGAACGACTGTGAGAACGTAGCTTTTGAGCGATGCCTGTTTCTTTTCCAACATTAATAGAGATTGAAATGGGGGTAGTTTTGGACTGTCCTGATGTACCGTCGCCGGTTCCCAATGCTGTGGTCGATTCCGATGGCGGCAAAAACAGTAAGTCTGTTTTTCTATAATTACAAAACTCTTTTTCAGGCTTGATGAGTTCTTTATTCCAAAGATCTCCAAAACGTTCTTTTACATAGTCAATAACCATTCTTTTCATATTCTGCACAGGTTCTTCTATGCTATGCAGTTTTTTTGAAGTATCAGATTTTAATCCCTGGTTCCTTAGATAAGGACGTTTATTTGATTCCGGTAGATCAGTTTCTGGAGATGCTTGCCTGCCATCATTGTCTCTAATAACCACTAAATTAGAAAAAGGAAAGGGAGCAGTACAACGCAATAATTCTAAGATTAAGGTACGAACTTTTCCACCGCTCGTAAAACTTAGGCAGCGTGCAGCCCAATCTGTTTTTCCTTGAAACGGGAAATTAGTTTCCGGCATCGGCTGATGATACTTCCCCACTGATTGTTTGACTAACGAACGATGAATTTGGAAAAATCCCTGCTGTGCATTTTTGTCCCTTAAAATCCTACCCAAAACCCATCCCTCATTATCGTAAAGCCATTGTCGTAAATGGATTATGAGAATCTTGGTTTTTGAATCAAAACCGCATCGTTCACCGATGATTTGATCGAAATTAGTTTCATATGACCCCAAAAAAGCAATCTTGGCCAAATTGGTTGAAATGGCGTAATAAAAACGAATAACTTCAGCAACGGGAATAATGATTGAATAGGGATCTCCATCAGATTCAATAGCCAAACATCTTGCAGATAATCCATTTTTGAAACCGCCAATATCAAAGGCAGCTTTATTGATGATATAACCGGTTTGATCTTTATGCGCTGCTTCAATCAAACGTACAGAATCTTCAGCTATGTTAACGTTTGGTAGATTACTAGGCACGATAACTTGGTAATCCAATAACTTACCGTTTTTCCAAAGAGAACCGATAGTAAGTACCGGCAGTTGTCCAACACCAATAGTGCAGCATATTCGCTCTTTATTTAACCAGCCAAAATCAGCAATAGACGTTTTGTCTGTTACTGATACAGGTCTGAGATAAACGTCGATGGTCGGTTCCGTAGGTACGTTATCGTTTTTTCGTACTGCTCCGAACCAATCAATTCTCCAAACTCTTCCGTCGTTGGGAAATTCTTTAATCTGGATCACCGGCATCTTGTTATTCCATGTTAGCACCATTTAGTGATGTATAGCACCAAAGAGCGATGTTCAGTATCATTTATTGTTAGAATTCACACATTCGCGCAGTGCTTCGGCTGCTTGTTCGTCGGCATGGTAGCTGGAGCGTACCATTGCGCCGCAAGCCGCGTTGGTAAAGCCTTTGGCGTATGCTTCACGTTCAAATTGTTTGAACATATCGGGGGTAACATAGCGCAAAA
Source organism: Neisseria elongata subsp. elongata (assembly GCF_900113545.1). Taxonomy (GTDB): domain Bacteria; phylum Pseudomonadota; class Gammaproteobacteria; order Burkholderiales; family Neisseriaceae; genus Neisseria; species Neisseria elongata. The sequence goes on along the minus strand of NZ_FOPS01000001.1, from coordinate 157,155 downwards.
CGGGTAGGTGGCCGTCTGAAGGCTGCAGATATTGGCCGATGGTAATCATTTCGATATTGTGCGCCCTCATGTCATCCATGATTTCGCGTATTTCATCGTCTGTTTCGCCCAAGCCGACCATGATGCCGGATTTGGTTGGGATGTGCGGCATCATTTCTTTGTAGCGGCGTAAAAGTTCGAGTGAGTGTTTGTAATCCGCGCCCGGCCGTGCCTGTTTGTAGAGGCGCGGGTGCGTTTCGAGGTTGTGGTTCATTACGTCGGGCGGGGTTTGCGCCAAAATTTTTAATGCAATATCTAAGCGGCCGCGGAAATCAGGTACCAGGATTTCGATTTTGGTGGTGGGGCTGGCTTCTCGGATGGCGGTAATGCAGTCTGCAAAGTGTTGCGCACCCCCGTCGCGCAAGTCGTCCCGGTCTACCGATGTGATGACGACGTAGCGCAGTTTCATGGCGCGGACGGAGTTGGCTAAGTTTTGCGGTTCTTCGGGATCGAGCGGGTTTGGTCTGCCGTGTCCGACGGCGCAGAAGGGGCAGCGGCGCGTACACATGTCGCCCATAATCATGAAGGTGGCCGTGCCTTTGCTGAAGCATTCGCTGATGTTGGGGCAGGCGGCCTCCTCGCAGACGGTATGCATTTTTTGTTCGCGCAGGATGTCTTTGATTTCGAAAAATTTCTTCGGATTCGGCAGTTTGGCGCGTATCCATTCCGGTTTTTTCAGTTTTTCTTCCAGCGGAACGACTTTGATCGGGATGCGGGCGGTTTTTGATGCGCCGGTGTGTTTGACGCCTTGTCGGTTGTCGAGAGGGTTTGTTTCTGTGGTCATTCGTGTGGTGCTTTCGTTTTCAGACGGCCTTCCAAGTAGCCCGTCAGTTTTTTTGCTACTTCGCCGAAGGACGGAGCAGGGCGGACGTATTCGGCGATTTGTGTCATTTCCAAACCGGCGTAGCCGCAGGGGTTGATGTGGGTGAAAGGGCTCAGGTCCATGTCGATATTGAGGGCCAGGCCGTGATAAACCGAGCCGTTTTTTATCCGTAGGCCTAGGGAGGCGATTTTTTTGCCTTGCACATATACGCCGGGGCGTTGCGGGTCGGCGTTGGCGGTGATGTCGTAGTCGGACAGGGTATCGATGATGCTGTTTTCCAGCGCGGATACGATGTTGCGGACGGAGGTTTTACGCCGCTTGAAATCTATCATGGTATAGACCACCAGCTGGCCGGGGCCGTGATAGGTGATTTGCCCGCCGCGGTCGATTTGGACGACGGGTATGTCGTCATGTATCAGCAGGTGTTCGGGTTTGCCGGCCAAGCCTTGGGTAAAGATAGGGTTGTGTTCTACCACCCACAGTTCGTCTTCGGTATCGGCAGTACGCACGTCGTTGAAGCGTTTCATTTTTTCGAACACGGGTGCGTAGTCGCATCGGCCAAGGTGTACGGTTTTCATTATAGTACGACTTTCACCATCGGATGGGCCGTCAGGGAACGGTAGATGTTGTCGAGATGTTCCTGGCTTTCGACATTTACAGGCATGGTGATGCTTTGATAATTGCCGCTGCTGCTGTCGCGTATAGTCATGTGGCCGTGTTCGGCATCAGGGGCGTGCTGTTGCACAGTTTCCAGCACTTTGGCGGGAAAGTCTGGGTGTTTGTCACCCATAATTTTAATCGGAAAATTACACGGAAATTCGATGAGGCTTTGTTTTTTTTCAGTCATTTTTGGTTCCTTGCTGGTTTTCAGACGGCCTGTAAGTAATGGAAGGCCGTCTGAAAAATAACGGTGCATATTCTAGCGCAATCGGCGTTTGAAGTCTGCCTTAAATAAGTTTCAGACGGCCTAAAATCAAGCCTTGAAAAAAACTAGGTACAGCCCAATGTCCCGCCCCTAGATTCGTAAAGGAAGCAAAAACTATGGCTAAAACCCAATTATCCGATGATTACCGTGCACTGGCTTTATTACCGTTGCGCGATGTGGTGGTATACCCCCATATGGTTCTGCCGCTGTTTGTCGGCCGTGCCAAATCGATTGCCGCACTGGAACAGGCAATGGAAAACGACGAACCGGTTTTTTTGCTCGCGCAAAAAAATCCGAATGATGAAGAACCTAAAGCCGACAGCCTGCACAAAATGGGGACAGTGGCCAATGTCCTGCAGGTGTTGAAACTTCCTGACGGCACGGTAAAGGTGTTGGTGGAAGGCATCCGCCGCGCCCGTGCGCTGACGGTGGAAAACGCCGGCGATTATTTTTTCGCCCATGTGGAAGAAGTCGAAGAAGTTTCCCGGCCGGATCGGGATATGGAGGCGTTGCGCCGCACGTTGTTGAATGAATTCGACCAGTTTGCCAAGCTGAACAAAAAGATTCCGGCGGAAGTGTTGGGCACGATTTCCGGAATTGAGGACAACGGCCGTCTGACCGATACCATCGCGGCACATTTGCAGTTGAAACTGGAGTCGCGCCAAGTGGTTTTGGATAAGGTCGATGTGGCCGAACGGATGGAATTCCTGCTCGGCCAGCTTGATGCCGAACTCGATATCCTGCAAGTGGAAAAACGCATCCGTGGCCGTGTGAAGCGGCAAATGGAAAAATCCCAGCGCGAGTATTACTTGAACGAGCAGGTTAAAGCCATCCATAAGGAATTGGGCGAGGAAGACGAACGTGCCGAGCTGGACAAGCTGGAAGCCGACATCAAAGCTGCAGGCATGAGCAAGGAAGCTGAAGGCAAGGCTTTGTCGGAATTGAAAAAATTGAAAATGATGCCGCCGATGTCGGCGGAATCGACAGTGGTGCGGAACTATATCGACACTCTGTTGGAATTGCCGTGGAAGAAAAAGACCCGCGTGATTAAAGATATTGCCAAGGCCGATTTGGTGCTGAATGCCGACCATTACGGCTTGGAGAAAGTGAAAGAGCGCATCTTGGAATATCTGGCTGTGCAAAAACGCAGCGACAAACTCAAAGGCCCGATTTTATGCTTGGTCGGCCCTCCGGGTGTCGGTAAAACCTCGCTCGGCCACTCAATTGCCAAAGCGACGGGCAGGAAGTATATCCGCATGGCTTTGGGCGGTGTAAAGGATGAAAGCGAAATCCGCGGCCACCGCCGTACCTATATCGGTTCGATGCCGGGCAAAATCATTCAGGGCATGATTAAGGCCGGAGTGAAAAACCCGTTGTTCCTGCTCGATGAAATCGACAAACTCGGCAATGATTTCCGCGGTGATCCTGCCAGCGCGCTGCTGGAAGTCCTCGATCCCGAGCAAAATCATTCGTTTGCCGATCATTTTGTCGAAGTCGATTATGATTTGAGCGATGTGCTTTTTATCGCCACTTCAAACAGCATGAATATTCCGCCGGCCTTGCTCGACCGTATGGAAATCATTCGTTTGTCGGGATACACAGAAGATGAAAAAATCAGTATCGCCATGCAGTATCTGGTTCCCAAGCAAATGGAGCGCAACGGTGTGCGCGAAGGCGAAATACGGATTGAGGAAGACGCCGTGCGCGACATCGTGCGCTATTACACTCGTGAAGCAGGCGTACGGTCTCTGGATAGGGAAATCGCCAAAATTTGCCGCAAAGGTGTAATGGCCGCACAATTGGCGGAAGACGCACAGAAAACGAAAACGCGCAAAAGCAAACCAAAGGCCATAGTCGTTAATGCTGAAAATTTGTCTGATTATCTCGGTGTGCGCCATTACGATTTCGGTGTGGCCGAAAGTGAAAACCGGGTTGGACAGGTTACCGGCTTAGCATGGACGGAAGTGGGAGGCGAATTACTGACCATCGAAGCAGTGGCTTTGAAAGGCAAAGGCAATATTGTCCGCACGGGCAAACTGGGCGATGTAATGCAGGAATCGATTACCGCCGCGTGGAGTGTCGTTCGGTCTCGTGCAGACGGATTAGGGTTAGCCGCCGATTTTTATGAAAAACACGACATCCATATCCATGTTCCCGAAGGTGCAACCCCGAAAGACGGGCCCAGCGCGGGCATAGGCATGACTTTGGCCATGGTTTCCGCATTCACCAATATTCCCGTGCGCGCCGATGTGGCCATGACCGGGGAGATTACGCTGCGTGGCGAAGTGCTGCCCATCGGCGGTTTGAAGGAAAAACTGCTGGCGGCTTTGCGCGGCGGTATCAAACATGTTTTGATACCGCAGGGCAATGTGAAGGACTTGGAAGAAATTCCGGACAATGTGAAGGAAGGTCTGACGATTCATCCGGTGAAATGGATAGACGAAGTTTTGGCGTTGGGTTTGGCATACCAGCCCGAAACAGCCGAAAACGCCGATAACGGACAAGTGGGCGGTTCAAAGCCAAAGTCAAGCGCAAAAGTCCGTAAACACTGAGTCGGGTTGTATTGTGTTGCAAAAGGCACCGGCGGTGGGCAATTTGGCTGAAAAAGCCCCCCGTTCATGCCTTTTGCCTTGACACGGCAAATTCAGCCTTGTTATAAAGGCGCGCCATAAGCAATCCGTATTCCAAAGCAGGGTTTGTTTTGGAATCCTTTATTTTTTAGACGACAGAAAGGGACTTAACCGTGAACAAGTCTGAATTGATCGAAGCAATGGCTCAAGAAGCCGACATTTCTAAAGCTGCAGCCGCCAAAGCATTGGACGGTATGGTCAATGCCATTACCGAAGCCCTGAAAAAAGGCGATACCGTAACTCTGGTCGGTTTCGGTTCTTTCTACGTGGGCGAGCGTGCGGAGCGTCAAGGCCGTAATCCTAAAACCGGCGAGCCGCTGACCATTGCTGCAGCCAAAACGCCAAAATTCCGTGCCGGTAAATCTTTGAAAGATGCCCTGTAATTTGGTTTGGAAACAATAAAAGGCCGTCTGAAAAATTCAGACGGCCTTTTATTGCCTATATCATTGATGCGGAGTTTGAGCCGGCTGAGACAGCCGTCCTGCCGTGCCGTAGGCCAAAACTTCAACCGTACCGACTGCACCGCCTTGCTGCGGCTGGTGGATATTGCCTAAAGAGGCCGTTTCCAATTTGAAGTTCAACACGGCATTTGCCCCTTTCGCTGCAGCCTGTTCTTTTAGGCGCAGTACGGCTTCGCGCCGTGCACGGTCGAGCAAGGTTTCGTAACTGCGGATATTGCCGCCGAAAAAATTGCGGAACGCTGCCAGCATACGGCGGAAATAATCGCTGGAAACGACGACTCCCGCGTAAACCAAATCCCCGCTGCTAAAGTCCTGCGGCGGTTTTTTTACGGGAATTACCATGATATGCCGCAGCGCAGCTTCCCGCGCCTCGATATCGGCATAATGCTTCCGCTCAATATGGCGGCCGGTGAAATAGGTGATAATCAGCAGCCATACCGGCCACAGGTATATCAGCAACAGGATGACGGAGAACTCATCGTTGTCGTTCGACATCATCTCCTCCTATTCCAAAACTACAGCCGTACCGTAGGCAAAGATTTCGGCAGCCCCTGCCGCTACGGATGCGGTGGAAAAACGCACATTTACCACGGCATTGGCCCCGGCCTGGCGCGCCTGTTCAATCATACGGGCAAGCGCCTCATCACGGGCTTCGTTTAAAAGCTCGGTGTAACCTTTCAGTTCGCCGCCAACCAGGTTTTTCAAGCCGGCCATAAAATCGCGTCCGACGTGTTTGGCGCGCACGGTCGAACCTTGGACCAATCCCAAATGGCGGACGATGGTGCGGCCGGGAACGGTTTCAATATTACTCAATAACATCATATTTTCCTTTTCATTATGTTCGTATTTCATACGGGCCGCCGTTGCTGAAACCTATGATGGTTCCGTTTTAGATAACGGCTGCGCATCATATCATTTCCGTTAGCGTCCAAACAATTCGGCCACCATCCTTGCTTCTTCTTCCGTATAGGCTTCTCCGTTGAGTTTGGTGCTGAGGGCGAATTCCCCACTCAAATGCTGCTTGCCACAGGCTTCCCGCCAGCCCTGCAAACGTTCTTGGTCGGTTGTTTTGTTTTTCAGACGGCCTATTGTCCGGGCAGCCTCTTGTTTTTTCGATTCCATCATTCTATTCCCGTATCCGATGAATGGGTTCCCATCATAAACCTGTTTTTCCGACTATTCCAAATTGTTACCGAAACTTATGAGAATAGTTTTTGACAAATATTCCAATAAAAATAAGCAAATATTAAATTTTACAATTAGCATGATTGCAGTAAGCAAAATCTGTCGATAGAATACTAGATATGGTATTAAGAGTGTATAAAAAATACTATATCTAGTATTTGAGTGATGAAAATGTTGAAATTCACAATCGAGCAAATCGTATGGCAGGAAGTGCCGGGTGAAGTGTCGCTGGCGTTTCTGTTTTCCGGCTGCCCGCTGCGCTGCAAAGGCTGCCATAGCGCCGATGCGTGGAAAGAGGGTGTCGGCACGGAATTGACCGAGGATTATTTGAGAGGCCGTCTGAAACGCTATCGCGGGCTGATTAGTTGCGTGTTGTTTATGGGCGGGGAATGGCAGCCGGAAGCCTTGCAGAAAATGTTGGGCATCGTGACGCAGGCGGGTCTGAAAGCCTGTTTGTACACCGGTTTGGAGCGTGAGGAGCTGGAGGCGGTTTCAGACGGCATCCTGCCTTATCTGACGTATCTGAAAACCGGCCGCTGGCAGATGGAGCTGGGCGGCTTGGACAGCCCGACAACCAATCAGAAGTTTATCGATTTGCGTACGGGCGAGGTGTTGAACCGCTTGTTTATCAAAGACAAACCCGCGCCCAAAATCATCCCGATTACGACTCAGCCGCAGGCGGCCGCTTTTCAGACGGCCTGAGGCTTTTTCATCCAACCCACACAGGAGGACTTAACATGATTCGGCTGCATCCCGAACAGTTAAACGGCAAACTGCAATTCATGCACGACTACATCAGCGCGCAAAACGCGGCGGACGGCTCGAAAATGGACGCCAACGCGAACGTTACCCAAAAAAACATCGCTACGATGGAAGCGGAAATCATGAAAGACTTTTTCGTGCAGATTAACCGCGCCCAAGTGTCGCGCAAAATCGCCGAAATTTTCGACCAATCCGTCGCCGACGAATACATCCGCCAGATTGAGGCGCATGAGATTTATGTGCACGACGAAACCAGCCTCAAGCCTTATTGTGTGTCGGTTACGCTGTATCCCTTCCTGCTCGACGGCTTAAGCAAACTTGGCGGCGAATCTAAGGCGCCGCAACATCTGGCTTCGTTTTGCGGTTCGTTTATCAACCTAGTGTTTGCCATCAGCGCGCAGTTTGCCGGCGCGGTGGCGACGGTGGAATTTTTGACCTATTTCGACTACTTTGCCCGCAAAGACTACGGCGACGATTATTTGGAGACGCACGGTAAAGAAATCGCCAACCACATGCAGCAGGTGGTGTACAGCATCAACCAGCCAGCTGCCGCGCGCGGCTATCAGAGCGTATTTTGGAATATTTCCGTTTACGATCAATACTATTTCGACGCGATGTTCGGCGATTTCGTCTTCCCCGATTTCAGCAAACCGGTGTGGGCGAGCGTGGCGAAGCTGCAAAACTTTTTCCTCAAATGGTTCAATCAGGAACGCACCAAAGCCGTTTTGACCTTCCCCGTCGTGACCGCTGCGATGCTGACCGACGGCGGCAAATGCAAAGACACCGTGTTCGCCGACGAAATGGCGAAAGAATTGGCGGAAGGCAATTCCTTCTTCGTCTATCTTTCCGACAACCCCGACTCCTTGGCTTCCTGCTGCCGTCTGCGCAACGCCATCGAAGACCGCACCTTCAGCTACACACTTGGTGCGGGCGGCGTGGCGACCGGTTCCATCAACGTCATCACCATCAACATGAACCGATTGGAGCAAGACGGGCGCGACCTTGCCGCCGAAGTTGCCAAAATCCACAAATACCAATACGCCTACCGCAAACTGATGGAAGAATACCAAGCCGCCGGAATGCTGCCCGTTTACGATGCTGGCTTCATCACGCTGGACAAACAGTTCCTCACCATCGGCATCAACGGCATGGCGGAAGCCGCCGAATCGCAAGGCATCAAAGTCGGCTACAACGACGATTACATCAACTTCGTCCAAGGCCGTCTGAAAACCATATTCGAAGCCAACCAAGCCGCCAGCAAACACTACGGCGTGAAGTTCAACACCGAGTTTGTTCCCGCCGAAAACCTCGGCGTGAAAAACGCCAAATGGGACAAAGCCGACGGCTACCAAGTCAGCCGCGAATGCTACAACTCCTATTTCTACGTCGTCGAAGACGAAGAAATCAACGCGCTCGACAAATTCCTGCTGCACGGCAAAGAACTGGTGGACTGGCTCGACGGCGGCTCCGCGCTGCACCTGAACCTCGACGAAGCCCTGCCCGAATCCGGCTACCGCTCGCTCTTGGACATCGCCGCACAAACCGGCTGCAACTACTTCTGCGTGAACGTGCGTATCACCATCTGCAACGAATGCGGCCACATCGACAAACGCACCCTGCACGCCTGTTCTACCTGCGGCTCGCACGACATCGACTACGGCACCCGCGTCATCGGCTATTTGAAGCGCGTATCCGCCTTCAGTAGCGGACGGCGCAAAGAACACGCGCTGCGGCATTACCACCGCAAAGCGGCTTGATGGCTGAACGTTAAAAGCAGTTGCAAAAAGTTAGGGACGGGGCTGTCCGGGATGACTCGGGCAGCCTCAAAGTTTATCGAAAACAGCGGCAAGAAGCCCTATCCGCACGATTCGGAGCGGCAGGGGAACGGAATACGGCGTTCTACAAAATTCCAACAACATCAGGTGTAAAAAAGGGAGCGGGTAGGCCAGGTTGAAAAAATCTTATCTTCCTGATTGGCAGTGCTGTTATCATCCGACCTTTTTACCGTCGGATTGCATCCGGCCGGGTTTTCCATTGCCAGCAGTGTAAAATATATGAGACACAAACGCCAACGCCATGAAAAAATCATCCGTTTGGTGCGGGAGCGCAGTTTTATGCCGGTAGAGGCTTTAGCCTCCGAATTGGATGTTACGCCGCAAACCATACGCCGCGACATCGGCGAATTGTGTGCAGACGGCCTGCTGCAACGCTATCACGGCGGTGCGACTTTGGGTGATGCCGCGCTGAACGACACCTACCTGCTGCAAAAAAAACGGCAGCAGAATGAAAAAGCCCATATCGCAGATTTGATTGCGGCAGAAATTCCCGACGGCTCCAGCCTGTTTATGAGCATCGGGGCAACCATAGAAGCCGTGGCGGCGGCCTTGATTAAAAATCACCGCAACCTGCGCATCATCACCAACAACATCCATGTGGCCGCCTTGGCATCCGGCCGCAGCGACTACACCGTCATCATCACATCGGGCGTGGTCCGGCCGGTGGACGGCGGCATTACGGGCGTGGCGACGGTGGATTTCATCAACCAGTTTAAAGCCGATTATGCCATTCTCGGCTCGTCGTCCATCGAAGCCGACGGCTCGCTGCTGGATTTTGATTTTAAAGAAGTCAGCGTGATGCAGGCCATGATGCAGAACGCGCGGACACGTTATCTCTCGGTCGAACACAATCAAACCGGCCGTACCGCCTTGGTGCGCGTGGCCGCCATCACGGAGTTTGACAAGGTGTTTTCCGACCGGCCGCTGCCCGCCGCCGTGGAAAAACAATTGCAGGACGGCGGCATTCCCTTTTATTCCGCAGAAAGATGAGGCCGTCTGAAATGAAAGAAAAAAAACTATTGCCGGTTTTGCTGATCGCCGCAGCGGCGGTTGCCTTGTACTTTTTCGACGGACAAGGCGGGCAGACACCGTTTAATCCACATGCCTCCCCGACACAAACCGTATCTTCCATCCAGGCTTCATCCTCCGGCAGCGACAGCCGCCTTCAGACGGCCTTCGAAAGGCGCGAAAGCGATTTCCAAATCGAAGGACGGGGCGTGGTGGCAAAGGTTTTACCGGACGACAATAAAGGTTCGCGGCACCAGCGGTTTATCCTGCGCTTAAACAGCGGGCAGACTGTTTTGGTCGCGCACAATATCGACTTGGCTCCCAAAGTCAAAGGGCTGAAAAAAGGCGACGAGGTTGCTTTTTACGGCGAATACGAATGGAGCGGGCAGGGCGGAGTCATCCATTGGACCCACCGCGACCCTCAGGGTAGACACCCCGACGGTTGGTTGAAGCATGAAGGAGAGGTTTACCGTTAATTGCCCCAACGGCGGATATACGGGAAGGCCGTCTGAAAAACCGTAATCAAGGGCGGTGGTTTTTCAGACGGCCTTTCATATGACCGATGAAGCTTAAAACCGGCAAGGCGGAGAAATACAGCCGAACAAGTAAACCTTTTATGACAGCCGAACAAGTAAACCTTTTATGGTGGCTGTCCGCTTTCAGACGGCCTCTGCAAAGCGCAGCAGGGCTTCGCGGTTGGATGGTGAGAATGCCTGTTCTGCCGCCTCCGCCGCCGGCAGCCAGCGGTATGCCGTATGTTCCGACAATGCCAGCGGGCTTTCGCGCGGGATGCGGGCGGAAAAAAGATGTTCCGTGTTATGCGTCACGCCGTCGGCATAGCGGTGCCGCCAGTGCGGGTAGATTTCGTAAACCGTGCTGTAGTGCCAATCGTGTAAATCGTCTGGTGGGAGGCGGATACCGGTTTCTTCCGCCACTTCGCGCAAGGCGGCCTGGGCCGGTGTTTCGCCCACTTCCAAACTGCCGGTAACCGATTGCCAGAAGCCGGGCCGGTCGGTGCGCTCGAGCAGCAGGGCACAGCCGCAGCCGTCATGCAAAACCACCAATACCGAAACAGGCCGTTTCGGCGTTTTCTTTTTTTCAGACGGCATCTTGTCCGCCTTCCTCTGCCATGGGCTCGTGTGAACGGGTATCGGCGGCAGCCTGTTTTGCTGCGGCGGAAAGTTTTGCCTGATCGGGCAGTATCGGGGCTTCGTTCAGAATCCGTACTTCGCGCTGCGGGAAGGGGAAGGAGATGCCTTCTTCGTTAAAACGCTGCCAGATTTCGAGCAGGATGGCGGAAAAAAGGCCGAGAAAACCGTTTTCGGGATCTTTCACCCAAAAGCCCAGCCGCAAATCGATACCGTCCGAACCGAAGCCGATTAAATAGGCTTTCGGCGGATTTTCGCCCGTATCGATACGCTCCTGGCGCGAAGCCGCTTCAATCATAATCTCCATGGCGCGCGCAATGTCCGAATCGTAAGAAACCTGGATGTTGAGGTTTTGCTGCAGGGCTTTCGCGGTATAGGATTCGTTAATCACCATATCGGTGATGAAGGTTTCGTTCGGAATCAGTGCCTCGGGTCCTGCGGGGCTGCGGAGAACGACGAAGCGGGAAGTGATTTTGGTGACATAACCTGTGAAGTTATTGACCGTCAACCGGTCGCCCGGGCGGATGGAGCGGTCGCCCAAAATCAAAAAGCCCGATATGTAGTTGCTGGCGACTTTCTGCAGGCCGAAACCGATACCGACACCGAGCGCGCCACCGAATACCGACAATACGGTCAAATCGATTCCCACCAGTGGCAGGGCGATTAACACCGATAAAACGACCAGCACGACGCGAACGATGTTCGACAGCATAATGCGCAAACTCAAATCGAGCCGGGTATTCGCCATCAGCCGGTTTTGCAAGAATCTGGCCAGCCACATAGCGAAAATCAGGATGATGCCTATCCACAAAGTACCCGTGCTGATGCTCCACAAACTGAGCTTTGACGAGCCGACGGAGAAGGTTAAAGATTTCATCCAGTTGATGATGATGTCGTCGATACCTGAAATCCACAGCAGGAAAAATACCCACAATACCGCCGACAAAGTACGTTCCAAGCGGTCGCTCCACGGCTTTGCGGGCAAGGCGGCATGAAATACGGCCAAAGTAATCCGAATCGCAATCATCCAGTTGGCGGCCAGCAACAACAGACGGAGCCATACGGAGGAGAAACCGGTGAAGTTCCATGCCGACAACGCAATAATGGCGGAAATCCACATCAGCACAGGCCAAAGAATCCGTTTGCCGATGTGCTTGAGCAAACCGAGGTAGGCGGGCGTTTTCCATGTGCAGCGTTTCAACAGCCACTCAGACAGCCACCACATGGCTGCTGTCAGGGCAATAACGATGCCTGCCTCGATCCAGCCGGAAGTTTGTCGGAAACTGCGTTCCAGCAGAGCGGAGGTGAATTCGGAAGGGGCAAACAGCTGACTGAAAAAATCAGCCCAATGCTCGGAAAGGGCCGCCATTTTGGGAAGGATGGGGTGTGTGTGCTGAAACATTATCATTTTCGGTGTGAAAAAACGGACAGGGGCAAATTATAAGGCAAATTGTGCCCGAATACCGATTTATGAAATAATGCGCCGCTTGTCCAAACATGGAAATCAATATGTCTCTGCAACCAATCGAAATCATTGAACAAATCCTCGGTGCTTATGCCGAAGACGGCAGCGCGATGCGCTGCGACGAAATTCACGCCTATCTGACGGCCCTTGTATCCGGCCCCGATGAAATAGCGGACGATGCCGATGCCGTCATTGATGCCGTAATCGGTGATGCCGCCATCGATGCGGCGCAACGCGAACGCATCAAAGAAACCGTTTTACAGTGGGCGGAGGAATTAAAGCGGAATTTGAAAGACAAACAGCTTCCGGAATTGCCTTTGTATGAAGATGAAAACGGCGAACTGGACTATTTTTCCTGGTGCAACGCCTATCTTTATGCATTGGAAAATACGCAGACCGACTGGTTTGCCGCAAGTGACGACGAGGAATTCGAAGATCTGTTTTACCCGATTATGGCCTTGGGCGGCATTTACGATGACGACGATATCTTGTCCAATCTGAGCAGGCAGGAAATCAACGGATTGCAAAACGAAGTCCCTTACGCCGTACGCGATATTTTTGCCTATTGGCAGGCAGTCATCAACAAACCGCAAACCATCCGCCGAGAAGGTAAAAAAATCGGCCGCAACGACCCTTGCCCTTGCGAGAGCGGTAAAAAATACAAGGCTTGCTGCGGTAAGTAAATGGAAGCGGATTCTTAAAACAGCGGCCAACCTGGCTATGCCGCCATATTTTGTTGATAAAAAAACTGCACCTTTCGGCCTGGGATAACTCCGGCTTCAAGGTGCAGTTTGTTGTTTTCAGACGGCCTGTTTCTTTTACAGTATCTGGAATACGTTCTTAGAAACGGTAATTTACGCCCAAGCGGAAATCTCGGCCGGTTTCCGGCAGGGAAGAACCGTTAATCGAGCTGCTCCGTTGGCTGTGCGGTTTATAGAGTTTGTTGCCGACGTTATTGACGGATAAGTTGATGTTCAAATCATCTTTGCCCGTCGGTTTCCAGTTGGCGTAAATATCGTTTACGCCGTAACCAGGGCGGTTGACATTGCTGCCGCCGGATCCGCGTTGGTCAGTGTTGGTGGCATAACTTGAACGTTGCACGTATCGTCCGCGCCAGCCGAGTTCGAGATTCGGGTTGTCAAACCGATAGGAGAGGCCGGCGGTCCAAGTCCTGCCCATTGGAATAGCCGTAACGATAGAGTCGAGGCTTGCGCCATCCAATTTCGGTTTGTTATATGCGACACCGACTCGTGCCGTCAAACCGGACATACTGTAAGCGGTGCTTGCTTCGTAACCGCTGTTTTTCAATTTGCCGCCGTTATAGTAAATGCCGTTGCGAACAGCCTGAATATCTTTGATTTCTTGGTTGAAATATGAGGCATTGACAGACAAGGCCTGATTCAGATTGTATTTGATGCCGACTTCCGCATTACGGGATTTTTCGGCTTTCAGGTTATCGGCAGCATGGCGGACATCTCCCCCCGACAGAGCAACTTCGGTCAGGCGCGGGCTTCGGGTGGCATAGTTCAAACTGGCATTGACGGATAATTGAGGTGTGATGTCGTAAATCGCACCAATACTGGGATTGATATTACTGCCGGTGATTTTACGGCCATCTGAAAAAGTGACGCCGAAATGGTCGTAGCGCAGGCCGGTAGTCAGCGTTACGGGCTCTATATCCCAAATGCCTTCCAAATAAAGTCCGGTATCGGTTTTTTTCTCGTTGCTCACCCCGTTTCCCAACTCTTTCGGAATGGCTTTTTGATGCCGCCAGTTAAGGCCGTATTTCAAAGTATGTTTGTCGAACAGGCGGCTGTCCAGATTGACGTTTGCCCCTGTTGTGCGGACTTTCGCATCTAATTCGTATTGTTGTCCCGATGCTTCGTCGCGCGTTACATTCTTCCAATAAACGTTGGCCTTGGCTTTGCTGATGAATCCCATATCGGCACCACGGTATTCAAGATTGGTGGTGTTTTGGGTCAGCGTGCGGTAGCGGGGGGCATTGTTGGCCGTATTGGGTTCGCAGGTTCCATCCGGACGGTAGATGATGGGGCCGTTCCGACCGCGCGTTTTACATGATTGGGAAAAATCAAATTCTTCACGCAAAGCCCGTGTACCGTAGGTTTTCTCCTGCCGATGGCTCAAAATCAAACGGTGGTTTTCATTAAAGTTGTAACTGATTTTTCCTAATAAGCCCCGCTGTCCGAGTGCGCTGTTGTGCACGGTTTCGCTGCCATCCAGGCCTTTATAGCCTTTGCCCGGCTTATAGTCCCGTTTATTGACCCAATTGGCGGCAAATAAGGCATCGAAACCGCCGGCTTGTCCGTAAACCGAAAATCCTTGATTGTGTCCTTTGTTGCTTGAAACCCCGGCATTAAGTTTGAAACCGATATTTTGCCCCTCCCGCAGCAAATCTTTGGCATCTACCGTCTCTGCCACGATTGCCCCGCTGGTTGCACCGATGCCTGCCGACGCCGAGCCGGTGCCTTTTTGTACAGCGATTACTTTTACCAATGCCGGGTCAAACAAGAATCTGCCGTTATGGTGGAACAATTGGGTATCGGAATATGTATTATCTACTTTGACATCAATCTGATCCTGCCCCATGCCTCGGATGGTCATCCATTGTGAAGTACCGTTTCCCCCGCCGAAACTGACTGACGGTTCGTTGAATAAAACGCTTTTCATGTCGGTTGCCGTGGTTTCATCCAATTTTTGCGTGCGGATACGGTGAGTAGATAAATCAGCCCCTTTGACGGTCACGCTGGGTAATGCATCATGCGTTTCCGTTGCAGGTTCGACATTATTTGCATGCGCGAAACTGCTGCTTAATGCCAAAGTTATCAGGCTGAGGGAGAATTGGGAGGGGAAGACAATTTTCATAGACATTGCGATGATTCCTCAGATAGATTGCAAATAAAAGTTAAAAAAAATAGCATAATTTCTTTATGCCTATTCATTATAAATGATATTTGTTATTTATTGTATTTTTATGTGAATAATAATGCCTCATTCAGGCTGAATACGAATGTTGAATAAATATAAGCAGGCTGCTAAAACGGCAAAAAAGAGTTCTATCATAAAGGCAAAGAGAGGGAGGAATGTAGTTAATTGAGGGGAAACCTCTGTTTTAAATAACGAAATTTTTGCAAATGCCTTTATCCTTATCGTCGGAAGCAAGCCGTTATGTTCTGCTTACACTCATCAAACACGTATGCGGAAACGCCGATGAAAAATAAGGCCGTCTGAATTTTCAGACGGCCTGGAGTTTGAGGAGTGTTGCTATTGATTCTTACGGTTAGCCAATGCGGCTTTGATAAAGGCGGTGAACAACGGGTGGCCTTTGCGCGGGTTGGAAGTGAACTCGGGGTGGAACTGGCAGGCGAAGAACCAAGGGTGGTTCGGCAATTCGATGGTTTCAACCAGGCGTTCGCGTCCGGCAGATACGCCACCGATGACCAAGCCCGCCTTCTCCAGCGCGGGAACATAGTTGTTATTGACTTCGTAGCGGTGGCGGTGGCGTTCGCGGATATGTTCGCTGCCGTAGATTTTGGCGGCGAGGCTGCCTGCTTTCAATTCAACTTCTTGCGCGCCCAAACGCATGGTGCCGCCCAAATCGGCGGATTCGTCGCGGGTTTCGACGCTGCCGTCGGCGGTTTGCCATTCGTCAATCAGGGCGACGACCGGAGATTCGGTTTTGATGTCGAACTCGGTGGAGTTGGCATTTTTCATGCCTGCCACATCGCGTGCGTATTCGATGAGGGCAATCTGCATGCCTAGGCAAATGCCGAGATAGGGAATGTTGTTTTCACGCGCATAGCGGGCAGATGCGATTTTCCCTTCCACACCGCGCACGCCGAAACCGCCGGGAACCAATATGGCATCGAATTCTTTCAGACGGCCTATACCGTCTTTTTCTATGCTTTCGCTGTCGATATAGTCGATTTTCACGTCGGTTTGTGTGTGTATGCCAGCGTGCCTTAACGCTTCGATCAGCGATTTGTAGGATTCGGTCAAATCGACGTATTTGCCGACCATGGCGATTTTGACGGTGTGTTTCGGATTTTTGATGGCATGGACGATTTTTTTCCACGCGGTCAAATCCGCCTGTTGCACGTTCAGCTGCAACTGTTCGGTAATGATGTTGTCGATGCCTTGGTCGTGCAACATTTCGGGGCATTCGTAGATGCTGTCCACGTCGTAGCTGCCCACAATCGCGCGTTCTTCCACGTTGCAGAACAGGGCGATTTTACGGCGTTCGTCCGCGGGCATTTTCCTGTCCATGCGGCAAATCAGGATGTCGGGCTGCAAACCGATGCTCAACATTTCTTTAACGGTATGCTGGGTCGGCTTGGTTTTGATTTCGCCGGCGGCAGCGATGTAGGGGACGTAGCTCAAGTGGGCAAACAAGGTGTTGTTGCGTCCCAACTGGCTGCGCATCTGACGGATGGCTTCCAAAAACGGCAGCGATTCGATGTCGCCGACCGTGCCGCCGATTTCGACGATGGCGACATCGTAACCTGCCGCGCCTTCGTGGATGCGGCGTTTGATTTCGTCGGTAATGTGCGGGATGACTTGGACCGTGCCGCCGAGGTAGTCGCCGCGGCGTTCTTTGGCGATGACGTTTTCGTACACCTGCCCCGTGCTGAAGCTGTTGCGACGAGTCATGGTGGCGTTGATGAAACGTTCGTAGTGTCCCAAGTCGAGGTCGGTTTCCGCGCCGTCGTCGGTGACGAACACTTCGCCGTGCTGGAACGGACTCATGGTGCCGGGGTCGACGTTGATATAAGGGTCGAGCTTGAGCATGGTCACGTTCAAGCCGCGCGATTCGAGGATGGCGGCAATAGAAGCGGCGGCGATACCTTTTCCGAGTGAAGATACGACGCCGCCGGTTACGAAAATAAATTTAGTCATGATGCTGTACCAGTGTTGGAATGCGTGATTTTAACCAATCCGATAGCCTGCCGCAATACGGAAGGCCGTCTGAAAACCGGGTAGGGCATTCAGACGGCCTTGTTTTTTTACACTACATTATTTCTTTTTCTTTTGCGGCGGCAAGTCGGTGCAAGTGCCGTTGGCCACTTCCGCCGCCATGCCGATGCTTTCTCCCAAGGTGGGGTGCGGATGGATGGTTTTGCCGATGTCTTCCGCATCGCAACCCATTTCGATGGCCAGGCAGATTTCGCCGATCATATCGCCCGCATGCGTGCCGACGATACCGCCGCCGATAATCAGGCCGCTTTCAGCGTCGAAAATCAGCTTGGTGAAGCCTTCGTCGCGGCCGTTGGCAATGGCGCGGCCGGATGCGGCCCACGGGAACACGGCTTTGGTGATTTTGATGCCGTCGCGTTTGGCGATTTCTTCGGTAACGCCCACCCAAGCCACTTCGGGATCGGTGTAGGCCACGCCCGGAATCACGCGTGCGTCGAAGTAGGCTTTGTGGCCGGCGCAGTTTTCGGCTGCCACATGACCTTCGTGTACGGCTTTGTGCGCCAGCATAGGTTGGCCGACCACGTCGCCGATGGCGTAGATATGCGGCACGTTGGTGCGCATTTGTTTGTCCACTTCGATGAAGCCGCGTTCGGTAACGGCCACGCCTGCTTTTTCGGCGGAGCAGAGTTTGCCGTTCGGTGCGCGGCCGGCAGCCACCAGCACCAAGTCGTAGCGTTGCGGCTCTTTCGGTGCTTTTTCGCCTTCAAAGGTTACGTAGATGCCGTCGGGTTTGGCTTCCACGGCCACGGTTTTGGTGTTGGTCATGATGTTGTCGAAGCGGTGGGCGTTCATTTTCTCCCACACTTTTACCAAGTCGCGGTCTGCGCCCTGCATCAGGCCGTCCATCATTTCCACTACGTCCAAGCGTGCGCCCAGCGTGCTGTACACGGTGCCCATTTCCAGGCCGATGATGCCGCCGCCGATGACCAGCATTTTTTCAGGCAGTTTGCCGCCGTTTTGACGCAGCTCAAGCGCGCCGGTGCTGTCCACAATGCGTGGGTCTTCAGGAATGAAGGGCAGTTTCACCACGCGGCTGCCCACGGCGATGATACAGTTTTTGAAGGCAACGGTTTTTTTCGCGCCGATTTCGGTGGCTTGTTCGTATTGTGCGGATTCGGTGAGCGACACTTCGATGTGGTTTGCGCCTACGAATTGGCCGTTACCTTGGATGATGTCCACTTTGCGGGCTTTTGCCATGCCTGCCAAGCCGCCGGTGAGTTTGGCGATGACTTTTTCTTTGTAGCCGCGCAGTTCGTCTACATTGATTTCGGGTTCGCCGAACTTGATGCCGTTTTTTACCAAGTGTTTCACTTCGTCAATCACGGCTGCGTTGTGCAGCAGGGCTTTAGACGGGATACAGCCCACGTTCAGGCACACGCCGCCCAAGGTGCTGTATTGCTCGATGATGGCGGTTTTCAGGCCTTCGTCGGCTGCGGCAAATGAAGCTGAATAGCCGCCGGGGCCGCCGCCCAATACTACCACGTCGTATTCGGCATCGGCAGAACCGGCAAATTGTGCGGCCTGCGGTGCGGGCGCGGCGGCTTTGGGGGCTTCTTGGGCAGGGGCGGGCGCTGCGGCGGCTTTCGGTGCTTCGGCAGCGGCAGACGCATCGGCGGCTTCGATAACGGCAATCACGCCGCCTTCGGAAATTTTGTCGCCCACTTTCACTTTCACTTCTTTCACCACACCTGCGGCTTCGGCAGGAACGTCCATGGTGGCTTTGTCGGTTTCCAATGTAATCAGCGTGTCATCGATGGCGATGGTGTCGCCTGCTTTGATTTCAACGGCGATGATGTCCACGTTTTCGTGGCCGCCGATATCGGGTACTTTTAATTCGATCAAATTCATTTCAAACCTTTCGCGGGCAGGCCGGTGTTTTCAGACGGCCTGCCGAATTCGATATTAAAAACTGGTTATGAAGGCAAATAATCCCAACACGATGCCTGGCGCGTTGGCGATGGCCACCGGCAGGTCGCGCGGTTTTTTGAATAATCCGTAAGCTACCCACAACGTACAGTTTATCGCCGCAGCCAAAGGTTGCCATGGCGAGCCTTTGTGTCCGGCCAGATTGGCCTGAATCTGCGGGATGTAGGCCACATACATACACACGGCGGTAATGGTGGCGACAACAGACAGGATGCGGATTTGTTTTTCGTTCATTGATATCCCGATTTTAAAAGTTTTAAAAGGGGGGAAGGCCGTCTGAAACCGCCGGATTCGCGTTTTCAGACGGCCTTTTGCATCAAGAACCGTCCGAAACGCTTACAGCGTGATGCGGCGGAAATCTTTCAGCAGATTGGCCAAGAACACGGTAAAGCGCATGCCGGCCGCACCGTCGATAACGCGGTGGTCGAACGACAGCGACAGCGGGCACATCAGGCGCGGCTCAAACTCTTTGCCGTTCCAAACCGGTTTGATTTGGGATTTGCACACGCCCAAAATGGCCACTTCAGGAGCATTTACAATGGGCGTAAAACCGGTACCGCCGATACCGCCCAGGCTGGAAATGGTAAAGCACGCGCCCTGCATTTCCTGCGGTTTGAGTTTGCCTTCGCGGGCTTTCTTGCTCAGTTCGGTCAATTCTTGGCTGATTTCTTTCAAGCCTTTTTTGTCCACATCTTTAATCACTGGTACAACCAGGCCGTTCGGCGTGTCGGCGGCAAAACCGATGTGGAAGTATTTTTTCAATACCAGGTTATCGCCGTCCAAAGACGAATTGAATTCGGGGAATTGTTTCAGCGCGCTGACGGAAGCCTTGATGATAAAGGCCAACGGAGACAGTTTCACGCCTTCGCGTTCCCATTCCTTGTTCAACTGTTTGCGGAATTCTTCCAAATCGGTCATGTCCGCTTCTTCGTTTACGGTAACGTGCGGAATCATCACCCAGTTGCGCGACAGGTTTTGGCCGGAAATTTTCTTGATTCGGCTCAACTCTTTCACTTCCACTTCGCCGAACTTGGCAAAGTCCACCTTCGGCCACGGCAGCAAATCCAAACCGCCGCCCAAAGACGCGCCGGCTGCCGCAGGCGCACCCTTGCCCGCACCGCCCTGCAATGCGGCTTTGACGAAGGCTTTGATGTCGTCGCCTACAATGCGGCCTTTCAGGCCTGTGCCTTTTACCAAGCCCAAATCCACACCCAATTCGCGCGCCAGTTTGCGGGCGGAGGGGCCTGCATGGGCTTTGGCAAATGCCGCTTCGTTTACCGGCGTGCTGCCGAACGCTGCTACGGGGGCGGCGGCAGGCGCGGGCGCGGAAACAGATGCTGCCGCAGGGGCGGGGACGGCAGCTGCTTTCGGGGCTTCGGCCGCAGGAGCAGGAGCTGCGGCAGCAGAACCGGCGGTTTTCACTTCGATAATCGGCGCACCTTCGGATACTTTGTCGCCTACTTTCACCAGCACGGCTTTAACTACGCCGGCAGCGGTACAGGGCACGTCCATGGTCGCCTTGTCGGTTTCCAGCGTAATCAGCGTGTCGTCCACGGCAACGGTATCACCCACTTTGACTTCGACGGCGATGATGTCCACGTTTTCATGGCCGCCGATGTCGGGGACGGCGACGGTTTCCACTCCGCCCGAAGCGGCAGGGGCGGCAGCGGGCGCAGGAGCCGCGGTGGCGGCAGGAGCTTCGACAACAGGTGCGGCGGGCGCATCGGTTGCGGCTGCGGTTTCCACCAGCAGGATAACGCCGCCTTCGGATACTTTGTCGCCTACTTTGACTTTGACTTCCTTAACCACGCCGGCCGCATCGGCAGGCACGTCCATGGTCGCTTTGTCGGTTTCCAGCGTAATCAGGGTGTCGTCCACGGCAATGGTGTCGCCGGCTTTGACTTCTACGGCTATGATGTCCACGTTTTCATGACCGCCGATATCGGGTACTTTGATTTCTACGATGCTCATTGAGCCTTCCTTTTATAGCTTGTGATACCGTTCGAAAAAATTTCGGGTATCTTCAAAATTAACGTTTGCTGCACATTACAGCGCCCTGCAGGGATACGGGAGACAATTCGCCCTGTTTGCCGATTTCGTAGACGGCAACGGTGCAACCCTTCCCGGGTAAACCGATTACTTCGTAATCGTGTCCTGCTTTAGGGACAAATGAAGCCATTTTTTTATTGCACGAACCTTCTGTGAGTATCGAGACAGTAGTTGGCGTTTTCGAAACGGTGGTCAGGCCTATATATGCAGCCTGAACGTTGGCTGCTTTATCGGCAGGCACGATATATTCGCGGAAAAACGCCCGCGATAAAACACCGTTCATCTTGACTACGTTGCGACTGTGTTCCGTTTCGGGTATGCCCAAGCTTTGACTTTTCGCCGTACCAACCAGCGAACCGAAGGCATCGCCCAAACTTCCTCCTGTACCGACCTTGATACCGTGTTTTTGATTTTCACAATCTATTCCACTGATCAAATAGGCCGGTTTCTGATTTTGGCCGTATAAGCGGACACGAGCTTGAGAACTACTGTCATAAGCTACCTCCTGCCGAACTAGCGGCGCATTGGACGAACAGGCAGCCAATAACACAGTAAAACATCCGATAAATAATGGCTTCATAGATTTTCCTTTTATCTTTTTCAGACGGCCTTCCAATCAATGTCAGGCCGTCTTAAAGCCGCTTAACGTTTCCAGCTTGGCGCGGTATCGGTTTTAACGCCGTATTTCTCAATCGCCTGCTGAACCGTTTCCTTACCGATTTTGCCCTGGTCGGCCAAGGCGCTGAGCGCGGTAACGGCGATATTGTAGCGGTCTACTTCAAAGAACGAACGCAGATTGGCTCGGCTATCGGAGCGGCCGAAACCGTCTGTGCCTAACACATGATAATCATTGGGGATATACGCACGGATGCGGTCGGCGAAACTGCGGACATAATCCGTGGCGGCGACCACCGGGCCTTCGTGGCCTTGCAGCTGGCTGGTAACGAACGGCAGTTTGTTCTCTTCCAGCGGATGCAGGCGGTTGTAGCGTTCCACTTCGATGGCGTCGCGGTGCAGCAGGTTGAAGGACGGGCAAGACCAAATGTCCGCATCGACACCGAAATCTTGTTTCAGCAGGTCGGCAGCAGCAAGCACTTCTTGGAAAATCGTACCCGAACCCATCAGCTGAACTTTTTTGCCGCCTTTTTCGCCGGCTTTGAAGAGATACATACCTTTCAGGATTTCTTCTTCGATGCCTTCGCGTTGCGGCAGGGCCGGGTGGGTGTAGTTCTCGTTCATCAGTGTGATGTAGAAGAACACATCTTCATTGTCCACATACATCCGTTTCAGGCCGCTGTGAACAATCACCGCCACTTCGTAAGAGAAAGTCGGGTCGTAGGACACGCAGTTCGGAATTAAGTCGGCCTGAATCTGGCTATGGCCGTCTTCGTGCTGCAAACCTTCGCCGTTCAGCGTCGTCCGGCCGGCAGTGCCGCCCAACAGGAAGCCGCGCGCATGCATATCGCCTGCCGCCCAGGCCAAATCGCCGACACGCTGGAAGCCGAACATAGAATAATAAATATAGAACGGAATCATGGCGAAACGGTTGTTCGCATAACTGGTCGAAGCCGCAATCCAGTCGGCCATTGCACCCGGTTCGTTGATGCCTTCCTGCAAAATCTGACCGTCTACCGATTCTTTATAGAACATCAGCTGGTCTTTATCCTGCGGCGTGTACTGCTGGCCTTTCGGATTCCAGATGCCGTATTGGCGGAACATGCCTTCCATACCGAAGGTACGGCTTTCGTCAGGTACAATCGGTACGATACGTTTGCCGATTTGCTTGTCTTTCAACAGAGTGGCCAACACGCGGACAAATGCCATTGTGGTTGAAAATTCGCGGTCGCCGCTGGATTGCAACTGTGCGTCGAAATCGGCCAAAGCGGGAATCGGCAATGCTTCGTTGTTCGGGTTGCGCTGCGGCAGATAACCGCCCAAGGCGTTGCGACGCTCGCGCAGATATTTCATTTCTTCGCTGTCTTCCGCAAAACGGATGTAAGGCAGGTCGCCGCTCTCGATTTGCTCGTCGGTTACCTTGATGCCGAAACGGTCGCGGAACTGTTTCAACGAATCCTTGTCCATTTTTTTCGCTTGGTGGGCAACGTTTTGTGCTTCGCCGGATTGGCCCATGCCGTAGCCTTTAATGGTTTTGGCCAGAATCACGGTCGGACGGCCGTCCGCGTTATTCACAGCTTCATAATAAGCCGCATATACTTTGTGCGGGTCGTGGCCGCCGCGGTTCAATGCCCAGATTTCGTCATCGGACATATTGGCCACCAAGGCCTTCAATTCGGGCGTGTTGAAGAAATGTTCGCGAACATATGCACCGTCTTTGGATTTATAAGTCTGGTAGTCGCCGTCCAGACATTCGTTCATGCGGTTTTTCAGTGCGTTGTTGGTGTCGCGTGCCAGCAGTGCGTCCCAACGGCTACCCCAAATCACTTTCAATACATTCCAACCGGCACCGCGGAAGTTACCTTCCAATTCCTGAATAATTTTGCCGTTGCCGCGAACCGGGCCGTCCAAACGCTGCAGGTTACAGTTGATGACGAAAATCAGGTTGTCCAAGCCTTCGCGTGCCGCCAATGCGATTGCGCCTTGGCTTTCCGGCTCGTCCATTTCACCGTCGCCGCAGAATACCCAAACCTTGCGGCCTTTGGTTTTACTCAAACCGCGTGAGTCCAGATATTTTAGGAAGCGCGCCTGATAAATCGCCATCAGCGGGCCCAAGCCCATCGATACGGTCGGGAACTGCCAGAAGTCGGGCAGCAGGTGCGGGTGAGGGTAAGACGGCAGGCCGTTACCACCAACTTCCTGACGGAAATTATCCAATTGTTCGTCTGTCAGACGGCCTTCTACATAGGCACGAGCATAGATGCCGGGGGCAGAGTGGCCTTGTACGAATACCAAATCGCCTTCTTCGCCTTCGCCTTTGGCGCGCCAGAAGTGGTTGAAGCCGACATCATACAAAGTGGCAGCAGATTGGAAGGAGGCGATATGACCGCCCAGTTCCAAATCTTTTTTGCCCGCGCGCAGTACCATGGCAGCCGCATTCCAGCGGATGATGGAGCGGATGCGGTGTTCCAGCTCATGATTGCCGGGAGATTTCTGCTCTTTGCCTACCGGAATCGTATTCAAATAGGCGGTAGTCGCGTCAAACGGCATGTGGATGCCGCGGCGGCGGGTGTATTTCACCAGATTTTCCAGCAGGAAATGCGCGCGCTCGGTGCCTTCGTTTTCCAGCACGGAGCTTAAGGCATCTAACCATTCCTGAGTTTCAATCGGATCGATGTCGTTAATTTGGTTGGACATGGATAATCCCTTCAGTGGAGAGTTACGGAACACGGCACAACGCCGCGATGTTGAGTTTGCGGACATGGAGGCCGTCTGAAATTTTCCCTAACGGCCGAAAAACGGACGAACAGGGGGTTGATTGAAGTAATATGTATAGCTTTCAAAAGCTTGTTAAACAAAGTTTTTGAAACGGTTGTAAAGCGTTTTTTGGCGATACATTTTCGCGCCGAAATGCTATCAGTTATCGGCAGGGCTTGCAAACCGTCATGGGCCATATTTGTGCGGAATCAAAAAAGCATACCGCAGCAAAGAGGGTATTTTTTCTTTTTCAAACTTCCGATAGCTGAAATACAGTCCGGTTATTGTTCGATAAAGAATAAATAAATCAAAAAAGAAAATTTACCGCCGATGCGCTAAAGATGCTTTCAGACGGCCTTTTAAGGTTAAAAAAAGTAAAGAGTCAGTCTGCCGACTCATCTGTTTTCCGCTGCCGCTTGAGTAGGATGAGGACTGCGCCGTCATTATTTTTATGCGGTTCGGCGTAGGCCAAAACGTCGGGATGCATCATCAGCCAACGACGGACCAGGTTTTTCAACTTTGGCTGATACCCGGAGGAACCCAATCCGCTACCATGGATAATTTCCCCGCATACCCCCCGCCGTTGGACGAAAGCAATAAATTCGTTCAATACCTGTTGGGCTTCTTCTTGTGTGTAGCCGTGCAGGTCGACATCGGCAACAACAGGGTAATAGCCGCTTTGCAGGCGTTTGATGTCGTTTTGACCGCGCCCGTTTTTGCTGAATGAAGAGGGGATGTCGAGCCATTGCCCGTCCCCGATATAAAAGTAGCCGTCTTCCAAAGATTTTCCATCGTCTTTGGGGCGCGGTTTGATAGGGGATAAATCGCGCGGTTGCTCATAACGGCCGCTGCCGCTTTTCAGGGGTTTGACATCGGCCATCATGGCCGAAAAATCTATTTGCTTATTTTGTTCGCTTTGCACCGCCTGCTGTTTTGCGACCTGTTTTTCCGCTGTTTTCCGCGCCTGTTTTCCAAGGTCTTTTAAAATGGCTTGAAAATCGTTGTTTGAATTCATGGGGATGGTTTTAAGTGAAAGTTGATGACCGTATGAGGTCGTTTTTTGTTTTTCAAAAAGGCCGTCTGAAAACATATGCCGGGATACGGACAATGGTTTTCAGACGGCCTCTACTATATGCTTATTTGACTGTCTGCATCAATGATGGATGACTTGTTCCATTGCTAGCCTCTCTTGCCGTTCTGCCTCGGCAGCCTCACGTTCGCGTCGGGTGGTCTGACGCATCATATACCAGTTCATGATGATAACCAAAGTGCCGACGATTGCAATGATGATGGTGGCCAACACGTTCATTTGCGGATCAAGTCCGAGTTTGATTTTGGAGAAAATCACTTGCGGCAGTGTGGATGAGCCGGGACCGGACAAGAAAGAGGTAATCACCAAATCATCCAGCGACAAGGTAACGCCGAGCAGGAAGCCGGAAACTATGGCCGGCATAATCAGCGGCAGGGTAATCACGAAAAAAATTTTCAGCGGGCGCGCACCCAGATCCATAGCCGCCTCTTCCAAAGACTGGTCAAGCTCGGCCAGACGGGCACGGATGACAACGGTGATGTAAGCCATACATAGGGTGGCATGGCCGAGGAAGATGGTAAAAAAGCCGTTGCCGAACGAAGAAGTGTTTCCGAAAATGCCTTGCAACATGGTTTGCACTTGGATGATCAGCAGCAGCATCGACAGGCCAGTAATCACGTCGGGCATAACCATGGGTGCCGATACCATGCCGGCAAACAAGGTGCTGCCGCGGAAACGTTTAATCCGAGCCAATGCATAACCGGCTAAAGTACCGAGTACTGTAGCTGCCAAGGAGGAGACAACGGCTATGCGGAGCGACAGCCATGCGGCCTCCAAGATTTGGTCGTTATTCAGCAGCTTGGCATACCATTTGGTGGAAAAACCGCCCCAGATGGTAACGAGCTTCGAATCGTTGAAGGAGTAGACTACCAATACAATCAAAGGGATGTAGAGAAAAGCCAGGCCGAGGAAAAGCATTGCTTTTAAAAACCAAGACAATTTCTGTTTGTTAGCCATTTTTCCCTCCTTCTTCCAATTGGCGGTTTTCATAACGGTGGTAGAAGGTAATCGGTACGACCAGCAACAGCACCATAACCACAGCCAAGGCGGAGGCCAAAGGCCAGTTATTCTGCTCAAAGAAAGTCATCCACAATACTTTGCCAATCATGAGATTATCCGAGCCGCCAACCAAGTCCGGAATAACGAACTCACCCACAGCCGGAACGAAAACCAACATCGATCCTGCGACGATGCCGGTTTTCGACAGGGGCAGGGTAATGGAGAAGAAGGTTTTAATCGGGCCGGCACCCAAGTCGGAGGCGGCTTCCAGCAACCTGCCATCGAGTTTGATCAGTTGGGTGTAAAGCGGCAGGATCATAAACGGCAGGTAGGCGTAAACCATCACCAGCTGGAGTGAAAAGGCGTTGTAGAACATATTCAGCGGTTCGTCGATGATGCCGTACTTGATCAGCAGGTGGTTAATGATGCCGTTAGAAGTAAGCAACCCCATCCAAGCGTAAACACGCAGCAGGAAGGAAGTCCAGAAAGGCAGCATAATCGCCAGCAGCAGGCCGTTCCGGTAGGCCGGTTTGGCACGCGAAATGGCATAAGCCATCGGATAGCCGAGCAAAAGGCAGATTAGGGTGGTAACGAAGGCTGTCTTCAGCGACGACCAATAGGTTCGCAGATACATATTGCTATCGCCGTCAGCAGGCGACAGCCCTAGCATTTGCGACAGTGTGCCGCCGAAATTCTGGAAGATTTCTTTATAATTCTGCATAACGATATGCAGAGTCTGCTTTCCTGTTTCCGGATCGGTTACAAACAAATCGGTATACGGCGGGATTTTAATATCCTGCTCGGCGAAGCTGATTTTCAGGACGATGAAAAAAGGTATTAAAAACAGCAGCAGCAACCAAACATATGGGATGCCGATAACCAATTTCCGTCCCGGTCGCAGACGGCGTTTGATATTGACGGACATTTCAGACGGCCTCCTAGCGGGTTAGGGGGGTAGGCTGGTTTTCCGGCCAGTCGAGGTACACTTCATCACCCCAAGTAGGCGGCGTAATGTTGCGCACATACCAGTAAGGGGCAGGCACTTGGCTTTTGATGATGCGGCCGCTCTGCATTTGTACGTGATAAATCGCGAAGCTACCTAAGTACGCAATTTCTTTTACCGTGCCTTTCGCCCAGTTGTAGGTATCGCGGTGAGCGGGTTTTTCTTTATGTAAATCAATATCTTCTGGACGGATGCTGACCCAAATGGTTTGATCGACTTTTCCGTCGAATTTTTGGTCGGTGTAGATTTTGCTGGGCAGTTCGTCACATTCGATTAGGGCATGCCCTTCGTCTTTGTGCACTACTTTCCCTTCAAAAATATTGGTTTCGCCGATAAATTCGGCGGTAAAGCGGCTGTTGGGATAATCATAGATATTGCTTGGTGTATCCACTTGTTGCAGCTCACCGTCGGACATAATCGCCACACGGGTAGCCATGGTCATGGCTTCTTCTTGGTCATGGGTAACCATGATGCAGGTTACACCCACTTTTTCCAAAGTATTGACCAGTTCAAGCTGGGTTTGCTGGCGCAGTTTTTTATCCAATGCACCCAAAGGTTCGTCCAACAGCAGCAGCTTCGGACGCTTGGCCAGGGAACGTGCGAGTGCCACACGCTGTTGCTGGCCGCCTGAGAGTTGGTGCGGCTTGCGTTTGGCGTATTTGGTCATTTGCACCAGGCGGAGCATTTCTTCGACCCGCACATTGATTTCATCGGCAGGCAATTTATCTTGTTTCAAACCGAATGCGATGTTCTGCTCAACCGTCATATGGGGGAAGAGGGCGTAGCTTTGGAACATCATGTTGATCGGACGCTCATAGGGGGCGAGGGCGGTAATATCCTGGCCGTCCAGGATGATGCTGCCTTCACTCGGGGTTTCCATGCCGGCCAGCATGCGCAGCAGGGTTGATTTTCCGCTGCCGGAACTGCCCAGTAAGGCGAAAATTTCATGCTGTTGGATGTCAAGATTGATTTGGCGGACGGCAAAAGTGCTGCCGAATTTTTTAACCAGGCCTTTGATTTGCAGATAGGGCTGGGCGGCGGGTTCTGTGGTCATCTTTAATGCTCCAAAGAAACTCGATACCGGCTGGAACGGAACTCGAAGAGGTGGATACGGGTCGGTCGCACAGGTTGGGTATCCTTCCGGTACGAACGGGCTGCGTAAGGTGTTCTAAAAAACCGCTCATTATATTGGTTGATAAGCCTTGGGGGCAAACAAAATTATCCCGTGCTGCGGATATTTTGGGCCGGCAGTTTGTTTGCGGGACAAAATGCAACAATCCCATACATTGTTTCTTTGAGCCCGATATAACGAAGCCGATGATTGGGCTTTGAAAAATATCCTTTTTCTGCCCTTTTGCTTCTTGTTTTTAGGAATAATAAATCGACTGCAAGCCCTGATAACGCCGCCTTGTCTGATTATATAAATATTTAACAATATGTTTTTTATTGAGTATTTCATAATGTAATTGAGACATATGCGGCTTGCAGCCGTTTATTTTTCAGACGGCCTTTTGGCTTTCCAAATATTCCGCCAGTCCGCGCTCGCGCAACACGCAGCTCGGGCATTCGTGGCAGCCGCCGACGATGCCGTTGTAGCAGGTGTGGGTCTGCTCGCGGATGTAGTCCAGCGCGCCCATTTCGTCCGCCAGCGCCCAGGTTTGCGCTTTGGTCAGGTACATCAGCGGGGTGTGGATTTGGAAGGCGTAGTCCATCGCCAGATTGAGGGTAACGTTCATGGATTTGACGAACACGTCGCGGCAGTCGGGATAGCCGGAAAAGTCGGTTTCGCACACGCCTGCGATGATGTGTTTGATGCCTTGTCCTTTGGCGTAGATGGCGGCGTAGAGCAGGAACAAGGCGTTGCGTCCGTCCACGAAGGTATTGGGCAGGCCGTCTGAAGCGGTTTCGATGGCGGCGGTGTCGTCCATCAGGGCGTTGTGCGTAATCTGCTGCATCAGACTCAAGTCGAGTACGGTTTGTTTGACGCCCAAATCCTGCGCAATCCAGCGGGCGCGTTCCAGCTCGACGGCGTGGCGTTGTCCGTATTGGAAGGTAATGGCTTGAACGTTTTCGCGCCCGTAGGTTTGAATCGCCTGAATCAGGCAGGTGGTGGAATCTTGACCGCCGGAGAAGATGACCAAGGCTTGTGGGTTTTGCATGGTGAATCCTAGTTTTGGTAACGCGGGAGGTTTGCGAACCGCGTGGTTGGTGTAAATCGATGGATTATAGCGGATTTGGTACATCGCTGTTAATCGGCGTAGAATGCCGGCCTTCCAATAACGAAATCAAGAGTGAAAAACAATGTTTTGGGCAATTATTTCTGTATTTTCAATTATCGTGGCCGTTTTAGTGATTTGGGTCAATGCGAGCGCTTTCGGTATGGAGGAGCGCGATCATAAAGAAGCGTCAGATTATGAAAAGCGTTTCGGCTTGGGACCTCAGCCTGTATCCAAAAAAGACAGTGAGCCATCCGAATAACCACAAACAAAGGTTTCAGGCCGTCTGAAAAGGGTAAAACGGGGCTGTCGCATCGGATGCTGCCGCTTCTGCCTTGAGTTTTTCGACTTTCCCATCAGACCGATACTATGGCGGGCAAATAAAAGTTTAATTGGTTTCCGATGCCGAAACGGGTAAAATCGGCTCAGCCTCTGTCTTTCAGACGGCCTTTTCCGGCCGGGACGAATCGGCCGCCACAATCAATCGAATAAAAATATCAGGAGTATCACCATGGAACACAAACTGCCAGAACTGCCTTATGCCTTGGATGCTTTGGAACCGCACTTGTCCAAAGAAACCTTGGAATACCACTACGGCAAACACCATCAAACCTACATCACCAATCTGAACAACCAAATCAAAGGCACTGAATTTGAAAATGCCCCTTTGGAAGAAATCGTTAAAAAATCTTCCGGCGGCGTATTCAACAATGCGGCACAAACCTGGAACCATACTTTCTACTGGCTGGGCTTTACCCCCAAAGGCCAAGGCAAGCCTTCCGGCGAACTGGCCGCTGCCATTGATGCGAAATGGGGCAGCTTCGAAGCCTTCCAAAAAGCGTTCGATACCTGTGCCGCCGGTACTTTCGGTTCGGGCTGGGCATGGTTGGTTAAAACGCCGGCCGGCGAATTGGATTTGGTATCCACCTCTAACGCCGCCACCCCCCTCAACAGCGACAACACCCCCTTGCTGACTTGCGACGTATGGGAACATGCCTACTACATCGACTATCGCAACAGCCGTCCGAACTATCTGAACGGCTTCTGGGAAATCGTAAACTGGGACGAAGTTGCCCGCCGTTTCGCCGCCTAAGCTTGATTTGAAGCACACAGGCCGTCTGAAAACATATTTCAGACGGCCTTTTCCTTATTGCCGTTTATCTGGTCAAGCAAGGCTTGCAACAGGCGGTAAAGTCAAAATATCCAGCGGCATCTTGACAACAAAATCGGCAGGCCAGGTATCCGTCCGATCGCTTTCGGCAATGTATCCCCACGAGGCTAAGACGGTTTTCATTCCCGCATTCCTGCCCGCCTCCATATCGCGCTCCGCATCGCCGACATAAAGGCACTCTTGCGGGTGGACATTGATTTGTTCGCAGGCGTAAAGCATGGGTTTGACCGAAGGTTTGGCTTCGTCGCAGGTATCTCCGCTGACCACTGTCTGCGGCGGGATAGAAAAGCCGAGTTTCGGTACCAAACGGTCGGTAAACTTTTTCGGCTTGTTGGTGATAATGCCCCATTTCAGGCCGCGTCGGTTCAATTCGCCAATCAGTTTATCGACTCCGTCGAACAAAACCGTGTCGCGGTTAAAACAACGCTCGTATTCGGCCAGATATTCCTCGCGCCACCGGCCGTATTCGGGATGTTCCTTGCCTATGCCCGCGCCGAATCCAATCAAGCCGCCTGCGCCGTGACTGGCAACGGGGCGGATATCTTCTATACTTTTCTCCGGCAGGCCGTGCCTGCGCAACAAAACATTCAATGCACCGCCCAAGTCCAAAGCGGTATCGGCCAATGTGCCGTCGAGATCGAATAAAACAGCCTTAATCATATTCATCAACCTAATAAAACCGCCGCCCGACAATCGCGGCCGGGACGGCAAACATTACCGCGACCATCACCGCCCGCTGGGCAGCACCGTTATTTTCTTTACCAATATATTCAGCATCAACCCGTATGCCGGAAGGAAAAACAGCGTACAGATAACCAGTTTGAACAAATAATCCACAACCGCAATCTGAGGCCAATTTTCCGCCATAAAGGCATCCGTACCGGCATGGAAGGCAATCGCAAAGAAGAGCAGGGTATCGACCGCATTACCGACAAAAGTGGAAGCTGTCGGTGCCACCCACCATTTTTTCAGACGGCGTAAACGGTCGAAGACAAAAATATCGAGCAACTGCCCCACAGCGTAGGCGGCAAAACTGGCGGCGGCAATGCGGAATACCAAACCGTCAAACGCAGCCAATGCCGCCGTCCCCTGCCAGATGCCTTGGTGGAAAGTGACGGATATGGCATACGACAGCAGGAGTGCGGGAAACATGGAGAAAAAAACCACCCGCCGCGCAGGCCTGCGGCCGAATATGCGGACGGTCAAATCGGTGGCCAGAAAAATAAACGGGAAACTCAATGCACCCCAAGTGGAATGCACCTCATAGCCGTTGGGCAAGGTAACGGTAAAGGGAAACTGCACCAGGTAATTACTCGCGGCAATTACGGCGATATGAAAGAAAACCAGCCAGAACAACGCCTTTCGCTGTTGCAAAACGCTGAATTCGCGTATATCCGCATTCATAGCATATCGTGCTTGAACAGGCGTTCACGTGCCAATTGTTCGAATTCCGTCTCCTTCTGGCCGTAATTGGCAAACGGATGGATGGCAATACCGCCGCGCGGGGTAAATTCGCCGAACACTTCAATATACTTCGGCTGCATCAGTCCGATTAAATCCTTCATGATGATATTGACGCAGTCTTCGTGGAAATCACCGTGATTGCGGAAGCTGAACAAATACAGCTTGAGGGATTTGCTTTCCACCATTTTTTCCCCCGGAATATAGCGTATGTGTATGGTGGCAAAATCCGGCTGCCCGGTCATCGGGCACAGGCTGGTAAATTCGGGGCAGATGAATTTGACGAAATAATCGTTGTCGGGATGCTTATTGTCGAATGCTTCCAAAACTTCCGGCGCATATTCGGTTTTGTATTGAGTGTGCTGATTGCCGAGCAGCGTGATGCCCCGCAACTCTTCAGAAGAACGCGTCATAGAAAATTCCTTAGTTTTTTATTGTGGGAGGATTGCGAACCACAGTTTGCAAAGCGGCGGATTGTAAACCATAGCGGATTAAATTCAAACCGGCAAAATGTTGCCCGACTTTGCAGAATTGCTTGAGCCGCCTCAGCTTTTCGGCTTTTTACGATGCAAATCCGATTTTCTGGGAAATATTGGATTTTTTCAATAAAACCGGTTTGCGGGAAATATCCGGAATCATATTTTTCATTCCGATATGGTTGGATAATATAAAACTACAAAGCATTACACATAAGGCGATATTTAATTACCTGAAACACATGGGTTTATAAAATAAAAACCTTCTTTAATAACATTAAAATAACAAAAAACTGCCTAAATTTTAGAAAACGAGGCCATAAAATGCACGTTTGCTTCTGAGTTTGGCGGGAAAATATCAAATATCCGCTTAAACACACTCCCAAAGAAGAAAAAATCCCCAAGCAAATCAAAAAAACATACTTGGCAAGTATAAAATTTGCAGGTAAATTCACGTCAAGCCGCTCGACTACACGCCATTACAAAAGCGTTGCGGCGTTTTTATCAGAACCAAATTGAAGAGAGTAAAGGAGCATCACAATGGCTAATTATCAGGAAGAAATCAAAGCAGCGGAACAAGTCAAAGAGGCGCACGGTCAGGGTTGGGCAGCCATCACGCCTGAATACGTTGCCCGTATGCGTTTGCAAAACCGCTTCAAAACCGGCTTGGACATTGCCAAATACACCGCCGCCATCATGCGCCGCGACATGGCCGAATACGATGCCAATCCTGCCAACTACACCCAATCTTTGGGCTGCTGGCACGGTTTTATCGGACAGCAGAAACTGATTGCGGTGAAAAAACACCATCAAACCCCGAACAAACGCTACCTCTACCTTTCCGGCTGGATGGTTGCCGGTATGCGTTCCGAGTTCGGCCCGCTGCCCGACCAATCCATGCACGAAAAAACCTCTGTCCCCGCATTGATTGAAGAGTTGTACACCTTCCTGAAACAAGCAGATGCCCGTGAACTTGATTTGCTGTTTACCGCTTTGGACGAAGCCCGTGCCGTAGGCGACAATGCCAAAGCTGCCGAAATCCAAGGCAAAATCGACAACTTCCAAACCCACGTCGTACCGATTATCGCCGATATCGACGCCGGTTTCGGCAATGCGGAAGCCACCTACCTGCTGGCGAAAAAAATGATTGAAGCCGGTGCCTGCTGTATCCAGATTGAAAACCAGGTATCCGACGAAAAACAATGCGGCCACCAAGACGGCAAAGTAACCGTTCCCCATGTGGACTTCCTGGCCAAAATCAATGCCGTGCGCTATGCCTTCCTTGAATTGGGCGTGGACGACGGCGTGATTGTCGCCCGTACCGACTCTTTGGGAGCAGGCCTGACCAAGCAAATCGCCTTCTCCACACAACCCGGCGACTTGGGCGACCAATACAACAGCTTCTTGGAAGGCGAAGAAATCACCGACCTGAGCCAAATCAAAGCTGGCGACGTGATTGTGAACACCAACGGTAAAACCATCAAACCGACCCGCCTGCCGAGCAACCTTTTCCAATTCAAAAAAGGCACAGGCGTAGACCGCGTGGTGCTGGACTGCATCACCTCGCTGAAAAACGGTGCGGACTTGCTGTGGATTGAAACCGAAAAACCGCATGTCGGCCAAATCAAAGAAATGATCGACCGCGTGCGCGAAGTGATTCCGAACGCCAAGCTGGTATACAACAACAGCCCGTCGTTCAACTGGACGCTGAACTTCCGCCAGCAAGTGTTCGATGCTTGGAAAGATGCAGGCAAAGACTTGTCCGCTTACGACCGCGCCAAACTGATGAGTGCCGAATACGACGAAACCGAATTGGCGAAAGAAGCCGACGAACGCATCCGCACCTTCCAGCGCGACGCGTCCGCACAGGCTGGTATTTTCCACCACCTGATTACCCTGCCGACCTACCACACCGCCGCACTGTCTACCGACAATCTGGCGAAAGGCTACTTCGGCGACGAAGCCATGCTGGCTTATGTGAAAGGCGTTCAGCGTCAGGAAATCCGCCAGGGCATCGCCACCGTGAAACACCAGAACATGGCCGGATCGGACATCGGTGACAACCACAAAGAATACTTTGCCGGTGAAGCCGCGCTGAAAGCGGGCGGTAAAGACAACACCATGAACCAGTTCCACTGACCCATGGTTAAACAATAAGGTTTTCAGACGGCCTGCGGTCTTCTTCCATCCCTTCGCCGCCAGGCCGTCTGAAAAGCCTTACACTCTTTGTCTGCGCAGAGTTGAGCTGTGCGGATGAAGTGCAGGCTGTAGCCTGTATTGTTTGTGAAGCGTAAATCTCTGATTTGAGGTATTGCGGCAGCCTTTTAGGTTGCCGCCTTTTTGTTTATAGACATATTTTGAAGCATCAAGGCCGTCTGAAACCCTCCTGCCGCCTTTTCAGACGGCCTCTCCGTCCAAATGACGGCGCAGTTTCTCCTCATCCAAATGCCAATGGCAGATTTCCTTATCGCCGTCCAACAGCACGGGAACCAGCTCGTTATATTTTTCCTCCAGCAGCGGATCGTCGTCCACATCCACCACTTCCAATTCGAAAGGCCGCTCCTGCTGCAAAGCCGTCAAACGGTCGCGCATGGCGTGGCACAAGCTGCAATATTCGCGGAACATCAAAGTCAGTTTCATATCTTTTCCAATTTTTCAGACGGCCCGATTATAGCGGAAAGGCCGTCTGAAAGATGGCGCAAGCTGGCGATAGAACCTATAATGCCGCGTTTCCAACCTTTTTCTTTCCGGGCATTTTATGCTGAAAATCTCCACCCGATTCGACGGCGGCGCGGTCATCGTGCACGACCTGGCCGACCCTCAGAACATCCGCCTTTCCATCCGTCCCGACAATGCTTCGGATTTCGCCCAATGGTTTTATTTCCGCCTTCAGGGCGCGGCTTATCAAAACTGCGTCATGC
The DNA here is from genome assembly GCF_900113545.1 of Neisseria elongata subsp. elongata. GTDB lineage: Bacteria > Pseudomonadota > Gammaproteobacteria > Burkholderiales > Neisseriaceae > Neisseria > Neisseria elongata. Next base: position 121,198 of record NZ_FOPS01000001.1, on the reverse strand, counting down.
ACTTTGAAAACGCCGCCTCGTCCGCCTATCCGTCGGGCTGGGAAGACTATCAGGCGCGCGCCTCGTACGACCGCCAAAACTGGTTCTGCGTGCCCACCCGTTATGAAAACGGCGTGCTGACCATCGAACACACGCCCCTGTCCAACAGCGTGTACTACGCCTATTTCGAACCCTATTCCTCCGAGCAGCACCTCAACCTGCTGGGCGACGCGCAAGGCAGCGGCCTGTGTCAGATAGACGACTTGGGCAGCACCGTCGAAGGGCGCGACATCAACCTGCTGACCATAGGCAACCAAGTCGAAAGCGATTTGAAAATCTGGATTATCGCCCGCCAGCATCCCGGGGAAACGATGGCCGAATGGTTTATCGAAGGCCTGCTCGCCCGCTTGCTCGACCCCCAAGACCCGACCGCGCGCGCCTTGCTCGACAGCGCCACATTCTACGTCGTGCCGAATATGAACCCCGACGGCTCGGCCTTGGGCAACCTGCGCACCAATGCCGCCGGCGCAAACCTCAACCGCGAATGGCTGTCGCCGAGCAAAGAGCGCAGCCCGGAAGTGTTTTATGTCCGCGAAAAAATGCGTGAAACCGGCGTCGATTTATTCCTCGACATCCACGGCGACGAAGGCCTGCCTTACATTTTCGTGGCGGGAACCGAAGGCGTGCCCGGCTACGGCCCGCGCATTGCGGCATTGGAAAGCCGCTTCAAAGCCGCTTTTGCCGCCGCCAGCCCCGATTTCCAAGACGAGCATGGCTACGAAAAAGACCGGCCCGGCCAAGCCGACCTCTCCATGGCGACAAACTGGGTGGGCAACACCTTCGACTGCCTGGCCTATACGTTGGAAATGCCGTTTAAGGACAACCACAACCTGCCCGACGACGATTTCGGCTGGAACGGCCAGCGCTCCCTGCGGCTCGGCGAGGCCGTCCTATCGGCCATATTGAACGTCCTGCCCGAACTGCGCCCTTAAACAAATGCTTTTCAGACGGCCTGAACGCACCATCGTCAGGCCGTCTGAAAATTTAGCGGAAGCGGAAAGAAAAAGCGGATTATGTATTACCTCATCATCAGCATCTGTTGCAGCGTGGCGGTATCCGTCCTGCTGAAAATCGCCAAAAAGAAAAAAATCGACCTCGAACAAGCGGTAGGCGTGAACTACATCGCCGCCGTCGGCCTCACCGTGCTGTTTTTGCAGCCGGACACCGCAAACTGGCGGCAATACCTGCCCACCTGGTGGCTGTTTGCCGCCTTGGGCGTGCTGCTGCCGACGGTGTTCGTCGTCATGGGCAGGGCGGTGGATGCGGCAGGCATCGTCAAATCAGATGCCGCGCAACGGCTGTCGCTCTTCATCCCCGTTTTGGCCTCGTTCCTGCTGTTCGGCGAACAGCTGTCGCGCGGCCGCCTCATCGGCCTCGTCCTCGCATTTACCGCGCTGTTTTGCCTGCTGTGGAAACATGAAGGCGGGAAAAAAAGCGGCGGCTGGCAGAGTGCCGGCTTGCTGCTGGCCGTTTGGGCGGGTTACGGCGTGATTGATGTCCTGTTCAAACAAGTGGCCAAAAGCGGTACGGCCGTACCCGGCAACCTCCTCGTGGCCTTTTGTCTGGCCGGCATCCTGATGTTCGGCCGCCTGTTTGCCAAAGGCAGCAAATGGACGGCCTCCGGCATCTTGGGCGGCCTGTTACTTGGTTGCCTGAACTTCGGCAACATCCTCTCCTATATCCGCGCCCATCAGGCCATGTCCGACAATCCCACGCTGGTGTTTGCCGGTATGAACATCGGCGTCATCGTCTGCGGCACACTCGTCGGCGCGGTCGCCTTCAAAGAAAAAATCAGTACCGTCAATGCGGCAGGCATCGCCATCGCCGTCTGCGCCATCGCCTGCCTGTTTTACTGGCCGCAACTGGCCGGATTATTGGGTATTGCCGCTTGAGCAGGATAGATGCGAGAAGGATAGAGGCCGTCTGAAAAACACAATTTCAGACGGCCTCCCTTATTTAAACTAACCCAACGGCGGCAAAACAGCAATCCAATCAAACGCAACATTATCAACCGCATTTCAGCCTTTTTCGCTAGAAATTTGTTTTTTGTCAGGCCGGGTAAACAGAAAGATAAGCAAGGAAGTCAGCGCGCCCAGCGTATCGGCGAGCATGTCTTTTTGCGCGTCCCAAATATCGCCTTGCGAACCGAGCACCTCCAGCCCCGCTTCGCCGCCGTCAATCACCGCATACTGCCATTCGATGACTTCGTAAGCCGCCGCCACGCTCATGATGAAAAACAAAGAGAAAAACAAGGCAAGGGTAGGGCGGCAGAGTTTGCGGCGCAACAGCCATTCGGCCATCGGATAGGCGTAGAAACCGATGATGTAGTGGCCGACGCGGTCAAAATGGTTGCGCCCTTCGCCTAAAAACGGCGCAAGCAGGCGGTTTGCCCAATCGAAGGGGACATCGGCGAAGGTGTAATGCGAGCCGATGGTGTGCATAATCAGCCAGAAGCTCATGAATACATAAGCCAAATTGCTGAAACGGAAGCGGCGGTAAGTGGCGATAAGCGCGACAAATACGGTGGAAACGGGGATGATTTCAGCGTACCAAACGGCGCGGTCGGACGGGTTGATGCCCGACCAGACGATAAGTGCGGCAATGAAAACCGTGAGCAGTAAAGGGAGGATGTGCGAAGTTTTTTGCATAAAGTTTATCGTGTTATCAATGGAATGGAAGAGGGGGAGCTATTTTCAGACGGCCTTCAAACCATTGGCGACGCGCTTATAGCAGGTGTAAACCAATGCCGCGCAAGCCAGCCACATGACGGCGTGGAAAACCGCATGGAAGCTGCCCGCTACCGCGTACCACACCGCCAGTATGCCGATAAAGAACGCGCGGTCGCTCTTGCCGAACGGCCCGTCATAACGCCGCTCGTTGCCGTGTACCTGACCCAACACGCCGCAAAATTCAGTCATTGCCGCAAGCCAGACAAACAGGCCGATTTGCGCGCCGTCAAACGGGGCGATAAAGGCGAAAGGCAGATACAGCGCGGCATCGGCGGCGACATCGGTGATTTCGTTCAGATAGCCGCCCAATGCCGACTGCTGACCGAACTCGCGCGCCAACATCCCGTCCACCGCGTTCAACGCCATGCGGACAAACAGCCACACGGGCAACAACCAAAACAAAGCAGGAACCTGCGCACCGAGCGACAGCAGCAGCCCGACCGCGACCGACACCGCGCAAGCCGCCAGCGTAACCTGATTGGCGGTTACACCACGGTTATAAAGCCGGCGCACCAGCGGACGCAGCAGGTTTTGGAATTTGGGTTTGAGGGCGTAAATACTCATGATGGAGGCCGTCTGAAAATAAAAAATAAAGAGCCGCGATTATAGGGCAATCCCTTATAATCCGCCTGTTTATCTCCATCAATCCGTGCAATATGACGGCAGGCCGTCTGAACGCCCGGAATCAGACACGCCATGCCCAAACTCCATATGTTCTATCTCGGCGGCAACGCGGGCCGCTCCAATATCGAAGTACACGACATCCAATTTGCCGTTTGCGACAACTACCAAGAGGCAGTCCCCGCGCTAAAGGCCGCATGGTTCGGCGATGCCGACAAAATCCACATCGACGGCTGGCAGGTTGTCGAATGGGCGGATGGCTATGACATTACCGTCTCCGAACAGCCCGCCGGAGATGAAAGGCCGTCTGAAAACACGCCGCGCCTGTATTTCGCCAACGTCGGCGGCTATTTGGCCGGACAGCTTGCGGAAGCGCACGCATTCGGCCTGTTTGCTGCCGCAAATCCTGTCGAAGCTAAAACCAAAGCCCTGAACACCCTTTTACCCGGCCATGCCCAACAACATAAAGACAATCTGAAAGACGTAGACAACCTGCTTGCTCTCGACCGAGTCGGCAGACACCGCATCATATTGACACCGAATCCGCACGGCAGGCCGTCTGAAATCGGTTTTCAAGGCTATCTGCCGATTTAGCGGATTGACTGCAAACGGAAAAACACGGCTTCGCCCTGCCATACTGATTCAAAGCGGATTAAAAACAGAAAAAGGCCGTCTGAAAAGCCGATGCAGGGCTTTCAGACGGCCTCTTGGCGTTCAAACCATTTAGGCAAACGGATGTTGCAGCAGAATGGTTTCGTCGCGGTCTGGGCCTGTGGAAATGATGGCGACCGGCGCACCGCAGACTTCCTCAATCCGTTTCAGGTAACGCTTGGCGTTTTCCGGCAACGCGCCGTATTCTTTCACGCCGAAAGTCGATTCCTTCCAGCCGGGCAGCGTTTCGTAAATCGGTTTGCATTTGGCCACGGCATCTGCGCCGAAAGGCAGGATGTCTATGGTTTTGCCTTCGAATTCATAGCCGGTGCAGATTTTGATTTCTTCGATACCGTCCATTACGTCGAGTTTGGTGATGCACATGCCGGTGATGCCGTTAATCTGAATCGAGCGTTTCAGTGCGGCCGCATCAAACCAGCCGCAGCGGCGCGGACGGCCGGTTACCGAACCGAATTCGTTGCCGCGCTGTGCCAAACCCGCGCCGACTTCGTCGAACAATTCGGTCGGGAACGGGCCCGAACCGACGCGCGTGGTGTAGGCTTTCACGATGCCCAGCACATATTGCAGCATATGCGGCGGAACGCCCGCACCGGCGGCGGCCGCGCCGGCCGAACAGTTGGACGAGGTAACGAAGGGGTAGGTGCCGTAGTCGATATCGAGCAGGGTGCCTTGCGCGCCTTCGAACAGCAGGCGTTCGCCCTTGGCGTTTTTCTCGTACAAGGTGCGGGCGACATCGTGAATCATCGGCAGGATGCGTGCCTTAAAGCCGTTGATTTTCGCCATGATTTCGTCAAAGCCGACCGGGGCGGCATGATGCAGGTGTTCGAGTTGGACGTTGTAGAATTCGACGTTGGCGCGCACTTTTTCCGCCAGTTTTTCATCATCGAACAAATCGACCATCCGTACGGCGCGGCGGGCGACTTTGTCTTCGTAAGCCGGGCCGATGCCGCGGCCGGTCGTACCGATTTTTTTATCGCCTTTCGATGCTTCGCGCGCCTGGTCCAAAGCAATGTGGTAGGGCAGGATGAGGGTGGCGGTCGGCGCGATTTTCAGACGGCCTTCCACGTTTTTCACGCCTGCGGCAATCAGTTCGTCGATTTCGCCCAGCAAGGCCTCGGGGGAAACCACTACGCCGGAGCCGATGAAGCAGTCCAGTTTTTCATGCAGGATGCCGCTCGGAATCAGGCGCAGGATGGTTTTCTTGCCGCCGACAACCAGTGTGTGGCCGGCATTGTGCCCGCCCTGGAAGCGGACCACGCCGCCGGATTGCTCGGCCAGCCAATCCACAATTTTGCCTTTGCCTTCGTCGCCCCATTGCGAACCGATGACCACTACGTTTTGTGCCATATTAATTACCTCGTTGAAATGTTTGGAAATAAGATGTTAAGGCCGTCTGAAACGTTTATGCGGCCTTTCAGACGGCCTGTCTGTTTTTAAAAGGCCGTCTGAAAGGCTCAATCGCCGAGGACGACCCATTTTCCGTTCTGTTTCAGCAAACGGCGCGAACCGTCGCGCGTGCTGTTTGCCTCCATGCCGTAATCGACGACCACCGTTTCACCCCCGGCACGCAGACGGGCAATTTCTTCGGCCGCATCGGCCGCATCGGCCAATGCCACCGCAATCGCCGGGCGGCGTTCGCCTTGGGGCAGGCGGCCGAGGAACTTGCGCAAGTCGAAGCTGAAGCCGGTGGCCGGACGGCTGCGGCCGAAATATCCGCCCAAGCCGTCGTAACGTCCGCCGCGTGCCACCGCATCGTGCCCGTCGCTGCCGTAAGCCGCATAAAGTAGGCCGGTGTGGTAGTTATCGACCCGCAATTCGGCCAAATCGATGTGGACCGCCTGTTGCGGGAAGGCTTGGCAGACGGCTTCCAGTTCGTCCAATGCTTTGCCGATTAAAGACAAATCCGGCAGTTTTTCCCGCGCCTGCGCCAATATTTCGCGGCCGCCGTACAGTGTGGGCAGCAGGGAAAACGCCTTGCGCCACATACCGTCCAAAGCCCAGGCTTCCACCTGTCCGCGGACGGTGGCCACGTTTTTGTCCTGCATCATGGCCAACAGCGTTTCCGCCTGCTGCGGCGACAGTTCGGCCGACGCGGCCAGTGCGCGGAATACGCCGATATGCCCCAAAGACAGCAGCACGTCGCCGAAATCGGCCAAGGCCAAACTGTCCAGCATCAGGCCGATGATTTCGATATCGGCCGCAATGCCGTCGAAGCCGTAAAGCTCCGCACCGGCCTGCAAAGGTTCGCGGCTGTCGAGGAAGCCTTCCGGACGGGCGTGCAGCACCGAGCCGGCATAGCACAGGCGGTTGATGCCTTGATTGGCCGACAGCAGGTGGGCGTCGATGCGCGCCACCTGCGGCGTGATGTCGGCGCGGATGCCGAGCTGGCGGCCGCTGATTTGGTCTACAAAGCGGATGGTTTTCAGGGACAGTCCCGAATCGATATGGGTCAGCAGCGAATCGCTGTACTCCATCAAAGGGGGATGCACGAGTTCGTAGCCGTGCGAGCGGAACAATGCCAATAATTTCTCTTTTGCACTTTCAAGCTGACGTGCGCCGCTTGGAAGGATATCGGCGATATATTCTGGTAGTTGCCAAGACTGCATCATGATTGGTTTCCGACGCCCGGAGGCAGGGCAAACCGCCTGAATCCGTGCGTCTGTCGGAGTTTTTAAAGCCGCACTTTAACATAAAAAAACAAATTTTGCAGACGATTGAATCATGCCGGAAATTTAGCCGTGCCTCAGGCCGCAGATATGCCGTTTATTCCGTTTGCGCCAATTCCTCCGCCGCTTTTTGAACCATGTCCGGCGTGAGTTTGTTCAGGCAGTCGGTGTGTCCCAACGGGCATTCCCGCTTGAAGCAGGGCGAGCATTCGAGGTGCAGGCTGACTATTTTGGCTTTTGGGCTCAAGGGCGGGGTGTGGTCGGGGCTGGACGAGCCGTAGGCGGCAACGAGTTTGCGGTCGAGAGCGGCGGCAAGGTGCATCAGGCCGCTGTCGTTGGAGACGACGGTGTCGGCGCAGGAAAGCAGGTCAATCGCTTCGGAAAGGTTGGTTTTGCCGCAAAGGTTGGTGCAGAGGCCGTCTGAAAGTCGGTTGATTTCTTCGGCGATGTCGAAATCTTTTTGTGAGCCGAACAGCCAAACCTGCCAGCCTTCCGCCAGATAGCGGCGGCCGAGTTCGGCGAAATGGCGCGCGGGCCAGCGTTTGGCGGGGCCGTATTCCGCGCCCGGGCAGAAGGCGAGAACGGGTTTGTCGGTGTCCAAGCCGTATTTGGCAAGCGCGGCGGCGCGGCTTTCGGGGGAAATGGTGAAGCGCGGGTTATCGGAATGTCCGTTGAAGTCCGCCTGCGTCGGATGGGCGAGGGCGGTGTAGCGGTCAACCATCAGGGTCAGGGCGGCTTTGTCGAGTTTGCGGATGTCGTTGAGCAGCAGGTAGCGCGATTCGCCGACGTAGCCGGTGCGCTGTTTGATGCCGGTGGCGAAGGCGATGAGGGCGGATTTGAGCGAGCCGGGCAGGACGATGACTTGGTCGTAACCTTGTTTGCCCAGTTCGCGCCCGATGCGCCAGCGTTTTTTCAGCTCTAACGCGCCGTGTCCGAACGGGTTTTCAATAACGCGGCTGATTTCGGGCATGCGCTCGAACACCGCCATCGACCATTTGGGCGCGAATGCGTCTATGGTGCAGCCGGGATGGAGTTCGTGCAGGCGGCGGTAAAGCGGCTGGGTCATGACGCAGTCGCCGATCCAGCTCGGGGTGATGATGAGGATTTTTTTGGACATGGTGGTAGGGCGTTTTTGTGTTGCGCGATATTGTATAGTGAAATGGAAGGACGGGTATACGGCCTTGCCTTGCAGCCTTGCTTGGAAAACAAGTTTGTCTGCGCCGCCGTTGCTGTCCGTTGTTCGGAACGGGGGAGGCCGTCTGAAAGTGAAAAATATCTAATTAAGGTTAAATTATGCTAATATGCGCCGCAATTTTATTACATCTGTTTGACTGAATAGGAAATAAATATGGGAAATGATGTTTTTTTCCACGCAGAGCCGTCGGGGGAAATGGATGAACGGCTGTTGGACGAACCCGCGTCCCGCAGTATCGTCCGCGGCGTGGAATGGATTATGGAGGGTTTTTTTCTGTTCCGCGAATACCCGCTGTCGTGGATGAGGATTGCCTTTATTTTGCTGGCCTGCGAATGGGCGCTGACTTCTTTGGCGCAGCATCTCTTTATTGCCGGATTGGTACTGCTGGCCATATATATGCTGTTCAAGGCAGGCGGGCTTTTGATGGCGGCTTCGATACAGGAGCATGAGGAACGCCCGCCCGGTATCGGCCAGATGTTTTTGATTTTGGAAAGCAAGGTATTCGAATTCATTCTGCTGCTGATTTTGCTGTTCTTTGCCGCCGCCGCATGGGGGTATCTGCTTTACGGCATAGCGGGGGCTTTGGGTTTGTGGAACCCACTCAGCGGAATGGCCGATATTTTTATGTTTTTATTGTGGTTTTTAACCGTTCAGCAATTATTGGGCTTTGCACCGGTATTGGTGTTTATCCAGGACGAAACGCCGATGGCCGCCATTATCCAAAGCGTCAAAGCCAGCTTCAAAAACATCCTGCCGCTGACTTTGTCCGCCATCACGCAGGGATTGCTGATGGCGGCGGCATTTTGGCTGCTTGGCCGGCTGCTCGGCAATATTCCGAGTAAGGCGGTTACCTATATTTTTGTCGCCGTATGGCTGTTCTTTTCGATGGTGTCTTATCTCACCACCTATGCCGCCTACCGCGATATATGGTTCGAACCGATAGAAAGCGATGGTGTCCAAACCGGCTACCGCTGAGTAACCCGCCCTTAACAAACAGGCCGTCTGAAGCATTCAGACGGCCTGTTTGCCATATCGGCGGCAAAACTCAATAACCGTGCGGTTTGATTTCGCCTTCCAGCTTGTAAATAGTGCTGCAATAGGGGCACTCGATGGTGCCGTTGGATTGGATGGGCAGGAAAACGCGCGGGTGGCCGTTCCAAGTTTCGTTGCGCGGGCCGCTGCAATGCAGGGGCAGGTCGTGCGGGGTAATGGTTACGGTTTCTTGATTCGGGTTGCTCATGGCAGTTCCTTTCGGGCAGGTTTGTGTGCCGTTTATTTTACGGCATACGCGCCCGTTTGTGCAGGTGGAAACGGCGGCAGAGGCCGTCTGAAAAGGATATAATGCCCGCTTTTTTCAGACGGCCTCCATCTCATGCAGCTTTCCGATTTCGATTTCGACCTTCCCGAACACCTGATTGCCCAACAACCGCCCGCCGAACGCGGCGCAAGCCGGCTGCTGTCGGCGTTGCCCGGCCAACCCTTGCGTGACGAAATGTTTTCCGTCCTGCCGCAGCTTGCAGGCAGAGGCGACGTATTGGTGTTCAACAACACCAAAGTCATGAAGGCGCGCCTGTTCGGCCAAAAAGCCAGCGGTGGAAAAATCGAAGCCCTCATCGAACGGGTATTGGACGCGCACACCGCGTTGGCGCACATCCGTTCTTCAAAATCGCCCAAACCCGGCACGCGGCTGCTGTTCGACGGCGGGATAGGGGCGGAAATGACGGCGCGCGAAGGCGAACTCTTCCGCCTGCATTTCGACGGAGAAGAAACGGTTTACCGCCTCCTCGAGCAGCACGGCCGGCTGCCGCTGCCGCCCTATATCGAACGGGCGGCCAACGGCGACGACGAGAGCCGCTACCAAACCGTGTACGCCAAACACCAAGGCGCAGTGGCCGCGCCTACCGCAGGCCTGCACTTCACCGATACGCTGCTGGCGGAACTCAAAGCCAAAGGCGTGCGCCTGGCGGAGGTAACGCTGCATGTCGGTGCCGGCACGTTCCAGCCGGTGCGGACGGAGAACATCGCCGAACACAAAATGCACAGCGAATGGTACGACGTGCCGCCCGAAACAGTGGCGGCGGTGGAGGCGGCGAAGGCGGAGGGGACAAAAGTCTGGGCGGTCGGCACCACCTCTATGCGCGCGCTGGAATCGGCCGCGCGGGAAACAGGCCGTCTGAAAGCAGGGCGGGGCGATACCGATATTTTCATCACGCCGGGCTACCGTTTCCGCGTTGCCGACCGTTTGATTACCAATTTCCACCTGCCGAAATCGACGCTTCTAATGCTGGTCAGCGCGTTTTCCGGCATTGAGGAAATCCGGGCGGTTTACCGCCACGCCGTGGCAAAAGAATACCGTTTCTTCAGCTACGGCGACGCAATGCTGCTCGGGCGCAAGGATGATGCGGAATCCCTGTGATGGATGAAAAAAGGCCGTCTGAAACAGTTTCAGACGGCCTTTTGTTTCCCCGCTTACTTTCGAAGCAGCCAAATCAGGCAGACGGCCGCTGCGGCAACGGCGAGCGCGGCAAAAAACGCGCCGATTCCGGCAAAACGCAGGGGTGGCTCGTTGCCCTGCCATTCTTTCAGGCCGGTTATCATCGGCGTAATCAAATCCTGCTTTTTAAACAAGCGGTAAAACAAGACGGCCGCGATATGCAGCCCGGCCAGCAGAGCCAGCAGGTTGAAAAAATTTACATGGATGCGGCGGAAGGTTTCGCCGCCGTTTTCCAGCCGGCCGTTCAGATAACCGTGGTAAAGGAAAGTGTTTTCATCGGCGGCAAACAGGCCGGTCAGCACTTGGAAAAGCACGGCGGCCAACAGGGCGGCCACCATCAGCGCGCCCAGCGGGTTATGCCCGGGATGCGCCTGTTTGTCCCAAGTGCCGCGCAGATAGCTGCCGATTTGCAGGGGGCGGAAAAAACGGGCAAAACGCGCCGTGTCGCTGCCCCAAATGCCCCAGCACAGGCGGAAAACCAGCAGCGCGGCCACCAGCAGGCCGACGCGCAAATGCCAAGCCATCCAGCTGCCGCCGGTTTTCGCGCTGAACCACATGAAGGCGAGGGCGGCGGTCAGCGTCCAATGGAAAACGCGGACGGGCAAATCCCAGATTTTGATTTTCTGCATACTTTATCTTATCGGTTTCATCGTTTCCAGCCGCTTTTTTCAGACGGCCTCAAAAGCGGTCTGAGGCCGTCTGAAAGCGGGCAGGGGGGGCTTATTCGATATTCTGCACCTGTTCGCGCATCTGCTCGATTAACACTTTCAATTCAACCGAAGCCTGCGTGCATTCGGCGGCAATTGCCTTGCTGCCCAATGTGTTGGCTTCGCGGTTCAATTCCTGCATCAGGAAGTCCAAGCGTTTGCCGACGCCGCCTTTTTGCTCGGTAACGATGCGGCGGACTTCGGCGATATGCGTTTTCAGACGGCTGAATTCTTCGTCCACGTCGGCTTTCTGCATATAAAGCGCGAATTCCTGCTTCAGACGGTCTTCGTCGATATTTTCCACCGCTTCGGCCAAACGGGCGCGCGCCTTGTCCAAATGCGCCTGCAATAAGTGCGGAAACAGTTCGGACAGCGCATCCACAATGCCGTCCATCGCCTCCAGCCGCTCCAAGATATGTGCCTGAAGCTTTTCCCCCTCGCGTGCGCGGGCGGCGGAAAAATCCTTAACCGCATCGGATAAAAGGTTTTGCACGGCCAGCGCAAACGTTTCCTGATCTTCGGCCTGGCTGACCAGCACGCCGGGGAAGCGCAAAATATCGGCCACCGTCAGCTTGCCCAAGCCGTCGAACTGTTTGCGCCATTTTTCGTTTAAAGCCGCCAGTTCGGCCGCCAAATCCTGATTGACGTGCAGTTCGGCCGCCCCGTTTTCCAAAGCCTGAATCTGGATGCGGCATTCGATTTTCCCGCGCACGGCGGAGGCGGCGATGATTTCGCGCAGGCTGCCTTCCAAATGGCGCAGGTCGTCGGGCATTTTGAACTGCACGTCCAAATAGCGGTGGTTTACCGCGCGGATGTCGAGGTTGATGCGCTTGCCGCCGCATTCGCCGGCCGCATTGGCAAAGCCGGTCATACTGTGAATCGTCATGTTTTACTCCGTTTCTGGTTACGAGTGAAAGCAGGGGCAATATAACACATCCGCAGTGTTATAATTTTCATTTTTCAACAGACAGGACACCCCAGCATGACCGGCTATACCCGCACATCCCGCGCCGCCGACGCTTTACGCGCCGTCAAAATCACCCCTCATTTCCTGCCGCACGCCGACGGCTCGGTTTTAATCGAATGCGGCAACACCAAAGTCATCTGCACCGCCAGCATAGACGAAAACGTACCGCCGTTTTTGCGTGGCAAAGGGCAGGGCTGGGTAACCGCCGAATACGGCATGCTGCCCGCGTCCACCGCCACACGGATGCGGCGCGAGGCGGCAGCCGGAAAGCAGGGCGGGCGCACGCAGGAAATCCAACGCCTGATCGGCCGTTCATTGCGCGCGGCGGTGGACATGGCCAAACTGGGCGAAAGGCAGATACTGATAGATTGCGACGTGATACAGGCCGACGGCGGCACGCGCACCGCATCGATAAGCGGCGCATACGTCGCTTTGGTATTGGCCGTGAAAAAACTGCTTTCAGACGGCCTGATTGCCGAAAACCCGCTGACCGGCAGCATTGCCGCCGTATCGGTCGGCATCGTAAACGGCGTGCCGCTGCTGGATTTGGATTATCCCGAAGATTCCGGCTGCGACAGCGACATCAACGTCGTGATGAACGGCGAAGGCAAAATCATCGAAATCCAAGGCACGGCAGAAGGCGCGCCGTTTGATTTCGACGAACTGGCCGAACTCATCAAACTGGCGCAAAAAGGCATTGCCGAACTGTCTGCCCTGCAGCAACGCGCACTGGCTGAAGCCTAAGGCCATCTGAAACATGAACTCCCTGATTATCTTCAACAAACCCTGCGGCGTTATCTGCCAGTTCAGCCCGCATGAAAAGCATCCGAGCCTGAAAGACCACATAGACGCGCCCGGTTTTTATCCCGCAGGCCGCCTGGATACCGACAGCGAAGGCCTGCTGCTGTTGACCAATGACGGGCAATTGCAGGCAAGGATTACCCAGCCCCGCTTCAAAGTAGAAAAAACCTACTGGGCGCAACTCGAAGGCATACCGGACACTGACAAACTGCAACTGCTGCAACGCCCGATGGACTTAGGCGACTTTACCGCCCGTCCGGCCAAAATCCGGCTGCTGTCCGAGGAAGAAACCGGCGGATTATGGCCGCGCAACCCGCCCGTGCGCGTCAGAAAAACCGTGCCTGATTTTTGGCTGGAAATCAAAATCAGCGAAGGCAAAAATCGCCAAGTCCGCCGCATGACCGCCAAAGCCGGCTATCCCTGCCTGCGCCTAATCCGCGTAGCCATAGGCCGTCTGAACCTGTTTGACGAACAACTCGGCTTGGGAGAATGGCGTTACAGCGAATCCTTGCCGTAATCAATCAGGAAATACAGGGAAAGAGGCCGTCTGAAAGCAGATTCAGACGGCCAAGTCGACCTTTACCAAAGCTGGCAGCTTTTTAAAAAACAGTAAAACCGCAATAACAGGTCGGGCATCCCGCCCGACCCCCACTTTAAAAACCACCGAAAGAAAGGCACACCCATGTCCCTCAACCCCGTCTACCTTTGGAACCCGCAAAACTTTCCCGACCCGCAGGCCATGTTGCCCGACGGCTTCGACGCGGCACATTGGAAGTTGGAAGTATACTGCCTGGTTAATGGGTAATGAGGCATCTTAGAAAAAATCATTTTACAAAATGTTATATTAGTTAAATTAACATAATATAAATTATGCGTAGTTAAAATTTCAGCTTCACGCAGCTTTGGTAACCGCCGTGTTTTCACTTTGAAACCAAGCCAAACGATGATGCAATGCCGCCACTTCTCCAATAACAATCAATGCAGGTGTGGCGGCATTTGCCGTTAAGCACTGCAAATCGGACAGTACGCCTGTTGCCACGGTTTGATTTTGCCGCGTTCCGTTGCTGATGACGGCGCAAGGGGTATCTGCGGCACGGCCGTGGCGGATTAGCCGCGCGGCGATATTTTCCGCTTTGATGGTTCCCATATAGACCGCCAAAGTTTGGTTGCTGCGGGCAAAGCTTGCCCAATCCACATCGCTGCCGTCGGCCCTGCATTGCCCGGTGATAAATTGTACGGATTGCGCGTAATCGCGGTGCGTCAGCGGGATGCCCGCGTAAGCCGCCGCGCCGACGGCCGCAGTGATGCCTGGAATGATTTTGAACGGGATGCCCGCCTCGGCCAGTATCTGTAATTCTTCGCCACCCCTGCCGAATACAAACGGGTCTCCGCCTTTCAGACGTACCACACGGCAGCCTTTTTGGGCATATTCGAGCAATAAGGCATTGGTCTCTTCCTGTCGTACTTTATGGCCGCCAGCCCGTTTGCCGACGTTGATTTTCTCCGCATCTTTCCGAATCAGGCGGAGAATATCCGTGCTGACCAAGGCATCATATAGCACTACGTCGGCTGCCTGTATGGCCTGCAAAGCATGAATGGTCAGCAAGCCGGCATCGCCCGGCCCTGCGCCGACCAAGGTAACAAAGCCTTGCTTTGTCTGTTTGGCGGCCAGCTCGGCCTTTAATTGCAAATCGGCCTGCGGACGGTTGTTTTGGGCGCAGTAGTCTTGAAAACGTCCGGCGAAAAGATGTTCCCAAAACTGGCGGCGTTCGGGGAGGCTGCCGAATTGCCGTTTGACAGATTCGCGGTTTTCGCCGGCAATTTGCGCCATCAGGCCGATATGGTGCGGCACCAGTTGTTCGATTTGAAGGCGGAGCCGACGCGCCAGCACGGGCGATGTGCCACCGCTGGATACGGCGATTTGGATGGGTGAGCGGTCAATCACCGCAGGTACGATGAAGCTGCACAATTCCTGCCTGTCCACTACATTGACCAATTTATTACCGCGTTCTGCCGCATCGGCCACCTGTCGGTTTAATTCTTCATCGTCGGTGGCGGCGATGACCAGCACCGCCTCCCTGATGAGGCCGTCTGAAAAACTTTCGGCAATGCGGCAAATCCTGCCTTCTTCTGCCCATGTTTGCAGGTTTTCGGTCAGTTCACGCGCTGCCAGCAAGACTTTTGCCCCGGCATCCAGCAGCGATTGGATTTTGCGCTCAGCTACCGTTCCGCCGCCTACAACCAAAACAGGCCGGCCGCGAAGGTCGGCAAACATGGGGAAGTAATTCATGTCCGTATGTCCTTATCAATGATCGTTCCATTTTAAGAGGCCGTCTGAAAAGGTAGAAATACCGTGTTTGTCTTTCCTTATAACGAAAGCGGCACATGGCGTTTTGAGGCCGTCTGAAAACCGTGCGGCAACATTTCAGACGGCCTTGTGTTAAAATCCGCAAGTTTCCGATTCCGACTGACTTTAACCTTTTCTCCGATTATGACCCAAGACAAAATCCTCATTCTCGACTTCGGTTCGCAAGTTACCCAGCTTATCGCCCGCCGCGTGCGCGAAGCTCATGTTTACTGCGAGCTGCATTCCTTCGACATGCCTTTGGACGAAATCAAAGCTTTCAATCCGAAAGGCATCATCCTCTCCGGCGGCCCCAATTCCGTTTACGAATCCGACTATCAAGCTGATACCGGCATTTTCGATTTGGGCATTCCGGTTTTGGGCATCTGTTACGGAATGCAGTTTATGGCGCACCACTTGGGCGGCGAAGTGCAGCCCGGCAACCAACGCGAATTCGGTTACGCGCAAGTCAAAACCATCGATAGCGAACTGACCCGCGATATTTACGACGACGCGCCCAATACGCTGGACGTATGGATGAGCCACGGCGACAAAGTATCCAAACTGCCCAACGGCTTTGCCGTTATCGGCGATACTCCGTCATGCCCGATTGCCATGATGGAAAACGTCGAAAAACAATTCTACGGCATCCAATTCCACCCCGAAGTTACCCACACCAAACAAGGCCGCGCCCTGTTGAACCGCTTTGTCTTGGACATCTGCGGCGCGCAACCGAGCTGGACAATGCCGAACTACATCGAGGAAGCGGTCGCTAAAATCCGCGAACAAGTCGGCAGCGACGAAGTGATTTTGGGCCTGTCGGGCGGCGTGGACAGCTCCGTAGCCGCCGCGCTGATTCACCGCGCCATCGGCGACCAACTGACTTGCGTGTTCGTCGATCATGGTCTCTTGCGCCTAAACGAAGGCAAAATGGTCATGGATATGTTCGCCCGCAACTTGGGTGTGAAAGTGATTCACGTCGATGCTGAAGAGCAATTCATGGCGAAACTCGCCGGCGTTACCGATCCTGAGAAAAAACGTAAAATCATCGGCGCGGAATTTATCGAAGTATTTGATGCCGAAGAGAAAAAACTCACCAACGCCAAATGGCTGGCGCAAGGCACGATTTACCCCGACGTAATCGAATCCGCAGGCGCAAAAACCAAAAAAGCCCACGCCATCAAATCGCACCACAACGTCGGCGGCCTGCCCGAAAACATGAAACTCAAGCTGCTTGAGCCGTTGCGCGACTTGTTTAAAGACGAAGTGCGCGAACTGGGCGTCGCTTTGGGCTTGCCGCGCGAAATGGTGTACCGTCATCCGTTCCCCGGCCCCGGTTTGGGCGTGCGTATCTTGGGCGAAGTGAAAAAAGAATACGCCGACTTGCTGCGCCAAGCGGACGACATTTTCATTCAAGAATTGCGCAACACTACCGACGAAAACGGTACATCTTGGTATGACCTGACCAGCCAAGCCTTCGCCGTGTTCCTGCCCGTCAAATCCGTCGGCGTAATGGGCGACGGACGCACTTACGACTACGTCGTTGCCTTG
This sequence comes from Neisseria elongata subsp. elongata, assembly GCF_900113545.1. Lineage (GTDB taxonomy): Bacteria > Pseudomonadota > Gammaproteobacteria > Burkholderiales > Neisseriaceae > Neisseria > Neisseria elongata. Next base: position 104,412 of record NZ_FOPS01000001.1, on the reverse strand, counting down.
CGTGCCGTGATTACCAGCGACTTCATGACCGCACACTGGGCAGAACTGCCGTACTCGCTGCTCGGCCGCGTGTCCAACCGTATCATCAACGAAGTCAAAGGCATCAACCGCGTGGTGTACGACGTAAGCGGCAAACCGCCTGCCACGATTGAGTGGGAATAAGCCGAACCGCAATAGGCCGTCTGAATCCTGATGTTTCAGACGGCCTGACGGTAAAGCCGCCCCTATTCCTTCAAGCAGGCTTTCAGACGACCTGCATGCCCAACCGCCCTACCCGCCCCGATCATTATGAATACTCCAAATGCCCCGCAGATGCTTGCCTCCGTCGATTTAGGCTCCAACAGCTTCCGCCTGCAAATCTGCCAAAACAACAACGGCCAGTTACAAGTTGTCGATTCGATTAAAGAAATGGTGCGCTTTGCCGCCGGATTGGACGACAAAAAATATCTCGACGAAGCCTCGCGCCAGCGCGCCCTCTCCTGCCTGTCCAAATTCGGCGAACGCCTGCGCGGCTTTTCCGCAGAGCAAGTGCGCGCCGTCGCCACCAACACCTTCCGCGTGGCAAAAAACATTGCCGAATTCATCCCTCAGGCCGAAGCCGCATTGGGCTTCCCCATCGAAATCATCGCCGGACGCGAAGAGGCCCGCCTGATTTACACAGGCGTGGTGCATACCCTGCCGCCGAACGGCGACAAAATGCTGGTGGTGGACATCGGCGGCGGTTCGACGGAATTCGTTATCGGCAGCGACATCCAGCCCATGCGTACCGAAAGCCTGCCGTTGGGCTGCGTAACCTACAGCATGCGTTTTTTCCAAAACAAAATCGACGAAAAAGTCTTTCAGACGGCCATCACCGCCGCCCGTACCGAAATACAGCGCATCGCCAAAGCATATAAGGATACCGGTTGGGATTTCGCCGTCGGTACTTCCGGCTCGGCAAAATCCATCCGCGACGTATTGGCGGCCGAAACCGGCAACACCGAAGAAACCATCAGCTACCCCGGCATGAAAAAACTGATGCAGCGCATCTGCGAAGCCGGCAGCGTGAAAAAGGCCAAATTTGCCGGATTGAAGGCTGACAGGCTGGAAGTATTCGCCGGCGGTTTGGCCGTCATGCTGGCCGTATTTGAAGAACTGGGCGTGCAAACCATGACCGTAACCGATGCCGCCCTGCGCGACGGCGTGTTCTATGACTTCATCGGCCGAAGCCTGAACGAAGACATGCGCGAACAAACCGTTACGCAGTTCCAGCAGCGCTACCACGTTTCCCTCAGCCAGGCCGACCGCGTGGCGCACACTGCCTCCATCCTGCTCGAAAGCCTTGCCCAAAACGCATCGGTACAAGAACTCAACCACTGGCGGCAATATCTCCGCTGGGCGGCCAAACTGCACGAAATCGGCATCGACATCGCCTACACCGCCTACCACAAACACACCGCCTACATCCTCGACCAGGCCGATATGCCGGGCTTTTCACGCCGCGAACAGCAAATCCTCTCCGTCCTCGCCCTCGGCCAGCGCGGCGACGTGCGCAAAGTAGTGGAACAGGCGGGCGGCAACACTATGATGTGGTTCGCACTCTTCGCCCTGAGATTGTCCGTTCTGTTCAACCGCGCCCGCCTGCCGCTGACCCTGCCGCAATTCACCCAACTGCGCAGCCCCGCCCCATCGTCCTTCATATTGCGCATCAGCGGAAAATGGCTGGAAGAAAACCCGCTGACCGCAGGCGCATTGGCGGAAGAACATGAGCAATGGGCGAAAATCAATATCCGTTTCGACATCCAGGCCGTCTGAAAGAACAAAACAAAATGTCCGATAACGAAGAAAACTGCGACTACACCCTCAACCAAATCCTGCATGCCGCCCTGCTCTCCCGCGGCTACACCGTCAGCGAAGAAGAAGGCAAACTGCTGCCCGCATTCAAAATACCCGTCGCCTTCGACACACTGGCCTACATCAACAGCCGCAACAACGGCAGCACCGTTACCCGCCTCGACGTGGAAACCTGCCTGCCCGACGGCCGTCTGCTCTACGAAGCCTATGGCGACATCGGCCGCAGCATTGAAGAAGCCCTCAGCGCGAATTGGGACAACTTTGAAAAAAGCGCGCTGAACGTCATGCTCGACGCCTTCAATCAAACCGGCGGCGCAGAAAACTGGACGCTTGACGGCCTGCCGTTTGCCGCCTATATCGGCAGACCCACGCTCAAATTTGCCGGCGGCAAACCGCAATGCCCGACCGAACCGCTCATCGGTGCGGTTAAAGAAGCACTGAAACGCACCCGTATCGGCAACGCCATCCACTTCGTCCGCTTTTACTACTGCCAAATCAACGGCGAAACAGAAAGTGTGGAATTCATGTTCGACAACCAAAACCTGCCCTTCGCCGAACAGGCACTCGCCCGTTTGGACTGGCCGAAACGCGAGGCCTTCTACAGCCTGCGCCTGTTCCTCATCCTGATTCCGGAAAAGGTCGTCTGAAAAACCTTTTGCGGGAAAACCATTGACTGCATAGCGAAAATACCGCATAATCCGCGCCTTTCGCGCCGGATTGTCCGGCCAAACCGAATTTTCCGCCGTACCCTGCCGGCACGGCCTTGTTAGGAGGTGATGTTTTCATCACGGCGCATGCCCCGCCCTGCCCCCTGCAGACAGCGGCATAACAACATATTTACCGCCGTCCCTTTTTTCAGACGGCCCCACTATCTAACGAAATATCCGAAATTTGAAGGAAATAAAATGCCTACTATCCGTGTAAAAGAAAACGAACCTTTTGAAGTTGCCATGCGCCGTTTCAAACGCGCGATCGAAAAAACCGGTCTGCTGACTGAACTGCGCGCGCGCGAAGCCTACGAAAAACCGACTACCGAGCGCAAACGCAAAAAAGCGGCTGCTGCCAAACGCCTGCAAAAACGCCTGCGCAGCCAACAACTGCCGCCGAAAATGTACTAAGCCGAAACGCTTATCCGTTTTCAAAAAAACACCGCATCCGTCTGCGGTGTTTTTTGTTTTATAATGCCTGCTTTCCGACTCGAACAAGGAAACCAAAATGACTTTGAAAGTCAAACTGACCGAAGACATGAAGGCCGCGATGCGTGCCAAAGATCAGACGGCACTCGGCACAATCCGCTTAATCAATGCCGCCATCAAACAGTTTGAAGTGGACGAACGCACGGAAGCAGACGATGCGCGCGTTGCCGCAATACTCGGCAAAATGATCAAACAGCGCAAAGACTCGGCCAAAATCTATGCCGATGCGGGCAGGCAGGATTTGGCCGACAAAGAAAATGCCGAAATCGAAGTATTGAACCGCTATCTGCCGGAAATGCTGTCCGAAGAAGAAATCGCCGCCGAAGTCGCCGCCGTGCTGTCCGAAATCGGCGCATCGAGCATGGCCGATATGGGCAAAGTGATGGGCGCACTGAAAAGTAGGCTGGCGGGCAAAGCCGATATGGCCTTAGTCAATCAGGCGGTGAAGGCCGCCTTGAGCCGCTAGGCAGACAGCCATGCGCCAATCTTCGCTTTTTTTTCCGCTGCTGCTGATTACCGTCGGCGCGGCCTGGTTTCTGAAAAGTACCGACATCTTGCCCGCCACCTCCACCTTAATCGCCGCCGCTTTCGCCACGGTCGGCGTGCTGGTGCTCCTGATGGACGGCATCAATAAGCAATCGGTTGTTGCCGGCCCCCTGCTGGTGTATGTCGGAGCCGCGATATATTTGCGAAACACTTATTGGATCGAGCTGTCGCCGCTGATTGCCTTGGGCATGATGATATTCGGCTGCCTGCTGTTGCTCTCCCGCAGCAGCCTGGTGCCGTATAAAACGCAGAAAAACCCGCCGCAATACTAGCTAAAATAAGAAACAGGCCGTCTGAAAATACGCTTTCAGACGGCCTTTTGCCATGCGGCAATACCGATATCCGACCCTATCTCTTTTCAGACGGCCTGCATTTAGGCGGAGGCCGTCTGAAAGCCGGGAATAAGGCTTGGCAGGACGGCAGCTTCGTCTTTGCCGTGCGGAAACCCAGCCTCACAAGCAAAGATTTGTTTTCAGACGGCCTTCTGTTGCCAAGAGGCCGTCTGAAACTTCGGTATGGTTTTTCAGACGGCCTGATGTATGGCGGAATACAGGATGGGCGGCTTTCCGTTATTTAACCGGCTTCAAAGTCGGCAGTACGGTGTCCCAAATGGCGAGGATTTCGGCTTCGCTGCGGCTCGTCCCTTCCGCACGGTCCGCGCCGAATTTCATCATGATGCGCGGGTCGCCTCCGTCCCGTTCCCATATCAGCATGTATTTGTTGTCCTGCCATTTGATCAGCTTTTCCGTGCCGGACATGCCGTTAATATCGCGTTTGCCTTGGCGGATGGTGCGGTAGCCGGCGGTTTTGAAGATTTTGGCCAGCGCGCTTTTTTCGGAGACGAGGTCGCGTTCGAGCAGGGGCGGCTCGCCGGGCTGCAATACCGCGCCGTGCAGCATTTCCAGACGCATGTCGGTCTGCTTGGCAAAGCGTACCGCGGTGTTGGCTTTGAAGGGTTTGCCGCCGTCGTCGGCAATGAAGCCTCGGATCAGGCAGATGCCGCTTTGGTTCGGCACTTCGTATTCCTGCCGTTCGCGCAGGCCTTTGAGGAAGTCGGCGCGATATCTTTTCTCCATGCCGTCGAGCATTTCTTTTTCTTTTACCTTCCAGTTGGCCGGTTCTTTGCCGTTATTGGAGGGAATACGGAAATAGCCGCTGACGGTGTAGGCGTCGTCCTTATCGAGCTTGAATATCATGTTGGTTTCGTAGGGCATGCCCCGGTCTCTAATAATATCCTCCCAGTCAAAATCTTTACGCGTTGCAAACATCACGGCCCGGCCGGGGATCAGGGTGCGGGCGTCCACAAAGCGGTCTGTGCCGTCGCGCCCGCTTTTTTGAATGTTTTTCCAAGTATTCATCCGACTGTCCCATGCATTGAACAATACCATCACACTCCAGCCGTTGTATTCTATCCACGAGCTGCTGTGGCGGCGGATAGCGGGCAGACGCAATTGGTAGCGGCCGCTGCAATACGGTTGTTCGGTCCAGTAGGCGGTGTCGATGACGGGCGGACTGCCTGCGGCCCGGGCGGGGACGGCTGGAGTCGCGGCAGCCAGCAGTGCGGCTGTGAGGAAAGTACCGGTATATTTCATGCAATGTGTCCTTAGGGCTGGGTTAATCGGGTTGTATGGGTTCGGCAATGGGTTTGAGGATGCGCAAACCGGACATATAGTGGATTAAATTTAAACCAGTACGGTGTTGCCTCGCCTTGCCGTACTATCTGTACTGTCTGCGGCTTCGTCGCCTTGTCCTGATTTAAATTTAATCCACTATAGTATCGCTTTGCAGCTTTTCGGCTTTGTAAGGCGCGGAATTTCTTTAAAGCATCAGGTGGGGTGTAATCAAAGGAAAACGCTATATTTCTATTTTAACAGGGTATTTCTCAAAACCGCATCCGACAAAAATAAAAAAAGCCGTCTGAAAACATTTTCAGACGGCCTTCCCCCCACATAAGCCGAACCGGGTTCGGCCTAAAGCAAACGGTTAAAAATCCTTAGTGGTGCGTATGCCCGATTTCAAAAGTCAGTGTGCTGTATGAAGCCTGTTTTTGGCATACTTTTTGGTCGGCATAATCGGCTTTGTATTCCACGCTTGCCTTCCAAAAGCCCTGACGCAGCGGAATGATGTCCACCGTGCCGTCGGCTGCGGTTACATCGTAGAAGGCCTGCGCCTCTACTTTGTGTGATTTTTTGCGGTCGGTCAGATCGAAGCCTTCGAATGTCGCAGTAACCGGAACATTGGCCAAAGGCTCGCCCTTATAGAGCACTTTTACTTTAAACAGTTCGCCCACGCGCACATTGGCGGGATTATCCAGCGGTACGATTTCCAAAAGATGATCTACAGGGCGCGTAATCACTGCGGTATCCGCGCTGTCATGGCCGACATTGACGATGTTTTTGCCGTACATCCGCGTTTGTTCGCAATATTCGGCATCCGGCATTTCGGTCATATTGACTTTTTTCCAACCGGCTTTGTTTTTCGACCAGAAAGTCGGCTGGTATTCCGCCGTTACCAAAAAACTGCCTTCGCGGACCGGCTTTTTGCTTTCATATTGGTAATTGAATTCGCCCTTTTGCACCAAATCCTCATGGCCTTTGTCGGTATACAGCCGCATCGGTTTGCTGAAAATATGCAGCCGCTCTTGGGCAATCGGTTCAAATTCGGGGAACTCGCCATAGCCCAGCTGCGCTTTCAAAATTTCGCCGCCGTGGGTATGGTCTGTTTTCACCCAAACGCGGTGTGCATGTGCGGAAAACACGGCAGCCGACAGCACTGCTGCCAATACAACTTGTTTCTTCATTTTCATCCTGTGTATGACTTGTTTCGATTGTTATATTGTAACCATCTTGGTAAGGTTTTGCCAGTATTTGTTAAAAAAAATATCCGGCCGTATAATTCCTAATTTATACAAACCGATACGGATATCCATATGCACCTTCCGGTAGAAATCAAAATCCTTAATCCGAAAATGGCCGAACAATTGCCCGCGTATGCCACGCCCGGCTCGGCCGGGCTCGACTTGCGCGCCTGTATAGACACGGCCGCCACCATCAAGCCGGGCGAAACATTCCTCATCCCGACCGGTTTGGCGGTTCATTTGGCCGACCCGGGCTACGCCGCCATGATATTGCCGCGCTCCGGGCTGGGACACAAACATGGCATCGTTTTGGGCAATTTGGTTGGCCTCATCGATTCCGACTATCAGGGCGAACTCAAAGTTTCGGTTTGGAACCGGGGCAACGCGCCGTTTACCGTCGAACCGTTCGAACGCATCGCTCAGATGGTCATCGTCCCCGTCGTGCAGGCCGAATTTAAAATCGTGAACGAATTTGCCGCCAGCCAGCGCGGAGAAGGCGGCTTCGGTAGCACGGGAAAAGCCTAAACTACTGTTTTCATTATCTATTATTGGAAATAAACAGACAGGTGATGCGGTTTGCAAAAAACATGGCGGGTTTGCCGACATCATGAACGGCAAACCCGCTTTTTGCTTCACTTGGATTTGAATGCCCGCGTCTTGCTGCACGGCATCGGGAACGTATGGTCAGTAAAGTTGAAACAGAATCAGTAAGCCGTAAACGGCACGCGGTAAACCTGCCCGTCCACCGATATATCGGCCAAGAAATCATGCCGCGCTTCGGTACAAAGCGGCAGGCGCACGTTTTGTGCCAGCCAGCCGCCGTCTGCTTGACGGTGCAAGTCATAGCGGTTGAAGCCCATATCCATATCCCGCATCGAAAAACTCACCGACACGGCTTTCTCCGCCCCGCTGCCGGATAAGGCAATATCAAACGGTGTTTTCAAACCCGCAGCCGGCGTAAAGCGCAACACGGCGCCGTTCGGCAGCGTGCAGCCGCGGCCGATATCGCATGCCAACGATTCGGCGGCAGGCTGCTGCTGTTGCCACCAATACAGCCCCGCCAGTTTTGCCGCCGCAAACACCAGCAGCAACACCGCCGCCGCCAGCCATTTTCCCTGCCCCTTCATCCTTTAAGCCTTCACATCAAAAAGCGCGATTATACCCCGCCCTCGGAATACGGCGGCAAGGGGGAGTGCCTCAATATCTGATACAATGCCGTCTGAAAAAAACAGCGGATTGAAAAATGAGCATTGCCAACAATAAAAAAGCCTTTCACGACTACTTTATCGAAGACGAAATCGAAGCCGGCCTGGTATTGGACGGCTGGGAAGTCAAAGCCATCCGCGCCGGGCGGGTGCAGCTCAAAGAGAGCTACATACACTGGAAAAAAGGGGCATTCTACCTGGTCGGCTGCCACATCACCGCCCTGCCCACCGCCTCCACCCACGTCAAACCCGACCCCGTCCGCCAGCGCAAACTGCTGTTGAAGCAAAGCGAAATCAACAAGCTCATCGGCAAAGTCGAACGCAGCGGCTATACCCTCGTCCCGCTTAATATGCACTACAAACGCGGCTATATCAAAATGGACATCGGCCTGGCCAAAGGCAAAAAACAACACGACAAACGCCAAAGCATGAAAGAAGCGGACTGGAAACGGGAAAAACAAAGGCTGATGAAAAACAGCCGCTAAACCGCCGGCACAACAAAAAGGCCGTCTGAAAAACCTTTTCCGGGTTTTCAGACGGCCTTTAAACTACCGCCCGTCATGCACGGCGGACATAATGCACAAACGCATACTCCAAACCGTTTTCCGCAACATGCGCCTCACGTCCGGCCTCCTGCCAAACCGCCGAATCGATTTCGGGAAAAAAAGCATCCCCTTTCACCCGCAGGCCGATTTCCGTAATCCGCAGGTCGGTGGCCGACGGCATGGCGAGACAGTAAACCTGTTCCCCGCCCATCACCACGACCTCCTCCGCCCCCTCGCACATAGCGACAGCCTGAGCCAGGCCGGGAGCGGTTTCCGCGCCTTCAAACACACCTTCCGCCTGCCTGCTGACCACGATATTGCGGCGGTTCGGCAGCGGTTTCTTCGGCAACGAATCCCAAGTCTTCCGCCCCATCACCACCGGCTTGCCCGACGTATAGGCTTTAAAAAAAGCGAAATCCTCCGGCAAATGCCAAGGCATCGCATTGTCGATACCGATTACATTACCGTCGGCACAGGCGGCAATCAGCGTGATTTTCTGCATAACTCTTCCTTTTTTCAGACGGCCCGCATTATAGCCAAAAAGCACGCCCGCACACCAAACCCCGCCTCATGCTTTTCAGACGGCCTGAAGAATTAAAGCTATAATAAACACCTTGCAAACACCCTGCCGGCCGCAGAGGCCGTCTGAAAAACGGAACCGATAAAATGAAACAGAAAATCATCGAGCAAGCCCGCGCCAAAGGCGCACAAGTTACCGCATTGCGCGAACAGGTGCTGGACATCGTATTGGAGCACGAAGGCGTCATCAAAGCCTACTACGTCCTCTCGCAAATGCAGCAACACAGCAAAACCCCGGTCGCACCACCCACCGCCTACCGCGCATTGGACTTCTGGGCCGAACTGGGCGTATTGCACAAAATCGCGGCGGTAAACGGCTACGTCTTATGCAGCCACGCCCGCCACAACTGCTGCGAACACGGCCACGCCGAACACACCGGCAGCGGCCACAGCGCCTTCATCCTCGTCTGCACCGAATGCGGCGCGGTGGACGAACAATCCCTCAGCCGACAATGGGGCGACCTCCAGCAGGCAGTCGCCGACACAGGCTTCTCGCTGACCGAAAAACACCTCGTACTGACAGGAATCTGCGCAAAATGCCAATAAAAAAAACCAAAGTCCACCTGATTTCAGGCTTTTTAGGCACAGGCAAAACCACCGCGCTGAAAAGCCTGATGGCGCAAAAAGACCCAAATGAAAAATGGGTGATATTAGTCAACGAATTCGGCGAAATCGGCATCGACGGCGCAGTATTGAGCGACGAAGGCATCCCCGTGGCCGAAATCGCCGGCGGCTGCCTCTGCTGCGCCGCTGGGCCGCAAATGGGCAGCGCGTTGGCCAAACTGCTGCGCAACGAACCCGACCGCATCATGATAGAAGCCAGCGGCCTGGCACACGCCGCCAGCGTCATTGACGAACTCAAGGCCGCCCCCTTCGCCGACCAACTCGAAATCGCCGCCGTCTTCACCGTGGTCGATCCGCGCCAATTCATCAACCCCGACTACGCCCAACAAGCCTTGTACAAAGACCAAATCGGCATCTGCGACATCTTGGTTGCCAGCAAAACCGACCTCTGCACGCCCGAACAACTTGCCGAATTCCACGACAAAGCGGCCAAACTGTTCCCGCCGAAAGCCAAAGTGGTCGAAGTGCAAAACGCACAGCTCGACATCCAATGGCTGGACATTCCCGTCATCGAAAAATCACGCTACCGCCTCAAAGCCCTGCCCGACAACACCATGGGTTTCCAATCGCAGGGCTTTACCTTCCCGGCCGGACAGGATTTTGACGGCGAGAGGCTGACTAACTTTTTCAACGACTTGCCGAAACTGACCGAAGGCCTCGTCCGCGCCAAAGGCGTCTTCCAAGTGCTCGGCACCTGGGTATGGCTCAACTGGGTGGACGGGCAATGGGGTGCCAACCAAGTCGCTTGGCGGCGCGACAGCCGTTTCGAACTGATTGCCAAATCCTTTGATGCCGACCTGATCGAGCAAAAACTGCGCGACGCATTGGAAAAGTAAACGCGAAAATCAAGAAAGGCCGTCTGAAATATCAGCTTCTGCGAAGCAAAAGCATTTTTCAGACGGCCTTTTGGCATTAGATCGGGAGTTGTGCCTTCGCGATGTGCAATACGGCAGGATATTCTGACATCCTTGATTTTGTGAAATTTATCAAAGCACTATTTTAAATCAGCCTAACCGGCCGGAAAAATTTAAAACCCGATTCATAAATCAGAACAAGCATACAACGGCACATTCGCCATCCAGTCCTGTTCGCGATAATCCGCCATCGAAAACCGCAATGCCTGTTCGGGCGCAAACTGTTCCACATAAACTTTCAAGCTCTTCGCTTTCAAATTCTCTTCAGCCTTCACTTCAATCGGTATAACCCCTTGTCCGCGTTGCAGGACGAAATCCACCTCGGCCGTTCCTTTTTCGGTTGCCCAATAGAAGACAGGATTGTCTTGCGTGGCAATCAGTTGTTGCAAAACATATTGTTCGGTCAGCGCACCTTTGAATTCAGTAAAAATGCGGTTGCCTTCCAATAGGGTTGCCGCGTCCAAATGACTTTGGGCAGCAAGCAGGCCAACATCCAAGCCAAAGAGTTTGAAGGCGTTGTCTTGATAGGCGGAAAGCGGCAGATGCGGCTTTTTGACGCGCGGCACGATATGTACCAAACCACTGTCTTCGAGCCATTGCAGGGCGGTTTCGTAATCTTTGCTGCGCGCTCCTTTTTGCAGCTGGGCATAAATAAATTTCTTGTTTTCTTTTGCCAGTTGTTCGGGAATGGCATTCCATAAGGCGCGCACACGTTGTACGGTATGGCCGTCTGAAATGTGTTTGGAAAAATCTTGTTCGTATGCCGTCAGCAAATGACGCTGCACTTGGCGGACTTCATCTACATTTTGCGTATCAATAAAGGTTTGCACTGCTTCGGGCATCCCGCCGACAAAATAGTATTGGCGCAACCGCTCGATATAGCGGCTCTTCATCGCCGAAATCAATGCCCAATCCTTCATTTCAAGCAGTTGAACCAAATTTTCATCGCCAAGTGCAGTCAAGAATTCGTGAAAATCCATCGGGTAAAGCGGTAAAAACTCCACCTTGCCGACGGGAAAAGATACCTGATGGTGCAGCGACACGCCCAACAGCGAACCGGCGGCAACGATATAAAACTGCGGTGCATTTTCATAGAAATATTTGAGCGATGACAGGGCTTGCGATACTTCTTGAATTTCATCAAAAATCAGCAAAGTATCTTCGGCTTGGATATCCACGCCGCTTTCAATTTTCAAACCGAGCAACAGGCGGCCGATGTCGTAATCGCCCGAAAACAAGGTTTTCATGCGCGGATTGTTGTCAAAATTGATATAGGCGGTTTTGGCAAAATGCCGTTTGCCGAAATGCTTCATCGCCCACGTTTTACCAACTTGCCGTGCACCTTGAATAATTAAAGGTTTGCGATTGGCTTTGTGTTTCCACTTTTCTAAAGATTGGATGATTTCGCGCTGCATGATGTCTCTCGAAAACCAAATATCAGGCTGATTATACAGGCCGAAATACATTTTTTCTAAGGAAAATTTATTTTTATAATACATTTTCTCAAACGAAAAAATGGGAGAAAATACATTTTTTTGAATTAAAACCTAAAAGATTTTTTGCTTCACAGAAAATAAAGTTTACGAATGGACAAGTTACGAATCGGCAGGGAAGACCGGGACGGTTTGAGAAAGAAATAATGAAAATAGATTGAAAGGCCGTCTGAAAACAAGGTTTCAGACGGCCTCTTCTTCCCATTAGGGAAAAACTGTCAGCCTGCTTTCCGCTCCTGCCAGTTGAAACATGCCACCAAATCGGTATTGAAATGCGCGCCGATGTTTTGCCGCCTTGCGTATGCGGCTTGGGCGACGGCGAGGCTGCATTCGAGCAGGTTGCGGTTTTCGTATTCGGACGCGGTGTGCGGCTCGGTTTGGTTTTGCTTCCAAAGCCACAGTTGGGCGATGGCGCGACGCAGGTCGGTATCGTTGCGGAGGATGCCGAGATGGCATTGGTTGAAGGCTTGCAGGGCGGGACGGCTGAAGGTGTTTTGGAGGTCGTCTGAAAAGATGCACGCTTTGGCGGAGGGGTTTTCAGACGACCTTTGGGACGGTACAGCTTGGAACGCTTGTCCGTCCGCGATGGTTTGGGCGGCAAGCCTGGCGGTAACGACGCATTCGAGCAGGGAGTTGCTGGCGAGGCGGTTGGCTCCGTGCAGCCCTGTGCAGGCGGTTTCGCCTAAGGCGTAGAGCTGCGGCAGGGAGGTTCTGCCGTAGGGGTCGGTGTGGATGCCGCCGCAGGTGTAGTGTTGCACGGGGCGGACGGGGATGGCTTGGCGTGTGATGTCCAAGCCGCATTGGGACAGGCAGTGCCGATGGATGGACGGGAAATGCTGACGGACAAACTCTGCGGGTTGATGGCTGATGTCGAGCGAGACGAAGTCTTGCGTTTGTTTGGCGATTTCGGCGGCGATGGCGCGGGCAACGATGTCGCGCGGCGCGAGTTCGGCGCGGCGGTCGTAATGCGGCATAAACCGTTCGCCCGCTTGGTTGGTCAGGATGCCGCCTTCGCCGCGCACGGCTTCGGAAATCAGGAAGGTGCGTCCGTTTTCAGACGGCCTTGCCAAGCCTGTGGGGTGGAATTGGATAAATTCGAGGTTTTCGACTGCGCAGCCTGCGCGTATTGCCATGGCGATGGCGTCGCCCGTGCATTCGGGCGGCGTGGTGGTGGCGGCGTAAATCTGTCCCAAGCCGCCGCCTGCGAGTACGGTGTGGCGGGCACGGATGCGGTAGGTTTCTTGCGTTCGGCAGTCGAGGACGGTCAGTCCGCACGCTGCGCCTGATCCGGTTTGAACGTCCAACGCCATCTGCCGCTCGTAAACGCGGATGTTCGGGCGGCAGCGTATTTGGGCAATCAGGCTCTGCATGACGGCTTCGCCCGTGTAGTCGGCAACGTGGGCGATTCGGCGGCAGGTATGCCCGCCTTCGCGCGTCAGGTGCAGGTCGTTATGACTCCGGTCGAACGCCACACCCTGCGCCAGCAGCCATTCGATTGCCGGTTTACCCTGCGACAGGATGGTGCGGACGGCGGCTTCGTCGCACAAGCCCGCGCCCGCCTCCAAGGTATCGGCAACGTGTTTTTCGATGTCGTCCTCTCCCGACCACGCCGCCGCAATCCCGCCTTGCGCATGACGGCTGGCGGTGTCGTCCAGCCGGTTTTTGCACAAAATGACGATGCGGAACGACTCAGGCAGCGACAGGGCGAGCGTCAGTGCCGCCAGCCCGTTTCCGGCAATCAATGCGTCGCAATCGGTTTGCATGGTGTTGTCCTTGTTTGAGAGGTCGTCTGAAACGGCAATATTGACGGCAAATCAGGCGGGGCCCATGCCGTTGAACACATCTTTTTTCTTCAGCCCTGCCGCGAAGTCGAGCATACGCTGCAAAGGCAGTTTGGCGGCTTCGCCCAGCTTTCTGTCCAACAGGATTTCGTTGCGTCCGCTTGTCAGGGCGTGTTTGATGCCGCCCAGCGAATTCATCGCCATCCACGGGCAGAACGCGCAGCTTTTGCAGCTTCCGCCGTTGCCCGCCGTCGGCGCGGCGATAAATTCTTTGTCGGGCGCCTGCTTTTGCATTTCGTGCAGGATGCCCAAATCGGTCGCCACGATGAATTTTTTTTCGGGACGCGATACGGCGGCCTTCAGCAGTTTGCTGGTCGAGCCGACCACGTCGCCTAATTCGATGACGCTTTGCGGCGATTCGGGGTGAACCAGCACCGCCGCGTCGGGGTGCTTCGCCTTCAAGGCCGCCAGCTCCTGCCCTTTGAATTCGTTGTGGACGATGCACGAACCCTGCCACAGCAGCATATCCGCGCCCGTTTCGCGGCGGATGTAGTCGCCGAGGTGGCGGTCGGGCCCCCAAATCAGCTTCTCGCCGCGCGATTTCAAATACGACACGATTTCCAACGCCACCGAAGACGTTACCACCCAATCGGCACGCGCTTTCACGGCGGCGGAAGTGTTGGCGTACACCACCACCGTGCGGTCGGGGTGTTGGTCGCAAAACGCTGAAAACGCTTCTTCGGGACAACCCAAATCCAAAGAACATTCCGCCTCCAAATCAGGCATCAGCACCGTTTTTTCAGGGCAGAGGATTTTCGCGCTCTCGCCCATGAAGCGCACGCCCGCCACCACCAATGTACCGGCTTCGTGTTCCGCACCGAAGCGCGCCATCTCCAACGAATCGCCCACGCATCCGCCTGTTTCCAAAGCCAAATCCTGAATCAGCGGATCAACATAATAATGCGCCACCAAGACTGCGTTTTTCTCCTTCAGCAAAGCCTTGATTTCGTCTTTCAGACGACCTGCCGTCTCGCGGTCGGGTGTGTCGGCAACCTTCGCCCACGCCTGACGGATTTGGCAGGCGGAAGTCGGCGTCTGAATGAGGGGCATATCGTAATCGAACGAGCGGCGGGCGGCGGTTTGCATGATGTTTCCTTGTAGCTGGTTTTGAGGCGGCATGAAGGTTTGCCGTCTGTTTTTCAAACTGTTTTTATATTATGCTCAACTTGAGTATAATATGCAAGGTCGTCTGAAAACAGGTTTGCGATACCGCAAAACCGACCCGCTTCGTTCCGACAAACCGCTTTGGTTTACAATAAAGCCTTTCCCACCCGCAGAAAGCCGAGCATGGACGCCTACCCCGAAGCCGAAGCCCCGCCGCAAAGCATCGTCGAACTGGTTCCCGTATTGATTGCCGTTACCGACGGCGGCCTGCGGGTGTTGACCGTCGCCCAAGGCACGCTCCTGCCCAACGGCCCGCTCTCCCCCCTGCGCAATTCCCTGCAGGCGGGCGTGAAGCTGTGGGTCGCCAAGCAGACTTCGCAGCCTATGGGTTATGTGGAACAGCTTTACACCTTTGTCGATACCCACCGCCGCAACGAACACGGCATGGCCGTCTTGTACGTCAGTTACTTGGGGCTGGTGCGCGAGGCAGCCGACAGTATCCTGCACCCGGATGCGAAATGGCAGGACTGCTACGGCTATTTCCCGTGGGAAGACTTGCGCACCGACGGCGGGCAGCGCGACGCCGTCGTCAGCCGCCTGCGCATTTGGGCAAACTCGGCGGACACGGAGGAAGTACGCCAAAAGCGGCTCAAGCGCATTCATTTGTGCTGGGGTGTCGAACCGGAAAACTGGTCGGAAGAATACGTTTTGCAACGCTATGAAATGTTGTATGAAAGCGGCCTGATAGCGGAGGCCGCCGAGCCGCAGGCAAACTTCGACTTCGCGCTCACGGGGCAGCCCATGCGCCACGACCACCGCCGCGTGTTGGCGACCGCCCTGTCCCGCCTGCGCGCCAAAATCAAATACCGTCCCGTAATTTTCGAACTGATGCCGCCCGAATTCACGCTGCTGCAACTGCAAAACAGCATCGAAGCCATCAGCGGCAGATTGCTGCACAAACAAAACTTCCGCCGCCAGATTCAGCAGCAAAACCTCATCGAGCCGTCGGATACCGGCGTATCGGGCAGCAAAGGCCGTCCTGCGCAGCTTTACCGCTTCCGCGACGACGTCCTGCCCGACAGGCTGATTTCGGACATCGGACTGCCGCTGGGCAGCCGTTAACCCGTTTTCAGACGACCTCAAATGAAGTTTTGCCCCATCGGTGCAACATCAATCTTTTTCAACAAAGGAAACCCCATGTCGTCTGAAAACACCCTCTTCCCCCTACCCGACACCCTGTTGCGCCCCATGGTGGAACAAGCCTTGAGCGAAGATTTGGGCAGGCGCGGCGACATTACGTCCGCCGCCGTCATCGCGCCCGACAAAACCGCCAAACTCTTCCTCATCAGCCGCGAAAACGGCGTCATCGCCGGCATGGACTTGGCGCGCCTCGCCTTTCAGACGATGGATCCGTCCGTCCGCTTCCAAGCCGAAATCCACGACGGGCAAGCCGTCCGCGCAGGTCAGACGCTTGCCGCCGTCGAAGGCAACGCCCGCGCGCTGCTCGCCGCCGAACGCACCGCGCTCAACTACCTCACGCACTTGAGCGGCATTGCCACCGCCACCGCGCGTGCCGTTGCCGAAGTCGCCGAATACGGTACAGACATCGTGTGCAGCCGCAAAACCATCCCCCTGCTGCGCGTCCTGCAAAAATACGCCGTCAGGGCAGGCGGCGGCGTGAACCACCGCATGGGTTTGGACGACGCCGTACTCATCAAAGACAACCACCTCGCCTATTGCGGCAGCATCGCCCAAGCCGTGCGGCAGGCAAAACAGGCGGTCGGACCGTTGACCTGCGTGGAAATCGAAGTGGACACGTTGGCACAACTGGACGAAGCCATCGCAGCAGGCGCAGAACGGATTTTGCTGGACAACATGGACGACGAAACCCTGGAAGAAGCGGCAAACCGCTGCCACACGCAAACCGCCCACCCCCACATCATCTATTGCGAAGCATCGGGCGGCATCGGCTTCGACCGCCTAAAGTGCGTAGCGCAAACCGGCGTGGACGGCATCGCCCTCGGCTATCTGACCCACAGCAGCCGCTCGTTGGACATAGGTTTGGATTTCGTGGCGTAAGTTCAATTACACATCGATATCCAATTTCCCCAAAAATAGAAAAATAGAAAAGGAGGCCGTCTGAAACCTGTTTTCAGACGGCCTCAAATCCGAATTTCAAATGTCGGGCTCCAATTAGTGTCCGCCGCAATTCAAAATAACCCGAACATCGGCTTAAATCAGCTAATTCCGATTTATCTTCATCTATTTTTTCTCAAAACATCATCCGTGCAAGCAACAATCGGAGCAATCGGTTAAAATGGGCCGTCTGAAATTTGTTTGACCGAATTGAGAAAACCATGTCCCAACAATACGTCTATTCCATGCTGCGCGTAAGCAAGGTTGTGCCGCCGCAGAAAACCATCATTAAAGATATTTCCCTTTCCTTCTTCCCCGGCGCGAAAATCGGCCTGCTCGGTTTGAACGGCGCGGGCAAATCCACCGTGCTGCGGATTATGGCGGGCGTGGATAAAGAATTTGAGGGCGAAGCCGTGCCGATGGGCGGCATCAAAATCGGCTATCTTCCGCAAGAGCCGGAGCTTGATCCTGAGAAAACCGTGCGCGAGGAAGTGGAAAGCGGTTTGGGCGAAGTGGCCGCGGCGCAGAAACGTTTGGAAGAAGTGTATGCCGAGTACGCCAATCCTGATGCGGATTTTGACGCGCTGGCGGAAGAGCAGGGCCGTTTGGAAGCGATTATCGCGGCGGGTTCGTCCACGGGCGGCGGTGCGGAACACGAATTGGAAATCGCCGCCGATGCGCTGCGCCTGCCGGAATGGGATGCCAAAATCGGCCATCTGTCCGGCGGTGAAAAACGCCGCGTTGCCTTGTGCAAACTCTTGTTGAGCAAGCCCGACATGCTGCTGCTGGACGAGCCGACCAACCACTTGGACGCGGAATCGGTGGAATGGCTGGAGCAATTCCTCGTGCGCTTCCCCGGCACAGTCGTTGCAGTAACGCACGACCGCTACTTCTTGGACAACGCCGCCGAATGGATTTTGGAACTCGACCGCGGACACGGTATTCCGTGGAAAGGCAATTACTCGTCTTGGTTGGAGCAAAAGGAAAAACGCTTGGAAAACGAGGCGAAATCCGAAGCCGCGCGCGTGAAAGCGATGAAGCAGGAATTGGAATGGGTGCGCCAAAATGCTAAAGGCCGCCAAGCCAAGTCCAAAGCACGTTTGGCGCGTTTTGAAGAAATGAGCAACTACGAATACCAAAAACGCAATGAAACGCAGGAAATCTTTATTCCCGTTGCCGAGCGTTTGGGTAACGAAGTGATTGAATTTGTGAACGTTTCCAAATCGTTCGACGACAAAGTGCTGATTGACGATTTGAGCTTCAAAGTACCTGCGGGTGCGATTGTCGGCATCATCGGTCCGAACGGCGCGGGTAAATCGACGCTGTTTAAAATGATTTCGGGCAAAGAGCAGCCTGATTCCGGTGAAGTGAAAATCGGGCAAACCGTGAAAATGAGCCTGATCGACCAAAGCCGCGAAGGTTTGCAAAACGACAAAACCGTGTTTGACAACATTGCCGAAGGCCGCGACATTTTGCAGGTCGGACAGTTTGAAATTCCCGCCCGCCAATATTTGGGACGCTTCAACTTTAAAGGTAGCGACCAAAGCAAAATTGCGGGGCAGCTCTCTGGCGGCGAACGCGGACGTTTGCACTTGGCGAAAACCTTGTTGAGCGGCGGCAATGTGTTGCTGCTGGACGAGCCGTCCAACGACCTCGACGTGGAAACCCTGCGCGCGCTGGAAGACGCATTGCTGGAATTCGCTGGCAGCGTGATGGTGATTTCGCACGATCGCTGGTTCCTCGACCGCATTGCTACGCATATCTTGGCTTGTGAAGGCGACTCTAAATGGGTGTTCTTTGACGGCAACTATCAGGAATACGAAGCCGACAAGAAACGCCGTTTGGGTGAAGAGGGCGCGAAACCGAAACGGATTAAATATAAGCCGGTAACGCGTTGATTCTTTCCTTTAGTGATGAAAGGCCGTCTGAAAAGCAAAACAGGTTTTTCAGACGGCCTCTTATCAAGCAGAGAAAAGAAATAAACGGCAGGGCGGCAAACAGACCAAGAGGCCGTCTGAAAAAAGCATATGCCCAAGCCCCCTGCCCGCTTCTGACATAAAGCAAAACCATACCGCATACATGCCGTTATAATGCCGCCGTTTTCAGACGGCTTGCAAAGAACCTCCCCACACACAGAGTATCACCATGAAAAAACTCCTCCTCATCGGCGCAATCCTGATGCAACCCGTTTACGGCGCAAAACTCCCCGCCTCCGTAGACAGCGAATTGCAGGAACTGGCCCGCTTCTGCCGCCTTTTGGGCGGCCGGCCGCACGGTTTCCAACAGGCTGTCGAACGGGCCGACCTCAACGGCGACGGCATCACCGACTATGTCCTCGACGATAGCGAACTGCAATGCTACGGCGCGAGCGGTTCGGTGGGAATGTTCGGCAACCGCAACGGCGGCGGCGTTACCGTTTTTCTCGGCCGTGCGGATGGAAAAGCCGAAAAAGCATTTTATTACAGCGCGTTCGGTGCAAAAATCGATTATGTCGGCAAACAGGCGAAACTTTACCTCGGCATGGTGGGTACATACTGCGGCCAAACGCCCGAAAGCGAAAAACGGGACGGCTACGAAAAATGCAGCCGACCGTTGAAATGGAACGACAAATCGCGCCGGTTTCAAATCGACATGCAAACCAAGCGTACCGCCCTGCATTGGTGGTAACCCGTCTTTCAGACGGCCTGAAACGCACGGTTTATGCTACAATCGCGCGTTAAATTTTCTTTACTGAATTCAGGAAAAACCATGAGCTTGAAATGCGGCATCGTCGGCCTGCCCAACGTCGGCAAATCCACCCTCTTTAACGCGCTGACCCAATCGGGCATCGAAGCGGCGAACTATCCCTTCTGCACCATCGAACCCAACGTCGGCATCGTCGAAGTACCCGATCCGCGCATGGCGGAGCTGGCGAAAATCGTCAATCCGCAAAAAATGCAGCCTGCCATCGTCGAGTTCGTCGACATTGCCGGTTTGGTTGCAGGTGCAAGTAAAGGCGAAGGCTTGGGCAACCAGTTCCTCGCCAACATCCGCGAAACCGACGCCATCGTGAACGTTGTGCGCTGCTTTGACGACGACAACATCGTCCATGTAGCAGGCAAAGTCGATCCGATCGCCGACATCGAAACCATCGGCACCGAACTAGCGCTTGCCGACCTCGCCAGCGTCGAAAAAGCCATCGTCCGCGAAGAGAAACGCGCCCGCTCAGGCGACAAAGACGCGCAAAAACTGGTCGAACTGTGCAAAAAACTGCTGCCGCATCTGGACGAAGGCAAACCCGTCCGCTCCTTCGGTTTGGACGCAGAAGAACTCGCCATGCTCAAGCCGCTGTTCCTGCTGACCGCCAAACCCGCCATGTATGTGGGTAACGTTGCCGAAGACGGTTTTGAAAACAATCCGCATCTCGACCGCCTGAAAGAATTGGCTGAAAAAGAAAACGCCCCCGTCGTTGCCGTTTGCGCCGCGATGGAGAGCGAAATCGCCGAATTGGAAGAAGACGAAAAAGCCGAATTCCTCGCTGAAATGGGCTTGGAAGAACCCGGCTTGAACCGCCTGATTCGCGCCGGCTACGACCTCTTGGGCCTGCAAACCTACTTCACCGCCGGCGTCAAAGAAGTCCGCGCCTGGACCATTCACAAAGGCGACACTGCCCCGCAAGCCGCCGGCGTCATCCACACCGACTTCGAACGCGGCTTCATCCGCGCCCAAGTCATTTCCTACGACGATTTCGTGTCGCTTGGCGGCGAAGCCAAAGCCAAAGAAGCCGGCAAAATGCGCGTAGAAGGCAAGGAATATGTGGTGCAGGACGGGGATGTGATGCACTTTTTGTTCAACGTGTAAGTAAGGTCGTCTGAAAGCATAAAGAATGCAAATCAAATTTGGTAGGCTAAGCTTTTCTTAGCCTACCTTCCTTCAAAGTTTAGGGAAAATGTCTAATATCAATCTTATAGATATTGTAAAAAATATATTTTATTTTATTGGTTCGTCAGCAGGATTATTTGCGGTTCTTCGCCCAGTATTTGAAAGCAAACTTCAACAAGATATTCAAAATGCTAGGAAAATAATTGAACGAATTGGAGAAAATAGGATTTTATACTTAGATTCAAGTATTTATTCCCATCGTTGTGTTTCTAGTGAATTTTTTGTAGATATAGATATTTTAAGTAATGATATTAGCGAGAAAAAACAATGCACACGCTTTTTCAGTCATATTTCATGCTATTTCAATACCGAACTAAAAGAAATTATAAATGAATATATCAACCTAAGAAGCTACATACAAGTTCCGGAATGGGAGCCTAGATACAATGACGATAATGGAAAATCAGCATGGTATTTCAATAAGAAAGCTGAAAGTTTTTATCCATCAGGAGAGCATTTTCCTGCTAACTATCCGAAACATTTAGAAGAAGCTGCTAAAATAGCTGACAAAATAAAAATAAGATTTTTAAGATTCCAAGCATTAACTGAGCTTCATTACATAGAAACAATTTTTCACAAATGGACCGTAGCTAAATTATACAAAAAACATAACTTGACCGTATAAATAATGTTCAAAAGATCAAAAATTTAGAAATAATTAAATTCATGAAATTGCTAAATCAATATTTAGCCTATTTTAATCAACGGAAGTTTCAATGAAATCAGTTATCCAAGACCTACAATCGCGCGGCCTTATCGCGCAAACTACCGACATCGAAGCCTTAGACGCTTTGTTAAATGAACAAAAAATCGCCCTCTACTGCGGTTTCGATCCGACCGCCGACAGCCTGCATATCGGCCACTTGCTGCCCGTATTGGCATTGCGCCGTTTCCAACAGGCGGGACATACGCCGATTGCTTTGGTGGGCGGCGCGACCGGCATGATCGGTGACCCCAGCTTCAAAGCGGTGGAGCGCAGCTTGAATTCCGCCGAAACCGTTGCCGGCTGGGTAGAAAGCATCCGCAACCAACTGAAACCGTTTTTGAGCTTTGAAGGCGAAAACGCCGCCATTATGGCGAACAACGCCGACTGGTTTGGCAGCATGAACTGCCTCGACTTCCTGCGCGACATCGGCAAGCATTTCTCCGTCAACGCCATGCTGAACAAGGAATCCGTCAAACAGCGTATCGAGCGCGACGATGTCGGCATTTCCTTCACCGAGTTCGCCTATTCACTGCTACAGGGCTACGACTTTGCCGAATTGAACAAACGCCACGGCGCGGTTTTGGAAATCGGCGGCTCCGACCAATGGGGCAACATCACCGCCGGTATCGACTTGACCCGTCGTCTGAATCAAAAACAAGTATTCGGCCTGACCCTGCCGCTAGTCACCAAATCCGACGGCACCAAATTCGGCAAAACCGAAGGCGGCGCAGTATGGTTGAACGCGAAGAAAACCTCTCCGTATCAGTTCTACCAATTCTGGCTGAAAGTCGCCGATGCCGATGTGTATAAATTCCTAAAATACTTCACCTTCCTGTCTACCGAAGAAATCGACGCCATCGAAGCGAAAGACCAAGCCAGCGGCACCAAGCCCGAAGCGCAACGCATCCTCGCCGAAGAAATGACCCGCCTGATTCACGGCGAAGCCGCCCTGCAAGCCGCGCAGCGCATTTCCGAAAGCCTGTTTGCCGAAGACCAAAGCAGCCTGACCGAAAGCGACTTTGAGCAGCTGGCCCTTGACGGCCTGCCGACTTTTGAAGTTTCCGAGAGCCTCAACGTGGTGGAGACTTTGGTGAAAACCGGTTTGGCGTCTTCCAACAAAGAAGCGCGCGGTTTTGTGAACAGCAAAGCGGTATTGCTCAACGGACAAGCCGCCGAACTGAACAATCCGAACCACGCCGCCGAACGCCCCGACGATGCCTATCTGCTGACCGACGCGCACAAACGTTTCGGCAAATACACCATCGTACGGCGCGGTAAACGCAACCACGCGCTCTTGGTTTGGCAATAAACCCGATGCCGGAGGCCGTCTGAAAAACATTATTTCAGACGGCCTCATTTGCAGCCGGCAAGAAAAACATACCCTTCCGGCCGTTTCGCGGTAAAATCCGCCTGCCCTCAATTTGACAAGATTTAACATTATGAAAGCCAGCCAATTTTTCATTTCCACCCTGAAAGAAGCCCCTGCCGAGGCCGCGCTTGCCAGCCACAAGCTGATGATTCGCGCCGGTCTGATTAAAGCCAACGCGTCCGGCCTTTATACTTGGATGCCGATGGGGCTGCGCGTGTTGCGCAAAGTCGAAAACGTCGTGCGCGAAGAAATGGCGCGCGCGAGCAGCGTGGAGTTGTTGATGCCGGTGGTGCAGCCTGCCGAGCTGTGGCAGGAATCCGGCCGCTGGGAATTTTACGGTAAAGAACTGCTGCGCCTGAAAGACCGTCATGACCGCGATTTCTGCATGGGCCCGACCTGTGAGGAAGTCATCGCCGACATCGTGCGCAAAGAAATCAACAGCTACAAACAGCTGCCGAAAAACTTTTACCACATCCAAACCAAATTCCGCGACGAAGTGCGCCCGCGCTTCGGCGTCATGCGCGCGCGCGAGTTCGTCATGAAAGACGCTTATTCCTTCCATGCCGACTACGCCTCGCTTCAGACGACCTATGATGCCATGTATGACGCTTACTGCCGCATCTTCACCCGTTTGGGCTTGGAATTCCGTCCCGTCGCCGCAGACACCGGCAGCATCGGCGGTACCGGTTCGCACGAGTTTCAAGTGTTGGCGGAAAGCGGCGAAGACGTGATTGCATACAGCGACACTTCCGATTACGCCGCCAATATCGAGCTGGCTCCGACCTTGCCGCTGAACGGCGAACGTGCGGCTGCTCAGGCAGAGTTGACCAAAGTACACACGCCGAACGTCAAAACCATTGATTCATTGGTTGACTTCCTCAGCATTCCGATTGAAAAAACACTGAAATCCATCGTGGTCGAAGGCGAAAACGAAGGCGAAATCGTCTTATTGCTGTTGCGCGGTGACCATGAGTTCAACGACATCAAAGCCGAAAAACTCGCAGGTGTGAAATCGCCGCTGACCATGGCAGACCCTGCCGCCATCCGTGCGCAGTTCGGCGCAAACGGCGGCTCGCTCGGCCCTGTCGGCTTCACAGGCAAAGTCTATGCCGATTTCGCTACTGAAAAAGGCGCAGACTGGGTTATCGGCGCGAACGAAGACGACTACCACTACACTGGCTTCAACTTCGGACGTGACGCTGCCGAACCTGAGTTTGTCGATTTGCGCAACGTCGTCGAAGGCGACGAAAGCCCCGACGGACAAGGCCGTCTGAAACTCGCGCGCGGTATCGAAGTCGGACACGTCTTCCAGTTGCGCGACAAATACACCCAAGCCATGAACGTGAGCTTCCTCGACAACAACGGCAAATCGCAAATCATGGAAATGGGCTGCTACGGCATCGGCATCACCCGCGTTGTTGCCGCCGCCATCGAGCAGAACAACGACGAAAAAGGCATTATCTGGACCAAAGCGATGGCGCCGTTTGAAGTCGTTATCGTGCCGATGAACTACAAAAAATCAGACGCCGTGCGCGAAGCCGCCGACAAAATCTACGCCGAACTGCTGGCTGCAGGCGCAGACGTCCTCCTCGACGACCGCGACGAACGTGCAGGCGTGTTGCTCAACGACTCCGAGCTTCTGGGCATCCCGCACCGCATCGTCATCGGCGACCGTGCCTTGAAAGAAGGCAATGTCGAATACGCCGAACGCCGCGACAACGAAGCGCAGACTGTACCGACGGACGAAATCGCCGCGAAAGTACTGGCAGCGTTGAAATAATATCGGCAAATGACAAAAAGGCCGTCTGAAAACCCAAAAACAGGTTTTCAGACGGCCTTTAAATTGGATTGCAACCCGCTTAGGCAGTAACCGCAGGTTCTTCACGGCACAACAGGGTAATCAATGCGCATCACGGTTCTTGCCTTCCACAACGTACACCGCCGCAATCGAACAGCGTATGTAATACACCGCAATGGGCAAAATCATTGCAAATGTGCGGGCAGTATTGAAATAGCCTGCCCAATACCCAAAAGGCCGTCTGAAAAACCGAAAACAGGTTTTTAGACGGCCTTTTAATTGAGTTTCAAGCCGCTTAGGCGGCCACCACGGGATCTTCACGGCGCAGCAGGGTAATCAATGCGCTCAAGCGTTCTTTCATTTCGCGGCGGTCGGTAATTTGATCGATTGCGCCTTTTTCCAACAGGAATTCAGCACGTTGGAAACCTTCGGGCAGGGTTTCGCGTACGGTCTGCTCAATCACGCGCGGGCCGGCAAAGCCGATTAAGGCATTCGGTTCGGCCACCACGATGTCGCCCAAAAAGGCGAAGCTGGCGGAAACGCCGCCCATGGTCGGGTCGGTGAGTACGGAGATGAACGGCAGGCCTTTTTCGTTCAACAGGTGCAGGGCGGCACTGGTTTTGGTCATCTGCATTAAAGAATTCAGGCCTTCCTGCATCCGCGCACCGCCCGATGCGGCCACGCAGATAAAGGTGCAGTTGTCGGCCACTGCACGGCGCACGCCTTTGACGAAGCGTTCGCCCACTACGGAACCCATCGAACCGCCGATGAAGCGGAATTCAAATGCGGCAATGACGACCGGCAGGCCGTTCATTTTTCCCTTCATCACCACCAGCGCGTCGTCTTCGCCGGTGGCTTTTTTCGCGGCGGTCAGACGTTCGGGGTATTTTTTGCTGTCTTTGAACTTCAGGATGTCGGTCGGCTTCACATTGTCGCCGATTTCCTCGCGGCCTTCTTCGTCGAGCAGCAGATCAAGCCGTTCGCGCGCCGACATGGCGTTGTGGTGGTTGCACTTCGGGCAGACTTTTGCGTTTTGCTGCAACTCGGTGGCGTAAACCGTGGCGGAACAGGCCGGGCATTTGTGCCACAGGCCTTCGGGCACGGCGGACTCGCCTTTGCCTTCGCGTTTGATTTTCGGCGGGAGGATTTTGTCTAACCAACTCATGGTTTGCTCCGTTTTTCAGACGGCCTCGATATCCGGCTGAAAGTTTAGATGATTCGGAATACGGCCCGCCGCAATGCGGGCCGGAGGAGAATTCAAGCCGCACATGGTAGCCAATGGCGGCTGTTTAGGCAAGTTTTGCGCCGATGAAACGGCAGTTTTTTCGGCATGGGCGGTGCCGTTTACAGGCAAATCGGACGGTAGGCCAAACAGGTATCGACCACCTCTTCCGCAGTCGGCGCGTAGCCGGCCAAACCGCCGTTGCGGGCGTTCCAGCCTTCGGGGTAGAAAAACAGGCTGCTGCCTTCGGGATGGGGAACGTTGCGGTCGAATTGTTCCATCAAACCGCTCAGGACTTCATCGTCTTCTTCCGTCAGGATGCGTTCGGCCAAATCCATCAATTCATCGTGCGTCATGTTTCATGTTTCCGAACTGTGCCGCCCTGCCCTTTCAGACGGCCTCAACCGCCTGTTTCAGGCTTTTTACCAGTGCGCCGACGGCTTTTGCTTCGCTTCCGGCGTTGTTTTCGATTTCTTTCACGATGCGGCTGCCGACGATGACGGCATCGGCTACCGCGCCGATTTTACGCGCGCTTTCGGCATCGGAAATACCGAAGCCCACGCCTATCGGCAGGCTGATGTGGCGTCGCAGGACGGCGATTTTGGC
Organism: Neisseria elongata subsp. elongata; assembly: GCF_900113545.1. Classification (GTDB taxonomy): domain Bacteria; phylum Pseudomonadota; class Gammaproteobacteria; order Burkholderiales; family Neisseriaceae; genus Neisseria; species Neisseria elongata. The sequence goes on along the minus strand of NZ_FOPS01000001.1, from coordinate 77,917 downwards.
TGCTACTTCATCGGTATTCAGCTGTGCGGAACCGGTTACGCCTTTGAGCGACACATAATAGACAAAGCCGCTGGCGAGCCTGCCGATTTCGGCCATCCGCTCTTCGCTGGTGGTCGGGGCGACGAGGAAGATGGCATCCAAGCCGTGTTTCTGCAGTTCTTGTTGCAGCGGGGAAATGGTTTCAACGGGATTGTCCACGGTGAGCACGCCGTCCACGCCCGCCTCGGCGGCGGCACGCGCAAACTCTGCATTGCCCATTTTGTGTATCGGATTCAGGTAGCCCATCAGGACGACGGGGGTGTCGTCGTCGCGTTCGCGGAAACGGCGCACGGTTTCCAATACGTTTTTCAGGCTGACGCCGTTTGCCAGGGCGCGTTCGGCAGCGCGCTGGATAACGGGGCCGTCGGCCATCGGGTCGGAAAACGGGATGCCCAGTTCGATGATGTCCGCGCCGTTGGCGGCCATTTCGTGCATGGTTTCCAATGTGGTTTCAAGGTTCGGATCGCCGGCGGTGATGTAGGGAATCAGGGCTTTTCTGCCGTTGAGTTTTTGAAAGGCGGTGGTGATTCTGCTCATGTTTTACTCTTTTGGAGTTGGTCGGTTTTCAGACGGCCTGCATTCCTTTGGAAACAGGCCGTCTGAATGTTTATTTTTTGGCGTTTTCCATAGCCTCTTTCTGACCGGCTTCCACCAGGCAAGATACGCCTGCCGCCGCTTTGGTTACGCCGTTGAGTTTGGAGAATGGAACAGGTTCGCCGATTACTTTCTTTTTCAGATCCATTTTCCGTACGGTCTGCTCGGCGCATTGGGTTTGATAAAACTCGGCCTTGTCAGCATTTTTCAAATATTCGCCCAATGTTTTTGCAGGGGTTACGGCAAAACCCGCACCGGTTTGATAAGTGGCCGCCATGCTGATAGAAGCGATTTTTTTGTCTTTTTTGCCACCGTCTACGAAGATGTAGGCTTTGTCCAAATCATCGTAATCCGAGCCGTACAGCATATAGCCGTTTACTGCTTCCAGTTCTTTCATGTCTTTAAATGCAGGCTCTGCGGCAAATGCAGCCGGGGTCAGTGCCAACAACAGGGTATACATCAGTGTTTTTTTCATTTTTTTTCCTTGCGGTTTTCAATATCTTTATTTTCAGACGGCCGGTTTGGCAGAGGCCGTCTGAAAACGGAATTTTAACAAAACAAATAATCTTATTTTTTGTTTTCTTGATTTTTCTTATAGCTTTCTTCAGCCATACACGAAATATGGGCAGCCATTTTGCCGACACCGTTGAGCTTGGCAATCGGAACGGCTTCGCCCAATACTTTATTGGCGGTATCCAATTTGCGGACGGTTTTATCGGCGCACTGGCTGTGATAAACCTCTGCTTTATCTCGGTTACCGAAATAATCTGCCAAAGTTTTACCCTGCACTACGGCAAATCCGGGATAGCCGCCAAACACACTCACTAGATTGATGGAAGCGATTTGGCCGTCTTTTTTACCGCCGTCCACAAAAATATAGAATTCATCCCCACTCTTAGATTCCGCACCGTAAGTTGTATAGCCGTCTACGGTGTCGAGCTTTTTCAAATTTTGAAAAGAGGGTTCTGCGGCAAACGCAGCGGGAGCCAGTGCGCACAGCAGGGTGCATATTAAAAATTTGTTCATATTTGCCTTTTCTGCTTTGAAAGTATGTTTGTTTTCAGACGGCCTGCATTCCCGTCAGGAAACAGGCCGTCTGAAAATCGGATTTTAACAAAATAAAAAATCCCGTTTTGGTTTTTCAGGCTTTTTCAGCCTATTTTCCCAAACACGAATAATCGGCCGCCACTTTGCCGACACCATTGAGCTTGGCAAAGGGGATGGGTGCACCCAATGCTTGATTGGGCGCATTCATTCTGCGGACGGTTTTATCGGCGCATTGGGTTTGATAAAACTCTGCCCGATCGCTGTTATCCGCATATTCCGCCAGCGTCTTGCCCTTCACTATGGCAAATCCCGCTTCTCCGCCCAATACGCTGTTTAGATTGATGGAGGCGATTTGTCCGTCTTTTTCTCCGCCGTCCACCAAAATATAGGCTTCCTGCGTGAGTTCGGACTGCATACCGTAAGCCGTATAGCCGTCTACTGTTTCCAGTTTTTTCAAATCCTGAAAAGACAGGCCGGCGGCAGACGCGGCAGATATGGATGCGGCCGCCGCAAATAATAAAATCTTTTTCATTCACTCACCTTTCCAAAAAAAGCTTTTCAGACGGCCTTTTATCATCTAGCCGTCTGAAACATTTTTTCTGCGATACGGTTTACCGCCGCTTCCAATGCCGCAGTTTCGGCAGCTGTCCAATGTTCGCTGCTGCTGATAATCTGCCCGTAAACCAAATCGCATTTGAGGCGGAAGGGTTTCTGCACGGGCAGGAATGCGAAACAGAAAATATCGGCTTCGGGCGCGAAAACTTGTTCCAGCAATACAAAGTCAGGCGCATTCTGGAGCGCGGCGGCAAGGGCAAGGCAGCGTCCAATCGTTCTTATCATGGAATTTCACACGTTTGTTTACTTTGCCCTCAAAAATGGCCAAGAAATACCGCTTTTTAAAATTCGCGCATATGCGGTATTCAAAGTATTCCCTATTTAATATCTTTTCCGCTTTTGCCCGCTCTTTGCCGTTTTGCCACATCAACCATATCCCGACGGCAGCCGCTGCAACCAGCGCGATGACACCGCCAATATTTCCCAAAGCATTCAAACCCAAAGCCACGGAAATAAAGGCCAGCAGCAACGCCTTCATTACCGCCATAAAATAGGCTTGCCAGCCGAATTGTTTTTTTATCCACTTCCGATAGGCGTCAAGATCAGCAATCGGTTCGTAAACTGCCCACGAAATTTCGGCTTTGCCTTGCGCCAGCTCGGACTGGACTTGCGTCAGGGTATCTCTTGCGGTTTGGTTGAAATCCATGTTTTGCCCTTTCAGACGGCCTGCCGTCCGCTTGGCGGCAGGCCGTTCAATTCTTGTAGCACTTCCTTCATCAAACAGCCTTTGCCCTTGCCGAAGCCTTTGTTGCGCGCGCTGAAATTCGTTTGCGCGGTAACATCGCTCCAACGCAGGGAAACAAAACGCTTGGCGGCGAAATCATCGTATTCTATTTCAAAATCAAACACGCGGTAATCGGCTGTCATGACCACGCCGGAAATCCAATTCCCGCCCATGCTTTCGCTATCGTACAAATCATGGAAAATACAAGTCTGCAAATCGATATTTTTCTGCGCTATCAGCGTTTGCACCAGCGGTGGGATTTTTTGCGGATGTTCGCGCCAATAACACGCTTCATTCAGCACGGCTTCTTTCTGCAAACGGTTCTGTTCCTGAACACTACGAGATTTCGCCATATTTCACCCTCCGTCAAAACCCTATTTCAGGCCGTCTGAAAAAGCAGCCTGCACCCCGTCAGTTCTTCATCGACTGCACCGGTGCGGGAATGCGTCCGCCGCGGTTCACGAACACTTCGCAGCTTCCTTCCTTCACGGGCATAATCGGCGCGTAGCCCAACAGGCCGCCGAAATCCACGCTTTCGCCCACGCCTTTGCCGGTAACGGGGATGATGCGCACGGCGGTGGTTTTGCTGTTAATCATGCCGATGGCGGCTTCGTCGGCAATGATGCCGGCAATCGTGGCGGCGGAGGTGTCGCCCGGCACGGCCACCATGTCCAGACCCACGGAGCACACGGCGGTCATGGCTTCCAGTTTGTCCAGCGTCAGGATGCCGCTTTCCGCCGCCGCAATCATGCCTTCGTCTTCCGACACGGGGATGAACGCGCCGCTCAGCCCGCCCACGGCGGACGACGCCATCATGCCGCCTTTTTTCACTGCGTCGTTCAACAGCGCGAGTGCGGCGGTGGTGCCGTGCGTGCCGCAGACGGTCAGGCCCATGGCTTCCAAAATGCGGGCGACGGAATCGCCGACGGCGGGCGTGGGCGCGAGCGACAAATCCAAAATGCCGAACGGGATGCCCAGCATTTTCGCCGCTTCCTGCCCGATGAGTTCGCCAACGCGCGTGATTTTGAACGCGGTTTTCTTCACGATTTCGGCGATTTCGGTCAGGTTTTGGCTGTCGCAGTCTTTCAAGGCAGCCTGCACCACGCCGGGGCCGGACACGCCCACGTTGATAATTGCGTCCGCTTCGCCCGAGCCGTGGAACGCGCCCGCCATGAAGGGGTTGTCTTCCACCGCGTTGCAGAACACGACGATTTTGGCGCAGCCGAAGCCTTCGGGTGTGATGTCGGCGGTGCGTTTTATCGTGTCGGCGGCGAGTTTCACCGCTTCCATGTTGATGCCCGCGCGCGTGCTGCCGATGTTGATGGAGCTGCACACGATGTCGGTGGTTTTCATGGCTTCGGGAATGCTGTTAATCAGCACGCGGTCGGCGGGCGACATGCCTTTTTGCACCAGCGCGGAAAAGCCGCCGATAAACGATACGCCGATGGCTTTTGCCGCCTTGTCCAGCGTCTGCGCGATGGAAACGTAGCTGTCCGCACCCGTGGCCGCGGCGATTTGGGCGATGGGCGTTACGGAAATGCGCTGGTTCACAATCGGCACGCCGTATTTGGCCGACAAATGCTGCGCCGTCTGCACCAGGTCTTTGCCGATGCGGGTGATTTTGTTGTAGATGTTTTGGTTCAGCGTGTCGATGTCCGGCGAAATGCAGTCGTGCAGGTCGATACCGATGGTGATGGTGCGCACGTCGAAGTTTTGGTCGGACACCATGCGGATGGTTTCTAGGATTTCGTTGGAATGGATTTGGGACATTTTGGGGTTTCCTTGTCTATATCTGTTGGTTGTCGGGGTGCAGGCTGCTTTTTGCGTCGTCAATTCCGTTCGGAAACATAATGCGGTGTTTCTTCCACTGCGGCAAACAGTTTACCGTCCGCATCCCATAAGGGTTGCTGACAGGAATCGCAGTATGCCGCTTCGTGATCAGCGTACGGCGGCGGCTCGCTTATGGGCAAATCCCATACCGAAGGTCGGCCACAGACAGGGCAATCGACTGCATATAAGATGAAATTTGCCGCTTTGTTCAGGCTTTGGAAGGCCCAAAAATCAGACTGGATTTTTTCCAAACTTTTGCACGCGTTGCTCGGAACAATAAATACGGTGTAGTCATCACTGCCACTTTCCAACAGCATCAGCCGCATTTTCTGGCGTTTGAGTTTGCTGTCGAAAATAGTCGAAGGCAAAGGGTATGAAGTCGCCGCTTTCCCAGACCTCACCAAATTCTTTGTTGAATTTTTTATATAAATCGTCCGTTTTGACTTTCAGTGCTTCTTTACCGAAGGCTGCCAAACGCTCATTGACAAATTCATAAAGTTGGCCTTGTTCGTCTTCGCCCTTCCAGTCCAAAAAAAGGAAGATACGGTTTTGATACAGGGCTTCCCGTAATGTTTCGTTTTGTGAGGCCGATGGCAGCAACGTGGGATATTCGTTCTCGGCAACGATTTTTTGCAGTATTTTTTCAAGTTTCATGGAACTATCCTTGTCTGTCGGTTTGGGGGTATGCGGGCAGCCTGCATCAATACGGCGGCAGCAAACGCCTGAATCCGTGCGCCAATATGATTGTCGGCAGTAGCGGTGGGTAACGGTGGTGATGCTGCCGCATTGGGCGGGTAGCCTGAAAGCTGATGGGTTATGGGTTTCTTTGTTTCTACCGTATAGTTTTCGAATTGCCTGAACAGATTTCCGCCCTACCGTCAGGCCGTCTGAAACGGCTACATGCCCAATATGGCATTTCCGTTGCGGCTGTTCTGTTTCAGCCATGCGGCCAAATCCCGATAGCTATGTTCGGCAGCCTGTATCCTTTGGGCAAATTTGCTGACAAATTGCTGTATGTATTCGTCTTTGTTTTCCCAAACCAGGGTTTCTATATTTTCGCCGATATGGATGTAACGATTGCCGGCTTTTTCGGAATACCATTCGGGTTTGTCGAAATCCTGCGGCGAGCGGACGGTGTGCAACAAATCCGCCAGCCGCAATAATTGTTCGGCAAAAATTAGGCTGTCGGCTTGCTTGACATCGGTAAACTCGAAAAAGTCGTAACCGGGTATGCACTCGCGGGATAAGGTATCGAAAAAATCTTCCCAGAGTGAGTAATAAACATACGCGGAATCTTCCCACCAGCACTTACCCGCATAGCCACCTCGGCAGATTTCAATATAGTTGGTACCGCCCATTTTTTTAACGGCGGCGTGGTTCAGTAACCATGTTGGATGTGTTTTCATTAAAACTTCCTTTTGATCTTCAGACAGGCTGCTTTTTCCTGTCCAACCACCGCCGCAACACCAGCCGTTTAACAAGCACAAATATGGGAAACGACAGTAAAAACGCCCAAAATCCGTGCCCCACGCTCCACACTTTGAACGACACGGGAATCACTTTATTGTCGGCGGTGATTTGGTAGCGCGCAGTCATAAAAGCATTGGGATCTAATCTGTTGCTAGCGTAAAACAGCTCGAACGTGTCGGGCGGCAGGCGGGTCAGTTGCAGGTAGATGCCTTCGCGGTCACGCAACACGGTGTCCTCGCGCACCAAAGTTTCGCTGCTTTTTCGGCGGTTCAGCGGTTGGGCTTGGATTTCGCCCTGCATGTTGCGGACGGCCACGGCAAACATCGGGCTGATTTCGTCGCCTTCGGCATACAGCTGCGCCGGAAAGTGGCGTATGCCCCAAGCCAGTGCCATAAAAATGGCCAACCACAGGGCGAAATGCAGGGCAAGGCTGATGAGTCGGATTGTTCCGGTAACGAAAAATTTGTATGTGTCCATATCCGCCTTCAAATCGCCCTTCCCTTTTCAGACGGCCTTTAAATCCTGTGCATGGCGTTAAACAGCTCTTCGTCCTGCATGCGGATGTCCAGCGCAAGCGTTTTTCCCGCCTGTGCGAAAACGTCCAGCATTTCCTGCCGCGATTTCGGGCATTTGGCTGTGTCTGCCAAAATAATCATGGTGAAATAGTGGTCCATCAACTGCTGGCTGATATTCAGGATATTGATTTTGTTTTCGGCCAAAAGTTTGGATACATCGTAAACAATGCCGATGCGGTCTTTACCGATAACGGTAATAACGGAATGAGACATGGGGAATCCTTGGAAAATGTTTCAATACGCAGGGCCGCACATCTAAAGTACAGCCCTATTTTGAAGGGCATTGATAACCCAAATAAAGAAGTTTAACCAGTAAACAGGCCGTCTGAAAAAACGACCGTACAGAAGGCGGGCACACTCTATCGCTTTCACTGCAAAAAGGCAAATCATGGCCGCAAAAGACAAAATTGTAGACAATCTTTCATTCAAATAAAAATACCTTATTTTGCCATTAAATTTTTAAAAAATGCATTATCAAACATTATTTATGCTTGAAAATTGAATTTTATAAAATCAGTTTTTAAATTGTAGACATTTTTTCATTTTATTTTTCTATAAATCAGCCAAAATTAGACGTAAAGAATTTGTCAAATGTAGACAATCGCACTAGACTGCACCGCATCGTTTTCCCGTATCCCACATTCCCACATTGCAATACTTAAAGTTAAGGAAACTGCCATGAGCGACTTGAACAGCCTGTTCCAAACCATCAAACAACGCGACCCCAACCAAGCCCCCTTCCATCAGGCGGTGGAAGAAGTATTTATGAGCCTGCAACCCTTCTTGGCGAAAAACCCGCAATACACCAAACAAGGCCTGTTGGAGCGCATCGTCGAACCCGAGCGTGTAATCATGTTCCGTGTTTCCTGGGTGGACGACAAAGGGCAAGTCCAAGTAAACCGCGGCTACCGCGTGCAGATGAACTCCGCCATCGGCCCTTATAAAGGCGGCCTGCGCTTCCACCCAACCGTGGACTTGGGCGTATTGAAATTCCTGGCCTTCGAGCAAGTGTTCAAAAACGCATTGACCACCCTGCCCATGGGCGGCGGCAAAGGCGGCTCTGACTTCGACCCCAAAGGCAAATCCGATGCCGAAGTGATGCGTTTCTGCCAAGCCTTTATGAGCGAGCTTTACCGCCACATCGGTGCGGACACCGACGTACCTGCCGGCGACATCGGCGTGGGCGGCCGCGAAATCGGCTTCTTGTTCGGCCAATACAAAAAACTGCGTAACGAATTCACATCCGTCCTGACCGGTAAAGGCCTGACCTGGGGCGGCAGCCTGATCCGCCCCGAAGCCACCGGCTACGGCACGGTTTACTTCGCACAATCCATGCTGCAAACCAAAGGTGACAAACTCGAAGGCAAACGCGTGGTGATTTCCGGCAGCGGAAACGTGGCGCAATACGCCTGCGAAAAAGCCATCCAACTGGGCGCGAAAGTGCTGACCGTATCCGATTCCAACGGTTTCGCCCTGTTCCCCGACAGCGGCATGACCGAAGCGCAACTCGCTGCTTTAATCGAGCTGAAGGAAGTGCGCCGCGAACGCGTCTCCGTATATGCCAAAGAGCAAGGCTTGCAGTATTTTGAAAACCAAAAACCGTGGGGCGTAAAATGCGACATCGCCCTGCCTTGCGCCACCCAAAACGAACTGGACGGCAAAGACGCGGCCACCCTGCTGGCCAACGGCGTCATCTGCGTGGCCGAAGGCGCGAATATGCCGTCCACACTGGAAGCGGTGGAAGCCTTCCTGAAAGCCAAAATCCTGTATGCGCCGGGCAAAGCATCCAACGCGGGCGGCGTGGCCACTTCGGGCTTGGAAATGAGCCAAAACCATATCCGCCTGTCGTGGACGCGCGAAGAAGTGGACAAGCGTTTATTTGACATTATGGCCAATATCCACGAAAACTGCGTCGCCAACGGCACGGAAAACGGCTATACCAATTATGTGAACGGCGCGAACATCGCCGGATTCAAGAAAGTGGCCGATGCCATGCTGGCACAAGGCATCGTATAAGTAGGATTGTGTGCCTAAGTCATCACAAAGGAGAGAAACGAGGCCGTCTGAAACCTGACTTTCAGACGGCCTCAATCATGATTTGCATGTAAATTCGAGTTAAACAGGCTTGTCCAATCATGCCGATATTTATAACATGCCGCCCGACAGCCTCGTCTGTCGAAAAAACAATATTGTTACAGGAGTGAAATACATGAAAGTAAAAGCCCTATTGGCCATCGTTGCCTCTTTGTCCCTCGCTGCCTGCGCCGTACCTGACGAGGCTCCCCGTCATGGCGGCCACGACCACGGTCATTCGCACGGCCATAACCACGACCACGGCCATGCCCATCAGCAACAAGGCGGCATCGATGCCTCTTTTAACTGCGAAAACGGCTTGTCCGTACACGTCCGCAGCCTGAGCACCGACAGCATCGAATTGCGTTTGGATGACAAACACGCCGTACTGAAATCTGCGGTTGCAGGCTCCGGCGAACGCTATACTTCCAACACAGGCCTGTTCGGCAAAGGTGCGGAATGGCATCAAAAAGGCAGCGAAGCCTTCTTTGCCTTCACCGACCCATACGGCAACAAAGTGGAAACATCTTGTAACGCCCGCTAATCGGATACCGGCCGTTTAAAGCCAAAAAGGTCGTCTGAAAAATATCTTTCAGACGGCCTTTTTTCGTTTTGCCGGACTATCACCCTGCCCCGATGCCCGGAATGCCGCGCTCAATCCGCCCGGCGATTTGGATTTGAGAAATAGCCATAATGGCAGCCCAAACCGTTTATAGGATAACCAATTGGAGAGGCCGTCTGAAAACCTTGAAACGGGTTTTCAGACGGTCCTCTCCATTACCTGCACCGACTGCTTAAAACTTATAGGTGTATTGCACGCCCAGGATGTTGGCGTAATTTTTAAACGATGCCGACGATGCGCCTTTGCTGTCCACATCGTTGCCGGTGGAGGCTGCCGCGCGGTAAACGGTATCGTTGATGTGGATGTGGCTGTATGCCGCATCAAATACATGGCGTTTTTTATAAGCATACTTCGCACCGAAGGAATACCAGATGCGGTTGCCGTCGGGCAGCGTGTTCAGACGGCTGTCCGCGCCGCGTACCGGGCTTTGGTCGAACGCAATACCGGCGCGAAGCTGCAACGGCTCGCTGTATTGGTAAGACGCGCCGAGGGCGGTTTTGTAGGTATTACGCCAGTTCGGCGTGATAACCGTGCGGTCGGAGCGGCCGTTGACGACGGATTTGGTGTTTTCAAACACCAGCTCGGCACGGTTGAAACGGCTGTGGCGCGTCCAAGTCAGGTCGGCGAACAGGTTGGTTTTATCGGTTGCGTGATACATGCCGTGCAGCGACAAGGATTCCGGCGTTACAATTTTGACGCCGGCCTTCTCGTGCGGCTTGTAGCCGAACGCAGTGCCGATAAGCGCATCGTAGGCACTCTTTCCGCCGAAGGCCGGATGGGGCGTTGTTACCGCCCGGCCGTCGGCCTGCCAATCGGCCGTGCCTTTCAGGTTGTGATTGACTTTCGAGCGGTAATTCACACCGACGCGGGTACGCGGATTGATGTCCCACAGCCAGCTCAACTGGTAGCCGAAGCCCCAGTCTTTGCCTTTGACTTCCGCATGGCCGTCTGAAAGGCCGTTGTGCGGCCCCAAGCGGCCGGAAGCGTTCCAGTCCGCATATTTGCGCAACTCGGCGGAAGAGTATTGGGCAATCAGACCCGCGCCGAACGCATGGTTTTCATTCACTTTATAAGCGACGACAGGCTCGACGGCGATGGTGGTCAAACCCAATTTGTTGATGTTGTGCCGCAACACGGAATCTTCCTGATATTCGGTGGAAGAAGCGAACGGCACATACACGCCCAAGCCCAGCGTCAGGTCGGGATTAACGCGGTAGGCACCGTAAAGATGGGGTGCGAGTACCACGTCTTTGGTGATTTTCCCCTCGGTTTTTCCCAGCACGCGGCCGCCTCGTACAAACGACGCTTCCGCATCGTGATATTCGATGTGCGGGGCGACGATATTGGCGGCAGCCGTTATCTCGCTGCCGTCCAATTTGGCCAAACCGGCCGGATTGTAGAAAATCGTGGTGGCATCGGCGGCTTCTGCGGCGGCGGCATTGGCCGTTCCCTGTGCGGTAACCGACTGTGTACCGAAATGGTAGCCCGAAGCCTGAGCCAGAGGGGCCAGTGCGGCAGCCGTCAATACGGCGATTGTTTTCACAGCTTTCATATTTTTGACGTAAGTTAATCCAAAAGGGACGCATTTTAACAAACAGTCTGCCGACAAGTCATCCGTCTGCCGAACTCTTTACCCATGCATATAACCAAACGCCATAACCGTGCGGCAAACGGTTCTTTCACTTTTCAGACGGCCTCCGCTAAAGTGGCCGTCTGAAAAAACAACCCTCTCGAAAGGAATCCGCCATGCCGGCCAAACACCTAGCCTCCGCCCTGTTCTTCACCGCCGCCCTCTCCGCCTGCACGCCCGACAACGGTACGCAAAACGCCGCCTCCGGCAGCGGGGACAAAACCGGCAGCGTCAAACTGCTCAACGTCTCCTACGATGTCGCCCGCGACCTCTACAAAGACTTCAACCCGCTGTTTATCGAAGAATACAAAAAACAGCACAACGGTGCGGACATCATCGTCCAACAATCCCACGGCGGTTCGAGCAAACAGGCATTGGCCGTGGCCAACGGCCTGAAAGCCGACGTCGTTACCATGAACCAGGGCTCGGACATCGAACTCTTGGTAAAAAAAGGCCTGGTCAAAGCCGACTGGCAAAAAGCCTTCCCCAACAATGCCGTCCCGTTCACCAGCACCACCGTCTTCCTCGTCCGCAAAGGCAATCCGAAACAAATCAAAGACTGGGGCGACCTGGCCAAAGACAACCTGAAAATCGTCATCGCCAACCCCAAAGTAACCGGCAACGGCCGCTATACCTTCCTGGGCGCATACGGCTACGGCCTGAAAGCCAACAACAACGATGATGCGAAGACGCGCGAATATGTGAAAAAAATGCTGTCCAACGTCGAAGTGTTCGAAAACGGCGGCCGCGCGGCCACCACCACCTTCGTCCAACGCAACATCGGCGACGTACTGATTACCTTTGAAAACGAAGCCAACCTGTCGGCCAAACAATTCGGCAACGGAGAATTTGAAATCGTCTATCCGAAATACTCCGTCCGCATGGACAGCCCCGTCGCCGTCGTAGACAAAGTGGCCGACGAACGCGGCACCCGCCAAGCCGCCACCGAATACCTGAACTACCTGTGGAGCAAACCCGCGCAGGAATTGGGTGCGAAACTCTACCTGCGCCCTGCCGACAAAGACGTGCTGGCCGCCCATGCAAGTGAACTGCCGCCGATGGAAACGTTCAACCCCAACGACATCTTCGGCACATGGGATGAAATCATGAGCAAATACTTTTCAGACGGCGGGGTATACGACCAACTGACCGTGAAAGGCAAATAAAGAAAAACGGAAAAACGCAAAGGGGCCGTCTGAAAACCACTTTTCAGACGGCCCCTTTGTTACCGCATTGTCCGAATCGGCGTATACTCATCATATATTTGCCAAACAGGGAGCACCCTCATGAAAACAACCGTGCAAAAATCCGCCCTCGTAACAGCCCTGCTCCTCCTCACCGCCTGCGCCGGCGGCCCGGGCGGAAGCTCGATCAGCCTCGGCATCGGCGGTTTCGGCAGCCATATCGGCTTGGGAACCTCCGTCAATATTCCGATAGGCAGCCGCACACCTGCCGCAGACAAAGGCGGCATCAACGTTACCGAAGAACAAATCATCACCCATTTTGCCGCAGACGGCACCGCTTCCGAACAAGCAGTCAAAGGCGGCAGCTACCGCAGGCTGCTCAACGTACTCGGCGGCGGCAATTATCTGGTACAAGACTTTTACAGCGACGGGCAAAAACGTACAGACCCGATGATACTGCCCAAAAAAGCCCTGTTCTCCGCCGATGCACACCCCACAGACAGCGCATACACGGTTTACGACCGCAACGGCAATCCGATACGCCGACAGGTTTACCGCAACAACCGGCTTATCGGCAACTGACCGCGATACCGGCCAAACCTCGAGAAAGGCCGTCTGAAATCATGTTTCAGACGGCCTTTTTATATCGTTTCAAGCAAAGACGAATCAGAATTTGCTTTTGATATCGTTAATCAGGTTTTCAGCTTTTTCTTTCGCATCGTCAATCAGATGCTCGGCTTCTTCTTTACCTTTTTGCAATACACCGCCGGCTTTTTCCTCGATTTCGGCAGCAACTTCTTTCACCTTGCCGATTCCTTGCTGAACAACGCCTTCTGCTTGAAGTTTGGAATCGTTTAATACTTCTCCCGCAGTTTCTTTCACTTTACCGCTGATTTGGTCTAATTTTCCACTCATGACCTTTTTCCTTAATTTCATATTGATCGAAGTGCCACTATATCCTAACCGTTATCCAATAGCAATCCTAAATGGAATACCGCCTGAAAACCTGCTTTCAGACGGCCTCCACCTCCCAAGTTCAACGTTGCATTTCCTTGGCTAAAACCAACATGCCTGATGCTTACAGGATGCCGCCTTCCCGATTGTATTCGATCATGTCGTTTACCGCTTGGGCGAGCCATGCCCAGCAATCGGGGAATTCTTGATGCTGTTCCCAGCCGGGGCCGGCAAAGTCGTGGATTAGTTGGACTGTGCCGCCTTTGCCGATTTCGAAGCAGGCAGTGTCATCACAATCGCTGCGTTTGGCGAAGGGAATCAGTTTTCTATTGGGATAGCGCGTTTGCAAGCCTCGGTATAGTTCGGCTGCCCAATCGCTATCGAGCAGATGCCAAATATTGAAATCGACTAAATTCAGTTCGACGATTTTTTGAAATGATTTTGGATATTCAAAGTGGGGAATATCGAGCGTATAACTTTTCATCGGTTGATTCCTAGTTTGAGGCCGCCTGAAAAATGAAACTGGGCGTATTGCTTTTCGGGCGGCCTTTGCCACGCCTCACTCAATCTTCACCCGTTTCAACCTCAACGCATTGCTCAACACCGAAACCGAACTTGCCGCCATTGCCGCGCCTGCGATGACGGGGTTTAAGAAGCCGAGTGCGGCAAGCGGGATGCCTAATATGTTGTAGAAGAAGGCGAAAAACAGGTTTTGCTTGATGTTTTTCAAAGTCGCCTGCGATACCAGCAGGGCATCGGCGAGCTGGTTGACCGAATGCTGCATCAGCGTGGCGGACGCGGTGTGTTCGGCAACGTCCGCACCGCCTTTCATGGCGAAGCTGACGTTGGCGGCGGCGAGTGCGGGTGCATCGTTGATGCCGTCGCCGACCATCGCCACGGTTTTGCCGGCGGCTTTGAGTTTCTGCACTTCGGCGGCTTTGTCGCGCGGACTCATGTTGCCGAAGGCGTGCGCGATGCCCAGTTGTTTGGCGACGTATTCGACCGTGCCTTGGTTGTCGCCGCTCATGATGTAAACGTCGATGCCGTGTTTTTTCAGACGGCCTATGGCTTCGGCGGTATCGGCTTTCAGCGCGTCGGCGAGTGCGAATGCGCCGATGGGTTTGCCGTTGGCGGAAACGGCGACGATGCTTGCGATGCGCCAGACGTCGTCTGAAAGGTTTTCAGGTAGCCTTAATTTGGCAAAATCAAGTTTGCCCGCTTTCACCAAACCCACTCCTTCGACTTCGGCGGTAATGCCTGCGCCGACGACGGTTTGCGCGTTTTGTGCGGCAGGAATCTCCAAACCGCGCGCTTGGGCGGCGGAGACGATGGCGCGGGCGAGCGGGTGGGCGGCGTTTTGTTCGACGGCGGCGGCGATGCGGTACAAAGCGTCTTCGTCAAAGCCGCTGTCGGGAACGCAATAAACGGCGGCAACCTGCGGTCTGCCTTCGGTCAGCGTGCCGGTTTTGTCCAACACGACGGCATCGACGTGGGCGGCTTCTTCCATCGCCGCCGCGTCTTTGAACCAAATGCCGTGTTTCACCGCCTTGCCCATGCCGACCATAATCCCGGCGGGTGTCGCCAGACCGAGTGCGCACGGGCAGGCAATTACCAAAACGGCAACGGCGTGCATCAGTGCAATCGTCCAATCGCCTTTCACCAGCCAAGTGGCGATAAAAGTCAAAAGCGCGATGCCCACGACGGTAGGCACGAATACCGCCGCCACTTTATCCGCCACGCGCGCAATCGGCGCCTTGCTGCCTTGCGCTTCAGACAGCGCGTTCATCATGTCGCCGAGCAGGGTTTGGCTGCCGAGCTGCCTAGCGCGATACACCACGCTGCCTTCGGTCATCAGCGCGCCCGCCAACACTTTGCCGCCCGCCTTTTTCTCTTCGGGATTGGATTCGCCGGTGAGATGGCTCTCATCCGCCCAGCCGCTGCCGCTTTCGATAATGCCGTCGGCGGCGATGCGTTCGCCGTGGTTGGCGCGGATCAGGTCGCCGATTTGCACTTGATCGATGGGCAGTTGTTTCCATTCGCCATCGCGTTGCACGTTGACTTGAGTCGGCGTCAGTTTCAGCAGCAAGCCTAAGCTGTTCAGGCTGGATTTTTTGGTGCGGTGTTCCAAAAATTTGCCCAGAGACACAAAACCGATCACCGTCACGCCCGCTTCAAAATACACATGCGCCATGCCGTGCGCCGCGTGCGGGCTGAAAAACAGCATATAAGCGGAATACAGGTAAATCGACACCGTGCCAATGGTAACGAGCACGTCCATATTCGCCAGCCCGCCTTTAATACTCGCCCACGCGCTTTTGTAAAACGGGATTGCCAGCCAAAGCTGCACCACACTCGCCAATGCGAACTGCCACAACGGCGGAATCATCCAATCGTTTCTGCCGATCATCATCCCCGCCATGCCGATAAGGAACGGGACGTTGATGGCGAACAGCAGCCACAGCCGCCAGCTTACATGCGCGGTTTCTTCGGGTTGCGGCAGCGCGTCTTCCGTTTTTTCTTTTGCACCGTAACCGGTTTTCTCGATGATTTTGGCGATGTCGGCGGCGGAGGTTTGGCTATCGTCAAACACCACCTGCGCCTCCTCGCTGGCGAAGTTCACCCCCGCCGATTCGACAAAGTCTTTTTTGTTCAACACTTTTTCAATGCGCGAAGCGCAGGCCTGACAGGTCATGCCTTCGATTTGGAAACGGACTTTTTGTTGCATGGTTTCTTCCTTCTGAATGTGGTTGGGCTACCTGAAAAAAGCGGAGCAGGGTTTTCAGGTAGCCTTTGGGGTGTTGCAGTCGATTTGTTGCGATTCGATTTACAAAGCCGCATCAAAGCCGCCGTCTTCCACCGCTTCTATCAGCGCGGCGGGGTTGGTTTGGGCGGGGTCGAATTCCACGACGGCGTTCTTGTTTTCCAGGCTCACTTCGGCCTTGTCCACGCCGTTTACGCCTTCGAGGATGCTGGTAACGCTTTTCACGCAGCCGCCGCAGGTCATGCCTTCGATGTTTAATGTGATGGTTTGCATAGGGTTTCCTTTCTGTTGGAATGAGGCTGAGGTTTTAAAGCCCGTTGCAGCCAAAGCTTTCAGGTAGCCTGAAATGATGGGTCTGCTCTTGCTTTTCCGCTAAGTGCCGCCACTATAAAGCTTCACCCGAAGTAAAGGTCAAGCATCATGATGAACATCAGCCAGGCCGCGGCCGAGAGCGGCCTTTCCGCCAAACAAATCCGCGACTACGAAAAGCACGGCCTAATCGCCCCGGCCGCGCGCAACGAAGCGGGCTACCGCCGCTACGGACAGGCCGACCTTGTCCGGCTGCGCTTTATCCGCCATGCGCGGGAAGTGGGCTTTTCGCTGCCGCAGATCGGGCAGCTTTTGAGCCTGCAACACAACCCGCAGCGCACCAGCCGCGAAGTGAAAACGCTCACCGCGCGGCACATCGCCGAGCTGGAAGCCAAAATCGAACGCTTGCAGGGCATGGTGGCCGAGCTGCAACGCTGGCACGATGCCTGCGCGGGAGACGACTGCCCGGATTGTGCGATTTTGGCCGGGCTGGAGGAGCGTTAGGCGGCTTGGGCAGAATAGAAACAGGCTACCTGAAAAGTTTCAGGTAGCCTTAGTTGGCCGCTAACGGTTTGGTACAGGCCTCGTCGTAATACGGCAGCCACTTGCCGCCGCTTTGCTTCAGATATGCGCGAAAACTTTTGTTTACCCGTGTGGCGGTGTAATCCAAATACGGTACGCCGCCTTGGGTAACGTACAGCGCATCCGGCGGGTCGAAAAGATAGAGCTCGTATTCCCGGCTGTGCCGTTTATGCCGCTTGGCGAGGCGGCGGCAGGATTGCTGCATGATGTTGTCGATATCGTTTAGCTGCGTGAGGATATCCAACAACAGCGGCGGCAGCGTGTTGTTTTTCACCCAGGCGGCAGGCATATCAAACGCAAATTCGCCGTTATCCTGCGGGATGGTTATGCTCATGCCGCGATGGCCGATATCATCAATCGGCTGCCAGCGGGCAGAAGCCAGCCATGCCGGCCAATCGGCTGCTTGAAAACGGTTTAGTGGGAAGTCTCGGTTTAAATAGTGCTTGCGAAAAAACAGCATGATGGCGGCACCCGCTGGGCTTACAAAGCTGAAGTTGGCATGATAGCAAAGGCAATGGCAAACAGGACTGTATTCATAGATTTGTTTATCAAAAGATTTTTGAAGAACTGTGAAATGCCTTGACAAGTATACTGCTATCATTTCGGTAAAAACAGGGAGATCAATGAGGTTATAAGTAGAAAAAAGCATTTGCCAATACAATAATATGTAAATGAAATTATTTTTTATAATATTGAATTAAAAATAAAAAATTACGCTTCATCTTCCATCAATTGCAAAATAAATTTGATCTAGGTTAAAATTATTCCAGTATTATGACTCTACTTAACAATACGAAGAAATATAAATCAAACTAATCGAATTAAAACCAGTTTATTGCTGATTTAACATCAAACAACAGCATTAAAAATACTGACAAATTCCCCATTTACGAAAGAAACCTCCCATGAACCGCACCCTGTACAAAGTTGTATTTAACAAACATCGAAACTGCATGATGGCCGTTGCCGAAAATGCCAAACGCGAGGGCAAAAACACAGCCGACACCCAAGCTGCAGGTATTTCGCCCAATGATATTGCGGGCTTTACAGGTTTTATCCATTCTATCTCTGTTATCTCATTCTCCCTTTCATTACTCCTCGGCTCTGCCCTTATTCTGACTTCTCCCTCTGCCAATGCCCAAGGCATCGTTGCCGACAAATCCGCACCTGCACAGCAACAGCCTACCATCATGCAAACCGGTAATGGCATCCCGCAGGCCAATATCCAAACCCCTACTGCCGCAGGGGTTTCAGTTAACCAATACACCCATTTCAATGTTGACAACCGTGGTGCTATTTTGAACAACAGCCGTCGGAACGTGCAAACACAGTTGGGTGGCTGGATACAGGGCAATCCCTGGCTTGCAGGTGGTGAGGCCCGTGTCATCGTGAATCAAGTCAATTCAGCTGATCCCTCTTTGTTGGGCGGATATATTGAGGTGGGTGGTAGACGTGCCGAAGTGGTGATTGCAAACCCTGCAGGAATTCAAGTGAATGGAGGGGGATTTATCAATGCTTCCCGTGCTACTTTGACTACAGGCCAACCGCAATATCAAGCAGGAGACCTTAGCGGCTTTAAGATGAGGCAAGGCAATGTTGTAATCGTCGGACACGGTTTGGATGCCCGCGATACCGATTACACGCAGATATTGAGCCGCGCGGTTAAGATTGATGGGCCTGTGTGGGGTAAAGATGTGCGTGTGTTGGCAGGGCAAAATGATGTCTCAGCTGATGGCTCTATCCAGTCTTCACACTCCCCTGCTGCGAATACAAATTCTGCCAACTCGCTGTATGCTATCGATACAGGAGTATTAGGCGGTATGTATGCCGGTAAGATCACCTTGATCAGCACTGATCGTGATGCATCCGTGCACAATCAGGGGCAATTGTTTGCCTCAGCCGGCAATGTAGCAGTGAATGCTGAAGGTAAACTGGTCAACACGGGTACGATTGCGGCGACGGGAGAAAATCATGCTGTTTCACTTCATGCCCGCAATGTCCATAATAGCGGTACGATTGCCTCACAGGATGATGCCAATATTCACAGCCAGACGCTGGACAATTCAGGTACGGTCTTATCCTCAGGTGAATTGACTGTCCGTAATTTAGGCCGTCTGAAAAACCAAAACAACGGTACAATCCAGGCTGCCCGCTTAGATATGTCAACAGGTAGTTTAGATAACACGGGTAATATTACTCAAACAGGTTCACAAGCATTGGATTTGGTATCTGCTGGCAAATTCGATAACAGTGGCAAGATTGGCGTGAGCGACGTTCCACAGACCGGTTTGAATCCCAATCCATCAGTCATACCACAGATTCCGAGTACTGCAACAGGTTCAGGTAGCAGCACTGTCTCGGCATCTAAGCCTGGTTCAAACAATCCCGTTTCACCTACAGCACCTGCAAAAACCTACGCCAGAGGACGCATTCAAACAACGGGAGCACTTGATAATGCAGGATCAATCAATGCAGGTGGACAAATTGATATTGCCGCCAAAAACAGTTTGGAAAATTCGGGCAGTCTGAATGCGGCTAAACTACAAGTATCAGGCGATTCATTTAACAATACGGCAAAAGGCAAACTCCAGGCACACGATCTGGCTGTTAGTGCTCAAACTGCTAAAAACAGCGGTCACTTATTAACTCAAACCGGCAAGATTGACAACCGTGAATTGCATAATGCGGGAGAAATTGCCGCTAACAATCTGACACTCATTCATTCGGGCCGCTTGAGCAATGATAAAAAAGGCAATATTCGAGCTGCACATTTACAGCTTGATACCGCCAGTTTACATAACGCAGGTAACATTCTTGCCGATAGTGGAACCGTCACTACCAATAACAATCTTCGCAATACAGGAAAAGTTTCTGTTGCACAACTGAATACCAAAGGTCAGACTCTAGATAATACGCACGGACGTATAGAGGCTGAAGCGGTTAACATCCAAAGTCAGCAACTGACCAACCAAAGCGGCCATATTACTGCTACCGAACAACTGAATATCAATAGTCGAAATGTAGACAACCAAAACGGCAAACTCCTATCTGCAAACCAAGCACAATTAGCTGTTTCAGACGGCCTATACAATCAGCATGGTGAAATCTCCACTAACCAGCAGTTGTCTATTAACGATAAAAATCAAAACGCTTTGGTGCTAAATAATGAGGATGGCACGATTCAATCTACTGGCGATGTATCACTGCAAGCCAAATCACTGGCCAATAATGGCACATTAACAGCCGGTAACAAACTCGATATCGCCTTGACGGATGATTTCGTCGTAGAACGCGACCTCACTGCAGGCAACCAATTAAATCTAAGCACAAAAGGCCGTCTGAAAAATACCCATACCCTACAAGCAGGCCATACGCTCAAACTCAATGCCGGCAATATAGATAACCAAGTTACAGGCAAAATTATTGCCGGAGAACAAACGAACATCACTTCCGAACAGCATGTAGACAACAGGGGTTTGATCAACAGCAACGGTTTGACCTACATCGGTGCAGGTCAAACCTTGACCAACACCGGGACAGGCAAAATCTATGGTAACCATATTGCCCTGGACGCGCAAAAACTGCTTAACCGAGAAGAAACGACAGAAGGCAGTACCAAAGCGGGTGCAATAGCTGCAAGGAAACGTTTGGATATCGGAGCGAAAGAGATTCATAACCAAGAAGGAGCCCTACTATCCAGCGAAGGTATTTTTGCTATCGGTAATCGACTGGATGAACAACATCATGCGGCAGGCATGGCTGATACCTTTGTTAATGGCAGTGCCAGTTTGGAAGTACAAGGTGATGCATTGATGTCCGTTAGGAATATGCAGAATATCAATAATCATTTTAAAACAGAGGCATACTTGGCCAAAGCGGAAAAGCAAGTCCGCGATTACACCGTACTGGGGCAAAATACCTATTATCAGGCAGTAAAAGACGGCCTATTCGACAACTCGCACGGAAAAAAAGACCAAACAACTGCTACCTTCCATTTAAACAATGGTTCTCGTATTGAGGCCAACCAATGGCATGTCCGAGACTATCACATCGAGACTTATAAAGAACGTATCATTGAAAATCGACCAGCACACATTACTGTGGGTGGTAATTTGACTGCTTCAGGCCAAGACTGGCTGAACAAAGACAGTCGAATTATAGTAGGCGGGCGTATTATCACTGATGATTTAAACCAGAAAGAAATCACCAATCAAGGTACAACAGGCAAGGGGCGCACAGATGCTGTCGGCACACAGTGGGATTCAGTTACAGAAAAAGGATGGTACAGTGGCAGAAAAAGACAACGCCGTACTGAAAAAAACCACACTTCTTACCATGATACCCAACTATTTACCCATGACTTCGACACGCCTGTATCTGTCATCCAACAGAATGTCACCTCCCCTTCCTTTCAACCCGCAGCATCTGCAGCCAAACTGATTGACGGAGCATCCACAGCAGCCGTCAATGGGCAGCGCATCCATACCGGTAATGTGGTCTCATTAAATAACGCTACTGTTACTTTGCCTAACAGCAGCCTCTACACCACCCATCCTGACAATAAAGGCTGGTTGATTGAAACAGATCCTCAATTTGCAGACTACCGCCGCTGGTTGAGCAGCGACTACATGTTGAAACAACTGAAATTGGACACCAATCATCTACACAAACGGCTAGGAGACGGCTACTACGAACAAAAACTTGTTAATGAACAAATCCACCAGTTAACAGGCTACCGCCGACTCGACGGCTACAGGAGTGATGAAGAACAATTCAAAGCTTTGATGGACAACGGCCTTACTGCTGCCAAAACATTCGGCCTTACCCCGGGTATCGCCTTGAGTGCAGAGCAGGTTGCCCGCTTAACTTCAGATATCGTTTGGATGGAAAATCAAACCGTCACCCTGTCTGACGGTTCGACTCAAACCGTACTGGCCCCCAAAGTTTATGCCCTGGCGCGTAAAGGTGATCTCAATACCTCCGGCGGCCTGATTAGTGCCGAACAAGTCTTACTTAAACTGCAAAACGGCAACCTAACTAACAGTGGTACCATTGCGGGGCGGCAAGCCGTACTCATCCAAGCACGGAATATTAACAGCAACGGCAACATTCAAGCCGACCAAATCGGCTTAAAAGCTGAAAAAAGTATCAATATCGACGGCGGGCAGGTACAAGCAGGCGGACTGTTGACTGCCCAAGCGCAAAATATCAACCTTAACGGTACAACCCAAACTTCCGGTAATGAACGTAACGGCAATACCGCCATTGATCGTATGGCCGGTATTAACGTGGTCGGAAGCTATACTGAGCAAGTAGATAACAGAGCTTCAGACGGCATCCTATCCCTGCATGCCGACAACGATATCAACCTTAATGCAGCCACCATCTCTAACCAAGTTAAAGGCGGCACCACCCAAATTACCGCCGGTAATAATCTCAATCTCGGCACCATCCGTACCGAACATCGTGAAGCCTATGGTGCATTAGATGACAAAAATCATCGTCATGTCCGCCAAAGTGCCGAAGTCGGCAGCAGTATCCGCACGCAAAACGGCGCAATGCTTAGAGCCGGCAACAACTTAAAAATCCGTCAAGGTGAACTGGAGACCGAAGAGGGCAAAACCGTCCTTACCGCGGGACGTGATGTCAATATCAGCGAAGGACGCCAAATAACCGAATTGGACGCCGCTGTAAGCGGGAAAAGCAAAGGCATCCTTTCCAGTACCAAAACACACGACCGCTACCGCTTCAGTCATGATGAAGCAGTCGGCAGCAACATCGGCGGCGGCAAAATGATTGTTGCAGCCGGGCAGGATATCAATGTACGCGGCAGCAACCTTATTTCTGATAATGGCACTGTCTTAAAAGCAGGAAACGACATCGATATTTCTACTGCCCATAATCGCTACACCGGCAATGAATACCACGAGAGCAAAAAATCAGGAGTCATGGGTACAGGCGGATTGGGCTTTACTATCGGTAACCGAAAAACTACCGATGACACTGATCGTACCAATATTGTCCATACAGGCAGCATTATAGGCAGCCTGAATGGAGACACCGTTACAGTTGCCGGAAACCGCTACCGACAAACCGGCAGTACCGTCTCCAGCCCCGAGGGGCGCAATACCGTCACTGCCAAAAGCATAGATGTAGAGTCCGCAAACAACCGGTATGCCACTGACTACGTCCATACCCAGGAACAAAAAGGCCTCACCGTCGCCCTCAATGTGCCGGTTGTCCAAGCTGCACAAAACTTCGTACAAGCAGCCCAAAATGTGGGCAAAAGTAAAAATAAACGCGTTAATGCCATGGCTGCAGCCAATGCTGCATGGCAGGGTTATCAAGCAGCCCAACAAATACAACAATTTGCTCCAAGCAGCAGTGCGGGACAAGGTCAAAACAACAATCAAAGCTCCGGTATCAGTGTGTCCGTTACCTACGGCGAACAGAAAAGTCGTAACGAGCAAAAAAGCCGTTACACCGAAGCGGCAGCAAGTCAAATTATCGGCAAAGGGCAAACCACACTTGTGGCCACAGGAGGCGGGGAGCAGTCCAATATCAATATTACAGGTTCCGATGTCATCGGCCATGCAGGTACCACCCTCATTGCCGACAACCATATCAAACTCCAATCTGCCAAACAGGACGGCAGCGAGCAAAGCAAAAACAAAAGCAGTGGCTGGAATGCAGGCGTAGCCGTCCAAATAGGTGATGGCATCAGTCTTGGAATTACCGCTGGAGGAAATCTCGGCAAAGGTAAAGGACAAGGGGAAAGTACTACCCACCGCCACACCCATGTCGGCAGTCCGGCCGGCAAAACCACCATCCGAAGCGGCGGGGATACCACCCTCAAAGGTGCGCAGCTTATCGGCAAAGGCGTACAGGCAGATACGCGCAACCTGCATATAGAAAGCGTTCAAGATACTGAAACCTATCAGAGCAAACAGCAAAACGGCAATGTCCAAGTTACCGTCGGTTACGGATTCAGTGCAAGCGGCAGTTACAGCCAAAGCAAAGTCAAAGCAGACCATGCCTCCGTAACCGAGCAAAGTGGTATTTATGCCGGAGAAGACGGCTATCAAATCAAAGTCAGAGATAACACAGACCTCAAGGGCGGCATCATCACCTCCGGCAAGAGTGCCGAAGACAAAGGAAAAAACCTTTTTCAGACGGCCACCCTTACTGCCAGCGACATTCAAAACCACAGCCGCTACGAAGGCAAAAGTTTTGGATTGGGTGCAAGTGTTGCCGTAAGCGGTCAAACACTGGGACAAGGAGAACAAAACAATCCGCAAGAAAGTCACTTAAAAACCGTAGCCGATAAAAACGGTACAAGTTCCTCAGTGGGTTATGGCAATGACAGCGACAGTCAAAGCAGCGTAACCCGAAGTGGCATCAATACCCAAAACATCAGCATTACAGATGAAGACAAACAAATCCAACTGACGGGCAAAACAGCGGAGGAAAGCAAAGCCCAAATCCATACCGACACCACAACGGAAACAGCTCAAGAGCTTTCAGGCAGCCTGAAAAACATCTTCAACCAAGCAGCGGTGCAAAGTGAGCTGGATTTACAGGTTCAAGTAACAAAAGAATTTGGTACAGTTGCGCCTAATCTTGTTGCAAATGCATCTGAAAAATTAGGCAATGTTTCAGAATATGAAACTGTTGCACTCATTAAAGCAAATGCAGAAAAAAAACTTGCTCAAACAAGTGATGAAACTGAACGCACAAAACTTGTACAAATTATCCAACAAGTAGACCAATATTTAACCGCCAATAAAACCACCTACGAAACATGGAAAGAAGGCGGTATAGGAAGAGCTCTCTTGCAGTCAGGCGTTGGCGGGGTGATGACAGGTAATGCAAGTGGTGCATTAGCGGGTGGTAGCACTTCACTAGCTGCTCCCCATTTAAATGAAGCCGAAGAAAAACTTGGTAGTACAGGTACATTAATTAATGCATTAGGTGGTGCAGCCATTGGCTATGCAACTGGTGGCAGTGGTGGTGCTGTGGTGGGTGCGAATGTAGATTGGCATAATCGGCAGTTGCATCCGAGTGAATATAAATTAGCAGAACAATATGCAGATATAGTGGCTTCTCGTCTGAAAATTTCAAGAGAAGAAGCACTTGGGCGAATTATTCGGCATATGCAACGAACCGTAGATTACGCAACAGCTAAAGCGGATAATTTCCGTACAGATGACGCCATTATTTCAATTTTAGGAGCAAACAATTTACCCAAGCAAGATCAACATTACACTAATCCGAACTACAACAAACAATACATTCAAAATTATGTTCGTGATTTCAATTTAGCCAATAAATACAATTATTTTGGGAAAACGCCTACTCAATCAAGGGATTATAAAGTTGGAGTTGTTACAGATATTGGTAAGGCTGCATTAAATAGCGGTATAGGTATATTTGAATCGACTGCGAATTTAGCGACAGGGGAGATAGATCCGAACTCATGGGCTTATGTACACATGGGGCGTATAGGTTATACACATCCTGAATATGGGAATGCTCTAGAAAATACAATGACACTTGGTGTCGCTGCGGTTACCGCTGGGCGAGGGGTGAAGAGTGGGAACAAGGTGGCAACAAATACAGTCATTGATCCAAGTAAATTTAATTATCTTTTTGGTAATGTATCAAGTAATTCTCACAATGCTGCACGCTCTGCTCAATTATTGCAGACAATGCAAAGACTTGGTGTTCCTAATAATACTTATGGACGCAATCTCTTGACCAAACACTTTTCAAATGTTACACAAAATAACAATAACATCATCAGAACTTTTTCTACACAATACGGTAATTTTGAAGTTCGAGAATCGTTGTTTGCAGGTCCAAGTGGAAAGTTTGTAAAATTTGAAACCACATATCAAGTATTACCAAACGGAACAAGGGTATTTAATACAGTAATTCCCAAAGGGGGACAATAATGTCTGAAAATATGTTACTTAACGCAGATGAGTTAATGTGGTTTTTTGAAAAAGAACCAGTAATTAGCGAAGATGAAAGTTGTGTTATTTTCAAATTAAATGACGGTATCAATAATTTTGAAATTGCCTTTGGATATGCTTTGCCGTATGTATCCATAAAAGTTTTTTCATCTATTGGAATGATTTGCTCATATTATTTAGAGCAAATTATTGAAATGAAAATAAAAAATGATGAGATAAGTGAATATCTTTATGTTGAATTAAAACAAAATAACGATGTTAGTAGTTTTAGCATAAGAATAAAACCACATATCCAAATAAACTTGCAATCGCTTTGTAGCTAATAAGCAGTAGCGTGAGCAACTTTTTTGGCATTTACTGCAATAACATTCAGGCAGCCTGAAAAACGTGTTTGACAAAGATAGAGCCAGCGTAGCCTGTGCAATTAACGCGAATTGTTAAATAGCAAGCGTTGCCCACGCAGTTCAATTTCGTACATTAAAACTATGTTTTAATGTGAAATATTTCATTTCAGGCAGCCTTTCTACCATGCCATTGGAATTGCGTATTCGCAGTAAATCCACTACGCAATCACACCGCACACCGATTTACTACGTTGATTTGGTGGTCAGAAGCGGTTTGAGCTTAAATGAAGCCATTAGCCAAGCCAAACAAAAAGCCGCTGAACGCCAAGCAGCAGGTTTTAATCAGCAAGCCGTAGCCCATATGGAACCTAAACTCAACAAGTAGGATGTGTGCGGAACGCACGTATGCGGTTCTCAAGGTTTGAGCTAAGAGGCCGTCTGAAACAATAACTACGGTTTCAGACGGCCTTTCTTTCAACAAGCCACCACAGCAATCAGACAAAAGCAGTCCACCGGCACACCCATGTCGGCAGTACGGCCGGCAAAACCATTATCCGAAGCTGCGGGGATACCACCCTCAGAGGTGCGCAGCTTACCGACAAAGCGGGACAACTTGCCCGAACAGGCAGGACTGCCAAAGAAACCGAAGCGCGTATCTACACCGGCATCGACACCGAAACTGCGGATCAACACTCAGGCCGTCTGAAAAACAGCTTCGACAAAGACGCGGTTGCCAAAGAGATCAACCTGCAAAGGGAAGTAACGCAGGAGTTCGGCAAAAATGCCGCACAAACCACAGCAGCCGTTTCCGACAAACTCGGCAATACCCGAAGTTACGAACGGTATACCGACAATGAAACTTTAGGTACGACGGTCTTGCAAGCGTTGGCAAACAGCAGGACTTTCGTTTATGACAGTTTGGAAGACCAAGATTTTTTTGATACCGAAAAATTTCGGCAACGCTATGAGGATTGGGTTGCCAACCTATGCGGGAACTTGGGCTATAAAACCAGACGCGCCCTATTTAAAAACATGATGAGCGGGGATATTTGGCTGCACAACGGCTGCCTGAAAATCAGCCCGAGCCGCCATGTCAAGCTGGAAGCGTGGGATGCCATTGATGCAGACGATGTAATTTTATCATTGGATAACAGCCCTGAAAAAATCGGATCAGGTTTAAGGTTGGCATTGAGCCGCTGCCGATAATATTTGGCAAAAGTCGTCTGAAAGCTGGAAAAATGTTTCAGACGCCCTTTTTTATTAGACTCAAGCTCGCGTGCGTGCGTACCGCGCACACCTTACCTGCACAGGTTTAATGCGGGCTACGGCTTGCTTGGAAGGATACATGAATTAAAATTTAAAAAAGTTGACTTTCCCGTTCCTAATACTAATTGGAAAAATCCTATTGATGTCTTGAATGAATCAGGTAATGTTAATAGACCTCGTTATAGGAGTAAATAAAAATGGCAATTTGGAATTATCGGTACTACTTTATCCCATCAGCTGCTATCAGAAATAAATTTAATGCAAATAAAGATATCATACTTGATGAGTATCGATCTAATGGTTTTCAGAATTTTAATGAGAATAAAAGTTTTGAAAATTATTTTATCGATAATAATGTTATATTATTATCGATAATAAATGAAGCAAAAAAACAGCTTAAATTGAAAGAGTCTTGGGATAAAGACGCAATCATGTTTTGTGATAATTTTGGTAATAGTCTTACCGTTTGGCCAGATGATATAGAGTGTGAACTTGATTTAAGATTTGATTATACTAAATTTATTCAGAAAACCATTGATTGGGCAATTAAATATAATTGTCTACTTGTAATAGAAAAAACAGGAAATGTAGTTTCCCCTAATATAAATAATCTAATGTATGAAATAAAAGCATATTTGGAAAGCAAGCCGTGACCCATATGAAACCTAAACTCAATACGTAGGATGTGCGGAACGTACGCATGCGGTTCTCAAGGTTCGAGCTAAGAGGCCGTCTGAAAACAAAAAAAACGTTTCGTACGGCCTTTGTTTAACGCCACCGATCCAGCGCGGGCCATAAAGCGCAGTTGTCCAAAAAGGTATATTGATAGGCAAATACAAAAAGGAGGAAAAGTGAATTTTACTATCTTAAAACATTTTCAATTTGGAGTATTTTCATGATAATTAATTATCAAGAAGCAAAGAAAATCGCAGTATCTTTTTTAAGTCAAATAGAGCAAGAAATGGGAATTTCATTGTTAATAGTTGAATCCCATGCACGAGAAAATGATGATGGGTGGTTTTTCCCATATCAGTCAAAAGAATATTTAGAAACAATGGATATAAACAAATCTATTATTGGAAATTGGCCTATATTTGTTTCTAAAAATGGAGAAATTCCTTCTATTCGTTGATGTTGGTTCATTAGCTAAGTCCGTATCCCGCTAAATTTGAAACTATATGGATGGAAACAGACTCATAACGGGTGAAATATATGGACCAACAGGACGCTTTAGGCACGGAGCAAAATAATGAGATTAACGAAATATCCTTATAACTCCATAAGAGAGTTAGAAGACTATTTAATAAACACCTATCAAAAATATATCATTCTACAAGAGGAAGGAAAGGAGATTTATCGATGTTTCATTCTTTCTTTTCACAAAGAATTCAATATAGGTATTGGATTAGCTGTTTCCTGTATAAGCATCCCCCCAAAAGTATTAATATTTGATGATGAAAATATTTTTATTGGATTTGATTCAGTTGTTTTTTGTATTTCTATACAAAATTTAAAAGTTAACATGCTAAATATAGATGGAATATTTTTTGATATTTATTTATTGGAGAATCAAAAAATTTGTATTATTCATGCGTTGGGTGCAATCATTACAGATAAAAACTTCACAAGAGAGAATTCAGTATCTACCGATATAATATCAGACTGGAAAATAGATAAAATTAATAAGTTAATCATATTAACAGAATTAGACTCTGACAAAATAATTTCTCTAAATTATGATTGAGGATGCTTGGTTATTTAAGATATTCTCCCCATTATGTAATACAGGTTGGCTAAAAACTAGGAAACTGTTCCTTTACTGATCGGCTTGAGCGGCGGCGGTAACACCTATGCTAACCCTAATAAATGGCCATTTTTATAGGTCAGTTGAAAATAGCCGTTCTATTTTTTCAATAACTCCAAATGAATTAAAAGTTATTTTACAAAGTAGAAATACGATATCCTCTCCAGTAACAGCCATCCCTGGCGGTCAGTTTGTCCGCGTAGTCGATACTGGTAAGAATATTGGTATAACTAGTTTGAAGGAAGGAGGAACACCAACTAGATATATTAAGATATTTACTGACGAAATGGGAAATTTAATCACAACATATCCAGTGAAAGGGCAGTAATTATGCAAAAAAAATAATACTTTCTTTAAAAGAAAAAATTGAGGGTATAGGTAATAATGTAGATCATATCTTACTCGCAACTTTAATTCTTAAATGGTTACATGATTATCCTAGTTTAGAGAAAGAATTTTTAGATCACGGTTCAAATATTTCTATATTTATGAATATAGAAATTTTAGATATCCCTAATTATCCAATAAAAAAATCACTAATTAGTTTTTACGATTTAAAAGCTCTTAAACGGCAAATAGATATTTCCATGCAAAGAAATAATTCATATATTTATCAATCGCTACAAAATTTTTTAGAGAATTTATTTATTATTTCAAGAACCAGATATGGAATGTAATATTTGCCATGGCACCTATGGTTTTGATTTATTGAAGGAAATTAAGACTAATAGATTAGTTTATTGCTGCAAAACATGTGCATTCTCAGAATATGTTAATGGGGAATTTAGAAATAATGAAAATCACCTTACAATTCCAACAAATGATGATTTGAGTTTATTGAATACATAATTAATAGAATAAGTTATAGAAAACCATGTTTACATTTTTTCATCATGAGAAGCTTATGACTGAATTAAATCTTGTTCTAAATAACCGCAACTTGCAAACTAGAAAAGGAGAATAACCATGAATCATGAGCAATCCGTAGCCCATATGAAATCTAAGCTCAATAAGCAGAATGTGTGAGAAACGCACGTATGCGGTTCTCAAGGTTTGAGCTAAGAGGCCGTCTGAAAACAGGAAAACCGTTTCAGACGGCCTTTCTTTTAACCAGTTGCCTCAGCAATCAGACAAAAGCAGCCTACCTCCACATCCATATAGGCAACACAGGGGAAATATTTTGTAAATTCTACGAATATTTTCCCTGCTAAATAGGGTAGGATATGGTATGAAGCGAACATTGGCTTAATAAACACTATGCCAAGATCGAACCAGACTGGTACTAGATTGTTATATTCCAACGATGGATTGCTATATAACAACTGATCGTTATATCTATGCAACACAGTTTGGAACTTGGAAATAGGAGTATAACTTATACAATTAGAGATTATCGGTAGTAAAATTTATACGGAACAAGATTTTCATAATCAAATTTCAAAAATATTTCCTATACAAGATTATTATGGGAACAATCTTGATGCTCTGTGGGATTTATTAAGCACAAATGTAGAACGACCGATTACTTTAGTATGGAAAGATGCTATATTCTCAAAAAATCAGTTAAAAAGCACATTTATTGAAATAATAAAGGTTCTAGAAAGAGTTAAGAAACAAGATGAGGATTATGGATTCGAAGAAAAATTTAATTATATTTTAGAGTAAGCAAACCCTAATTAAATTACGCACACAGGCTTAAAACTCCCCGGAGCCAATTAAGCCCGGCCGTCTGAACCTCTCCCTCCTTTCAGACGGCCTCCCCCGCAGAACAAACCATGAATAATGACCCACATATCCGCTCCCTCTTCCCCTTATCCCATTCTCCTTGTCATTACTGCCCACCTCCGCCCTCGCCTCCTTCACCCAAGGCATCATCGCCACTCTAGCCGCCCCCGTACACCAACAACCTGAGGCCTTTTCATAGGATAAGTTACTAATTTTTATACTCAATACCATTTCAAAAATGAAAAACCTTTCTGATTTTTCCTACTTTTTGCTCAATATAAGAAAGGTTTTAGTTAATTAAAAAATTTTTTGGCGCACTTTTATGCGTCAAATTTCGGTAATAGAATATTTTTGCAAAGGTCTCAGCCTACTATGATACAAACTGGTAACGACATCCCGCAGGCCAATATCCAAACTCCTACTGCCGCAGGGATTTCAGTTATCCAATATTCCCATTTCAATATTGGCAACCGTGGCGCCATTTTGAACAACAGCCATCGGAATGTGCAAGCACAGTTGGGAGACTGGATATAGAGCAAACCCCTGGTTTGCAGGTGGTGAGGGGCGTGGCATTGTAAATCAAGTCAATTCAGCTAATTCCTCTTTGTTGGATGGATATAGTGGTAGACGAGCAGCACGTATTACAAAAAAAGGGGGAGAAATTGTGATTAATGGCACATCAAACAATAAGTATTTAAGAGGAATTCCAAATGAAACAGAACTAGCCCGATAAAATATAATGGTCCGTTAAAGGAGGAGTTTAAACGACTGAAATTTCATAAGAGTGATGGCGAAAATATAAGATCACAAGACTTTAAAACCATTGTTTTTGAAAAGGTAAAATAATATGACAACTTATACTATTCCAAGAAAATATTATCAATCTCTGCATATAATTGAAGGGTCTCTATTAAACTATACTTTGAAAAATGATGAATTCCATATTATCGTTAAGGATGTGGATTATCCGGATTTTCCTCAAGAGATCCCTACACCCAATTATTCAGAATGGGCAAAAATTAAATTCAAGCAGTTCAGCTATCTGAAATTTATCTATGGATACGCTACGGAGAACCAAGATATAAATATCGATAATACATTGGAGCTTGGAGAATTAAAGCAGGATGATGAAATCTTGGATTATGGAGGTACGCTGGCATTGATAGGCGGTAGGTATGATCTTCCGACCGGTTTTGGCATATATATAGTTTGCCAGGAAATAGAGTTAGAATTTTTAGATCAGGAGAGTTTCAATTAAACAAGCCGTATCTTGTCATGCTGCGCAAGCAGCCTTTTGGAAGCTCTTGGCAAGGCTGGTTGGGCATATGTGCTTTATCATGACAAAAGGCCGTCTGAAAACAGAAGAACCGTTTCAGACGGCCTTTGTTTAACGCCACCGAGTCAGTAATACCGCTGCGCCCTGCGCCTCTGAGGCAATAGGCAGGATATTTGGCCACGGTGAAAACAAAAATGAAACCGCTCAGGCAATCGGACATTTCCTTTTAGGTGCAGCCATCGCTCGTGTCAATGGCGGTAATTTTGCTGCCTGTGGATCGACAGCAGTTGCGGCTGAAAAGGCAGCAGAACATCTTGCCCAACAGTATAACGACGGTAAAACCCCACAATCGATCCACAAACAAGAGAGTTCAATGTCAACCTGCTGCCGGAACATATCAAAGAAGAAATCAAATCAAAGAGCGGGGTGATTGCATCGCTGACGGGAGCAGCCATAGGCGGCAGGCGCCGATAGGCGCGCAAACCGGAGGGGTGGTCGGGCAAAATGCGGTAGAGAATAATTCAGTGGGTATATCATATTCTGCTTGGAGAAAAGATCAGACTTTAATGAAAGAAAATTATACCGCTTATTCGCAATTACGTGCAGAACAACTCCAGGCTATTGACTTTATTCCAGTTATCGAAGATATAAAAGGTTTTGCAGAAGCAGAAACCAAAGGCGATTATTTCTTTGCTACTGTAGGAATTATCCCACTTTATGGAGATGCTGCCAGAAAAATACATCAAGCCGAAAAAGATTATCAGGCAGCCAACGCCGCTAAAAATACGGAGAAAATGAAGGCTGCAATAAATCAAGCCCTCAGTTGAACAACTAACGAAGATTAAAGCAGGAAATGAAAAAATTCCTGGTTATACATGGCATCATAATGCACAAAGCTCTCCTAATAATATGCAGTTAATTCCTAATAGTATTCATAAAGCTGTTAGGCATACTGGTCAAAAATCGTTAAAGAAAGGTCAGTGAAAATGAGAAAACTATCAATATCATCAGATGAGGGATTGGTTTCAACAAGAACAATTCAGCAATTTGCTGAAGATGTCGGGGTTGTTTTTCCTGTTTTATATGTATCACTTCTTAGTAAACATGATCATTTATACCCTAAAGAAAATATTTTCAATTTTGTCAATCAATACGGTGAAAATGATGAAAGAGACATTTCATTTTTAGGGTATAAGCAAAATTTAGGTTATGAAGATATTTATAGCTATTCATGTATTGATGATGAATATGGGTATGCAAAAAAAGTGATTGCTTTTGGGATTTCAGCTAATGGCGATTATATCTGTTTTGATTACAGAAAATGCAATGAAAATCCATGTATCATTCTGATGTATCATGATGATTTTTATAAAGATGAGAATGGAGATACGAAAATGGTAACTAGCCATATTGCAGATAGTTTTGATGCCTTTTTGGATATGCTATATGAACTTTCAGATTAAACGCATAGGTATAGTTGACACTCAATATTTTGAAAATGGCTGATTTTATTGCTTTGGATAGCACATCTAGGAAAAAACCGTTTAAAGAGTGTTCTGCCGCAAAATCCGTATAGTCATAAGCTATCATTTAGCATTGACTGCCGATGGAGTTTTTGAGGGCTATGTCGAGTTGGACGAAAGCTATTTCAGAGAACACCGCAAGAGAAGACACGGTCACGGTGCTGCAGGGAAGTTGTTGTCTTCGACATTCTGAAACACAACGGATGAGTCTATACCGTTATGGTGGATAATACCAAGTCTGAAAGCTTACTACCTGTTATCAAGAAGAAGATTATGCCTGAACAGCTTCAAACCTTGTGGAAATGGTGTGGAAGTTAGGGCTAATCTAGTCCTTAACCGCCTAATGCAATTGCTGATGCAAATCCAATGCAACCATAGCCAAAAACAAGCAGAAA
This sequence comes from Neisseria elongata subsp. elongata, assembly GCF_900113545.1. GTDB lineage: Bacteria > Pseudomonadota > Gammaproteobacteria > Burkholderiales > Neisseriaceae > Neisseria > Neisseria elongata. The sequence continues at coordinate 43,600 of NZ_FOPS01000001.1, read as the reverse complement.
ACGAACTATTCGGAACGAATTGTAAAGATAAATCAACAGAGTAATACGGAATACAATTTATTGATTTTAAGAGACAAAAAATAAACCCTTACTATTTTCTAGTAAGGGTTTATTCAAAATCTGGCACGCCCACGGGGATTCGAACCCCGGTTGCCGCCGTGAAAGGGCAGTGTCCTAGGCCTCTAGACGATGGGCGCGTAACCGAAGCGCGAAATTATACGGAAAACTGAATTGTAAGTCAAGCTTTGCGTGGGCTGCCGATATTCAGACGGCCTGTGCATCCTGTATAATGCGCCGCTTTGAGAAGCAAAGGGATGCAAAATGTGGTTTAAGCAAATCAGTCTTTATCCGCTAAATAAAGACAAACTGCCTGATTTGGATACATTGTCTGCCAAACTGGCCGAAGCTGGATTTGTTTCGGTCAGCGGTTTGGATTGGTTCAGCGAGGGCTTTGCAGCACCGGTTTCCTTTTCTCCCGAACCGGTTTTTCCCGCCGAGCATACTTGGCTGGTGGCCTTGAAAAAAGAAGAAAAAGTGCTGCCTGCCGGCGTCATCCGCGACATCTTGGACGATAAGGTGGCGGAAATTCAGAATAATGAGGCACGAAATGTCGGCCGCAAAGAGAAACAAGAATTAAAAGAACAAATTACCGACGATCTGCTTCCCCGTGCCTTTACACGCAGCAGCCGCAGTTTGGCGGTTTTCGACACCAAACACGGCTACCTGCTGGTTAATAATGCTTCATCAGCCAAAGCGGAAAATATGCTGACCAGGCTGCGCGAGGCTTTGGGCGGTTTGGAAGCGTCGCTGCCGAACACCAAGCAATCTCCGGCTTCGCTGATGACTTCATGGCTGCTTAACGGTGCTTGCGACGGCGGTTTCGAACTCGACAGCGATTGCGAACTGAAAGGTAGCGGCGATGTCGCACCGACGGTTAAGATATCGAAACAGGATTTGACGGCTGACGAGGTGGTTCAGCATGTGAAAAACGGCAAAACCGTCACCCAGCTCGGATTGGTGTGGCGCGAACAGCTGGCCTTCGTGCTGACGCAGGATTTCACCCTGAAACGCATCCAGTATCTGGACGTTCTGCAAGAGGAAGCGGAAAGCCACGGCGACGATGCCGCCAGCTTGGCATTTGCCTCGCAAATCCTAATGGCCGAAGCCCTGTCTACCATGGTGGACGAATTAGCCGTACACCTGGGCGGCTGGCAGGATTAGTTTTCAGACGGCCTCAATACATGCACATAGATAATGATTTAAAAAAGGAAATCTACCTTATTCTTGCTGATTTTTTGAATGCCTATCGGACGGAAGACATCCAAATCCTGAACGGCAAATACGATATTTCGGGACAATTTTTGGAAGAAATATACGAAATGTTGGATTTTGTAGAAGACAAAAGCAATCTGCGTCTCTTTCCGATGGAAGAAATGGATAAAGAAGAAGGTGGTGCGGCAAAATTGCAGATTTTCGCCTCAAATCATACGGAGTCGGTGGTGGGAATAGAAGCCTGCCTGTATGACGGACAAGAGTGGATCGGCCTGATCAAGGGAATATACGAACCGGATGGCTTTCCAAAATTTACCTTCCACTATTTCAGCACTTAAGGCCGTCTGAAAATACGGCCCGGATATTAAAGGACATTATCATGCTTGGCGCGGCAATCGGCGACATTGCGGGTTCCCGGTTCGAATTCGACAACCACCGCGATACCGATTTCGAACTCTTTCACCCGGACAGCGATTTTACCGACGACACCGTCTGTACCACTGCCGTTGCCGATTGGGTACTGCAAGGATGCGGGGAAGATTTGGCTTCAATCCTGCGCGATTGGTATGCAGCATATCCCTCTCCCAAAGGCGCGTACGGCGGCCGTTTCCTTCAATGGCTGCAATCGGACGACCCGCAACCCTACAACAGCTGGGGCAACGGATCGGCTATGCGCGTATCCGCCGTCGGCTGGGCATTTGGTACGCTGGAAGAGACCCTGTATTTCGCCGAACAATCGGCTGCCGTGACCCACAACCACCCCGAAGGCATCAAAGGCGCGCAAGCGGTGGCTGCTGCCATATTTTGGGCGAGAAACGGCATCAGCAAAGCACAAATTCAGGAAAACATCACGCGGCAGTTCGGTTACCGCCTCAATCAAAGCTGCGACCAAATCCGTCGGCACTACCGCTTTAACGAAAGCTGTCAGGAAACCGTGCCGCAGGCCATAACCGTCTTTCTTGAAAGCAGCGGTTTCGAACATGCCGTCCGGCTGGCGGTTTCGCTCGGCGGCGACAGCGACACCCTCGCCGCCATCACCGGCAGCATCGCCGAAGCCTGTTACGGCATTCCAGCCGCCATGCGAGAACGAGCTTTGGCCATCCTGCCGCGCCGTATCGCCGAAACCCTGCTGGCATTGGAATCCTCAATCAGGCCGTCTGAAAACATACGCAATAAGGAACCCATATGAAATATTCCGCCCTACTCCTCCTTTTAGGCACATTTTCCGCCGCCGTTTCCGCCGAAACGCTTTCCCCTTATAACGGCAAAGATTGCCAATATCAGGGCAAAGTCGGTAAAAACGGACTTCCCGAAGGCAAAGGCACTTGGTCGTGCCGCAACGGCAACCGCTACGACGGAACGTTTAAAGACGGAAAATTCGACGGCCAAGGAAAATACTCCGTCGGTTCCCAGGGCAACATCTTCCTCGAACCTTTCGGCGTATACAGTGCCTACTTCAAAAATATGACTGTGGAAGGCAACTTTAAAAACAACCGTGCAAACGGCAAACACAAAGTATCGGAAAACGGCCAACTGATTTTCACCGTTACCTTCGACAAAGGCATCATGAAAAATGTCAAACTGGTCAAAACAAAAAAATAAACCGTTTTCAGACGGCCTTACCCTTAAAGGCCGTCTGAAAACCTCCCCGCCAACACCCCAATTCAGGACAAACCCATGAGCATCAAATCCGACAAATGGATACGCCGCATGAGCGAAGAATTCGGCATGATCGATCCCTTCGAGCCGAACCAAATCAAAGAAGCCAACGGACAGCGCATCATCTCCTACGGCACGTCCAGCTACGGCTACGACATCCGCTGCGCCAACGAATTCAAAATCTTCACCAACATCAACAGCACCATCGTCGATCCCAAAAATTTCGACCCGAAAAACTTCGTCACCGTCGAAGACGACTGCTGCATCATCCCGCCCAATTCCTTCGCACTGGCGCGCACGGTCGAATACTTCCGCATCCCGCGCAACGTCCTGACCGTCTGCCTGGGCAAATCCACCTACGCCCGCTGCGGCATCATCGTCAACGTTACCCCGTTCGAGCCGGAATGGGAAGGCTACGTTACCCTCGAGTTTTCCAACACCACCCCCCTGCCCGCCAAAATCTACGCCGGCGAAGGCGTGGCGCAAGTCCTCTTCTTCGAGAGCGACGAAGTGTGCGAAACTTCCTATAAAGACCGCAACGGCAAATACATGGGGCAAACCGGCGTTACCCTGCCGAAAACCTGATGCCCGGCCCTCAGGCCGTCTGAAACCCCACTCTAAAACAACCGAGTAAAAGAAACGAAGCCATGCTGTTTGTCCTATCGCCCGCAAAAAACCTGAACGAAAAAGACCCCGCCCCCATCGGCAGGCATACCCTGCCCGACCTGTTGTCCGAAGCGGAACGACTCATGGCCGAACTGCGCCAGCTCGCCCCGCACCAACTGGCCGAACTGATGCACGTTTCCGACAAAATCGCCCTATTGAATGCCGAACGGAATGCCGCCTGGCACACACCGTTTACCCCTGAAAACGCCAAACAGGCGGTTTACATGTTCAACGGCGACGTTTACGAAGGCTTATCCGCAGAAACACTCGATTCAGACGGCATCGACTACCTGCAACGGCACGTCCGACTGTTGTCCGGCCTCTACGGCCTGCTGCGCCCGCTCGACCTCATGCAGCCCTACCGCCTGGAAATGGGCACCCCGTTTGCCAACCGCCGAGGAAAAAACCTATACGAATACTGGGGCGGAACCATTACCGAATTGCTCAACCGCACCCTGAAGGAGCACAAGGCTGGCACACTGATCAATCTGGCTTCACAAGAATATTTCAAAGCCGTCCAGCCCGAAAAACTAAACGCAGACATCATCACCCCCGTTTTTAAAGACGAAAAAAACGGCCAATACAAAATCATCAGCTTTTACGCCAAACGCGCACGCGGCCTGATGGTCCGCTACGCGGCCGAACGCCGCATCAGCCGTGCAGAAGAACTGAAACAGTTTGATTACGAAGGCTATATCTACAACGAAGCCGCTTCAACCGAAAAAGAATGGGTTTTCTTGCGAGACAACCGCCCATAAACAGAAAAGAATGCTTGGCAGACACCCTGTTTTACGCTATTATGCGCGCTTTCAAGAAACGGAAGCGTGGCAGAGCGGTTTAATGCAACGGTCTTGAAAACCGTCGAGGGTTGATAGCCCTCCGTGAGTTCGAATCTCACCGCTTCCGCCAATCTTGAAAATTTTTTTATCTATCAAAAACGCGACAGAACGGAAGCGTGGCAGAGTGGTTTAATGCAACGGTCTTGAAAACCGTCGAGGGTTGATAGCCCTCCGTGAGTTCGAATCTCACCGCTTCCGCCAATCTTAAAATTATTTTTATCTGCTGGAAACGTGGCAGAGAGGCTGAATGCAGCGGACTCGAAATCCGCTGAGGGTGCAAATCCTCCGTGGGTTCGAATCCCACCGTTTCCGCCATCATCAGACAAGCATCCGACTTGTCTTTTTTCATTTCTACCCTGTTCGAATTTATCCAAAGAAATCATCTGTAACAATTAGGCTGTCTGAAAGCCGAACTGCCGTTCATTTTCAGCCGCATGGCGGATTAACTTGTCTTTTACTATGACTTTGCCGCGCGGGACTCGGGCAGGGACCTAAAAATGCAGAAATAAAATAAATCGGTTTGCACTGGCTGCTCCTCGCATTGGCAACTTACCGCCTTATACCCATGTCCGATTCCTGCCAAACCACTGACAAAACCGCCCTGCTCATTTTGCAGGGCGGTTTGGTTTGTACGGCCTTCAGACGGCCGGAAGATAAAAAGGCCGTCTGAAAATCATACTGCCTTCTGCTGCCGGACGACGGCAAGCAATGCTATCGGACACCATTATATTGCGGCTCTGACAGTATTCGCCGCACGGGCTTTCAGACGGCCTCCCGTTCTTATCGGAAGAATTAAGCGGCGATTTTCTCACACTCTTTGATGCAGTCGGTGCAAGATTCGTAGCAGGCTTTGCATTCGGCATGATGCGCGGCATGTTTTTGGCACGCGGCCGCACATTGTTTGCAGGCTTCGATGCAGACTTTGGCCAAAGAAGGCGTCAGGCGGGAATTTTGTGCCGCCAGATTTTGCATTGCGCCGCAAAGGGCGAGCATTTGGTTAACCGCTGCGGCGCAGTCTTTCATGGAAGTGTCGCCTTTGCTCAGCAGCGTGATGCAGTGTGTCAGGCAAACTTGGCCGGCGGCAACGCAGTGGCCTGCAGCTTTACAGGCGGCTTCGTAGGCATTGTTGGCACTGTGGGCGGCATGGGAATGGCTGCCGTGGTCGTGGTTGCCGTGCGCATTGGCCAATGTTGTGGCGGCAGCCAATGAAATGGCAGCGGTGCCCCCGATAAATTGACGACGGTTCATTTTTGATTTCCTTATGGTTTAATTGATAAAAAATAGGCTTTGTGTGAAAACAAACAGCCTTGTGCAAAATCTTAACACGGGGATTTATTTGCCGCCAAGCCCGAAACCTTCGTCCATAAGGTTTTTCAGACGGCCTCCTTGTTAAAATAATCATGAAAATATTGCGTTACGGCAAATTAACTAAACTTTTATTACAATATCGCCACACTTCGACGTACCATCTGCGCCTTTCTGCCTGCGGTCTGAAAAGCCTTGATTTCAAGCCGATTGAATCGGCCATGGTTTGAGGGAAATATGGTTAAACTGATTCGAAAATATTTTTTACTGGCGGCGTTGCTGCTGGCGTTGGTTGCCAGCTTCATCTACAGCCCGTCGTGGCTGAGGCTGTGTTACGGCTTGGCCCTATTCCTGTTCGGGATGCAGAATATCGAGGACGGTTTGCGCGAGGCGGCGGGCGGACGTTTGGAACGCTGGATGCGAAAATCGACCGCCACTCCGGCCAAGGGGGCATTATTCGGGATGGGGGCGACCTTCATCCTGCAATCAAGCACGCTGGTTTCGCTGCTGACGATTGCGTTTTTAAGTACCGGCATGATTCAGCTTGCCGGCGGTATCGCCATTTTGCTCGGCACCAATTTGGGCGCGACCAGCGGGATTTGGCTGCTGGCTTTGGCCGGGCAAAGCCTGAGCCTCAGCCCCGCCGCCCTGCCCATGCTGGTATTCGGCATCCTGATGAGTTTTTTCAGCGACCGCAGCCGGGCTTTTGGCCGGGTTTTGGTCGGCATCGCACTGATTTTCCTCGGTGTGGACGAAATCAAGGCCGGTTTTCAGGCCTTCGGTGCGGACATTGATTTCAGCGGTACGCAAATCGGCGGCATGGCCGAAGTGCTAATTTTCTTTGTCGTCGGCTTGTCAAATGCAGGCTGCAAATAATCCACGCGCACCGGCGCGGTGGTTGCGCCCACATTCACGCCCAGCTCGGTCAGCGTATCCAACGCCGCCCAGTCGTACACGGCGACGCGTTCGGGATTCTTCGGCACAACGGCATCGCCCCGTGCGGTCGGCACGGTCAGCGTGGCGGCAGATGCGGCTTGGGATGCAGCGGATACAGTTTTTTCGGCGGCAGGTTCGGGCGAACAGGCGGCCAGCAGGACGGCGCAGGCTGCCCAATAAAAACGCGTTTTCACGGTGTGCGGTTCCTTTGTTGTGCGAATAGGAATATCTATTATTAAATAAATAATCTGCAGAAACTATGCTGCAAAACGCAAAATTCCCGATACGGCAAAACAAATTCCCGAAACGGGAAAGGCCGTCTGAAACACACTTTCAGACGGCCTTTCCCGTTTCAACCAATCCCTACGCTTGATTATTGGCAATAATTCCTATTTAATCCACTTATCAGACAACCCGTTCCTATCCAAGCATGAACACCGCCGCCATTTACCGCCAGTACCAAACATATGTCCGCTCCGATAAATCCGGCTGGGCGTTGGACGGCTGTTCCGACAGCGCGCTCATGGCGCAGGCAAAACAGCCCGGTTTGCATCTGGAAATGTGCATCAACCGCTTCGACTCGGGCATCACCCTATCGCGGATGCGCGGCGGCGGAACGGGTGTGTTCCCCACCGAAATCCACAATTTCAGCCACAACTGCGCCCTGTTCGTCATGGTATCGGGGCAGAACCGGTTACAAATGGGCGGCAGGGAATACCGCCCGTCTGCCGGCGAAATCTGGTTGGTGCGCGGCGAACTGGCGGACGTATCCGAAACCCTGCTGCCCGACAACGGCGGCATGTGCGCGCTGCATTTGGATTTTTCGCTGGAAAAACTGCGCCGCTGGCACGACGAAGGCTTGCTGGACGAACGCCTGTTTTCGCCGCAGACGATAGGCCGATTCTCCCTGCAACGGCTGGCGCAAAACGCGGCGGCGCTGACGGCGGCGGCCTGCCCCCTGCTGCAACGCCCGTTCGAATCGGACGGCTTCGGCCTGCTTGCCGACGAAGCCGCCGCGCTGGAACTCTCCGCCCGATTATTGCGCTTCACCTTCCGCCGCCACGACAACGGCTACCGCCGCCGGCGCATAGACGAAGCCGCCGATATTTTGAACAGCGAATTTGCCCGCCCGCTGACCATCGCTGAAATCGCCCGCCGAGTCGGATTGAACGAATGCTACCTGAAACGCTATTTCAAAGCGCAAACCGGCGAAACCGTCGCCGGACGCCTGCGCCGCCTGAGGCTGGAACACGCGCTCGCCCTCATCGAATCCGGCAGCACCGTCCAAGCCGCGATGAACTTTTGCGGCTACCGCCACGCGGGACGGTTCAACGAAGCGTTCAGACGGCATTACGGATTTTTGCCTTCGGATGTGAAGAAGTCTGTTTGTATGCAAATGACCGAATAGAGAAAAGCTGTCTGAAAAAGACGGGAGGATAGTGAATATAAATAAGAATCCGCCATAGCACCATCAGTTTACATAAGTCTGTCCCATCATTCCCGAACAGGTGAAAATTCAGAAGGCTTATGATAATCCATTGATACTATTGAAATTACGTAGCCTGGATTCCCGAACTGTACGGGCATGACAGTAGGAATGTTTCTGTTTTTCAAAGTTGGAATGCCTGCGCTTGAGCAGATGTTGCATGAAGGCAGTCTGAAAACAGTGGGGATTCCCTCTCCCTACTCATCATCCATGAAAGATGGAGCGGTATTGTCGGGGTTCGGGTGTTCATTGGGAGCAGCTGACATGGACAAAAGGCCGTCTGAAAAAGAACAAACCTTTTCAGACGGCCTAAACCGTATCTGGCGGATGGCTAGAACTTCGCTTTAATGCCTAGCGTTACTGTCCTGCCCGGCCCGGGCGTGGGGACGTTGCTCATCGGGTCGAGGTAGTAGCGGTTGGTGAGGTTGTTCACGCCGAGGTTGAGGCTGAGTTTGTTGCCGATGCGGTAGCGGACGTAGGTATCCCAGATGGTGGAGGCATGCCAGTGATAGGCTTGGCCGGTGGAATCGAGCAGGTAGCCGAAGCCGTCGGTAATGAGCTGATCGTGCTGCTTGCTGTTGCGGCGGCTGTGGTGGATGCCGCGGATGCCGAGCTCGAGTTTTTCGCCCAACAGCCGCACGCCCAAGTCTAAATTAATGGAGTATTTGGGCTGGATGGATTGATAGAACCGCGTGGCGCCGATGCCGCCTTCGATGCAGGCGGGTACGCTGTTGTAGTACATATCGTAGGCGAAGGAGAGGTTGTCATCGCAGGTTTCTTGTTTTAAACGGTAAGTGCCGCCCAGCGACATAAAGAAGCGGCCGAAATCGAGGCGGCTTTGCAACTCGATGCCTTGGGTAATTTTGCGGTCGTATTGGATAACCTGCTTATCAAAATTGGTGTCGATAACGTTTTTAATGTTATTGGAGAAATAAGTGAGCCGTACGTCGCCTTCGCGCAGTTTGTGCCACAACGGGGCGAAGTTGTAAGTGTAGCCAACTTCCCAGTTGGTGCTGCGCTCGGGTTTGAGGTCGAAAGTTTGATAAAGCGGCTGCCGGGTATTGAAGCCGAAAGTCATATTGGTTACTTCATAAATACTGGGGAAGCGGCTCATCTGCGCCCAGCGCAGGTGCAGGCGGCTGTTGTCGGTCAGGTCGTAGCTGAGGGCGATCATGGGCGACCAGGCCGAGCTGTTTAAACGTTGGGCTGGCGGATACTTGGTATCCTCGTCAAGCGGGAGATAGACATATTCAGCCTCCTTCATATTATCGACGTTGGCACGGCTTTGGCGTATCTTGCGGTAGTCCGTTTGTCCGGACTCCCCATTTTCAACAAATCGGCTATATCTGTAGCTGGCACCGGTAATGCCCAGTCCCGCATTAGGATCATTAGAATAATGAAAGCTTTGTTCTTCGGCACGCAAGTAACGGTAGAAATTACCCTGCCTGCCTTGCGGGTTTGCCACGCGTTGTTCAAACATACCGTTTTCGAAAACGGGGCCGGTAAATTTTCGGCTGCGATATTCGGAAATCCTCGGCGGCATCGGGCGGTAGAGCACGGTTTGGCTTTCATCAAAAGCCTGGTATTGGCCGTTGCTATCGACATAGCTGGTGTTGCCGTCTTGATTGTGGCGTGAAATGGTGCCATCGGGGAAGAAGCCGTGGCGGCGGTAGAAGTCGCGGTAGATTTCTTCCCAATCGTTCGGGCGGTTTTGCAGCTCAACTTGGGCGCGGTTGTAGGCATCGATTTCTTCCGGACTCATGATTTGAAGATAAGGGAAGGCAATGCCAGTAACCACTTCATCCGCACCTTGGCCGATGGCATAAGCGGGGTCGCGGCGGGCGCGGGCGCGGGCAAGTACGTCATCAACCGCCCAGAAGCGGTCGTAGCGGATGCCGGCTTCGATTTTCAGGCGCGAAGTCGGCCGCCAGTCGAAGCTCAGTTGCGCACCCCATTCCTTGCGCCGCCCGGCACGCGGGCCGGAAAGTTTAGTGAGCATGGTAGCAGCATCCATAATGCCGAAGAAGTCTTTGTCGTTTTGCGCCACTATGCTGGATTCGTCCAGTTTTTCATATTGATGATGGGCAGAAAGGGTCAGGCTGAATTTGTCGCTTAAGTGCGTGCGGTTGCTGATGTTGAAGCCGGTACGGGTGGCTTTGGTGGTTTGGCGCGAGCCGGAAAAAACGGTGTTTGCGCCATCGATAATGGGCGGATCATTGGGCGGGGTGTTGCGGTCGTAGCCTTCGTCAATCAAATCTTGGCAACTGTAACCGCGAGCCAGATCCGGCTCTACATTGTGGCGGAAGCAGCGCGCCCAGGCATCGTATTTGGCATCGCCGTATGGCACGGCCAAATCCGCGCCGCCGCTTTGGTGTCGGGTGCTGGTGGTATTCACGCGCCAGATGTCGGCTTTAAGGTCTATCCAGCGGCTGCCTTCGGGCTGCCATTGGTAGCCGAGTTTGTAGGTACGGCTGCGGATATCGGAATCAATCCCCTGTATCGGCACGATTTCATAACGTTTTCTGCTGGCATTGTTCCACAGGCCGCTATAACCGATCAGTATTGAGTTGATAAAGGGGTTTATCTCGCCGAATCGGACTTTGGTGTCCATATAGCGCAGGTTGATTTGCTGGTTGCGCGGCAGATACCAGTTGTTTTTCAGCAGCAGGCTGCGGCTGGCCACGTTGCTGTTGGGCACTTGCTCGCCCGGGCGGTAGAGCTCGGCCATATCGGGAATTAGGGTTTCAGACATCCCGGCACGCGGATTGTCGGAGAGCACGCTGTTGCCCTGATAGCCTTCAAACCCACCTTTACCGCTGAAATAAGTGCCTTTGCGGCGGTCGCTATAGGCAACGAGGCCGTCGGCAATATCGGTTTTGAAGGCGGCGGAAAACAGCAGATTGCGGTCGTTTTTGAAATCAGAAAAGCGGCTGCCCGTGCGCGGTTTGTCGTTATCCGTACCGTAGAAATTCAGACTACTAAAAGCTATGCTTCCGCCTATCAAGCCGCCCGCGCCGTCCGCGGTGGGATTGCCCGGCAAGGTGCGGTAATCCTTGCCCAAATAGTCGTTGAAATTATGGATGGGCTCGGCGGTGTTGTTGGAAAACTCGGTTTTCACTTCCACGCCCCAGCTTTTGCCTTCGGGGATGATGTCGGCAGGCTCGATGGTGCGGATGGACACCGCGCCGCCCACGCCGGACTTCACGCCGCGCGTCATGGCCGGGCCTTTTTCTACCGTAATACTGCGGAACAAGGCGGGATCGACATAATTGCGGTCGGCGATGCCGTAGTTGTTCATCCACACGTCCACGGTCTGCTCCGTGCCGTCGATGGTAACGGGGATGCGGCCTTTGCCGCTGATGCCGCGGATATTGGGCGTAATCGCGCTGCCGGCGTTGCGGGTGTTCATGTTGTACACGCCGTTTAAGCCTTTGAACACGTCGCCGGCGGCATCCGTGCGGTAGCGTTCGAGATATTCGCGGCCGGCGTAGACGCTGGAAACGTTTTTATAAAACACGTCGTCCGCACCTTTTTGGTCGACACTGCGTTTGCCGGTAACGGTGAGTGCTTCGATGTTGCTGCTTTCGGTTACTTCGGCGGGCGGGTTGCCGGTTGTGTCAGCTGCTTGGACAGGCAGGGCGGTGAGTATGCCCGCGAGGCTGGCGGCGAGGATGGTTGGGCGGGAGGGAAGTTTGACCATAAGTTTAATCTTTGTCAGAAAATGTGAATGCCAGAATATTAATGCAAAAATTATCAATTATCAATTGATATGATGCTATAAAAATATACAAAACCATATGATTCATTTTGGGAATATTGTTTTATTTCATTATTTATGATTATCTAAATAGAGAATTAATTTTGTTAATTTTAGTAAAACACCGATATGGGCAAATTCAAATACGCATCCACCGTTAGTTTATGAAGCCTTGCCGCACATCGGCTGAAAACAAGGTTCGGCTATCCCATAATATGCACTGTAACAAAAAGGCCGTCTGAAAACAGTTTTCAGACGGCCTCCTTTTTATTTCTGTTCGATACGGTGATACTGACCGGGTTTCAATTTGAATGTTTCGGCATCCCCGCGTCCGCACCAGCGTACCGACAGGCTGACTTCGCCACTGCCTTTGCCGCCCAAGCCGAAGAGGATGCGGCGGTCGCTTTGGGCGGCCAGTCCGTTGTTGGCATAAACTTCGCGGTGTTGCGCGGCACCGGTCGGGCTGTCCCCTGCGGCAAGGACGACTTTACTGCCCAGCGCGTCGCGGTTGCAGGTTTGACCGTTGCCGACCAGTTCCACGCCTACCCAGCCTGCGGGCCGGCTGTCGTTGCGGTAAAGCGAGGGCGCGGCGGTCATGTGGGTTACGAGGCTGTCAAGGTCGCCGTCGTTGTCGAAGTCGGCCAGTATCATGCCGCGCGACGTGCCTTTTTTGTTCCAGCCGGCCTGTTCGGCAACATCGACGAAATAGCTGCCTTTGTTCAAATAAACGCGGTTGGCTTCAAAGCCGAAGACGCAGCGGCCGCGCACGTCCGCCCAGCGGTCGGCATAGCCGTGCACGTCGGGGTTGGTCAGGGCGATTTGGGCGTTCCAATACCAATAATCGGGGCAGACGGCCTCTTTTTTGTCGTAGGCATCGTCGGCCATGCCGTTGGCCTGCACGATGTCGAGGCGGCCGTCGCGGTCGAGGTCGCCGAAAGCCGCGCCCCAGCCGAACCGCCGTTCGTTGAGTGCGTTGCGGCGGGCGGCTTCGTCTTTGAACATGGCGGCATCGGTTTGGCCGCTCTTGCTGTAGTTCATCCACAGCAGGCTGCCTTCGGCCTGTAATTTTTCATGCACGTTGGAAACGTGGATGTCGGGACGGCCGTTGTCGTCCAAATCGCCGAAAGTGGCGTTCATGCCTTTGTAGGTGTCGCGGCCGACGGAGCCGGCAAAGCTGCCTTTAACGGGCAGGAAGCGTTTGCCCTGCTCGTTGATGTACAGCTCGTCGGGGCCGAAATCGTTGGCGATGTAAAGGTCGGCAAAGCCGTCGTCGTTCAAGTCGCCCGTAGCGACCGCCATTGTCCAGCGTTTGCCGCTAAAGCCGTTTTCGTTGTTGGGGATTTGCGCGAAGCGACCGCCGCCCAAGTTGCGCAGCAGCAGGTTTTCGTCGGCATTGTTTGCGTCGTGCCAACTGCGGTGCATGACGTTGAACATCCTCCTGTCGCCCCGGTATTCGGGTTGTGGCAGTTTGAAGATGTTGTAGGGAACGGTGCGGTCGTAGCCGGGCAGATAACGCTGCATGACGTTGCCGATGATGATGTCGAGGCGGCCGTCGTTGTCGTAATCCAAAACATTGGTGGCAACGCTGATTTGATAGTCGTCCACGGCGTTGCCGCTGCCGACTTCGGTAAAGCCGAGCGTGCCGGTTTCCTTCAAATCGTTACGCAGTAGGCGGCCTTTGCCGAAGCCCATACCGAGCAGCAGGTCTTGGTCACCGTCGTTGTCCATGTCGAACCAGGTGGCCGAGGAAATCAGGCCGTGGGTTTCGGGATGTTTGCGATGGTCGTCCAATTGCGGCAGCGGGAAGCGTTCGAAACGGAAGTTCCCTTTGTTCAGGAACAACTGGGCGCGGTCCTGTTCGCTTTTGAGCGGCTGGGTCAGGAAAACGTCGGGCAGGCCGTCGTTGTCCGCATCGGCGACGGCGGCGGCATCACCCACCGACAACAGCCATTTGGCCACATGCTGCATACGCGGGTCGGTACGCTCCCAGATGTCGCCTTTCGTGCCGCCGATGCCGCTTTGCGAAGAAGGGATTTCGCTGAAGCGGAAAGTTACTTCGTCCGCACTATAAGCATGGGTGAGGCGGTATGCGCCCCAACCGGTGCCGCCAATCAGGCCGGTCAGCAGCAAGGCTTTGGCAAACTGCTTCAGCGCAGGCAACGGATTGCGGTATTGGCTGCGGTTTTGCCAGAGCAGCCACAAGCCGCGCAGCGTCATGTAGGCGAAAGCGGAATAGAAAAGGGTGGAGAAACTTTGAAATTTATGCAGCAGCAAATCAACGAAAACGATGAAAAACGCCATAAACACCTGCCCTTTCCGCGATTCGGCGGAGGTGGGCGGGTCGGTAATCATAAAGAAGGTAAACAGGTAAAACGCCGGCGAGGAAAATGCGCCCATAAAGAGCGTTTGCGGCGGAATATGGTGGCGGAGCAGCCAGGCGCGCAGCGACAGTTGCAGCGCGTAAAACAGCAAAAAGCAGCTGATCAACACGCTGCGGCGGATATTGAGGGCAAACAGCATCAGTGCGGCGGTGGCGATAAAAAAGGCCGTGATGCCCGCCCCACCCCACTGATAGGCGGGCGCGGGCGTAATCATGCCGTCACTCAACACCAGTGCGGCAATCACGCCGAACAGGCCCGGGTTGTAGATATGGCGGCCGTTTACCGTGAAAACGTATTTGGACGCGGTGGCAAAAAACGGCGGTATGGCGGCCAGCCACAGGCCGTGGGAAAAATTGGTCAGCACCGACAGGCCGAGGCCGGTAATCAGGCCGCTAATCGGGACAAGCAGGGTTTTACGCCGCAACAAATAATGCAGCAGACAGTCCAACGTAACGCAAATCAGCAGAATCAGCCCAACCTGGGCCGGACTCCGGTTGAAACCCCAAAACGTGATGCCGCAGGTAACGAAAGTGGCCTGAAGCAGCAACACGGGCAAACGGGGGTCGTTTTTGGCGGGAAGGCGGTCGAAAGCAATCATGGCAAACGGGGGAAGTCAAAAGAAGCGGATTATAGCCCAGCAACATACCCGGCGGACCATTTTCAAACAACAGGCCGCCTGAAAACATTACCACCCGATTTTCCTGCCCGATATGTTTTCAGACGGCCTCAACCGTTTGCCGTATCTACGCCCGCCTGCGGCACATCCTTGTCAAACCCTCCCGGCGGGGGTATAACATTATCCCGCATCCGCTTGATAACATGATTACATGATTGCGAAAACCATGACGAAAAAAGCCGTTTCAAAACAGAAAATCCTTGCCGGCGCGTTGATTGCCTCCGTTGCGGCGGGCGGTTATTTTTATTACAGGCAGCAACAGGCCGCAGCCCTGCCCGCATTTGTCGCGCAGTCCAACGGCAGGCTGGAGCTGAACCGCATCGACGTGGCCACCCTGTATCCCGGACGGGTGGAAAAAGTGTATGTGGAAGAAGGGGTGGATGTAAAATCGGGCGACATACTGGCCGAACTCTCGTCCGACACCAGCAGCAGCCGCGTGGAAGAGGCGCGCGCCGCCGCCGACAGGCAGCGTGAAAGCGTGCAGCGGGCCAAAGCGGCGGAAGAGCAAACGCGCCGTACCGTCGCCCGCGCCGAAGCCAACATCGAAGCCGCACGGCAGCAGCAGCGCGTGGCGAAAATGGAATGGGACAATGCCCGCAACCTGCTGTCGGAACAACTGGTATCGGAATCCGAAACCGCCCGCCGCCGGGCCGATTACGAACGCGCGACTGCCGCCGTGAAGGCTGCCGAAGCCGCCCGTGCGGAAGCACAGGCCACCGTGGCGCAAAGCCGTGCCGCAGCGGCCGAAGCGCGGGCAAGCGTGGGACAGGCGGAAGCGGCCGTCAAATCGGCTTCGTCCGCCAACGACGACATGAATATCCGCGCGCCGATAGACGGACGGGTGGAATACACCATCGCCGAAGTCGGCAATGTGGTGGCCTCCGGCTCGAAAGTGGCCAGCCTGCTCGATCCGGCCGATGTCTCCATGAACATCTTCCTGCCTACCGACAGCATCAGCCGTCTGAAAGTAAACGACGAAGCACGCATCAAACTCGACGGCATCGATGCGGTTTTCCCGGCAAAAATCAAATTCATCGCCACAGAAGCTCAATTCACGCCCAAAGCGGTAGAAACCACCGACGAACGTGCCAAGCTGATGTTTAAGGTAAAACTGCAAGTACCGCGCGAAACGGCGCAAAAATACGACCGCCTGCTCAAAGGCGGTATGGCGGGCAACGGTTTTGTGAAAACCGATGCCGCAGCTCAATGGCCTGCCGCATTGGCGATAAAACTGCCGCAATAGCTTTCAGACGGCCTCCATACCCTTTGGAGGCCGTCTGAAAAATACCGCAAGCCAGAATATAGGTTTGAGACCCGGCCAATCTTAATTAAAATCAACCATGTGGAAACCGGAAAAGATATTGTTTGATGAGTCTGACGATGAAGGCTTATCGTATGTTTATTTTGATTTGGGGGATTTTCGTTATTTCACCCTCACGTTCAATCCTGATGAAGATGATGAAATATACCTTGAGTTTAACGAACAGACTTTTTCGATTGAAAGCAATAATGTTGCCTATACGTTAAACAATCGGATTTTATCCTTCGATTTCGGGGCCGATATTCAGGAAGCTCTGAAAATTGAAAAGCATATCGACATTGATATTGTTTCGCATATCGACATCAATTCATTTGGGAAAACCTTAGCAAATATTTTTTCCAATGCCGGCAAACCGTGATTCCACGCGCACCATCAAAAAAGCATCAACACGTTTCATAAGAAAGGAAACAAAATGAACCCCGTCTTCCAGCCCTACACTTTCAACAACGGCGCCACCGTTCCCAACCGCCTCGCCGTTGCTCCCATGACGCACTTCGCTTCGGATGAAAACGGCCACATAACCAACCAAGAGCGCACGTTCTTGCAAAACCGCTTCCGCGGCTTCGGCCTATTTATCGCCGCCGCCACATTGGTGCAGGCCAACGGCAAAACCTTTCACGGCCAACCGTACGCCATCAATGAGGACGACCTGCCCAGCCTGCGCGAAGTTGCCCGAATCGCCCAAGTACAGGGCGCGAAAGCCATCCTGCAAATCCACCACGGCGGCAAATTCGCCCCCAAAGAGCTTTCCGCCGACATCGTCGCCCCGTCCTCCGATGAAGCCAGCGGCGCGCGCGAACTTTCCGCCGCCGAAATCGAACAGCTCATCGCCGCCTATGCCAATGCCGCCACCCTCGCGGTGCAGGCCGGGTTTGACGGCGTGGAAATCCACGGCGCAAACGCTTACCTGCTGCAACAATTCGTGTCCGCCCAAACCAACCGCCGTACCGACGAATGGGGCGGCAGCCTGCAAAACCGCCTGCGTTTCCCGCTGGCCGTGGTCGATGCCGTCGCCGCTGCCGTGAAAGCACACGCCAAACCCGACTTCATCCTCGGCTACCGCTTCTCGCCCGAAGAGTCCGGCGAAACCGGCATCACCATGGCCGACACCTTCGTGCTGATAGACGAATTGGTGCGAAAACCGCTGCAATATCTGCACGTTTCGCTATGGGATTTCTACAAACACGCCCGACGCGGCGCAGATACCAACCGCACCCGCATGGAACTGCTGCACGAACGCATCGCCGGCCGCCTACCCTTAATCGGCGTGGGCAACCTCTACACCGGCAGCGACATCGCCAAAGCGTTTGACACCGGCTGGGCGGAGTTTATCGCGCTGGGCAAAACCGTGATGATTAACCCCGATTTGGCCGATTTAGTGCGCGAAAACCGCGATGCCGACATCCAAACCGCACTCGATCCCGACCGTGCCGACCATTACCGCCTGCCCGATCCGCTGTGGCAACGCTGCCTGACCAACTCGCCATGGCTGCCGCCGGTGAAAGGGATGGAACATCGGATTGTGGATATTTGAGCGTTTCAGACGGCCTTTTAAAACCTTTTGGTAGCCGAGAGGCCATCTGAAAATAAAAAAGCAGCCTGCACTGGAAGTCATCCGAATGCAGGCTGCTTTTTCTATGGGGCTGTCCTAGTTATCTAGGACAGCCCCTTATTGTTTTTGCCGACATTGATGCCACGCAGCAAAAGGACAGAGCGCATTTTGATTTCCTCGTGATAAACATATTTGGCCAGATGGCGGCCGAGAGGCCGTCTGAAAAAGGAAATACGGACAGCCTGAAAAACATCCCGCCTTATCGGACGCAATGGTTTTCAGCCGCATTCCCGTTGAACGAGTGCATCCAATTCGGCCAAATCGGCATCGTCGGCCAGATACTGATGGGCAAGCCTGCGGTAATGTTCGGCGAGTACGGGATCGGCAACGACGCCTTCCCCGTCGGCATAGATGCAGGCAAGGTTGCAGGCGGCGTAGCCGTAACCTTGTGCGGCGGATTTTTCATACCAGGCGATGGCTTGGGCGGTGTCGCCGGCAGTGCCGAAGCTGTGGTAGATGCAGGCCAGCAGATATTGCCCTTGCCTGTTGCCCGCTTGCGCTGCACGGCGGTAGCAGGCGGTTGCGAGCACTTCGGCATGTCGTCCGCCGAGACTGCCGAAACGGCACGGAAGGCCTTTGCCTTTACATTTGGCGATGCCGTAAAAGTATGCGGCCTGAATTTCGGCATCACTGCTGCCTCGGCGGGCAAGTTTGCGCCAAACGGCAAAAGCGTGCAGCCAACGTGCGCCGTTGTTTTCGATTTGCACGGCGCATCGCGGATTAAGGCTGCGGTAACGGACACGCGGCAGGGCGTAGATACGCTGGCGGAATCGCTTGATTTTCTGACGGTGATTCATGGCCTGATAAGAAAAGAAAAGTCGGATTTAAAAAACATCAAATGGCTGCCCATCCCAAATTCGGCTTTCAGACGGCCTCCGCGCTTTTTACGATGTCCGTCAGCGGCCAGCGCGGTTTGACGTTGAAACCGCCCGCCACCACCACCTGCTCCGCCCGCATCGCACCGGCAAAGGCAATCATCGCGCCGTTGTCGGTACAGTATTCCATGGGCGGGAAATAGGTTTGCACGGATTCGGCGGGCTTTTTCAGACGGCCTTTGCCCTGCGTCGGACGGATGGTCAAACGGCTCAAGCGTTCGCGCAGTTTTTTGTTCGCGCCTACGCCGCCCGCGACAACCAGCGTGCGGAAGCCCGTGTCGCGCAGGGCTTTTTCCGCTTTGGCGGCCAATACTTCGATAACCGCGTCTTCAAAGGCGCGGCAGATGTCGTTGCGCGTTTGTTCGGCAATTCCGCCGTGTTCGGCGCGTACTTTCTCCACAGCGGTCAAGACGGCGGTTTTCAGGCCGGAAAAGCTCATCTGCAAGTCGTTAGAATGCAGCATGGGCCGGGGAAAGGAAAAGGCTTCGGGATGGCCGTGTTCGGCCAGTTCGGCCAGTTTCGCGCCGCCCGGGTACGGCAGGCCGAGCAGTTTGGCGGTTTTATCAAAGGCTTCGCCCGCCGCGTCGTCCACGCTTTCACCTAGCAGCACATAATCGCCTATGCCGCGCACGGCCATAAACTGCGTGTGGCCGCCCGATACCAGCAGGGCGACGAAGGGGAAGGCGGGTTTGTCGGCCGCCAGCAAAGGCGAAAGCAGGTGGCCTTCAAGGTGATGGACGGGGATGACGGGTTTGTTCAGGGCGAAGGCCAGCGCGTTGGCATAGCTCGAACCGGCCAACAGCGCGCCGCCCAGCCCTGGCCCTTGGGTGAAGGCTACCGCGTCGATGTCGGCATAGTCTTTGCCCGCGTCGCGCAGGCAGGCACGGGTCAGCGGCACGAGGCGGCGGATGTGGTCGCGGCTGGCCAGCTCGGGCACCACGCCGCCGTATTCGGCGTGCATGGCCATTTGGGTGTGCAGGGCGTGGGCGAGCAGTCCGCCTTCGCTGTGGTAAAGGGCGACGCCGGTTTCGTCGCAGGAAGATTCGATACCGAGTACCAGCATGATGCGTGTCCGATGCGGATGGAAAACAAAGGGCCGGTATTGTAACGCAAAGCCGCTGCGGAATCAGGCCGGTTTTTCAGACGGCCTGCCGTTCCCTCTCTGCCCGACGCGGCTTATCGGGGCCGTCTGAAACGGCGTGACGGCGGCCGGCAAAGCCTGCGCCCTCCCCTTTCAGACGGCCTGCCGTTTCTATATAATGCCCGTCTGTCAAAGCCCGCAACTTCAGGAGCCGCATATGCAGACCTTCGAATTCGCCACCTCCGATTTAATCGATTTGGCACCCGACACGCCGTCGTGCGAAATCCAATTCCGCAGCTTCGGCCGCCGCAGCCGCTTTTGCGGCCGCATCCGCACCGTCAAATGCTTCCGCGACAACGGTTTGATCAAGCAACTGATGAACAGCCGCTCCGACGGCGAAGTTTTGGTGGTGGACGGCGGATATTCCGCCGCCAGCGCGCTGATGGGCGATTTGATTGCCTCGGCGGGCGCGGCCAACGGCTGGGCCGGCGCAATCATCCTTGGCGCCATCCGCGACAGCGAAGCCATCAACACACTGGATTTCGGCGTGAAGGCCTTGGCTGTCAATCCGCGCAAAAGCGCGAAAG
This sequence comes from Neisseria elongata subsp. elongata, assembly GCF_900113545.1. Lineage (GTDB taxonomy): Bacteria > Pseudomonadota > Gammaproteobacteria > Burkholderiales > Neisseriaceae > Neisseria > Neisseria elongata. Next base: position 23,147 of record NZ_FOPS01000001.1, on the reverse strand, counting down.
ACGGCGCGGGGGAAACCGATGTCGTGCTGAGTTTCGGCGGCGTGGACTTCATCCCCGGCCACTACCTTTACAGCGATGCCGACGGTATTTTGGTCTCGCCCCAACCCATCGGAGAGGAGTAAGTCATGCAGGTAACTTCGCAATGGTTGGACGGCCTCTGCTTCGTGGGCACCACTGAAAACGGCCACAGCGTGGTCATGGAAGGCGCGGCGGCGGAAAGCGGCGTGAAGCGCGGCCCCAGCCCGATGGAAATGCTGCTGTTGGGCGTGGCCGGCTGTTCGAGCATCGACGTGGTGATGATTGCGGAAAAACAGCGGCAGAAAGTCAGCGACTGCCGCGCCACGGTTACGGCCAAACGCGCCGACGAAGCCCCGCGCGTGTTTACCGAAATCCATATTCATTTCAAAGTGTTCGGCACGGATTTGAAAGAAAGCGCGATTGCCCAGGCAGTTCGGCTGTCGGCGGAGAAATATTGTTCCGCTTCGATTATGCTGGGCAAGGCCGCCGCCGTCAGCCACAGTTTTGAAATCGTCGAATGCGTTTGAACGGCAAAAAGGCCGTCTGAAAGCCTGCTTCGGTTTTCAGACGGCCTGAACGTTTTATAGTTTATAGTGAAATCCCCCCAATCGGCCGTACCCATCAGCTTATCGGTCGTTCCACTGATATTTGAAACCGATACCCCGGTATCGAACAACTTCCCTGAAAGGACAAAAACATGGCCTACACCCTGATTATCCCCGTCTGCCCGCATGTTGATGCGGCCAAAGCCGCCGCCAATATCGCGGCGAAACTGCCGAATGCCGCGGTATTCAACGCAATGGACTATGCCGACGAAGCCGTCCGCCTGGCGGCCGAAGGCAAAGCGGACGACTGGTTCGACCTGCTGGTCGGCCGCGCCGCCGCGCTGGGTAAGGAAAACGTCGTCATCCAAGGCATCACCCCGAACGATGCCTATATCTTCCTGAGCCGCCAAAACAACGGCCTAGCCACCGCGTTCAACGCCCGCGTCGTCTTCGCCGTCAGCAACGAACACGCCACCACCGAACGCCTGCAGATGGCCAAAGCGTCGTTTGCCGGACGCAACATCGAATTTGCCGGCGTGGTCGGCGGTACGGCCGAAGCCGCCCAAGCAGCCGGTTTGGACTATCTGGGCAGCGCAGACGCATCCGAAGGCGTGGCAAAACTGGCCGCCGAACAAGCCGTCCGCCTGTCGCCCGCGCAATTCCGCTACAACATGATGGAAGCCGCCCGCAAGGCAAACAAACGCATCGTACTGCCCGAAGGCGCGGAACCGCGCACCGTCCAAGCCGCCGCCATCTGCCATGAAAAAGGTTTGGCCCGCTGCGTGCTGCTGGCCAAACGCGAAGAAGTCGAAGCCGTTGCCAAAGAAAAAGGCATCGCCCTGCCCGCGTCGCTGGAAATCATCGATCCCGCCACACTGGTCGAACAATACGTCGCCCCGATGTGCGAACTGCGCAAATCCAAAGGCTTAACTCCCGAAGACGCGCGCAAACAACTGCAAGACACCGTGGTACTCGGCACCATGATGATGGCGCAAAACGATGTGGACGGCCTGGTTTCCGGCGCGGTACACACCACCGCCAACACCATCCGCCCCGCCTTGCAGCTGATTAAAACCGCCCCCGGCGCGAGCATTGTGTCCAGCGTGTTCTTCATGCTGCTGCCCGAGCAGGTTGTGGTATACGGCGACTGCGCGGTGAATCCGAATCCGACTGCCGAACAGTTGGCCGAAATCGCCGTCCAATCGGCCGAGTCTGCCAAAGCCTTCGGCATAGACCCGCGCGTGGCCATGATTTCCTATTCCACCATCGATTCCGGCAGCGGCCCCGATGTGGATTTGGTGATTGAAGCGACCAAGCTGGTCAAAGAAAAAGCCCCTGCCCTGGCCGTGGACGGCCCGTTGCAATACGATGCCGCCGTGGTGGAAAGCGTGGCCAAATCCAAAGCCCCGAACAGCCCCGTGGCCGGCAAAGCCAACGTGTTCGTGTTCCCCAACCTGACCACCGGCAACTGCACCTATAAAGCCGTTCAGCGCAACGCCAACGTCTTGAGCGTCGGCCCGATGCTGCAAGGCCTGCGCAAACCGGTAAACGACCTGTCGCGCGGCGCACTGGTGGAAGACATTGTCTACACTATCGCCCTGACTGCGATTCAGGCAACCCAAATTGCGAAATAACAATGAATTGATGTAATAGGCCGTCTGAAAGGGTTTGCCCGTTTTCAGACGGCCTTTTTCAAAAACCCCCAAACCGAAAGGAAACCCCATGACTACCCGTCATCCACTGAACAACCCCGAATTGGCCGACCACACCTTTTTGCAGGATATGTATGACGACGATTATTTCCCTGCCGAACTGGTGCAAAAAGGAGAAAACATCCTAGTCGAACTGTGCCGCCAAATCGAAACCGAACAGCCGGAAAATCTCGACGCCCTATACGAACTGACCCACGCAGCTACCGAACGCTTCAACGAACTGGCCGAAGAATTTGACGAAGGCGGCAGCGAAATCGAAACCGTCGCCAGAGACACGATTGCCACCGATATGGAATACATCGCCCAAAGCTACGGCTTTGAAGATGCGGACATCGAAGAACTGGTTGCCCCGCGGGATTGGTAAGTCAGGCCGGGAAAAGGCCGTCTGAATTTTTCAGACGGCCTTTGATGTTAAAATAGCCCTTCCGCAACACACACCATTTTTCATGAATATTCTCGAAGCCTTATTGTTATTGGTCCTGCTGATTGTCATCAGCGCATTCGTTTCCTGTTCCGAACTCGCGCTTGCCTCGGCGCGCAAAATTAAATTGCAAGTCATGGCAAAAGACGGCGGCGACACCCGCGCGCTGGACGTACTCAATATGCAGCAGCAGCCGGGCAGTTTCATCACCGTCGTCCAAATCGGTTTGAACGCCGTCGCCATTCTCGCCGGTATCGTCGGCGAAGCGGCGGTGCGCCCTTATTTCGGCGGTTTGTTGGCAAACGCGGGCAGTTGGGGCAGTACCGCCGCGTCGCTGCTGACGTTCGCGCTGGTTACGAGCAGCTTCATCCTGATTGCTGACCTGATGCCCAAGCGCATGGCGATGACCCATCCCGAAGCGGTGGCGGTGCGCATCGTGCGGCCGATGATGTTTTTGATTTTTATCCTAAAGCCTTTCGTTTGGACATTTGACGGACTGGCGAACGCGATATTCAAACTCTTCAAAATTTCCACCGTCCGCCAAGAGCAGCTGACTTCGGAAGACATTTACGCCGTCGTCGATGCGGGCGCGCAGGCAGGTGTGTTGAAAGAGCAGGAACACTACCTGATTGAAAATATTTTCGACATGCAGGCGCGCACGGTGACTTCCACCATGAGTACGCGCGAATACATCGCCTATTTTGATAAAAACGACGGCAGCGATACCGTGTTGGAAATCATGTCGGAAAAACCGCACAACAAATTCTTGGTGTGCGACGGCGATTTGGAACGAGTCATCGGCTACATCGAATCTCATACGCTATTGACATTGTTTTTAAAAGAAAAAGACGTCCGCCTGACCGACAAGCGCGTGCTGCGCAAAGCCTTGTTCATCCCTGACACGCTGTCGCTTTACGATGTCTTGGAAACCTTCAAAACTTCCGGCGAAGACTTTGCCGTAGTGGTGAACGAATACGCGCTGGTGGTCGGCGTGGTTACGCTGAAAGACGTGATGAGCATCGTCATGGGCGAGCTGGTCAATACCGAAGAAGAGCCGCAAATCATCCGCCGTACCGAAGATACTTGGCTGGTGGACGGCGCGACCCCGCTCGCCGACGTAATGCGCGCACTGGACATCGAGGAATTTCCCCATTCGGAAAACTACGAAACCATCGCCGGCTTTATGATGTATTCCCTGCGCAAAATCCCGAAACGCACTGATTTTCTGGTTTACGCGGGCTATAAATTTGAAATCATCGACACCGAAAATCTGAAAATCGACCAGCTTCTTGTTTCCAAACAAAATAATGAAGCGGACGGGATATAGTCAGAGGCCGTCTGAAAAAAAGAAAAAGCACGACATCGGATAAGCCCGTCCGCCCGCGACACCTTTTCAGACGGCCTCAAGCCGATACACACCATGCAGCAGCGAAAAATCATCCACATCGATATGGACGCGTTCTACGCCTCGGTAGAACTGCGCGAACAGCCGCATTTGCAAGGCCTGCCCGTCGTCGTGGCTTGGGAAGGCGCGCGTTCCGTCATCTGCGCCGCCTCCTACGAAGCCCGCCGCTTCGGCCTGCATTCCGCCATGTCCGCCGCCACCGCCAAACGCCTCTGCCCGCAAGCGGTTTTCGTGCCGCCGAATTTTTCCCTCTACCGCAGCGTGTCGCGGCAGATACACGGCATTTTCAGACGGCATACCGACCTTGTCGAACCTTTGTCGCTGGACGAAGCCTATTTGGACGTTACCCTCAACCACCAAAACATCCCCTACGCCAGCGACATCGCCCGCAGCATCCGCGCCGACATTCTCGCCGAAACCGGCCTGACCGCCTCGGCAGGAGTCGCGCCGAACAAATTCTTGGCCAAAATCGCCTCCGACTGGAACAAGCCCAACGGCCAGTTCGTCCTGCCGCCGCAGAAAGTCGAGGCCTTTTTAACCGACCTGCCGCTGGGCAAAATCCCCGGCGTCGGCAAAGTTACGCGGCAGAAGATGCAGCGGCTGGGCATGAACACCGTCGGCGACCTGCGCCGGCACAGCCCCGGCGAATTGGCCAACCTGTTCGGCAAATGGGGCTACCGCCTCCACGACCTCGCCTACGGCATCGACAACCGCCCCGTCAAAGCCGAACGCGAACGCCTGCAAATCTCCACCGAAATCACCCTGCCCGAAGACCTGCCGCTTGCCCTGATTGTCCGCCACCTGCCACATCTGGCCGATGATTTGTGGCAGCAGCTGCAAAACAGGAAAACCGAGGCGCGGGGCGTCACGCTGAAACTGAAAACCGCCGATTTCCGCATCATCACCCGTTCCCTGACCTATTCTTCCCCCCTGCCCGATTCCGCCGCGCTTTTATCCGCCGCCCGAGAATTGGCGGGGCGGATTCCGCATGCCTCCGACATCGATTACCGCCTGATCGGACTCGGGGTCGGCCACCTCGAACCGCGCGGACGGCAGCAGGATTTATGGCAGGCCGTCTGAAAAACAGCGTTGTTTCAAAATATAGTGAATTAAATTTAAACCAGTACAGCGTTGGCTCGCCTTGCCGTACTATTTGTACTGTCTGCGGCTCGCCGCCTTGTCCTGATTTAAATTTAATCCACTATACCTGTGCCGTCATCGGCAGATACAGGTGTGGGGAGGTGTTAGTTTTGTCATAGTGGGGAATTAGAAAAAAAAGGGTGAAATTTTAATAAAAACAGAAAAATAGAAGAAAACCCGACAAAATTTGAAAATGCAAAAAATCGCGCAAAACTTGTCAAAGTTCTGACAGTTTCGCGCGATTTTTGTCATGGGACTTATCACAAAGTCATCAAAAGCCATCACAGCTTAATGCTGCAATCCCACAGGTAGCGGCCGTAAATCTCAAACTCGTAATCCTGCATTTCGCGCAAATCTAAATCCGTAATCGGATAAAGAGTGTCGTTAGGGTTGTCACTGATAATGCGGAAAGTAAAGCTGTTGATTTGCTGCAAACGCTTAATGCGAAGTTCTCCGACTTGACGAAATAGGTAGATACCTTCGCTCATATAACGCGACGTCATCTGCCACAGCACCGTGCCGCCGTCTGTCAGCGTGGGATGCATGCTGTTACCTTTGACGCGGGTGCAGAAGCAGCGGGCGGGCGGCACGCCCAGCACGTCGAAGAACGAACGGCGGAACCACATGGCTTCGGTATTGACCTCTTCCAGCATCTCGTAGCCGTTGCCCGCGCTGCCGAATACGTTGGTATGGTAGCGCACGGGCACTATTAAATCCGTATTCTGCTGCTCCGCCCAATCGTCGTAACCATCCACCATGGGCTGCATGAAGGAAGCAACTGGTTCGCCTGCCGCATGCTTGCCAGTTTTTAAATAGGGGCGGTGCAATTTGGCAGGTGCGGGCTGTTTTGGCGAAGATATTATTTCAGACTGGGGTATTAAATCATTTTTCTCTAATTCATCAATCAGATATGCAGGGAGCGTGTAAATTTTCTTTAATCCATTTTTACCACCCTGAGTCGGTACTTCTTCGTAATCCCAGTTTTCTTTTTCCGCCCTGTACTGGATGGCGCGTACTGTAAGGGGAAGGCTTTTTAAATCATTCTTGGAAACTAAATTTTGAATTTCCGAAATACTGAATTTTGAATTTTTCATTTCCATGCTCCATCTAAAAACATAGAAAAAATCTTAGAAATTATTTTCATATTAAAATCAATACTATATTTAAAATCTTGGAAATTACTTGGAAATTTATGTTGCAATGATTTTTCCAAGCTATATAATTTTAAAAACAGCGAAACGACAGCTTTAAAGAAGTATAGCCGATTTTGCGATGCTCTTTAACAATTTGGAAAAAAGCCGAAAAAGACGGGTATTCGACCCGTCAGGAAGGAGACTGTTTAACAGGCCGTCTGAAAATGATTCAGACGGCCGATTAAGCAGTTTTATTGAAATATTCAACAAATGCGAAAGGACTTAAAAAATGAAACATGTTGCAAATGTTATGAGAATGAATGATTGGAATACAAATCAGGAAAGCACGGTAGGGCGAATCTTTGCCCAAGGGCGTGGAAAAACCAAAAAGCACCTGATTGTATGGCTGAACGGTAAAAAAGAAGTGTTTGGCGGTAACTATTACGACGCATGCGCTGCCGGACTGGGTGCCGATACGTGGAATTTCATCCGCCCCGTCTAATATTTAACAGGAGGTTGTTTATGCACCCGGAACTGATTAGGGCTGAAATCAAGATGAAGGGGCTGTCGCTTGCCGATGTGGCTGCGATGGCGGGTGTCGGCGAAAGCACGGTGCGTCAGGCTTTAAGGAAGCCTTCGACTGCGGGCGAGGTGGCAATTGCCGAGGTTTTGGGCAAGCCGCTGCACAAATTGTGGCCGGAGCGGTGGACAAAGGACGGGCGGCGCATCCGCCCGCGCTACGCACACTTATATAAAGAGGCAGCGGCATGAAAACGCATTACTCAATTTCCGAGTTATTAGAAATGAACTTGGAAAAATTTCCTAAGACGAACAGAGCAATCTTATATAAGGTTGAACGAGAGAAGTGGTCTTTTATTGAAGCCTCTTGTCAGGGCGGAAAAAACGGCAAACGCCGTGAATATGCCCCGCCACCCGATGTGATGAAACAGATTCAGACGCGGAAGCTGGAGGAGGCCTTGGGCGGACTGGAAGATTTGCCCTCGCCCACGGAGATGGAAGGCAAACCCGCCGTCAGGAATGAAGAAACCCCACTCGCCCTGCCTGAAACGGTGTGTATTGTCGATGGTTCGACCGAACAACAGCGTTTATGCGAAGCATCGCGCCGCGGTGTACTGACGGCGGTTGAGCGGGTAATGGCCGAAGCGGGCGTATCGAAGGAGGCGGCGATTACTACTGTTTTGACTCAGGCGAAGATGTCGGGCTTCGAGCATATTGCGAAGCTGTTTTCCCTTGCGGCGGATGGGCGCGGCGGCGGTGGAAAGCTGCCGAGCGTGCGGACAATCAAGCGTTGGTTTGCAGCCCGCGAATGTAACAGCCTTGCGCCGAAAATATCACAGAAAGATATGAACGTACCGTCTTGGCTGCCGCTGTTTCTGGAATGCTACCGTCTGCCGATGAAACCGTCAGTTGCCGAAGCTTACCGTTTTTTTTTACGGAGGCTGGAATCGGACGGGAATGAATGCCCGAGTATCCATACCGTGCGCCGCTGGCTGGACAAGGTGGGCAATGTGGAGCGGGAACGGGGGCGGCGCGGAGCACGGGATTTGAAAAACATCCTGCCGCACAAACGGCGCGATTTCCTGCATTTGAAACCTGCCGCTACCCCGAGGCACAAGACTACCTGCAAGGCGTGGAGATAGTCGGCCAATCCTACCGCGAGCTGCTACCGCAACATATCGGCAACCCGCGCACGTTATTGGTACTCGACCCGCCCTACGTCTGCACCCAGCAGGGTAACTATCGCAAGGCAGCCTACTTAGGCATGGTCGAGTTCCTGCGACTAATGGCAATGGTGCGGCCGCCATTTGTCTTCTTCTCCAGCACCCGCAGCGAACTGCCTGCCTATCTTGACCTCGTGGCCGAACTGCGCCTGCCCGGATGGGAGCGTTTTGCAGGCAGCCAAACCTTGACTGTGAGCAGCACCATCAACCGCAATTCTAGCTACGACGACTACCTGATTTATAAGTTCTGACGACAAGCGGCATGCGACTCTTAAAGGTATAAGATAATCCCCGTTTAACAGGCCATTAAACGGGGATAAATTTATGCAAAAGCTGATGGGTGAGTTAAAATTTGCACATCTTTTGTCATAGGTTCTGTGCGCGGGTTTTGTCACAGCCTATGACAAAACAAATGCAAAACTATGACAAAACCCGCGCGACCTTACAACAGGCGCAAATAAAAGGCCGTCTGAAAACACTGTGTGGGCTTTCAGACGGCCTTTTAGTTATCGGGCTTATTCGTCCGTTTTGATTTTTGCGGGTTGTACGTTTTCGTATTGCGTCGATTCGTCGCCGTAATACAGCACGCCGAGTTTGATGGGGATGCGGCCTTGCGATTTGCGGTGGGCGTTGGAGTCGCGCAGGGAGTAGGCGCAGCCGCAGTATTCTTGTTGGTAGAAATGTTCGCGTTTGCTGATTTCAATCATGCGCGCACTGCCGCCGCCTTTGCGCCAATTGAAATCCCAGTAAACCAAATCGTCATAAGGCTCGGCGGCACGGTGACCGCAGTCGTTGATTTGCTTCATGTTTTTCCAGCGGGAAATGCCCAGCGAGCTGGTGAAGACGGGGAAGCCGTTTTCGTGGGCGTATTGGGCGGCTTTTTCGAAACGCATGTCGAAACACATGGTGCAGCGGATGCCGCGTTCGGGTTCGAATTCCATGCCTTTGGCTTTGGCAAACCATTCTTTGCGGTCGTTTTCGTAGTCGTCGTCTTTGTCGATGAAGGGGATGCCGAATTTGTCGGCGAAGCGCATGTTTTCTTCTTTGCGCAACATGTATTCTTTGAGCGGGTGGATGTTGGGGTTGTAGAAGTAGATGGTGTAGTCGATGCCGCTGGCGAGCATGGCTTCCATCACTTCGCCACTGCACGGGGCGCAGCAGGAATGCAGCAGGACTTTTTTATGGCCGCCGGGCGGGATAAGGACGGGACGGTCGATGTCGGTAACGATGGGGGTGTCGGATGTGTTCATGTCAAATTATCGTTTTTCGTTGCAATCGGATGAAGGGAGGCCGTCTGAAAAGACGGCCGAAACGGTTTATCGGGATGCGGTAGGAGGTACGGCCTGTTTGCGCTGCCGTTTTTTCCAAAACCGCCAGCCGTACATCACATAACCGGACAGGCTGTAGCCGAGGAAGAATAAAAACAGGACAAGCGCGGGTTTCAAGGCCAATATCAACAGGCCGAGCATGATTAAAATCATCACGAAAAACGGCACTTTCCGGTGGACGTTGATTTCCTTGAAACTCCAAAACGGAATCTGAACCACCATAGAAAGCCCGGCAAACAGGGTGATGAACAATGCCCACCATTTCTCACCGGCAAAATTTTCCACGCTGTGGTTTACCCAAATCAAGCCGACAATCAAGGCGGCCGCCGTCGGGCTAGGCACGCCGACAAACCAGCGTTTGTCCGCTTTGCCGGTTCCGATCAAAGTATTGAACAGGGCCAGGCGCAGGGCGGCGCAGGCGCAATAGATAAAGGCGACGGTATAGCCGATTTTGCCGAAGTGGAAAAGTTGCCATTTGTAGGCAATCAGTGCGGGGGCGACGCCGAAGCTGACCATGTCCGCCAAACTGTCGAGCTGTTCGCCGAACGCGCTTTGGCTGTTCGTCCAGCGTGCGACACGGCCGTCCATGCCGTCAAGCAGCATCGAAATGAAAACGGCGATGGCGGCGGTTTCGTAGTAACCGTGCATGGCCTGGGTGATGGCGTAAAAAGCGGAAAACAGGGCGGCGATGGTAAAGGAATTGGGCAGCACATAAATGCTGTTCTGCCGCAGGCTGCGGCGGATTTCCATGCCGCTGCGGGATGGTTCTGTGGCCATAATGAAAAGCCGTCGGTTGTTGGAGAACAGAATGATTATACCCGATTTGCCCGAAACGGGCTTTTCAGACGGCCTTCTCGGACGGCCGATTTATTGCTTATGCTTTGCCGGATGCCGAACGTATCAGTATTTGCGTTCCGAACCAGCCCCAATAAATCCGATGATGCCGGATTTTTCCCTGCCCGATCCGCATCACTTCAAGAATATCGACCTGATTGCCGTCGGGCGTTTGGCGCGGATATTCCCAAATCAGCGTATCCCCTGAAATAAAACGGCTGCCGTCGCGATACCAGCGTACCAATTCATTCGGCCGCCGCCGCGTGCCTTCCTGTAAAAAACGCAGGATTTCGGCTTTCCCATTCAGAATCCCGCTCTCAATATTTAAGATAACAGGGACAAGCGGGCTTTCCAGCACGGCATCGTCCGCATACAGCCCGATTAACGCTTCGGTATCGCGGTTTTTTGCGTATTCGTGCCAATCGCGGTAAATCCGTTCGAAATCGTTCATAATGCACTCCAAGGTTTCACACAAGAAAAAGGCCGTCTGAAAACCCGGTTTGACTTTCAGACGGCCTGCCGTTTATTCGGCTGAAGTTTCGGGAGCCGCTTCCTGCACGGCGGCCTCAACGGCTTCAGCAGATTGCGTTTCACCGCCCTCTTCCTTTGCCGCTTCCGCCTCGGCACGGCGTGCCGCCTGTTTTTCCAACATTTCTTTCACCATCGGATTTTGCGCGGCAACAGCCTGCTCTTCCGGCGTTACTTCGCCTTTGAAACGGTTGTTCAAATCAAAACGTTTGCCGCCGCGTGCCAATGCCTTCAAATAGCGCGGACGGCGGCAGTGATTGGCCAGCACGCGCATAATCAGGGCAGAATCATATTGCGGCATGGCCGCGATTAAATCCTGGTCGATGCCCAATGCCAAAGGCTTAAAGCGTTTGAAAACATCAAATTTGCCGTAGATATAGTCGGCAATCATATCGGTTTGCTTCTTTTTGCTCATGGTTTGCACTGCGGTTTTCAGTGCCGCACCCAAGGCGGTTTCTTTTGTCATGCTTCGTTATTCCTGAGTAAATGAGAAGGGGAAATCGGCGTGTATTGTAACGTAAACCGCGGTTTGGGTTAAGCTGTTGTTGGCTGCGCTCCGCCATTGATACATCTTTTGAAACAATCATGCTTAGGTTATATGCCGTTTAAACATCAAGCAAAATATAAAATAGCAAAGATGCATCTGAAACAAAATAAAATTTTAAACTATTTTTAGTTTTCGGCACCTTTTCCCATCATTATTTTAATAATTGATGCGCGCTATCATTTGTATTAACATCGCAACCTTCACATCCCATTACGAAGGATTACAGAAAGGTTGCAGAAATGTCCGAAAACAAATCCAAATTCCCCTCACGGCCGAAAATCCTCGCCGTCAGCCTCGCAGGCATCCTCATTGCCCTCCCCGCCTATGCCGCCGACAACCCGCCCGCCGAAGTAACCGAAAGCAGCAACATCGAAGCGCTGACCGTTACCGGCAAACGCAGTGCCGACCAAAAAGGCGCGGACGACGTGTATTACAAAAACGTCTCCAACGCCTACGTCGGCAAGGAATACCTCGAACGCTACCGGATTAACGCCGCCGGCGACGTGCTCAAAGGCCTGAACGGCGTGTACAACATGAACACCCGTACCGCCGGCGGCGCGATTACGCCCAATATCCGCGGCATCGCGGGCAAGGGCCGCATCCCGGTTACCGTGGACGGCACCGAGCAAACCATCGACGTGTGGATGAACAACTACGGCGTGGTAGACCGCAATTATCTAGACCCCGCCCTGTTCCGCAGCATCGCGGTGGAGAAAAGCCCCGCCCTCACACGCGGCGTGAAATCCGGCGTGGGCGGCGCGGTCATCATCCGCACCATCGAAGCCGCCGACATCGTGCCCGAAGGGCGCAAATGGGGCTTTCAGGTAGCCACCGAGCAATCCAACAACGCCGTCAAGCCCCAATACGACTTTACCCGCTGGCTCGGCTGGGACGACTACCGCACCCTGCCCATCGGCGCCACCGCCGACGGCGACAATGTACTTGGCGGCGTAGGCACCAACACCCCGCAAACCCTGATATTCGACCAAGGCAGCTTTGAAGACCCGCGCCGCAAAAACAACCGTTTCGGCGGCGACCGCTATTGGCAGGGTGCAGCCGCCTTCAAAACCGATATTGCCGACGGCTTGGCCGCCTACAGCTACCGCAGCAAAGGCAACTATTATGCCGGCAAGGCCGGTGCCGGCGGCTATCGCAACAACCCGATTTATGCCTATAGCCGCTGCTACGAAACCGGCGGTACCGATGAAGAATGCCTGAGCACCGCCACGCTGGTGCCCAACATGGCCAAAATGTTCCCCGAAGGGCGCGAGGTCTACAACACCAACACCGAAACCAAAACCCTGCTGCTGAAAAACAACTGGCACTTGCCCGGCAGCCACAAGCTCGGCTGGCAATATATGCGCAGCGACATCCGTTTCGGCGAAATCAACCCCTTCCAAACCGCCTACGAAATGACGTTTGTCGAGAACAACCCAGCTGATGCGCCAAAACCAAAACATCGACTCCAAAGTCCGCACCGACACCTACAAACTCGGCTGGAGCTGGAAGCCGGAAGGCAGCCGCTGGCTCGATTTGGAAAGCAGCTTCTGGCAGATTAAAACCGACACCACCCGCTACCAGAGCGGCGGCGCCGCCCTGGTAGCCGCCAACCGCGACCAGCTATTCGACAAATGGTATTGGTGCACCCACCGCGGCCGCCCGGACCGGCTGGATGCCGCATCCGGCTTAAGCTGCGACGATCTGAACGGCCCTGCCGCCCCCTTCTTCGGCACGCTTCCCGGCTTCCTTTCCAAAACCCGCGAAGAAATCCTCGCCATCAACCCCAACGACGGCCGCAAATTCGCCGTGTTGAGCAATGCCGAGCAGAAAACCCGCATCACCCGCACCGGCTTCGACCTCAGCAACCGCTTCCGCCTGCACCCGCGCCTGAACATGACCCTTTCCGCCGACTACCAGCGCGAACGGCTGAGCGAAGAGAGCAGGATCACCAATTCCGAAGACCTGCTCAACCTGCGCGGCCTGCTCACCGGCATGACCTACCTGGCCGGCCCGCGCGGCGGCAAACGGCGCGAATGGGGCACCAACCTGGTGTTCGACTGGCAGGCCACCGACCGCCTGAAAATTTCCGCCGGCCTCCGCTACCACAATTTCAGCGCACGGGATACCGCGCTGGCCGCAGGCCGCGCCCGCCGCGACCCGCTCTATCAGGCCGGCGGGGAAGGCTCCAACAGCTATTACGACGGCCTCTACGCTCCCTATTGGCAGTTGGCGGGCGAAGAAGAAGCCGCCAGCTGGGACAGAGTGCAGGCGGCGCGGCAGGCATATTCGGCTGCGGCTTTGGCCGGCGATCCGGATGCAGACGATAAACGTCGGATTTACTATGATTTGGAAAATGCACATTTGGAGCGTTTCGATTATCCGTTTTACAGCGGGACTCCTTACCGCCGCACAAATGTTGCAGAGTATGCGGATGAGCAGGGGAATGTGGGGTACTACGGCATCAACGCCGTCCTATACCGGGTGGTGCCGGTTTTTGTCCCATTCCGCAACGGCAAGCTCGACAGCCGCGCCTTCGACGCCGCCTACGGCAAAATCGATTTTTCCGAACAGGTGCAGGATCCGCAGGGGCGGCACGGCCGCTTCAACCGCTATCTGTTTAAAATAGGCAATACCTTTGGGCTAGGCCCGTGCACCAACCCGCATCGGGGCTGCACCCCCGAGAGGGGCACGCGCATTACCGATTTGGCTTCGGATAATAGATACCCGGAGGACATCGGCGGGCCGGAGCCGGGGAAAATCCGGCGGAACTACACCGAAGAGCAGCGCTGGGCGCAGCCCGAAACCATCAAGGCCCATGCCTGGGCGCCCACTATCGCCGTCAGCTACGACCTGACCGACAACCAGCGCCTGTTCGCCCGCTATGCCCAGGCCACCCGCTTCCCCAGCATCTACGAAGTCGGCTCCATTTATAGCGACATCAACCACATCTCCACCCCCACCGCCCCGCGCTTCGAGCTGAGACCGGAAAAAAGCCGCAGCTTCGAAGTCGGCTACAGCTTCGATTTCTCCCCCTATTGGAGCAAACTGCGTACCGGCAATATCCGCCTCACCTACTACCGCAACAGCATCAAAAACCTGATCGAAACCACCGACTACTTCCGCATCACCCAATACGACCGCAAAAACACCGCCGGGCTCGAGCTGCAAACCCGTTTCGACGCCGGCTCCGTTTTTGCCTCTCTCGGCGGCTCCTACCGTCTCAAGCAGGAAATCTGCGACCGCGACACCACAGTCGATTTCGACCCCTTCGGCAACATGGGGCTGCCCGGCTGCATCGAGGGCGGCTACGGTTCCACGCGCGGCTTTCAGGCGTTCCAGCCCAAATATTCGCTCAATTTCGACCTCGGCACCCGCCTGTTGGGCGAACGGCTGGAGCTCGGCCTGCGCGGCATCTACCACAGCCGGCTCGACAACCGCCAATACAACGAACTGATACGCAAAGGGCTCTCACTCGTGGTGCAAAGCAGCGGCGCACGCTACCACTGGCGGCCGTCGCTGATTATTGATGCCTACGGCAACTATGCGGTAAACCGCAATTTCGACGTTAAATTCTCCGTGGGCAACCTCACCAACCGCTACTATCTCGACCCGATGAGCAACGTGCCCACCCCCGGACCAGGCCGCACCGTAACCCTCGGCATCAAAGGGAAATTCTAGCCGCAAGATAAGATAGATTAGGCCGTCTGAAAACCTGAAATCAGTTTTCAGACGGCCTTTTACTGTAAGCGGAAGATATGCGGATGATATTCCTGCAAAGCCGGGGATTTTTGAGCAGCAAACCGTCTCAGCGGCCGCGCTGTTTATATTTTCCTGCCTTTCGCCGCCAACATATCCAGCATCCCTGCTAGATGACTTCTGCCCTCCTCCTTGCTCACAATCGGCTCGCCGCCTTTGCGCCCTAAAATCTTGATGTCTTCCTGCGGCATTTCGTCTATGAAGCGGCTGGGTTCGGGGAACTGCCATGTACCTTGTTTTTTGCGTTTGACGCAGTGGGTCAATGTAAGCTGGCGCTTGGCGCGGGTGATGCCGACGTACATCAGTCGGCGTTCTTCTTCGACGTTGTCTTCTTCGATGCTGTCGTTGTGCGGCAGAATGCCCTCTTCGCAGCCGACGAGGAAAACGTAGGGATATTCCAAGCCTTTGGAGGCGTGCAGGGTCGAGAGTTTGACGGCATCGACTTCTTCTTCACTTTTGCCTTCTAAAAGCGTCATTAGGGCGACGGTTTGGGCGAGTTCGATGATGTTTTTGCCATCTTGTTCGCCTTTGCGCTCTAGCCAGCCGGTCAGGTCGCTGACGTTGCGCCATTTGATTTCGCCGGCTTTGCCTTCTTCACTGGCAAGCAGGTGGTTTTCGTAGTCGATTTCTTTGAGCAGGCTGTTGATGAGTTCGCCCGCTTCGCTGGTTTCGGCTTTGGCGCGGTAGCTGCCGAACATATCCATAAAGGCTTGCAGGTGTTGGCGGTTGGTATTGTTCAACAGGGCGAGTGCTTCTTCGTTTTGCGCGGCTTCATACAGGCTGCATTCGTGTTCGTGCGCGTAGGTGTTGAGCTTGCCCAGCGTTACATCGCCGATGCCGCGTTTGGGCGTGGTTACGGCGCGCAGGAAGGCGGGATCGTCGTTGGGGTTGGCAAGCAGGCGCAAATAGGACAAAACGTCTTTGATTTCGGCTTTGTCGAAAAAGCTTTGTCCGCCGGAGAGTTGGTAGGGAACGCGCGCGCTGCGCAAGGCTTCTTCAAAAATCCGCGCCTGATGGTTGCCGCGGTATAACACGGCGAAATCGGCGTATTGGGTTTTGTCGCCGCCGACCAGCTTCTGCTTGACGATTTGGCTGACAACCCAGTCGGCTTCGTGTTGCTCGTTTTGGCAGGCAACGACTTTGACGATTTCGCCTTCGCCGAACTGCGACCAAAGTTTTTTGGTGAACAACTTGGGGTTGTTTTCAATCACTTTGTTGGCGATTTTGAGAATCCGCGCGGTGGAGCGGTAGTTTTGCTCCAGTTTGATGACTTTCATTTGCGGATAGTCTTCCTGCATTTTGCGCAGGTTCTCCATGTTCGCGCCGCGCCATGCGTAGATGGACTGGTCGTCGTCGCCGACGGCGGTAAACATGCCTTCCGCGCCGGTCAAGAGTTTCATCAGGGTAAATTGGCAGGTATTGGTGTCCTGACATTCGTCAACCAACAGATAACGCAACCGCCGCTGCCATTTGTTGCGCACTTCGCTGTTTTGCTGCAACAGTACGGCGGGCAGGCGGATTAAGTCGTCGAAGTCCACCGCCTGATAGCTTTTTAGGGTTTCCTGATAGCTCGCATAAACGCGCGCGATTTGTTCTTCCCAAGCGTTTGAGGCCGTCTGAAGTACGTCTTCCGGCGTTTTCAAATCGTTTTTCCACAGGGAAATCTGGTGCTGCGCTTTGAATAAGGCTTCTTTTCCCATGCCGCCCAAAAGTTCGCCGATGATTTTCGCGCTGTCGGTGGAATCAAGGATGGAGAAGTTTTTTTTGTAACCGACATGATTCGCCTCTTCGCGCAGAATCTTCATGCCCAAAGAGTGGAACGTGCAAATCGTCAGCCCGCGCGTTTGCGATTTGGGCAGCATTTTGGCGACACGCTCCTGCATTTCCGTAGCGGCTTTGTTGGTGAAGGTAATCGCGGCGACGGTATGCGGCAGATAGCCGACGTTGACAATCAAATGCTTGATTTTTTGCGTAATCACGCCGGTTTTGCCGCTGCCTGCGCCGGCGAGCACGAGCAGAGGCCCGCCGAGGTAGCGGACGGCTTCGATTTGCTGTGGATTGAGTTTCATGGGAATTTTGACGCAGAAAGGCCGTCTGAAAAAGGCCGGATTATAACGCAACGGACGGTTTTCAGACGGCCTGCCATTATGGACGGGCGTTTTAGCGGCAAACTTCGACCAACCAGCCGTATTTGTCCTCCGCCAAGCCGTATTGGATGTCGGTTAAGGCTTTACGCAGGGCATAACCGCGCTCCTGGCTGTTCACTTCGATTTCTTTGCCGCCGATAACGAAAGAAGTAACGGGCGAGATGACGGCGGCGGTGCCGGTCAGAATCGCTTCCGCGCCCTCTTCGACTGCGGCTTTGAGTTCGTCCACGGTGAAGTTGCGTTCGCTGACGGTGTAGCCCAAGTCTTTGGCGACGGTCAGCACGGAATCACGGGTAACGCCGTGGAGGAATTCGTCGGTCAGCGGCTTGGTGATGATTTCGCTGCCTTTAATCAGGATAAAGTTGGACGCGCCGGTTTCCTGTACGTCGCCGTTCGGGCAAAACAGGACTTGGCTTGCGCCGTAGTCTGCTTTCGCCTTCAGCACCCAAGGCATGGCGGAGGCGTAGTTGCCGCCGCATTTGACGCGCCCCATGTGCGGTGCGCAACGGATGTGTTCGGTTTCAACCAAAATTTTCACGGGCGAACCGGCTTTGAAATAATCGCCGACCGGAGAAGCGAGGATATAGAGCAATGCGGTTTCAGACGGCGAACCGGCTTTGCCGATAACGGGGTCGGTACCGATGAGCGTCGGGCGCAGATACAGCGCGGCAGGCGCGTCGGGGATTTCGTCGGCGGCGCGTTTGACTAATTCGATCAGGGCATTTAAATAGGCTTCGGTTTCGGGGCGCGGCAGGTGCAAAATATCCGCGCTTTGCTGCATACGGGCGATGTTTGCCGTCGGACGGAACAAGACGATTTTGCCGTTCGCCTGACGGAAGGCTTTCAAGCCTTCAAAGCATTCGCTGCCGTAATGCAGGGCATGCGCGCCGGGCGCGAGGGTAAGGTCTGCGGAAGTTTGCCATTCGGTCGGCTGCCATTTGCCGTCCTTATAGGCGATAACGGGCATTTGGGCGTGGAAAACGCTGCCGAACACGGCGGGTACGGGTCTGCTCATGATGGATACTCTCAACCGGATTTCGAAAAAACGTAAAGATACGCCTCCAAGTCCGTGTTTGGCAAGAAGCGCGCAGCCGAACAAACGAAATGCAAACGCAGGCCAAATCGTTTACACTAGCGGCTGTTTGTCCGCCTAACCGAGCCCCGCCCGATGCGGAGGCCGTCTGAAAACATCCTTACGGAGCCGTCAATGAAAACAGTTTCCCTGATTATCAAAGTATTTATCCTGCTGATTTTCCTAGTATTGGCCGTCATCAACAGACAGGCCGTGCAATTCAACTACCTGCCCGAACAAAGCGTGAACGCGCCGCTCATCGTCTTGCTGTTCGGCATGTTCGTCATCGGCGCACTGTTCGGCATCTTCGCCCTGTTCGGCCGCCTGCTGCGCCTGCGTGCGGAAAACAGCCGCCTGCGCGCCGAAGTGAAAAAGGCCGCCCGCCTGAACAACACCGACATCGCCGCACCGACCGCCGCCCCCGTTCCGGCTCCGACCCAGGCTCCCGTCCCCGCCGCCGAAACCGCCAAGAAAGAATAATCCCCGATGGAAAACGATATTCCGGCATGGTGGGTGCTGATTGCCCTGCTGCCCTTTATCTGCTTCGCCTTGGGCTGGGTTGCCGCCCGCATCGACATGAAAACCGTACTGAAGCAGGCAAAAAGCATCCCGACCGGTTTTTACGCCAGCCTGGAAGCCTTGGTAGACCGCAACACAGGTAAAGCCGCACACGAGCTGGCGGAAGTCGCCGATTTGCAGCCGCAGTCCTACGACCTGAACCTCACCCTGGGAAAGCTCTACCGTTCGCGCGGTGAAAACGACAAAGCCATCCGCCTGCTGAAAACCCTGAGCGAACTGCCCGACACCGTCGGCGACAAAAAACAGCGCGCCCTCTTTGAGCTGGGGAAAACCTACCAAAGCGCGGGCCTGGTCGACCGCGCCGAACAAATTTTCCTCTCCCTGCAAGGCGACAACATGGCCAAAGGCGCGCGCGAACACCTGCTCCACATCTACCAGCAGGACCGCGACTGGGAAAAAGCAGTCGAAACGGCGCAACTGCTCAGCCACGACGAACAGACCTACCAATTCGAAATCGCCCAATTCCACTGCGAAATCGCACAGGCAGCCCTGTTCAAATCCGACATCGAAACCGCCCGCAGCCATATTCAGACGGCCTTATCCGCCAACGGGAAATGCTGCCGGGCCAACATCATCTTGGGCGACCTGGAACTCAAACAAGGCAACTATGCCGCCGCCGTTACCGCCTACACGGCCATCGAAAAGCAAAACCACGCCTATTTGAACATGGTGGGCGAACGCCTATACGACGCCTACGACGGCCTGAAACAGCCGGAAGAAGGCCTGACCGTGCTGATCGGCTATATGCAGACCTTCCCGCAGCTCGACCTGTTGAACGTCATTTACGAAAAATCCCTGCTGCTTCACGGCGAACAAAAAGCCAACGAAACCATTGCCGAACTGGTGCGCGCCAAGCCCGACCTCAACGGCGTTTACCGCCTGCTGGGCGTGCAAATCAGCGGCCTGAACCCCGTATGGAAGGCAGATGCCGACATGATACGCGGCGTCGTCGGCCGCCAACTGCAAAAAAGCTGGATGTACCGCTGCCGCAACTGCCACTTCAAATCGCAGGTTTTCTTCTGGCACTGCCCCGCCTGCAACAAATGGGAAACCTTCACACCCGGCCGCATCGAAATATAGCGGATAGAGAAAACAATCCAAATGAGGCAGTAAACCCGCAGGTATAAACCAACGCTTTCAGACGGCCTCCCTACACATCAGGCCGTCTGAAACCGCATTTCCCATAGCCTACAGAAAAAGGCCGTCTGAAACACTTTAACCAAGAAAAACCATGAACCCCATACCGCGCAACGAATCCGAATCCGACGAACAATTCGTCTACACCTTGGCCGACCGCTGCTTCGCCTATCTTGAACGGCACGGCGAAGACGCAGGCGAAAAACTGACCGACGAACAACACACCCTCATGGCCTACGTCTTCCTCGACAGCCAAGTGCAGGAAGGCGGCTTTCTACAACTGATTGCCACAGGCTACGGCGACTACATCTTCGCCAACCCGCTGGCCGACAGCCTTCGCCGCTGGAAAATCAAACCCACGCCGAAAATCCTCGACCAAGCCAAAATGCTTTATCAACGCTACGGTGCGGAAATCGAAGAATTGGCCGGACAGGGAATCGGCCTGGAAGACATCCGCCGCCGTTACGGCATCTTTGAAGAACTCGACGGCGAATATTACGAAGCATCCAAAAGCGACATGCAGGCCGTGGCCGAGTACATTGAAAACGAATGGCCTAAATTCGCCGACCTTCCCGAATAACAAGGCTTTCAGGCCGTCTGAAATCAAACCGATAAGGAACCCCGATGAAAAAATTATTGCACACCATCCCGCTCACCCTCTTGCTCGCCGCCGCCCCGCTTCAAGCCTACCCCGTTATAGAACTTACACCCGAAAACACCCCGGCTTCCGCGCCGAAACAAGAAGCTCCGCTACCCGAGACCCCGGAGACCCGACTCAGCGAAGAAACCCTGCATCAGGAACTCCGCCAACTGCGCGACCATATGCAGACCGCCTTGAACAAACGCGATTTGGATGCCCTTTTGGACGGGCTGACCGACGACGTCGTCTTCACCACCATGAACGGCGACCGCATCATCGGCAAAGAACAAGTGCGCGGCTACTACGAAAAAATGCTCGGCGGCAGCCAACCCGTCGTCAAAACCATCACCGCCCAATTTGAAGCCGACAAACTCTCCCACCTTTACGACGGCAGAAACACCGCCTTCGCCTTCGGCCGCAGCAACGACCGCTACGAATTGGCCGGCGGCGAAACATGGGAAGTCAAGCCGCAATGGAGCGCGACCATCGTCCGCCAAAACGGCCGGTGGCTCATCGCCGGCTTCCACTACTCCGTCAATATGCTCGACAACCCCGTACTGTCCGCACAGCGAAACTGGCTGATGGGCGGCGGCGCGGCAGCCGCACTTTTGGCCTGTGCCGCCGGCTTCCTGTTGGGCAGACGGACAGGCCGTCTGAAAAAATAAACCCACCGCCCCACCCTCTTTTAGAAAGGAGACCCCATGAATTTCAATAATCTGCTCAATCAAGTTTTGGATACCGTACAAAAAACCGGCAACAGCGCACTGTCCGGCAAAAACGGCAACCCGTTGAACTCCTTCGGCGGCGGCGCACTCGTTGGCAGCCTGGCCTCCATGCTGCTGAAAAAGAAAGGCGGCGGCTCGCTGGTGAAAGCCGGTTCGATGGCCGCACTGGGCATGCTCGCCTACAAAGCCTACCAAAACTGGCAGGGCAATCAGGCACAAGCCCAACCGCAAAGCGCGTTCGCACCCGTCGGACAAATCGCCGAAGACCACAGCCGCATCATCCTGCGCACCATGATTGCCGCCGCCTCTTCAGACGACCTGATTGACGAGGCTGAAAAACAAATGATTGCCAAAGAAAGCAGTGCCGATGCACAAGCGCAGCAATGGCTCGCAGCAGAATACGCCCGCCCGGCCACCGTCGGTGAAATCGCCCAAGCGGTCGGCGGCGACCAGGCTCTTGCCGCAGAAACCTATCTGGCCGCGCGCATGGTGTGCGGCGATTTGGAACGCAAAGAAATCGTCTTCCTTGCCCAACTGGCGCAGGCTCTGAATCTGGACGACAAACTGGTCGATCAATTGGAACAGCAGCTCGGCCTGTAATTCATCGGTGCATAGTAATCAATCGTTTGTACGAGGCCATCTGAAAACTGCTTGGCATGTTTGGCGAGGAATGGCTGAAACATTCTTCCGACACAGGGCGGTTTATTCCGTTACCGGCAAAATGCCGTCTGAAAAACCTTGTTACAGCGTTTTCAGACGGCATTTTATTTGCTTGCCTTTGTGAGGCTCTGGCTTTTCCAATTTCAAACTGAAACGTTCACGGTTGCAATAATCTACATAATCATCCATCTATTGCATCAACTCCTTTACCGTCAACTCACCTTTGCGATACCTCCTGTCTTCAACACAGTAAAAAAACCTCTATCTGCACATTAGCTCGACAATTCCCTTTGCGCGATATGTCTTGAACAATCGAATGCCGTACAAGTATCCGCCTATACCCCTGCATGCGATACGGCACTTCTTGGCTGGAGTGCCGCAATGTTCCGGTTTTGCCGTCAAGAAGCAGAACGGCTGTGCGCAACATCTGCACCACCATTCTGCTGTCGGGACGGCAGCAATCCGATAACGGACACGCATCCTTTATTCACAACAGATATATAAGGGGCTGTACTAGATTAGCCCTAGATTTCGCACCACTTCCGCAGGATTTCAAGCTGCCGGGACGGCGTGCCGAAGTTAAACCGAAACCCGCATTCTTTCAAGAACAGCGGGAAGGATTTGCGATCGATTCCGTTGTATTTGCGTAGACGCGCTTTGCCTGATGCCAAAAATTTTTAATGCCGTTAATGTGGTTTTGACGGTCGGCAAATTCCTTGGAATGGTTGATGAGGTGATGGATAAAACCGCTTACGTCCGGCTTGCCATAGCTGCTCAGGCTATCCGTGCAAACGATGCCGTCAGGCATGATTTTCTGTCTGATAACAGGTATCAAAGTATCGGGTTTGGCATTGTGTCCACGAGTACTGTATAGACTTTATCGTGCCGTTTCGGAATACCGAAAACAACCACCTTGCCCGCCGGCCGCACCACGTCCGCAATCAATGATTGATGCGCACTATCATTTGTATTAATATTGCAATCTTCACATCCCATTACAAAGGATTACAGAAAGGTTGCAGAAATGTCCGAAAACAAATCCAAATTCCCCTCACGGCCGAAAATCCTCGCCGTCAGC
>NZ_FOPS01000009.1 GCF_900113545.1 Neisseria elongata subsp. elongata | reverse complement strand
ATGCTCAACTCGTCGAAACGGCAAAACAGGTTGAAATCGATGCGGGTGATGAGGCTGTGTTCGAGTTCGGGATCGGAGAGGCTGTGCCATTGGCCGAGCAGGACGGCTTTGAACATAGACAACAGGGAATAGGCGGGACGGCCGCGGTGGTCTCTAAGGTAACGGGTTCTTTGACGATTCAGGTATTGCTCGATCGGTTGCCAATCAATCACCTGATCCAACTTCAATAGTGGGAAGCGGTCGATGTGTTTGGCAATCATGGCTTGTGCGGTTTGTTGGAAGAAGGTGCTCATGAGAAATCCCCTAAATGTCTTGGTGGGAATTTAGGGGATTTGGGGGGGATTTTGCAAAGGTCTCTTATTGTGCAAATAATGCTTTTTTTTGAAAATTCTCCCCTGCCAAAATCTCATCAACGCAACATTCACCAACTATTTTTTTCTGACTTTTCATAAAAAATCCAAATCAGCATGAATAGTTTTGGGGCTGTCCTAGATAACTAGGACAGCCCCATAGTTTTTATCGAAATTCGACAATATTCTTTTTAAAAATCGCCAATAACATGATAGAATTTTCAGTTATTTTATTTTGCAGAAGATTTGAAAGTTGCCAAAACTTCTTGCAAATTTTTACCGTTTCGACACATATCATAACTTGGAGCAATATCGATGAATAAAATTTATAACGTTGTATACTCGGAAGAGCACGGCACCTGGGTGGTGTGTTCCGAACTGGATAAACGCGGCCGCAAAAAATCTTCACGCACGAGCACCGGCAAACTGCTGGTATCTGCCGCCATTATGGGCGCAAGTTTGGCCTCCATGCCGGCGCAAGCCTCTACTTGCGGCGACGGCAGTACAGTCGCCAGCGGTGGAAGCTGCGACATGGGTGTTTACACTGCAGCCGCAAACGACAATAAAGTCGGCCAGGCTTTGGTAACTGGTGGTGATACTGTTACCTTAACATCACCCGATATCAACAACATTACCGGTAATAATAATGACCGCTCTATCAGAAGTGGAAAATTAAGCGAACTGTTTACAGAGCCCGCCATTCTTGCGGAACTGAATCAGCGCGAGCGCCTGCTTGCCAACCAAAAAGGCCGCACGGTCAATGTAACAGACCCAGCAACCAATAGTAACCAAACCGTAAACGTTTATAACAACGTTAAATCTATATCTGCAGCAGATGTTCAAAGTACTGTATCAACGGGCAATGATATATACGTTGATATGCGCTTGGGCACCGCCAATGGTAATGGCAGCAAAATTATTACCAGCTTAGGTGATCCGGCTGCTACTATGGCAGATGAGACTACTACTCAGAACACTGTAAAAACACTAATTGCTTTAAAGAACTCCCGTTTGGTACAGGCCGAAGACGGCGGGTCGGCAGATTGGGTATCTAAAAATCGCATTTATTTTGAAGAAACTCGTGTAGCTTCTCAAGAGATGGCGATTGGTCAAGTTTTATTTAAACCGAAAACCGTCACCTTTAATGGAACAAATCATGTATTGAATACCGTACAGGATTTGGTTAACTACAATAATAACGTCTTGATTCCTGCGATTGGTACGCCTGGTTTTGCTAATGCCGGTGAAACACAACAGGCTGCATATGATCGCTATTTCAATGAAGCTGCTGCTACCGAATCGAAGACTTTCCGACAAAATAATCCTATTACCATCCATCCGGACTCCACTCGCCCTATCGGTGAGCGCTGGGTGTTGGCCGCAACTGGTGCGGGTTCCACTGCTACCATCAAAAATGGTGGGCAAATTGACGTAAGCCCTGGTTTAGAGTCAAGTAACGGTGGCGGCATGCTGGCAGAAAACGGTGGTAAAGCAGTGATTGAGGAAGGTGCGCAACTGTCTGGCCGTTTCAACAGTCTGACCGTACGTGATGCAGGTAGTACAGCAATCAACAACGGTATAATTTCCGGTGGTTTCTTTGCGTCTGATAATTACGACACAACCCAAGCCAGGCAGACAAATAAAAATGACTACTACTCTTTGTCTACCACGATTAATGCAACCAATAGCGGCAACTTCGAAAATAATGGCATCATCAACCTTGCCGGCTATACCTATGAGGGCTATTCGCATAACAACTACGCACTTCGCGTAAATAACAATGCCACGGCAACCAATAAAGCCGGCGGTATTATCAATGTGGCCGTAAACAGTTCGCCAAACAGCGGTATTACCGGCGTCCGTGTAGAACAAGGCGGTACATTTAATAGTGAAAAAGATAGCCAAATCTTTATCGGCCGCGCAGCACAATACGACAAAAACGCACCGACTAAGCTGATCGGCAATGCTACCGACCAAGTAGGTATTTTGGTTAATGGCAGCAGTGCCGTTGTTAATCATAACGGTAAGATTACCCTCGGAGAGCAAACTCAAGGCGCTACCGCTATCCGCGTAGCCAGCAACAGTGATGCGTCAACCGTGGTTAACTTGGGCACAGACAGTGTCATCAATATCGAGGGTAAGGCAAGCGGTGTTGGCGGTGCACAACCAAAACAAAATGTTGGTATCCAAGCACAAAACTCCGGTGCAGCTCAAATTACCAATGCTGGCACCATCAACGTAATTGGCACTAATGCAGTCGGCGAAAACGTGGTGGCCGAGGCAGGACGCACGGCAAAAATCACTAATACCGCCACCAGCAAAATTACGGTAGAAGAGGCATCTGCCAACCTGGTAACCCGCAATTACGGTATTTATGCTGATGGCCAAGGTACTGGCAAAGCCGATGTGGTTGCAGACGGCACATTGACCTTGAAAGGTGACAACGTTATCGGCGCACACGCACGCGGTAATTCAACAATGACCGTCAATGCTGGCATGAAAGCCGTATTCGACAACTCCACCAATGCGAAAAACCAAATTGCCTACCATATCAATGGCGGTAATGCGGTTGCTAATGTTGCTGCTTTGACCAACAGTACAGACATCACTACCGAGAACTCCACTATGTTCCGTGCAGATGCCGGTGGTACCGTCAATGCAACTGATCTCACCGTTACTGCATCCGGCAAAGAAGCCGTGATTTTGGCTAGTGATGGTGCTGATGAAGCAGGTAAAGCTTCTGCTGTTAATGTGAATAATGGTACTTATAACCTGACCGGCAGCGGCTCTAAGGTGGCCTTGGTATCCGGTGGTGCAACAGCTAGTCTGAAAGGTACGGCTAATGTTGCGGACACTGCCACCAATGCAACTATTGGTGTGGTAGATGGTAAAAACCACGGTTTGAATAACCAAGCAGTTGCCGGTAGTTCACCTAATAATAAAACCAAACTGGTTTCTGAGCTGAACACCACTACCAACGCAGCTGGTGTAACCGGATACACTGCACAAAACAGCGGTACAGTGGACTATTCAGGAAACCTTGATCTGAAGGGTGCCAACAGCGTTGCCGTACAAACGCTGAATAGCGGTACAGCCAACCTGAACAACGCAACGGTGAAAGCCAATGGTGATGCTTTGCGAGCCAATGCCGGCAACAACACTATCAACGTTAATGGCGGCACGGTAACCGGTACTACCAATGTATTTAACTCAGTTGCCGGCACCAACTCACTCGTTGCCACTAATGGCGCGGTGTTGAATGGTGTTATGTCGCTGGCAGCAGGTACTTCTTCCGTGGAGCTGGCTAACGGCACCACTTGGAACAATACCGGCAATTCCACCGTAACCAGCCTGGATAATGCCGGCACCGTAGCCTTTGCTACACCGACTACCGCTGCTGTGGGCAACTACAAAACCATCACCGTAAACGGCGACTACACCGGCAACAACGGTAAATTGGTTGTCAATACCCTGTGGAACAGCGATGCGGATAAAGACTCCGACCACCTGATTATTAAAGGTGCGGCCAGCGGTAAAACTATTGTCAGCACGCCAAACGGCATTATCGGCAACATCACGAAAACCACTGCACAGCAGTTCTCTTCTGATGTGGTAACCGTAGAGCAGCCTGCAGCCAATGCCGCAGGTCAGCAAGTTGGCCAACCGGATGGCAACGCTGTCTTTACAGGTACTGCCGACACCACCAATGCCGGTCAAGCACAATTGGTATTGAAGAGCACCGCGGGCGGTAAGAATGTTTATGCATGGACGTTGTACGCTACTCCAGCACCAGCACCTGCTCCGGCTCCAGGACACTATATTTTCGCACCCGGTGTATCAGCATATACGCTGATGCCGCAAGTAAACCAAGAAATTGGCTATAACACGTTGTCTGCTACATTGCACGAACGCCGTGGCGAAAACCAAATCATGGCTTGGGATGAGTGTGCAACCTGCGGCGACCAGGCCAAAGGTCAAACTTGGGTGCGCCTGCTGGGTCGCGGTCTGAACAGCGAAGGTAAAGAGCGTTTCAACTTTGAAACCAAAATGGGCGGCGTACAAATCGGCCATGACTTTGCCATCCGCCGTAACGATAAAGGCGGTCATAACCTGACCGGCGTGTTTGCGGCATATACCCATGCGACAACCGACTTCTTCGACCGCTACCGTGCTGTCGGCGGCGTTGTGGTGGACGATAAATTCACCGGCGAAGGCAAAACCGATGCCGTATCTTTGGGCGTGAGCAACACTTACTACGCACAAAACGGCAGCTATCTGGATTTGGTTGGCCAAGTAAGCTGGCTGCGCAACAACTATAAAGCCCGTGATTCCGTTTCCGTGAAACAAAACGGTTGGGGTGCAGGCCTGTCTGCCGAAGTTGGTCGTCCGTTTGCCTTGGGCGAACGTGCCGAAAACGAGGGCGACTGGATGATTGAGCCGCAAGCTCAGTTGATGTACCAATATGTGGGCCTGAAAAACTTCAACGACGGTATCCGCCAAGTAGAACAAAACGGCCAACACGGTCTGCGCGGTCGCTTGGGTGCACGTTTGGCCTACAATGCGCCAAACAGCAACCTGCGCACCAACACGTTCTATGCCGTTGCCAACGTGTGGAATGATTTCATCAAACCGCGCAACATCCACATCGGTGCGGACTCTGTCAGCGAGAAACGCAACACTACGTGGGGCGAGCTGGGCTTGGGCGCACAACTGCCGCTGAGCAAGAATGCCTACCTGTACGGCGATGCGCGCTACGAACGTAACCTGGGTGGTGCAAAACGCGACGGTTACCGTGGCACAGTCGGCTTCAAATACACTTGGAAATAACCCCCACCGTGCAGGCTGCCTTATTTAAGGCAGCCTGCCCAAAGGAAACCATCAATGAAAAAAACATTTTTATTTGCTGCCCTGGCAGCTTGCTTAAGCACTCCCGCATTGGCCAAAGATTACATTCACAAATGGTGTGCGCCTGAAGAACCTGCGGCTCCCGTTATGGTGGCGCCTGCACCAGCACCTCAAGTTGAGCGTATCAATCTGGCCGCCGATGCCTTGTTCCAATTTAACCGCTCGTCTGTGAAAGACCTGCTGCCGCAAGGCCGCGCAACATTGGACGAACTGGCCGCCCGTCTGGTCAGCCGCCAAGCGCACATCGACAGCATTGCCTTGGTGGGCCATACCGACCGCTTGGGCAGCGAGCAATACAACTACAACTTGGGCTTGAAACGCGCAGAAACGGTGAAAGCCTACTTGCAGGAAAAAGGCGTGCAAGACCCTATCAGCACCCGCAGCGCCGGTGAAACGCAACCGGTTACCACCAACTGCCACGGCACCCGTGCAACAGCGGCTTTGAAAGCCTGCCTGCAACCTGACCGCCGAGTGGTGGTGGAAATCACTGGCACAGCCCCTGTTGCGCAATAAGCGCGCGCTCAAATCCCTTGGCTTGCTTTTGCTTGAGCCAAGGGATTTTTATTGGAATTTAAAAGCAGCCTGCAACTCACTCAACACACTTCATCACATCATGCAAAAACACCTCATCTGAGACCTTTGCAAAAAAGCCTTTCCTCCGACAGCCGAAACCCAAACACAGGTTTTCGGCTGTTTCCGCACCTAATTGCGCCTGATTTTACCCAAATCTCCCCTTAATCCTCCCCGGATACCTGATAATCAGGCATCCGGGCCGCCTTTTAGGCGGCAACAGGCACACTTAGCCTGTTTTCCGCTTTCAACAGGTTCAAACACATCGCCTTCAGATGGCTTTGCGCGCTCACTTTAATCAGCCCGAAATAGGCTGCCCGGGCGTAGCGGAATTTACGGTGCAGCGTACCGAAGCTTTGTTCGACCACATAACGGGTCTTCGACAAATATCGGTTACGTTTGGTTTGCGCTTCCGTCAGCGGACGGTTGAGGTGGGCTTTGCGCATAATGCCGTCCGGCAGCCGATGTTCTTTCGGATGTTGCCGGTTTTCCGCACTGTCGTAGCCTTTGTCGGCATAGACGGTCGTACCTTTGGGCAAACCTTCCAATAGCCGAAGGTGTGGCCCAGGGCATTGGTGCGTCGGGTCGGCAGACCGTCTTGGCCGTATTCGTAGGTGGTTTTGGCTTGGATTGTTATGGAAGAGATATTTCAGACGACCTCGAAAAAGGAGTGAGGTCGTCTGAAAAGCAGAAACCGCAACATCCTATGTTGTGGAGGTTTCATGCAAATTGCGGCTTGCTATCGTTATATCTAATGATGCGGAGCAACTTAGTTTTAAAAAGGGAACAATGTTTGTAAGAAAAACTATGATTTACTAATTTTTTTTAATAGTTTAGTAATATTTTCTTTTTCGCTTTGATTAATTTCAGAATTGTCTTGATAGTCTAAAAGCATAAAATATAACATATCCAAATAATTACACTTGGCTATTTTTTTATCTAACTCTTTTTTAATATCTAAGATATATTTTAGTCTTTCAGGTTTATTAATTAATAAATATCGAATAATAAATCTTCCTATTTCGCAAGCCACTGAACTTTCATAAAGCTCAGACGCTGAAGTAATTTTATTTATTAATTTAAACCTTTTAGCTTTAGTTATTTGGGAAAAGTCAAGATCTGAACTTTCTAGGGTAATAATAAATTCCCAAAGCCCCCTATTTTGGATTATTTTTTATTACTGAGGAGGTGATATATAAAAAAGAATGTGTCGTTATCAATAGTAGGTTGAAATATTGTGCTATCTAAGTTTAGAGAAATATATTCCAAAGCATCTTGTAAATCCTTTTTATTTTCTAATGAGTATAAATATTTAATTATTTCTAGATTGCTCATTGCATTAATTATTTTATAGTTCATTTTCATAGACTTTATATTTTAAAATTATGGCAATGCTAAACTACCAGCTCCTGCTACGGGGGTGGCAACAAATGATATAGCAACAGCTCTTACAATTTTATACCCTATGTAGATTGCAGCGGCGGTTCCCGCCGCTTTCCCCACAGTTTTCAAATTTTCTTGGGTTTGAGTATTAGGTACTGAAGAAGGTGAGGTACATCTACCAGGGGATGGTGGAGGTAAATCATCGCAATTATCATTTAACCATTGTTTATGTTTTTTCAAAGTTTCTTTAAGTTGTTCAACTAGTTGAATATGTCCTTCAACTGAATCTCTAGGCTTCATACCAGATTTGTGCTTATATGGTAAATTTCCAGGATTAGCTTTGATTTCTTGATTTCTTTTAATAATATCATTTTCTATATTGCTAATCTTTTTACGTCTAGTAATACAATCAGGATGGTCAAATGCAAATTTATTTTTTAATCCTAATATGTCAAGCCAACCTTGAACATTCGGCGCAAACTGATAAACGTTAAAGCCGCCCCACAACCCAATCGGGTCCTGGTTGATAAACCGACCCGCATCCGGCTCGTAATACCTGAAGAAGTTATAGTGCAGTCCCGTTTCATGGTCGGCATACTGGTTTTGTAGGCGGAAGGGTTGGTGCGCCGTTCCCGTTACCTTGGTTTCCTCTTTCAGACGACCCCAGCCGGTGTAGTTGCCGAACCATAAGAGGTTGCCGTCCTTATCAGTCATCTCACGCGGGATGCCGATTTGGTCGCAGTGGAAGTAGTGGATTTGTTGTCGGCTTTCACCTTCTCCGTTTGTCCGGTTGTGTACCTGTGCCAGCGGTTCGTAGGAATCCGGGTCAGTGTAGATATAAGTATATCTGCCGTCCGGGTGGACTTCCTGCAGCAAATGGCTGCCGTCCCAAACGAAGCGGGTTTCCTCTTCGAGGCTACCTGAAACTTCTCCGTCTTTCAGACGGCCTTTGCTTATCCTTCTGCCTAAGGCGTCGTAGCTGTAGGACCAAGTTTCTTTCGTGCCGTCTTTTTTGAAGATTTCCGCTTTAACCAGTTGGTCGTGCAGGTCGTAGAAATAGTTCTGCACTTCGCCGTCGGCCAGTTCGCAGTGGATGAGGTTGCCGAGGTCGTCGTAGTAATAGGTCGTGCCGTTGTAGGTTTTCAGGCGGTTGTCGGGGACGGCATTGAGGTCGTCTGAAAGGATATTGTGCGCGGGATCGAAGGCGAACCGTTCGTTGCCCGCTTGGGTAATCCTGCCCAGTTTGTCGTACTCGAAATGCGTCGTTCCCGTCCGCTGGTCGGTGCTGTGGGTCAGGTTGCCGGTGCGGTCGTAGCCGTAGCTGCGTTTGACGGCGGTTTGACCATAACCCGCCGCGACTTTGGTTTTGCCTTTGCCGCCTTCCGTCAGATCGTTGAGGGTGGCGATTTGCCTTTTCAGACAGCCTAAAGGATCGAGTTCGTAGCGGCTGGCGAGCTTACCCTGTGTGCGGAAGATTTTGCGGTGCAGCTGATCGCGTTCGATGTCGGAGATGACTTCGTCGTCGAGGCTGATTTGGTGCAGGTGTCCGCTGCCGTAATACAGGTAGTTGATCTGTCTGCCGTCGGGCAGGATGGTGGCGGTACGGTTGCCGTTGAAGTCGTAGTGGTAGCGGACGGTTTCGGTAACGGGCAGGTACAGCATGTCGTACTGCGCATCGCGCCAGTCGGTGTCGGGTAAGCCGTTTCGGGCGTTTTCTTCTTTGCTTGGCACCTTCCATTGGTGCCGGGCGATGAGTTGGCCGTTTTCGTTGTAGTCAAAGCAGGTGATGCTGTGGCGGTTGGCGGCGCGGACGAGATTGCCGTCCGGGTCGTAGCCGTAAACGGTTTCCTGAACCTTGTCGTTATCGCGGGCGAGGGTGTGGATTAGGCGTCCCAATATATCGCGTTTGAACTCGGTCATCCGCAGCGGGGTTTGGCTGTCGAGGTCGTCTGAAAGCGGGGCGGCGTCTTTTTTGGGGACGGGCTGTCCGCCCAGCTGCGCCATCAGTTTGGCGGCGAGGGAGGCGTCGTCGCCGAATTCGCGCTGCTCGACCAGCTCGTTGCCGGCGTTATAGCGGTAGCCGGTCAGCTTATGGTCGAAACCGCTTTCGGCAATCAGACGGTCGAGGACGTCGTAGGCAAAGCGGTAGCGCGCACCGTTTTCATTGGTGAGGCCGACCAGGCGGCGGGCTTTGTCGTAGTGGTAGCCGAAGGTGTGGCCCAGGGCATTGGTGCGTCGGGTCGGCAGACCGTCCTGGCCGTATTCGTAGGAAGTGGTATGGCCTTCGCCGTCGGTATGGGTTTTCAGACGGCCTCGAAAAAGGATTGAGGTCGTCTGAAAAATAGAAACCGCGTGCATGCGTACCGCACACACCCTACGTCGGGATTGGAGGTTTCATGCGAGCTACTGCTTGCTCAGTTCGTCTGAAAAGTTTTTTCAGACGAACTGATAAGTCATTTGAACAAGAGACCGCGTGTGTGCCTTGAGGAATGAACCCTATGTGCGGGTTACGGCTTGCTGTATAGTTTTTTCATTTGAGGATCAAATTTGTTGAGAACCATCAAAATTTGTATCTAACCCATCTATATATTTTTCAAAATCAAGGTTATATAGTTTTTTTAAATTTCTAATCCAGATAACAAATTCAAAGAAAATATTGATGTTCTCATCCGTTATTTCAAATATCCCATTGTCTTGATGGGAGTCTTGGATAGTTGAGATAATTCTTTTAAATATTTCTTTATTTTTTATAATTTCATCAATAGGTAACTTTTGTAATCTTTTAATAAAAAATAACTCATCTTCAATACTTAAAATAGAAGGTAAGTTTTCTAATTTCTCATTTAGTTTGAAAATAGAATTCATATGACTTCCTAGTTAGTATGGTGAATTTTTTAAAGGTATATGAGCTCCATTAGGGTCAGATTTAAATGGTCCCCATGTACCATCAGTTCTCAATGATCCTTTGGGTCCTGTAATTCTGACGGTTGGTCCTTGAGCAGCATTGGATGTGGGAAATTTCACCTGTGCTGCGGGATTTGCACCATGCCCATGAACGGAATAAGTACCATCATTATATTTAAATCCACCTTTAGGGAATTTTTGAGGGTCTGATTTCCATTGATTTTGCAAATTTTGTTTCTTAGCCCATGCCTGAATATCCTTATGATCTACTTTACCATTTTTTAAGAGTTTATCAGGGGATTTAGGTTTACCTAAGTTTTTGCATTTTCCAACACATTGTTTAGCAGCTTTATATCCTATCTTTCCTACTTTAGATAAGAGACTTATCGCTACTCTTCCAGACTAAAGGCCGTCTGAAAGACCGTCCCGAAACGTGGCACATCCACCGGTTCAAACGCAACATCCTCGGCCAACTGATCGAAAAACAAAGCCGCAAAGTCTCCGGCCGCAACGGACAAAGCAAAGACGAAGGCATCAGCCGCACCCGTTTCGACTACGACCCCGTTACCGGCAACCTGACCAAAGCCCGCAACCGACACAGCAGCGTCGAACTCGCCTACGACGAACTCGACCGCCTCATCGGCGAAACCACCGTCCACAACGGCCAAAGCGCCACCGTAGGCTACCGATACGACCCGCTGGGCAACCGCATCCGCACCATCCTGCCCGACGGCCGCCATATCGATTACCTCTACTACGGCAGCGGCCACCTGCACCAAATCAGCCTCGACGGCGAAGTCATAACCGACATCGAACGCGACAAACTGCACCGCGAAATCCAAAGGATACAGGGCAGCATCAGCAGCCTGTACGACTACGACCCCATGGGTCGTCTGAAAAGCCAGCGTACCGTTTGGAGCGGCACGCAAACACCCCGCGGCAAACAAAACCCGTTAGCCGGCGGCGCCGTCAACCGCCGCTATGCCTACGACAAAGCCGGCAACCTGATTCAAAGCGCCGACCAAAGAAGCGGCGTCCTCCATTACGTTTACGACAAAATCGGACGCATTCAGGAAGCCCGAAACAGCCAAACCGGCCGCAGCGAAACCTTCGCCTTTGACCCCGCCCACAACATCCTCGACATCCCGACATCTACTCCCTCTCCCGTGGGAGAGGGCAAAACGACCGCCCCGATTTCAGACGGCCCCCAAACTCAAGGTCGTCTGAAATCGCCTGCCAACCCCAACCTTATCAGCGGCAACCGCCTCAAAGAATACAACGGCATCGAATACACCTACGACGCACAGGGCAACCTGATCTACCGCCAGCTGCCTAATGGCGAAAACCAGTATTACCAATACGACCTAGAAAACCAGCTCGTCCGCGCCGAAATCAAAAAGCCAGCAGGCAATACCGAGATCTGGACATACGCCTACGACCCGTTCGGACGACGCCTCTCTAAAGAACGCCAAGACAAACTCGCCTAGACGAGCACCGACCCGAAACGCACCCACTTCGTCTGGGACGGCAGCCGCCTATTGCAGGAGTACACCTACAAAGGCAGCTACGAACCGCTGGCGCAAGTCTTTGACAACGCCAAAGACGGCAAACAATACCTCGCCTATTTCCACAACGACCAAATCGGCATACCGCGCGAGATGACCGACATCCACGGCAATCTCTTATGGTACGGCGAATACACCGCCTGGGGCCGTCTGAAAAAGGACGGGCGGGTTTATAAGGATGCGCATCAGCCGTTCAGATTGCAAAACCAGTATTACGATGAAGAGACCGGGCTGCACTACAACCTGATGCGGTATTACGAGCCTGAGGCGGGGCGGTTTGTGAATCAGGATCCGATTAAATTAAGGGGCTGACGTAGATTGGCAGTTATGCTAGGCTACGAAAATGCAGATAACCAATTGTAAATTAAGCAAGAGAGTTCAAAAGAAACTACTTGAATTTTTTGTACTCCAAGTTACCGCCTGTTCCGCTGCCGATATTTTGGGCATTCAGCCCAACTCCGCTATTCTGTTCTACCGCAAAATTCGTATGGTTATCAGCCATTATCTGGCCTTGGTTGCCGATGAGGTTTTTGAGGGCCCTGTCGAGTTGGACGAAAGCTATTTTGGCGGACGGCGTAAAGGCAGACGTGGTCACGGCGCGGCAGGAAAAGTGGTTGTCTTTGGCATTCTGAAACGCAACGGACGGGTCTATACCGTTGTCGTAGATAATGCTAAGTCTGAAACGTTACTCCCTGTCATCAAAAAGAAAATCATGCCGGACAGTATTGTTTATACCGATAGTCTGAGCAGCTACGACAAGTTGGACGTGAGTGGTTTTACCCATCACCGCATCAACCATTCCAAGGAATTTGCAGACCGTCAGAACCACATTAACGGCATTGAGAATTTTTGGAATCGGGTAAAACGCGTCTTGCGAAAATACAACGGAATCGATCACAAATCCTTCCCGCTGTTCTTGAAAGAATGCGAATTTCGGTTTAACTTCGGCACACCGTCTCAGCAGCTAAAAATCCTGCGGGAGTGGTGTGGAATTTAGGGCTAATCTACGTCAGCCCTAAAAATAAAGTATGAAAAGATTAGATTTCAGTTTTTATTTTTACACAATATGCTTGCTATGAGATACCAAGTTGACAATGTTTATCCATAAAATCATTGAAAGAAGGAAAAGCTGGTAGGTTATAGTAGAAATTATCACGTTTAACTCTAGTAAGATAAGAGGCATTGCTAAATTTGAGTATACTGTTTTTTTACGCTTATTGATTATAGTAGTTTAATCTGTTTATCTGTTTTATTCCACTTCCATCCCTTTTCTTACTATCTTTTAATTTCGATAACTCATCTACCAATCTTGATACTTTCCATATATTTATCATTATAAAAATATTTAAATATTTGTTAAAAATATGTAAAACGTAAAAAATTATATTTTATAAATGAGGGTAATTAAATGTGGTCAGATACTGAATCTAAAGAAGACTATCTCAATTTTGGTGAAGTATCCCAAATTGTTACTGAAATCTTAGAAACTGAAGCTATGCTTCCCGTTTCAATAGGTGTTTTTGGTAATTGGGGTGCAGGTAAATCTTCTCTATTAAATTTAATTGAGCAACAAATCAAACCTGATGAGTGGATTATAATTAAATTTGATGCTTGGCTCTATCAGGGATTTGATGATGCCAGAGCGGCGCTTTTGGAAACTATTGCAAGCCATTTGATTCAGGCCGCCAAAGATGAAGAAACCATCTTGCAAAAATCCAAAAACTTATTTGTAAGAATTAATGGTTTGCGTTTGCTTGGTTTAATGGCCGAAGGAGCTGCGTTGGCTGCAGGAGTGCCAACTTTTGGCTTAATTTCCAAAACATTTGAAACAGCAAAAGAATCATTGGATGGTGTTCAAAATGAAACAGAAAGTAAGCAAATTGTAGAAGTAGGGAAAAATCTTGTTGATTCAGGGAAAAATCTTATCAAGCCAAAAGAGAAACAAACACCACCACAACAAATCGATGAGTTTAGAAAAGAATATGGCGAAATATTGCAGGATTTAGGTAAAAAGCTGGTTATTATAATTGATAATCTGGACCGTTGTCTGCCTGCTAATGCTATTCAGACATTGGAGGCGATTCGTTTATTTTTGTTTTTAAATCGGACGGCATTCATTATCGCAGCTGACGAGGAGATGATTCGCCATTCAGTTGCCGAACATTACAAAGATTTGTCGTATCGTCATCAAATTGATTATTTGGATAAGCTCATTCAGATTCCTATTCGTGTACCCAAAGCAGGTGTGCTTGAAATTCGTGCATATTTATATATGCTGTACGCCATTCATCAAAAAATACCAACCGCAAAATTAGCAAGCTTACGCCAATTTTTAGAAACTCATTTGCAACAATCTTGGAAAAGTCAATCTTTAAATCCAGAAGATGTGACCAAAACTATTGAAGAGCAACATAATAAAGTTCTCTTGTCAGATTTTGAACGAGCAAACAGAATAGCTCCCTTATTAGCAAATTCACCTAATGTTTACGGTAATCCCAGAATTGTAAAACGCATTTTAAATACCATTAAGATGCGTACCAAAATCGCAGACAAGCGTCAAATGCCGTTAGATGAAGCAATTATTACCAAACTAGTTATTTTTGAGCGATGCGTGGATTCTGATGTAGTAACAAAATTTTATCAGCTTGTTAATGAAGGAGAAGGTAAACCTGAATTATTAAAAGAACTGGAAAATAACAATGAGCAGAATCTATCAAAGCTCTCTGAAAATAAATCCATTCAAACATTTATCACAGAATGGGTAAAATTAGAGCCCAAATTATCTAATGTTGATTTGCGGGCTGCGATTTATTTATCTAGAGAAACCATTCTGCTAAATACTTACACTGCTCAACTTTCTCAAAAAGCCCAAGATGTTTTAAGTATTTTACTTGTAACTAAATCAAAAACAGGCTCACAAAATACTCAAACCGCTATTCAGGGATTAACAATTGATGAACAAATCTCCGTTATGGAAGCATTGATTGAACAATTAAGAAAACTGGATAATTGGGATGAAAGCCCAGATGGTTTTATAGGGGCTTGTTTGCTAGCGGCAAATTCAGAAGACGGTGCAAAAATTTTAACTCGCTTTATTGCTGAATTGAGAAATAAAGGTGTTAATCAGCCGTGGTTTAATACAAGATTAAAAAGAGAAACTTGGTATCAGGAGTAAGCAATGGGTACTTCACAATCTAGCGTGGGGCCAAATGGTCGTTCACCTTTGTTACCGGCTTGGGTTGATGACAACCAAGCAACGACTCAAACACCAGACCCACAGAGATTAAGGGGATTGCGTCAAGCAATCGGTAGGGCTGTACGAGGCGGTGGACGTGGTGATGTACGTAAAGCACTTGGTCATTATGCACGAAAAGCCAGTGGTAGTAAGCATACAGCCGTCCAAAAATTGGGGAAAATTACCCAAGCAGGTTCGGATTTATTTGGTATTTTTTCAGGCGGCCGGCAGCAACAATATTCGGTTAATTTACATAGTTTAAATGGTCAGCCTTGTGAGCAAGTTATCAACCAAATTATCGAACTTTTGGCTGGTCATCACGGTGATTCAGACAAAATTCGTTCTGCAATGAATATTGCTTTATCAGAAGCATTGGAAGGAATGACAACTTTTGATGAAAATAGCATTACCACTGAAGTCATTGGTAGAATGATGGTTTGTTATTTAACCGAAAGTATTTTTCTGCAAATTGCACACGATGCTGGCAAGGCTTGGAAGAAAGGCGATGATCCTGTGCAAATTGCCAGAGCAGAAAATGATTTACGGCAACTCATTCGTGAAGTAGTAGATATTAATCTTGCCCCTAAATTTACGGATGATGTTTGTCAGTTAACAATTGAACAAATGCAAGACATTCAAAATCAAGCTATTTTGGAAATTTGGGAAGAGTGGGAGAAGTATTGATGACTCAATTGTTTTTTCACCACGACATCAATCAATTAAATAACCTACAAAATGGAACAATACCTGTTCATTTGTATGGAATGGGTAATAAAAATCTACAAATTGCCCATATCGGTAATATGGTTTTAGATAGGGTGAGAAGATTAGGCATTAGACTTAATAACCAAGTAATGGATTTTCTAACCATTGCTATGGCAGTAACGGCGGCAGATACTTTTGTTTTGCGAAAAGATACCGCAAATGGCTGGTGCCGTTCCTTTTCTATTACTTTACCATTGTGCCAGCCAGCTATTTGGCAAGCAAACAAAGTTCATTTAGAACACATTTTACACTTTTTAAGTGGTGATATTTGGCAATTTGATTTTCAAGAAAACGGACAGAATCCTCCACAACCCTATTCACAAAATGGTAGAACCAAGTTAGTAGATTTAAGAAATAAAGACTGTGTTTGTTTATTTTCAGGTGGTTTGGATTCATCGATTGGAGCAATTGATTTATTGGAACAGGGGCATTCACCTGTTTTGGTTAGTCATTCCTATAAAGGTGATAAATCACGTCAGCAAGCCATTATTCAGCAACTTAACCAAAATGGTTATATCAATCAATTTTCTCAATTTAATGCGATTGCACAGCCCCATTTAAATAATGGTAGGGCTACTGAAATCACAATGCGAACCAGAAGTTTGAATTTCTTAGCATTTGCAATTATATCAGCTTATGCATTACAGGAATTTGTGCAAGAAGAAATTGATGTTTTTGTACCTGAAAATGGAGTAATTTCAATCAATGCACCTTTAACAGTACGCAGAGTAGGTACTTTAAGTACCCGTACCACCCACCCTTATTTTATCCAAGAAATACAAAGATTGTTCACTGCGGTCAATATTCCTTTCACTTTAAGAAATCCTTATCAGTTTAAAACCAAAGGGCAAATGATAGCAGAATGCGAAAATTTACCATTATTACAGCAAATTATCCCTGATACTGTTTCGTGTAGCCATTGGAAACGCAAAAATCAACAATGCGGGGTTTGTGTTCCATGCCTGATTCGTAGAGCGTCATTGCATTATGCTGGTATTACCAATGATGCCCAATATGAATTTAATGATATTCGGCAAATTTTAACAAATCAGGACAGAAGAGATGATTTATTTGCTTTAATAAGTGCTATTCGTCAAAAAAGTCATCGCAACATCAATCAATGGGTTTCACAAAGTGGTCCACTACCCACTCAACAACTAAATCAGTTTGCAAATGTTTTTAGGAGCGGACTGGATGAAGTGGAGCAACTTTTAATAGTGAACCAAATATTATGATGGATATGCATTGCCATTTGGATTTATATACTAATCCACAATACGTTGCAAAACGATGTAAAGATGAAAATATTTATGTTTTATCTGTTACAACCACACCCAAAGCGTGGTATGGAACAAGTTCATTAGCAAAAGATTGTCCTCGTATTCGTACCGCCTTGGGATTGCATCCGCAACTGGCTCACGAACGTTGGCAGGAGTTGGACTTGTTTGATGCATTATTAAACCAAACTCGCTATGTGGGTGAAATTGGGCTGGATGGCGGAAAAGAGTTTAAAACACATTGGGAAACCCAATTAAAGGTTTTTCGCCATATTTTAAGAAGCTCAGCAAAATCTGGAGGAAAAATATTGAGCATACATTCTAGAATGAGTGCAAATACTGTACTAGATGAATTAATTCAAGTAAATGGTAATTTACCAATCCTTCATTGGTTTTCAGGCACAAAACAACAGCTAAAACGAGCGGTTGAAATAGGCTGCTATTTTTCTGTAGGACCTGCAATGTTAAGTAGTAAAAAGGGTTATGAATTGGTTCAACTCATGCCAATAGAAAAAATATTGGTTGAAACTGATGGACCTTTGGGGAATTTCAAAACACAAGCTTTACTACCCTGGAATGCCAATATTGCCATTGCAATATTGGCAGATATTTGGGGGATGAGTATTTCAGAAGCTGAGAATATATTGAGACAAAATCTGATTAGCTTAGTTTCGAAACATATATAACCCTCTTATTTCTTATGAATAAAAAAGGCGGGTTGAGGTTTGAGCGGCGGCAACATGACAGCCTAAAAAACAAACGCACTCCTGATTATTGATTACACATGACAAATCTGGCGATAGCTAACGCGATTTTGGTTCTATTAAGATTGCGGAAGATGTAATGGATTAACTGACCTTCTCTCCCATTTTTAATGAATATCAGGGAGAGGCATACCAGCAAAACTTGGCAGACAACGGCATCACCCGGTCGGTCAAGGTCCGGGAATTGGAATTTGACGGACAGAGCAAGTTGTCGGAAGGCTGTATGTTGATTTTGGAAGTGGAGCAGCAGGAAGGGGGCAAGCAGTTTACGCTTTCGCCTGTGCCGTTAAACGAGATCATTCATTTTATGCGGGACACTTGGCGGTATTGCTGATGCGGAAAGGACGGATTGAAAACCCGTCCTTTTGTTATACTGGCTATTTTCAGGTAGTCTGGACAGTTCTAGGCTACCTGAAAATTCATTTCTAAAATAAAAGCTCATTGGTTCAATGCTGCCAATCTCGCCCGAACTTTTGCAGCCGCATCTTCCGTGCTGTTGCCAACGATAACATTTTGCTTGTCGTCGAAATACTGCATGGCAGGGAGGTCGCGCAGGAAGCTGTCAATATCTTGTGCGGTCAGGAAACGGCCGTGCATATCCCAGCCGACATTGAGGGCGCGTCCTTTGACGGCGGCCATGCGGTCGTGCAGATGGCCGTAGAGGTGGTATAGGCCGTGGCGGATGCCGTCCCATTCGTAGGTGTAGGAAATCGTCGCGTTGTTTACACCACAGGTTGAGAAAAATAAGCCTGCAAGACCTAGAACGGCGTATTACCGTCCAAGCTGCCGTGCGGCTTCACGGTGTTATAAAAGTTCACAAATCGGCACAGCTCCTTTTGCCGGTGTTCCGGACTGTCAAAACTCTGCTTTTCGTGCCACATTTCCATAATCGTCCGAATAACCCTCTCGGCTTTGCCGTTGGTCTGCGGACGGGCAGGACGGGTAAACTTTTGATTGATGCCGTTTTAATAACAGGCAGTGCCGAAAGCATGACTTGCCCCGCCTTTATATTCGCTGCCGTTGTCCGAATACACGCACTCGATCAAATAGGGGCAGGGTTCGATGACTTGTTCCGTTAGGAACTTGGCCGCACTGTCTGCGGTTTTGTCCGGCAGGATGGCGGCGTACAGTTCTCTTGAGAAATCATCAATGGCGACAAACAGGTAATCCCGCTTATCGGTGGCTTTCTGCCCTTTGAGCAGCGGCAGCCGTTTGGTATCGACGTGCACCATTTCGCCGGGATAGGACTTGTTGTAGCGTTTGGCCTGCCTTTTGAGTTTTTCCTGAATGCTGCGTTCTACCTTGGCCGGACGTTTCATTCCGTACTTTGCCTGTTTGAAACGGTTGTTGGTGCCGGTTTGGGGTTTGAGCAGCCTGCCCCTTGCGGCTTTAAGGGCGCGGTAAATGGTGACGCGGCTGACTTGGTAGCGGCGTGCCAGGGAGGTGACGCTTTCCTTCCCCTGCGTGTAGGCCAGCCAAATGGCTTGGCGGTGGTGCGGGGTGAGGCGGGTGTTTTTGTGCATGTTCATGTCAGTATTCTCCTGAAATACTGTAAACAACGCTAGGGATTTCTACATATAAGCAGCCAATGGCATACTGTTCAGACGGCCTTCGGCCTTAATCCCACCCGTTCCACCAGCGGCGGGCGGTTTTCTTTTGAGGCTGTACTAGATTAGCCCTAAATTCTACACCAATCCCGCAGGGTTTTTAGCTGCCGGGACGGTGTGCTGAAGTTAAATCGAAATTCGCATTCTTTCAAGAACAGCGGGAAAGATTTGCGATCGATTCCGTTGTATTTTCGTAAGACGCGTTTTGCCTGATTCCAAAAATTCTTAATGCCGTTAATGTGGTTTTGACGGTCTGCAAATTCCTTGGAATGGTTGATGCGGTAATGGATGAAACCGCTCACGTCCAGCCTGTCATAGTTGCTCAGGCTGTCGATATAAACAATATTGTCCGGCATGATTTTCTTTTTGATAACAGGCATCAAAGTATCAGATTTGGCATTGTCTACGACCAAGGTATAGACCCGTCCATTGCGTTTCAAGATGCCGAAGACAACCACTTTTCCTGCCGCACCCGACCGCGTTTGCCTTTACGCCGTCCGCCGAAATAGCTTTCGTCCAACTCGACAGAGCCCTTGAAAACCTCATCGGCAGCCAGTGCCAAATGATGGCTGATAACCATATGGGTTTTACGGTAGAACAGAATAGCGGAGTTGGGCTGAGTGCCCAAAATATCGGCAGCGGAACGGGCGGTAACTTGGAGCACAAAAAATTCAAGCAGTTTCTTTTGAACTCTCTTGCTTAATTTACAATTGGTTATCCGCATTTCCGTAGCCTAGATTAGCTGCTAATCTACGTCAGCCTCTTTTTTTATTTCACAGGGCCGCGCCTTATGTGCAGCCCTGTGCGTTGAAACATTTAATATCAATTGATTAAGATAGATAAACAGGCGGCCCCGCCTATCCCGCATTCAATCATTAAGGAAATTTTGCTGAGATTTCGTTATACGGAGCCTAGCCGTCTGAGAGCTGTTCCGCCCGCGAATAAAATTCCCGCGCATCGATTTGCGGCAGATTTTTTGCAGCAACATCAAAATATTTTTTGCCCGCCCAAAGGTCTTTATCGCCAATCACAAATACATAATGCTTGGCACGGGTAAGCGCCACATTTAGCAGATTCGGTTTTCCTGCCGCCCATTGTGCCGCACCGTCTGTTTTTGCATCGCAGCCTAAAACCAGCCAAACCATTTTTTCTTCTTTACCTTGAAAAGTATGTACCGTGCCGATGCGCATCCTGCACCATTGTTGCAGGCCTTTTATGGTTTTTAGTGCGGCATTGCCGGCAATCTGCCTGCACAATTCGGTTTTAATATGCTTGAAGGGCGTGATGATGTATAAATCGGGAAGGCCGCCTGAATGCCACGCGATTTCGGCCAACATCCGTATCACCAAATCAGCCTGTTCCTGAACAAATTGCCGCGATGCCGCTTCACCGGCTATCTGAACCCAGCTGCTGCTTCCCAAATAAAAATCCTGTTTGGGCGGCAGGCGTTTGGCAGGATCGGTATTGCCGAAAACCATTTTGTTGTCGTAAGCAATTTGATTGGCGATGCCGAACATGGGGTCGGCACAGCGGCGGTGGACGCGCAAGGGGCTACCTATCCATGTGGCATCCGATTCTCCTTTGCGCAAAACGGATGCGCCAAAGGCATTGCACCTGTCTGCCAATATCTGTACCGAAACCTCGGTCGGCGACACATTGGCACAGTCGGGCAGGGCGGCAATCCTTTCCAGGGTACGAACCAATGGCGGCGGTGTGGTAAAGACCGGTTCGATTTGGATGGGGTCGCCTACCGCCATGACGCGTTTGGCACGCCAGATTGCGCCCGCTGCCGCCTGCGGAACCGCCTGACCGGCTTCATCTATAAACAAATAGCCCAAGCAGCCTGCGCCCACATCGCGGAACTGCCGTGCAAACGATGCAAAAGTGCTGGATACCACGGGAATCACCATAAACAGGCTCTGCCAAACCAACAGCGTTTGTTCTTTGTTCAATCCGGCACTGCCTTTCAGGAATTCGCTGATTAAGAACAGGTTGCTGCCAAACC
Organism: Neisseria elongata subsp. elongata; assembly: GCF_900113545.1. Lineage (GTDB taxonomy): Bacteria > Pseudomonadota > Gammaproteobacteria > Burkholderiales > Neisseriaceae > Neisseria > Neisseria elongata. The sequence goes on along the minus strand of NZ_FOPS01000009.1, from coordinate 69,688 downwards.
CGCCACCTTTAATGGCGACTTCCGCCAGCCATGCTTCGTGCAACTGCAAGGCGCAGCCGAATAAACGGCTGCGGGCGTCGTTTAATTCGTTGTCCTGCCACAAACCCGCGATTTGAAAGTCATCGTTTTGCAGTTCATCGTATTTTTCAGGCAGCCTGATATGTGCAAACCGGTTTTGGTATTGCCGATAGGCATTCCATTTCTCTTGCCGCTGTGCCAGCCGTATGCCTAATTGTTCCAATTGCCGCTGTACCGCTTTCAAACGTCCTTCTGCCGCTTTTTCGGCGTTTTCGGCAGCGGTTATTTCTTTTTGGTACACCCGTTTTTGTTCTTGCAACAGCGCCGCTTGGGCAGCCTGCACCGCCTGTGTGCAATGTTCATATTCCTGCCTGGCTGATTTTTTGCGTTTATCGGCGGCCAAATGCAGTTGCGACAATTGTTCGTAACAATACGCCAGGTGTTCCCGAAGCTCCCTGCACTGTTTGCGCTTAAACAGGCGCATGAAGAAGCCGGGATAACTGTGTTTCAGCGATTCGATTTGATTCTGCCAATAGGCGCGCTGTTCGCCGTCTTCATCCGTTAAAGGCATGCTTACCTTTTGGGTTGCGGCTTGCAGCCTGCTTTGCGCATCGGATACGGCCAGGATAAAGTCCGAATGAACCGGAATGCCTTGCAGTTCGGCCGTTTGGGTTTCTATCCGTGTCTGCCGGGCGTCATTCAGTTTTTCCTTTTCGGTTTGAACGGACTTGGCACATGTGCCGTACTGTTGTTGCAATGCGGCTTGGTTTGTTTCGGGATTTAAGACGGTCTCTTCGTGCAGAATAAAATAGCCGTCCAAATCATTCAATTTCTGCTCGACAATATCGAGTTGCCGTTTGAAGTTTTCTTGTGCTTGGGCAAACGAAATACCTTGATAACCGCTGCGCCATTCCCAAATGCTTTGGTGCAGCGCTTTATCGTATCCTTTGCATTCGTCATGATTTTGGGGGACGAAAAACAATCCCTGCCGTACCTTCTCCCGATTACCTTTTTTGCCTAAGGCGCAAGAAAACAATCCCCAAGTATCGTCATCAGGCGTCAGGGCATCGTATTTCTGCTTATTTTTGGCAAACAGGTTGCGCGCAATTTTGTCCAAATAAACATAGCTTGGATGGCTGCCTGTACAATAGGTTGCACACAGTGATGACTTCTTCGGCAAATCGCGGGAAATATTCTCTACTGCGGCATTGTTGGATGATGCCACAATCATTTCAAATCCCACCAATTCGGGCTTGAGGCGGGAAACGGTTGAGTCGTTTACTTTTTCAGTACCCGAAAAAGCATCTTTCGCCGTTGCCAATTCGGCCAGCCGTGTGGCCCGGCGTACGATGTTTTCGGCAAAAATATCGCGCAACAAAGTGGTTTTCCCTGTTCCTGGCGGGCCGTTTACCGAAAAAACCGGCTGTTCGCCTTCCAGAAAGAATGTATTTACCGCAAACTGCTGCATCAGGCTTAAACCGTGCTGCGGCTCACTTAACCAGCGCCCCCTGTTCCAATATTTGGGGCGTAAATGCCGCCAAATGATTTTGTTACCTTCCGTGCCGTACAAATCGGTTGCGGGCCGGTCGGGTTTCGTGCCGAGATAAGCCGACAATGCCGCGCTGCTTTGACCTTTATCGATTTGACGGATGATACTGTGGATGTCCTGCGCGTAGAAACTGTTTAAAATGCCGATTTCTTCATCGGGCAAGTTATCGACGTCTTCATCGCTTTTATGATTTTGTCCGTTTCTTTCGGCGTGCTTTTGATCTTTTGGCGTTTTATCGGAGGATTTTTTCGGTTGTTCCTGCCATTCGGAAATGATACGGATTGTGGGCATCGGTTCGGGACAGTAACCGTATGCCCATTCTTTCAGGCGGCCTGCAATGTCCAGCAGCAAGGCGGGAGACAGTACGGTCCGTATTACTTTGGGCTGTTCAATTTTCTGCACGGCCAAATGCTGTTTGCACAATTCGTCCAGCTTCTCCAACAGCTTGCCGCAATCCGTTTCAAACGCTTCAAAATTCAAACTGTCTAAACCTTTCGCCATACTAAAACCCACTGCCCAAGGCGCGGTTGAGATTTCTATATTTGCGGGGTCGAACTCGCCTGTGTCGTTGATTGGTAATCTGGCATAACACGTTTCGCCTTTATCGGCGCTCATGGCTTCTTGGGTATATTGCTCATTTTCACTCAACTGTTCTTGCAGCAGATTTTGAATACTTTTGCTCAAACAGCCAAAATCAAACAAGTTGAGATAAATTTTTGAGCAAACGAGATATTGATTGGGATATTCGGATTTCAGCAGTTGGGCAATGGATAGGTTTTTTTGTCCGCCGACGGCAAGTTTGGATAATTGGTCAAGCGTAAGGGTTTTGTTTGTTTTATCTTTTCCCTCTTGGATTTTTGCATCGAAAGGCGTGAAAAATTCCAGCTTGTGCCAAAAAGACAAAATGGCCGTTTCGTTTTGCGGATTCATCAAAATTTCCTTAATGGTTGAAACCCCGCCCTTCGGGGCGGTAGGATTTGGGTTTGTTTGGGAGGGGCGTAACTCCTTCTGGTAGGGCAGCTCCTTATGTGCAGCCTTGTGTGTTGAAACATTTGGAAGGGATATCTTCCTTTAAGAAAGCATCATTTTATAGTAAATCACAATTAAAATCCCTTGTATGGCGGATTAACAAAAAAGGAATAAGGCGGGTTTGTCGGCATACCAAGCATATTGGAACATAACCTGAGACCTTTGCAAAATTCCCCCAAATCCCCTAAATTCCCACCAAGACATTTAGGGGATTTGGGGGAATTTTGCAAAGGTCTCCTTTGATATGTTTGTCGCGGAAAATCTGTAGCACACTGGTACCGAGTTCTTGAGTTTTTTTCTTGCATTGGTCGATTTGAGTATCGATTGGGAATACCCTCGTTGGGTTTGGCACAAATCGTGGCACAAATGACCGCAGCCAGTAGTATATGAACAGATAAAAAACGCCCTAAATCAAGGGCGTTTGTCTATACACATACTACTGGTTACGGGCTAGGTGGGTTCAATTCCCCCCGCCTCCACCATAGCTAATTTCCAGCAGTTTTTTAATATGTATAACGCCTTGAACTAAAATGGTTTCAAGGCTTTTTTGTTATACTGATGTACGTTTGGTTTAATTATTTAATAATTGAAATACCTCGTTTTTGAGTAGAGTTTGCTGAAAACGGTATCATGCAGTCAATAAAGGTGTGGATTGCGATTTTGACGGTATGGGTAAATAGTTTAAAGTTTGTGGTGATTCTGGAGAAGTTTCAGTTGGCGGGCTGGGAAATAAAAACCGTACTTTGTGCCGACTGACTTTACAACCTTGTATGATTAGATTTGCCATAAGTATGCAATATGGCCTGCCACCCATTAAAATATGTTTATAGTAAAGGAGATGGTATGAAAACGGTTATTGTCGATTACGGTATGGGTAATCTGCGTTCGGTTTTGAACTCTGTGCGTGAGGCAGAACGCCTTGCGGGAACGGGGACGGAGATTGTGTTGAGTGCCCGCCCGGAAGATGTGGCCGCCGCCGACAAAATCATTTTCCCCGGACAAGGCGCCATGCCCGACTGTATGGCCGCACTGCAACGCAGCGGATTGGGCGAAGCGGTTTCAGACGGCCTGAAAAACAAGCCGTTTTTCGGTATTTGCGTCGGGGCGCAACTTTTGTTCGAACACAGTGAAGAAGGGGATACTGCGGGATTGGGTTGGTTTGCAGGTGAGGTCAAACGTTTTTCCGCGAATGTGCGCGACCGCGATGGAGGCCGTCTGAAAGTACCGCATATGGGTTGGAATACCGTGCATCAAACCAAACCGCATCCGCTGTTCCGCGATATTCCGCAAGATAGCCGTTTTTATTTCGTCCATAGTTATTACTTTGCACCGCAAAGTTCCGAAATCGTACTTGCTACCAGCGACTATCCTGATTCGTTTGCCTGCATTGTCGGCCGCGATAATGTCTTCGCCACTCAATTCCATACGGAAAAAAGTCACGATGCCGGCTTATTGCTTCTGCGTAATTTTCTACACTGGAATGGATAATTTGTGTAAAATGAGGTTTACATGAAAACACATGCCGTCTGAAAGCCTATCTGGCATTTTTCAGACGGCCTTTCCTGCCAATCCGAAAGAACCGCCATGCTGCTTATCCCTGCAATCGATTTAAAAGACGGCAACTGCGTACGTCTGCGCCAAGGCCTGATGGAAGATGCCACCGTGTTCTCCGACCAACCGGCGGATATGGCCTCGCATTGGCAGCAGCAGGGCGCGAGGCGGCTGCATTTGGTTGATTTGAATGGTGCCTTTGCCGGCGAGCCAAAAAATTTCCCAGCCATCCGCGAGATACTGGCGGCGGTGGCGGCCGATATTCCTGTCCAACTGGGCGGAGGTATCCGTGATTTGGCGACTATCGAAAAATATCTGGCCTTAGGACTGACAGACGTTATTATCGGTACGGCGGCAGTTAAAAATCCGGCTTTAGTGCGCGAGGCCTGCCGGGAGTTTGCCGGACATATTATCGTCGGTATCGATGCCAAAGACGGAATGGCGGCTATTGACGGCTGGGCAACGGTAACTGAACACCGTGCGGCCGATTTGGGCAGACGCTTTGCCGACGACGGAGTAAACAGCATTATCTACACCGATATCGGCCGCGATGGCATGATGAGCGGGGTAAACATCGATGCAACGGTTAAGCTGGCCGAAGCAGTCGGTATTCCCGTTATTGCTTCCGGCGGTTTGACCGACTTGGACGACATACGCGCCCTGTGTGCCGCCGAGAAAGATGGTGTAACCGGTGCGATTACCGGTCGTGCGATTTACGAAGGCAGTATTGATTTTGCACAAGCGCAGCGATTGGCCGACGCTCTCAGCGAATAGATAACTGATTTTTTATATAAAATATTACGGGAAAGAAGGAATAAAAATAATGTTGGAAGCATTTGTTTTGGGATTTTGGATGATTTGGTCGGCCGACCGCGATATTTATGCCTTGTCGGAAAGCTTGGGTTTTATCGTGATTGCCGTGATTATCCGTGGCTTTATGGCGATGACCCTGCCGGCAATGAATGGTGTTTGGGTGGCAGAGGTTGCCGTGCAGTGGATTTATGTCGCCTTGGTACTGACTGCTGTTAACAGGCTTTCCAACAGCTTTGCCACTACCCTGTTTTTGGCTGCTGCAGGCGGTATGGGTTTTTATTGGTTGTCGCAACCGGAAAATATGAAATCGCTGCTTTCTCCTTTTATTTAGCAGAGACGGAACGGTTTGCCCGCATTGAATTTTGACTAATGTTTTGTGCGATGGAGTATCGGCTGTCTAAGATAAAGCATGGCGGAATCAGGATGCTTCGTGGTATAAAACCTCTAGGCGGCAAGCTCTTGGAGTAGGATAACGCCTTACTTGTTTTTCCTACGGCGCAAAACTTTCACACTGCCCTCTGAGAGGGCAGTTTGTTTATAGACAACAGGTAATCCGAATGGCTCTTTGCAAACGAATCATCCCTTGCTTGGATGTTAAAGACGGCCGCGTCGTCAAAGGCGTGAATTTTCTCGGACTTCGCGATGCGGGCAATCCCGTTGATGTTGCCAAACGTTACAATGACGAGGGAGCAGATGAACTGACTTTCCTCGATATTACCGCTTCTTCCGACAACCGCGATACGATTTTGCATGTTATCGAAGCAGTCGCATCCCAAGTTTTCATTCCATTAACCGTTGGCGGCGGCGTGCGCACTGTAGCCGATGTCCGCCGCCTGCTTAATGCCGGTGCGGATAAGGTCAGCATCAATACCGCCGCCGTTACCCATCCCGATTTGGTCAATGAAGCCGCCGGATTTTTCGGATCTCAGGCGATAGTCGTCGCTGTTGATGCTAAAGCCGTCAATCCCGAAAACACCCGCTGGGAAATTTTTACCCACGGCGGCCGTAACCCGACCGGTTTGGATGCGGTCGAATGGGCGCTTGAAATGCAGCGGCGCGGCGCGGGTGAAATCCTGCTCACCAGTATGGACAGGGATGGTACGAAGCAGGGCTTTAACCTGCCGCTGACCCGTGCCGTCAGCGAAGCGGTGGACATACCCGTTATCGCATCGGGCGGGGTGGGCTCTATACAGCATCTGATTGACGGCATTAAAGAAGGAAAAGCCGATGCCGTTTTGGCCGCCAGCATTTTCCATTTCGGCGAAATATCAATTGCAGAAGCAAAAGAGGCGATGAGTCGGGCCGGGATTGAAGTTAGGCCGTCTGAAAAATATATTTCAGACGGCCTGTAGCGGCTGCATTTGTTTTCGTGATGGTTAATTGAGATAGAAACGTAGGCTGCTTTCAGAACCTGATGTATCCGAGCGATACGGAGGCCGTCTGAAACATTTGCCGCTTCTTTTCAGCATTGCCGCACCGGAGTGGAATTGAAAACCGGGTGCGGACGATGTGGAACTGAAGCGGCTTTCCACATTTAGCGCAGCCGGCGGTATGAGCAGCGGCACCGCAGGCGGCACACAGCTTACGAAACCAAATACACGGTGATTGCGGATACGGGCACTTACAGTTGCGGAACGGGGCGGGGCTGTCCGTCCTTGTCGATGGCGACGTAAGTGAACAAGGCTTCGGTAACGAGGCGTTGTTCGTTTAGGCTGTCGAAGGAGGCAGAGTGAACCCAAACCTCAATGTGAATCTGTATCGAAGTGTTGCCGATTTTAATCAGTTCGCCGTAGCAGGCGACGACATCGCCAACGGAAACGGGACGGTGGAAGACGATTTTATCGGCCGCTACGGTGGCGGCACGGCCGCAGGCGGTTTCGTAGGCAAGGATGCCGCCGGCAATATCCATTTGCGACATCAGCCAGCCGCCGAAAATATCGCCGTTGGGATTGGTATCGGCAGGCATGGCCATCGTGCGCAGCAGCAGACGGCCTTGCGGTTCGGTGCGTTGTTCGGTGTTCATCGGTTTTCCTTTTTGTTTGGAATAGCAGCCGCTTGATGCGGCAGGGTTCAGTTTTCGGGCGGCAAGCGCAGGAAAAAGGTGTCGATTGAGTCGGAGCCGCAACAAGGCGGCGCAGTTGCAGGCCGTGCGGAAGAGAATTGCCCGACAGCTCGAAACGCCGTGATTTTTGCGCCGGATTAGGGCAGCGGCCGCTTGCATTCAACCATCATCCTCATGCCCGATATTTGGGCCGTCTGAAATAACGGCTGCAACAAATAAAAACTTTTCAGACAGCCTGACGCCATATTTTACTCCGCAAGTGGGCAGCGGCAAAACAGGGATTCTTGATTTTCTGCCTCCAAACTCGTTTTCAGACGGCCTGTTCCGTTACAATACCGCTTTCTCATCTTCTTCGGATTGCAGTCATGCCATCTTCCCATTTACCCAGAATCCTGATTACCGGCGGCAGCGGCCAAGTCGGCCACTGCCTGAAAGCACAACTCGAAGGCTGTGCCGAACTCTCCGTCCCTGATTCCTCTGCACTCAATATTGCCGACCGTCGCAGCGTGCGGCAGGCGGTGGAAACCTTCCGTCCCGACTACATCATCAATGCCGCCGCCTATACGGCGGTTGATAAAGCCGAGAACGATGCCGAACGGGCGTTTGCCGTCAATCGGGACGGTGCGCGCCATTTGGCCGAAGCCGCCGAAGCCGCCGGTGCGGTTATGCTGCATATTTCCACTGATTATGTGTTTGACGGTGCGGGCGGCGCGCCTTATGACGAAGCTGCACCAACCGCGCCGCAAAACATATACGGTGCAAGCAAGTTGGCGGGAGAGCAGGCGGTGTTGGCCGCCTGCCGCCGCGCCGTGGTGATGCGGACTTCGTGGGTATTCGGCGCGAACGGGCAGAACTTCGTCAAAACCATGCTGCGGCTGGGACGCGAACGCGACAGCTTGGGCATCGTGGCCGACCAATACGGTGCGCCGACCGCGGCCGCCGACATTGCCGCCGCACTGATTACCATCGTCCGCCGCCACACGCCCGAGCAGTTGGCGGAACGTGCGGGAATTTATCATTATTGCGGCAGCCCGTATGCAAGCTGGTTTGAATTTGCCGAAACCATTTTTGCCGAAGCGGCGGCGCAGGGCGTGTTGGCGAAAATCCCTGCCGTGAAGCCGATTGCCACGGCGGATTATCCGACTCCGGCCAAGCGTCCGGCCGATTCGCGTTTGGACTGCGGCAAAATCCGCGCCGTGTTCGGTATCGGGCCGTGCGACTGGCATTCCGCCTTAAGCGATTTGCAGCCTTATCTTTAAAACAACGGCAGGCCGTCTGAAAGTGGTTTTTCAGACGGCCTTGTGATATAAGTCCGCTTTCTCCAACCGACAGGAAACAAAATGAGTTCACAAGATTTGAGCGGCAAAATCGCATTGGTAACCGGCGCATCGCGCGGCATAGGCGCGGCGATTGCCGACACATTGGCACAAGCGGGCGCAACCGTCGTCGGCACGGCCACCAGCGACAGCGGCGCAGCCGCCATCGGCGAACGCCTGGCACAGTGGAACGGGCAGGGCAAGGCATTAAATGCCGCCGAAGCTGACGGCATTGAAAACCTGATTGCCGATATTGAAAAAGAATTCGGCAAACTCGATATTTTAGTGAATAACGCCGGCATCACCCGCGACAACCTGCTGATGCGGATGAAAGAAGAAGAGTGGGACGAAATCATGCAGGTAAACCTAAAATCCGTCTTCCGTGCCAGCAAGGCCGTATTGCGCGGCATGATGAAACAGCGTTCCGGCCGCATTATCAACATCACGTCCGTGGTGGGTGCGATGGGCAACGCGGGGCAGGCCAACTACGCCGCCGCGAAAGCCGGCCTGATGGGTTTTGCCAAATCCATGGCGCGCGAAGTGGGCAGCAGGGGCATCACGGTAAACTGCGTCGCCCCGGGCTTTATCGACACCGACATGACCCGCGCCCTGCCGGAAGAAGTCCGCAAAACCTTTGAAGCGCAAACCGCACTCGGCCGTTTCGGCGACGCACAAGACATTGCCGACGCAGTATTGTTCCTGGCTTCCGACCAAGCCAAATACATCACCGGCCAAACGCTGCACGTCAACGGCGGCATGCTGATGCCTTAACTTTTTAAAATCAAAATGAACAGGCCGTCTGAAAAGCACTTTCAGACGGCCTTTATTGCCATATATTTCCTGAGAAAGGCTGCTTTCAATACAAAACTTTACTCTAACTTATTAAATTTGAAATAAATAATCATAGATATCATGAAGCGGTCTGTTATACTGCCTTCACTTTCCACCCATCGAGAAGAAGGAGATGTTATGAGCAAATCTGATTACGAAGCCCGCAAAGCCGCCATGTTGGAAGACATCCGTGCCGTAATGGACGATGTTGAAGCCTTGTACAATAAAGGCGTCGAAGAAGGCAGCGAAGAGATAGAAGATTTGAAAACCCGCCTAGGTGACAAACTGGAAGCGGCGAAAGAAAAATTGAGCGCGTTTGAAAGCGATACTGCCGCAAGCCTGCGCCGGCATTCCGCCCGTGCGAAAAAGAAATTCCGCGAATTCGAGGATGAGGCTAGCGAGCAAATCAAACGCCGTGCCAAACAGGCCGATGAAGCAGTGCATGAAAAACCTTATTACGCCATGGGTTTCGCCGCACTGGCCGGATTGGTGGTCGGCGTATTGCTGAACCGTCGTTAATAACGGCTTGAATCAGGCCGTCTGAAAACGCCCGCATTATTCGGCAGCGGCTTTTCAGACGGCCTCTCTGCATCAAGGAGGAAAAATGGGCATCAAACAAGAAATCGAACATACGAAAACACTGTTGAACCAAGGGGTTGACTTGCTTCTGTTGCGGCTTCAAGTCATCAATCTCGATTTGGCCGAGCAGGCGGAAAACGCCTTCCGTACCCTGTTGGCACTGCTTTTTTCCGCCGTTTTACTCTTCGTCGCCCTGTTTGCCGCCCTGTTCGGCCTCAACCGGCTGCTCGACGATGCCACTGCCGTGAAAGTATTTTTCATCGCCGCTGCCGTCTGCATCGTTGCCGTCATGCTGCTGCTTTGGCGGATATGGGCGGCCTGGCGCAGGCACAACGGCTTGTTTGCCGACAGCCTAAACGGCCTGCGGGACGACATTGCCTGCCTGCGCGGCGAACTGTCCGAAAGCGAGGCCGGTCATGAATAAGGAAAGAAAACAGGCGCGGGAACTGCTGGAATTAGAAATCAAACTGGCACGGCTGAAAGTCACTGCCGCACAAATCCGGCAGGAAAAAACGCGGCAGCAACGGAAAAAACAGCGGGTGGATTTCGTGCAACTGGCGGAAATCGCTGCTGCCGCCGCTTCCGAAGGCTGGGCGCAGAAAGCCGCCTTTTCTGCCGCGCGCGGCAAATCCCGTTGGGCTTTGATTGCCGCCTGGCTGGCTTGGCATTTTATGCGGCGTAAAGGATGAAAACGGCAGTAAAAAGCCATTTTGGGAACAGCTTAAAATTGTAGACAATTAGAATAATCTGCCTGATTGTAGACAATCAAAATTAATGTAGTGAAATGTAGCGAAAACTATTGGAATAATATTTTAAATCAGGCAAAATGCCGCCGTTGCCGCACGGCGGCATTTTCAATGTAAACGAACTCTGGAGAAAAAAAGAATGACCACCCGTATCGAGCACGACTTATTGGGCGAACGCGAAATTCCAAATGATGCCTATTGGGGCATACACACACTGCGCGCGGCAGAAAACTTCAAAATTTCCAAGCAAAAGATTTCCGATATTCCCGAATTCGTGCGCGGCATGGTGATGGTGAAAAAAGCCACCGCCCGCGCCAATGCGGAATTGGGCGTGCTTTCCGCCGAAGTTGCCGCCGCGATTGATGCCGCCTGCGACGAAGTGTTGGTGAAAGGCCGCTGCCTCGACCAATTCCCGTCGGACGTATTCCAAGGCGGAGCGGGTACATCGGTGAATATGAACACCAACGAAGTCGTGGCCAATCTGGCTTTGGAACACTTGGGCAAAGCCAAAGGCAGCTACGACATCATCGACCCTATGGATCATGTAAACGCCAGCCAATCTACCAACGACGCTTACCCGACCGGCTTCCGTTTGGCCGTTTACAACAGCACGGTGGCCATGATGGCGCAAATGAACCGCCTGAAACAGGCCTTCGAAACCAAAGCCGAAGAATTTAAAGACGTGTTGAAAATGGGGCGTACCCAGCTTCAAGATGCCGTGCCCATGTCGTTGGGGCAGGAATTCAAAGCCTTTGCCGTCCTGCTGGAAGAAGAAAACGTCAATCTGCAACGCAATATCGATTTGCTGCTGGAAATCAACTTGGGCGCAACCGCCATCGGAACGGGCGTGAACACTCCCGAAGGTTATGCCCCGCTGGCCGTGAAAAAACTTTCCGAAATCAGCGGTCTGCCCTGCACGCTGTCGTCCAACCTGATTGAAGCCACCTCCGACTGCGGCGACTACGTCAGTGTCCATGCCGCGTTGAAACGCCTGGCCGTAAAACTTTCCAAAATCTGTAACGACTTGCGCCTGATGTCATCCGGCCCGCGTGCGGGCATCAAGGAAATCAACCTGCCCGAAATGCAGGCCGGTTCGTCCATCATGCCAGCCAAAGTCAATCCCGTGATTCCGGAAGTCGTGAATCAGGTGTGTTTCAAAGTCATCGGCAACGACACTGCCGTAACCTTTGCCGCCGAAGCCGGACAGTTGCAACTCAATGTGATGGAGCCCGTGATTGCGCAGGCGGTTTTTGAAAGTATCTCACTGCTGGGCAATGCCTGCGTGAATCTGGCTGACAAATGCGTGGACGGCATTACCGCCAACCGCGAAACCTGTGCCGCCTATGTGCTGAACTCCATCGGCATCGTTACCTACCTGAATCCGTTTATCGGCCATCACAACGGCGACAAGGTCGGCAAAATCTGCGCCCAAACCGGTAAAAACGTGCGCGAAGTGGTGTTGGAACTCGGTTTGCTGAGTGCGGAACAGCTTGACGATATTTTGTCGCCTGCCAATCTGATTAACCCGCAATATAAAGCGAAGAAAGTCGGTTAAGCCTTCGGGCATCGATAAAGGCCGTCTGAAAACCCGGAAACGGGTTTCAGACGGCCTCTGTTTGTTGCAAAGCCGGTTGTTTATACCGAGAACGAAGAACCGCAGCCGCAGGTGGTTTCCGCGTTCGGGTTGCGGATGACGAATTGCGAGCCGTGCAGGCTTTCGGTGTAGTCGATTTCCGCGCCGACAAGGTATTGGTAACTCATGGGGTCAACCAGGAAGGTCAGGCCGTTTTTCAGGATTTCGAAATCGTCGTCGTTTTTGATTTCGTCGAAAGTGAAGCCGTATTGGAAGCCCGAACAGCCGCCGCCGTTCACGAAAACGCGCAGTTTCAGGTCGGGGTTGTTTTCTTCGGCAATCAGGTCGGCCACTTTGGTGCAGCAGCTGTCGGTGAAGATGATGGGTGATTCGTCTGACATGGTTCTTTCCTTGTGTGTCATGGTTTGTGCGGTATTTTCGCGCAATGCTTGAGGATAAGCAAGGTGGGGTGCAAGGTGTTGATTTCAAGCCGTGCGGCGTATGGTGTTAGTCGTGTTGCGAAATAGGTACAAGCTGTTCGCCCCAATGCAGTTTCTGCCGCAGCGTTTTATAGTAGCGGTAGGTGCCCGGGTGCAGTATCCGCAGGCTGTGGCGGTAGCGGCGGATACGCAGCATGTCGCCGCTTTGAATGTCGATGTAGGACTGCCCGTCGAAGTGGGCGCGCGCGTCGCCGGCTTTAGTAATCAGGATGTCAATTTCGCAGGTGTCGGGGACGGCGATGGGGCGGTTGGTCATGGATTGCGGGCAGATGGGGACGAGCGTGAAGGCGCGCAGGCTGGCTTGCAGTATCGGGCCGCCTGCTGCCAAAGCGTAAGCCGTCGAACCGGTGGGCGTGGAGACAATCAGGCCGTCCGAACGCTGGGTGTAAACGAATTCTTTGTTGATAAAGGTTTCGAATTCAATCATTTGGCCCGCGCCGCCGCGCGAGATGACCACGTCGTTTAGTGCCAGCGAGTTTTTCACATGGGTGCCGTTGCGGATGAGGTCGGTTTCGAGCAGTATCCTTTCTTCCGCCTGGTGTTTGCCGGTCAGGATACCTGCGATTTCTTTCAGCATTTCTTCGCGGGGGACTTGGGTCAGGAAACCGAGGTGGCCTTGATTCACACCCACGAGGGGGATGCGGTAGGGGGCGACTTTGCGGGCGGCGGAAAGGAAGGTGCCGTCGCCGCCCAAAACGATGACCAAGCCGCATTCGCGGCCGATGTTGTCTTTGTCGGTTAGGCGGCAGCGGGGGAGGTCGTCGGGATGGACTACGCCGCCTTCCACACTTTCGCGGTCGATGAATACGTCGATTTTTTCCGCCAGCAGGAAGTCTATCAGTTCGTGCAGGCTGACTTCTATCCGGGGTGTTTGCGGGCGGGTAACGATGCCGATGCGTTTGAATTCGGTAATCATGGCGGATGGGCGTACGGTAAGGGTAACGGAACGGATTATGGCATGATTGCAGGCCGTCTGAAAGCGGCTGGCGCGGTGTTTTCAGACGGCCTTTTTTGTGTTTTTAAGGCCACAGCCATGCCCAGACGCGGCGGCCTTCGCTTTGCAGCATCAGCAATGTCCGGCAGGCAGCGGCGGTGTTCATGTATTCGATGCCTATGCCTTGCGCGGCCAGCGCGGCGTTGAGTTTCGGATGGAGGAACTGTTGTGTTTTCCCCGTGCCGATTAAGATGAGTTCGGGATGAGGATATTTTGAGAGGCCGTCTGAAAACGAATCGGCAGTCAAATCCTGCGGGCGTGCGGCGTTTGCGGGCAGGCAGCGGCCTTCGATCAGGCAGACGGCTTCGGTGTAGGTTTCGCCGTTGATTTTCAGACGGCCGTCCAAACCGCCTTCGATATTCCATCCGTCTTGCGGCAGGTGTTCCTGAAACTGCATATTTTTCTTTCTGAATAAGGGTTTTTCGGGTAGGATTGCGCGTTTTTGACGGCAAGTTTAGCCATTCAGGGAACGCTTAACAAGGAGTGATGATGAAACCGGTCAATATCGGCATTTTGGGTTTGGGTACCGTGGGCAGGGGCACGGCGGAAGTGTTGCGCGCAAACGCGGCGGAAATCAGCCGCCGGCTGGGACGCGCGGTGAACGTGTTTATGGTGTCCACGCGCGACGAAGCCAAAGCCCGCGCCGCCTGTCCGCCCGAAACCCTGATTACCGCCGACCCGTTCGAAGTCGTGCGCCACCCGGAAGTGGACATCGTAGCCGAAGTGTTCGGCGGCACGGAAGCGGCCAAAGAGCTGGTGTTGGAAGCCATACGCCACGGCAAACACGTCGTTACCGCCAATAAAAAACTGCTGGCCGAATACGGCAGCGAAGTTTTCGCGCTGGCGGAAGAAAAAAACGTGATGGTGCAGTTTGAAGCGGCGGTGGCGGGCGGCATCCCGATTATCAAAGCCCTGCGCGAAGGCTTGTCGGCCAACCGCATCCGCAGCATCGCCGGCATCATCAACGGCACCAGCAATTTCATCTTGAGCGAAATGCGCGAAAAAGGCAGCGCGTTTGCCGACGTATTGAAAGAAGCGCAGGCTTTGGGCTATGCCGAAGCCGACCCGACCTTCGATATCGAAGGCCACGACGCGGGGCATAAAATCACCATCATGAGCGCGCTGGCGTTCGGTACGCCGGTCAATTTCCAAGCCTGCTATCTCGAAGGCATCAGCGGGCTCGACAGCCGCGACATCAAATACGCCGAAGAACTCGGCTACCGCATCAAACTTTTGGGCATCACGCGTAAAACCGACAAAGGCATCGAATTGCGCGTTCATCCCACCCTGTTGCCCGAAAGCCGCCTGTTGGCCAATGTGAACGGCGTGATGAACGCCGTGCGCGTGAATGCCGACATGGTGGGCGAAACCCTGTATTACGGCGCGGGTGCGGGCGCGCTGCCGACCGCTTCCGCCGTGGTGGCCGACATCATCGACATCGCCCGCCTGCTCGGTGCGGATACGGGCAACCGCGTGCCGCATCTGGCCTTCCAGCCTTCGCAGGTTCAGGCGCAAACCATCCTGCCGATGGATGAAATCATCAGCAGCTATTACTTGCGCGTACAGGCGCAGGACAAGCCGGGCGTACTCGGCCGCATCGCCAACCTGCTGGCGGATCAAAACGTTTCGATAGAGGCATTGATTCAAAAAGGCGTGGTGAACGGCGACACCGCCGAAATCGTCATTTTGACCCACAGCACGGTCGAGAAACACGTCAAGGCCGCCATCGCCGGCATCGAAGGCATGGATACGGTAAACGGCAAAGTAACCATGATACGCATGGAGAGTTTAAATGACTGAACAGGCGCAAAGGCCGTCTGAAAACCCTTCAGACGAAGAGCAACGCCGCGAACAAACGCTCAAGTCCAAACGCAAAATCCGCACCATACGCATTTGGCTGTGGGTGATTGCCTCGTTGTTCGCCGCCACCTTCTTCCTGTCGCAATGCGCCATGAGCAAACCGCGCGCCAAGGCCGCATTTGTCGAATCGTGCATCCAAAACGTGCCGTTCTCGCCCAAATGGCAGGGCGATTTGCAAACGCTGGGTTTGAAGGACGACAGCGGCAAGCTGGTGCAAAACTACTGCGTCTGCATGTGGGCGGAGCCGTTGGACAAACTCAGCCAAGAACAGCTCGACGGCTTTGCCAAACTCGACAGTCAAAAACAGCTTGAACTCCTGGGCGGTGCCGAAGCCTTCAATGCCCGCGACAAGCAGTGCCTCGCCGGTTTGAAGGCCGCGCAGTAAGGCCTCCGGCCCGATTGCCTCCGTCTAAAAGGCCGTCTGAAAAATACCGCCGCGTATTTTCAGACGGCCTTTTAACATCCCCAAGCGCATGTTATAGTGGATTGGCTTTAAATCGGAATGAGGTGGGTAACGCCGCATCGGTTTGAAGTTTCCCGCCGTACGCGGCGCACATAAAAATCCCAACGACACCAAAGGAAGAAATCATGCAAACAATATCCCCGCTCCCCCGTCCCGAAATCGATGCCGACGGCCTGCTCGAATATTCCGTGGTTTATACCGACCGCTCGCTGAACCACATGTCGCAAAAATTTCAGACGGCCTTGCGTTACATCTCCGCCACTTTGAAAAAAGTTTACCGCGCACAGCATACCGCCGTCGTTCCCGGCACCGGGACGGCCGGCATGGAGGCGGTCGCACGCCAGTTCGCACGCGGCAAAAAATGCCTGATTGTGCGCAACGGCTTTTTCAGCTACCGCTGGTCGCAAATCCTCGAACAGGGCGGCATCGCATCGGAAACCAAAGTGCTGGCCGCACGGCAGGAAGACCGCTTCCAAGCCCCGTTTTCGCCGGCGCCGATAGAAGAAGTATGTGCCGAAATTGCCGCCTTCCGTCCCGACATCGTGTTCGCCCCGCATGTTGAAACTGCCTCCGGCATCATGCTGCCCGACGGTTACATCGCCAAGCTGGCCGAAGCCGTCCACGCCGTCGGCGGCCTGTTGGTGGTGGACTGCATCGCATCAGGCTGCATCTGGCTCGATATGGAAAAACTCGGCATCGACATCCTGCTTTCCGCACCGCAGAAAGGCTGGAGCGGAACGCCCTGCGGCGGCTTGGTCATGCTGAACGGAACGGCTTATCGAAAAGCGTAGGAAACCCAGTCCGACAGTTTTGCCCTCGACCTGAAAAAATGGCTGCAAATCATGGAGGCATTTGAAAACGGCGGCCATGCCTACCATGCCACGATGCCGACCGACGGCCTGCTGCGCCTGCACGACATGATGCGCGAAGCCGAAGGCATTGGTTTTGACAAATTGGCCGAAGCACAGCGCGAGTTGGGCGGCAAAATACGCGGTCTGCTGGCCGAACGGGGTTTCCCGAGTGTGGCGGCGGCAGGATTTGAAGCACCCGGCGTCGTGGTCGCCTATACCGATAATCCCGAAATCCAAAGCGGCCGCGCCTTTATCGCGCATGGGATGCAGGTTGCTTCCGGCGTGCCGCTGCAATGCGGCGAGCGTGCCGATTTCCAAACCTTCCGTTTGGGCCTGTTCGGTTTGGACAAGCTGCAAAACATCGAACGGACGGTGCAAAGTTTTGCCGAAGCATTGTCAAAAATAGAACGGTGATGGAAAGATCATCGCGATGCAGGGCGGCGCGGTATTCCGCCCTGTGCGGGAAACCGTCCAACGGGACATAACGGCGTTACAGTTTTCGGCCGGTTCCGCCAATAGGGAGGCCGTCTGAAAAAGCAAGCTGCAATCAGCGGCTTGCTTTTTCAGACGGCCTTTTGGTGTGATAAACGGTCGGGAAAACGGTTTCAGACGGCCGCAATCACATCTGCCGTTCGCGCCACATCAGGTAATCGCGCAGCGGGGGAACCGGCGGGTTCAGACAGTGCGGGCAGATGCCTGTTACGTCTTCGTCTTCAAATTCTTCGATGTGCAGGGCGTTGGGGTCGAAACGCGCCTGCTGCATCACGGTCTGTGCCAGTGCCTGCTGCTGCACCACGTCGAATTCGAAGCGTTGCAGGATTTCTTCCAGCAGCTCGTTTTCCGGCCCGCTGAACGGTTGGCGGTGTGTTTCTATCATGCGGGCGTAGTCGCCGTTGCTGATTTTTTGTTCGATAAGTGTACGCATAACCGGACTTTTGAAAAAAGCCTGCATCATATCGCGAAACGGCATGGCGGGCTATGGGGCTTTACAGTTGCGGCAGTTTGGCGGCCAGGCGGCGGCTGTTTTCAATCAGGCCGAGGTCTTCCTGATGCAGGGGCAGCGCGCAATCCATCATCAGGAGGTTGTTTGGGCGGCGGGTGTGCAGGCTCATGCGGATTTTTGCCGGAATGAAGGGCAGGTTGCGGGCGGCGGCAAAGTCGGCTGCGCGGCGGTTGGCGGTTTCGAGCATGAAGCGCAGGCTGATGTCGAGGTGGAAGACGCGCGCCTGCAAAACCAAAATCCGGGCGGCAAACCAGTCGGCCTCATCGGTGAACACGCTCGGGCTGGGACGGCTGAAATCGTGGCGCGAGGCGGCAATCATCAGGGCGGTGGTGCGGATTTGCGGCAGCATCGCCTCGGCGGCCAACGCGCCGAAATTTTCCGGCAGGCTGTCGTCGATTAAGTCGGGACGGTGACCGTTGCCGTCTACAACGAGGCAGCATCGGTTAAGTGTTTCGATATCGGCGTTGTGTTGCAAAGATTGTGCGTTTTGCATGGCAGGCTCCTGAATCTGTTCGGTTCCGCTGTTGCCGGTAAGCGGTGGTTTCGGCGGCCTGTATCGGGTAAGGGAAAAACAATAAAGCCGCCTGTTCGGTTTGGACGGGCGGCTTTTTCGCTGTTGCTCTATTTTACGCAGACGCAAAAAGATACCGCACCTTGGTGCGATACCAATAAAAATAAGCAACAGAGCGAATTTGCATGATGTTTCTCGTTAAAACGTTTAAAGAATGGGGCGGACTTTAAAACAGTTTGTTAGCCGTTGTCAATATCCTTTGTGTTAAAAAACCGAAATAATAGAAGATGTAGACGACAAGCAATATCAGCGGCAGAAAGAGGAGGGCGGTTTGCCGCCTGTATGCGAATTCGCCTTTCAAATGGTGGGTAACCAGGGCGAACAGGACGTATTTGAACAGGAAAGCGCATTCGCAGGCCAATATGATGCCGTTGATCAGGAAGCTGGAGCTGCCGGGCACGGCCGGGAAAAAGTGGAAGTAGACGGCGGTCAGGAGCGGCAGAAGGCAGACCAGCAGCCAGCGGAAGGGAAGGGGAGATTTGGCAGTATCGGACATTTCGGATTTCGATAATCGGGGATGCGGTGTGTTTGGGGTAAGCCGTTTTTTTCAGACGGCCTCATCGGAGTTTGGAGGCCGTCTGAAAGGTTTCGGGTGGATTTAACGGCCGTAAATTTGTGCCGCGGCCGCGCTGACGCCTTGCGACAGCGATTCCAGCATGGCTTCGTAACCGTCGCCGTGCTGCGGGGTTTCCGCGCGGAATCGGCGGCTGCCGGAATCGGAACGGATGTAGCCTTCAACCAGCGTGCTGCCCAAGTAGCTGCCTTGGAAGGCTTCGAGGTAGATGGTTGCCGATTGTGCGGCTTTGCTTTGATGGGCGGGAACGAAGTAACGGCCGGTATCCATACGGTTGAATTCGTTGGCAAACCGCGCGGCGGCGGCCTGATCCAGCGGTTGCGCCCACAGGTGGTTGCGGGCGTAGTCGAGCCGGAAAGCGTCCGAGCGGTATGCCAGCCCGCCCCTGTTCAGCGGTTCGGCCGGAACGACGCGCAGGGCGGTTTCGGTTTTGCCGCGCGTGTGTTCGGGCATTTGGAAGGTGCTGTCGGGCAGGGTGAAATAGTGGGTTTGCGGTGTGGCGCAGGCGGCAAGCAGGAAGGCGGCCGCCAGCGGCAGAAGCAGTTTTTTCATCCGGATTTCCTTAATTTGTGTGCAATGCTGCGTGAAACGCTGGATTTGAAAAAGAAGGGCGGATTATAGCCGATTTGGCCGTTGCGGGCGGAATCGGGCCGTCTGAAGGTGTTTTTTCGGTTTGTCGGGGGCGTTTGCGACTGCTTTTTCAAGCAGGTTTTTGCGGTATTGAGAGTGAAAAGACGGGGGAGCCGGTGGCTGTCGACAAATGTTAAGGCATCAGACGGCAGCGTACATTCCATTGGCTGCTTTTTAGGGTATGCCCATCGGTAATGATGGGTGAAAACCGGTGTTTCAGACGGCCTTTAGATGGTTGCCGCTCAGGATTTGATCAGTTTGCGCAGTGAGGAATGATTGTGTTTGATGTCGGCAATCAATTGGTCGTATTGGTGCATCCGCATGAGTGAGCGGGCGATCAGGTAAACAGCAAATACAATCAGGCCGATGTTGATCAGGCTGACTACGGCCAGTAGCAGCCAGACTTCGGCCGGGCTGTACCATTTTGATGTGGCGATCAGTGCGCTGAAAATCGACAACGGCAGTGCCAGTACGGCGATTCCGGTCCGCATGACGGCAAGCGCGGTGCGTTTTTCGGCCAGCAGCAGTTGGACTTGGTTGATGCTGAGGATGTCGTCTTGTTGTTCGGAAACATCCATTTTATCCCCCGTTCTGTTTTCAGACGGCCTCACAGCAGGCCTCGTTCTACGAGCGATACCGCCTGCCTCGCCGTAACGATGAAATGGTCGAGCAGCCGCACGTCCACCAGTTCCAGGGCTTGTTTCAGACGGCCTGTCCATTCGACGTCGGAAGGCGAAGGTTCGGCCGCTCCGCCGGGGTGGTTGTGCGCCACAATCAGCGAGTCGGCGTAATGGTCGAGTGCCAGTTTCACCACTTCGCGCACATAAACGGTGTTTTCCGCCACTGTGCCGCGCGACAGTTCCACGCAGTTTATCAGGCGGTTTTGGCGGTTGAGCAGCAATACCAGCGAAACTTCTACCCGTTCGTGCCCCAGGTGTAGGCGCAGGAAGTCGGCGGCCGCCTTGGGGCTGTCGAACAGTGCGCCTTCCTGCAACTCTTCAGCCAGCACCCGCCGTCCGATTTCGCGCACCACGGCAAATTGGGTGAAACTGGCCTGCCCCATGCCTTTATGCCGCACCAGTTCGCGCTCCGGCGCGTTCATCAGCCGTCCCAGGCTGCCGAATTCGTTTAAAAGGTAACGCGCCAAATCAACCGCGCTCATGCCTTTGATGCCGGTGCGCAGCAGAATCGCCAGCAATTCGGCATCGCTCAAGGCCGCCGCGCCCAAGGCCGACAGTTTTTCGCGCGGCCGTTCGCCTTCCGGCCAGTGTTTGATGCTCATGCGTTTCCTTTTTGGTGTTTGGCGGTTTCAGACGGCCTTTTTTGTTTTAAGCCGTCAGCGATTCGAATACCGCGAAATAATCGGGGAAGGTTTTGCGGACGCATTGGGGATCGTTGATGGTAACGGGCACGCCCAGCAGTGAAACCAGTGAGAAGCACATCGCCATGCGGTGGTCGTCGTAGGTGTCGATAACGGCGTTCGGCGTGAGTCGTGCCGGCGGGGTGATGTGTATGGCTTCGGCTTCCTCCCGCACGGTTGCGCCGACTTTCCTTAATTCAGCGGCCATGGCGGCAATGCGGTCGGTTTCTTTGACGCGCCACGAGCCGATGTTGCGCAGGGTGCAGGGCGCACCCGCCGCCAGGGCGACGACGGCTAGTGTCATGGCGGCGTCTGGGATGTGGTTTGCGTCCAAATCGAAAGGCAGGACGGTTTGCCCTTCTGCGCGGGAAACTTCGATGAAGTCGTCGCCCCATGTTACCGCCGCGCCGATTTTTTCCAGTTCGCGGGCAAAGGCGGCATCGCCCTGTATGGCGTTTTTTCCTAAGCCGGTAACGCGTATCGGTACGGCGGAAAGCAGTCCGGCGGCAAGGAAGTAGGATGCGCTGGACGCGTCGCCTTCGACATGGACCGTTTCGGGGGCGATGTAGCGGGCGGCGGGCAGCCGGAAACGCCGATAGCCGTCGTTTTCCACATTGACGCCGAATCGGCGCATCAGGTTGAGCGTGATGTCGATATAGGGTTTGGAAATCAGTTCGCCCTCCACCTGTATTTCAAATGCTTCGCCGGTCAGCGGCAAGGCCATCAGCAGCGCGGTCAGAAACTGGCTGGAAACGTTGCCTTTGACGGGTACGCTGCGGATGCCGTTGTCCTGCCGTTTGCCGATGTGTAGCGGCGGGTAGTTTTCGTTGCCGGTGTAGCGGATGTCTGCGCCGATGACGCGCAGGGCGTCGACCAAATCGCCGATGGGGCGTTCATGCATTCGTGCCACGCCGTGCAGACGGTAATCGCCGCCCAATACGGCCAGCGCGGCGGCCAGCGGGCGGAAGGCGGTGCCGGCGTTGCCGAGGAATAAATCGGCTTCGCGTTGCGGGAAACGGCCGCCGCAGCCGTGTATCCGAATCAGGCCGTCTGAAAGCGGTTCGATGCCCACGCCCAAGGCAGTCAGGGCATCAAGCATACGGTCGGTGTCGTCCGATTGGAGCAGCGAGCGTATCGTGCAGCCGTTGTCGGACAAGGCGGCCAGCAGCAGGGTGCGGTTGCTGATGCTTTTCGAGCCGGGCAGGGCGATGGAGGAAGGTTTCAGACGGCGTGGTTCTAGGCGGATGGAGTCGGTCATGATTTTTATACTGGAAGATAGGGGAAAGAGTTGTTATAGTCGCTTGGCTCAACATTATACAAGGCGGGGCGTGGCAGTGGAATCCCGCATCAGGTAACGAGAAATCGACAATAAACCAAGGATATGCAAACAATGACGGCAAAAATAATCGCAATAGACGGGCCTAGCGCGTCGGGAAAAGGAACGGTGGCATCACGGGTGGCGGCGGCTTTGGGCTGGGACTATCTCGATTCCGGCGCGCTCTACCGCCTGACCGCGCTGTATGCGCGGCAAAAACAGACGGAATGGACGGATGAAGAAGGCGTGGCACGGCTGGCGGCGGAGCTGCCGGTCGAATTTGTCGGACAGACAGTATTGCTGGATGGTGCGGACGTTTCCCAAGAAATACGCAGCGAAGCTGTCGGCATGGGTGCGTCCGCCGTGGCGCAGCTGCCTGCCGTGCGTGCGGCCTTGCTGCAACGCCAGCGCGATTTTCAGACGGCCAAAGGATTGGTGGCCGACGGGCGGGACATGGGTTCTGTCGTCTTTCCCGATGCGGTTTTGAAGGTGTTTCTGACCGCCTCTGCGGAAATCAGGGCGCAGCGGCGTACTAAACAGCTTGGCCTGCCTTGCAGCGGCGTCGCTTTTGATAGGATTTTGGCCGATATCGAAGCCCGCGACGCAGCCGACAGCCGCCGCACGGTCGCGCCGCTGCGCCGCCTTCCCGATGCCGAATTGCTGGATACCTCGGAAATGGGTATCGACGAAGCGGTAAAAAAAGTAATTGATTGGTATGAAAAAAAACAAAGCTGATATATAATGCGCGCTTTCGTGTTTCACACGGCCTGACGGTATACCCGAAGGCCGTCTGAAAATATGTTTGCACCACCTGTCCGGCTGGGGAGGGCAGGTGTTTTTCAACCTCAAACCCCGCGTGCCCCGGCAGCGCAAGAAAGATTTAGCAAATATGGAAAATTTTGCCCAGTTGTTGGAAGAATACTCAGCAGTACAGGAAATGAACCAAGGCGAGGTTATCACCGCCGAAGTGGTGGCGATTACCGACAAACACGTCATCGTCAATGCAGGTTTGAAATCCGAATCCCTGATCGATATCAACGAATTTAAAAACCTGCAAGGCGAAGTAGAAGTTAAAGTAGGCGATTTCGTTACCGTAACCATCGAATCCGTTGAAAACGGTTTCGGCGAAACCAAACTGTCGCGCGAAAAAGCCAAACGCGCCGCCGACTGGATCGCCTTGGAAGAAGCCATGGAAAACGGCGACATCCTGTCCGGCCTGATCAACGGCAAAGTAAAAGGCGGCTTGACCGTCATGATCAACAGCATCCGTGCTTTCCTGCCCGGTTCGCTGCTGGACGTTCGTCCGATCAAAGACACCTCCCACTTTGAAGGCAAAGAAATCGAATTCAAAGTCATCAAACTGGACAAAAAACGCAACAATGTCGTTGTTTCCCGCCGTGCCGTTTTGGAAGCGACTCTGGGCGAAGAACGCAAAGCCCTGCTGGAAAACCTGCAAGAAGGTACTGTAGTCAAAGGTATCGTGAAAAACATTACCGACTACGGCGCATTTGTCGACTTGGGCGGCATTGACGGCCTGCTGCACATCACCGATTTGGCATGGCGCCGTGTGAAACACCCGAGCGAAGTGCTGGAAGTGGGTCAAGAAGTTGAAGCCAAAGTTTTGAAATTCGACCAAGACAAACAACGCGTTTCTTTGGGCATCAAACAACTGGGCGAAGATCCGTGGAGCGGTTTGGCCCGCCGTTACCCGCAAGGCACCCGTCTGTTCGGCAAAGTATCCAACCTGACCGACTACGGTGCGTTTGTTGAAATCGAACAAGGTATCGAAGGTTTGGTACACGTTTCCGAAATGGACTGGACAAACAAAAACGTACATCCGAGCAAAGTGGTTCAATTGGGTGACGAAGTAGAAGTCATGATTCTGGAAATCGACGAAGACCGCCGCCGTATTTCTTTGGGCATGAAACAATGTCAAGCCAATCCGTGGGAAGATTTTGACGCCAACTACAACAAAGGCGACAAAATCAAAGGTGCGGTTAAATCGATTACCGACTTCGGCGTATTTGTCGGCCTGCCAGGCAATATCGACGGTTTGGTTCACCTGTCTGACCTGTCTTGGACCGAAACGGGCGAAGAAGCCGTCCGCAAATACAAAAAAGGAGAGGAAGTCGAAACCGTCGTTTTGGCCATCGATGTGGAGAAAGAGCGCATCTCCTTGGGTATCAAACAATTGGAAGGCGATCCGTTCGGTAACTACATCAGCGTGAACGACAAAGGTTCTTTGGTTAAAGGTACTGTAAAATCCGTTGAAGCCAAAGGTGCGGTTATTGTACTGGGCGACGAAGTTGAAGGTTACCTGCCTGCTTCCGAATTTGCCGCAGACCGCGTTGAAGACCTGACCACCAAATTGAACGAAGGCGATGCCGTTGAAGCCGTTATCGTAACGGTAGACCGCAAAAACCGCAGCATCAAACTGTCAGTTAAAGCGAAAGACGCCAAAGAAAGTCGTGATGCACTGAATTCGGTTAATGCCGCATCAACAGCCAGTGCCGGTACGACCAGCCTGGGTGATTTGTTGAAAGCCAAATTGTCTGGCGATCAAGAATAATTGCGGAACAAAATTATGACCAAATCAGAGTTGATGGTTCGTTTGGCTGAGGTTTTTGCTCAGAAAAACGGTACGCACCTGCTGGCCAAAGATGTCGAATACAGCGTGAAAATACTGGTTGATACCATGACCAGATCGCTGGCTCGAGGCCAGAGGATAGAAATCCGAGGATTTGGCAGTTTCGACTTAAACCATCGTCCCGCCCGGCAAGGGCGCAATCCGAAAACGGGTGATAAAGTGAGTGTACCTGAGAAATACGTGCCTCACTTCAAACCCGGCAAGGAATTGCGCGAACGAGTCGATCGGGCAATGGCTGCCGAAGCCGAGTGATTGTTGTGAAAGAGTGCCGCCAAGTGCGGCACTCTTTATTTGTGCGCTTAAAACGATAACTTTGTTTAACATTATGTGTAAATCCATTATAATGCCGATACTATGAGTAGAAGGCCGTCTGAAAGTTATGTCTGAAATAAATTCCAACCGTTTTGTTTCTCCCCCTTATCACAATCACAGCCCGCTGACTTGGTATCAGGCTGCTTCACAGCAGGCCGCCTTTATCCGCGATGCCGCCCAAGCAAGGGCGATCGAGCATTTGGATAGATTGTGGACGGAATTGATGATGTTTAAACGCAAGAGAAACCGTTTTTTGGGTCGGAGCTTGCGTTCTCCCCAGCTGCCTAAAGGATTGTATTTCTATGGTGGTGTCGGCCGGGGTAAAAGTTTTCTTATGGATGCTTTTTATGGCTGCCTTCCTTATCGGCGGAAACGGCGGGTTCACTTTCATGCTTTTATGGCTGAAATTCACCAGCGTTTGCGAGGATTGAAAAGTGAAGCCAATCCTTTGAAGGCTGTGGCTGCAGAGATTGCCAAAGAAACGCGGGTGTTGTGCTTTGATGAATTTCATGTGAGCGATATTGCGGATGCCATGATTTTGGGAAGATTATTGGAAAACTTGTTTAACGAAGGCGTAGTACTGGTGGCGACATCCAACTACGCGCCGTCGGAGTTATACCCTCAAGGACAGAACCGCAGCAGTTTCCTGCCAACCATCGCGTTGATTGAAGAGAAATTGACCATCCTGAATGTGGATGGCGGAGAGGATTACCGGCATCGTACCCTGACGGCTGCCGAGGTATTTTATATTCCCGCAAACGACGAGAATGAAAGGAAATTGGCCGATTTGTTTACTCAAGTGATGGCAGGTCAAGCAGAGAGGCCGTCTGAAATAGAAATCCACGGACGGATGCTTCGGTGTAAAAAACGGACGGATAAAGCAATTTGGTTTGATTTCCGTATGTTGTGTTTCGGGCCGCGTTCACAGGCCGACTATCTGTATTTGTCAGAACATTACGAGATGATTTTTGTTTCCGGTATTGAAAAATTATCTCAGACAGAGCGTGCGGAAGCGCGTCGCCTGACTTGGCTGATTGATGTTATGTATGATTATCGCGTAAAGTTTTGCGCAACCTGCGACGTACCTGTTGGTGAGATTTATGTAGAAGGGGATTTTGCGCAAGAATTTGTCCGTACGGCCAGCCGTTTAACCGAAATGCAATCTCAGGAATATTTGAACCTGCCCCATCTGACTTTAGGAAAGCCGGTTTGATGAGTATATAGTCAAACAACAAATAAGGCGGAATACGGAAAAACTTGTTACAATGCGCCGGCATTGCCAATAGGTAAGGCTGTGCCGTTTGTTTGTTTTTTTATAAGGAGAATTGAATGACTATTCAACGTACTATTTCTATTATAAAACCCGATGCAGTTGGTAAAAACGTTATCGGCAAAATTTATAGTCGTTTTGAGGACAATGGTCTAAAGATTGTGGCGGCAAAAATGAAGCATCTCAGCAGGGAAGAGGCTGAGGGATTCTACGCCGTTCATAAAGAGCGTCCGTTTTTTCAGGATCTGGTTAATTTTATGATTAGCGGTCCGGTGATGATTCAAGTACTTGAAGGTGAGGACGCAGTAGCAAAAAATCGCGAATTGATGGGGGCGACTAATCCTAAAGAAGCTGCCGCCGGAACTATCCGCGCTGATTTTGCCGAGTCGGTTGGAGAAAATGCCGTGCATGGTTCCGACAGCTTGGAAAATGCTGCTTTGGAGATTGCATATTTCTTTACTGAAGCTGAAATTTGCCCGCGTTAATATATAGTTAGTAATAAGGTTTTTACTGCCGCCAGAGTTGGCGGCAGTAAGGCTGTTAAAGTAAGGCCGTCTGAAAATTTGCATGGCGACGGCTTTAACTTTAACGGTTTAATGAAAAGCCTGCCGAAATACATGAAAAAAAATTTATTGGATTATGATTTAAACAGCCTGACTGCTTGGTTTGCCGAAATGGGGGAAAAACCGTTTCGCGCCAAACAGGTCATGCGCTGGATGCACTGGGGCGGCGCGGCTGACTTTGCAGAAATGACAGATTTGGCCAAATCGTTGCGTGCTAAATTGGAAGAATGTGCCATTGTTGGAGTTCCTGCGCTAATGACTGCGCAAGAATCAAAAGATGGTACAAGGAAATGGCTGTTGGATGTCGGAACGGGTAATGGTGTAGAAACTGTATTTATCCCGGAGGCGGACCGAGGTACATTATGTATATCTTCTCAAGTAGGTTGTGCTCTGGAGTGTACGTTTTGTTCGACCGGGCGGCAAGGGTTTAACCGTAATCTGACTACTGCGGAAATTATCGGCCAATTGTGGTGGGCCAATAAAGCATTGGGAGCCACACCCAAAAACGAACGCATGATTTCGAATGTCGTTATGATGGGCATGGGTGAACCGTTAGCAAATTACGATAATGTGGTACGGGCATTAGCCGTAATGCTGGATGATCACGGATACGGTTTGAGCCGTCGCCGAGTAACGGTTTCAACTTCAGGTATGGTGCCTCAAATGGATAGGCTCAAAGAGGATATGCCGGTGGCTCTTGCCGTATCCCTGCATGCATCCAATGATGAGGTGCGGGATCAAATTGTGCCGCTTAATAAAAAATATCCTTTGAAAGATTTGATGGCGGCTTGTCGACGTTATTTGGTTAAGGCTCCGCGCGATTTTGTTACGTTTGAATATGTGATGCTGGACGGTATCAATGATAAGGCTGAGCATGCGCGTGAATTATTGGATTTAGTCCGTGATGTACCTTGCAAATTTAATCTAATCCCTTTTAATCCGTTCCCTAATTCAGGCTATGAGCGTTCCTCTAGTGAAAATATACGGATTTTCCGCGATATTTTGCAGCAGGCCGGGTTGGTTGTGACTGTACGGAAAACACGAGGTGATGATATTGATGCTGCTTGTGGCCAATTAGCCGGCCAAGTACAAGATAAAACACGCCGCCAACAAAAATGGCATCAGCTATTGATTCAGCAATGAGGTGGAAGTTATGAAGAATTTATGGATTGCAGTTTTGCTTGCTTGTGCATTGAGTGCGTGTAAAAGTACCGAATTGAAAAGACCAAGTAAGAAGGAACGTACTGAAGAAGTATCCAGAATCAAGACACAATTGTCCATTGAATACATGCGTGCGGGAGATTACAGATTAGCCGTTACTACGATAGAGGAAGCTTTGCAGGCTGACCATAAGAATGAGATTGCATGGTTGATGCGTGCGCAAATTTATCAATATTTAAAGGTAAATGACAAAGCTGAAGAAAGTTTTCGAGAAGCTTTACGGCTAAAACCGGATAGTGCGGAAATTAATAATAATTATGGATGGTTTTTGTGTAACTATTTAAATAATCCGAATGCCGCAATACCTTATTTCGATCGTGCGTTAGCAGATCCTACATATCCCGCACCACAAGTTGCTTATATGAATAAGGGTATTTGTAGTGCCAAAATGGGTCAGTACTCATTGGCACAAGCATATTTGGAACGTGGTCTTGCTTCTGCTCCGGCATTCATGCCGATTCGTAAGGAGTTGGCAAGAACGAAAATGTTGGCCGGACAAATTAAAGAGGCTGATCAGTTGTTTAGACAATACCAGAGTCAAATGGAAGTACTGAGCGCTGATGATTTATTATTAGGATGGCAGCTTTCTCGGGCTTCAGGTAATTCACAGGCTGCATATGAATATGAAGCTCAAATTAGAGCAAATTACCCTTATTCTGAAGAATTAAAAACAATTTCAGCAGGGCACTAAAAATATGAATCAAACTACTGAGAATCAGGCTGTAGGACAAGATCCTGCCGTGGAATTTGGCCGGATATTAAGATTGGGCCGTGAAGAGAAAGGTTTGTCTATCGGAGAGGTAGCAGAACGTTTAAAGCTGTCGGCAAAGCAGATTGAGGCGTTTGAGTCCGGCAATTACGAAGGCATGCCAGAAGGAGTCTTTATTAGAGGATTTTTAAGGAGTTACGGCAGATTTTTGGATTTGGATGAGCAAGCCGTTTCAATGCATTTGGACAGAATCGTGCCTCAGTCCGGTAAGAGTAGCTATAACGTTGAGCCAAATACTTCAAGTTCTTTGAATTATCAGAATCAAAAAATTGAAAAATCTTTTCCAACATGGATTTTTGGTGTTATTGCAATTGCTATAATTATTGCTGGTGTGTATATCTGGCAGGGAAAATCCAAAGAAGAAAATGCCAAGCAAACTTCGCGTAGCGAGGAAAGTGTGAGTTTGGGAGAAGTTGCTGCGCCAAACCTTGATAATGGCAATGTGTCGGTTGTACCGATGCCGGCAGGAGCTTCAGCTGCATCGCAGGCTTTGTCCCAAGATAATGAAGGTTCAGCTAATGCAACTGGAAATGAACTGGTTGTTAAGGTTCGTTACCGTTCTATGTTAGTCATTAAAGATAAAACCGGCAAAGAGTTGTTGAACAGTATTGTGCCAGCAAATAGCGAACACAGATTTTCGGGCCAAGAACCTTATGATGTTTGGATCGGTTATGCCAAAGGTGCTGTAGTGAGTTATGGTTCGAAAGACATTCAAGTTTCCGATCACATGATTGATAAAAAAACTGCTTCGTTTACGGCAGGAAAATAAATTCAGATGAACACACAAATACTGCGCCGTCCTACCCATCAAGTACAAATTGATCATGTTAGTGTTGGTTCGGACTCGCCCGTCATTGTCCAATCGATGACCAACACAGACACGGCAGATGCCCAAGCCACTGCTTTACAGGTAAAGGAACTCAGTGAAGCCGGTTCGGAAATGGTGCGGATTACTGTTAATAATCCAGAATCTGCTGCTAAAGTGGCTGAAATCCGTCAGCGTTTGGACGATATGGGTTGCAACACTCCGTTAATAGGAGATTTCCATTTTAACGGCGAACGCCTGTTGGCGGAATTTCCTGATTGTGCCAAAGCCCTATCAAAATACCGTATCAATCCGGGTAACGTCGGTAAGGGCTCAAAAGGTGATGAAAAATTTGCTTTTTTAATTCGTACGGCCGCTGAATATGGCAAGGCTGTGCGTATCGGTGTGAATTGGGGCTCGTTGGATCAGAGTTTGGCCAAGAGGATGATGGATGCGAATTTAGCTTCCGCCAATCCGAAAACGCCGGAAGAAATCATGAAGGAAGCCCTGATTGTTTCTGCATTGGAATCAGCCCAGAAGGCAGTTGATTTGGGTTTGCCGGAAAATAAGATTATTTTGTCTTGCAAAGTCAGCGCAGTGCAGGATTTGATTCAGGTATACCGTGAATTGGCTGCCCGTTGCAGTTATCCGCTGCATTTGGGCTTGACTGAAGCGGGCATGGGTAGCAAAGGTATCGTGGCTTCAACTGCGGCATTGTCTGTGTTATTGCAAGAAGGCATCGGCGATACCATCCGTATTTCTTTAACGCCCGAACCCGGTGCTTCGCGTACGAAAGAAGTGGTAGTAGCGCAAGAAATCCTGCAAACCATGGGTCTGCGTTCGTTTACGCCCATGGTTACTGCGTGTCCGGGTTGCGGTCGTACGACCAGCACTGTATTTCAGGAGTTGGCGCGTGATATTCAACAATATTTGCGTGACCAAATGGCGGTTTGGCGATTACAGTATCCCGGTGTGGAAAATCTGAATGTGGCTGTGATGGGCTGCGTGGTAAACGGGCCGGGTGAAAGCAAACTCGCCGATATCGGCATCAGCCTGCCTGGGACGGGAGAAACGCCGATTGCGCCAGTCTATGTTGATGGCGAACGCAAAGTTACGTTAAAGGGCGATAATATGGCTGCCGAATTTTTGGCCATCGTGCGCGAATATGTAGAAGTTAATTATGGAGAGGGCGGTAAAAAGAGAGACTACCGACGCGTTATTCCGATTCAGACGGCCTAATTTTTAAAAATGTTAGTAAAAATAAAATGAATCAAGATTTACGGGAACTCTTACTGCGGTTGTATTTGCAAAACAATCCGCAATTGAAACACCAAATTTTTATCTATACCTATCAGGGCGTAAATGATGCCCTGCGTAATCCGTTTCAATTTGTCGGGGCCGATTTGCCGCCGGGGGTAAAGAAAAGCATTATTTTGCAAAACCTACCGTCCGGGGAAATGTTGCAGGCCTTCATCATACCGATTGACGGAGGTTACGGAATCGAAAATATCGTACTGTACGGCAATAAGGCAGGGGTTTTAGTTAATATCAGTTTGGATCGGGGCAAGGTCGAAGAGTCTGATAAATACCGCCAGTTTTTACAATTGTCAGGCAGTATGCTGCGCCAATTTCAAAATTGAGGCACAGCCGAACAAATCATTTCAGACGGCCTAGGCAGTTAGAAGGCCGTCTGAAAACCGTTATATAGAGAAAGAGAACAATGGGACAGAAAATCCAAGCCGTGAAAGGCATGAATGATTTGTTGCCGCTGGAACAGAAGGATTTCAAGCTGACCAGTGCTTTCTGGCAGGCGTTTGAAGATGTGGTCGGCAAATGGACGCGCCGTTTCGGTTACAGCCAAATCCGTACGCCTATTTTGGAACAAACAGGATTGTTTGTGCGTTCAATCGGCGAAGAAACCGACGTGGTCGGCAAAGAAATGTATACCTTTTCCGATTCCAACGATACGCTCAGTTTAAGCCTGCGCCCCGAGGGAACGGCTTCCTGCCTGCGTGCGGTGGTCGAACACAATCTGCTGTACAACAGCCCGCAAAAGCTATGGTATATGGGGCCGATGTTCCGCCGCGAACGGCCGCAGAAAGGCCGTTACCGTCAGTTTCATCAGGTCGGCGTGGAAGCTTTGGGGTTCGACGGCCCCGATGTCGATGCCGAAATGATTGCCATGTGTGCCGATTTGTGGCGTGAACTGGGAATTTCGGACTTCCTGACTTTGGAAATCAACAATTTGGGCAACAAGGAAGAGCGTGCCGCTCACCGCAGTGCGCTGGTTGCCTATCTCCAACAGCATGAAGCTATATTGGATGAAGACAGCAAACGCCGTCTGAAAACCAATCCTTTGCGTGTTTTGGACAGCAAAAATCCCGATTTGCAGGCTGTTTGCAATCAAGCTCCGCGTTTGCTCGATTATTTGGGCGAAGAATCATTGGCGCATTACAACGGATTCAAACGGCTTTTGGATGTTTTGGGCATTGCCTATGTGGAAAATCCCCGTTTGGTTCGCGGTTTGGACTATTACAATCTGACCGTGTTCGAATGGACGACCGACAAACTCGGCGCGCAGGCCACTGTTTGCGGTGGCGGCCGTTATAACGGGCTGATAGGCGAGCTGGGCGGCAAAGATGTCCCTGCAATCGGTTTTGCCATGGGTATCGAACGCCTGCTGCTTCTAGTGCACGAATACGGCCGTCTGAAAACCGATGTGGCCCCCGATATATATGTCATGCAACAGGAAGAAGGTTTGGAAGCAGCCATAAACTACGCCTCCCGACTGCGTGCCGCCGGATTCAACGTATTGCAGCACTGCGGCAATCAGAGCTTGAAAAACCAAATGAAAAAGGCCGATGCCAGCGGTGCGCGTTTTGCCCTGATTGTAGGGGGGGACGAAGCGGAAAACGGCACGGCCACCGTGAAAGACCTGCAAGGGCAGTTCGGCCAGCAAACCATTGCCTCGGCCGAACTGACCGCCTTATTAACACAATGGAAGAATACATAAATGGCAGCACACTTGGATGATCAGCAAGAACTTGAGAATTTCAAATATTTTTGGCGCAGCAAGGGGCGTTGGCTGTTCGCGGTTTTATTATTGGCCTCATTGGTTTATTTGGGCTGGGTGCTTTACCAAGGCCATATAAAGACGAAAAACGAAGAAGCCGCCACCGCCTTGGCAGGATTAGTCGAAAAAGCCAAGGCCAGCCAGGATAAACAGGCATTGCAGGCGGATTTGTCCATCCTCCAGCAAAACTATCCTGACAGCATCTCTTCCGCGCAGGCAACCATGATGGTGGCTGCCGACCTGTTCGACCAAGGACAGTATGAAGCGGCGGAAAAGCAATTGAATTGGGTATTGCAAAACCAGCAAATCCCCTTTGTCCGTGCACTGGCTATCCAAAGGCTGGCAACCGTGCAGCTGCAGCAGAAGAAATACGACGCAGCCTTGGCCACATTGAAAATGCCGGTTGATGCAGCCTTTGAAGCCCTAATTTTGGAAACTCAGGGCGATGTGCTTTATGCGCAAGGTAAAAATAAAGAAGCACTGGCAGTTTATGAACAAGCACTTGCCAAAACGGTACAAGACGCCCCCGGCCTCCAATTGCTGCAACTGAAGGCAGACGAATTGAGATAGGCTGACATTATTTTGAAACGACAGGAAAATTGCCCTCACAGGCAAAAGAAACCGCTTGCTTAAAGCTTTGAGGCCGTCTGAAAAAACGTCAGTCTTTTTTCAGACGGCCTGAAGTTATCCGACTGATTTCAGGCTTTATATTCCTCAGATTAAGAATTGCCGATGATGCTGATAGAACAGTCGGGCAAAGCTTGGAACAACCGTTTTGATAAAAATCCAAACGGTAGCCTGTCCCCATCACCTCCCGCCGCCGCTTTCGTCCGACGGTAAAAGGAAACAGTATTATGAAACCCACCATCGCACTGGTCGGCCGGCCGAACGTCGGCAAATCCACCTTGTTCAACCGCTTAACCCGCACCAAAGACGCATTGGTGCATGATTTGCCCGGTCTCACGCGCGACCGCCACTACGGTCACGGCCGTTTGGGCAGCAAACCCTATCTGGTTATCGATACCGGCGGTTTCGAGCCTGTCGTGGACAGCGGCATCCTGCACGAAATGGCCAAACAAACCCTGCAGGCCGTAGATGAAGCCGATGCCGTCGTCTTCCTGGTGGATGCGCGTACCGGTTTGACGCCGCAAGACAAAATCATTGCCGACCGCCTGCGCCAAAGTCCGCGTCCGGTGTATTTGGCGGTCAATAAAGGCGAAGGCGGCCGCCACGATGTCCTGGCCGCCGAGTTTTACGAACTGGCGTTGGGCGAACCGCATGTGATTTCCGGCGCGCACGGTGACGGTGTGTATCACCTGATTGAGAAAGTGTTGGAACACTTCCCCGATGCCAAAGAAGAAAGCAACGAAGTCAAACATCCCGTTTTTGCCGTTATCGGTAGGCCGAACGTCGGCAAATCCACATTGGTAAACGCCATACTGGGCGAGGAGCGCGTAATTGCTTTCGATATGGCCGGCACAACGCGCGACAGTATCCATATCGATTTTGAACGCGAAGGCAAACCTTTTACCATTATCGACACCGCAGGTGTGCGCCGGCGCGGCAAGGTAGACGAAGCGGTGGAGAAGTTTTCCGTCATCAAAGCCATGCAGGCGGTGGAAGCCGCAAACGTTGCCGTTTTGGTATTGGACGCGCAACAGGACATCGCCGACCAAGACGCGACCATTGCAGGCTTCGCATTGGAAGCAGGCCGCGCACTCGTCATCGCAGTGAACAAATGGGACGGTATTTCCGAGGAACGGCGTAACGACATTAAGCGCGACATTGCCCGTAAACTCTATTTCCTTGATTTTGCGAAGTTCCACTATATTTCCGCACTGAAAGAGCGCGGGATCGACGGATTGTTTGACAGCATTCAGGCGGCCTATGATGCGGCGTTTATCAAAATGCCGACGCCGAAAATTACCCGAGTTTTGCAATCCGCCATCGAACGCCAGCAGCCTGCGCGCGCGGGTTTGGTGCGCCCGAAAATGCGCTATGCCCACCAAGGCGGCATGAATCCGCCCGTCATCGTCATCCACGGCAACTCTTTGCAGCACATTCCCGACAGCTATACGCGCTACCTGACGCAAACCTTCCGCAAGGCTTTTAATTTGCAAGGTACGCCGCTTCGGATTCAATACAATGTCGGCGAGAATCCCTATGAGGAAGAAACCGTCAAACCGAAAAAACAGCCGCCCCGCCGAGTGGCATTAAGTAACCGTATCGCCAAAAGGGAAGAACGGAAAGAAGACAAACAACGGGTGAAAAAACTGAAAAAACGGCCGGTCAGCGTGAAAAAACTGCAAGGCAACGATAAGAAGAAATAAATGATAGGCCGTCTGAAAAACGTTTTTGTGTAATAAAAACAGTGTTTCAGACGGCCTTTTTTATTTTTATAGTGGATTAAGTTTAAACCAGTACGGCGTTGCCTCGCCTTGCCGTACTATCTGTACTGTCTGTGGCTTCGTCGCCTTGTCCTGATTTTTGTTAATCCACTATACAAGAAGTCTGAAAATGAAACATAACGAAAAATACCATTTATGGTTAGGCCGTTATGATTCCATTGAGGAGTATGACAAATATATCGATATTGATGGCACAACCCAAACTTCGCAATTGGCAATCGATTTAGGGTTTCCATATCGGGATAAAGAGTTGGATGAAGTGTACGGGCTAACCTGCCTTCAGCCTGACTTCAGATACAGCTTCCCCCTTTCCGAGTTATTTTTCGATATGCCCGTTTTGGAAAAAGATATAGAAAGCATAAGCGATATTTACCGCCGATATTCCGACAAACCGCCCAATACCTATATATTTCTATTTAGCGGCCGGCTGTAATTCCAATCGGGCGGCGTATTCGGAAAATATTTCTACATAGGCTTATTTGATGGGGATAAATCGTTTGATGCAGGTTTGCTGTAAGCCTTGGAAGCGTATTTGTGCATGGTATGCCATACGATGCTGTCATTCCATGCTTTTATCAAAATCGCTGAAAACCGCATGGCGGGGTTTCAGCGATTTTTACATGGGATAACTTGAAACCGGGTAATGCGGCTTTTTTTGTCGTGCGATTGGTGATTCAGCTTCCAATCATTTCGTGCGGCAGGCCATCTGTAGTCCGCAGCCTTACAGGGAGGGGGATTGATACTGCATGGCATCAGGAAAATTCAAAGCTTATGTTTCCGCCGGAGCCAGTGCCAATAGGGCATTGCGGCTGCGTTCGAGGAAGGCTTCTTTGGTTTCGCCTTCGCGCAGGCTCAGCGGGGTGCCGACGTGGACTTCGCACAGCAGCGGGATGGGCAGGAATTTGCCTTTGGGCAGCACGCGGTTGATGTTGTCTATCCAGAGGGGGACGAATTCCGTACCAGGGCGTGTGTCGGCGAGGTGGTAAATGCCGGATTTGAAGGGCAGCAGGATAGTGTTGTCGTCGGTGTTGCGCGTGCCTTCGGGGAAGACGATGAGGGACGCGCCTTCGTCCAAGGCCTGTTTCATTTGTTCGGTTATTTCTTGCGGGCGGTCGCTATGGCGCGGGATGAGGAGGGCGTTGAAGACGTTTTGGATGATGAAGCGGCGGATGCGGCCGGTCAGCCAGTAGTCGGAGCCTGCCACGGGGCGGGTGTGGATGCGCCAGCGGCGCGGCAGGGAAATCCAGACGAGCAGAAAGTCGCCGTGGCTGCCGTGGTTGGCGTAATAGACTTTCTGTTGCGGGCTGAAGTCGAGTTCTATCCTGCTTTTCGGCTTGACTCCGGTGAGGAAGGATACGGAAAGGCAGAGCAGTTGGTCGGTCAGCCAGGCGAGGCTTTTTTTCAGTATGGGCATGGCGTTCGGATGGTTTTCAGACGGCCTCTCGGCGTTGGAGGACGGCGGCGAAGAAGCCGTCCGTGCCGTGTGCCGCCGTGTCGAGTTTCAGGTAGGTGCCGGTGTCGGGGCTGATTTTCGGGCTGCCCGGCAGGTCGGCGCAGTTTAGTGCTTCAAAGTCGGGGTGTTCGCGCAGGAAACGTTCGATTTGGCCCTCGTTTTCCTGCGGCAGGATGCTGCAGGTGGCATAAACGAGGCGGCCTTGCGGTTTGACCAGTTCTGCGGCGGCATTGAGGATGCTGTGTTGCTGTTCGGCAAGTTTGGCCAGTGTTTCGGGCGACTGGCGGTATTTGAGGTCGGGATTGCGGCGCAGTGTGCCGAGGCCGGAGCAGGGCGCGTCCACCAGAACGCGGTCGGCTTTGCCTTTCAGACGGCCTAAACGCGGGTCGTGTTCGCTGCCGATGCGTTCGGGGTGGATGTTGGTGAGGCCTGCGCGCGTCATGCGCGGTTTGAGGTTGGCCAGGCGTTTTTCGGCTATATCGAAGGCGTAGATGCGGCCTTTGTTGGCCGTCATGGCACCGACGGCGAGGGTTTTCCCGCCCGCGCCGGCGCAGAAATCAACGATGATTTCGCCGCGCTTCGCGCCGAGCAGCAGGGCGACGAGCTGGCTGCCTTCGTCTTGCACTTCGAGCGTGCCGTCGAGGAAGCGGGGGTGTTTGCCGAGGGCGGATTTGTCGTGCAGGCGGATGCCCCAAGGTGAGAACGGGGTTGCTTCGGCAGGGAGGCCTTCGGCTTGGAGTTCGGCCAGGATTTTGTCGCGTTTGGCTTTCAGGGCGTTGACGCGCAAATCGAGCGGGGCGGGGCAGGCGGTGCTGCGGCCGAAATTCAGGATGTCTTGGTCGGAAAAATCAGAGCGCATGGTGTCGATCAGCCATTGCGGCAGTTCGGCGGCGGTGCTGAGGCCGTCTGAAAATTCGGTTTTGCGTGCTTTGAGTGCGGCAAGGAGGGTTTTTTCTTCGTCATCGGCCAAGCCGTCAAGCCGGCTGATGTTGAAGCCGCGTCCGAGGACGAGTGAGGCCAGTGCGGCTTTGCGCGCTTGTGCGGCAGGACGGCGCAGGACGGCGGAGATTTTTTGGTAATGACGGATGGCGGCAAAGGAGGTTTCGGCGATTTCGGCACGGTCTTGGCGGCCGAGTTTGCGCCGGTTGCGGAAGAAGGCGGAAGTAACGGCGTCGGCAGGTTGGCGGAAGGTGAGGAGTTCGGCCAAAAGGTCGGCGGTGTGGGTAAGTTGGGCTGGTGTCATGTCTGGTGGTGTCGCAGGCGGATAAAGCGGCGATTATAAGCCAATTAGTTTAGTGTAAGCGAACCGGCGTGCCGGCTGACCGGATATGCGATGTTTTCAAACGCTTTCTGCTGCGCATTGCGGCGGAAAAGATAATGGACGGGCAGACAAATAAGGATTTGAATGTTTTGAAAGAAGCATGACTTCGGCTAAAGTGCGGTAAGATTGCCCGAATGTTAGGTGGCGTGTTCGGTTTGTTTGAAAACGGCGGCTTGGCGTTTGTCCTGTAGGCCCGATTTTGGGACAGCCGATCCGAACACATGGCTATGCAGGTTTCAGCCCGATTCGCGATAGAATCCCGTTATCTGCCATTTCGTATAAGGAAAATTATGCAACTTTTTCCAGCACTAGCACAACGTTATTCCGAAGAACACCAGTCCGCAGGCGAAGCGCAGCGTTTGGCGCAGGAAATCGCCTTTGCGCCGATTGTGTTCCAAGTATCCCGCCTGATGGTGAAATTCGGCATTTTGGATTTGCTGAACAACCATTCAGACGGCCTTACTCAAGCCGAAATCGCCGAGAAAGCGCAAATCAGCGGTTACGCCGCGCAAGTGCTGCTTGAAGCCTCGCTCTCCATCGGCACGGTGCACACCCGCGACAACCGCTATTTCATCAGCAAAGCGGGCTGGTTTTTACTGAAAGACAAAATGGCGCGCGTGAACATGGATTTCACGCAGGAAATCTGTTACCAAGGTATGTTCGACTTGGAAAAAACCCTGCAAACGGGCAAACCCGAAGGGCTGAAAGTTTTCGGCAGCTGGCCGACAATTTACGAAGGCCTGTCCTCGCTGCCGGGCGTCGCGCAGGAAAAATGGTTCGCCTTCGACCACTATTATTCCGACAATTCCTTTGCCGAAGCCTTGAAAACCGTGTTCGCCAAACCGGTTAAAAAACTGCTCGACGTCGGCGGCAACACCGGCCGCTGGGCGGAACAATGCGTCGGCTACAACGCCGAAGTCGAAGTCACCATCATGGATTTGCCGCAACAAATCGCCCTGATGCGCGAAGCGACCAAAGGCAAAACCGGCGCGGAACGCATCCATGCCCACCCCGCCAACCTGCTCGACCCCGAAGTCCCCTTCCCGACAGGTTTCGACGCGATTTGGATGAGCCAGTTTTTAGACTGTTTCAGCGAAGAACAAGTCACCTGCATCCTGCGCCGCGCCGCCGCTTCCATGAGCAGCCACACCAGCCTCTACATCATGGAACCCTGCTGGGACAGACAGCAATACGAAACCGCCGCCTACTGCCTGACCATGACCAGCCTGTATTTCACCGCCATGGCAAACGGCAACAGCAAAATCTTCCATTCCGAAGACCTGATACGCTGCGTTGAAAACGCCGGATTGAAAGTGGCGGAAATTTCAGACGGCATCGGACGCGGACACAGCATCTTGCGCTGCGAGAAGGTCGTCTGAAAAACGGTATCCTCATGAAAACCCTAGTGTTAATCCCCCACTACAACCACCCCGCCGCCATCGCCCGCGTCGTACAGACCATGCACGGCTTCGGTTTGGACGTATTGATTGTGGACGACGGTTCGCGCGAAGAATGCAAACCCGTATTACAGGCATTGGTTTCAGACGGCATCCACGTCCTTTACCGCCCCATCAACGGCGGCAAAGGCGCGGCGGTCAAAACCGGTTTGAAATACGCCGAAGAACACGGCTACAGCCATGTTTTGCAGGTCGATGCCGACGGTCAGCACCATCTGGACGACACGCCCAAACTCTTGGCGGCGGCGGAACAAAACCCCGAAGCCGTCGTCTGCGGCTGGCCGCAATACGGCGACGACGCGCCCAAAGCGCGATTGTACGGGCGCAAAATTACTGACTTCTGGAACATGCTGCACACTTGGTCGTGCGACATCAAAGACGGCATGTGCGGCTTCCGCCTGTACCCGCTCCCCCCGCGCTTTCTGTCGTCCGCGAAGAAACTGTGGGCGACCGCATGGATTTCGACACGGAAATCCTCATCTGCCTGTACTGGCGCGGCGTCAAGCCGGTTTGGATTAAAACGCCCGTGCAATACGCCGCCGACGGCGTGTCCCACTTCAACGCCTTCGCCGACAACGTGCGCATCGGCAAAATGCACACGCGGCTGTTTTTAGGGATGTTGCGGCGGCGTTTGGGCGGGATATTTGGAAAAACGTAATTTAACAATACCTTTATTGAACACAAAAACCATACCGGCGTTTTTTTGTTATCATGACGGCCAATTGAAAAAAAACATAACCATACCGATGAGATTCCCGCGCACCGGCACAAAACACGGCGATCCACCATACACATACGGGGCAGACTGTCCGTTAGGCCGACAATCCGCCAGTTTGCATTTCAAACCACACCATGAACAGCTACAAACCCACCCACTGGGCGAGCCAAAAAGAACGCGGCACGCCCTTCGTTTTAACCATAGCCACCCTGCTGGTCCGCCACCTGCCGCGTTTCCTGATGGCGCCCTGCACCCAAATAATCGTACTGTATTTCTACCTGACCGCCCCCAGGCAGAGGCGCAACATCGCCCGCTACCACCGCCGCTTAAAGGCCGCCCGCCCCGAAGCGCGCCTGCCCTCCCTCCTACCCGTATTCCGGCATTTCGTCGCATTTGGCGATTTGGTATGTGACCGCCTGGCCGTGTGGCAGGGCAAAATCCGCTACCAAGACCTGATGGTTGAAGACCCGGACGGCATTTCGGCCGAGGTCGAACGCGGCGGACGCGGGCAGATACTGGTTTGCTCCCACTTGGGCAACATGGAAATCTGCCGCGCATTGGCAGAGCACCACAAAGGATTCAAACTCAACGTATTGGTGCATGGCAGCCACATAGAAGTATTAAACGGCGCATTGCGAAAACTGGGCATGGACGAAATCAACCTGATACAGGTAACCGACCTGGATGCGGCTGCCATGATCGAACTGCACCGCAAAATCGAAGCGGGCGAATGGATAGCCGTCGCCGCCGACCGCGAACCCCTGCGCGGGGGAAAAACCGTAAAAGTAGACTTTCTCGGCACGGCGGCGGATTTGCCTCAGGGCGCGTGGCTGCTGGCTTCATTACTGAAAGTCAGGGTCAATACCGTCTTCTGCCTGCGCCACAACGGCCGCCATTACCTCAAACTGCGCCGCTTCATCGAACACGCCGACTGGAAGCGCGGTGAAAGGCAGGCGGCGGTGGCTGATGCCGCACAGCGTTTCGCCCGCCTGATGGAGGACGAGTGCGCCCGGCATCCCTTACAATGGTTTAACTTTTTCGATTTTTGGAAAGACGACCGACATGGCTAAACACATCTACTGCCGCCACAGCTTTGAAACCGAAGTGCCGTTTTTCGACGTGGACGCCATGAACATCGTCTGGCACGGCAACTATGTGAAATACCTCGAAACCGCCCGCTGCGCCTTTCTGTCCGCCATCGGCTACGACTACAATGAAATGGCGTTGAAAACGCCGGACCGAAGGTGGCGGAAATTTCGGACCGCATCGGACTTGGGCACAGCATTTTGCGCTGTGTAAAGGCCGTCTGAAAAAACGGTTGGGCCGGTTTCGGTTCGACGATAAACCGTCCGTCCGGCATTTTATAGTAAATTAAAAACGAAATAGTACAATACTCAACTTTGAAGGTCTAACCATGGCATACTCTGCGGACTTAAGAAACAAAGCTTTAAACTATTACGAACAATGCAAAAACATCAGCCAAACCGCAGCAACGTTTAACTTGTCAAGAAACACACTTTACCTGTGGATTCGCCTTAAAAAACAAACAGGCAGCCTAAAACATCAAGTTACCGGTCTAAATGCCGTCAAATTGGATAGGCAAAAACTGGCTCAATATGTTGAGCAACACCAGGATGCCTATCTGCATGAAATCGCCAAACATTTTGATTGTACGCCAGCCGCCGTTTGCTATGCACTCAAACAGATGGGGATGACGCGCAAAAAAAGACCACCACTTACAAAGAACAAGACCCGGCCAAAGTAACGCATTATTTGACACAACTGGCCGAATTTCCCGACTATCAACGTGTTTATTTGGATGAAACAGGATTTGACCGCTACCTGTTCCGTCCCTATGCCCGCAGCCTGAAAGGGCAAATAGTCAAAGCGCAGATAAGTGGAAAAAGATACCGACGCTTATCTCCGGTGTCCGCACAAGTCGGCAACCGGCTGATTGCTCCGATGGTTTATCAAAATACGATGACCGGAGTCTTTTTTGAAGCGTGGTTTCAGCAATGCCTACTGCCCGCATTGACTCAAAAATCGGTGATTATTTTAGATAATGCACGATTTCACCGTATGGGCGTCTTACGGGAAATGGCGGAAAAATTGGGACATAAGGTATTGCCTCTTGCACCTTATTCACCTGAGCTCAACCCGATTGAGAAGGTGTGGGCGAATATTAAGCGGTATCTGCGAACCGTTTTGTCTGATTACGCCCGATTTGACGATGCGCTACTGTCCTATTTTTATTTTAATTGACTATAAATTCTGCCGTCATCTTATGTTCAAAACGGTTTGCCAAGAAGAAATGGCCGTCTGAAAAGCCCAAACGGGTTTCAGACGGCCTTTTTCGGCGGCGGGATTAGCGGTTCATTTCGCGTATGTCGCGCCAGCCCTTGTTGGTTTGAACCAGGGTGGTGTTTTCGTTGTAAGGCTCTTTGAGCCGTTTCCATTTGCCTTCGCTGGCCTTAATCAGTTTGTCGGCCCATTTTTCTGGTTTCAGTTCGACTTGGTAAGACACTTCGGATACGGTTAGGCCGTTGTCGGGAGTGGGGGTGGTGAACCAGTTGATTTTGCCGATTTTCTGTTTGCCCACGCAGAACAGCGGGCCGCGCTGGGTGCCGCGCACCAGTTCCACGCCTTTGTCGGTCAGCTCGTAAGTGGCGGTTTTGATGCTGCGCTCTTCCGACAGCGGCTGGGTGTCTGTTTTGAGTTTGCGGTATAGGCCTTCTTTTTCGAGGACTTCCAGTTGTTTTTCCGCTATTTGGTTGATGCGTTTGCCGTCGGCGGAGTGGTCGGAGATGAGGAGTACGGGTTCGCCGAGCATGACGTTTTGCGCCGGAATGCCGTTCGGCGTTTCGATGTCCAGCATCAGCGGCAGGCAGACATTGCGGTTGTTGCCGCTTTCTTCGATGACTTTTTTAAAGTGGCTTTCACTTGCTTCGTTGCTGCTGCCGCAGGCGGCCAGCACGAATGCGGCCGCGCCGAGTAAAACGGTTTTTTTCATGTTTTTTCCTTCGAAGGATGATGGGAAAGGGTGGAAGACAGGGGGTAGCATAGTTTTTTTATCCGTATTCGGCAAGAGCTTTTGCTACAATCCTTTTTTTAACGGCAAAGGACGATGAAAATGACGGTTTTATACGGCATCCCGAATTGCGATACGGTAAAAAAGGCGCGTGTATGGCTGCAGGAGCACGGCATGGAGTACGAGTTTTCCGATTTTAAAAAGCAGCCGCCGACGGAAGGCGACATCCGTGCATGGTTGGCCGATGTGCCGCTCGATACGCTGCTCAACCGGCGCGGCACGACTTGGCGGAAGTTGTCGGAAGCGGAACGAGCCGCTGCCGATAGCGAAGACGGTGCGGTGCGGCTGATGTGCGCGCAGCCGAGTTTGATCAAACGCCCCGTGCTGGCGCATGGCGGGCGGTTTTACTGCGGTTTTCAGACGGCCTTATATGAAGGGTTGTTCGGCTGAGCCGGTGTAAGCGCATCCGCCGGATAGGTTCATATAACCAATCCCTCTTTGCTTACAAACAAGCATTCTTTTCTTTTTTCAGACGGCCTCAGTATAGTGGGGCGCAACCGAAAAGCAGGCCGTCTGAAAACAACAAACCTTTCCTTCGCGACGGCCAGACAGCAATCAAAGGAACACCGAAATGATCCCGATTTCTACCGAACTGGCCGACCAACTCAAGCTCCTCAATCCGCAGCAGCTGGCTTTTTTGGCCGGATATGCCTGGGCAAAAAGCACGGGCGGCGATGCGGCCGCCGTGTCTTTCCAATCGCAGGCGGATGCCGCCCAGCCCGCGCCTGCCCGCAGCGTTCGCATCCTTTCCGCCTCGCAAACCGGCAATGCCCGCAAGGTGGCCGAACAGTTGCTGACCAAACTGGAAAGTGCGGGCGTGGACGCCGTCCTGACCGCCGCCGCCGACTACAAGGCCAAACAGTTGGCGGAAGAAGACATTTTATTGTTGGTAACGTCCACCCAAGGCGAGGGCGAGCCGCCGGAAGAGGCCTTGCCGCTACATAAATTCCTCAACGGCAAAAAAGCCCCCGATTTGAGCGCGGTCAGCTTTGCCGTATTGGGCTTGGGCGATTCGAGTTATCCGAAATTCTGCCAGGCCGGACGCGATTTCGATTGGTTGTTGGACAAACTCGGCGGCAAACGGCTGCACGAGGTCGGCCTTTGCGATTTGGAATATCAGGAAGAAGCCGACAAGTGGACGGCCGATATTGCCGAAGCCGTGGCGCGTCTGGCCGCCGCACCGGCCGCCGTTCCTTCAGGCAACAGCACGGACAAAGCGGAAACGGAAGGGGGTGGAACGGTATACACGAAAGAGAAGCCGTTTGCCGCCAGCCTCGCCGTGCGGCAGAAGATTACTTCCGGTCATGCCGACAAAGATGTCGAACACATCGAAATCGACCTGACGGGCTCCGGCATCCGCTACCGCGTAGGC
Source organism: Neisseria elongata subsp. elongata (assembly GCF_900113545.1). Classification (GTDB taxonomy): domain Bacteria; phylum Pseudomonadota; class Gammaproteobacteria; order Burkholderiales; family Neisseriaceae; genus Neisseria; species Neisseria elongata. The sequence goes on along the minus strand of NZ_FOPS01000009.1, from coordinate 25,023 downwards.
GACGCTTTGGGCGTATGGCCGATAAACGACGAAGCCTTGGTGGCGGAAATCCTGCAATACGCCGGTTTGGACGGCGGCGAAAACATCCGCCGCGCCGACGGCGGCGAGTGTGAAATTCGGACCGCTTTGCGCGAGGATTTGGACATCACCCAAATCACGCCGCAGTTTGTCCGCGATTATGCCGCGTTGTGCGGGGCGGAGGAGTTGCAAGGCACGGCGGCAGACGCAGAGGCCTTGGCAGCCTATTTGGCTGCCACGCCGCCGGTGGGCGTGCTGGCGCAGTTTCCGCACAAGATGACAGCGCGGGAGCTGTACGGCCTGTTCAGGCCGCAAACCCCGCGCCTGTATTCGATTGCCTCGTCGCAGGACGAAGTGGGCGAGGAAGTGCATCTGACGGTCGGCGTGGTGGCGTTCGAGCATCACGGTCAAGCCTACACCGGCGCGGCCTCGGGCTGGCTGGGCGGCAGGCTGGAAGAGGACGGCGAAGTGCGCGTGTTTATCGAACCGAACAAGCTGTTCCGCCTGCCGGAAAACGGCGATACGCCGATTATCATGATCGGCGCGGGCACAGGTGTCGCCCCATTCCGCGCCTTTATGCAGCAGCGCGCGGCCAACGGCGACGGCGGGAAAAACTGGCTGGTGTTCGGCAACCGTAAGTTTACCGACGATTTCCTCTATCAGCTCGAATGGCAGCAGTTCCGCAAAGACGGCTTGCTGACCCGCGCCGATTTGGCTTGGAGCCGGCAGGGGGCGGAAAAAGTGTACGTTCAGGATAAACTGCGCCAGGCGGCCGCCGACGTTTGGGCATGGCTGCAGGACGGGGCGCACATTTATGTTTGCGGCGACGCGGCGCGGATGGCGCGCGACGTGGAAAACGCCCTGTTGGACATCATTGCGGAACAGGGCGGCATGGATCGCGACGACGCGGAAGAATATTTGAACGGCTTGCGCGAAGACAAACGTTATCAGCGCGATGTTTATTGAGCGGCAATTTGAACTGTTCAGGCCGTCTGAAAAGGCAGATATGCTTTTCAGACGGCCTGTTTGTCATGGCGGACGGTTCAGCGGCAGGACAGGGTTTCATTTTCCTGCAAACTCAAGACCTTGCGTTTTTTGGCTTTTTCGTAGCGGCAGCGTTGGCGTTCGGTGGTGATTTCCAACGGCGGGACGGGAACGGGTTTGCCGTCTTCGACCGCAACCATGGTGAAGTAGCAGCTGTTGGTATGGCGCACTTCGCCGGTGCGGATGTTTTGCGCTTCGACGCGGATGCCGATTTCCATCGAGGTTCTGCCCGTGTAGTTGACGCTGGCGTAGAAGGTCACCAAGTCGCCGACGTGTATCGGCTCTTTAAACAAGACTTTATCGACAGACAGGGTAACGCAGTAGTTGCCGCTATAACGGCTGGCGCAGGAATAAGCGACTTGGTCGAGCAGGCGCAAAAGTTCGCCGCCGTGGACGTTGCCGCTGAAATTGGCGGTGTCCGGCATCATCAGTTCGGACATGATGAGTTCGTGTGCAGGGAGTTGGCGGGTTTGTTCCATCGATGTGTTCCTTTTTCGGTTTGTATAGTGGATTAACTTTAAACCAGTACGGCGTTGCCTTGCCTTGCCGTACTATCTGTACTGTCTGCGGCTTCGTCGCCTTGTCCTGATTTAAATTTAATCCACTATATATTTGGATGGAGGCCGTCTGAAACCTGTTTTTCAGACGGCCTCCATATGCCCCGGTTTTCAGAGTAAGGCGGATTTTACTGCGCAGGGGAAAGGTTTCCAACCGCATCAGCCGCCATATAGCCGATGGCTATCGGGTTGTGTCTTTGCCGTTTAAAACCCTTGCCGTTTTGTGCTTGCGTCGGACATGGGAACCATAGTGCGGTATGAAAGGGAGGCCGTCTGAAAGTTTCAGACGGCCTGTTTTTTACAGCCATTTCCTGCGCGAGAAGAAAATCAGCAGCCCGACGATAATCGATGCCATCAAACCCAAGACCATAAAATAGCCATAATGCCAGTGCAGTTCGGGCATGTTGTCGAAGTTCATGCCGTAAATGCCGGTGATGACGGTCAGCGGCATGAAGATGATGGTAATGACGGTCAGGACGCGCATTTGCTGGTTCATGCGGTTGGACTGGAAGGAAAGGTAGATGTCCATCATGCTCAACACCATGTCGCGCGAGGCGTCGAGCGATTCGATAAGCTGCATGATATGGTCGTACACGTCGCGCAGATAGACGGTGGACTCGCCTTTGAAAATGGCAAAATCGCCGCGCACGGCAAGTTGATAGAACACATCGCGCAAGGGTAAAAGCGTGCGGCGCAGGCGGACGGCGTCGCGCTTGAGGCGGTGGATTTTGCCAAGGATGTCGCTGTTTTCGTTTTTAAACAGGGATTTGTCTATGGCTTCGACGCGGTTGTTGTACTCTTCCAAGACGATGAAATAGTCGTCCACGATGCGGTCGAGCAGGCAATAGGCGAGGAAGGCGGTGTTTTTACCGAGGATGCCGCGCAGGTTTTCGCTCATTTGGCGGCGCAACTGGCTGAACAGGCCCAGCGGTTTTTGCTGGAACGACAACACGAAATCCTTGCCGATAATCAGATACACTTGGTCGGAATTCAGTTTGCCGGCGGCGGTGTAGTGGTAAACCTGAGCGGCGATAAACAGATAATTGCCGTAGTCTTCGATTTTGGGGCGTTGTTTGCGGCTGAGGATGTCTTCGATGACCAGTTCGTGGATGCCGTAAGGTTCCAGCGTGTGTTTGAGCAGCGCGGCGTCGTTGATGCCGACGAAATGCAGCCAGTTGGTCTGCCCCGCTTGCGGGTGGGCGATGTCGGGCAGTTTTTTGCCTGCGAGATAATCGTGTTGGGCAAACGTATCGGCGGAATAAAGCGTCTGATGGATGGCGGAACGCGGCGCGTTGTCGGTATTGCTGCGCGGAACGGTTTGGTCTTGCGGGATTTCGGACTGTTCGGCGGTGTTCGGCTGTTGGCTCATAGGTTTAAAGGATGATGGTTTGAACGGGGAGGCCGTCTGAAATTTGGGGAAGAGTGGTTTACGTTGTTCTCAGAAAGGTTTAAAGATGATCTTTATTCTCAACTTTTCCCGGTTTCCAGCCTGCGCAGGAAAGCGTAACGGGCCGGCATAAGCTGATGATGGCAGCTGTATATTTCTTATTTCGATTCAATATGGTATGCCTTAGCGGAAAACACAGTTTCTGCGAAGCTAAAACGGGGTTTCTGTGAAGCTGAAATAAGTTTATCCACTATAACGGTTAAAAGGCCGTCTGAAAATCAATATTTCGGAATCGTTTTCCGTTTTTATCGTTTTCAGACGGCCTTTTTATGTGCTTAATCCGTATTTGTTTGGATTAATCCAGCTTTTTAAAATGGCGGCGGCGTTCCAGTTCGCTCAGGTAACGCTTGCGCAGGCGGATGGATTGCGGCGTGATTTCAACGAGTTCGTCATCGTCGATAAACTCGACCGCGCCTTCCAGCGTCAGCTTGATCGGCGTGGTCAGGCGCACGGCTTCGTCGGTGCCGCTGGCGCGGATGTTGGTGAGTTTTTTGCCTTTGAGCGGGTTGACCACCAAATCGTTGTCGCGGCTGTGGATGCCGATAATCATGCCTCCGTAGATTTTATCGTTGGGCGACACGAACATACGGCCGCGGTCTTCCAGATTCCATAAGGCATAGGCGACGGCTTCGCCTTGCTCTTGGGAAATCAGTACGCCGTTGTGGCGGCCAGGCATATCGGGTTTTACGGGCCCGTAGTCGTCGAATACATGGCTCATCAAACCTACGCCGCGCGTCAGGGTCATAAATTCGCCTTGGAAACCGATCAAGCCGCGTGCCGGAATATGGTATTCGAGGCGGGTACGGCCGTTGCCGTCGCTTTCCATGTTGGTCAGTTCGCCGCGGCGGCGGCCGAGTTCTTCCATTACCGCGCCTTGGTTTTCGTCAGGCACGTCCACGGTCAGGTTTTCATACGGTTCGCATTTTTGACCGTCGATGTCGCGGTAAACGACGCGCGGTTTGCCGACTGCCAGTTCATAGCCTTCGCGGCGCATGTTTTCCAGCAAAATGGTCAGGTGCAGTTCGCCACGTCCGGATACGCGGAACACGTCGGCATCGGCGGTATCTTCCACGCGTAGGGCGACGTTGGTCAGCAATTCCTTTTGCAGGCGGTCGCGGATTTGGCGGCTGGTTACGAATTTGCCTTCGGTGCCCGCGAGCGGGCTGGTGTTTACCATAAAGTCCATGGTCAGCGTCGGTTCGTCTACGCTCAACATCGGCAGACCTTTAGGGTTTTCTTTGTCGGTAATGGTCACGCCGATACCGATGTCTTCGATACCGGAAATAATCACGATGTCGCCGGCTTCGGCTTCTTCAAGCGGTACGCGTTCCAAGCCTTTGAAACCTAAAAGTTGGTTGATGCGGCCTTGGGCAATTTGCTGCTCGTGATTCATCACGGCAACGACTTGACCGGGTTTGATACGTCCGTTCAGGATGCGGCCGATGCCGAGGCGGCCGGTGTAGTTGTCGTAGTCGAGTTGGGAAATTTGCAGTTGCAGCGTTTCGTCTGCGCTGCCGCTCGGTGCGGGAGTGTGTTTTAAGATGGTGTCGAACAGCGGACGCATGTCGTTGCTCTCGTCGGTTTCCTCCAGTTTGGCGAAACCGGACAGACCGGAAGCGTAGACAATCGGGAAGTCCAACTGTTCATCAGTTGCGCCCAAGTTGTCGAAGAGTTCGAAAGTTTGGTCGATGACCCAGCTCGGACGGGCGGACGGTTTGTCGATTTTATTGATGACGACGATCGGTTTCAGTCCCAAAGCCAAGGCTTTTTTGGTAACGAAACGGGTTTGCGGCATCGGGCCTTCCTGCGCATCTACCAACAATACGACGCAGTCCACCATACCCAAAACGCGCTCCACCTCGCCGCCGAAGTCGGCGTGTCCCGGGGTGTCGACGATGTTGATGTGGTAGCCTTCGTAATCGATGGCGGTGTTTTTGGCGAGGATGGTAATGCCGCGTTCTTTTTCAAGGTCGTTGCTGTCCATCACGCGTTCGTCAACCTGCTGGTTGGCGCGGAATGTACCGGATTGGCGCAGCAGTTGGTCAACTAATGTGGTTTTGCCGTGGTCGACGTGGGCGATGATGGCGATATTTCGGATTTGTTTCATGATGTTAAGTTATTTGATATTAAATGCGGAAAATTGCGCATTATAGCACTTTGAGATTGTTGGGGCGGCATTTTTCCCTGAATGGGTGTAAAGATAAAGGCCGCAATAATGGCTAATGGTTAAACTATGTAAATGACAAAATCGATTGAGAGCGTTTATTACTATTAGAAAAAATAAAATATTATTTAAAACATATTGTTGTGCGAAATGCAGGTTTGATGTGTTGAATTTTGCTTTCTGATAATTGTTTGTATTTTAAAAGGAAAGTTGATTTTTGTGGCGGCGGTGCTAGAATTCTCCCCAATTCGAAAGAGCGCGTTGTCTGTAAAAAAACAACGGATGCGCACACTCCATTATTATTTGATATAACCCTATTATTTATTTTAGAAAAGGAAAGAAAATGAAAGGCGATAAAGCTGTCATTGATTATATGAACGAACTGTTGGCCGGTGAATTGGCTGCACGCGATCAGTATTTTATCCATTCACGCATGTATGCCGAATGGGGTTTCAACAAACTGTTTGAGCGTTTGAACCACGAAATGGCAGAGGAAACCGAACATGCGGAACAATTCATCCGCCGCATCCTGATGCTGGAAGGTACGCCGACTATGGTTCCCACCGGCCTGAATATCGGCAGCGACTTGGTTTCCATGCTGAAAGCCGACTTGAATACCGAACTTGAGGTTCGTGACGCATTGAAAAAAGGTATCAGACTGTGCGAGGAAAAACAGGATTATGTTACCCGCGACATTATGGTGAAACAGTTGTCCGATACCGAAGAAGATCATGCCCACTGGTTGGAACAGCAGTTGCGCCTGATTGAAATGATGGGATTGGAAAATTATAAGCAAAGCCAACTGTAATAACGGCGGAAAGGAAATTCTATGCAAGGCGATCGTACCGTTATCCGCGAGCTGAATAAAAACCTCGGCCTGCTTTTGGTAACCATTAATCAATATTTCCTCCATGCCCGCATTCTGAAAAACTGGGGGGTGGAAGAACTTTCGGAACACTTTTACAAACAGTCGATTCGCGAAATGAAATCGGCCGATGCCCTGATTGAGCGCATTCTGATGTTGGAAGGCCTGCCCAATCTGCAAGAACTGGGCAAGCTGCTGATCGGTGAAAATACCGAAGAAATCATCAAATGCGATTTGGCCAAAGAAGAAGAAAAACACGCCGCACTGGCTGCCGCCATTGCAGTGTGCGAAGCACAGCAGGATTATGTCAGCCGTGCTTTGTTGGAAAAACAAAAAGACATCAACGAAGAGCACATCGACTGGCTGGAAACCCAGCAGGAACTGATTGCCAAAATGGGTTTGGAAAACTATATCCAACTCGGGGCGCAAGAGGACTAAAACACAAATCACTGCCAAATACAGCAGTTCTCTGTTGCCGTAACGGCATACCGCAAAACGGTATGCCGTTTTTTTTTGGGGACGTATATGGCGGTATCCGTTATCATTTGCCACTTCAAAATATACAGTCAGGAGCATTTTATGAGCCATATATTCCTTAACGGCCAAGCGATACGGACAAACAATATTTTCTGTATCGGACGCAACTATGTCGCCCACATTGCCGAACTCGGCAACGAAACGCCGAGCGAACCGCTGGTTTTCCTCAAGCCGAACAGTGCCATCCTCAATAGCGGGAGTGAAATCCAGCTACCCTCATTCAGCGGCAATGTGCATTACGAGGCCGAGCTGGTTTTGCTGATCGGCGGCGATGCGGAAAGCCTTGCAGAAGGGCATGAGCTGGACATCGTAGCCGGTTATGCCGTCGGACTGGATTTGACTGCCCGCGATATTCAGGACGAACTCAAAAGCAAGGGATGGCCGTGGACGAAGGCCAAAGGTTTCAAGGGGGCGGCCTGCCTGTCGGCGTTTGTTCCTGCCGCCCGTTTACCCGACCCGATGCACTGCACGTTCGATTTTTATATCAACGGCGAGCTACGCCAGCACGGCGACACCGCATTGATGATTTACAATCTGCCCGTGATTTTGCGCGGCTTGGTAGAAACGTACGGCCTGCGGCAGGGAGATTTAATCTTTACCGGCACGCCCTGCGGTGTAGGCAGATTGAACCCGGGCGACCAACTGACCTTGGACTTGGCCGGTTCGGTAAAGGCGGAATTTACCGTTGCAGCCTGACCACTCGTGTCATTGACTTTATAAAGGCCGTCTGAAAATAAGCGATACGGGTTTTCAAACGGCCTCAAATTTCTGTTTTGACAAATCTTCACGCTTGCCCTAATATCCGCCGCTTAACATTTCTTAGCTTTAAATAACGATAGGAGAATTTATGCAGGCTACAGAATTGGCAATCAACAGTTATTACACCTTGATTGCCGCTACCATCGTTTTGCTGTTCGGCAAATTTTTGGTGCAGAGAATTAAATTTTTGCAAGATTTCAACATTCCCGAGCCTGTGGCCGGAGGCTTGGTGGCTGCGGTATTGATCACCGTACTTCATTCATTCACCGGATTCAGCTTAAAGTTTGAGAAGCCGCTGCAAGATGCCTTTATGCTGATTTTCTTCTCATCCATCGGCTTGAGCGCGGACTTTTCCCGCCTGAAGGCAGGCGGTCTGCCGCTGGTTATCTTTACCGCTATCGTGGGTGCGTTTATTTTCGTACAGAACGTAGTCGGCGTCGGCTTGGCTAAAGTATTGGACATTCATCCCGCCATCGGCTTGATTACCGGTTCGATTACCCTGACCGGCGGACACGGTACGGCAGGTGCGTGGGGTCCGACTTTGGAAAAAGAATTCGGTATAGGCGGTGCGACAGGTTTGGGTATTGCCGCAGCTACGTTCGGCTTGGTATTTGGCGGTTTAATCGGCGGGCCGGTTGCACGCCGCTTAATTAATAAGCAGGGACGTGCCAAAGTTTCAAACAACGGGGAGCAGGCAGATAACTACCAGTCAGACGATGCGTTCGAGAGCCACGGTAAAACCCGCCTGATTACTGCCGATTCTGCTGTTGAAACCTTGGCGCTGTTTGCCGCCTGTTTGGCGTTTGCAGAATTCATCAAAGCGTATCAGCTTGACGAGCAATACTTCTACAAACTGCCAAAATTCGTTTTGTGTCTGTTTGCAGGCGTAGTATTGCGCAACGTATTGACCTTGGTCTTCAAACGCGACATGTTCGACCGTGCGGTAGACGTATTCGGCAACGCTTCATTATCCCTGTTTTTGGCCATTGCCCTGTTAGACTTGAAACTGTGGCAATTGACCGGCATGGCCGGATCGGTAACCGTTATTTTGGCAGTACAGACAGTGGTTATGATTTTGTACGCAACTTTTGTAACCTATGTTTTGATGGGTCGCGATTACGATGCCGCCGTTTTGTCCGCCGGACACTGCGGTTTCGGCTTGGGTGCAACGCCGACGGCCGTAGCCAATATGCAGTCCATTACCCAGAGTTTCGGTCCGTCGCACAAAGCCTTCTTGATTGTGCCTATGGTGGGCGCATTCTTCGTGGATATTATTAACGCCTTGATTTTGTCGGGCTTTGTCGAATTCCTGAAGAAATAATCTGTAAAGCAATGCTAAAAGCACCTGTTCCGGCTTACCCCCGGCAGGTGCTTTTGTTATGATGGCACGTCGTTGCCGAGATGTTTTCAGACGGCCTCCCCTGCACAGGAGACCGTCTGAAAGGATAATGACGCACAGGCATTTGCAGGCTTTGCCGCATCGGCACAGTCATGCACCTATTCGGAAAGGAAACATCATGACCGTTAAACGCTACACCGCCTTATCGGCCGCCGCCGTGATTTTGCTGTTGGCCGCCTGCGGTAAAAAAGAGCAGCCGCAGCCGGAAGATTTGGCTTGCGGCGATCCCGCCGTGATTCAAAACATCCAAAACAGTTTGCAGCAGGCCGTCAAAGAGCAGGCGCGGACGTTCGCCAAAAACGATACGCGCGGATTTGTCGATGCGGATAAAGTCATTGCCGCCGCTGCAGAGCTGACAATCACCCTGAATAACCCGCAACAGGACAACAGCGGCACCAAGCCTTATTGCCAGGCCGATTTGTCTATCACAATCTCTCCGGATACTTTAAAGACCGCCCAAACCAACGCCCCCTTGCTTTACGGCGATAAAACGCTGGCCAAAGTAATCGGCGAGCGCACCGGCATCGGTTCGCTGACATACAAAGAAAACGGCATACTGGGCCAAACCCTCAAATACACGCCCGCCAAAGATGAAAAAGGCAGTTTTTCCATCACCTATGCAGACAACGGATTGGATAACGCCGCCAACGCATTGTCTGCCGCCTTGCTGCCTTACGGCATCAAAAGCCTGCTGCTGATAGACGGCAAGGCCGTCCGTTTGGAAGACGCGCTCAAACAAGTGAAAGAGGGTGGGAAGATTGAGGTGGTCGAAGAAACGGCATCCGAACCTGAAGCCGCCTCTTCGGCAACGGCCGACCCGATGCCCGAAGTGCTGACGCCTCCGGCCAAAAACGAAGAGCCGGCCCCTCCGGGCGTGTCGGATGAAGAGTTGGAGCAGGCACACAGCGATTACCGTGCGGCAGACCGTGAAATCAACAATGTCTGGAGGGATTTGGACAGCGTGATCCAGCAAGGGCTGCGCGACGAGCAGCGCGAGTGGATCAACCGTAAAAACGCGGCCTGCCGCCGCGCGGCCGCCCAAGCCGACAGTCCGGAGCGTGCCGAATATCTGCGGTTACAATGCGACAGCCGCCAGACCCGCGAACGCATCCAATACCTGCGCGACTACAGCGTGCAGTAAGCCTGCATAACACAGGCCGTCTGAAAATGTTTCGCTGCATTGCGGATATTTTCAGACGGCCTTTTTATGTTTGCTGCTGACGGAGGCGGGTTCTGCAAGCTTGCAGGTTGACGCTTATCTTCCTTCGTTCAGCCGTTCGGGCAATTTGCCGTCTTTGCCGAATTCGGCCAATGTGCCGCCTATATCGAACCAAACCCGTTGGTTTGATCCTTCGCCGTCGTGGTCGAGATGCCATGCCGCCCAAGTGTAGACGCCGTGCAATTCGTGAATTTGGCCGCCGCCTGATACATGGAGGCAAAATTCAAAGGCCGTGGCGGTGCGGTTCAGGATGATGGCATCCAGGTTGTCGGGCGAGCGTGTGCCGACGGTAAGCCAATCGGGTTCGGAAGTAACGGCAAAATCAATCAGGCGGCTGTCGGCCACTTGTTCGCGCAGGATGCTTTCGACGCTGCTGCGGATTTCTTCATAGGGTTCGTCGGCCAGCCATTGCAGCATATGGCGGGTATCGTCGAGTGCTTGGAAGTTGTCGGTCATGGTCGTTGTTTTCAATGATTTGGCCAAAGCGGCGGCGCGTTGGGGGAGGCCGTCTGCGGTTGGAGAGAGATTTTACCGGCGGGGTAGGTTTGGGTGCGTAATTCCTTGCTGTAGTTTCCTGCAACTTTTATTTTCAGACGGCCGCCCCGTTTTGGTTTCGCAGAAACTCAGTTTCTACACAGAAGCCCCGTTTTAGCTCCGCAGAAACTCGGCTTCCTGACGGAAGCCTCGTTTTCAGACGGCCTTAGGATGAAGAAGAGCAGTCGGCAAATTGCACCCAAACGGGAGCGTGGTCGCTGGGTCGCTCCAAGGCACGGGTGTCGTAATCCACCTGCACGTCTTGCAAGGCGGATGCCATCGCGCGGCTGGTCAGGATGTGGTCAATGCGCAGCCCTTGCTTGCGTTGAAACATCGCACCGCGATAGTCAAACCAAGTGTAAAACGCGCCTTCGGGATGGATTTGGCGCAGGCCGTCGGTCAAGCCCAAATCCAACAAATTTTGGAACCACTGTCTCTCGATGGACGAGCAGAGGATTTTTTCATGCCATTTTTCGGGCGCGTAGCAGTCGGCATCGGCGGGCGCGATGTTGAAATCACCCAGCAGGACCAGTTTTTCATGTCGGGACAATTCGTTGCGGAGAAATTCGGTCAGGGCGGCAAACCATTGTTCTTTATATTGGAATTTCGGGCTGTCCAGAGCTTCGCCGTTGACGCAATAGACATTGACGATGCGCACGCCGTTGACGGTGGCGGCGATGACGCGGCGTTGCGGGTCGTCGGGCAGGGCGGGCAGGCCGGTGTGTACGTCTTGCGGTTCGCTGCGGCTGATGATGGCGACGCCGTTGTAGGTTTTTTGGCCGCTCCAAACGCTGTGCCAGCCCATCATTTGCAGGGCGGCGGCTGGGAATTTGTCTTGGTCGAGTTTGAGTTCCTGCAGGGCGAGGATGTCGGGCCGGTGGTCGGCCAGCCAGTTTTGCACTTGCGGCAGGCGCACGTTTAGGGAATTGACGTTCCAAGTCGCGATTTTCATGTTGTGTTCCGGATGGGATGAAATGGGAAAGGCCGTCTGAAAAATCCTCTGACGGCCGGAGTGGGGAATCAGCGGTCGAGGCAGAAGCCGCTCAATACTTCGAGTATGGTGCGGGCTTCTTCCGATTTCAGGCGGTATTGCAATACGCGGTGGTAACGGGTGTAGTCGATGAGGCCGGCACTGCGCAGTTTCGATAAATGGTTGGACAGCGCGGTTTGGTTGATGTCGAGTGCTTCCACCAGTTCGCCTACGTTATGTTCGCTTTCGACCAGCAGGCAGAGAATCATCAGCCTGTGGGGGTGCGCCATCAGTTTGAGCATTTCGGCCACATGCTCGGCATTGCGCATGGGGTTGTTTGGCTGGTCGGCAATGGTGGGGTTCAGCCGCCGCAGGTTTGTATTTATGGATTTCATGTGTGGGATTTTAATTGGGATTGGCTCTCGAAACAATCGAATTTTGCGATGAATAATTGATGTTATTGAGAAAATTTAAACATCATTGCCTGATGCGGATTGATTTTTTCCGCCGCATTGCCGCTTTTCGATGCGGGAGGGTGATTTTTACAGGTGTCCGAAACAGTGCGGGAGGCTACATTGCAGGGTTTGCGGTGGGTTTGGACGGGTGTCAATCCGCTATACGGAAGGTTTTCAGCGTACCTGTTCCGCGCCGCTTCTTTTTTCAGACGGCCTTTGGGCCAAATGTGTTTACAGCGCGCCCAAAGCCAGTCCTTGCGTGAAGCCGCGCAGGGCGAAGGAGCGGAGGTTGTCCGGTTCGAGCAGGGTCAGGCAGACCAGTTCGTTGCCTTTCGTGTGGCCGGGGTTGCGGCTGCGGAAAAAGCGCGATTCGGGGTTGTCGGCGGTTTTTTCGTTCAGCCATTCGTTTTTCAGGTGGCCTTGCGATTCGGGATAGCGGATGAGGCCGCTTTCCGGCAGGTAGTGCCGGCCGAAACGGGCGGCGGCGAGGTGGTCGATCAGGCTTTGCGTTTCGGGCGGGGTGGGATAGCGGCGGTTGGGGTAGTAGGTTTTGCTGAAGACGTTGAGGTAGCGGTAGGTGCGGTCGCCTTTGACGATGAGCAGCCAGTACAGGGGGAGGTCGGGTTGTCGGGCTTTGATGCGTCCGGCCAGGCAGCACCAGGCCAGCGGTAGGGTTTGTTCGCCCCAAAAACGGTGGTCGATGATGGTGTCGCCGGAAAAGAGGGCGCGGCCGCTGCGGCCGAGGTGGGTGAAGGGGATGACTTTGAGGGTGGTGAAACCGCGGGTTTCGCCGTTTTCGTCTTCCAGCAGCAGGATGTGGTCTTTTTCCAGCAGGTCGCGGCGGAAGAGTTCGGACGAGGTGCCGCCATAGTAGCGGGCATAGAGGCCGTAGAGGCTGCCGACGGCTGCTTCGGTCAGTTCGGACGGGGAGGCGGTTCGGGTAGTCAGTTTGTTCATGGCAGTTTCCGGGTCAGGCAGATGAGCCAGATGGCAAGGAGGGAGACCAGTAATGCGGTGGCGGCCTGGTTGGCGAAGTGGGGGGCTTCCCAGCCGATAAACCATAGTCTGGCGTGGGGATGGTTTTGGTTGAAGGCGGAAATGTAGTTGGCAAACCAGGCTTCGGCGGCAAACATGGCGGCCATGATGCCGAGGTTGGCGGCGAGCAGGCGGGGTTGTTCGCGGCGGCACCACAGGCCGAGCGGCAGCAGCAGGGCGAGGCTGAACAGGTCGTGGATGATGCCGTAACCGTATTTCCAAGTGTTGGTGCCGTACATGAGCAGGATTTCAATCAGTCCGCGCGCCAGCATGGGCAGCCAAAAGAGCAGATAGGCGGTTTTCAGACGGCCTGATACGGCGGACGAGCTGAAAACCAGCGGCGGCAGAATCAGCCAGTATAAGACCGTCATGCCCAGCCACAAGGCTTTTGGCAGGGCGATGCTGCCGCCGTTTGCGGCAAAACCGTTCTGCCACAGGTAAAAACCGAGGGCGGCGGCCAGGGTGGAGAGGGAGGCCGTCTGAAAGGCGCGTTTCACAGATGCAGTTCCTGTTCGCGCACCACGCCTTCGGGTTGCGGTTCGCCGCCTTCGGCCAGCGTTTTGCGCCAGCCGGTGATTTCGGGCATCAGCAGGTCTGCCGCGCTGTTGCAGAAACGCGCCCGTCCGCCGAAGCGGTCGATATTGTCGCGCTGCTTCTGCATCATATTGACGTCTTGCCTGATAATCAGGTGCGACAGAGGTTCGAACAGCAGGCGTATCAGGCCGTTCAGACGGCCGAATTTGTAGCTGATGACGGTGTGGACTTCGGTGGTGTTTTCATCAAGCGGCGTGCAGGACGAGGTAACGATGTAGTGTTTGCCGTCTGAAAAACGGTAGTCCACCTGCGATGTGGACGGGGCGATGAAGCGGTCGGTGTGGCTCATCCGCGTTTCGCTGTTTTGCAGCAGCCGCCACACCAGGCTTTTTTCGCGCGGCTCGTCCGCATATTCGATTTGCGCGCCGTCGGCATTGCGCCGCAACAGGGCGCGGACGGGTTTGCCGGTGGGGGCGCGGAACCACGAATCGTGCACATAAACCGCGTGCGGGCAGTCTAAAAAGTTTTCCAAACACCAATCCACCGGCGCGGCAAAACGGGTTTTCATCCGGAAGGTGGTGTAACCTGCTTCTCCGAGGCAGGAAAACCGCAACGGGACGGGCATCGCCGGCTCGCCTATGCACAGCCAGACATAACCGTCCTGCGCCATACAGTGCACCGCGGGCACACGCACGTCGGGCGTTTCGCCGCAGCACAGCGCGGGAATCGAATCCAGCTTGCCGCCGCCGTCAAACGACCAGCCGTGATAGGCGCATTGCAAACAGCCCTTTTCGTTTACCTTGCCGATGGAAAGCGGCACGTTTCGGTGCGGGCAGCAGTCGAGCAGGGCGGCATAACGTCCTCCGCCCTGATGGAAAACGGCATAGTGGCGGCCGAACAGCCTGACTGCCTGCGGTTTTTTCCGTACCGCGCGTTCTGTGGCGGCGATATACCAGTAATTGTGCAGGCCGTCGGCGGCCGGAGGCGTGGTCATGCGGTTTTCCTTATTGATGATTTTCCGATAGCTTCAGGCCGTCATTATCCTATTTTCAGGCCGTCTAAAAAAGAGATAAGCGGCCTCTTCTGCTTCAAGCATCGGCAGGCGGCAGCAGAAGCGGCGTTTTCCGTAGGGCGAGGCGTTGGTCGGCACGGAACAGGGCGGCAGCGTATTGCTGCAGGTCGGCGGTGCGGGCGCATTGCGGCGGCGCGAGTTGGCCGATGCGTCGGGCGTAGGCGTATTGCGGGTTTTCGCCCAATGCGTTGTCGAGTGCGGTGGTAAGCCCGGTATCGGAAGCGGGGTGGCCGTCTGAAAGAATCAGGCGGTAGTAGGGCGGGGCGGCGTTCACGCCTTGCAGCAAGGCATGGTCGGGCAGGCCGGGGGAGGTGCGTAGCATGGCGCGGCGGACGAAGGCTTCGGTCAGCTTTTCGCCGCACAAGTCGCTTGTCAGGCTGTCGCGGCCGACGAATTCCAAACGGGGAATGCTGTTTTCCATACTGCGGATGCAGACGCGGTCGCCCGTGTCATAGCGGTACAGCCCGCCTTGGGTGGTAACGATCAGGCGGTAGTCGCGGCCGTTTTGCAATGCCCAGGCGGGATAGATGTCCCGTTCGTCGGCAAATTCGTAAAAATGGCTGTCCACGGCTAATATCGGATGGAGGCCGTCCGAAAAAGGGATGCTGGAAACGGCTTCGGTAGACAGCAGGCCTTTGCCTTGAATCCATACATGCGGCAGTTTCTGCCGCAGCAAGGCGGCGGGTGCGGCGGCGGTATGGCTGTCCCAGCAGCTGACGGTGTCGAGTTGCGGCCAAATCAGGCGGGTATCGGGCTGTGCTGCGGACAGTGCGCGCGACAGTACGGCGCGGCGGCGCGGTTCGTGTATTTCGGCCAATAGTCCGTCCTGCCGCTCCTGCATGGTTTGCAGAATCGGCAGCAGGATGGACGGGCTCCAAACGGAGATAAAGCTCAGGTTTTCCGCAGAAAGCAGCAGGCGGGCGCAGTGGAACTGCCATTCTTCAGCAGTTTGCGCGGCCAGCAATTCGGGCAGAAATAGGGTTTTTTCCGCCAGTGCCGCGCCGGTTTCACGGCCGAAATAGTCCAAATCGTTGCCGCTGCCGATTGGTATGCCGCCTTCGGTTTTGTCGCGGCTGCGGGTCAGCGGGCTGATGACGAAAAACAGCTGTCCGGCCAATGCCTGCGGCCGTTGCCGTTGCAAGTCGGCCAGCCACGGCAGTACGGCGCGGCGGAAGGCTGCATATAGGCCGTCGGTGTAGGGAATCAGCTTCGCTCCGCCGGAAGAACCGCCGGTTTCTTCGAAATGCGATATGGCTTCCGCCGTTAAGATGCCCGAACGGCCTGCGGCAATTTGTTCGATGGACGGGCTGAAGTCTTCATAGCGGCGGACGGGCAGGGCGCGGGCGAAGTCGCCGTAGTCTTTCAGTTCGGCAAAACGGTGTTCCCTGCCGAAGGCGCAATCGCGGTTGCGGTGCAGAATATCGGCCAAAACGGCCTGCTGTGTTTGCTTCGGGCAGGCTAAGGCCGTCTGAAAACGGGTGAGGGCTGCGGTAAGTCCGATGAAAGGCGGCATGCGGAAGTCCTCCGTTGCAAGATAAAGCGCAAGCCTACCGTATTTAAAGGCCGTCTGAAAAGGGATGATGAGTTGTGTGCCGGTGCGTGTAAAATTAAAAGTTTTTAAATTCAGTTTATTATAATTTTCCGGCCATTCATGGCTTGCGGAATCGGCGTAAATTTGATTTAATGCGCGCTTTGCTGAACGGCAAAAGGGTGATTAGCTCAGTTGGTAGAGCGTCTGCCTTACAAGCAGAATGTCGGCGGTTCGACTCCGTCATCACCCACCAAGTTTCTCTTTTCATTGTTGGTTTAACAATGGATGCGCGGTGGTAGCTCAGTTGGTTAGAGTACCGGCCTGTCACGCCGGGGGTCGCGGGTTCGAGCCCCGTCCGCCGCGCCACAAAATATCGGGTGATTAGCTCAGTTGGTAGAGCGTCTGCCTTACAAGCAGAATGTCGGCGGTTCGACTCCGTCATCACCCACCAAGTTTCTCTTTTCATTGTTGGTTTAACAATGGATGCGCGGTGGTAGCTCAGTTGGTTAGAGTACCGGCCTGTCACGCCGGGGGTCGCGGGTTCGAGCCCCGTCCGCCGCGCCACAATAAATTTTCTAATGTTTAAGGCCGTCTGAAAACTTTTCAGACGGCCTTTTTGTCTTTGCCAGAAACCTTTGTCAGAAATACCCCGCCTTTTTGCGTTCTTCCATCGCCGCTTCGGACACGCGATCGTCCATGCGCGTCGCGCTGCGTTCGGAAATGGTGGCCGCTGCGGTTTCGGCGATGATGTCTTCGGGCGTGGCGGCGGTGCTGGCGACGGGGCAGGTGCAGGAAATGTCGCCGACGGTACGAAAGCGCACGTCGCGGATTTGGGAAACTTCGCCTTCGCGTTTCGGCGTCAGCGGGGTAACGGGGACGAGCAGCCCGCCGCGTTCGACGACTTCGCGTTTGTGGCTGTAATAAATCGGCGGCAGCGCGAGGTTTTCGCGGGCGATGTATTGCCAGATGTCGAGTTCCGTCCAGTTGGAGATGGGGAACACGCGCATGTTTTCGCCGCTAAAGAGCCGCGTATTGTAGAGCGACCACAGTTCGGGACGCTGGCTTTTCGGGTCCCACTGTCCGAACTCGTCGCGGAACGAGAAAATCCGCTCCTTCGCCCGCGCTTTTTCCTCATCGCGCCGCGCACCGCCCATCAGTGCGTCAAAGCCTTGTTCTTCAATCGTTTCCACCAGCGTAACCGCCTGCGCGGCGTTGCGCGAATCGGTTTCGCGGCGCAGGACGACCGTGCCTTTTTTGATGGAGTCTTCGACGCTGCCGACCACCAGTTGCACGCCCGTGCGCGCGACGGTTTCATCGCGGAACTGAATCACTTCGGGGTAATTGTGCCCCGTATCGACGTGCAGCAGCTTGAACGGCAGCTTGAGCGGGCGGCCTTCGAGTTTGAACGCTTTGACCGCCAGCGCCAGCAAAACGACGGAATCCTTGCCGCCGGAAAACAGCAGCGCGGGATTTTTCGCTTCGGCGACGACTTCGCGGATGATGTAGATGGATTCGGCTTCGAGCCAGTTCAGATGCTTGTTTTGGATGGACATACGGAATCTTTCTTTAAGCTGACTGTTGCTACTTTAATCAGGCCGTCTGAAAAAAGGAAAGAACCGTTTTTAGCAAGCAAAGACGAATCGGTTATATGCGGGCGCATTCTTTGCGGGGAGTATGGTTTGGGGCGGTGTGGAGTCCGGGTTTGAAGAAAACTATTGTTCATGCGTTGAGGCATCGGGTGAATTGCTTTCGTATTGCCCGATTTTGCACGGATACGTCGGAGTCGGCAGGTATTGACGTGTTGCAATGAAACGGTATGCGGAAAATAGGGTGAGAGGCCGTCTGAAAAGTTTTCAGGCGGCCTCTTCTGCTTTACTGCGCGGGATGGTTTATGCATGATAGATGATTTGTATCGCTATGGCCGTGCCCGATTATTCCGCTTTTGTTTATTTTCGTTCGGGATGTTCCAAGTGGTAGATTTGGGCGACGGCATCAACCAATTCGCTGTCGCTGCCGCCGGCTTTTGAAAGGGTGCGGGTAGGCGAGTGCAGCAGTTTGTTGGTTAATTGCACCGAGAGGCGTTCCAGCACTTCTTCGGGTGCGGCACCTTTGGCAAGTTGTTTCATGGCGTTTTCCAGAACATGGCGGCGGGCACGTTCGCCTTCGTCGCGCAGGGCGCGGATTAAGGGGACGTTTTCACGGCTTTTCTGCCATTCGAGGAATTCGGCCACTTTTTGTTCTACCATTACTTCTGCTTCCGCCGCCGCTTTTTTGCGTGCGTCTTTGCCGCTTTGTACCACATCAGCCATGTCGTCTACGGTGTAGAGATACACGTCGTCCAAATCGGCTATTTCGGCCTCGATGTCTCGCGGTACGGCTAAATCCAACATGAAGACGGGCATTTGGTTGCGCTGTTTGAGGGCGCGTTCGACCATGCCTTTGCCGATGATGGGCAGCGGGCTGGCGGTGGAGGAAATCACGACATCGTATTGGTGCAGGATGTCGGGGATGTTGTTCAACAGGCAGGGTTCGGCGTTGATGCCTAGTTTGCCGCACAATTCTTCTGCCCGTTCCAAGGTACGGTTGGCCACCGTCATCAGGCGCGGGTTTTCGGCGGCAAAATAAGTGGCCACCAGTTCGATCATTTCGCCCGCGCCGACAAATAAAACATTCAGTTTGCCGACCGAAGGGAAAATCTGTTCGGCCATTTTGACCGATGCGGCAGCCATGGAAACGGAATGTTCGCCCACCGAAGTTCCGCTGCGGATTTCTTTGGCGACGGAAAAGGTTTTTTGAAACAGCGAGTTGAGCCAGGTGCCGACGGTGTTCTGTTCTTGTGCCGTCTGAACGGCATCTTTAATTTGACCGAGGATTTGCGGTTCGCCCAGCACCATGCTGTCCAGGCCGCAGGCAACGCGGAAGGCGTGGCGTACGGTGTCACTGCAGCCGTAGGTGTAAAGGTAGGGGCGGATTTCTTCCGCCGTTAAGCCTTGGCGGGCGGCCAGCCAGTCGGTGATTTTTGCGCTTTCGCCGATGCAGTAGAGTTCGGTGCGGTTGCAGGTGGACAAGATAACCGCCTCGAGCGCGGCATCGCTGTCGATCAGACTGCCGACCGCATCGGGCAGTTCGGCAGCGGCAAAGGCGAGTTTTTCGCGTATGCTCAGCGGCGCGGTTTGGTGGTTCACTCCGATAACGGTCAGCTGCATTGGGATTGGAATGGATGAGAAATGAAAAAACGGCGCATTATAGCAAATTCAGACGGCCTTTATCGGTAAAAAAATCGGTTTTAAAAGTAATACAGGGAAGTATTTAAAATATGAATAGGGTTGATAAAAGGTTCTTGGTGCAGCCGTTTGGTAAAAAGGCGTATAATTCCGCATTATATATATAATCTGTAAATTCCGTTGATAAACAGAAGCTAAAAGGAACATGCCATGACCGAACAAGAATCAGATGATGCCATGAAGCCGGCAGAAGCCGAGGCACAGGCGGCAGAGGGTAAAGGTGATTCCGGGCGCCCGGCTGAGAACAAGCCGACCGTGAAGGCAAAGCCTGCAAGTAAGCCGAAAGAACCCGGCAAGCCGAAAGAGCAGGTTATCCAGCTTTATGAATCGAACAAGCGTATCCATCCGAAGAAGGCCGAAGGCCGTTTTGCCAAACTGCGCATTGCAGCCATTTTGGCGACGCAATTTGTTTTTTATTGCATTCCGTGGTTCCACTGGTCGGGCCGGCAGGCGGTTTTGTTCGATATTTCCAACCGCCATTTCTTCATCTTCAGTTTGTCGCTGGGCATGGGGGATTTGATTTATCTGGCGCTGTTGCTGATTATCTGCGCTTTCGGTCTGTTTTGGTGGACGACTGTGGCCGGACGGCTATGGTGCGGCTACGCCTGCCCGCAAACGGTGTACACCGAAATCATGTTGTGGATAGACCATTTTGTCGAAGGCGACCGCAACAAACGTTTGAAGCTGGACAAAGAGTCGTGGGGCTTGCGTAAGATCCGTATCAAATTGACCAAATACCTGTTGATTTTCGCCGTATGCGCCTGGACGGGAATTTCCTTTGTCGGATGGTTTACGCCGATACGCGAATTCGTACCGGCGGTATTCACCATGACTGCGGACGGCGGCGCGTTGTTTGCGGCGGCATTTTACGGCTTCGTTACCTGGCTGTTCGCCCATCAGATGCGCGAGCAGGTATGTAAATACATGTGCCCGTATGCCCGCTTCCAAAGCGCGATGTTCGATCCCGATACATTGGTTATTTCTTACGATACCGAACGCGGCGAACCGCGCGGCGCGCGTAAGAAAAACGTTGGCCGGGACGAAACCGATTTGGGCGACTGCATCAACTGTACCATGTGCGTACAGGTGTGCCCGGTCGGTATCGATATCCGCGACGGCCTGCAATACGAATGTATCGGCTGTGCCGCCTGTATCGATGCCTGTGATGAAATTATGGACAAAATGGGCTATCCGCGCGGCCTGATTCGATACACGACGGAAAATGTGCTGGAGCACAAATACACCGACAAAGACATCAAGAAAAAACTTTTGCGTCCGCGCGTGGCCGGTTACGGCGCAGTGTTATTTGTGGCGATTGTGGCATTTATCATCGGCGTGGCCACCCGTGCGACGCTGCGGGTCGATGTCATCAAAGACCGCGGCGTGATGGTGCGGGAAAACGGCAAAGGCTGGTTAGAAAACGCCTATAATCTGCGCATCATTAACAATAGCGAGCAAGAACAGACCGTCACGGCTTCGGTCAGCGGTTTTGACGACATCGAACTTTCAGGTTTGCCGAAAGAAGGTATCAAAGTCGGCGGACGGCAGACCATTACCGTTCCGGTTCAAGTGTCCACTATTCCCGAATATGCCGACAAAGGCAGCCATCCGATCAACTTTACCTTTACCTACCGTCAGGATGGCGATACCGAAGGCCGTGTCATTAACGAAAAATCCAACTTTATCGGAGAATAAACGTGGCGCAGGAAAAAACCAAAGTCTGGTATAAAGAGCCGTGGCCGTGGCTGCTGTTTTCCGGTCCGGCCATCGTCGTGGTGGCGGCTTTTGTAACGCTTTATCTCGCTGCCAGCGGCAGTTCCGATTTGGTCAGCGATGATTATTACAAAGACGGCAAACATATCGATTTGGACCTCAAGCGCGATACGGCGGCGGTGGAACGGGGTATCCGGGGGCAGGCCCTCATCAATCCCGACGGCAGCGCGGTTCGCGTGTATGTGTCCGGCCGCTTTGACGACAAAGTACCGCTGAAGCTGACCCTGCTGCATCCCGTCAAAAAGGAATACGATCAAAGTATCGGTCTGAAACTTTCGACTGCGCCGAAATCGGGCGATAAGACCGAATATCTCGGACAGTTCGCCAAGCTGCCGCCGGCCAACCATTGGTATGTGCGGCTGGAAGACGAAGGCGGGATTTGGCGGGTGGAAAACAAATGGATTGTCAGCCAGGGCGCATCGATTGATTTGAATCCGATGAAAAATTTGCAGAACGCGGCAAAAACGGCAAAATAAGCGTATAAACCGGCGGAAAGGCGTCTGAAAAAAACGATTTCAGACGGCCTTTTTTAATATGCTTGGCTTGTTTTCAGACGGCCTCCGATTATCCGGCGGCAACTTGGAAACCCGTTACAATCTTTTTCACAGCTTCCGCTTCCCGAACCGTCCGTACGGCGTCAAACAAAGCCTGTGCTTCGGGATAGGCTTTCTTCATCATGCCCAGCCATTGCTTCAGGCGGGCGACGGCGTATTTTTCGTTGGCCGTCTGAAACAGGCACAAATCGACAAACAGGTTTATCCAGCCGAGGATTTCTGCAAACGGCATTTCGCATACTTCTTCCCCGTTTTCATATTGCTTGATTTGGCGCGCCAAGTCCGGGCGCATTACCGCCCCACGCCCGATCATCACACTGTTGCAGCCGCTTTCCCGCTTAATGTCCAAATAATCCCGCAAGGTGAAAACATCGCCGTTGGCCGTTACCGGAATGCTTACGGCATCGGCGATTTTTTTCACCCAAGACCAATGTGCGGGCGGTTCGTAGCCTTCGACTTTGGTACGGGCGTGTACAGTGAGCGAGCAGGCTCCTCCTTCGGCAATGGCCTGCGCGTTTTCCAAAGCCAGCGTTTTGTCTTCAAATCCCAAACGCATTTTACCGCTCAGCGGAATATGGTCGGGCAGGGCGCGGCGCAGCGTGCGGACGATGCGGTGTATCTTTTCCGGTTCTTTCAACAGTACCGCACCGCCTTGGTGTTTGTTGACCGTCGGTGCGGGGCAGCCGAAATTCAAGTCGATTTTCCTCACCCCGAAGCGCACGGCTTCCAATGCGTTTTCCGCCATTTTTTCCTCGTCGCTGCCTAAAAGCTGAACCGTGCAGGGAACGCCCGACGGCGTACGGTTGCCGTTGGCGATTTCGGGGGCGTATTTCAGCCAGGTGGCGCGTGAATGGACGGTGTGCGTGATACGGACGAATTCGCTGACGCATTCGTCAAAACCACCGATGCGGGTCAGCAGGTCGCGCATCGGGGCGTCCGTCAAACCCTGCATCGGGGCGAGCGAGAGGTAACAGGAAGGGGGAGAATCGGCCATCTGGCGGGTATCCGGCAATGAAAAAGAGGGCGGATTATAACGGATTGGACGGAGGCCGTCTGAAAAGGTGGCGGCTGGAAAAAAAGGGGCTGACGTAGATTAGCTCTAAATTCGACACCAATCCCGAAGGATTTTTAGTTGCCTAGACGGTGTGCCGAAGTTAAACCGAAATTCACATTCTTTCAAGAACAGAGGGAAAGATTTGCGATCGATTCCATTGTATTTGCGCAAGACACGTTTTGCCTGATTCCAAAAATTCTCAATGCCGTTAATGTGGTTCTGACGGTCTGCAAATTCCTTGGAATGGTTGATGCGGTGATGGGTAAAACCACTCACGTCCAACTTGTCGTAGCTGCTCAGACTATCGGTATAAACAATACTGTCCGGCATGATTTTCTTTTTGATGACAGGGATTAACGTTTCGGACTTGGCATTATCTACGACAACGGTATAGACCCGTCCGTTGCGTTTCAGAATGCCGAAGGCAACCACTTTTCCTGCCGCACCGCGACCACGTCTACCTTTACGCAGTCCGCCGAACTAGCTTTCGTCCAGCTCGACAGAGCCCTCAAAAACCTCATCGGCAGCCAAGGCCAGATAATGGCTGATAACCATGCGGATTTTGTGGTAGAACAGGATGGCGGAGTTAGGCTGAATGTCCAAAATATAGGCAGCGGAACGGGCGGTAACTTGGAGCACAAAAAAATCAAGTAGTTTCTTTTGAGCTCTCTTGCTTAATTTACAATTATTTATCTGCATTTTTGTAGCCTAGCATAACTGCAATCTACGTCAGCCCCTTTTGATTTGCGGCACGGGCATCGGCACGGCGATTGCCGCCAACAAGGTGCAGGGCATCCGCGCAGCCACGGCGCACGATTTGGTGGGTGTGCGCGGCGCAGTGGAAAATTATGACGCACAGGTGTTGTGCATGGGGCAGAATGTGATTGCCGCACCCGAATCGTGGGCGTTGGTGGATGTTTGGCTGGACGCGCGGCACGACACGGCGGGCAGCTATGCGCCGAAGTTGGTGGAAATTGCGGCGTTTTAAGGCGGAGAATCGTTTGCGGCGAACTGAAACCGCGTCGGGCGATACAAAAAGCAGCCAGCACTAGGCGGTCGGGACATCCGCAATATTCAAAATGTGGTTGCGGTAAAGTTCGGGCAGCAACGCCAGCACGGTTTCCTTGCCCGATAGCTCCGCATTGCACAAAGTATCCGCCAGCAAATCGACCGACATGGCCTGCAACGCAGGCACCGACAAAGGCGCATAGCTCAAATGCCAAGGTTCGGGAAACATGCCGCCTTGCTGTTTTTGATACGGGCGGAAGAAACCGAAGCGGTGCAGGTTTTCATCCAGCCATTGGTGCAACGGACGGAAAATGCCGCCTTCGCCCGTTTCTTCGGGCAGCAGCTTCGGACGGTAGCCCAGCGGCATGGCGGCGGCATCCACCACGTCGATTTCCGTGCCCCAATGGTGACGGCTGCCGCCCGGTAATGCCGACCAATCCAGAATATGCCGGATAATCTCTTCCTCCGACATCGCACTTCTGTCACGCACTCTGCCGTATTCGTCATACAGCGGTTTTTTGCCGGCG
This sequence comes from Neisseria elongata subsp. elongata, assembly GCF_900113545.1. Lineage (GTDB taxonomy): Bacteria > Pseudomonadota > Gammaproteobacteria > Burkholderiales > Neisseriaceae > Neisseria > Neisseria elongata. The sequence goes on along the minus strand of NZ_FOPS01000009.1, from coordinate 683 downwards.
AATTTATGGTTCCAAATGCGCAGCTGGGTGTTGAAATCGCGGAAGGTGCTGAACGGCTGCATATCGATGCCGTCTTTTTGTGCGGCGGCACGCATGGCCAAAAACGCTTCCGCTACCTGTGGTTGGGCAGCAAAACGCGGGGAGGTGTATTGCACAACATGGCTGCGGGTGCGGCCGGTCAGTTCTAAATCGGTCAGCATGGTGAAGAACCTCGTGGGTGAAACATTGGGGTGCAGGCTGCCTGCGAATGGAAACGCGCGCGTTATTCGGCAGTGCGGCCGATAAAGTCATCCAACGCCGTTTGGCAACTTAGGTCGCATTGTGCGCGTAGTTTGGCCAGTTGCGCCAACAGGGTGGTTTGTTCTTCTGTGGTGAGCGTGTGCCCATTTTCGGCGGTGATTCGGTTGTAACACGGCGTGCCTTGGCTGTCCAGGCTGCGGTTGTGGAAATAGCAGCGTTTGTTGCCGACCGTGTCGCGTACAGTCAGTTTCACGCTGCCGCCGTCCAGAAAAATATTAGGGGCTGACGTAGATTAGCCCTAAATTCCACACCAATCCTGCAAGATTTTTAGCTGCCGGGATGGTGTGTCGAAGTTAAATCGAAATTCGCATTCTTTCAAGAACAGCGGGAAAGATTTGCGATCAATTCCGTTGTATTTGCGCAAGACGCGTTTTGCCTGATTC